>CAWELU010000049.1:0-154935 GCA_963809965.1 uncultured beta proteobacterium
CCGGTTAAACCCCGAGCAGATTCAACTGGTTGGGATCGACGAGGTTGTTTGAGGGATGAGCATTTTCGGTAAGGGCCTGTTGCAGCGGCATTTTTTCGAAGATCGATCACTGAGAGAATCTGTAGCAGCGTGTAGAGCGAGGCATCGAGTTGAAGCTCTTTCTTGACGATGGCGATGAGCACGTAGGTGGCCACGGCGCACCACACCTGCGTCTTCACCGCGTTCTCGCTGTTGCCCAAGAAATGCTTGATGCGCAGGTGCTGCTTGATCCACTTGAAGAACAGCTCGACTTGCCAGCGGCTCTTGTACAACGCGGCGATGGTAAGCGCCGGCAATGCCGTGTTGTTGGTCAGGAAGACGAGCGTCTTGCCCGACTCGGGGTCCTTGAATCGAATGCGCCGCAGATGCTCGGGATATTTCTTGGCCGAGTAGTAGCCGTTGAGCATCACGCGCTGATCGCAGAGCACACCCGTGGTGCGATCGGTGGTCGCCGAGTACACGCGCCGTGCGTCCATCGGCGACTTGGCACGGGTGACGAAGAAGGCGCCGGCCTGATGCAGCGTGTACAAGCGCGCGAAGTCCGGAATAGCCGCGATCCATCACGTAGAACGCGCCGGCCTCCAAGGCCAGCATGTCCAGCACGTTCACGTCGTGCAGCTTGCCGTCGCTGATGTGGATGAAGGCGGGAATCGCGCCGCGCAGGTCCAGCAGCGTGTGCAGCTTGATGGCGGCCTTGGTCGAGCGAAACGGCGCCCAATCGAACAGGCTCAGGCACAGATCGATGGTGCTGGAGTCCAGCGCGTAGACGGTGTTGTCCAACTCGACGCCGAGCGAGTCGTTGGCGTAGAGCTTGCGCGCGCGCCGGATCAGCACCGCGGCCAGGTCGGCCCAGATGTGCCAGTCGCGCAGTTCGTTGGCATCGGCCAGCGTGGAGCGCCTGACCGCCGAGCGAAAGCCCATCGCGTAGAGCTTGGCCGCATTGGCCGACAGGCTCGCCTCGATGTCGCGCAGGCTCTCGCGCCAGGTCAGCTGCGCGAAGGCCATCGCGCGGAACTGCTCGGCGCACGACAGCGTGCGCGCACCGGCGTTGCCCGCGTAGCGTTGCACGATGCGGGCGAAGCTGGTCCACGGCACGAACTCCATGACTTGGGCGAACAAAGTCTTGCCGACATGCATGCGCACTCCTCGGGGCGGTCAACCCGGGGAAACTACGCCATTCTTGGCAAACGAAGTTCAAATCGGCACCAAACGAAATCGGCCTGCAACCCGCGCCAGTGCTTGATCTCCGGCTCGGCACAGGTCATTTAACCGGACAGTAGTGAAAGCGGATATGCGCTTAATCCGTGAACGATTGAAAATTGCCGAAAAATTCGCAAAGGACTTGCGTGATGAATAAACGAATGATTGATGGCGTGGAAGTCGAAGTCGGCAGCGGAAATGTCTTTGCCGATCTTGCCATGCCCAATGCCGACAAATTGCTCATCAAGTCGAATCTTATGATCAAGCTCGCCAAGGCCATCCGGCATCTCGGTTTGTCTCAGGAAGAAGCAGGGCGACGTATGGGCTTGCCTCAACCCAAGGTTTCTGCTTTGCTGCGCGGCGACTTTGCCAACGTATCCGAGCGCAAATTGATGGAATGCTTGACACGGCTTGGGTACGACATCGAGATCAAGGTTAAGCGGTCTCGTCATCCCCTCGGTCGCCTAAAGCTCGCTGCTTAACCTGTGGCGGCGAAGGCGCGGGAATGCCGTTCCCGCCGCCTGTACCGCGTAGTCAGCGCGGCGCGATATGCGGCCGCCGGCGGTGCATTGGCGCCGACGAGCCCGAACAGCAGCAGCGGCAGGTTCCCCTTCGCGGCGCCCGCTAGAGCACCGATCGCAGCAGCTTCCCCATTTCGGCGGGGTTGCGCGTCACCTTGATCCCGCACTCCTCCATCACCGCGAGCTTCTCCTGCGCCGTGCCCTTGCCGCCGGAAATGATGGCGCCGGCGTGGCCCATGCGCTTGCCCGGCGGCGCCGTGACGCCCGCGATGAAGCCGACGATCGGCTTCTTCATGTTCTCCTTCGCCCAGCGCGCGGCGGCTTCCTCGTCGGTGCCGCCGATCTCGCCGATCATCACGACCGCGTCGGTATCCGGGTCGTCGTTGAACAGGCGCAGCACGTCGATGTGCTTGAGACCGTTGACCGGATCGCCGCCGATGCCGACCGCGCTCGACTGGCCGAGACCGAGGTCGGTCAGCTGTCCCACCGCCTCGTAGGTGAGCGTGCCCGAGCGCGACACGACGCCGATCCGGCCTTTCATGTGGATGTGGCCGGGCATGATGCCGATCTTGAGCTCGTCGGGCGTGATCACGCCGGGGCAGTTCGGGCCGAGCAGCAGCGTCTTCTTCCCTTGCATCCGGTAGCGTGTGCGGATCATGTCGCGCACCGGAATGCCCTCCGTGATGCACACGACGAGGTCGAGCCCCGCGTC
Source organism: uncultured beta proteobacterium (assembly GCA_963809965.1). Classification (GTDB taxonomy): domain Bacteria; phylum Pseudomonadota; class Gammaproteobacteria; order Burkholderiales; family Casimicrobiaceae; genus CAIWHR01. The sequence goes on from CAWELU010000049.1 coordinate 2,473, forward strand.
CACCGCTTCGTCGATCGCGGCCCCCGCGAACGGCGGCGGCACATAGATGACGCTGACGGTGGCCCCGGTGGCCTGTTTCGCGTCTTTCACGGTCGCGTAGATCGGGATGCCTTCGAAGTCCTCGCCCGCCTTCTTCGGGTTGACGCCGGCGACGAAACACGCCTTCCCGTTCGCGTAATCGCGGCACATCCGCGTGTGGAACTGGCCGGTCTTGCCGGTGATCCCCTGCGTGATCACCTTGGTGTGCCGGTCGATCAGGATGCTCATGGCGACGGTCCCCTATTTTCCCGCTACCGCGGCAACGATCTTCTGTGCGGCGTCGGCCATGTTGTCGGCGGCGATGATCGGCAATCCGGAGTCCTTCAGGATCTGCCGGCCGATGTCCTCGTTGGTGCCCTTCATCCGCACGACCAGCGGCACCGACAGGTGGGTTTCCTTCGCGGCGGCGACGATGCCGTTGGCGATCGTGTCGCATTGCATGATGCCCCCGAAGATGTTGACGAGGATGCCCTTCACCTTCGGGTTGCCGAGCATGATCTTGAACGCTTCGGTGACCTTCTCGGTGGTGGCGCCGCCACCGACGTCGAGAAAGTTCGCCGGCTCCGCCCCGAACAGCTTGATCGTGTCCATCGTCGCCATGGCGAGGCCGGCGCCGTTGACGAGACAGCCGATGTTGCCGTCGAGCGAAATGTACGAGAGGTCGTATTTCGACGCCTCGACCTCGGCCGGGTCCTCCTCGTCCAGATCGCGCATCTCGACGATCTCCGGATGCCGGAAGAGCCCGTTCGAGTCGAAGTTCAACTTCGCGTCCAGCGCGACCACGCGTCCGTCGCCGGTGACGATCAGCGGATTGATCTCCGCGAGCGACGCGTCGGTCTCGTCGAACGCGCGATAGAGCCCCTGCAGCACGGCACGGCCCTGTGGCAGGCTCGCGTCGGGGATGCCGATCTTGCGCGCGACGTCGTCCGCTTCGGCATCGGTGAGCCCGCGCGCGGGATCGATGAACACCTTGTGGATCTTCTCCGGCGTCTTCGCGGCGACTTCCTCGATGTCCATGCCGCCTTCCGAGCTCGCCATCAGACACACGCGCTGCGTGGCGCGGTCGACCACCATGCCGACATAGAGCTCCTTCCGGATGTCCGCGCCCTCCTCGATCAGCAGCCGGCGCACTTTCTGCCCGGCGGGTCCGGTCTGATGCGTGACGAGCTGCATGCCGAGGATCTTGCCGGCGAGATCGCGCACTTCGTCGATCGAGCGCGCGAGCTTGACGCCGCCGCCCTTGCCGCGCCCGCCGGCGTGGATCTGGGCCTTGACGACCCAGACCGGACCGCCGAGCGAGCGTGCCGCCGTCGACCGCCTCGTCGACGGAGAACGCGGGAATCCCGCGCGGGGTCGGCAGGCCGAAGCGGCGGAAGATTTCCTTGCCCTGATACTCGTGGATCTTCACGGCTTCTCCCCTTTCATCCCCGTCGCGATACCACTTCGGATAATACTGCCGGACGGTATCCGACGTGGTCGCGAGCGCGTGACAGTGGTCGAGCTGGAACGGCTTGCCCTCGCCTTCGTCTTCGCGCTGCAGGCCCGCGAAAGTCTGGATCGCGGCCGTCGGGAGCGAGCCGAGCACTTCGGTCAGGTGCGTGCAACCCTTCACGCCCCCCATCGTTTCGTGCAGACGCTTGCGAAAGCCGTTGATCAGGTTCGCGCCGACGAGCGCTCCATAGGCAGGCTCGATGCGATCGCAGGCGCCCGGATAGGGCATCCCGTCCGTTCTCACTTCGATCGCGTGCACGGCAAAAGCGCGGTCGATGGTCACGCGCACCCACATGTCGTGCACGGCTTCGCGCGCCGGTCGCACCCCGGTCAGCAGCTCGAAGTCGTGGTCCTTGGCGTCGACGAGGTGGGCCTCGATGTCGAACAGGCCGTCGTCCCGCCGAAAGCCTTCGAACTCGAGGTGCCGCACGTGCAGGCGCGTGCGCGGGACGGGACTGGGTAGCGGCATCGGACGCGGGACGGGGAAAGATCGCAGCGATCGGCGGCCGGGCCGCTGGGCCGGAAGTGGCTACAATACGCGACGGAACGCGCATTCTAAGCTGCCGCGCCGCCGCGCCGCAACCGACGGCGCCGGAGCGCGGCGCACGCCCAAGGCTCGCATCGATGTCCTTCATCCTCGCGCTCGACCAGGGGACCACCAGCTCGCGCGCGCTCGTCTTCGATCGCGCCGGAACGGTGCGCGCCGTCGCGCAGCAGGAGTTCCGGCAGATCTTTCCGCAGCCCGGCTGGGTCGAGCACGATGCGACCGAGATCTGGGCAACGCAGTCGGGCGTGCTCTACGAAGCGCTGGCCAAGGCCGGCCTCGGCGCGCGCGACATCGCGGCGATCGGCATCACCAACCAGCGCGAGACGACCGTCCTGTGGGATCGCGCCACCGGCCGGCCGGTCGCCAACGCGATCGTCTGGCAGGACCGCCGCACGGCGCCGCAGTGCGACGAATTGCGTGCGGCCGGCCACGCCGAGCTGATCGCGCGGAAAACCGGTCTCGTCATCGACGCCTATTTTTCCGGCACCAAGCTCAAGTGGCTGCTCGACCACGGCAAGGGACTGCGCGCCCGGGCGGCACGGGGCGAGCTCGCCTTCGGCACCATCGACAGCTGGCTCGTCTGGAACCTGACCGGCGGCGCGGCGCACGTGACCGATCCGTCGAATGCGAGCCGGACGTTGCTGTTCGACATCCGAACCGGCGCGTGGGACGACGAATTGCTCGCGCTGTTCGACATCCCGCGCGCGGTGCTGCCGCGCGTCGTGCCCTCGTCGGGCGTCTGCGCCGACGCCGAGATCGCCGGCATCCGCGTGCCGGTGGCGGGCATCGCCGGCGACCAGCAGGCGGCGCTGTTCGGGCAGGCCTGCCACACCCCCGGGCTCGCGAAGAACACCTATGGCACCGGCTGCTTCCTGCTGCTGAATACCGGCGGGCAGGCCGTCGCCTCGACCAACAACCTGCTGACGACGGTCGCCTGGCAGCGCGACGGCCGGATCGACTATGCGCTCGAGGGCAGCGTGTTCATCGGCGGCGCCGTCGTGCAGTGGCTGCGCGACGGGTTGAAGATCATCCGCTCGGCCGCGCGAAATCGAGGCGCTGGCAGCGAGCGTGCCGGACAACGGCGGCGTCTATCTCGTTCCCGCGTTCGCCGGCCTCGGCGCGCCGCACTGGGATGCCTATGCGCGCGGCGCGATGTTCGGGCTGACGCGCGGAGCGACCGCCGGCGCACATCGCCCGCGCGGCGCTCGAGGCGATCGCCTTCCAGAGCGCGGACGTGCTGGCGGCGATGCAGCGCGATGCCGGGATCACGCTGACGCGAGTTGCGCGTCGACGGCGGCGCCGCCGCGAACAACCTGCTGATGCAGTTCCAGGCGGACGTGCTCGGGGTGCCCGGTCGTGCGCCCCAAGGTGCTGGAGACCACGGCGCTCGGTGCCGGCTATCTTGCCGGCCTCGCGGTCGGCTACTGGAGCGATGCGGCCGACGTCGCCGCGAACCGGCAGATCGACCGCGTCTTCGAGCCCGCGATGTCCCGCGATCGCGCCGCGGAGCTGCACGCGGGGTGGGAGAAGGCGGTCGCCCGCGCCAAGGGCTGGGCGTAATCCTCGGAAGCTCTCGTTCCCGAATCCCCCGACAACAGACCGATCGATGACCATTCGCCGCCACGACTGGCGCACGCCAACCGTCGTGCTGGTCGCGACCGGCCTGATGCTTTCGCTGTCGATGGGCGTTCGGCACGGCTTCGGGTTGTTCCTGCAGCCGATGAGCGCGGACCTTCACTGGGGCCGCGAGACCTTCGCCCTGGCGATGGCTGTACAGAACCTGATGTGGGGTGCGGCGACGCCCTTCGCGGGAATGTTTGCCGACCGTTTCGGCAGCCACCGGGTTGCGTTCGTCTGCGCGATCCTCTACGTCGCCGGGCTCGCGACAATGGCGCACGCCAGCACGCCGCTGACGCTGGTGTTGACCGCGGGCGTGCTGATCGGCACCGGTCTCGCCGGGCTGTCGTTCTCGATCGTCGCCGGGGTGCTGGGCCGCAAGTATCCACCGGAGAAGCGCAGCATGGCGCTCGGCATCTCGGCGGCGGCGGGATCGTTCGGCCAGTTCGCGATGTTGCCGGTCACGCAATGGCTGTTGTCGGACCTCGGCTGGTACGGCGCGCTGCTGGCGCTCGCCGGCATCGCCCTCGCGATGATTCCCCTGTCCGCCGCGATCTACGAGAAGCATCTGTCCACCGCGCACGCCTTCCAGCAATCGGCGGGTGCGGCAATGCGCGAGGCGTTCGGCCATCGCGGGTACGTCCTGCTGACGGTCGGATTCTTCGTCTGCGGCTTCCAGCTCGTGTTCGTCGGCGTGCACCTGCCGGCCTATCTCGCCGACAAGGGCATGCCGCCGCATGTGGCGGTGACCGCGCTCGCGTTAGTCGGCCTGTTCAACATCGTGGGCACCTACGCGACCGGATGGCTCGGCAGCCGGATGCCGAAGCGCTACATCCTCTCCGCCATCTACTTCGGCCGCGCCGTCGTGTTCGCCCTGTTCTTCCTGCTGCCGCTCTCGCCGCTCAGCGTATACGCATTCGCCATCGCGCTCGGCCTGCTGTGGCTGTCGACCGTGCCCCCGACCAATGCCATCGTCGCGCAGATATTCGGGGTGCGGTACCTCGCGATGCTCTCGGGCGTCACATTCTTCAGCCACCAGGTCGGCAGCTTCCTCGGCGCGTGGCTCGGAGGCCGGTTCTACGATCTCAACGGCAGCTACGATGTCATCTGGTGGCTGTCGATCGCGCTCGGCGTCGTTGCCGGGCTCATCAACCTGCCGATCGACGAGCGGGAGATCAAGCGGCCGGCCGTGCAGGCGGCATGACACCGAGATCGAGGTTGACGTTCCCCTACCGTGCGTCGCGCGTTCGAGGCCGGCGCGGGATGGGGTGTTTCTGACCCGGCTAGAGCGCCGGCGCCGGGGGAAGCGAATCGGCCGCGATGTGGTCGACAGCGTCGGTGATGACGCCGTCCACGCCCCAGTCGACGAGCTCGGCGACCCGAGCGGGGTCGTTGGGCGTGTAGCAGAGCACGCGGTAGCCGGCGGCGTGCACCTTTTCCACGACATCGGCGGAAAGCGCCTCGTGATCGATGTCCAGCGCGACGCACTCGAGCCGGGCGAGCCGCTCGCGCCAATCGGATGGAAGCGTATCGAGCAGCAGCGCACGCGGCAATCCCGGCACGGCCGCGCGGGCGGAGTCGAGCGCCTCCTCCGAATACGAAGAGAGCAGCGGCGGTACCTCGGCGTCGCGCCAGAACGTTGCCGCATCGAGGGCGACGGCCGCGCCGGTTTCGCGCTCGCGCCCGGGCATCGGCTTGATCTCGATATTGCACGCCACGCCATGCGCACGGGCCCAGCGGGCGATCGAGACGAGGGTGGGCAGCGGCTCGCCCGCGTACTTGGCCGAATGCCAGCCGCCGGCATCGACTCGCGACAGCTCGCGCCAGGGGAGCGCATCTGCACGGCCGCGGCCACTCGTCGTGCGCTCGAGCGTGGCATCGTGCAGCAGAAACGACACGTTGTCCGCGGCGAGCTTCACGTCGAACTCGACCATCCGGTAGCCGTGGGCGTGGCCGACGCGCATCGCGGTCAGCGTGTTTTCCGGCGCGAGCTTGCCCGCGCCCCGATGGGCAATCAGCCGAGGATACGGCCAGACGTGGGCGATGTTTGCGGTCATTTCAGCGGATTGTGCAATGCAGTAGGCGATCGGTTTGCGGTCACCGGAACGGCAGCTTGCGCTCGCCGTCGCTCGCGAGCGTCATCCCGGTATTTCAAGTTATACTCAATTTCGGTCCCCGGCGGAACTGCGACCCAACATCCGGGAAGATTACAGGAGGGCATCATGCGTTTCAAAGTCTTTGGCGCCGCATTGTTCATCGCCGGCATCCTGGGCGCCTCGGCCGCACAGGCACAGACCGAAATCCAGTGGTGGCATTCGATGGGCGGCGCCCTGGGCGAAAAGCTCAACGCACTCGCGACCAAGTTCAACGCGAGCCAGAACGAATACAAGGTGGTGCCCGTGTTCAAGGGCAGCTACCCCGAGTCGATGACCGCCGCGATCGCGGCCTTCCGGGCGGGTAACGCGCCGCACCTGCTGCAGGTTTTCGAAGTCGGCACCGCGACGATGATGGCGGCCAAGGGCGCCATCGTTCCGGTGACCAAGGTGATGTCCGACGCGAAGGAACCCTTCAATCCCAAGGTTTACCTGCCGGCGGTCGCCGGCTACTACACCGACAGCAAGGGCAACATGCTGTCGTTCCCGTTCAACAGCTCGACCGTCGTCTATTACATCAACCGGGACGCCTTCAAGAAGGCGGGCCTCGATCCCGACCAGGTGCCCAAGACGTGGAAGGAGTTCAACGCGGTCGCGCTGCAGCTGAAGGTGCGGGGGCAGGAATGCGTCTACACGTCCGGCTGGCCCTCCTGGATGCACATCGAGAATTTCAGCGCCTGGCACAACGTTCCGATCGGCACCAAGGAAAACGGGATGGCCGGCATGGATACGGTATTCACGATCAATTCGCCGCTGCACGTGCGGCATCTGACGATGCTGGGCGACATGTCGAAAAAGGGGCTCTTCACCTACGCCGGGCGCCAGAACCAGGCGGAAGCCAAGTTCGCCAGCGGCGAATGCGCGATGTTGACCTCGAGCACCGGCGCTCAGGCAAACTTCCGCGCGAACGCCAAGTTCGACTGGTCGGTGAACTTCATTCCCTATCACGACGACGTGCCGGGCGCGCCGCAGAATTCGATCATCGGCGGCGCTTCGGTGTGGGTGATGTCCGGCAAGAAGCCCAACGACTACAAGGGTGTGGCGAAGTTCTTCGCCTTCCTGTCGAAGCCCGAGATCCAGATGGAATGGCACACCGGCACCGGGTATGTCCCGATCACGATGGCCGCCTACGACATGACGCGCAAGTCGGGCTTCTACGAGAAGAATCCCGGCGCCGACGTCGCCGTGAAGCAACTGACCAACAAGCCGCCCACCGCGAACTCGAAGGGCTTGCGTTTCGGCAATTACGTGCAGGGACGCGAGGTGATCGAGGAGGAAATGGAAGCGGTGTTCGCCGGCAAGAAGGATGCGAAGACGGCGCTCGACGACGCCGTGAAGCGCGGCAACGAGATCCTGCGGAAGTTCGAGGCCGCCAACAAGTAGGCATCGGTGCGGGCAGCGGCCGTTGTGGCGCTGCCCGCCTTCCCGATAATCCCGCGGGATGGAAAAGCGCGTCGTCTTCCGCTCGGCGTGGCTGCCCTACGCGCTGCTCGCGCCGCAGATCGCGATCACGATCGTCTTCTTCTTCTGGCCGGCGGCGCAGGCGATCTGGTACTCGTTCCAGCTCCAGGACGCGTTCGGCTTGAGGACGGAGTTCGTCGGGCTGCGGAACTTCTACGACTTGTTCCGGGACAGCCACTATCTCGACTCGTTCAAGATCACGGCGATCTTCAGCGTGCTCGTGGCCGGCTTCGGCATCGTGATATCGCTGCTGCTCGCCACCATGGCGGACCGCGTCCTGCGCGGGGCGCTGGCGTACAAGACGCTTCTGATCTGGCCGTACGGGGTGGCGCCTGCGGTGGCGGGCGTGCTGTGGGCGTTCCTGTTCGCGCCCTCGATCGGCATCCTGACGTTTCTGCTGAAGCGCATGGGCATCGACTGGAACTGGGTCATCCAGGGCGATCAGGCCATGCTGCTGGTCGTGATCGCGTCGGTGTGGAATCAGATCAGCTACAACTTCCTGTTCTTTCTCGCCGGGCTGCAGTCGATTCCCAGGTCGCTGATCGAAGCGGCGGCGATCGACGGGGCGGGGCCGATGCGCCGCTTCTGGACGATCGTCTTTCCGCTCCTTTCACCGACGACCTTCTTCCTGCTGGTGGTGAACATCGTCTACGCGTTCTTCAACACGTTCGGGGTCATCGATGCCACCACCCAGGGCGGGCCCGCCGGCGCGACCCAGATCCTGGTCTACAAGGTGTATTACGACGGCGTGAAGGCGGCCGACCTCGGCGGGTCGTCGGCGCAGTCGGTGGTGCTGATGGCCATCGTGATCGCCCTGACAGTCGTGCAGTTCCGCTTCATCGAGAAGAAGGTCCAGTACTGAGCGCCGACGCATGGTAGAGAACCGGCCCTGGCTGACGATGCTATCCCACGCGGTGCTGATACTCGGCGTCGTCGTGGTGGCGTTTCCGGTCTACGTGACCTTCGTCGCCTCCACGCTCACGCTCGACCAGATCGTCTCGGTGCCGATGCCGCTGCTGCCGGGCGATCAGTTCCTGAACAACTACTCGCAGGTGCTTTCGGCCGGATCCACGAAGGGATCGGCGGCGGCGGTATCGACGATGATGACGAACAGCCTGATCATGGCGCTCACGATCGCGATCGGCAAGATCTCGATCTCGATCATCGCGTCGTTCGCGATCGTTTATTTCCGCTTTCCGCTGCGCATGTTCTTCTTCTGGATGATCTTCGTCACGCTGATGCTGCCCGTCGAAGTGCGCATCATCCCGACCTTCAAGGTGGCGTCCGACCTGGGGCTGCTCGACTCGTATGCCGGACTGACGCTGCCGCTCATCGCCTCCGCCACGGCGACATTCCTCTTTCGGCAGTTCTTCCTGACCATTCCCGAGGAGTTGGCGGAGGCGGCACGCATCGACGGCGCGGGGCCGATGCGTTTCTTCAGGGACGTCGTGCTGCCGCTTTCGAAGACGAGCATTGCGGCGCTGTTCGTGATCCAGTTCATCTACGGCTGGAATCAGTATCTCTGGCCGCTGCTGATAACGAGCCAGGAGTCGATGTACACGACGGTGATCGGCATCCGGCGGATGATGGTGGGCGGCGACGCGGCCAACGAATGGCACCTCATCATGGCAACGGCGATGCTGGCGCTGCTGCCGCCGGCGGCCGTGGTGGTGCTGATGCAGAAGTGGTTCGTCAAGGGTCTGGTCGAGACGGAGAAATAGGCAATGCGGATGGCGCCAAGGGCGCAGATGTCAAGACGGTTCGTGCAACGCTCGATCGAGACGGAGACATAGAGGATGGCAGGCGTTCATTTCCGCGACGTCCGCAAGAGGTACGGGGACCTCGAGGTGATCCACGGCGTCACGGCCGAGGTCGCCGACGGCGAGTTCGTGGTGATCGTCGGGCCGTCCGGCTGCGGCAAGTCGACGCTGCTGCGCATGGTGGCGGGGCTCGAGCGCATCAGTTCCGGCGAGATCGCCATCGGCACGCGCGTGGTGAACGAGCTGGAACCGAAGGACCGCGACATCGCGATGGTGTTCCAGAACTACGCGCTCTATCCACACATGAGCGTGCGCCAGAACATGGCCTATGGCCTCAGGATCCGCCGCATGGCGCCCGCGGACATCGAAGCGCGCGTCAAACGGGCGGCGGAGATCCTCGAGCTCGGCGACTACCTCGATCGCAAACCGCGCGCGCTCTCGGGCGGCCAGCGCCAGCGCGTTGCGATGGGCCGCGCGATCGTGCGGGAACCGGCGGTTTTCCTGTTCGACGAGCCGTTGTCGAATCTGGATGCGAAGCTGCGCGTGCAGATGCGGGTGGAATTGCAGGCGCTGCACCGGCGGCTGGGCACGACCAGCCTGTATGTGACGCACGACCAGGTCGAGGCGATGACGCTCGCGCACCGCATGATCGTGATGAACGCCGGCCGGGCCGAGCAGATCGGCGCGCCGATCGAGGTCTACGCCAAGCCGGCCACGACTTTCGTCGCCGGGTTCATCGGCTCGCCGCCGATGAATCTGATGTCATCGCAGCTCGACGGGCGCGAGGTCCTGCTCGGCGTGCGGCCCGAGCACCTCGAGCCCTGCGCGCCGACCGAAGCGAATCTCACGATCGAGGTGGACCTCGTCGAGCCGCTGGGGGCCGACACACTCGCGCACGGCCATGTGGACGGAACGCGCGTGATCGCCCGCCTGCCGGCGGCGACGAATGTCACGGAGGGGCGGCTGCCGCTGCACTTCCTCCCAGCGAACGCTCATTATTTCGACCCGTCGAGCGGCGCGCGCCTGTAGATGATCGTCCCAGGGAGGCTCACTTGAACACGACAAGACTGTCGCGGTGCAGGAAACCCATCGCCCGATGGGGTCTCATGGCCATCGCCGTCGGGGTGGCAATCCCGCTATTGGCTCAGACGCCCGGCGGGCCGCCCCGTGCAGACCCACCCCAGTTGAAAGTTGGCGATCGATGGAAGTGGGAGCGTACGGACAGCCTGACCGGCAACGTCATCCGGACGACCGAGCGGACCGTCACCGCCGTTTCGCCGACGCAGATCGAGTCCATCCAGAACGATGGTAAACATGTCAGCACGGCCGAATTGAATGCCATCGAGACCCCCGAAGCTACGCTGGACGCGAGCATCAAGGGGCTGAGCTTCCCGCTCGAGGTGGGCAAGAAGTGGAAGTCCGCGGGCAAGATCACGGTCAAGACCCCGTCAGCGACGGGAGAGCAGCAATTCGATGTGAGCGTCGACAGCTACGAGAAGATCACAGTGCGAGCCGGAACGTTCGACGCATACAAGATTACGTCACAGGGCTACATCACATTCCGCCAGGGCCGCCAGGTGAACCGCACCTACTGGTATGCCCCGGAGGCCCGGGCGATCGTGAAATTCCAGAACGATGACCGGAACAATCGATACACCGACGAGCTGATCGAGCTGAAGTTGGCGCCTTGAGCGCGCCCCGCGGGTGCGCAGACGCATCCCCTGCCGCGACGCCGGCCCTTCAGTCCGCCGCGCCGGTATGTGGGACCGTCAGCGCTGGCACCTCGCCATGTGGAAGCTTCACGCGCCGGCCGGCAAGCAGCGTGTAGGCGGTGGGCACGACGAACAGGGTAAGCAGTGTCCCGAACGCCATGCCGCCGACGATCACCCAGCCGATCTGCAACCGCGACTCCGCCCCTGCGCCGCTGGCCAGCGCCAGCGGCAACGCGCCAAGCACCATCGCGCCCGTCGTCATCATGATCGGCCGCAGCCGCAGCGTCGCTGCATCGACAACGGCCTCGAACAGCGGCTCGCCCTTTGCGCGCAGCTGATTCGAGAATTCGACGATCAGGATCCCGTGCTTGGTGATGAGCCCCACGAGTGTCACGAGGCCCACCTGGCTGTAGATGTTGAGCGTGCCGCCGGCAAGCCAGAGCGTGATCAATGCCCCGGTCATCGACAGAGGCACCGATAGCATGATCACGAATGGATTGATGAAGCTCTCGAATTGCGCCGACAGCACGAGGTAGATGAACATCAGCGCCAGTACAAAGGTGAAATAGATCTCGCCGCCCGACAAACGGAACTCGCGCGACTGGCCATCGAGATCGGTCTGTGCCGTCGCCGGCAGCACCCGCTTCGCCGCGTCGTCCATCGCCTTCAGCGCGTCGCCGATTGCGTACCCGGGCGCGAGCGTCGCCGTGACCTTGACGGCGCGCAGCCGGTTGAAGTGATTGAGCGATTGCGGCGCGACGTTCTCGCGCACGTCGACCAGGTTGGAAAGCTGCACCATGCCGCCGTCGCGGGCACGGACGTAGGCGTCGCTAATGTCCGCCGGGCTCGACCGGTCGACCGATGCGACCTGGACGATGACGTCGTACTGCTCGCCGTCCTTCTTGAAGCGCGTGACCTGACGCCCGCCGAGCATGGTTTCGAGCGTGCGGCCCACGGTATCGACGCCCACGCCGATGTCGGAAAGCTTGTCGCGATTGATCGTCACCCGCACCTCGGGCGTGTTGAGCCGCAGGTCGGTCTGCAGGTTCTGCACGCCCGGGTACTTGCGCGCCTCCTCGAGGAAGCGATCGACGATGCGCTGCAGCTCCGGATACGGGACCTGCGACATCACGACGTATTCGATCGGCGTCGAGCGGAACGACTGGCCGAGCGAGGGCGGACTGTTGGCGAACGCCTGCGCCCCGGGAATCGCCATGAGCTTCGGGCGCAGCTCGTCGGCGATCTGCTTCTGGTTGCGGGTCCGCTCCTCCCAGGGTTTGAGGCGCAGGATGGCGATGCCGTCGACCACCGTCGGGAAGCCCGAGATCGCCTGGAACGCGGCACCCTCCGGAACCTGGGCGTAGAACTGCTCGATCGGCCGGATCTGCTCGGCGGTGTACACGGGCGTCGACCCCTGCGGCGCCGTCACGATGCCGAGAATGACGCCGCGGTCCTCCAGGGGCGCCAGTTCCGACTTGAGCAGCGTGAAGAACAGCGCGCCCAGTCCGAGGACGATCACCCACACCAGCGCGATCAGCCAGCGCGCGTGCAGCGTGGCGGTGAGCAGACGCCGGTAGCCGTTGGTCAACGCAACGATCCAGCCTTCGATCGTGTTGTAGATCCGCGAATGCCGGTCCTGGTGCCTGAGCAGTAGCGAGCACATCATCGGCGAGAGCGTCAGCGCGACGAAGCCGGAAACGAGCACGGCGCCGGCCAGGGTGAGTGCAAATTCGATGAACAGGCGACCGGTGCGACCTGTCGCGAACGCGAGCGGCGCGAACACCGACGCGAGCGTGAGCGTCATCGCCACGATGGCGAACCCGATCTCCCGCGCGCCCTCGATCGCCGCCTGCTTGCGCGGCATGCCCTCCTCGACGTGCCGGAAGATGTTCTCGAGCATGACGATGGCGTCGTCGACGACCAGCCCGATCGCCAGCACGAGGGCGAGCAGCGTCAGCGTGTTGATCGTGAATCCGAACGCGTACATCAGGCCGAACGCGCCGATCAGCGAGACCGGGATGGTGGTCAGCGGGATCACCGTCGCGCGCAGGCTGCGCAGGAAGAAATAGATGACCAGCACGACCAGCAGGATCGCCTCGGCGATCGTCTCGAACACCGACTTGATCGAGCGGTCGATGAACACCGACGTGTCGTAGGCGATGATGAACTTCATCCCGGGCGGAACGCCCTGGTTGATCCTCTCGACTTCCGCCCGCACGGCTTTCGACAGGTCCAGCGGATTCGCGACCGCCTGCTTGATCACGCCGATGTTGAGCGACGGATTGCCGTTGTAACGGGAGATCGTCCGCTCGTTGACGGCGCCGATCTCGGCCGACCCGATGTCGCGGATGCGCACCGGGTACCCGCCGACATTGGCGACGATGATGTTGTTGAACTGCTCGGGCGTGCGCACGTCGGTCTCGGCGACGACGGTGAACTCGCGCGCCGTTGATTCGATGCGCCCGGCCGGGATTTCGGCATTCTGCCGGCGCAGCGCGTCCTCGACGTCCTGCACCGTCAGCTTGTAGCCGGCGAGGCGCGTGCGGTCGAGGTTGATCCGCATCGACACCTGCCGGTCGCCGAAGACGCGGACGTCCGCCGCGCCCGGCAGCACGGACAGCCGCGGCTGGACGTAGCGCTTCACGTAGTCCGAGGCTTCCAGCGGCGTCAGCGTGCCCGCCTGCACCGCAATGTAGATGATCGGCTGCGAGTCCGCCTCGACCTTGGCGATGATCGGCTCGTCGATGGTTTCGGGCAGCTTGCCGCGCGCGCGCGAGACCTTGTCGCGGACGTCGGCGGCGGCCGAATCCGGGTCGCGCTTCAGCGTGAAGCGCACATTGATCCGGCTCGACTCCGACCGGCTCTGCGAGGTCATCACCTCGACGCCCTCGATGCCGGCGAGCGAATCCTCGAGCGGCTTGGTCACCTGCGACTCGACGACCTCGGCCGAGGCCCCGAGATAGGTCACCGAGACACTGACCACCGGCTCGTCGATCCGCGGGTATTCGCGCACCGACAGCCGCGTATAGGAAATGACGCCGATCAGCAGGATGATGAGCGAGAGCACCGTCGCGAAGACGGGTCGCTTGATGCAGATCTCGGGTAGTTGCATGGCCGGCAGAAAATGGCGGGTCAGGACTTGCGAGGGGGTGGCGGCGGCGTGTTCTCAGCGTTGGCCGGTGATCCCGGCGAAGGCTTTAATTCGGTCGCTCGCGCGGAGGGCGGGGTCACCCCGGATGCTGGCGCGGCGGCAGTGCCCTCGGCGGCACCGCCGAGGACGGTTACCGGGGCGCCGTCGCGAAGCTTGAGTTGACCCGCAATGACGACCAGGTCGTCCTTCGTGACGCCGTTGAGGAGCTCCACCTTGGCGTCGCGGCGCTGCCCGACTTCCACCTTGGTCCGCACCGCCTTTCCGTCGACGATCCGATACACATACTGCGAATCACCCTGCGGCACCAGCGCCTGCTCGGGCAACACCAGCGCGTCCTGCACTTCTCGCGTGATGAGCCGCACCCGGGCGAACATCCCGGGACGCAGCGAAGTGTCGGGATTGCGCACGATGGCACGGATCACGATGGCGCGCCCCGCCGCATCGACCAGCGGATTCACGGCAAACACCGTGCCCTCGAACGTGCTGCCGGGCAGCGCGTCGAACTGGATCTGCAGCGCCTGCCCAACGCGGACCTGCCGCATGTACACCTCGGGCACGCGGAAGTCGACTTTGAGGGGATCGATCGCCTCGAGATTGACAATGTCGGCGCCCTCCTTCACGTAGTCGCCCACCGACACGGATCGTAGGCCGATGATTCCGGAAAACGGCGCCCGCAGCTCGGTCTTCGCGAATTTGGCCTCGGCAAGCTGCACGGCGGCCTCCGGCAACCTTCAGGTTGTTCTCGGCCTCGTCCCTGGCCTGGCTCGAAATGAAGTTGCTCTTGGCGAGGTCGACCGCGCGGTCGTACTTGGTGCGGGCGAGCTTGAGGTTGGCGCGCGCCTGCTGAACCTCGGCTTCCGGCACCGCCGGATCCAGCCGTACGAGTAGCGCACCCTTTGCGACCCGCTGGCCTTCCTGAAAGCCGATCCCGCTGATGCGGCCGGCGACCTCGGGCCGCAAAGTGACCGATTCATCGGAGCGGAGGGATCCCACTGCAGTGATGGTCTGCGGCATCGGCGCGTACGCCACTTTCACCGCTTCGACCGCGACGTCGACTGGTTGGCCGCCCGATGCGCCGAGGCCCTTGCCTCCGGCGTTCTGACCATCCGCGCTGCTTCGTGCGGCGGTCGGTGTGTCACCCGCGGTCGAGCGCTGCTGCCCGAACCAATAACCACCGGCCAACGCAACAACGATGCCCAACACCGCGACGGTGGCAGTGACGCCTCTGTTCATTTTCGGTACAGGATCAGCGTGTGAAGCCGACGTTGGAAAAGGGTTGAATTATGCGCCGCGCCGGGGGGTGCGGCAAACTCGGACACCGCAGCGTCCACGTGCTCGTAGCGCCGAAATCGACCGCACTTCAGGGCATGAACATAAGGCCACTCCCAACACTCCCGAGTTCCCGAAGTTCCTGGCCTCCGCAGGGACCGTCGTTTTGCACACCACAATGGCGACGGACAGGGCTCCGCGGCTGAGACCGCGCTCTCACCACCGCCACGCAGCGACGGCGAGCGCGACCCACGCGGCAAGGAATGCGACGCCGCCTATCGGCGTTACGGCACCCCACCCGCGCACACCGGTCAATGCCAGCGCATAAAGACTTCCCGAGAACAATGCGATCCCGGCGACGAGCAGCCATCCGGCCGCCGCGAGCGCTCCTGCTTCCGGTTTCTGCAGCAACAGTATCCCGACCGCGAGCAGCCCCAATGCGTGCCAGGCGTGGTATTGCACCGCAGTCTGAAAAACCGCGAGCAGATCGGGTGTTAATTTCGCCCGCAGCGCGTGCGCGCCGAAGGCACCTGCGCCGACGGCAGCGAACAGGAACAGGGCGCCGAGAAGCAGGGCGAGCCGGGCGGTCATCTCGTTTACAATGAAACCTTTGCGCCCTCGAGCGGCGCCGAACTCAGGATAGCATCATGACCATCGAACGCCGCCACACCGGCAAGCGCCTCTCCGAACTGGTGATCAATCGCGCCTCCGGTACCGCCTATCTCGCCGGGCAGGTCGCCGACGATACCTCCGCCGAAATCACCGGCCAGACGCAGCAGGTCCTCGCGCAGATCGACGACCTGCTGTTCGAGGCCGGCACCGACAAGTCGAAGATTCTTTCAGCAACGATCTACCTGCCCGACATGGCCGACTTCGCGGCAATGAACGCCGTCTGGGAACAATGGGTCGTTCCCGGACAGACGCCGGCGCGCGCAACGGTGCAGGCGACACTCGCGGCGCCGAACTACCGCGTCGAAATCCAGATCGTCGCCGCGACGCCGATACCTGCCTGATTGCCGATGGCCATTCCGTCCACTGCCGAACGCGGGAGCGCTTCGGCCACCACGCGGCGTGACGTCGCTTCCGCGTCCGGCGAAGCGACGAGACTTCCGGTCACGCGGGCGACGTTCGACCAGGTGATGGTGCCCTGCTTCGCGCCGGCGCCGTTCGTCCCGGTGCGCGGCGAAGGCTCGCGCGTCTGGGACCAGGAAGGCCGGATGTACATCGACTTCGCCAGCGGCGTGGCGGTGACTTCGCTCGGCCACTGCCACCCGGCGATGGTGAAGGCGCTGGAGGAGCAGGCGCGCAGACTCTGGCACGTCTCGAACTGGTTCACCAACGAGCCGGCACTGCGGCTCGCGAAGCGGCTCGTCGACGCGACGTTCGCCGACCGCGTCTTCTTCTGCAACTCCGGTGCCGAGGCGAACGAGGCGGCGTTGAAGCTCGCGCGACGGTACGCGCACGATCGGCACGGCCCGGACAAGTTTCGCGTCGTCTCGACGACCAACGCGTTCCATGGGCGCACGCTGTTCACGGTCACCGCCGGCGGCCAGGAAAAATATTCGAGCGGCTTCGGTCCCAACCCGCCGGGCATCACGCACCTGCCCTACAACGACATCGCCGCGCTGGAGCACGAGTTCGAAGCACAGGGTTCGGCCATCTGCGCCGTGATCCTGGAGCCGCTGCAGGGCGAGGGCGGAATGATCGCGGGCCGGCCCGAGTACCTGCAGACGGCGCGGCGGCTGTGCGATGCGCACGGGGCGCTGCTGATCTTCGACGAAGTGCAGAGCGGCATGGGGCGCACCGGTGCGCTTTTCTCGTACATGCAGAAGGGCGTCGTGCCCCACATCCTCACGAGTGCGAAGGGACTCGGCGGAGGATTCCCGATCGGCGCCATGTTGACCACGTCCGAGATTGCAAGCGTTTTCTCCGTCGGCGTGCACGGCACGACCTATGGCGGCAATCCGCTCGCCTGCGCCGTCGCCGGCGCGGTGTTCGACGTGATCAACACCACCGAGGTGCTCGACGGCGTGAAGGCGCGCCACGCGCTGTTCATGGAAGGCCTCAAGGCGATCAACGTGCGCCGCCACGTGTTCGCCGACCTGCGGGGCGAAGGGGTCTGGATCGGCGCCGAGCTCGATGCTCCGTGGCGCGGCAAGGCCATGGACGTCGTGAAGGCCGCAGGCGATGCCGGCCTGCTGTTGCTCGTCGCGGGACCCGACGTCCTCCGCATCGCGCCGTCGCTGGTGATCGGACTCGACGAGATCCTCGAAGGGCTCGCACGCCTGGAATCGGCGCTCAATCGCGCGCTCGCATAGACCCGTCCCGATTGGGCGCTGTGGCAGCCCGCTCAATCGTTCGCCACCGCCGGCATCGTCCGGTGCCGGCGTACGGGCGAGAACGCCACCGCGAGCGCCACCAATGCCAGACCGAGCACGCCGATCGTCAACAGCGTCGTGCGCAGCCCGACCGCGGTCGCGAGCGCCCCGCCGGCAAGCGATCCCAGCGGCGCAGCCGCGACGGTGAGGAAGCGCATCGTCGCCGTCATCCTTCCGAGCAGCCGGTCCGGCGTGATCGCCTGCCGCAGCGCTAGATAGTTGATCCCGTAGAGCACGGCACCGAAATCGAACACCAGCATCGCGAAACCGAGCGCGATCGTGGCGACCCAGACGGGACCCGACACCAATCCGAACGCCTGCCAGCCAAGCGCGGTGAGCGCGAGTCCGTGCACGATGATCGGGCCGACGCCCAGCCGCGCCGACAGCCGCTCCGCGAACGCCGACGCCAGCACACAGCCCAGACCTCCGAATACGTAGGTCAGACCGATCGCTCCGGCGGAGAGCCCAAGTTCGCGCGTGGCGAACAGGATCAGCACCGCGATCTGCATGTGATGCAGGATCTGCCACAGCGCGGCCAGCCAGGCGAGTGCGAGCAGCGTCCGGTTGTTCCAGACGAGCTTCAGCCCCTCGTGGATTTCGGCGGTCACCGAAGCCCTCGGGCCGGAGTGCGGGATGTCGTGTGGCGCACGCACCCTACGCAGCATCATCGCGGAGGCGAAGAACGTCAGCGCATCGAGGACGATCGCGAACGGCGCGGTAACGAGCTGGATCAGCCCGCCGGCGAGACCGGGCCCCACGAGCGCGGCCGACGTTTCGCCAAGCGAGATCTTCGCGTTCGCCTCGACCAATCGCTTGCGTCCGGCGAGCTGCGCGAGCAGCACCTGATACGCTGCGCCGCCCACGACGTTCTGCACGCCGCAGAGAAAACCCACGACGTACAGAAGCTCGATCGACAGCGAATCGAAATACGCCGCGGCGGGGATCGCGAGCAGCGCGACGCCGCGACCGACGTCGGCCGCGATCACGATCGGCAGCTTGCGCACGCGATCGATCAACACGCCGGCATGCAGGCTGACGAGCGCGAACGGCAGCGTCTCCAGCGCCACGAGCACGCCCATCTGCCACGGCGTCGCCGAGAGCAGCAGCGCGGCCGTGAGCGGCAGCGCGAGGTTCGTGACCTGCGCGCCGAACGACGTGATGGTCAGCGATGCCCACAGCTTCATGAAATCCGCGTCGCGCCAGAGGCCGCGGAAGAGCTGTCCCAATTTTTTCTGCAGGGTCGACATGGCGATGCCTGTTGCTGCGCCGGCAATGCCGGCACGCGCCGCGAACGGCGGCGAAATGCACAATAGGCAGGCGGGGCTTGCGAGGGTACCGGTTCCCGCCTGCTGCCTGGCGGGAGCTCCGGCCAGGCGATTACCGCTTGATGCCGCGGCTCATCGGAAACGAGGCGGGGCGATGCGCCATGCCCGGCAGCCAGTCGATGGTCAGGCTGCCGCGGACGCGCACGGCCGTCCCGTCCGCATTCGCGGATGGAAGCGATTTGACGTTGCGTGCGCTAAGCATGGTTCCTCGAACGTGTCGAGTTGTTGTGAGATGAATGTTACGCCGCGTCGCAACTGGCGGCAACGCGCTCGCGCAGGATTGGACGCCGCGGTGCGAGCGTTTGTCGCGTCGATGCAACGACGGGCGAGTCACTGGCCCTGCCCGTCGCGAACTCAACGGCGTACGGGCGCATTCTTCACTGCCGCGCGGCGACGCTCCACGTCGATGTCGAGGTACTCCCAGGGATTCTGCGCGAACGGGTTGTACTTGTAGCCGACGACCCACGGATGCACCAGCACGTTCTCGTACCGGAACACCGTGATGATCCATGGCGCGTAGTTGGTGACCAGCTCGGACATGCGTTGCATCGTGCGCTCTCGCTCGCTCCCGTACGGCAGGCTGCGCGCCTCGAGGTACAGGCGGTCGTACTCGGGCAGCTTGAAGCGCGCGAGATTCGAGAAACCGGCGTTGCCACCGTAGAGGAGCCCGAGGAAGCCGAAGCCCTCGGGGGTCGTGCTGATGTTGCCGAGCTGGAACATCTGCAGTTGGCCGAGGCGCGCGGCCTTGACGAGATCGGGCCATTTCTGCTTGTTGAATTGGATGCGCAAACCGACGTTCTTCATGCTGCGAAGCCACAGCTCGTCGAACTGGCGCTCGAACGCCGAGGGCGCCGACGCGAGCCTGAGGACGAGCGGCGAGCCGTCCGGCAGCTCGCGGAAACCATCGCCGTCGACGTCCTTGTAGCCGAAACGGTCGAGCAACGCGCGCGCCGCGGCCGGGTCGAACACGCTCCGCGACGAGAGCTTCGGATCGTGCCCCGACACGTTGGGCGGGACCGGCTGTGTCGCCGGCATCGCCTGTCCCTGCCGTATGACGCGAATTTCCTCGGGTACGTCGTAGGCCATGGCGACGGCACGACGCAGCGCGATCTTCTCGGGCGCGTAGCCGCCCACGACCGGATCGTCCATGTTGAAGTACGCGTACGAAATCGCAGGCTGGACGCCCCGCCCGAGCACGATGCCTTGTTGCGCGAAGCGCGGCTTGAGCGTCGCCGGTGGGTCGAGCACGTTCCAGACGAGCTCGGGCGGCACCTGAACGTAGTCGATTTCGCCCTGTTCGAACGAAAGGAGACGCGGATTGGACTCCTCGATGATGCTGATCTCGACGCGGCCGACGAGCGGGATGCGCTTGCCCTTGAGCTTCGCCATGATCGCACGGTCGCCCGGATCGGCGCTCTCGGGATAGCGAGTGTCGCGATAGCCCGGATTCGACTCGAGCACGATCTTCTGGCCGCGCCGCCATTCCTTGAGCCGGTAGGGTCCGGTGCCGACCGGATTGGCCATCACCCAGCCGCTCGCGTCGCCATAGGCTTCGACGACTTCGCGTGCGACCGCGGCGCTCGCCGCGGTCGTCAGGTTGGCGAGCAACTCGGTGTCCGGGAAATTGAGCCGCAACCGGATCGTGTAGCGGTCGATCGCCTGCAGGCCCTCGATCGGCACGTCGTAGTCCATGCGGCCTTCGGCTCTTGCCTTGGCGAGGACTCCGGACTCGTCGACGAAACGGCCGTCGAAGATCTGCAGGGAATTCGACCGCACGCGGGGGTCGAGCACGCGCTTGAACGCGTAAACGTAATCGGCTGCCGTCAGCTCGCGCTTCACGCCCTTGAATGCGGGATCGTCAGCAAAGAAGATTCCGGGCTTCACGTGGATTGTCCACGTCTTTCCGTCGGCGGACATTTCGGGAAGCGCGACGGCCGTGTTCGGCACGAGCTTCAACGGACGCGCGAGGTGGTCGTACCGGTAGAGCGGGTCGAAGATGACCCGGTTGACATGGTCGGAGAAGATGTCCGCAACCGCCTGCGGATCGAATCCCGTCTCGGCGGTCGGAAACGCCACGCGCAATACCTTGTCGGAATTCGGTTGCGCCGGTGCCCGCGAGACTGCGGCAAACGCGACCGCGAGGCCCAGCAGGGCGCACGCAAGCGCGCGGTTCACGGAACGCTACAGCAGCTTTTCGACGTCACCGGCGAGACTCGCAGGCTCCGCGTTGGGGGCGTAACGCTCGACGACGTTGCCGTCACGATCGACGAGGAACTTGGTGAAGTTCCACTTGATCGCCTCCGACCCCAGGAGCCCGGGCTTCTCTTTCTTCAGGTACCGATAGAGCGGCGATGTCGCATCGCCGTTGACGTCGATCTTGGCGAACAACGGGAAGGTGACGCCGTAGTTCACCTCGCAGAACGTCTCGATCTCCTCCTCGCTCCCGGGCTCCTGCGCGCCGAACTGGTTGCAGGGAAAGCCGAGGATCTCGAGTCCCCGCGCTCGATATTTCTCGTACAGGGCTTCGAGGCCCTTGTACTGCGGGGTGAAGCCGCACTTGCTCGCGGTGTTGACGATCAGCAGGACCTTGCCCCGGTAGACGTTCATCTTGACCGTCTTGCCGTGGATGTCGTTGACGCTGAAATCGTAGATGCTGGCCATGTGGAGCTCCGCAACGGGATGGTCGCGATTATGCCCGCGTCTCACAGGCCGTGCGAGTGCGGCGACACGCCGCGCCGCGCCCCGCTATGGCAACGCGCCGTAGCCGCCGCCGCCGGGCGTCTGGATCACGAACACATCGCCGGCTTGCATCGCGACAGCGCAGGTGGCGCCGAACTCCTCGCGCGTGCCATCGGCGCGTTCGACCCAGTTGCGTCCCACCGCCCCAGGCGCGCCTCCGGCGACCCCGAACGGTGGAATCCGTCGGTGGTTCGCGAGCATCACCGCGGTCATGGGCTCGAGGAAGCGGACGCGCCGCTCGGAGCCGTCACCGCCACAATGGCGGCCCGCTCCACCGCTTCCTTTCCGGATCGCATACGACTCGAGCCGTACCGGAAACCGCCATTCAAGGACCTCGGGATCGGTCAGTCGTGAATTGGTCATGTGCGTCTGCACCACGCTCGCACCGTCGAAATCGGGACCGGCGCCGGAGCCGCCGGCGATGGTCTCGTAATACTGGTAGGTGTCGTTGCCGAACGTGAAGTTGTTCATCGTTCCCTGCGATGCGGCAAGGACGCCCAGCGCACCGTACAGCGCGTCGGTGACGACCTGCGATGTCTCGACGTTGCCGGCGACCACCGCGGCGGGATAGCGCGGGGCGAGCATCGATCCCGGCGGGATGATGATCGCGAGCGGCTTCAGGCAGCCCGCGTTCATCGGGATCTCGTCGTCGACCAGGGTCCGGAACACGTACAGCACCGCTGCCTTGCAGACCGCCGATGGCGCGTTGAAATTCGTCGGCTGTTGCGGGCTCGTGCCGGTGAAATCGATCCTCGCCTCGCGTTTCGCCTTGTCGATCGAAATGGCGACGGCGATCTTCGCGCCGCTGTCCATCTCGTACTCGAAGCGCCCGTCCTTCAGCACGTCGAGCACGCGGCGCACCGACTCCTCGGCGTTGTCCTGCACGTGCTTCATGTACGCATGGACGACCGGCAGCCCGAAATGATCGACCATCTTCGCCAATTCCTCGGCGCCCTTGGCGCAGGCCGCGACCTGCGCGCGCAGGTCGGCGAGGTTCTGGTCGACGTTGCGGGAGGGGTAACGGCCACCGCCCAGCAGCGCGCGCATTTCCGCCTCCAGGAAGTGCCCAGCGGCGACCAGCTGCACGTTGTCGATCAGCACGCCCTCCTCGTCCACGTGCGTCGAATCGGGCGGCATCGAGCCCGGCGTGGTGCCGCCGATGTCGGCGTGGTGGCCGCGCGAGGCGACGAAGAATTCGGGCCGCGGCGCGCCGGCGCCGGCCGCGCCGATGGCAGACCCAAGAAACACTGGCGCGATCACTGTGACATCCGGCAGATGCGTACCGCCGTTGTACGGGGCGTTCAGCACGAATACATCGCCGTCGCCCATCGTCCCCGTACGCCGCTCGATGATCGTCTTCACGCTCTCACCCATCGAGCCGAGGTGCACCGGCATGTGTGGCGCGTTGGCGATCAGGTTGCCCTCGGCGTCGAACAGCGCGCACGAGAAATCGAGCCGCTCCTTGATGTTGACCGAGTACGCGGTGTTGGCGAGCGTCACCCCCATCTGCTCGGCAATCGCCATGAACAGGTTGTTGAAGACTTCGAGCAGCACCGGGTCAGCACTCGTTCCGACCGCATGCACGCGCTGCGCCGCTTCAACGCGCTCGAGGACGAGATCGCCGCGAATCGTGAACGTGGCGCACCACCCAGGCTCGACCACCGTCGTCGCATTGTCCTCGCGGATCACCGAGGGACCGGCGATCGTGTCGCCCGGGCGCAGGTCGCCGCGGTCGTAGACGGCAGCGTCCCGGAACGTGCCCTCCGTGTAAATGCGGTTCCGCTTGACCGGCACCGGCGGACCGTCGCGATGGGCGAACTTCGGGACGATATCGGCGGCCTCGTGCGTACGGCCAACCGCCTCGACGCCGATAGCTTCGACGATGAGCGGCTTGCCGGGCATCAGGAAGCCGTACTGCTGACGGTACCTGAGTTCGAATTCCGCGATTACCCGGTCGAGTCTCTGCGCAACGTCGTCGATCGCCGGGGCATCGTGCTCGCGGGTGGCTGCACCGCTGGTTCCGGCGACGTTTGCGCGAACGGACGGCGTGCCGCCGATCTCCAAGGTCGTGTCCGTACCGTCGTACTTGAGGTGCAACGTCCGTTGCGCTGCGATTCGCGCGGCAGGTATGCCCTGCGCCGCGACGTCGTTCCTCGCCACCGTCTCGAGTTCGGCAAACACGGGCTCGACTTCGGCAAGTGCGGCAGCCGACAGGCGCGCTTCGACAGCGCGCTGCCGCAACGCGCGGACATCCGCGAGCCCCATGCCGTAGGCCGACAGCACGCCGGCAAACGGGTGCAGCAACACGCGCGTCATGCCGAGCGCGTCGGCGACCAGGCATGCGTGCTGGCCGCCGGCGCCCCCGAAGCAGCAAAGCGTGTATTCGGTGACGTCGTAACCCCGCTCGACCGAGATGTGCTTGATCGCGTTCGCCATGTTCGCGACGGCGATCTTCAGGAAACCGTCGGCGATTTCCTCGGGTGTGCGGTGGTGCCCGGACTTCGCCGCGACCTCGGCGGCCAGCGCCGTGAACCGGTCGCGGACGATCCCCGCGTCGAGTGGCGCATCGCCGTGGGATCCGAAGACCCGCGGAAACAGCGCCGGATCGAGCTTGCCGACCATCACGTTGCAGTCGGTGACCGTCAGCGGACCACCGCGCCGATACGACGCCGGCCCCGGGTTGGCCCCTGCGGACTGAGGGCCGACACGAAAGCGCGCTCCGTCGAAGGTGCAGATCGAGCCTCCGCCGGCGGCGACGGTGTGGATGCGCATCATCGGCGCGCGGAGCCGGATCCCGGCGGCCTCGGTCACGAATGCCCGTTCGTACTCCCCGGCGTAGTGCGTGACGTCGGTCGAGGTTCCACCCATGTCGAAGCCGATGATCCGGTCGAAGCCGGCGAGCCTCGACACCTCGACCGCGCCGACGATGCCGCCGGCGGGGCCGGACAGGATTGCATCCTTGCCCTGGAACAGGTGCGCATCGGTCAACCCGCCCGAACTCTGCATGAACTGCAGCCGGACGCCGCTCCCGCCGCTCGTCCCGCCGAGGTCCTGCTCGACCTGGTCCACGTACCGGCGCAGGATCGGCGACAGGTAGGCGTCCACCACCGTCGTGTCCCCGCGCGAGACGAGCTTCATCAGCGGACTCACTTCGTGCGAGACCGACACTTGCGTGAACCCAAGCTCGCGCGCAAGCCTCAAGAGCGCTCGCTCGTGCTGCGGGTAGCGATACCCGTGCATCAGCACGATTGCGACGGCGCGGATGCCGGCGCTCATCGCGGCGGCAAGATCGCGGCGCGCGGCCTTGAGGTCGAGAGGCCGTATCAGCCCGCCATGCGCATCGATCCGCTCGTCGACCTCGATCACGCGCTCGTACAGCAGTGTGGGCAGCTCGATCCTGCGCACGAAGAGCTTCGGCCGGTTCTGGTAGGCGATCCGAAGCGCATCGCCGAATCCTTTCGTGACGACCAATGCCAGGCGCTCGCCCTTGCGCTCCAGCAGCGCGTTGGTCGCGACCGTCGTGCCCATCTTCACCGCGTCGATCGCGCCACGCGGAATCGGCGCGCCCGACGCGAGACCCAGCAGCTCACGAATCGCATGCACGGCAGCATCGCGGTAGCGCTCCGGATTCTCGGACAGCAGCTTCCGGGTCACGAGAGTTCCATCGGGACGGCGCGCGACCACGTCCGTGAACGTGCCGCCTCGATCGATCCAGAATTCCCACATGGCAGAGGTCAGGTGACAGGTGACAGGGATCAGGGATCAGGGCGACCAGGGCCGCATTCGATGCGGCGCGCGATGGGGTGGTTTCGCCGGCCTCGCCGAGTTCGGGTGAGTTCGGGTATCCCGGCAGCGGCTTATGATAACGGTGGCGTGCGGAGCCGGGTGTGTATTGATTCCGAAGTGGTGCATCGTCGCGGATGCCGTACGGCCCTCGCCCCTGCGTCCTCCGGCTTCATATCTGCCAGCCACTCTCGGCGGGTGCATCCGCCCGGCGATTTGTGGTAAAACGGCCCGGTCCGGCGCCGCGATGCGCCTTGCCTCGGATCACCCGCTTTCCCGACCTTGATTCAGGAGACTTGAGATGATGCGCCTCCTCGCCTTCGCCGCCGCGCTCGGCCTCGCATCGGCGCTTCCCGCCGTTGCGCAGACCAAGTGGGACCTGCCGAGCGCCTATCCGGCGAACAACTTCCACACCGAGAACCTCCAGCAATTCGCGGGCGATGTCGACAAG
Organism: uncultured beta proteobacterium; assembly: GCA_963809965.1. Taxonomy (GTDB): domain Bacteria; phylum Pseudomonadota; class Gammaproteobacteria; order Burkholderiales; family Casimicrobiaceae; genus CAIWHR01. Next base: position 28,349 of record CAWELU010000049.1, read on the forward strand.
GCCACCGGCGGGAAGCTCAAGATCACCGTGCACCCGAACGCGTCGCTGTTCAAGGCGCCGGAGATCAAGCGTGCGGTGCAGGGCGGGCAGGCGCAGGTCGGCGAGATCCTGCTCGTCAACTTCGAGAACGAGGATCCGCTGTTCGGCATCGACGGCGTGCCGTTCCTCGCCACGTCGTACGGTGATTCGCTCAAGCTCTACAAGGCGTCGAAGAAGGCGCTCGAGGACAAGCTCGCGAAGCAGGGAATCAGGCTGCTCTATACGGTGCCGTGGCCGCCGCAGGGGATCTACACCAAGCGCACGCTCAACAGCGTCGCCGACATGAAGGGCCTCAAGTGGCGCGCCTACAGCCCCGCCACCGCGAAGATCGCCGAGCTCGTCGGCGCGCAGCCGGTGACCGTGCAGGCGGCGGAAGTCTCGCAGGCGCTCGCGACCGGCGTGATCGACTCGTACATGTCGTCGGGCGCGACAGGCTTCGACTCCAAGACCTACGAGCACATCAAGAACTGGTACGACACGCAGGCCTGGCTTCCGAAGAATGCGGTGATCATGAACCAGAAGGCGTTCGACGCCTTGGACAAGCCGACGCAGGCGGCGCTGCTCAAGGCCGCGGCCGAGGCGGAAACGCGTGGCTGGAAGCTTTCCGAGGAAAAGAATCGCTGGTACGTCGAGCAGCTGAAGGGCAAGGGCATGGCCATCCTGGTTCCCTCCGAGCAGCTCAACGCCGACCTGCGCAAGGTCGGCAACTACATGCTCGCCGAGTGGATCCGCAAGACCGGCGACGACGGGCGCAAGGTGATCGAGGCCTACCGAGCCATGTGACCCGGTCCATGACGCTGCGCCGAAGTCTCGATTTCGTCTACGACGCCGCCGGGTATCTGGCGGCGTTGTTCTTGGTGGGGACGCTCGCGATGGTGCTGACCGGCATCGCGGGCCGGATCTTCCATTTTCACGTTCCCGGCACCGATGCGTACGCCGGCTATTGCATGGCCGGCTGCGGATTCCTCGCACTCGCGCACACGTTCAAGCGCGGCGAGCATATTCGCGTCACGTTGATCCTGGACCACGTCGGCGCCGGCGCGCATCGGGCGCTTGCGCTGTGGGCCCTCGCGATCGCTTCCGTGCTCGGTGCGCTGTTCGCGTTCTACAGCGTCCGGCTCGCGTTCCAGTCCTGGCAGTTCAACGACATCTCGACCGCCAGCGATGCGACGCCGCTGTGGATGCCGCAGGTCGCGATGGCCGTCGGCACCGTCGTCCTCTGCATTGCCCTCGTCGACGAGCTGGTGCTCGAGGCAACGGGGCGCCGCAGCACGAAAGTCGCAGCCGCAGCGCTCCACAACGAATGAACGGAATCCAGTGGACGCGTTGATCACCCTGCTGCTGATCGTGGCGTTGTTCGCGCTGCTCGGCAGCGGTGTATGGATCGGGCTTGCCCTCGCGGGGGTCGCGTGGATCGGCATGGAGTTGTTCAGCTCACGGCCCGCGGGCGACGCGATGGCGGTGACGATCTGGGGCTCGTCGTCCTCGTGGACGCTGACCGCGCTGCCGCTGTTCGTCTGGATGGGCGAAATCCTGTTCCGTACGCGGCTGTCGGAGGACATGTTTCGCGGCCTTGCCCCCTGGCTCGAACGGCTGCCGGGAAGGCTGCTGCATACCAACATCATCGGCTGCACGATCTTCGCGGCGGTCTCCGGCTCGTCGGCGGCGACCTGCGCGACGATCGGCAAGATGACGCTGCCGGAACTGAAGGCTCGGGGCTATCCCGAGGACATGACGATCGGAACGCTCGCCGGCGCCGGAACGCTGGGTCTCCTGATCCCGCCGTCGATCATCATGATCGTGTACGGGGTCAGCGCCAACGTCTCGATCGCGCAGCTTTTCATTGCCGGCGTGATCCCCGGGATCCTCCTGGCGACGCTGTTCTCCGGATACATCGTCGTGTGGGCCCTGCGCAACCCCGATCGGGTGCCGGCGGCAACGCTGCGTTCGACGTTCGCGGAAAAGCTCTACGCATCGCGGCACCTGATCCCGGTCGTGCTGCTCATCGGGTTCGTGCTCGGCTCCATCTACGCCGGGCTCGCAACCGCAACCGAGGCGGCGGCGTTCGGCGTCGTCGGCTCGTTGGCGATCTCCGCGCTGCAGGGTTCGCTCAACCGCAGGACGTTCACCGACAGCCTGATGGGTGCGACGCGACTGTATTGCATGATTGCGCTGATCCTCGCGGGCGCCGCGTTCCTTACGCTCGCAATGGGCTATATCGGCCTGCCGCGTCACCTTGCCGAATGGATCGGAGGCCTCGGACTGTCACCGTTCGTGCTGATCGTGGCCCTTGCCGCGTTCTACATCGTGCTCGGCTGCTTTCTGGACGGCATCTCGATGGTCGTGCTGACCATGGGCGTGATCCTGCCGACGGTCGAGACGGCCGGCATCGATCTCCTCTGGTTCGGAATCTTCGTGGTGCTGGTCGTCGAGATGGCGCAGATCACGCCGCCCGTCGGATTCAACCTGTTCGTCCTGCAGGGAATGACGAAAAGGCAGATCACGTGGATCGGCAGGCAGGCGTTGCCGATGTTCTACCTGATGATCGCGGCGGTGCTGCTGATCTGGTTCTTCCCGCAGCTCGTCACCTTCCTGCCGCGGCAGATGAAGCTGGGCTGAGCGCGGCACGAGCGAAGGCATGAACATGTCCAAGGGCCATTCGGCACGGATGAAGGCGCCGTTCGCGATGCTCGGCATTCGCACCGCAGGCGGCGCGGTGACGGCCATCGAATACCTGCCGCAGGGAACGCGCCCACTCGCGCCCGTGGATGCGATCGCCGAACGCGCTCAACGCGAGATCGAGCGCTACCTCGCCGATCCCGCATACCGCTTCACGGTACCGGTCGCGCCAGCCGGCACGACGTTCCAGCGGCGTGTTTGGGACGCCATCAGGACGATTCCGCGCGGCGAATCCCGCACGTACGGCGAGCTGGCGCGGCAGCTGCACACGGCGCCACGTGCCATCGGTGGCGCCTGCGGCGCGAATCCGGTCGCGCTCGTCATCCCCTGTCATCGCGTCGTCGGCAGCCGGGGATCCCTCGGCGGTTTCATGCACGCCGCCGGCGGCGACCCGCTCGCGATCAAGCGCTGGTTGCTCACGCACGAGGGCTACCGTTTCGGACGCTGACTTGCCGAACGGCCCGACGGTGATGCGAGCGGCAGGCGTACAAACGCCGACAACGAATGGCGCCACGGCGCTGATCGACGCCTTCTGCGATCAGGTCTGGCTGCAGGATGGTCTTGCGGCTGCTTCGCTCGCGAGCTATCGCCGCGACCTCGATGCCTGGGCCGCGTGGCTTCAGACGCGCGGAACTACCCTGCTGTCTGCGCAACGCATGGATGTCGAGGCGTTCCTCGCCGACCAGTTCCGCGCGAAGGCGAAGGCGACGTCGATCGCCCGCCGTCTATCCTCGCTGCGACGCTTTTACGGGCTGCAGCTGCAGCAGAGGACGCTCACTGCCGATCCGACGTTGCGCGTGCGCGCGCCGAAGCTGCCGCGGCGATTGCCGAAGAACCTCGCCGAGCGCGATGTCGAAGCGTTGCTGGCGGCGCCGGACATCGATTCGACGCTCGGCGTCCGCGATCGGGCGATGCTCGAAACGCTCTATGCGACCGGCCTTCGTGTTTCCGAGCTCGTCGGCCTGAAGCTCGCGCAGGTGTCGCTCGACGCCGGTGTCGTCCGGGTGCTGGGCAAGGGAAGCAAGGAGCGGCTCGTGCCCCTGGGCGAGGAAGCGATCGGCTGGCTCGAGCGCTATCTCGCGACGGCGCGCACCGCGCTCGCCCACGACGCGAAGACCGACGCCGTGTTCGTCACCGCACGCCGCGGCCCGATGACCCGGCAGGCGTTCTGGGCGCTGGTCAAACGGTACGGCACGAAGGCGGGGATACCAGCGAAATCCCTGTCACCGCACGTGCTGCGTCATGCCTTCGCGACCCATCTGTTGAATCACGGCGCCGACCTGCGCGTCGTCCAGCTGTTGCTGGGTCACGCCGACATCACGACGACGACGATCTACACCCACGTCGCGCGCGAGCGGCTGAAAGCATTGCACGCGAAGCACCACCCTCGCGGCTGAGGACGTTTCGAACAGGCAGGACGAGGCGCGCTTCAACCGAGTCTGCACTGCCAGGAGCGATCAGGGGCGCCGCCGCTCGATCGCGACGCCGAGCTCCTTCACGCCGGGCATCGGCGCGAGCTTCGCGACGCGCACCTTGACCCACGGCGCTGCGAATTCCTTGAGCAGGAGGTCGGCGATCGCCTGCGCGAAGGGCTCCATCAGCTTGTGCGGATGATCGTCGGCGAGACCCTGCAGCCGCCGTACGACAGCCGCGTAATCGAGGGCATCGGCGAAGTCGCCGGATCGAAAGACCTTCTCCGAGGGCATTCCGAACTCGACGTCGAGTCGCAAGGTCTGGGGCAGGTGCTGTTCCCAGTCGTAGACGCCGATGCGGGTCTTGACGCGCAGATCGTGAATGAAGATCGCATTCATGCCGGTTTGCTAAGATTGGCTGCCGCATTCTAACCGACGCTTCCGACCCACTTTTTCCTCCGTGCTCGCCTCGCTCGCCTTCGTCGCCGGCGCCTATCTGATCGGCTCGGTGTCGTTCGCCGTCGTGACGAGCCGGATCTTCCGACTCCCCGATCCGCACAGCTACGGTTCCGGCAACCCCGGCGCAACCAATGTGCTGCGCACAGGCAACAAGTTCGCCGCGGCGCTGACGCTCGCGGGCGACGGCTTAAAGGGCTGGCTTGCCGTGTTCCTGGCCCAGTCGCTGGGTCCCGCATGGGGTGTGGCGGATTGGACGGTGCCCGCAGTCGCGCTCGCGGTATTCGTGGGCCACGTCTTCCCGGTGTTCCACAAGTTCGCGGGCGGCAAGGGCGTGGCCACCGCAGCGGGGATCGTCTTCGCCCTCAACTGGCCGATGGGCATTGCGCTCGCCGCGATCTGGATCGTCATGGCGTTCGGGTTCAAGATCAGCTCGCTCGCTGCACTGACCGCTGCGGCACTGATGCCGATCGGCGCGTTTTACGTGTTCGGCAACACGCTGACGGCGTGGGCCATGTTACCCGTCGCGCTGCTCCTCGTCTGGCGGCACAAGGCGAATATCCGGCAGCTCCTGGAGGGCAAGGAAAGCTCGATCGGGCGCTGAGGCCGCCGCGGTCATCACGGCGCCGAGAGCGATGCCAGGTCCCAGCGTGGCTTCACGGAATAGCGTGAGATCGCGCGAGGGCGCGAGCTCCAGCCGCAGTGCGCCGACCAGCGCAATCATCGCCCCGTTGTCGGTGCAGAATTCGAGCTCGGGAAAGAACAGCGTCCCGCCCCGTGCCTGTACGCCCGCAGCGAGGCGCGTCCGCAACTCGCGATTCGCGCCCACACCACCCGCCACGACGAGCCGCGAGTGTCCGGTCGCGCCGAGAGCGGCCAGTGCCTTGGCAACGAGCACGTCGATTACCGCATGCTGGAATTCGCACGCGATGTCCGCGCGGCGCGCGTCGTCGAGTGCGCCGCGCGATGCCTCGCGGCGAACGACCGTGAGCACGGCGGTCTTGAGTCCGGAGAAGCTCAGGTTCAAGTCGCCGCTTTCGAGCATCGGTCGCGGCAGGCGATACGGCTTTCTCGCGCCCGTGTTCCGCGAGCCGGGCGAGCGCGGGGCCGCCCGGGTAACCGAGGCCCAGGAGCTTTGCCGTCTTGTCGAACGCCTCGCCGGCCGCATCGTCCAGCGATTCACCCAGCAGTCGATAGCGGCCGACGCCCGCAACCTCGAAGATCTGGCTGTGCCCGCCGGAAACGAGCAGCGCGACGAACGGAAATGCGGGCTTCGGGTGGGCGAGCAACGGCGAGAGCAGGTGGCCCTCGAGGTGGTGAACGCCGACGACCGGCTTTGCCAGCGCGTAGCCGAGCGCGCTGGCAACGCTGGCGCCGACCAAGAGTGCGCCGGCAAGCCCCGGCCCCTGTGTGTACGCGATCCCGTCGAGGTCCGGCAATGCGAGGCCGGCTTCGGCAAGCACCTGCTGCACAAGAGGGACGACACGGCGAACGTGGTCGCGCGAAGCGAGCTCGGGCACGACGCCGCCATACGCTTCGTGCATCGCCACCTGCGAATGGAGCGCATGCGCAAGGAGGCCGCGGTCGGTGTCGTAGACGGCGATGCCGGTTTCGTCGCAGGAAGTTTCGATGCCGAGGACGCGCATGGGAAGACCGCACTGGTTCGGCGCAACACGATACACGGTTCGCTCCACCCCGATGGATGCAGGCGGACCGGCGACCCGCCGGTAAGCTTCCCCCAGGCGTCGGGGCGATGGCGGGAGCCTGCCTGCCTGTTGCGCGGACCCGGCCGGGCTGTTATAGTGCGCGTTTGTTGCAAGTCCCTGCAATCAAAGGAAAAGATTACATGCCCAGCGTTCGCGTCCGCGAAAACGAGCCGTTCGAGGTGGCGCTTCGCCGCTTCAAGCGCACCATCGAAAAGACCGGTCTCCTTACCGAACTGCGCGCCCGCGAGTTCTACGAAAAGCCGACCTCCGAGCGCAAGCGCAAGCTCGCCGCCGCGGTGAAGCGCCACTACAAGCGCCTGCGCAGCCAGCAGTTGCCGCCCAAGCTCTTCTGATCGGCAGCGCGTCGACCACGGCGAGGGGCGAAGCGATTCGCCCCTCTTGCTTTCCCGCGGTCGACCACGATATTCATGGGTGCTATCCGCGTCGGCGCGTTCGAAGTCGCGCCCGAACGCAGCGCAACCATGGTCTTCGCCCAATGTCCATCCCGTCGGAGGCAGACGTGACACTCAAGGCCCGTATCACCGAAGACATGAAGGACGCGATGCGGGCGAAGGACGCCGCGCGGCTGTCCACCATCCGGCTGCTGCTCGCCGCCATCAAGCAGCGCGAGGTCGACGAGCGCATCGAGCTGACCGACGCCGACGTGCTGTCGGTCATCGAGAAGATGATCAAGCAGCGCCGGGATTCGATCACGCAGTTCGAGGCCGGCAAGCGCGAGGACCTCGCCGCCATCGAGCGCGCCGAGGTCGCGGTCCTTGACGCCTACCTGCCGGCACAGCTGTCCGACGACCGAGATCGACGCGACTGATCGCCGAGGCGATCGCGGCCACCGGCGCCAGTCGGGATGGCCGGGATGGGCAAGGTGATGGCGGTACTGAAGCCCAAGCTCGCCGGTCGCGCCGATCTGGGCGCTGTCTCCGCCAAGGTCAAGGCGCGACTGGCCTGAACCGGCTTCCGCGCCAGCGGAGTCGGCCCGCGGGCCCAGACCCGGATTCGTGGGTCCGCCCTCCGGTCGAAGACGCCGGGTTGTGTCCGCGCCCGGGTCGCCTATAATCCAAGGGTTCCCTGCCGTGTGACGCGCCCGGGCCGCCCCGTCGAACGGGCCTCCCGGGCGCGGTTTCTCCGCGGTCCGCAGCGTCAAGTCCATGATTCCAAACGATTTCATTCAGACGCTGCTGGCCCGGGTCGACATCGTCGACGTCATCGACCGACACGTCCCGCTGAAGAAGGCCGGCGCGAACTACAGCGCCTGCTGCCCGTTCCACAGCGAAAAGACGCCTTCGTTCACGGTCAGCCCGACGAAGCAGTTCTACCACTGCTTCGGCTGCGGCGCGCACGGCACGGCCATCGGCTTCCTGATGGAGTACGGCGGCAAGTCGTTCCCGGACGCGGTCGAGGAACTTGCGCGCGACGCCGGGCTCGAAGTGCCGCGCGATCGAGCGCCCGGGCGAGGCTGACACGGCGCGAACAGGCGTCGGACCTGACGGCACTGACGCTCGCCGCCGCGAGGTTCTATCGCGCGCGCTCAAGGAAGCGCCGCGCGCCATCGAATATCTGAAGGACCGCGGGCTCACCGGCGCGATCGCCGCCCAGTTCGGCATCGGCTACGCACCCGACGCGTGGCAGTCCCTCGCCGCGGCGTTCCCGAACTACGACGGACGCCGGCGCTCGAAACCGCCGGGCTCGTCGATCGCCGGCGACGGCGGCAAGCGCTACGACCGATTCCGCGACCGGATCATGTTCCCGATCCACGACAGCCGCGGCCAGGTGATCGGCTTCGGCGGCCGTGTGCTCGGCGCGGGCGAGCCCAAGTACCTCAATTCGCCGGAGACGCCGCTGTTCTCGAAGGGCCGCGAGCTCTACGGCCTGTTCTCGGCGCGCAATGCGATCCGCGAGGCGGGTCGCGGTCGTCGTCGTCGAAGGGCTACATGGACGTCGTCGCGCTGGCGCAGCACGGCGTCGACTATGCCGTCGCGACGCTGGGCACGGCGACGACGCCCGACCCACGTGCAGAAGCTCTTCCGGCTGACCGACAGCGTCGTCGTTCTGCTTCGACGGCGACAGCGCCGGACGCAAGGCCGCGTGGCGAGCGCTCGAAAACGCGCTGCCGGTCCTCGCCGACGGCAAGAACGCCGCATTCCTGTTCCTGCCCGAGGGCGAGGATCCCGACGATTACGTGCGCCAGCACGGCAAGGCTGCGTTCGAGGCGCTGGTCGAGCGGGCGACGCCGCTGTCCGAGTTCCTGCTCGCCGAGCTGTCGCGCACGGCATCCGCCGGCCACGGACGAGGGACGAGCCGCGCTGGTCGCCGCGGCGCGACCGCTGCTCGCCGCAGTTCAACGCGCCGGTGCTGGCGGCGCTGCTGCGCAAGCGCCTGGCCGAGCTGTCGGGCTTGCCCGAAGCCGAGCTTCGCGCGACTCCTCGGGCACCGACGCGGCGCGTTCGGCGCCAGAACTCGGCGCACCCGGAGCCGGCGGAGCGATTCGCGGCGCGCCGCGAACGGTCCCCCGCGGTTCGCCGGTCCAGCGCCCTGCTCCGTCGCTGGTGCGTGAACTGATCCAGGCGCTGCTGCTCCAACCTGAACTGGCGCGCTCGCTCGCGGTGCCCTGCCCGGACGATGGCGGGACGCCCGAGGGCGCGGCGCTGGCCGCGCTCGTCGCGTTCTGCAACGAAAGCGAGCAACCGCTGACGACCGCTGGCGTCATGCAGCATTTCGTCGGAACCGCGCACGAGCCGGTGCTGGCTCGCGCGCTGGCCACGGCGGAGGACCAGGCGATCACCGGCGGAACACGCGGCGGAGCACCTGCGCGGCGGGTGTTGCGCGGTACTGGCAGCAGGCCAAGCGTGCGGGCCGAGCCGCGCCTGAGGCCGCAACGGTGACGGCCGAGGAAACCGAACGCCTGCGGCAGCTGGAAATGGTCCGGCGCTCGCGGCCCGGCAAGGCCCCGGGGGCCCTCGGCGGACAATCGTGACCGGGTCGCACGTCTCGGCGCACCGCACATCCGGCATGAACCGATGCCGGGAAATCGTCAGCGCGAAACGATCGGTCAAAGCGGTACCGCGGGGGATCGTCGGATGCGTCGGGTCGCGACGGTTGAGCAGATGATATAATTTGAGGTTTTTCCGATCGCCCCAACATGGGGCATTCGGAAGCCGCCTCTCTCTAGGATGACCATGGCCAAGAAGCCCGCGAAGCCCGCTCGCAAGTCGCCCGCCAAGCCCAAGCTCAAGAAGCCCGTCAAGAAGGCCGGCGAAGGCGGTGGCGCGCAAGCCGCGCGCGGCCCGCGGCACGAAAGGCGACGCCGAAGAAGCCGGCGCGCCTCGCGGCCGCTCAAGAAGAAGCCGCGCCAGCAAGCCGAAATCCGCGAAATCGGCGGCCCGACCCAGAAGTCGCCGCCGCGACGCCCACGCCCAAGGCCAAAGTCCGCGCAAGCCGATCCGCGAAAGGGCCGGCTCGCGCGCCAAGGATGCCGGCCGAATCGCGCCGAAGGCGGCCGCCAAGCCCGTCAAGCCGATTGCCGGCAAGGGGGCGCGCCGTGCCCGCGGCGCGGGCACTCAAGAACGCGAAAGGCGTGGTCGCAAAGGTCGCACCCGCGCCGGTTCCCGGTCGCAAGCCGACCGCCGGGCGAGATCGCCGCCAAGATCGCCGGCAAGCGCGCGGAGGACGCAGCAAACAAGAAGGGCAGGAACGGCCGGCATGCGGAGATCGCGCCGCGCGTGCTGACGCCGGCCGACGTCGAGGCGCGCAAGCGGCGCCTGAAGACCCTGATCGTGCTCGGCAAGGAGCGCGGCTTCCTGACGTTCGCCGAGATCAACGACCACCTGCCCGACGACGTCCTCGATGCCGAGCAGATCGAGGGCATCATCAGCATGATCGGCGACATGGGGATCCAGGTCTACGACGAGGCCCCGGACGCCGAAACGCTGCTGATGTCGGACGCCGCGCCCACCGCGCCGGCCGAGGATGTCGAGGAGGCCGCCGAGGCCGCGGTCTCGACGCTCGACTCCGAGTTCGGCCGCACGACCGACCCGGTCCGCATGTACATGCGCGAAATGGGCTCGGTCGAGCTCCTGACGCGCGAAGGCGAGATCGAGATCGCCAAGCGGATCGAGGAAGGCCTGAAGCACATGATCATGGCGATCTCGGCCTGCCCGATGACGGTCGCGCAGATCCTCGAGCTCGCCGACCGGATCGAGAAGGACGAGCTCAAGATCGACGACCTGGTCGACGGCCTGATGGATTTCAACGAGGAGCTCGACGCGCTCGAGGACACCGACGACGACATCGAGGAAGACGAGGACGAGGGCGACGCCGGCGCCATCGCCGCGGAGAACCTCGAGCGGCTCAAGGTCGCCGCGCTCGCGCGCTTCGCGACGATCCGCCGGCTCTTCGCGCGGATGCTCGTCGTGCTGCAGAAGGAAGGGCACAAGGCGCCCAAGTACCTCGAGCTGCAGAAGAAGGTGCAGGCCGAGCTGATGCAGATCCGCTTCTCGGCGCGCCAGGTCGAGCGGCTGTGCGACTCGCGTGCGCACCGAGGTCGACAACATCCGGCAGATCGAGCGCAAGATCCAGGACCTCGTCGTCAACAAGGGCGGCATGCCGCGGCCGGACTTCATCAAGAAGTTCCCGGACAACGAGACGTCGCCTGCGCTGGATCGACCGCGAGGTCGCCGCGGCATCACGTCTACAGCGAGCAGCTCGCCAAGTACCGGCAGGCGATCGTCGAGCAGCAGCAGAAGCTCCTCAACCTGCAGGCGCGGGTGATGATCCCGCTTGAAGGACCTGAAGGAGATCAACAAGCAGATGTCGACCGGCGAGGCCAAGGCGCGCAAGGCGAAGCGCGAGATGACCGAGGCCAACCTGCGGCTCGTGATCTCGATCGCGAAGAAATACACCAACCGCGGCCTGCAGTTCCTCGACCTGATCCAGGAAGGCAACATCGGGCTCATGAAGGCCGTCGACAAGTTCGAATACCGCCGCGGCTACAAGTTCTCGACCTACGCGACGTGGTGGATCCGGCAGGCGATCACGCGCTCGATCGCCGACCAGGCGCGCACGATCCGCATCCCGGTGCACATGATCGAGACGATCAACAAGATGAACCGGATCCGCCGGCAGATCCTGCAGGAGACCGGGCAGGAGCCCGACCCGGCCCTGCTCGCCGAGAAGATGGAGATGCCCGAGGAGAAGATCCGCAAGATCCTCAAGATCAGCAAGGAGCCGATCTCGATGGAGACGCCGATCGGCGACGACGACGACTCGCATCTCGGCGATTTCATCGAGGACCTCTCGACCGTCGCGCCGTCCGATGCCGCCGTCAACGCGAGCCTGCGCAACGTCTGCAAGGACGTGCTCGACACGCTCACACCTCGCGAGGCGAAGGTGCTGCGGATGCGCTTCGGCATCGAGATGAACACCGACCACACGCTGGAGGAAGTCGGCAAGCAGTTCGACGTCACGCGCGAGCGCATCCGCCAGATCGAGGCGAAGGCGCTGCGCAAGCTGCGCCACCCGTCGCGCTCGGAAAAGCTGCGGAGCTTCCTCGAGGGCGAGGGCTAGCGGCGCGAGACGGGCGCAAGCCAGGGCCGACGCTCGGCGCTCGGCGCTCGCCTGACAGTGATGGAGGCCGCGGGCGCGAGACGGGAATCGCCCCAGCGCGGCCAATCCGCCGCAGAACCGAACCGGCTCGATCCCTGCCGTTGCGAAATTCTTGACGCACGTCACGCCGGAGCTTTGTCGTCCGACCGAGCCGCATGGTACGGTTCTGACTCTCCGCCCTTGATCGGCTCGCAAGACGCCTAGACGAAAGGACGGCCTGAGGGGGAAACCGCACCGTGGACGATCCGTCGTATTCCGCCCGCCCCGTCGCGCTGGATGTTTCGAAGGCAGCTGCGATATTTCAGCAGGCGGCGGCGCGCGGCACGCTCGACGAGTCGGAATTGCGGGCGCTGCTTCCACTTCTTGCTTTGGAACTCCAGGCCGCAGAGGCGCCCGCTGCGCGTGCCGCCGACGTCGAACTGCGCGTCAGCCTCGAGCTACACCCGCGAATTCGGCATGGTCATCAGCGCCGGATCGGGCGGGCTGGACGCGGAACTGGGCGAACGCAATTTCAGGAAGGATCGCGCCGTCGTCCACGCCGCCGTCGAACTGACCGACGCCGAGGATTTTCTCGGCTGTTCGGCGCACGATCGCCTATCAGAAGCTCGTGGCGATCGCCCGAGCGCGACGGACGGCCGCTCCCCGACGCCCACCTCAGGCGTGTTTCGACGCGGCTGCTCGCGCTCGCGCGCGGCGTACGCGCCGGGCAATCCCGACGCCCCCTTCGTGCTGCGGACACTCGAGTTGGATCCGGTGCACGTTGGCGAGCGGCTGACGGCTCGGAGGGCGCGCTGCGAGATTCGGCGCGCCGCCGCGCGGCGCCTCGCCCGCCCCATCCACAAGATCGACAAGCTGCTGCATCCGGCCTCGATCGGCATCATCGGCGTCTCGGCCACCAGCATGAATTTCGGCCGGATCATCCTGCGCAATCTGATGGGCAGCGGCTACGCCAAGGAACGGTTGACCATCATCCGTCCGGGCGAGACCGAGATCGACGGCGTCAAGTGCGTCGCGAGCCTGAAGGCGCTCGACCACAAGCTCGATCTGCTGATCGTCGCGGTCAGCGCCGACGCCGTCTACGGCCTCGTCGACGAGATCATCGAGACCGACGCGGTGGAAGCGGTGATGCTGATTCCCGGCAGTCTCGGCGAAACGCGAAAGAGCCGTGAACCGGCCGCGGGACTGGCGGCCCGGATCAACGCCGCCCATGGCAAGGAAGGCGGCGGCCCGATCTTTCTCGGCGCCAACTGCCTCGGCGTGGTCTCGCATCCGGGCTCGTACGATTCCTGGTTCATCCCGCTGGAGCGGCTGCCGAAGCCGCAGAAGAAGCCGGAGCGCAATTCGGTCATGCTGAGCCAGAGCGGCGCGTTCATGATCACGCGCATGAGCCAGAACCCGTGGCTCGATCCGCGCTACATGCTGGCGCTGGGCAACCAGACCGATCTCACGCACGGCGACCTGCTCGCTACTTTGCGCGAGCGGCCGGAGATCGAAACCATCGGCGTCTACCTCGAGGGCTTCAAGGACGGCGACGGACTCGACTTCGTCCGCGGCCGTGCGCCAGGCGGTACGCAACGGCAAGGAGGTCGTCGTCTACAAGGCGGGCAAGACCGCGCCCGGCATCGGCGGCGTCCTGGGCCACACGGCGTCGATCGCCGGCGGTCCGACGCTGTTCGAATCCGTGGTGCGCCACGCGGGCGCGATCGTCGCCGAGGATTTCACCGCCTTCGACGATCTGTTCTACATCGCGGGCGCGCTGCACCGGAAGAAGATCGGCGGCAAGCGCCTGGGCGCGATCAGCGGCGCGGGCTTCGAGGCCGTCGGCATGGCCGATTCGATCGAAGCGGAGACCTTCTCGATGGAGATGGGTGCACTCGAAGCCGGGCACGGTCAAGCGCCTCGAGGAGATCCTCGCCGCCAAGCGGCTGGACGCGCTGGTGGAGGTGAACAACCCCATCGACATCAACCCGGGCGCCGACGACGAGGCGCACCTGCAGATCACGGAGGCCTTCCTCCAGGATCCCAACATCGACGCGGTCGTCGTCGCCCTCGACCCGACGGCGCCCTCGGTGCGCGCGCTCGAGGCGAGCAAGCTGCAAGCCCGGCTTCGACATCAAGGATCCGAAGAGCACCGTGCACCTGATGCCGCCCATCGTCGAGCGCAACGACAAGCCGATCATCGGCATCGTGGACGCCGGAAAACTCTACGATGCGATGTGCGCGGGCCTGATGGATCAGGGCGTGTGCATCTTCCGCAACTGCGCGCGCGGCACCAAGGCGCTCGTGCGCTACGTCGAGGCACGCCTGTACGCCGACGCCATCCGCAATCGCGAGTGACGCCAAGCGGGCCGCGGTTGTCCGGCAGCCTGCTCGAGCGCCCTCGACTTTCGATCCGCCAACACCTTTCCCGAGGACAAGCCATGAGCGAGACACTGCAACCCGGCCTCACCCTCACCCGCCGCATCGAAATCGACCGCGATCGCACCATCAGCTTCATGGGCGACGACTGTCGCGTCTATTCGACACCCAGGCTGTTGTACGACATCGAAATGGCGTGCCGCGAGCTCCTGCTCCAGCACATCGAGCCGGGCAAGGACTCGGTCGGCACGCGGGTCGAGCTCGACCACGTCGGCGCGACGCTGATGGGCATGTGGGTGGAGATCACCGTCACCCTGACCGCGGTCAACGGCGGCGCCGTCACGTTCGATTTCTCGGCGCGCGATGCAGTGGAGGAAGTTGCGCGCGGGAAGCACAACCGTTTCGTCGTGGGCATCGAGAAGACCGCCCAGCGGCTCAAGGCGAAACTCGCCAAAGCCAGCGCTCAAACCTAGTGGCAGGGACCTGGCCGCCCCCCTGCCTCTCATCGATCGGATGCAGCCGGCACGTCGTGGGCGATGATCCATCGTGCTGCACTTCCGTAGGTGCTGCCAACGGGAAGCCCGAGCTCGAGGCAGGTCGCGCTGGGAAGAGGGTTGCCGCAGCTCGTCAATTGCAGCGCCAGCCGGGCCACCCGATCCCGGTCGTGGTTGTCCAGGGCATTGAGAAACTGATCGCGGATGGTGTTGACCGCGTATTCGCCGTCGACCCCGTTCATTTTGCGTAACCGCGAGACCGGGTTCGACGCATGCGGCTCGACTGAACGACGATCGGTCGCGCAGGCGAAGGGCCCACCTTCCAGGTGTCCGTGGCTATCGCGACGAAGTCGTTCGTGCGGCTCGGTGCCCGCCGCACGCGTCGCGCCCGCCCGATGCCGGGGCTGAAAGTCGACTGCGGCTCAGGCGACAAATGGGCGACGCCCGTGACCGGCGCGTCGGCAGTAACTTCCGAGGGAATTGTCATGCGTCGACCACTTCCGTGTTTGACGCGCGTGCATTCGCGCGTTCACCCGTTCGCGGCGAACGAGCCAAGGCAGTATGCGCTCATTCGGCGCTCTTGCCCGTTTGTCCGCAAAAACACCGACTGGCTCGACGTTCAGCGTATTTCGGCAACCGTAGAGGGGTGATGCCAATTTGCGGTCATCAGTCGGCAAATCGCGCGCTCCGTCTCGCAATGCGGACTGTTCGCTTAGGACGGTCGGAGGTCGAGGACAACGGCAACCTGGCCGGGCTCGGCGGGATCCTCGTGCGTCACGAATCCGAGCGACTCGGTGAATTGCAGCATGTTGGTGTTGCTGCGCAACACCGTCCCCTCGAGGCGCGCGAAACCGCGCTGCCGGGCCGATTCGATCAGCTTTCCCATCAGCGCGTACCCGACGCCGCGCCTCTGCCAGGCATCGGCGACGACGACGGCGAACTCGGCACTTTCCCGATCGGGGTTCCTGGTGTAGCGCGCAACACCGACGATCGACGGCGCACCGGCCCCATCGTCGACCGCGACCAACGCCAGTTCCCGGTCGTAGTCGACCTGCGTGAAGCGGGCGAGCATCGCAGGCGAGAGCTGGTGCAAGTGATAGAAAAAACGGAAGTAGCGCGTCTGCTCCGACAGCCCATCGACAAATGCGCGCTCGAGCTCGGCATCCTCGGGGCGGATCGGCCGCAGGTGCAGCCGCGTGCCGTCGCGCAGCATCGCGTCGGCGACCATCTCGATCGGGTACGGATGAATCGCCATGTGCGCGTACCCGACGGTTGCCGGCGGGCGATCGGGATCGATCGTCACGCGGGCTCCCGTGATGAGCGCTCCACGTTCGCTGACCCGCACCGGATCGAGCGCAAGCGACACGACCCACGGCAGCGCGCAGACGAGCGTGGATAACTGGACCAGGATCCGTGCGACGGCCTCGAGCGCCTGCGCTGGGTCGTACCCGGTTTGCGCCATGGCGGCAAAAGGCATCCCGGAAATAAGGTCCCGTGCGAGGCGTTCGTTCAATGGGGGAAGCAGCACGACATGCTCGGATGTGCCCATCTCCGCCGCGCCGCCGATGCCAAACGTGATGACCGGCCCGAAGACGGCGTCCGTGTGCACGCCGATCACGACGTCGCGGCATGCGGCGGCTGCGCGGTCCTTGCGCACGATGACGCCGGCGTGCCGGCGCGTCCGCCGCTCGTCGCCGTGCAGGCTGGCCCACGCGCGCGTCACCATCCGTCCATCGCGCAAATTGGCACGCTCGACGGGTGGCGTCGGTGTGCCGTTCAATGCCGTGGCATCTAGCATCAACGTTACCGGATAGCCAAGCCGCCGGCCGGCGTCGAGCGCCTCGTTCAGTGTCTCCGCTCCCTCCGCCGGGGCCGTCGGCAGCCCGAACATGGTCAGAAGCTCGTGTGTTTCGAGCGCGCTCAATATGCGCCGACCCGCTGCCGCCGCGATATCGCGGATACGCTCGGCGACTTGCAGATTCGGCGGTTGCGGCTCCGGCTGTGGCGGAGGCACCTCGAGCAGCCATTCCTGATTGCGCCGGTACGCGGCGAGAAACGAGAAGGCGTCGACGGCGTTCTCCGGCGTGTAGAAATTCGCGATCCCTCCGGCCTCGAGCGCTTCGCGCACTTCCTTGCGGTCGAATGCCCCCAGCCATGCGCCGAGCACCGGCTTCGACGAGCCGCGCGCCACCGCTGCCACCGCGCGCGCAATGTCCGTCGCGCCCATCACGGGCCGCGGAACGTGCAGCGCGAGTACCGCATCGACATTGGGATCCGCCAGCGTCGCCGCCACTGCGGCAGCAAAGCGCTCGGGCGTCGCATCACCCCGGACGTTCACCGGATTTCGGTGCGCGACGTTGAACGGAAGCATCGCCGCAAGCGCGGCCTCGGTCGTCGGTGCGAGTTCAGCGAGCGTGACGCCGCGATCGGCCGCGATGTCGGCCGCCAAAGTGCCCGGACCGTGGCCGTTGGTGACGATCGCGAGCCGGTCGCCGCGAGCAATTCGACCCATCGCGAGGATCCGAGCCGCAGCGAAGAGCTGCGTGTAGGTCTTGACGCGCACCGTGCCTGCGCGCTTCATCGCCGCGTCGAAAACCGCATCGAGCGAGGGCGCGCCGCTCACCACGCGCTCCGTCGAACGTCCAGCTTTCAACACCACGACCGGCTTGATTCGGGCCGCGGCACGCAGCGCCGACAGGAATCCGCGGGCGTCACCCACCGATTCGACATACAGCAGGATGCCGTCCGTCGCCGGGTCGAGGAGCAGCGCGTCGAGAAGCTCGCCGAACCCGACGTCGATCGCGCCCCCGAGCGAGGTCACCGTCGAGAACCCGATCCCGACGGCCACGGCGAAATCGAGCATCGCGGTGCAGACCGCGCCCGATTGCGCGACGAGGGCCAGGCGGCCGGTGCGCGGGAGCGTATTTCCGATGGTCGCGTTCAACCCGATGTCGGTGCGCATCACGCCAAAGGAATGCGGACCCAGTACCCGGATCCGGCGCTTGTTTGCCGCCGAGGCAATGTCGCGCGCCCATAACCGCGCCTCCTTCGGATCGTCGGGCGGAGCGGACAGCACCACCATCGCCTTCACGCCCGCGCGCGCGGCATCATCGAGAACCCGGAAAACTGCATCGTGCGGCACCGCGACGAGCGCGAGCTCGACCGGCTTGCCGACGGCCACCAGCGATGCGTAACAGCGTCTGCCGAGAACCTTGCGATGGCCCGGATTGACTGCATAGAGCTCGCCGCCGTACCCGTCGAGCAGGTTCTCCATCACGACGCGGCCGATCGTGGCCGGGCGGGCGGATGCGCCGACCAGCGCCACCGAGGCAGGGATCAGCAGCGGCCGAAGGTAATGAGGAAGTTGCATTCGCGGTCGCGCGCCGATGGGGGGCATGATCCTGATGCGCCCTTCGCAGCGGCAACGCTTCCTTCGGCGTTCGAAGCGGCGCGCCGAAAGGTCCAATGGGTTGCGCGTGTTTACGGCGAAGTCTAGCGCGACATGCAGTGCCTGAGTAGCGCGACCGGACGCCGCGGGCACCTGCGGCGATGCCCCGGCAGAGGCGTCGGCTATAATCGCGCCTCGATCAAGCGCTATCAACACCGCAACCAGAGGTTGCGCAAGCGCGCTCATGCTCCCCTGCCGGCGGCGGGCCCGTAGCTCAGACGGTTAGAGCAGGGGACTCATAATCCCTTGGTCGCTGGTTCGAATCCAGCCGGGCCCACTTGCGAGCGGATTGGCGTGCGTGGTTAGTGCATGCTAACGTCCTGCCTGTCCGGTGATCGCGTCCACATCGGTTACCCGTTGCGTTGGCGCGCGGAGTACGGAGGAACTCTTCGCCGGGCCGATTATTCCAAGGACAATTCGGCAGGAGGATCGCCATGGTGATGAACGCGCTCGAAACCGACCCGGAATTCACCCTCCATGCCGTTCCGTCGCAGAGCGGAGGGGACGCCGAGGATCCGGCGCACGCGTCGACGCCGCGCCGAAGAACGATCAATCCGGCCATCGTCGCGGTTTGCGTCCTCGCCCTGGCGATCGGCGCGGCAGCCCTGTATTTCCTTGGGCCGCGCAGTGAATTTATCCCGCCGAAAGCTGCGCCCGCCGAGTCCGAAATGGCGCCGGCTTCCCGGGCACAGCCCGAAGCCGCGGTCGAGTACCCCGTGGAGAAGATCCCCGCGGCAGCGGATGTGGGTCTGGAACAAGCGCCGCTCCCCACGTTGGATGCCAGCGACGACCTCGCGAAGGACGTGATCGGGGCCATCCTCGACGGCGAGGACCTGGTCAGACTTCTCGTGCCGACCTCGATCATCCGCCATATCGTCGCGACCATCGACAACCTGCCGCGGACGACTCTTGCGGCACAAATAAACCCCCTTAGACCGGTACCCGGGTCGTTCGCGACGACCGACACCGCGCACGGAATCGCCGCCACGGAGATCAACGCCCAACGTTACGCAGCCTATGTCCTGGCTGCGGAATCGATCGATACGAAGCGCCTGGTCGGCTTCTACGTCCGACTGTATCCGCTGTTGCAACAGGCGTATGTCGAACTCGGATATCCCCGCGGATATTTCAATGATCGGTTGATCAGCGTAATCGACCATCTGCTGGCCGCACCGGAACCCGCTCCCCCGTTCTACCTGGTCCAGCCCAAGGTCAGGTTCGAATTCGCCGACGCCGAACTGGAAAGAATTTCGGCAGGACAGAAAATCCTGGTCAGGATCGGCCTCGACAATGAGATGCGCCTGAAAGCGAAGCTCCGCGATATTCGCAGGGCATTGACCGCGCAGGCGACGCATCCGTAGCGACGGGGGGCCGACCCCGCCAGAAGTCCGGGGTCGCGGGCCAGTGGAGGTTTGCGCGGACCCCTTGTGTGGCGCGGGATGGGAAGGCCGCGAGCGAGCACCACGGGTTTAGGTCGCGGTATATTGATGCGTGTGCCGCAGCCGGCCGCGCAGTCGAGCCGTGGTCCGCGCCGCCGGGAAGGCTGCACGCCTGGCTCCATTCTCAAGTCAATCCGACTACGGAGGCCTCGAATGTTCGAACCCGTAACGATCCCGTTCGGCGCCAGGATGCTGTTCAACACCGTGAAGCTCAAGCCCGATGTGGAAATGGACGACGTCGAGCTCGCGCTGGGCGAAATGTGCAACGTCGTCAAGGACACCTACGGCGGCGACAAGGGCGGCTTCATCGCCGGGCAGGTCTTCAACTTCTCCGGCTTCGTCTCCGACGAAGGGTCGCTTGGTGAATCGCGCGCGGCCGATGCGCATATCGCGATCGTCACTTATTGGCGCTCGTTCGAGGAGCACGAGCGATCCCACGCCGATGCGACGTTCAAGGACAAGTTCTCGGCACTTGCGACGCTGTGCACCGACAGCAAGGAACTCGGCTACGAAATGTTGTGGCAGGGTGCTCCGGAGCTCTGAGCGCCACGTCAGCCCGCCACATCAACGGGGATTAGTGACCGCTGCTCAGGCCGGCTTCACGGCCCAGCGCCACCGGGATCCGATCACGCATAGCGGCGACGGTTGACCGCGTAGTAGAGGACGGGGATGACGACCAGCGTCAGCAGCGTCGATACGAGGATGCCGAACACCAGCGCGATGGCGAGACCGTTGAAGATCGGGTCGTCGAGAATGAAGAAGGCGCCGAGCATCGCCGCGAGCCCGGTCAGCGCGATCGGCTTCGCGCGCGCGGCGGCGGCATCGACGATGGCCTGTGCGAACGCCACGCCCTTCGCGAGCTGGAGGTTGACGAAATCCACCAGCAGGATCGAGTTGCGGACAATGATGCCGGCGAGCGCAATCATGCCGATCATCGACGTCGCCGTGAACGGTGCCCCGAGGAGCGCATGGCCCGGCATCACGCCGATGATCGTGAGCGGAATCGGCGCCATGATGACGAGCGGCGTCACGTACGAGCCGAACTGGGCCACGACCAGCAGGTAGATGAGCACGAGGCCGACCGCGTAGGCGATGCCCATGTCGCGAAAGGTCTCGTAGGTGACCTGCCACTCGCCGTCCCATTTCAGCGCGTAACCGCGGTACGGGTCCGACGGCTGCGTGATGAAGTGCTCGGTAAGCGTCCCGCTGTTCGGGACCGGTACGCCACCCACCTCGCTGCGCGCGCCGAACATCCCGTACAGGGGGCTGTCGGTCCGGCCGGCCATGTCGGCAACGACGTAGGTCACCGGCAGCAGATCCTTGTGGTAGATCGTCTTCTCGCGCTGCACCGGCGCTACCTGAACCAGTTCGGACAACGGGACGCTCGCGCCGCTGTCGGAACGCACGGTCATCGCCAGCAGCGTATCGAGGCGCCCTTGCTGCTCGGGCGGGATCGTCAATCGAACCGGTACCCCGTATTTCGCCTGGCCGTCGCGCAGCGCCGTCACGTCGTCGCCCGTGAGACCGACGCGCAGCGCCGCCACCACATCGGCGGTCGTGACGCCCGCGAGCGCCGCCTTGCGCTGGTCGACTCGAACCAGCGCGCGCGGTGCATTGTCCTCGATCGAGTCGTCGATGCCGATCACCCCGTCGGTCCTGCCGAGCGCGGCGCGCACACCCTTGGCGAGCGCATGTCGACCCGCTTCGTCGGGTCCGTAGATCTCGGCGACGATCGGCGAGAGCACCGGCGGCCCCGGCGGCACTTCGACGACCTTGACCTTGGCCTTGTGCTTCGCGCCGATGACCTCCAGCGCCGGACGCACCGCGGCGGCGATCTCGTGGCTCTTGCGCGCGCGGTGCTTGCGGTCGACGAGGTTGACCTGGAGGTCCCCCTGCTCCGGCATCTGGCGCAGCTCGTACTGGCGGACGAGTCCGTTGAAGTTGATCGGTGACGCCGTGCCCGCGTAGGCCTGGTAGTCGGTGACCTCGTCGATCGTCGCGACATGGGCGCCGAGGTCGGCGAGCGCCGCGGCGGTGGCCTCGACCGGCGAGCCTGCCGGGCAGGTCGACGATCACCTGGAACTCGCTCTTGTTGTCGAACGGCAGCATTTTCAGCACGACCAGCTCGACGACGGCGAGCGACATCGACGCGAGGATCGCGACCATGATCCCGACACCGAGCAGCTTGCGGCGCCGACCTCCGCGCTCGACATCGACGAACGGCGTCAGCAGGCGCGCGAATCCCGTCGCCAGCACGCGGTCGAGCCGGCCCGCGTCCTGCGTCGCGTGAGCATGCTTCGACGCGAGCCTGAGCGCGAGCCACGGCGTGATGACGAACGCGACGGCGAGCGAGATCAGCATGCCCATGCTCGCGTTGATCGGGATCGGACTCATGTACGGGCCCATGAGCCCGGTCACGAACGCCATGGGCAGCAAGGCCGCAATCACGGTGAACGTGGCGAGAATCGTCGGTCCGCCCACTTCGTCGACCGCCCGCGGAATCAGGTCGACAAGGGATGCCGTCGGCTCGAGTGTTCGGTGCCGGTGGATGTTCTCGACGACGACGATCGCGTCGTCGACCAGGATGCCGATCGAGAAGATCAGCGCGAAGAGGCTCACCCGGTTGAGCGTGAAGCCCCACGCCCACGACGCGAACAGCGTTGCGGCAAGCGTCAGCAGCACCGCGACGCCGACGATGACCGCCTCGCGGCGGCCGAGCGTGACGAGCACCAGGGCGACGACGGACAAGGTCGCGAACAGCAGCTTGGAGATCAGAAGCTTCGCCTTGTCGTCGGCAGTGCGGCCATAGTCGCGCGTCACGCTCGCCTCGACGCCGGTCGGAATCACCGTGTTCCTGAGCTGTGCGAGGCGCTGCTCGACGCGTTGCGCCACCACCACGGCGTTTTCGCCGGCCTTCTTCGTCACCTGGATCGTGACGGCGGGCCAGGTGCGTCCCGCATCGGCCGCCTCCCCGCGGCCCGCCTTGCCGACGCCGTACCAGGCGTAGTTCGCCGGCGGTGGCGGGCCGTCTTCGACGCGCGCGACGTCGGCGAGGTAGACCGGTTGCCCGTCGTGCACCCCGACGACAAGCTCGCGCACCGCCCTCGCCGTTTGGAGAAACTCGCCGGTTTCGACGTAGATCGTCTCGTTGCCGCGAACCAGCGTGCCGGCCGGCAAGGCCGTATTTGCCGAGCGCAGCGCGCGCTTCAGATCGGCGGCGGCAAGGCCATAGGCGTTCATCCGCTCGGAGTCGAGCAGCACCTGCACGACGCGACCGGGACCGCCGATCGTCGTCACTTCGCGCGTTCCAGGCACGCGCTTGAGCTCGACCTCGACTGCGTGCGCTATCCGCTGCAGGTCGTACGCGCCCCGCGTCGGATCTTTCGTCCACAGCGTCAGGGCGACGATCGGGACGTCGTCGATCCCCTTCGCCCGCACCAGCGGCTCGCCCACGTCGAGCTCGGGCGGCAGCCAGTCCTTGTGCGACAGGATCGTTTCGTGCAGACGGACGATCGCCTCGGTGCGCGGCACGCCGACCTTGTACTGGACGGTGATCATCGCCTGCCCGGGGCGGGAGACCGACCACACGTGCTCGAGCCCGAGAACCTGCGAGAGCACCTGCTCGGCGGGAATCGCGACGAGCGTCTCGACGTCCTTCGCCGACGCCCCCGGAAACGGAATGAAGACGTTGGCCATCGTGACGTCGATCTGCGGTTCCTCCTCGCGCGGTGTCACGATGACGGCGAACACGCCCGCCATCAGCAGCACGATCGCGACGAGGGGTGTCAGCTGCGACGCCAGGAAGAACCGGGCGATCCGGCCCGAGAGGCCGAGCGGCGTTGGGTCGGTCACGCGGCTCCCGTCACTTCTTCAGCTTGGCGATGCCGAGCGCGCTCATCACGTACTTCTCGTAGAACGGCTCCGACGTGCCCTTCTTCATCTTGCGGATGAAGTACTTCTCGAAGGCGATCTTGGCGAGGTGCACCCACTTGCCCTCGGAGAACCAGTTGACGTTGCGCGGCGGAATCTGCGGCAGCGCGACGAACGCGATGCCGGTGTCGCCCATGTCGGCGAGGCAGATGGCGTTCCACGTCGCCGTTTCGGTCGGCGCCTTGCCGTCCAGTTCGGCGCGAATGTTGTGCGCCGTGGCGGTGACCATCGACTCGATCATGTACCCGGTCTTCGGCGCACCGGTCGGCACCGGCGTCGGCTCGACCGGTGGAATCGCCACGCAGACGCCGACGGCGTAGACGTTCTGGTACTTGGGGTTGCGTTGGTGCGCGTCGATGACGATCATGCCGCGCGGATTGGTGAGGCCCTCGATGCCGAACACCGCGTCGATGCCCTTGAACGCCGGCAGCATCATCGAGTACCGGAAGGGGAGCACGTGCTCCTTCTTCGGCTTGCCGTCCTCGTCGTGCTCGGTCACGTGCATCTTGTCCGGCTCGACCTTGGTCACTTTCGCGTTGCAGATCCACTTGATGTGCCGCTCGCGCATCGCCGATTCGAGCATCGTCTTCGAGTCGCCGACGCCGCCCAATCCCAGATGGCCGATGTACGGCTCCGCGGTGACGAAGGTCATCGGCACGCGATCGCGAATCCGGCGCTTGCGCAGATCCCGATCCATGATGAACGCAAACTCGTACGCCGGCCCGAAGCAGGAGGCGCCCTGCACCGCACCCACGACGATGGGACCCGGCTCCTTGACGAATCGGTCCCAGGCAAGCGCCGCGCGTTCGGCGTGATCGACATGGCAGACGGACTGCGTGTGCCCCTCCGGACCCAGGCCCTCGATCTCGTCGAAGGCGAGTTTCGGGCCGGTGGCGATGACCAGGTAGTCGTAGTCGAGCATCGTCCCGTCGCCGAGCTCGATCTGGCTCCGCTCGGGATGCAGGCGCTTCGCCCCCGCGGCGTTGAACGCAATGCCCTTCTTCTCGAGATACGGCGCGGCCGCGAATTCGATGTCCTTGCGCTTGCGCCAGTCGACCGCAACCCACGGGTTCGACGGGACGAAATGAAAATTCGGGCCGTTGCCGACGACGGTGACGCGGTCGCCGGAGCGCAGTTGTTCCTTCATCTCGTAGGCCATCGGCATGCCGCCCAAGCCCGCGCCGATGATGACGATGTGTGCCATGTTCGGTTCCTCCTGTGTTGTCCGCCGTGTGATTCGGCGCCGGCTACTTCGGAGCCGCTGCCGAGGATGTCATTCCCGCCTGCACCGGGTTCTGCGCGATGCGCTCGCCGCCCGCGAGTCCCGCCAGAATTTCGACCTGTCCGTCCCCGACGACCTCGCCGGTGCGGACCTGGCGCAGCTGCGGACGACCCTGCCCATCGATCACGTACACGGCGGTCACTTCGCCGCGCCGCAACAGGGCGGCCGCGGGAACCGCGAGTGCGCGGACGGTGCCGGTAACGAAATATGCCCGCGCGAATTGACCGGGTAGCACGCCCTCGGTCGCCGGAAGATCGAGCCGGATGCGCGTCGTGTGCGTGCGCGCATCCGCAAGCGGAATGACGGTCACTTTGGTCGCGGTGACGCTTCTGTCCACTGCGGTGAGGTCGATCCGCACCGGCGCGTCGAGCTTCACGCGCGACAACGTCGCCTGAGGCAACGTCGCCGTGACGCGCAGCTCCCGCGGATCGAATACGGTGACGAGTGCGCGTCCCGGCTGCGCCATGTCACCGAGCTCGGCGTGCGTCGCGCCGACCACGCCGGCGTAGGGCGCGGCAATGGTATTGAACGTTTGTGCAGCCGCCGCCTGCCCGGCGTTGGCCTTTACCGCCGCGAGTTGCGCCTGCGCCGCCTTGTATTCGGCTTCGGACTGGTCGACCGCCGCCTGGCTCACGAATTTCTGCGCGAGGAGATCGCGGTTGCGCTCGTGCTTGCGCTTCGCGTTCGCCAGATTCGCCTCCGCTTCCGCGACCTGGGACAGGCTCGCCGCGACCGCCTGGTCCGCGGTGCGCGCGTCGATGCGCGCGAGCACCTGTCCCGCGCGCACCGTATCGCCGGCCTTGACGTTCAGCTCGACGATGCGACCGGCGACCTGGGCGCCGAGCGTGGCCTGCCGCACGGCTTCGACAACGCCCTCGGCCGCAATCGTCTGCGGCAGTTCGCGCACCGCCACCTCCAGCGTCGCGCCGACGCCGGGCACGGTCTCAGCGAATGCGCCCGACGCGACAGCGCTCAGGGCGAGGGTCGCGACGAACGTCGTCGCCCGCACCGCCCAAGCAGTGCGAGGCCGAGCCAACCGGTTCGACATCGCCTTACTGGCCGGCCTTGCAGGTCTTGATGCCGAACGGCAGGTACACCGGACACCACCGGAGCAGCCCGGTCATGAGCGGCACGAGTCCGATCAATCCCCACCAGCGGGAATTGCCCTCGAGCAGCACGATGAGCGACAGCAGTACGAGTCCGGCAACGATGCGCACGGCACGATCGACACCACCAACATTGTGTTCCATCTGGATCTCCTTGGTCCGGGTTGCTGTTGTCAATATAGGGCCGCGCGGCGGCGCAATCTGTGACCTGCGTCACACTCTCGAAAGAACGTGGAAAAGGCACCGACGCCCGGCAACGGCGGCGGGGCGTCGCGACTTCGGAAGACTTCGCGTTCAGCCCTGCGGTCGCAGGTGACGGAACCGGCGCTCCAATGCCGCCATGCCCCGTGCCGCCAGCAGCAGGAAGACGACAAAGGCCAGCGCGTACCAACCCATCGCGAGTCCGGTCACCGATGGCAACGTCATCTCGCCCTGCGCCGAGGTCTTGATCCACGTGTCGATGCCCGGGGTCAGCTCCGCATACGCGAAGACGCCGGCGAGCATTCCCAGCGCGAACGCCATGCCGTCCTTGCGCCCGGTCGCGACCGCGGCAATCGCCGTTCCCGGGCAGTACCCGCCGATGATGAAGCCGGCGCCGAAAATCAGTCCGCCCAATCCTTGCGCCGCGAGATTGGTCGGCTCGAGATAGAGCTCCTTGAGATCGAGCACCCCGGCGGCGGAAAGCGCGGCAAGACCGATCATCGCGGTGACGATGGCCGTGAACATGACCTTCACGACGGCCATGTCATGCAGATAGAACACTGCCGTGAGCTTGCGGGCGCTGCCGAAGCCGGCGCGCTCGAGCGAGAATCCGAAACCGATGCCCAGCGCGAACGCAATCGCCAGGTCGACGCCGACCGTGAATTCCATCGAGGACGAGAGCGGTAGCATCACAGCCACTCCTTTCGCACGAACCAGGCAAGCAGATAGGCCGAGGCGAACACCGCGACCATGAACACGAGGCTGCCGACGTTGAGGATCGCCCCGCCGGTGAGCGCCTGACCGCTGGTGCAGCCTTTCGCGATCTTCGCGCCGTATGCCGCGACGAAACCGCCTGCGAACGCGAGCGCCAGGCGCTGGCTGTCGGAAACACGCGGACCGCGCTCGACCATGAAGCGGATCCGATGGCCGAGCGTCCCGGACACGAGCGCACCGACGAAGGCGCCAATGAGAAGAAAGAGCGTCCAGGACTGCAGCGGTGCCCCGTCATTGAAGTATTTCGCGTGGACCGGATTCGCGGCGGCATGCTCGGGCGAGACGAGGCCCGCAATCCATGCCGCGAGCGATCCGAAGGCGCCGGTCGCGCCCAGGCCTCGTCCCGTGATTGCATAGGTAGCGAGCAGCACGAGCCCGAGCAGCACGCCGACGGCGTAGGGGTTCCAGTAGGGTCGTGCAGCACTCCCCTCCCCCGCCACGCGGGAACCGGGGAACCGCACATCGGAATAGGAATGAGCCATGAGCGAGTCCTCTTGGGTATCATCCGCAACCGGCGCGGAACCTGCATGGCATCCGAATTGCGGTTACTAGGAATGCAGCCCTAAGCTACGCCTTCGTCCACCGGTGAATGTGACTTAAGTCACACACGACGTGCTTTCCGAACGGATCATGATCTGGCGCAAACCCTGCCTCCTGGGAGCCAGCCAACGGCCGGCGCGACCGGGGTCATCGCGTCAGCGAAATCGTCCGCCATGGGCGGGATGCGCGCGTCGATTGCCGGCGTGGTTCGTAGCGCTGGCGTGGCTCGCGCTCCTGCCAATGGCGTGGGCAAAGGCTCCGCTGCTCGAGGGAATGGGACCTTACGCTGGGCCGGTCGCGAGCCGGACCGCGCTCGCGCAACGCTATTTCCGGCAGGGCGTGGCACTGGCATGGGGCTTCAATCCGGGCGAGGCCGCGCGCTCGTTCGCGGCCGCTGCCGAGGCCGATCCCAAGTGCGCGCTTTGCTATTGGGGACTCGCCTGGTCACTTGGACCGAACATCAACGCGGACATGGATGCCGCCGCCGCGGACCGCGTGCGCGCGGCGCTCGTGCAGGCGCATGCGGTCTCGCCCACGCCTCGCCGCGCACGCGCGCGCTGATCGACGCGTTGTCGGCGCGACATCCGCCGTCGGGCGATCCGCTCGCGCCGGACGAAGCCGCCTATGCGGAACGGATGCGCGAGCTGGCGCGCGCGTACCCGCGCGATGCCGACATCGCGACGCTCGCCGCCGAAGCGCTGATGAACCTCCACCCGTACGACTGGTGGGACCCGCAGGGCGCGCCGCGCGCGTGGACCGGCGAGATCCGATCGCTGCTGGCGCGCGCGCTCGAGCTTTCGCCGCGACATCCGGGCGCGAACCATTACTGGATTCACCTGATGGAGCCCTCGCCGCATCCCGAAGCAGGTCTCGCGAGCGCGGACCGGCTACGCGAGCTTGTCCCCGGCTCCGGCCATCTGCTGCACATGCCGGCCCACATCTACATGCGCGTCGGCCGCTACGCCGATGCGGTCGCGGCGAACCGGCGCGCGATCGCAGCCGATGCGCGCTATCTCGAGCAGGTCGACGCGCAGGGCGCGTATCGCGTCGGCTACGTCGCCCACAACGCGCACTTTCTCTGGGCGGCCACCGCGATGCAGGGGCGCAGCGCCGACGCGCTGGCCGCAGCACGCGCCGCGTTTCCCGCCGCATGCGGTCCGCGTCCCGCGGATCGCAGCACCGGCATCCTGCAGCATTATTACGTGCTGCCGCTGTATGCGCTGGTCCGCTTCGGGCGCTGGCGCGAGATTCTCGAGGACACGCTGCCGCCGGACGTCAGCGAGCCCTATCCGCTCGCCATCTGGCACTACGCGCGCGGGACCGCCTACGCGAAGACCGGTCGCATCGCCGACGGCCCGCCGCGAACTCGGCGTCGTCGAACGCCTGGCCGCCGATCCGACGCTCGAGCGTGCGCGAGATCAAGAACATCAATCCGGCCGAGGCGCTGGTGCGAATCGCGGTGCTGACGCTCACGGCGGACATCGCGCTCGCCGAGCGCCGGCCCGCGGACGCGATCGCACCGCTCGTCGCAAGCCGTCGCCATCGAGGATGCGCTCGCCTACGACGAGCCGCATCTGTGGCTCGCTCCCACGCGTCACGCGCTGGGCGCCGCGCTGCTCGCCGCCGATCGTCCGGCCGACGCCGAGCGCGTCTACCGCGAGGACCTCGCGCGCTATCCCGAGAATGGCTGGTCGCTTGCCGGGCTCGCTGCGGCACAACGGCGCCAAGGCCAGGTGGATGCAGTTCGTGCGACCGAAGCGCGCTTTCGCTCGCGTGGCGCAACGCCGACGTCGCGCTGACGTCGTCGCGCCTGTAGTTGCTGTCATTTCGCCGACCGGCTGAAACGCCGCCGTCGTTGCGACCAAATGCCGCAGTCCTTTTCGCCTGCGCATCGCGCGCGGTCAAATTCTTGCGCTAGCGCAAACATCATCGCGAATCACGCCGCTGTGTGACCTGGGTCACATTGCCTCGACGGTGCGCGCAGTCCAATCGCGCTACAGACACAAATTCATGGCCCCTTCCGGGTCGCAGTTCTGGCAAGTCGAGGACGTACCGGTGGGGCACCAGGCGACGCACACCGGTCCATGGAACATCTCTCCCGCAGACGCTTTCTCAAGATCTCCGCCGCGACGTTCGGCGCCGCCGCGGCCGCGGCGCAATGGGAATCCGCTCTCGCCGCATCGCCCGCGCCGCCGACCCGGCCGCCGGCGCGGTCGCGACGATCCCGACCTTCTGCGAAATGTGCTTCTGGCGCTGCAGCGGGATCGCCTACGTCCGCGACGGCAAGCTGTGGAAGTTCGAAGGCAACCCGCGTGACCCGCAGAGCCGCGGCCGGCTCTGTCCGCGCGGCACCGGCGCCGTCGGCGCGCACTACGACCCGGACCGACTGCGCAAGCCGCTGATCCGCCGCGGCGAGCGCGGCAAGGAGGAATGGACCGCCGTCACCTGGGACGAGGCGATCGCCCACATCGCCGAGAAGATGCAGAAGATCAAGGCGCAGCACGGCCCGGAATCGGTCGCCGTCTTCAATCACGGCATCGGCCAGCGCTTCTTCCAGCACGTGCTGAAGAGCTGGGGCGCGATCAACTTCGCCGGGCCCGTCGTTCGCGCAGTGCCGCGGTCCGCGCGACGTCGGGTTCACGCTGACGTTCGGCGCCGGCCTGGGCTCGCCCGAGCCGACCGACATCGCGAACACCGATTGCCTGGTCCTGATCGGCTCGCACCTGGGCGAGAACATGCACAACACGCAGGTGCAGGAGTTCGCGCAGGCGGTCGAGCGGCGCATTCCGATCATCGTCGTCGATCCGCGCTTCTCGGTCGCGGCGAGCAAGGCCAAGTACTGGCTGCCGATCAAGCCGGGAACCGATCTCGCGTTGCTGCTCGCGTGGATGAACGTGCTGGTGAGCGAGGGCCGCTACGACCGCGACTTCGTGACGAAGTACGGTTACGGCTTCGACAAGTTCGCCGCCGAGATCAAGGGCTACACGCCCGGAATGGGCGGCGGGCGAGACCGGCATCGACGCGAGACCTGATTCGCGTCACCGCACGCGAGTTCGCGAGCCACCGGCCGGCGACGCTCGTGCACCCGGGAAGGCGCGTGAACTGGAACGGCGACGACACGCAGCGCAGCCGCGCGATCGCGCTGCTCTCCGCGCTGCTCGGCAACTGGGGCCGCAAGGGCGGGCTCTACCTGTCGGCCGGCATGAAGATCGCGCCGTATCCGCTGCCCAAGTATCCGACGTCGGACAAGCCCCACGCCGACGGCTCCGATGGCGCGCGCTATCCGTTCGCCGACGAAGGCATCACGACCAGCATTCGCGATGCCACGCTGACCGCGAAGCCGTATCCGATCAAGGGCTGGTTCGTCTACTCGTCGAACATTCTCTACGCGCTGCCGAACACGGCCGAGACGCTGAAGGCGATCGACGGGCTCGACCTGCTGGTCGTCGTCGACACGATGCCGAGCGAGATCGCCGGCTACGCGGACGTCGTGCTGCCGGAGATCCACGTTCCTCGAGCGCCACGACGAGCTGCTCGTCGGCTTCGGTCGCACGGGCTGGACGTCGCTGCGCCAGCCGGTCGTCGCCGCGCCGCACGAACAGAAGCCGGGATGGTGGATCGCCAAGCAGCTCGCCGACAAGCTCGGCATCGGCGAGTGCATGCCGTTCAAGGACATGGAGGAATACCTCGCGTACCGGATCGAGAAATCCGGCTACAGCTGGGCGGATTTCAAGCGCGACGGAGTGATCATCGGCAAGGCGGAGCCCACGACCGTCGAGGAGGGCCTCGAGCTCACGTTCGACACACCGTCGAAGAAGGTCGAGTTCTGGTCCGACCAGCTCGCCAAGGCAGGCTTCGATCCGGTGCCGAAGTACACGGCGCCCGAGGCCGCGCCGGAGGGCCATTTCCGGCTCATCACCGGACGCGCGCCCGTGCACACGTTCAGCCGCACGCAGACCAACCCGCTCCTGCACGACCTGATGCCCGAGAACGAGGTGTGGGTGAACGGGGCGATCGCAGCGAAGGCGGGGCTGAAATCCGGCGACTACGTCAAGCTCAGGAACCAGGACGGCGTGGTCAGCAACCGCGTCCGGGTCAAGGCGACGCAGCGGATCCGTCCCGATTGCGTCTATCTGGTCTACGGCTTCGGCCACACCAGCAAGATGCTGAAGAGCGCATACCTGAAGGGAGCCAACGCCGCGCAGCTCACGACCAAGTACGTCACGGATCCGCTGATGGGCGGCACCAGCATCCACAGCAACTTCGTGACCTTCGTGAAGGAAGCGTGAGATGACCGCCATGCCCCGCTTCGGAATGGTCATCGACACCCGCAAGTGCGTCGGGTGCATGGACTGCGTGGTCGCCTGCCAGACGGAGAACGACGTCCCGCACGGCTACTGCCGCGACTGGATCACCACCGAGGTGCGCGGCGAGTTTCCGAACCTGGCGCTGGAGATCCGCTCCGAGCGCTGCAATCACTGCGACAACCCGCCGTGCGTCACCTGCTGCCCGACCGGCGCGAGCCACGTCGAGCCGCTAGGCAAGGTCGTGCTGGTCACCGCCAACAAGTGCATCGGCTGCAAGGCCTGCATCTCCGCGTGCCCGTACGACGCGCGCTACGTCCACCCGGACGGCTACGTCGACAAGTGCACGTTCTGCCACCACCGCACGAAGGAAGGCAAGGACCCGGCCTGCGTGTCGGTCTGCCCGACGCACTGCATGTACTTCGGCGACCTCGACGACCCGAAGAGCAAGGTCAGCGAGCTCCTGCGCACGCGCAAATGGCACACGCTGCTGCCCGAAGCCGGCACCAAGCCGCGCGTGTTCTACCTGACGTAACGGACGATGGCCATGCTCGAGATCACCACGACCCGCCACAATCCTCTGGTCGACCCGCATCTCGCCGTCTGGAGCTGGGAGATCCCGGTCTACCTGTTCCTGGGCGGCATCGTCGCCGGGATGATGGTGCTCGGCCGGCGTCAACCTGCTCCGCCTCGCGCGCGGCGACGATCCGAAGACGCTTCTTCTCGGTGCAGACGCCGATCTTCGCGATCGCGCTGCTGTCGCTCGGCATGGGCGCGCTGTTCCTCGACCTCGCGCACAAGCTCTACGTGTGGCGCGTCTACGTCGCGTTCGAGCCGACTTCGCCGATGTCCTGGGGCTCGTGGGTGCTGCTCCTCGTCTACCCGGTCCTGATCGCGTCGGCGCTGCTGCGCCTGCCGCGACTCGTGGCCGTGGCTCGCGCGGACGATGCCCGTTGTGGCGAGGGCGTCCGACTGGCTGCTGGCGCGGCCCGCGATGATCCGTACGCTCGGCTGGGCGAATGTCGCACTCGGCGTTGCGCTCGGCATCTACACCGGCATTCTGCTCAACACCATGGTCGCGCGGCCGCTGTGGAACAGCGCGATCCTCGGCCCGTTGTTCCTCGTGTCGGGGTTGTCCGCCGGCGCCGCGCTCGTTCACCTCGCCACGACCCTGTTGCCAGGGCGGCCGGCGCCGCAGGGCCTTGTCGCCGGCGCGCTCGCCGCCCTCTGGCAGCCGATCGGGCAGGAAGCGCCGCCGCGGCACACCGCGAACGAGCTGACGCGCGCCGATCTCGCGTTTCTCGCGATCGAGCTGGTGCTGATCGGGCTGCTGCTCGCCAATCTCTACACGTCGACCGCCTCGCATTCCGCCGCCGCCTCGCTGATCGCGAGCGGGCCCTACGCGCTCGCCTTCTGGGGCGTCGTCGTCGGCGCTCGGCATCATCGTCCCGCTGGCGCTGCAGGGACTCGAGCTCGGGCACCGCATTCCACACACCGTCCTGCCCGCGCTGCTGGTGCTCGTCGGCGGCTTCACCCTGCGCTGGGTGATGGTCCGCGCCGGCCAGCTCTCGCACATCGTGCAGGCGAGCACGAACTGATTTCTTACGTCCGAAGGAGACAATGATGAGACGCACTACGATGCTGGCCATGGCGATTGCTGCGCTCGGCGTGGGCCCCGCGCTCGCGCAGGCGCCCGCGCCCGCCGCCAAGCCCACGATTCCCCAGATCTGCACGACCTGCCACAAGGCGCAGCCGAATGCCGTGCAGGGCATCTTCGAGAACGTGGCGTTCAAGAGCCAGGCGATCCAGCTCAAGATCGACGCGCACACCGAGATCGTGCGGTTCGATCCCAAGACGATCAAGGTCGTCGACGGTGGCGTCGTCAAGCCTGGCGAAGCGCTGCGCGACATCGCGAAGAACCGCGAAGCGCGCATCGACTACGTCGAGAAGGACGGTGCCAAGCTCGCGACGCAGATCTCCTTCAAGGGACCGATCAAGATCGCTCCGGAGAAGCTTTCCAACTACGCGGAAGTCGAGCGGCTGGTGGCGCTGGGCCCCGAGAAGGGCAACTACACGCTGATCGACTCGCGGCCGCTGCCGCGCCTGCAGGAAGGCACGATCCCGACCGCGATCAACCTGCCCTACCCGGCGTGGGACAAGTTCGTCGACCGGCTGCCGAAGGACAAGAACCGGTTCACGATCTTCTTCTGCCAGGGCGTGACCTGCATGATGAGCCCGAACTCGCTGCTGAAGGCCGAGGCGCTGGGCTACACCAACGTCAAGGTCTACCGCGAGGGTTATCCCGAGTGGCTCGAGCGGAACATCGGCGTGATCGCCGCGCCGCACCTGAAGGAAGCGTGGATCGACAAGCAGATCCCGCACGTGCTGGTGGACGCGCGGCCGGCCTCCACCGCCGCCGAAGGCGCGATCCCCGGCGCAGTCTCGGTGCCGCCCTCGAAGGTGCGCGCCGCGGTTGCGGGCTTTCCCGATCCGAAGCTGAAGGCGCCGATCATGGTCTACGACGTCGACGGCGGCAACGCGGCGCTCGAAGTCGCGCGCGTGATCAAGGAAGCGGGCCAGCCGAACGTCACGGTCATCGGCGGCGGCTTCGACGCGTGGAAGAGCGCGAAGGGCCCCGTGGTGACGGGCACGCTGCCGACGCAAGGTGGCCTACGTGCCGAAGCCGCGTCCCGGCTCGATCCCCAACGACGAGTTCATCAAGCTCGCCAGCGCGACGCCCGCCGACGTGCTCATCCTCGACGTGCGCAACCCCGACGAAGCGAACGCCGGCATGATCAAGGGCGCGATGCTGATTCCGGACGAGGACCTGCTCGCGCGGATGGGCGAAGTGCCGAAGGACAAGCGGATCATCACCCACTGCTCGACCGGCATCCGCGCCGAGATGGCGTACCACAAGCTGAAGCAGGCGGGCTACAACGTAGGCTTCCTCTACGCCGCGCTCGACGTCAAGAAGGACGGCACGTTCAAGGTGACCGCGAATTAGCGGCGCGCGCCGGGAGGGGGGCCCTGCGCGCTGGATGCGCGCGGGGTTAGGACGCCGCAAGGGAAGGAGGTGCCCCACTCGCTTCACGGGTGGGGATCGGATCCCGAAGGCGAAGGCCGGCGACGGCACGGCGTAGAGCGCGCAGGGGGGTCCGGCGATGACCGCGAGGCCCGGCCCGGCCCTAAAATGCCAGGCTGCAACGCATTGCTCGCGGGGGTGAAATCGGATGCTTTCCGGCCTGATCGAAATTCTCGTGTTCCAGGGGATCGGCGAACTCGTCTCGCGATTTCTGGTGACGCTCGTCCCGGGGCCCGTCATCGGACTCGTTCTGATGATCGCCTGGCTGCAGATTCGCAACGGGGTGCCGGCGTCGGTCGACCTCGTCGCGTCGACGCTCACCGGGCATCTCGGGCTGCTCTTCGTTCCTGCGGCGGTTGGCGTCGTGATGTTCTGGCCGCACCTCCGGTCGAATGCCGTCGCCGTGGTGTCCGCGCTCGCAGCGAGCGTCGTTCTGACGATCGCGGTTTCGGCGATCGTGCTGCGCATCCTTGCCCGGGAGCGCTGACGTGGACCGCAAGCTGCCGGACATCCACGAGATCTGGGTCTATCTCGCCGGGAGCCCGTTGCTGGCGCTCATCCTCACGCTCGCCGCGTACCAGGTCGGCGTCATGATCTACGAACGACTCGGCCGCCACCCGCTCGCCAATCCCGTCGCCATTGCGGTCGTGATCGTCGCGGCGTCCATCACGGCGATCGACATGCCCTACGCCCGCTATTTCGAAGGGGCGCAGTTCGTCCATTTTCTGCTGGGCACGGCAACGGTCGCGCTCGCCGTGCCGATCCATCATGGCCTGAAAGAATTGCGTGGCCGGCTCGTTCCCTTGCTGGCAGCTCTGCTCGCGGGAGGCGCGACGTCGATCGCGAGCGCGGTCCTGATCGCCCGGTGGCTTGGTGCCGACGATGCGATCGTCGGCGGCTTCTACGCGAAATCCGTGACGGCCCCCATCGCGATGGGCATTGCCGAGCGCATTCACGCTTCGCCCACGCTGACCGCGGTGTTCGCGATCACGACCGGCATCCTCGGGGCGGCGCTGGCGCGCTACGTCCTGGATGCCGTCGGATCGAAAGCGTGGTGGCAGCGCGGGTTCGCGCTCGGCATCGGCGCCCATGGCATCGGGACCGCAAGGGCGTTCAGCGTGAACGCCGAGGCCGGACGCTTCGCGAGCCTCGCGATGGGACTGCACGGCATTTTCGGTGCCGTGCTGATCCCGCTCCTGGTACGCTGAGGCTCCCGGTGCCGGGCGAGCACGGTCTGCGCCACGGCGAATGAGCGGTCGCCGACGCGTTTACGCGAACACGAACCGCACCGGTGTGAGCCGCTGCAACACGCGGTCCGGCAGCCGGATCGGCTTGACCGCTTCCAGCGTCGCGACCCTCTCGCGCACGACGTTCCGGTTGGCGCGGACTTTGCGCATGATCTCGTCGAACGTCGCCCCCTCGTGCTCCGCTCGGTCGACGTGCAGCAGAACCTACCTGGCTTCCCAGTCGCCGCGATAGCCGTAGTCGGCACGCCAATAGTACGGCTGCGAGAAATAGCCGAAGCTGTTGATGAAGAGCCGTCGCCGGTGCGTCCGGTTCTCGTCCGTGTCGTCGCTGCTTCCGTAGTGACAACGGACGACGCGGTCGCGCTGGTTTTCTTCGTGATATTAATGTGTCCAGGACACAAGATGATCTTTTATCGATAAATACGCGTCAAAGCTTGCGCATCTTGGAATATGGCGCTTGACAAGACAGTTCACTCACTGTATTGTCTAGGACAAATAGTTCTACCAGTCGCACCCGAGACTGTCGGAATGAATGCATGACGACCCCAACGACCTGCACGGTGTATTTCGATGGCGCCTGCCCGGGATGCCGAACGGAGATCGCGCACTACCGGCGGCAGCGCGGCGCCGAGGCGATCGTCTGGGTCGATGCGTCGAGCTGCGACGCAGCGGCGCTTGGCCCGGACGCCGATAAATCGCTGCTGCTGAGTCGCACCCCCCGCTCCGGGGAAGCGCCGATGAGGATCATGGCCGGCGGGGCGTGGAGCGCCTGTGCCGCCGTGGGCGGAAAGCTCGCGAACCCGAAGGGCTCGTGCGTCGCGTGGCCGAAGAAGGCATGGCCGGCTCGCGGCTCCCAAGTTGTCCCGTCCGGATATCCGGACACATTCCCAGCAATCATCTACCAACAGGAGATCTAGCATGACCAAAGTCAAGAGCGTTCTCGCTACTGCCGTCACCGCAGCCGTCCTCGCCACCGGCATGTCCGCCGCGTTCGCGGACAGCAAGCCCTCCATGGCGAAGGCCGACATCGTCGGCACCGCCATCGGCGCGGGCCAGTTCAACACGCTCGCCAAGGCACTGACCGCGGCCGACCTCGTCGACACCCTCAAGGGGCCGGGGCCGTTCACCGTCTTCGCGCCGACCGACGAGGCGTTTGCCAAGATCCCGCCCGAGAAGCTCAACGCGCTTCTGGCGGACAAGGCGGCGCTGGCAAAGGTGCTGACCTATCACGTCGTGTCCGGCAAGGTGGTTGCCGCCGACGTGCGGACCGGACCGGTGAAGACGGTTGAGGGGCAAGACTTGAACCTCAACGTTACGTCCTCAGGCGTGACGGTGAACAACGCCAAGGTCATCAAGACGGACATCATGGCAACGAACGGCGTCATCCACGTCATCGACACCGTGGTGCTGCCGAACTGAGGTTCGAGTCTTTGCAGGCGCGAGGCCCCGGGCAGGCGGGGCTTCGTAGCCCTGCGTGAATCGGCGAAAGCGCGACCAATCCAACCATCGGACGAGGAGCCACATGCGCGTATTGATGACCGGAGCGACAGGTCTGATCGGCAAGGAATTGGGCAAGGCACTGGCGGCTCGCGGCGACACCCTGGTCTGTCTGGTTCGCAACGCGCAAATGGCCAGGCATCGGCTGCCGTTTCCGGCGACTTGCTTCGAATGGGACCACCGGCGTGTGGTGCCGGCCGAGGCATTGCTCGGAGTCGATGCCATCGTCAATCTGGCGGGTGAACCCGTCGCGGAAAAGCGATGGTCGAACGAACAGAAGGGCTTGATTCGCGACACGCGCGTATTGGGAACGCGGCACCTGGCTCGGGCGGTGTTGAACCACGGCCAGAACATCAAGGTGTTTGTGCATGGATCCGCCATCGGCTTCTACGGTGACCGCGGCGATGAAACATTGACCGCGGGCAGTGCGAAAGGAAGCGGCTTTCTCGCCGATGTGGTCGAGGATTGGGAAGCAGAATTGCACCCTTTGACGGAGCGGCGACCGGACGTGCGCGTAGCGTTGGTGAGGACGGGGATCGTCCTCGCTCGGCAAGGGGGCGCGCTGGCGAAAATGTTGCCGCTATTCCGGGAATCCACCGCCGGAAGGCTCGGCAGCGGCAAGCAGTGGATGGGCTGGATCCACATCGACGACATCGCTGGACTGTTTCTTCACGCTCTGGATTCCCCAGCGACGGGTGTATTGGAAGGGGTCGCACCGCAACCCGTGACGAATCGCGAATTCACGAAGACGATGTGTCGGTCGCTGCGGGTCCTGGAAAACGCGCCGGTCCCGTCACTCGGGATCAGAGCGCTGTATGGCGAAATGGGCGGGATCGTTCTGGAAAGCGCGAAGATCGAGCCTCGCGCGACGCTGGCCTCGGGCTTCCGCTACCGGTTCGAGTCCATCGACCAGGCCTTCGCCGACCTGCTGACGCCCCTTCAGGGATCGACACGGGAAAAGGTGGCGGAGCAGTGGGTGCCACATGCGCCAGCGAAGATCTGGCCCTATTTCTGTGACGAGAGGAATCTGGAGGAACTCACTCCCCAATTCCTGAACTTCACGGTTCTGGGCAAATCGACGCGCGAGCTCGGCGAAGGCACGTTGATCGACTACCGCCTCAGGCTGAACGGAATTCCCATGGGTTGGCAAAGCCGGATCGAGAACTGGGAACCTGCCCGGCGTTTTGTCGACACGCAGGTCAAGGGGCCGTACTCGTACTGGCGCCACGCGCACGAGTTCATTCCGTTGGCGAACGGAACCCTGATGCGCGATGTCGTCCGCTACCGGCTGCCACTTGGCTGGTTGGGGTCGGTGGTGGCCGGATGGAAAGTCGAGTCGCAGGTCGACCGGATCTTCTCCTACCGCGCGACGAAGATCGCCGAGCGATTCGCGCTTCGGCCGACAATGTACGATCCGGCGTCTTTCTCCGCCGCAAGCGCGCATTGCGCCTGAGCGAAATGGTGACGGCATCGATTGTGGGCCGGGCCGACCCCTCCCGTTCCGCGGCAACGCAGTCTGCCGCAACCCAGACATGATCCGGCTCCAGAAAACCATCGAGGTCCCGCGACCGATCGACGAAGTGTTCTCCTATGCCGGCAATTTCGGCAACTCGGCGCAATGGGATCCGGGCGTCGCCGAATCCCGCAAGGCCAGTCCGGGTCCCATTGCCGCAGGCACGGTGTTCGAGCTGCAGGTGAGATTCGGGCCGCGCTCGATTCCGATGACGTACGTGGTCCGCGAATACGACCCGCCGGTCCGCGTGGTGCTGGAAGGGAACAGTGACTCCGTGCACGCACTGGACGACATCGCGTTCACGTCCACACCGGGCGGCACCAGGATCACGTATACGGCAGACATCTCCATGCTTGGGGCATTCAGCTGCGCCGAGCCATTGCTGAAGGGGGCGCTCGACCGCGTCGGCAGGAACGCGGTTCGCGGGCTTCATGCTGCCCTGACCGAAGAGTCACCACCACCCGGACGCAGCCTGCTGACCGATCTCAAGGACCGCCTGATCGTGCCCGGCCTGCTGGGCTTCACCAACGTGGGCTACCACTGGCGCAAGCGGAGCTGGAGGCCGCTGGCCGTTTCGCTCCGCGGCCGTACGGTAGTGGTCACGGGCGCCACGTCGGGCCTCGGACGGGCTGCCGCTTCGCAGCTGGCTGAGCTCGGCGCGCGGGTGATTCTGGTAGGTCGCAATCCCGACAAGGCCGAAGCCACCCGTCGGGAGATCATTGACACGACGGGCAACGAAAACGTTGCGGTCGCGCTGGCCGATCTCAGCTTCCTGGCCGACGTCAGGAAACTGGCGCAACGGTTGCTCGAGGAAGAGCCCCGGATCCACGTCCTCGTGAACAACGCCGGCGTGCTCCTCAACCAGCGCACGACGACCGCCGAGGGCATCGAAGCCACGCTGGCAACCAACTTGCTCGCCCCTTACCTCCTCACCCAATTGCTGCTGCCGCGCCTCCGAAAATCCGCGCCCTCCAGAATCATCAATGTGTCCTCCGGCGGGATGTATGCGGCGGGCCTTGCGCTCGATGACCTGCAATATGAAAAGACCACCTACGACGGCAGCCGGGCCTACGCCCGCACCAAGCGCGCGCTGGTCACTCTGACCGAGTTGTGGGCCGAGCAACTGAAGGACACTGGCGTGGTTGTCCATGCGATGCATCCGGGTTGGGCGGACACCCACGGCGTCGCAAGCTCGCTTCCCAGATTCCACACGATCACCCGCCGCCTCCTGCGTACTGCGGATCAAGGCGCGGATACCATCACCTGGCTCGCGGCTTCGACCGAAGCCGCCAAGGTCAGCGGCGTGTTCTGGCTCGACCGCGAGCCGCACACCACCCATGTCCTTCCGGGCACCGATCCATCGCCGCAGGAGCGGCAGGCATTGTGGGACGCACTGGCAAGGTTGAGCGGCGACGCTCGTCGCGCACGGCGGTAAGCGGGGCGCTGCCAGCCCCGATGCGGCAGCGTGGGAGCAGAATGACTAAGGGGAGGCCGTGGCCTCCCCTCCTCTCGTGCGCGACCGCCGATCGCGGCCGCGGCATCAAACGCCACTCAACAGCCGCCCTTCTTTTCCTTCTTGGCGGGTGCGGCGGCGGTGCTCGCCGGCTTCGCCTTGGCCGCATCGACCGCCTTCTGCTTCTCGGCGTCCGACATCTTCGCCCACGCGGCAGCGTCGACACTGGCAGGCTTCTCCAGTTTCATATCGGCCTTCTTGGTCATGGCCGCGTCCTTCGGCGGATCGGCCGCGAGCACATTCGTTGTGGCGAACGCAAACGCGAAGGCGGCGAGAATCGAGAGCAACTTGTTCATGTTCATGCAGGCAACTCCTCAAGGGTTATGGATGAGAAAGCCGGGTCGGCGCGAGTCGTCCAGGCGCGCAAAAACGTTAATTATGGCGCGACGGGCGCGGGTTGTCAGCAGGCGCCGGTCCCGTCAGCGGCCTTCGATGTAACGCGCATCATCGAACGTGACTACCCACTGCGGGCGGTAGACGACGGCAAGTGTCAGCACCATGCCCGTCAGCGTCGCCTCGCCGAATGCGAGATATAGGAGATAGGGCGCGTACTCGCCGAAGACGAGATCCGTGGACCGGCCGGCCCCGGCGGCGAGCGCGATCAAGCCCGCGATTCCCGCCGCGACGAGGGAGAGCGCCGCGCCGAAGAAGGTCACCACGAAAACGTAGACGAATAAATTGGGCGGCAACAGGCGCTCGGAAAAGCGCCACGCGAGCCAGGTCACGGCAACCGGTGTTGCGGCCATGGTCAGCCAGGCAAGCGCCATGTTCGCCCAGAATGCGTCGCGCACGGCGACATGCACCACCACGGCGATCGCCGTTCCGATGAGCGCCAGCGGGGCGCCGACCAGCAATGTCAGCGCGGCCACCCCCAGCAAGTGGAAG
Source organism: uncultured beta proteobacterium (assembly GCA_963809965.1). Taxonomy (GTDB): domain Bacteria; phylum Pseudomonadota; class Gammaproteobacteria; order Burkholderiales; family Casimicrobiaceae; genus CAIWHR01. The sequence continues at coordinate 69,873 of CAWELU010000049.1, forward strand.
GTGAATCCATCGCCGACCGTCGCCTGGATGCTCCAGAGCACGACGAGGCAGAAGATTGTCCCGTACCAGACGTGGACGGGCTCGCTCGCGCCGAAACGCTGCCACGGCGCAACGCGCACGGCGACGAGCAGAATCGGTACCGCGACTGCCCAGGCGAGGGCATTCCAGGTCAGGGGAATCGCGACGGCAGTCAGATCCATCGCTGCATTGTAGAATCATCGCCTTACCGCATCCGGGCCTCCGATGGACACCGCTGTCGGCCTCTCACCGCTCGCCGCCCGCATCGCCGCGATGTTTCCGACGCTCGCGCAGGCGCCGCGCGAAACGCTGGAGCGGATCGCCCGCGAGGGTGTCTACCGAAAGGCGCTCGCGGGCTCCGCCATGTTCGACGAGCACACGCCCTGCGGGGGCTTTCCGCTCGTGCTCGCCGGCTCGATTCGCGTACTGCAGCGTTACCCCAACGGGCGCGAGTTGCAGCTCTACCGCGTGAAGCCCGGCGAATCGTGCCTGCTGTCGGGCAGCTGCCTGCTCGGCAACACCGACTACGCCGCGTCCGGCATCGCGGAAACGGATGTGGAGCTGTTGATTCTGCCACCGGCCGCCTTCCAGGCGCTGATCGCGGAGGACGACGCCTTCCGCCGGCACGTCTTCGAGGTCTTCGGCGAACGGCTGGCGGCGCTGATGCAGGTCGTCGAGGCGATCGCGTACCAGAAGCTCGACCAGCGGCTCGCGGCGCTGCTCGTCGCGAAGTCCTCCGACAGCGACATCCACACGACGCACCAGGCGTTGGCCGACGACCTGGGCAGCGTCCGGGAAATCGTGTCGCGCCTGCTGCGCAGCTTCGAGGATCGCGGCTGGGTCGACCTCGGCCGCGAACGGATCCGCATCGTCGATCGCGGTGCGCTCGCCGATCTCGCGCACGGCTGAGCGTCAGGACGAGCCGCGGCCGCGGCACCGCTCGCTACTGGTCACAACGGCGTCAGGACTTGCGGCGACGGGGACGCGGTATTGCTTTCGCAGCTTGTCGTGTCCCGGCCGACGCCGTCGCGGGTGCATGCTGTTGCCGTTCGAGCAGCCGCAGCATCGTCGCGAGCGTGATCGAGCTCATCGTCGCCTTCGCGATCTCGTCGATTTCCGAAAGCACGCTGGCAAGAGCCTGCCCGACCGGAGTGAACTCCCCCGGCTCGCGCCGATCGCCGTTCGGCCGTGCCCAGCTCCTCGAAGAGCCGGATCACGTCCATCAACGTGAGCCGTCGCGCGTTGCCGGCAAAGCGGTAGCCGCCACCGACGCCGCGGACCGATTCGACGACGCCCGCGCGCGCGAGCTCGGAGAGCACCTTGGCGAGATGGTGCGGCGAAACATCGTACTTGGCGGCGATCTCCGCGGCCGAGACATGCCGCGTCGGATCGATCGCGAACTCGAGAACGCTGTAGAGCGCGAGCCGGGTGTTCTTCTGCAGCTTCATCGGGCGGCCAGCGGGACCGGCCCGATGTCCATCTCCAGCGGGATGAACGGTCCCGCCATCATGCCCTGGCTGCGGAAGAACGACAGGATCAGCGTGTTGTCGCGCGCGAGCATCGTGCGCACCTTGGTGACGCCCGCGCGCCGGAATCCGGCCGAGATCGCGCGAGCAGGCGCGCGCCGACACCCGCCTGGCGCGCATCCGGCCGCACGTCGATCGCGAACACCCAGCCGCAGGGGGGCGAGCCGAATTCCCAGTCGCGCACCTCGCCGATCACGAAGCCGATGACGCGCCGCTCGACCTCGGCCACGAGGAACTGGCGCTGCGCGTCGCCGGCGACACCGTACCGGCGCAGCACCGAACGCCAGTAGCTTCGCTTTTCGATGCCGGTGACCGTGGCGTCGATGGCGATGACGTCCTCCAAGTCACCGCGACGGACCGCCCGGATCGCCAGCGAGTCGGCCGACTCGCCCGGGGCATGCGCGCGGCGGTTCTTGCCGGCTTTTCCGGCCGCGGTCGGTGCCCTTCGTCTGCCCAAGTGCCTCGTCCCCGCCAAAAGAATGACCCAAATCAAATCAAAAACCGCATTCCAATGCCAGATTAGCGCGATATCGGGGAACGCTCAACCGCCGCGACCGGATCCGGAGTTTTTTTCCGCGGTCGCGCGGCCGATTCCACCGAGTGACGGAGGATCCGATGAAGGCTTCACGCGCCGACAAGGCGCAGGCTTCCCAGACGCGGCGCGTGCCGACGTACTGTTACCAGTGCGTCGCCGGGCCGGACCTGCTCACCGTGAAGGTCGTGGACGACGTCGCCACCGAGGTCGAGCCGAATTTCTGCGCCGCCGAGGTTCATCCCGGCGGCGGGAAGGTCTGTGTCAAGGCCTACGGCCTCGTGCAGAAAACCTACAACCCCAATCGCGTTGCTGCTCGCCGATGAAGCGCACCAATCCGCGGAAGGGGCGCGGACGAGGATCCGGGCTTCGTGCCGATCTCGTGGGACGAGGCGCTCGATCTCGTCGCCGCAAAGCTCAATCGCAATCCGTGCGGAAGGCCTGACCGACGCATCGGGTTATCCGCGACTGGCGGTGAGCCTCGGCGGCGCCGGTACGCCGCAGTCCTACATGGGCACGTTCCCCGCGTTCCTCGCGGCGTGGGGCCCGGTCGACATGGGCTTCGGCTCGGGCCAGGGCGTGAAGTGCTACCACTCCGAGCACCTCTACGGCGAGTTCTGGCACCGCGCGTTCACGGTGTCGCCCGACACGCCGCTGTGCGAGTACCTCATCTCCTGCGGCGCGAATGTCGAGGCGTCCGGCGGCGTCGTCGGCGTCTGGCGCCACGCCAACGCGCGGGTTCGCGGCATGAAGCGGGTGCAGGTCGAGCCGCACTTGTCGGTCACGGGCGCGTGCTCGGCGGAGTGGGTGCCGATCAAGCCGAAGACCGATGCCGACGTTCCTGTATCGCGTTGGTCCATGTGCTGCTGCACGAGATTCCGCGCGAGCGGCTGGATGTCGCGTTCCTCGCGCGCCACACCGCGTCGCCCTACCTCGTCGGACCGAACGGGTACTACCTGCGCGACCGGACGACGAAGAAGCCGCTCGTCTGGGACCGCAACCGTGGCGCGGCGGTGCCGCACGACACGCCCGATATCACCGAAGCGCTCGAAGGACGCTTCGAGGCCGACGCCGTCGAGATCGGCCCCGACGACGACGTGCTGGGCGACGGCCGGCTCACGGGCGAGACCGGCTTCAGCAAGCTCGTCGCGCACATGGCGCCGTACTCGCCCGAGTGGGCGGCAGGCATCTGCGATGTGTCCGCCGAGACGATCCGCCGCATCGCGAACGAGTTCATCGATCACGCGCACGTCGGCGAGACGATCGAGATCGAAGGGGTCAAGCTGCCCTACCGCCCGGTGGCGGTCAGCCTCGGCAAGACGGTCAACAACGGCTGGGGCGGCTACGAATGCGTCTGGGCGCGCACGCTGCTCGCGGCGCTCGTCGGCGGGCTCGAGGTGCCCGGCGGAACGCTCGGCACGACGGTGCGGCTGAACCGTCAGGTTCCGGCACGCGTGGATAGCGTGCGCGCAGGGCCCGACGGCTTCATGGACTATCCGCTGAATCCGACGGACAAGGCGCACTGGTCGCCCAATCCGAACATCCGCAATGCGTACCGGACGATGGTGCCGCTGGCCGCGAACGGACCGTGGAGCCAGGCGCTCGGACCGACCCACTTCTCGTGGATGTTCCTGGACGAGACACCCAAGGGTCTGCCACGCGTCACGCTGCCCGATGTCTGGATCGTCTATCGCACCAATCCGGGGATCTCGTTCTGGGACACCGCCAAGCTCGGCGAGCAGATGGCGCGCTTCCCGTTCATGGTCGCCTTCGCCTACACGCACGACGAGACGAATCATTTCGCCGACCTGTTGCTGCCCGAAGCGACCGATCTCGAGAGCCTGCAACTGATCCGGATCGGCGGCTCGAAATTCGTCGAGCAGTTCTGGGATGTCCAGGGCTTCGCGCTGCGGCAGCCCGTGGTCGCGACGCAGGGCGAGGCGCGCGATTTCACGGCGATCGCCACCGATCTCGCGCGCCGCACCGGGCTCACCGAGAAGTACAACGCCGCGCTCAACAAGGGCGCGGCCGGCGTGCCGCTCAAGAGCGAGCTATGGGATTTCGCCTTGGCCCCGGAGACGTCGCACGGGACGGAGGAGATCTGGGATGCCGTCTGCCGCGCGGCGAGCGCCGAGCTTTCCGCCGGCAAGGAAGTGCACGGGCTCGACTGGTGGAAGGAGCACGGGCTCGCGACCAAGCCCTTCCCGCGGACGAAGTGGTACCTGTTCCCCACGCTCGTGGCACAAGGTCTGCGCTTCGAGTTGCCCTACCAGGAGCGCCTGCAGCGGATCGGCGTCGAGCTGGGCCGGCGGCTGCACGAGCACGACATGCATTGGTGGGACAAGCAGCTCACCGAGTACCAGGCGATGCCGGTGGGCAAGGACTTCGGGACGCCGTGGACCGCCGCGGTCGTGGTGGCCGGAGGGAAACCGGAGGACTATCCGTTCTGGCTCCTCACCGCGCGCAGCATGCAGTACGCGTGGGGAGCAAACGTCGGCATGCAGCTCATCAAGGAGGTCGCCGACAACGTCAAGGGCCACCGCGGCGTGATCATCAATACGAAGTCTGCGGAGCGCATGGGCATTCGCGATGGCGATCAGGTGGAGATCGCCACGCCGCAGCGCCGAGTGCGCGGCCGCGCCGTGCTGCGACAGGGCATTCGCCCGGACACGCTGCTGATGCTCGGCCAGTTCGACCACTGGGCCACGCCGTTCACCAAGGACTTCGGCGTGCCCAGCATGAACTCGCTGGCCTCGATGTCGCTCGATCTCACCGATGCGACCGGGTCGAGCGCCGATGTCGTGCGCGTCAGGATCGCCCCGACGGAGGCAACGCGATGACACGCTGGGCGATGGTGGCAGATCTGCGCCGCTGCATCGGCTGCCAGACCTGCACGGCCGCGTGCCGGCATGCCAATGCGACGCCGCCCGGCGTGCAGTGGCGGCGCGTGCTCGACGTGGAGCTCGGCGAGTACCCGGACGTGCAGCGGGCGTTCGTGCCGGTCGGATGCCAGCACTGCGACGATCCGCCATGCATGCACGTCTGCCCGACGACGGCGACGAAGAAGCGTGACGACGGCATCGTCACCATCGACTACGACCTTTGCATCGGCTGCGCCTACTGCGCGGTCGCGTGTCCGTACCAGGCGCGATACAAGACGCATGCGCGCCACCTTCGCCTACGACACGCCGATGGAGAACGAGACCAAGCGCCGCGACGATTCGCGCCTGGCGGTAGCGACCAAGTGCACATTCTGCGTCGACCGCATCGACGACGGGCTCGCCAAGGGTTTGCGGCCGGGCGTCGACCCGGAGGCCACACCCGCATGCGTGAATGCGTGCATCACGCAGACGCTAAGTTTCGGCGATCTCGACGATTCCGAGAGCAACGTGTCGCAGCTCATCGCCGGCAATCGGCATTTCCGGATGCACGAGGAGCTCGGGACCGACCCCGGCTTCTATTACCTTTGGGACGCCGAGGGGGCCACATGAGCTACGCGGCGCGGGGCCCCAGCTTGCTGGGGATCGACGCCAATGCGAATGTGGCCGGCCCCCGATGGCTCGGCGCTTCGAGCTCGCGCGAACGGTACGTGAAGGGGGCCCCATGAGCTATCCGAAAGGCGGTTACCCGAGCTACGGCCCCGATCCATGGCAGCAGACGAGCTGGGATTGGCGCGCCGCGGGCAACTTCGTCTGCGGCGGCGCCGGCAGCGGGCTGATCGTGTTCGCTGCGCTCGCCAACACGAGCGGCGCCGCGCTGGCCGGCCTGATGCTGGCTGGACTCGCCCTCGTCGGTCTTGGGTTGTTGTGCGTCGCGTTCGAGCTTGGCCGGCCGCTGCGCGCGCTTCGGGTGTTCCGCAACCCGTTTACCTCATGGATGGGTCGCGAAGCCTGGACCACGACGCTGCTCTTTCCGGCGGGCGTCGTCGCGGCTGTACGGCGTAACGGGGTTCGCGTGGATCGCTGCGGCGCTCGCGCTCGTGTTCGTCTACTGCCAGGGACGGATGCTGCAGGCCGCCAAGGGCATTCCGGCGTGGCGCGAGCCGCTCATCGCGCCGCTCTTCGTCGTGACCGCGCTCGCGGAAGGTGGCGGCTGGTTCTTCGTCACCGATGCGCTGCACCACGCTGGGACGCAGGCAATGCTCGTGGTATTCGGCGTTGCCGTGCTCGCGCGCGTGCTCGTCTGGCTCGCGTATCGCCGGCGTCTCGCCAGCGCCGCGGCGCGCGGCGCAATGCTGGCGCTGGACCGCGCCGGGCGCGTGCTCCAGATCGCGGGAACCGTGGTACCGCTGGTGTTGGTAGTCGCGATCGTGGCGGGTGCGGCCTCGGGCTCGCAGATTACGGCGCTCGCTGCGCTTGCCGGTGTCGCGGCCGCGGTCGCGGGTGCCTACGCGAAATACACGCTCATCGTTCGCGCCGGCTTCAATCAAGGCTTCGCCCTCGCGCACCTGCCAGTGCGCGGCACGCGGTCGTAACGCAGCCCAACGGGTTCAGCGCTACGCAGTCGCGATGGACCCGGGCGAGGACCCGCAGTCGCGGGGCAAGGCGGTGCCGATGCGCGACCTGCGGCCAGAAGGAAACTGAGGGAGCCTGACGACGTGGCCAAACGACTGCTCACCCTGACCGTGAATGGCCGCCCTCGCCAGGATGCGGTCGCCGACAACGAAACGTTGCTCGAATACCTCCGCGGTACCCTCGGCCTGACGGGAACCAAGGAGGGTTGCGATGGCGGCGAATGCGGCGCTTGCACGGTGCTGATCGACGGCGACGCGCGGCCATCATGCATCGCGCTGGCGGCGACCTGCGAGGGCCGGCACGTCGAGACGATCGAGAGTCTGGCCACCGGCGGCCGGATGAGCCACCTGCAGCAGGCATTTCACGAGAAGCTCGGGACCCAGTGCGGGTTCTGCACGCCGGGAATGATCATGGCGGCCGAAGGGCTGCTCCGCCGCAACCCGCATCCGACCGAAGGCGAGATCCGCGAAGCGCTGTCGGGCAATCTCTGCCGCTGCACCGGCTACGTGAAGATCATCGAGTCGGTCGAGGCGGCCGCAGGAGCCTGATGCGATGACTCAGCCTCACGACGCCGCCGTCGGCCGCGGGCACGCCAAGCCAGCGCCGGACGTTGCGCACGGCCGCGCCGTCGGAAAACGAACCCCGCTCATCGACGGCATCGAAAAGGTCACGGGCCGCGCGCGCTATACCGCCGATCTTCCGTTCGGCGAGGTGCTGGTCGGCCGAATCCTGCGCAGTCCGATCGCTCACGGCGTGATCCGCGGCATCGACACGACGAAGGCGCGGGCGATCGCCGGCGTGCGGGCCGTTGTCACGGGCGAGGATTTCGCGGCCCCGTACGGCGTGATCCCAATCGCGCAAAACGAGTGGCCGCTCGCCCGCGGCAAGGTTCGCTATCGCGGCGAGCCGGTGGTCGCCGTGGCGGCAGTCGATGCAGCGACCGCCGAGGCGGCACTCGCCGCCATCGTGCTCGACATCGAACCGCTCCCGGCGTACTTCAGCGCCGACGCTTCGCGTGCGGCCGATGCCCTGCTGTTGCACGAGAACAAGGCCGGCAACATCGAACGCGAAGTCGACCAGGCATTCGGCGACGTCGACGCCGGCTTCGCCGCCGCGGATCTCGTGCGCGAGGAGACCTTTCACTACGCCGAAGTGGCGCACGGCCAGATCGAGCTCAACGCCACGGTCGCCAGCTTCGAACCGGAACGCGATCAGCTCACCGTCCATTCGGTGACTCAGGTGCCGTATTACCTGCATCTGACGCTGGCGCAATGCCTCGGGATGGATGGCTCGCGCATCCGCGTGGTGAAACCGTTCGTCGGCGGCGGCTTCGGCCATCGCGTCGAGCCGCTCAACTTCGAGATGGTCACGGCCGCGCTTGCCCGCGCCGCCGGCGGCACCGTGAAGCTCGAGCTCTCCCGCGAGGACGGCTTCCTCACCCACCGGGGACGGCCCGAAACCGATATTCGCCTGAAGCTCGGAATGAAGAAATCCGGCGCGATCACCGCGGTCGACTGCGAGATCGTCCAGCGCGGGGGAGCCTACGGCGGCTACGGTTTGGTGACGATCCTCTATGCGGGCGCCCTGCTGCACGCGCTCTACACCTTGCCGGCGGTGAAGTACCGCGGTTATCGCGTGTACACCAACCTGCCGCCCTGCGGCGCGATGCGCGGGCATGGAGCGGTCGATGCACGGCACGCGTTCGAATCGCTGCTCGATCTCATGGCCGGCGAGCTCGGACTCGATCCGTTCGCGGTGCGGCGCGCCAATCTGATCGTTCCCCCGTACCGCTCGATCAACGACCTGCAGGTGAATTCATACGGAATTCCGGCCTGCCTCGACTGGGTCGAGGCCGCGTCCGGCTGGAAGACGCGGCGCGGCAAGCTGCCGCGCGGGCGCGGCCTGGGAGTCGCCTGCTCGCACTATGTCTCCGGATCGGCCAAACCCGTGCACTGGAGCGGCGAGCCGCATGCGGTCGTCAACCTCAAGCTCGACTTCGATGGCGGGATCACCATTTTCACCGGGGCGGCCGACATCGGTCAGGGCTCGTCGACGCTGCTCACGCAAGTCGTCGCGGAGGTGCTCTCGCTGCCGCTCGAACGAATACGCATCATCGCCGCGGACAGCGCGCTCACGCCGAAGGACAACGGCTCGTACTCCTCGCGGGTGTCGTTCATGGTCGGCAACGCCGCGCTCCGCGCCGCGCAGGAGATGAAGCGCGTGCTCATCGCCGCGGCGGCGAAGCGCCTGGAGGTGACGCCCGAGGAGATCGAGTGGGAAGGCGAGTGTTGCGGGGTGGCAGGCACCGATCGATCGCTCGACTTCGCGCACGTCGTCGATGCCGCGCTGGTCCACGGCGGGACGCTGACGGTCAAGGGCACCTGGTCGACACCCCCGGAAACGCAGGGCGGCAAGTTCCGCGGGGCGGCTGTCGGCTCGACCGCCGGATTCTCCTACGCGGCGCAGGTCGTCGAGGTCGCGGTCGACGAGGACACGGGCGCGGTGACGGTCGAGCGCGTCTGGGTCGCGCACGACTGCGGCTTCGCGATCAACCCGCTCGCCGTCGAGGGGCAGGTCCAGGGGGCAGTGTGGATGGGCATGGGGCAGGCGCTCTCCGAGGAGACCCAGTACCACGAAGGGCTCCCGCTGCGGGCGAACATGCTCGACTACCGGATCCCGACGATCGTCGAATCGCCGCCGATCGACGTCAAGCTCATCGAAAGCCACGATCCGCTCGGACCGTTCGGCGCCAAGGAGGCGAGCGAAGGCGCGCTGCACGGTTTTCCGCCGGCACTCACCAACGCGATCTGCGACGCCATCGGCATTCGCCTGACCGAGCTGCCGGCCTCTCCCGATCGCCTGCTCGAGGCGATCCACGCAAAAAAACGCGCGGAACGGCTGCGTGCTCGCATCGGCGCGACCAAGCCGCCCGGCCCGGCCAGGAGATGAGCATGGACAGCATGTCGGAGTTCCGCCTCGAGCGACCGCAGAGCATCGCTCAGGCCGCGGCGCTGCTCGCGGGCGAACCCGGCGCGCGGCTCCTCGCCGGGGGAACGGACTTGGTGACCAACCTGCGCCGCGGCATTGAACGCCCACCGATGCTCGTCGACCTTGGCGCGGTGCGCGATTTCGCGGACATCGCCGTTGGCGACGATGGAATCGCATTGGGTGCAGGCGTGATCGTGGCCCGGCTCGCGGTCGACGAGCGCATCACCCAACGCTACGCGGCAATTGCCGAAGCCGCGCGAACGATCGCGGGCCCCGGCCACCGCAACGTGGCAACGCTCGGCGGCAACCTCTGCCTCGACACGCGGTGTGTCTTCTACAACCAGAGCGAATGGTGGCGCAAGGCGAACGATTACTGCATGAAGCGCGGTGGCGACGTCTGCCACGTTGCGCCGCAGGGCAAGCGCTGCCACGCCGCGTACTGCGGCGACCTGGCCCCCGCTCTCCTCGCACTGGGTGCCGAGGTCGAGGTGGTGGCAAGCCGCGGCGCGCGGCGCTTTCCGCTCGCCGATCTTTACCGCGACGACGGCGCGGCGCACCTGACGATCGCCCGCGACGAAATCTTGGCGCGTGTGCTGATTCCGAAAACAGCTCCCGCGCTCGTCTCTGGGTATCGCAAGGCACGCGCCCGTGGTGCAATCGATTTTCCGCTGGCCGGCGTGGCGTGCGTCCTCGTCGTTCGCGACGGCGCCCTTTCCCTGTTGCGCTTGGCGCTGACGGGAACCAACGCGCGACCGTTCGTGCTGGACGGTACCGACGAATTCATCGGCCGGCCCGTCGACGAGGACGTGTTCGCGAAGCTCGGGAAGCTGGTGCAAAAGCAGGTCAGCCCGATGCGCACCACCGTCACGCACTCCAACTATCGGCGCCAGGTTGCGGCGGTGCTGGCGCAACGGCTCGTGCGTGATCTCGGCACCGTTGCCACCACGGGAGCAACCGCATGAGTGGGCGCGCCGAGGTCCCTGCGGGAACAATGAATGCCGCTGCCGTCCTGTTCGGGGATCGCGAGCCGCAGCGGACCGCACTCGTCTGCGGCGCCGAGCGTGTGACCTATGGCGCGCTCCGTGATTCCGTGGCCCGCGCCGCCTCGGTGTTGCGCGGGCGCGGCGTCGCGCGCGGCGAGCGCATCGCCATCAAGCTGCCCGACGGCATCGCCTGGGTCGGCGCGTTTCTGGGGACGATCTGGGCTGGCGGGATCGCGGTCGCGGTCAATCCGCGCATTCCCGCCGACGAATGGGAGGGGATCCTCCGCGATGCCGCCTTCCGTTTCATCGTCGCCGAATCGCGCGACGACACGCCGTCGCGACTATCGCGATCGCGTCGTGCCACTCGCCGAGTGGCTCACCGAGATGGCAAGCGCGCGCGCCGATCGAGCCGGAAGACAATGGACGGCGAGGCGCCCGCATTCTGGACCCACTCGTCCGGGACCACCGGCGGCCCAAGGCGGTCGTGCACGCGCATCGATTCGCGCTTGCGCGATCGAACGCGTCTCGTCCGAGCGTCTCGGCATCGACCGCCGACGATCGGCTTGTTCGCGAGCTCCAAGCTCTTCTTCTCCTATCCGCAGACCAACAGCCTCTTCGCCGGGCTGAAGCTCGGGGCGACGGTGATCCTGGATCCGCAGTGGCCGACCGCGGCGAGCGTCGCGGCGACGGTCGCCGTCGCAGCGGCCCACGGTGCTCTTCAGCGTGCCTTCGCTGTATCGGAACCTGCTGAAGGAAGGCTTTGCGCCGCGGCTCGCCGAGTAGCGGAGTCCGAATGTGCGTATCGGCCGGCGAAGCGCTGTCGCCGGGCTTGCGCGACGAATGGCACCGGCAGACCGGAATCGGGATCGCCAACGGCTACGGCGCGTCCGAGACGTTGGTCCTGGTACTCGTGTGCAAGGGTGACGACCGAAGACTTCTCGGCCCTCGCCGGGAGTCGACATCGAGCCGCTGAACGAATCCGCCGAGGGCGTGCCGACGCGGCTGTGCATTCGCGCGCCGACGGTCGCACTCGGCTATTGGGATCGCCCGGCCGCGCAAGCCGAGAATTTCCGCGATGGCGCGTTCTGTCCCGCCGATCTCTTCGTGCGCACGGCCACGGGCGGGTGGCGCTTTGCCGGCCGCGAAGACTCGCTGGTGAAGATCCGTGGCCGATGGGTCAACCTGGCCGAACTCGAAGAGCGCCTGGCCGCGGGATCGCCGAGCATTGCCGAAGCGGCGGCCGTTTCGGTCGCGGACAGCGACGGCGTGGACACGGTCGCCTTCTTCTACGTCGCGAAGGCCGATGCCTCCGCGGATGTCGGCGCGGCGCTGCAATCCTTCGTGGAGACGTTGCCGCATTACCAGCGGCCGCGCTGGCTGCATGCCGTCGAATCGCTGCCGCGCACGCCGACCGGCAAGCTGTTGCGCCGGAAGCTCCAGGATTTGCACCGGACGCTGGGATGAGCACGGTGCATGCCGAGCGCGTGGTGACACGTGACGTGAGCTCCTCGTGGCCGATGGGCTGGTCGCCGGCTACGGCGATTCGACCGTATTGGAAGACGTCTCGCTGGCGGTGGACGAGGGCGGGAGTCTGGCGCTCCTCGGGCGCAACGGCGTCGGCAAGACCACGTTGCTGCTGACGCTGATGGGCCTGACGAGGCTCAAGCGCGGGCGACTGGTCCTGCGGGGCAAGGACATCACGCACAGCCCGACCTACCAGCGTGCGCGGGGTGGCCTGGGTTGGGCTCCGCAGGAGCGCCTAATGTTTCCATCGCTGACCGTCGAGGAGCATCTGAAAGCCGTGGCGCGCCCGGGCGCGTGGGACGTCGGGCGAGTCTATCGGATGTTTCCCGCGCTCGCGGAGCGTCGACGCAACCTGGGCAACCATCTGTCCGGCGGCGAGCAGCAGATGCTCGCCATCGCGCGCGCGCTCATGACCAACCCCAGCCTGTTGCTGCTCGACGAGCCCATGGAAGGCCTCGCCCCGATCGTCGTGGCCAAGGTGGCAAAGGTGATCGACGATCTTGTGCGCTCCGGCGAGCAGGCCGTGATCATCGTCGAGCAGCATGCCCGGATGGCGCTTTCACTCACGCGGCAGGCGATCGTTCTCGAGCGTGGACAGGTCGTCCATCGCGCCGCCAGCGATGACCTGCTGCGCGGAACCGCCATGCTCGATCGCATGGTTGCCTTGGCACGTGAGACCTCGCAGATGGTCCTGACCGAACGAATCGGCCGCGTGCTCGTGGCCACGCTCTCGCGACCACCGGTCAATGCCTTCGACGACGAGTTGATCGCGCGCCTCGACGCGGTGCTGGATCAGGTCGCCGCCGACCCGGAAATTGCGGTGCTGCACATCCGCAGCGATCAGAGGGCGTTCTGCGCCGGTGCCGATCTCGCGTTCATGCAAGCGTGCTTCGCCACGGCCGACGGGCCGGAGGTCATGGTCGGGGTGGTGCGGCGCCTGCAGCGTCTCTTCGCACGCATCGAATCCGCTGCGCGTGGTCACCCTCGCGGAAATCGGCGGCGCGGCCCTGGGCGGCGGGCTGGAGCTCGCGCTGGCGTGCGACCTGCGCGTTGCCGCGGCGGAGGCCAAGCTGGGGCTGCCGGAAGCGCGTCTGGGGCTCGTTCCCGCGGCGGGCGGCACGCAGCGGCTGACGCGGCTCTGCGGTCATGGCATCGCCAAGCGCCTGATCCTCGGCGCCGAGCTGATCGATGGCCGGGAAGCCGAGCGACTCGGCATCGTCCAATGGGCCCGCCCGCATCAGGAACTGGCCGGATGGACCCGCGAGCTGGCGGCACATCTGGCCGCCATGCCCGCTGCGGCGCTTGCCGCAAACAAGCGTTGCATCGCGGCCGTCGGCGACGCGGACCGCAACGGCTACGCCGACGAAATCTCGGAAACGAGAAAGCTGTACGAGCATCCCGAAACGCGCCGCAAGGTTTCGGAATTTCTCGCCAAGCGTCCAACCTGACCGCACCGTAAGGAGATTCCATGACCTTCAAGGACAAGATCGCCGTCGTCACCGGTGCCGCCTCCGGCATCGGCCGCGCAACGGCCGACGCGCTGGCGGAGGCGTGGCGCGACGGTCATCGTCGCCGACGTCAACAGCGAACAAGGCGAGGCTGCCGCGGCCAGCATCCGCGAGCAGGGCCGGAAAGCGCAATTCATGCCGGTCGACCTGACCGATGCGGCGTCGATCACGCACTTTGCCACGGCCGTGCACGAAAAATTCGGCGCGATCGACATCCTGATCAACGGCGCGGGCTGGGGCAAGACGATGCCGTTCTGGGAGACCACGCCCGAGCTGTGGGAGAAGCTGATCGGGCTCAACTTCGTCGGACCCATGACGCTCACCAAGGCCCTCCTGCCGAAGATGATGGAGCGCGGCAGCGGCAAGATCGTCAATATCGCGAGCGACGCCGGCCGCGTCGGCAGCCTGGGCGAAACCGTCTATTCCGGCGCGAAAGGCGGGCTCATCGCCTTCACCAAGTCGCTCGCGCGCGAGACCGCTCGCTACAATATCAACGTCAACTGCGTGTGCCCGGGCCCCACCGAAACGCCGCTGCTGTTCGCGGTGCCGGAGAAGCACCTGGACGCTTTCAAGAAGGCCATACCGTTTCGCCGTTTCGGCAAGCCCTCGGAGATCGCCGATGCCGTGGTGTTCTTCGCCAGCGACCGCGCGAGCTACATCACCGGACAGGTGTTGAGCGTCAGCGGCGGCTTGACGATGGTCGGCTGATCAACCCCTTTCGCCCCGCAAGGAGTCACACGAATGAAACGCATCCAGCTGGCAGGCTACAAGGCCACCCATTTCGGCTACTCGGTCTCGGGCAAGGTCGCCACCATCACGCTCAATCGGCCGGAGCGCAAGAATCCGCTGACCTTCGATTCCTACGGCGAGTTGCGCGATCTGTTCCGCGAGATGGTCTACGCCACCGACGTCAAGGCGATCGTGTTCACCGGCGAGGGCGGCAACTTCTGCTCGGGCGGTGACGTGCACGAGATCATCGGGCCGCTGGTCAAGATGGAGATGCCCGAGCTGCTGGCGTTCACCCGCATGACCGGCGACGTGGTCAAGGCGATGCGCGCATGTCCGCAGCCGATCATTGCGGCGATCGACGGCGTTTGCACCGGCGCCGGGGCGATGATCGCGTGCGGCTCCGACCTGCGCTTCGGTACCGCCCGCAGCAAGCTCGCTTTCCTGTTCGTGCGCGTCGGTCTCGCCGGCGCCGACATGGGTGCCTGCACGCTGCTGCCGCGCCTGATCGGGCTTTCCCGCGCCGCGGACCTGCTCTACACCGGCCGAGTCGTCGGCGGCGAGGAAGGCGAGCGCTTCGGTTTCTACAATCGCCTGGTCGAACCCGAGAAGCTCCTCGACGAAGCCACCGCGATGGCCGCGAGCCTTGCGGATGGCCCGACCTTCGGCCACGCGATGACCAAGACCATGCTGTGGCAGGAGTGGAGCTCCGGCCTCGGCGAGTGCATCGAGGCGGAGGCACAGGCACAGGCGATCTGCATGCAGACGAACGACTTCGAGCGCGCCTATCACGCCTTCGCCGCGAAACAGAAGCCCGTGTTCGAAGGCAACTGATGGCCGACCGAAGCTTCCTCGCCTGGCCGTTCTTCGACGACGCGCATCGCGAGCAGGCCCGCACATTCGAGCGGTGGGCGGACGAGGCCCTGCCTTCGTTGCTCGACGGCGCCGAGGGCGATCTGGACGCGGTCTACCGCTGCGTCCGGCGGCTGGTGAGCGAGTTGGGCCGTGCGGGCCTGTTGCGAGTCTGCGTTCCCGCGGCGTATGGCGGCATGCGCGAAAAACTCGACGTGCGCAGCCTCTGCCTCGCCCGCGAGACACTGGGTCGCGCGTCGGGTCTTGGCCGATTTCGCCTTGGCGATGCAAGGGCTGGGCAGTGCCCCGGTCACGCTGTTCGGGCGCGATGATCAGAAGCAGGCGCTGCTGCCCGGCATCGCGACCGGCGCATTGATCGGCGCCTTCGCGTTGTCCGAACCGGATGCCGGGTCGGACGTCGGCGCCATCGCCACCACCGCGAGGCGCGAAGGCAATGCGTGGCGCCTTGATGGCGTGAAGACCTGGATCTCGAACGCCGGCCTCGCCGATCGCTACGTCGTTTTCGCGCGCACGGGCGAAGGGCCGGGAACCAAGGGTCTGTCGGCCTTCATCGTCGAGGCGGACACGCGCGGTCTCGATTCCTCCGAGCGCATCGACGTCATCGCCCCGCACCCGCTGGGCACCTTGCGCCTGACCGACTGCCGCGTTCCGGCGGACCGCTTGCTCGGTCAACCCGGCCAAGGGTTCAAGATCGCCATGGCCACGCTCGACGTGTTCCGCTCCACGGTCGGAGCCGCCGCGCTGGGCTTCGCCCGCCGGGCGTTGGACGAGGCGTTGGCGCGCACGCGGAAGCGGCAGTTGTTCGGCCGCGCGTTGGCCGATTTCCAGTTGACGCAGGCCAGCCTCGGCGACATGGCCATCGCGGTCGACGCGTCGGCGCTGCTCGTCTACCGCGCCGCGTGGACCAAGGATGTCGCGGGCACGCGCGTCACACGCGAGGCCTCGATGGCGAAGCTGTTCGCGACCGAGTCGGCACAGCAGGTGATCGACGCGGCCGTGCAGCTTTTCGGCGGGCTGGGCGTGGTGCGGGGGACGACCGTGGAGCGGCTCTACCGCGAGATCCGGGCCCTGCGCATCTACGAGGGCGCGAGCGAGGTGCTGAAGCTGGTCATCGCGTCGAAGGTGCTGGAAATGACCGAGCCGGAAGGCGGCGAAGCGCCGGTTCGCTGAGGCCGGGCCAAGGCATGAGCGCGAACAGCGAGAATTCAGCACGGGCTGCAGGAGCCGACGGCCCTCTGTCGCAGCAGCGGCGCTGGAGCGATGCCGACGGCGTGCACATCGACGTGCGCGGATTGCCACCGCCGGGTCCGCTGGTCGCGATTCTCGAGCTCGTCGAATCGACCGGCGAGGGAACGCCGATCATCGTTCACCACGACCGCGACCCGAAGCTCCTCTACCCCGAGTTGGCCGAGCTGGGCTGGATCGCGGTGCCGCTCGATGCGCCGGAGGGCGAAGTGCGGCTCAAACTCGAGCGCGCGACGTGAAGCTCGCTGCAGGCACCTTCCTGGCCGGAGCGTCGAGCCGCCTTCTTCCGGCGTCGATACCGTTCCGCTATTTCGGCGCCGCGGTCGCGTTTCACTTCGCCGCATGGGTTGCGCTTTTCGCCGACGCCGACGTCGTACCGCGCTTCGCCGGCGGGCTCGGCTGGCCCGTGGCCTCTCTGCACCTCGTCACGCTCGGCACGCTCGCCATGACTGCGATCGGCGCCAGCCTGCAGCTGCTGCCGGTGGCTACGCGGCAACCCGTGGCGGCAGGCCACGGTCCTGCCGCGATCTGGTGGCTCTACACACCCGGCGTGGCGGCGATCGCGGCAGGGATGGGCACGGCCACGATCTGGCTGCTGGCAGCGGGTGCGGTGGCGGTCATCGTCGCGCTGTCCCTCTATGCCGCGTTGCTCGCCGGCAACCTGGCCGGAGCGAAAGGGATGCCGACGGTGATTGCCCACGGCTGGGTCGCCCTCGGATCGCTCGTCGTGGTGCTCGCCTCCGCCGTGTCGCTTGCCGGGGCCTATGCCGGCCTTGTGGGGCTCGCGCGTCCCACGGCGCTGGCGTTTGCACATCGCTTTCGCTGCTTACGGATTCATGGGGATGCTGGCGCTTGGACTTTCCTACATCCTGGTGCCCATGTTCGCGTTGTCGGCGGCGCCCGACGATCGCATGGCACTCACTTCGGCGGTGCTCGCGGCGGTGGCCCTGGCCCTCGCGGGCATCGCTGCCTTCGGCATCGTCGCGCAACCGTTGTTCGCGGCGGCGATCATCGCCGGCATCGGCGCGGTAGTGGTGCATCTGCGGCTGATGCTGACCGCGCTGCGCACCGGTATGCGCCGCGAACTGGGGCGTTCGTTCCGGCTGGTGCGCATCAGCTGGGCACTGCTCGCGGCAAGTCTCGCGTTGGCCCTCGGCATGGTCCTCGACGTGCCATTCGAGGGAATCCCGACGCTGTTCGCGCATCGCGCTCGTCGCCGGTTGGCTGCTGACCTTCCTGCTCGGGATCCTGCAACGGATCGTCCCCTTCCTCGCCTCGATGCACACCGGCTCCGGAGTCGCCGGGACCCGCCGGCTGCCGCCCACGCCGTCGTCGCTGACGGCGGAACGCCCGCTGGCGGTCCACTACGCCTGCCACTTCGCGGCGCTGGCGCTGCTGGCAGTGGCCGTGGTCGCGGACAGTCCGCTGGCGGCACGAGCCGGGGCGCTGACCGGTGCCGTCGGCGCGGTGGCGTTCGCGGCCTTCTTCGTCACGGCGATGCGGCGGATGGCTCGCCCCGCGCCGCGCTCGCGCCGGCCCCGCCGCACCGGTTGCTTGACTCGCATCAATTGACCGGCGCCCGCGCTTCGGGTATTTTGGTACCGGAATACCATAATTGGACCGACGATGAACTTTGCGCGACAGGTGAGCCAGGCGCTCGACGGCGAGCACCGGACCAATCTCGACCTGCTGGGTCGCATCGAGCAGGCATTCGCGCGCGCGCCCCGCAGCGGCGCGGCGGCCGACCCGGAGCTCGCGCGGCTCGCCGGCGCGTTCGCGCGCCACATCGAGCAGGACATCGGCCGCCATTTCGACTTCGAGGAGAACGAACTCTTCCCGCGCCTGACCGACGCCGGCGAAGGCGACATCGCCGCGCTGTTGACGGAAGAGCACGATGCCATCCGTGCGGTGGCGGACGAATTGCTGCCGCTCGCGCGCGCCGCGGCCGCCGGAACGCTGGATAATGCCGGCTTCGATGCGTTGAAGCGCGGGTCGCTGGAAATGGTCGAGCGCCAGGTCGCGCACATCCAGAAGGAAACGATGGCGCTCCTGCCGATGCTCGACGACCTGCTCGACGAGGACACCGACCGCGAGCTCGCCTTCGCGTACACCTCCGGCTAGCGCCGGGCCGAACCCCTGGGAGACAAGACATGGCAACTGCCGCCGCAACCGGGATCGCCGTCCGCGCGCTCGCGCGGGACGATTTGGACGCCGTGGTCGCGATCGACGCGGCGATCGAAGGACGGCCCCGCCGCGACCTACCTCGAACGGCGCCTCGCCGCCGCGCTGCGCGCACCGAAGCTGCACGCGCAGCTCGCGGCGACCGACGCCAAGGGCCTCGCCGGCTACATACTGGCGCGGGTGCTGGAAGGCGAGTTCGGCCGCACCGAGCCCGGACTGCGGCTCGAGATCGTCGGCGTGCGCCGCGACGCGCAGGGCCACGGCGTGGGCACGGAGCTCTTCGGCGCACTCGCCGCGTGGGCACGCCGCCACGGGATCCGCGACTTGCGCACGCAGGCCTCGTGGAAGGACCACGGGATGCTGCGCTGGCTGGACGCGAT
Organism: uncultured beta proteobacterium; assembly: GCA_963809965.1. Classification (GTDB taxonomy): domain Bacteria; phylum Pseudomonadota; class Gammaproteobacteria; order Burkholderiales; family Casimicrobiaceae; genus CAIWHR01. Next base: position 88,871 of record CAWELU010000049.1, read on the forward strand.
GGGATTCGCGCTCGCGCCGAATCACATCGTCGACTGCGCGGTCGCGGGCGGCCAGTACACGCCGGCGCGCGACGACCCGGTGACGATCCCCGAGGGCGAAGGGCCCGCGCACGAGATCGATTACGGCGGGCAATCGAGCAATCACTACGAGCGGCTCGCGCGCGACACGGCAGACGTGCGCGTCGATGGGCCCGGCCGATCTCGCGGACATCGTCCACATCGACCGCCGGATCACCGGCCGCGACCGGCAGGCGTACATGCAGCACAGGCTCGACGAGGCGATGGTGGACTCCGGCGATCCGCGTGTCGCTCACCGCACGCCTCGACGGCAACATCGCCGGCTACCTGATGGCGACGCGCCGATCTCGGCGACTTCGGCCGCACCGAGCCGGTGGCGGTCATCGACACGATCGGCGTCGATCCCGCCTATGCGCACCGCGGCGTCGGCCACGCGCTGCTCTCGCAGCTGTTCGTGAATCTCGGTGCGTTGCAGATCGAGCGGGTCGAGACGGTGGTCGCGCCGCGCGACCTCGCTCTGCTGGGATTCCTCTACGACGTCGGCTTCACGCCGTCGCAGCGCATTCCGTTCGTGCGCCGTCTGGGTCGGTGACGCACGCGCTCACCGCAGTCGTGAACCGACCGAAGTCGACGGACTGCCCGACGACGACGACGCGTGCGCGAAGCGCTGCGCCAGGTCGAGGACCCCGAGGCCGGCATGAACATCGTCGACCTCGGCCTCGTCTACGGGATCGAAGTCGACGCCGGGCGCGTCGCGCGTCGACATGACGATGACCACCGCCGCCTGCCCGATGGCCGACATGATCGTCGACCAGGCGCGTGACGTGATCGGCGCGATCGTGCCGGAGGGCACGGCCGTCGACGTGCGTCTCGTCTGGGATCCTCCCTGGACCCCGGACAAGATGACGGGCATCGCCAAGGAACATTTCGGCTGGACGTTCTGACCGAGGTGGGTCGGGTGGCCAGCGTCCATCCGCTCGCGTCGAGCCCTGCTACGCGCGCGTAACCGGCCGCGCGCTTGCCAACGCGAATGAACGCCCCTGCCGAACGCACCATCCCGCCGCTCGCGCGGCTGCCGCTGCTGATCCTCGGCTTCGTCGGCCTCTTCGTCGGCGACCGGCGCCGGGCTTGCGCGACTCGGCTGGAGCGTGCCCGACGTGGCGGCCGCGGCAGCGTCGCTGCACGGCCCGCTGATGATCTGCGGCTTCTTCGGCGTCGTGATCGCGCTCGAGCGCGCGGTCGCGATCGGTGCGCCGGTGGGCCTATCGCGGCCCGCTGCTTCGCCGGCGCCGGCGGCCTTGCCGGGATCGCGGGCGCGACTGCGATCGCGCCCTGGCTGTTCGTCGCCGGAAGCCTCGTGCTGCTCGCGGCGACGATCGACATCTTCCGCCGGCAGCGCGCGCTCTTCACGTTCACGCTGACGCTCGGCGCGCTCTCCTGGTCCGCCGGCAACGTCCTCTGGGCGACGGGCTCGACCGTGCATCAGATCGTCGACTGGTGGCTCGCCTTCCTGATCCTCACGATCGCCGGCGAGCGGCTCGAGCTGTCGCGCTTCCTGCCGCCCTCGCCCGTCGCCAAGCGGCTGTTCGCGGTCATTCTCGTCGTCATCGGCGCGGGTCTGCTCGGCGCGCGGCTCGCCTGGGGCGCGCCGGTCTTCGCCGCGGGGCTGCTCGCGCTCGCGCTGTGGCTGCGTCAAGCAGGACATCGCGCGGCGCACCGTCCGCAGCAAGGGGCTCACGCGCTTCATCGCGGTGTGCCTGCTGTCGGGCTACGGGTGGCTCGCGATCGGCGCCGCCGTGGTCGCTTGCCGCCGGCGGCCTCGCGCCCGGCTCGCCGTCCTACGATGCGGCGCTGCACGCGCTTGCGCTCGGCTTCGTGTTCTCGATGGTGTTCGGCCATGCGCCGATCATCTTTCCGGCGGTGCTGCGCGTCGCCGTTCCGTATCACCCGACGTTCTACCTGCCGCTCGCGCTGCTGCACGTCTCGCTCGTCGTGCGACTGGCCGGCGATGCCGCCGGGAGCTTCGAAGCGACCCGCGCCGGCGGGCTGCTGAACGCGCTCGCGCTGGCGGCGTTCATCCTGAGCACGGTGAGCGCGGTGATGCGCGGGGAACGCAAACGCCGCATGGACGCCACCGGCGGCGCGCGGCCATGAGGGCCGCGAGCGCTACTTCATCCTGGAAGGGAGCTTGATCTTCCTGCCCGCGACCATGAAGCGGCCCATGCCGAGATGGTGAATCGTGCGCGGATCCTTGCGCGAGGGATCGATCCAGGCCTTGACCACCTCCAGGATGAAGAAATTGTATTTCGTCACCAGTCTCGCATCGACAACCCGGCATTCGAGGTTCGCGTAGCACTCGTCGACGAGCGGCACGGATACTTGCGAGGCGGTTACCGGCGTCAGGTGATAGGCGTGGAACTTGTCGACGCGGCGCCCCGACGAGTTGCCGCACGCCACGACCTTCTTCGCGAGCTCCACCGTCGGAATGTTGATGACGCATTCCCGGGTGGCCTTCAGGATGTCGAACGTGGTGTTCCGGTTGCTGATCACGCAGCCGACGAGCGGCGGCTCGAACTCCAACATCGTGTGCCACGACATCGCCATGATGTCGGCCCGGCCCTTGCGCGCGGTCGTGACCAATGTCACCGGGCCCGGCTCGAGCAGCCGATAGACGCGGGAGAGCGGCAGCGTTCGTTTGCGCATCGGCGGCTCCCGTCAGTCGCGGGCGATGGCTTCCCATCGTCCGCTTCGCTCGGATCGGAATAGCGCATCGATGACATGCATGTTGGCAATCGCGTCCTCGACGCCATACGGCAGCGCGATTTCGCCGCGTACCGCGCGCGAGAATGCTTCGCCCTGCAATTGGTACTGGTCGCTCTCCGGCAGCGTTTCGGTCACGATGCCCGTTCCTTCCAGCGACGAGCAATCGTCGATCAGGATGCGCGTCGCGGCACCCTGCGGCGCGTTGACCGGTATCAGGAGTTCGATCCGGCCCTTGCTGCCGCACAGCTGGATGCGTTGGTGCGGGGCAATCTGTGTCGACACGCTGAAGTCGAGGCGCCGGCCGTCGCTGAACTGAACCAATGCGCTGGTGAGTCGATCGGTGCCGAAGGTCGGGTCGCGGTCGATGAGCGCGATGCCGCGCGCGGGCTCGGCCGCGAAGAAGAAGCGCCCGGCCACGACGGCGTAGCAGCCGATGTCATAGAGACCGCCGCCGCCGATGTCGGCCTTGTTGCGGACATTGCCCGGATCGAGATTGTTATAGCCGAAGAACATCTGGACGGCCCGCAGTGTGCCGATGCGGCCCTCCTGCACCAGCTCGCGGGCCCGCAGCCATTGCGGATGGAAGCGCACCATGAACGCTTCGGCGATCAGCACTTTCCCTGCCATCGCGCGCAGCTGCATCGCCTCCTGCGCCGTCAGCGCGATCGGCTTCTCGCACAGCACGTGCTTGCCCGCGGCCGCGGCCTGCAACGTGAGCGGTACGTGCAGGTGATTGGGCAACGGATTGTAGATCGCTTCGATCTCGGCGTCGGCAAGCAGGGCCTCGTACGAGCCGTAGGCCTTGGGAATGACGAGCGCGTCGGCCGTGCTGCGCGCGCGGGCTTCGTCGCGCGACGCGATCGCCCGGATCTCGAGCAGGCTGCTTTTCTTCATGCCGGGCAGCACGCGCTCCCGTCCGATTTTCGCGGTGCTCAGCACCCCCCAGATCACCTTCTTCATGCGCGCCCTCCCCGGTTTGCCGCTCGCACGGCGGAGTTCCGCCATCGCAGGCGCCTGATAGTAACCGAGCGTGCGCCCTCTTCGCCAAATCGACAGTAGTGGCTGTTCACCGGCAGCTTCGGAGCCCGCCTCGAAGCGTAGAATGGCTGGCGCTTGATTGGTCAACGGAGCGGCTCAGTCATGAATCGGCGAACAGTTGTCTGCGGCGTCTGTGCGAACGTGCCTGCAACGCCAATTGCCATTCGTGCGCAGAAATCGTCGGCTCCGATAATTGGATTCATCTGCACTGCGTTGCCTGCGACGTGCGGCCGCTGTCCTGTCAAACTTTCGTGAGTGCTGAAGTCCACTATGCGTGCTCCTGCCCATGTCCTCCGACTTCTCGCCCTGGTCGCCGTCGCGGTGCTGCTTTCCGGGTGCGCCGGCACATCGTTCGCTCCAGCGCAGTCGGGTCCACCGGTTCCGGCGCCGATTCTCAAGGTAGGCGACCGCTGGGTCTACCATGGCATTGATGGTTATCGCGTGAAAACGGAATGGGACGAAACGCACGAGATCACGGCGATCGACGCCACCGGGATCACCGTGCAGGTGACGCTGCAGGGGCCGACCTTGGATGTCCGGCGGACCGAGAAGTGGTCCGCGCCGGGGATCGTGCTCGAGGGCGCAGTCTACGCGGCCGAGACCGACCGTTTCGAACCGCCGCTTGTTCGCTACCAGTATCCGCTGACGGTCGGTGCGTCGTGGAGCCAGCGGGTTCGCAACGCCCTCGAGCCACCCGGCCCCTATGGGCCGATCATGCGGCACGTTTCGGTCGCTGGGTACGAGACCGTCACCACACCCGCCGGAAGCTTCGATGCAATTCGCCTGAACGTCATCATGACGCTCGACGACGAGACGTTCTGGCGCTATCCGACCCAGTGCGAGTACACGATCTGGTACTCGACAGTGGTCGGCGCATTCGTGCTGGAGAGGAAGCGTTCGACGTACCTGGACAAAGGGGACGCGGAATACGCTTACCATCCCGACCAGAACGCACAGATCGAGCTCGTGTCATTCACGCGGCGCTGATTCCCCTCGAGCTGTTTTCGAAGGTGCCCAGGCGCTGCGGGCAGCGACCCGTTTGAATGTCGCCGGCCAACGGCGGGTCCTGCCCGATCAGAGTCGACTCACTTCAGCATCGCGCGCGCCACGAGGCCCGGCACTGCGGAGGCATCCGGCACCGAGAGCAAGTCACGTGCGGATAGGCCCGGTTCGAGTACTTGTAGGAGCCCTGGCCACCCTCCCGCGGAAGACAGAGGCGTAGAACGCGGCGGCCTCCTCGACCCGCCTTGGAATACCCGAGTAAGCGGGTGATCCTCTGCAACGCATCCTCCTGCTGCGATAGGAAAAAAGCCCCGAAAAGAACGGGTCAGTTCGCCTGGATCTCGCCCAGGAAGTGCGGCGTGCCCGAGCCGTTGAGCTCGAATACCATGCCACCGCCGGAGACCGTGCCTTGGCCGCTGAAGGCGCTTTGGGTGACCTGATGCGTAACGAGCACCACGGGCGAGCCGCTGATGGGAAGCCTGGCGATGAACGCGCGCAGTGCCGCGAGGTTTCCGTCGCGATCCTGCCTCCGCTCGTAGAACGAATTGAGCGCGGGCAGTTCCATGACCGGTCCGAGCTTCAACAACTGCGCCGTCTCGAGGCATCGGCACCACTGGCTGGAATAAACCTGCGCCCGCGTGATACCGGCCTGCAGCAGCCGCTCGCCGAGTCTCGCAGCCTGCGCACGGCCCGCGGCGTCGAGGTTGCGTTGTGTGGAGCAATCACCGGGCTTGAAATTCGGCGGGTCGCCCATGCCCGGCGCGTTTGCATGGCGCAGCATCAGCACGCGCCCCGGCTTGGCAAGTTCGGCCAGCGGCAGCCGCTCGGCCGCGTGCGCGGCGAAGGGCAACACCACGAGAACCGCGGCGGCCAGCGACCCCGCGATGGACATCCTGGCCATGCGCGTCTCCTGATCAATCGGCCGGGCCGCGTGAGCGGTCCTGCTGCCGGACACGAAAGCGGAAAGGGACTTTAGGATTGCCCTCCGACCGCGTCAAGACCGAGCGCCTGCGCACTGCGAGGCATTGGCCTATAGTGACGGGGCGCCATCGTCCCGGCGCTCCACAGGAGAAAGCGATGTCCCATCAACCTCCGAAAGAGAGCAAGAAGAAGCCTCAGCACACGCCGAAGGAGAAGAAGGCGATCAAACAGCAAAAGAAGCACACGGGCGATGTCGCGCCCTTCATCAAGCATTGAGATGCGCGACAACCCGGTCAAGAACAAGCTCGCGTCGGGCGGCTCGGCGTTCGGCGCGATGATCTTCGAGTTCTTCTCGCCGGGCGTGCCGCAGATCTGCCGGAATGCCGGCGCCGACTTCGTGCTGTTCGACATGGAGCACACCGGGCTCGGGTTCGAGACGCTCAAGACCCAGTTCGCGCTGTGCCGCGGCCTTGGCGATCGTGCCGATGGTGCGCGTGCCCCGCGGCGAATATCACTTCATCGCACGCGCGTTGGACGTCGGCGCGATGGGCGTGATGGTGCCGATGGTGGGAAGCGCCGACGAAGCGGCGCACATCGTCGCCTGCACGCGTTACCCGCCGCAGGGCCGTCGCGGCGCCGCGTTCGGGTTCGCGCACGACGACTACGAGGGCGGCGACGTCGCGGCGAAGATCGCGGCGCTGCATGCACGCACGATGGTGATTCCGCAGATCGAAACCGTCGATGGCCTCGCGAACGTCGAGGCCATCGCCGCCGTCCCGGATGTGGACGCACTCTGGCTCGGGCACTTCGATCTCACCAATTTCATGGGCATTCCCGCGGCAGTTCGAGCATCCGGAGTACCTCGCGGCGAGTCGACCGAATCGTCGCCGCGTGCGAGGCGCACGGCAAGGCCGCGGCGTTCATCGCCACCGACGACGACTGGGCACGCGACTACGTGGCCAAGGGATTCCGGCTGATGGCCTACGGTCTCGACCAGATGATGCTGCAGCGCGCGTTGACGAACGGTCTGGGTATCATGCGCAGCGCAACCAGGACACGGAGCGATCGGCCATGACCGGGAAATTCCGCGTCGGTCTCACTCGTGACATCCTCGATTCGCGCGGCGAACCGGCGTTCGGCAAGGCGGCGCTGGAGATCCTCGATCGCGCGCCCCGACTCGAATGGGATTACCTGCCCGAAATCGTTCCGGAAATCACCGCCGACCATGCGGCGCGTTACGACGCGCTCTACGTCAACCTCCCGCGGGTCCGCGACACCGCCGTAGCGCGCGGCGATTGCCGTCTGCGGGTCGTCGCGCGCCACGGCGTCGGCTACGATTCGGTCGACGTCGCGGCGATGACCCGCGCCGGCGTCATCGTCACGCATACGCCGAGCTCGATGCCACGCCCCGTGGCGACCATCGCCTTGACGTTCCTGCTGGCGCTGGCCGGCCGCCTGATGCTCAAGGATCGCCTGACGCGCACCGGCCGCTGGCACGAGCGCATGGACAACATGGGCATGGGCCTGACCGGGCGCACGCTCGCGGTCGTGGGTGCGGGCCGGATCGGCAAGGAACTGCTGCGCATGGCGCGCGTGTTCGACTTGAAGCTCGCTCGCCGCCGATCCCTACGTCAACGCGATCGAGCTCGGCTATCTCGGCGCGCGCAAGGTGGATCTCGACACGGCGATGCGCGAGGCGGATTTTGTCGTCGTCTGTTGCCTGCTCAACGACGAGACCCGGCATCTCGTGGGCGCGCCGCAGTTCGCGCGAATGAAGCCGACGGGATATTTCATCAACGTGGCGCGCGGACCCATCGTCGACGAGGTGGCGTTGATCGAGGCGCTGCGTGCCGGGAGAATCGCCGGGGCCGCGCGTGGACGTGTTCGAGCAGGAACCGGTTGCTCCCGACAACCCGCTGCTGGCCATGGACAACGTCATCGTCACGCCCCACTCGCTGTGCTGGACCGACGAATGCTTTCACAACATGGCCACGACCGGCCTCGCGAGCATCGTCGACTCGCTCGCCGGGCGCCGGCCCGAATTCGTCGTCAACCCCGAGGTGCTGGAACATCCGCGGGTGCGCGCGTCGTTGGCGCCGTAGCGTCGTGGCCTGTCGGAGCGACGACGGGATGCCGGAGTCGCCCGTCCCGCCCCGACGAAGCGTATGGCGCTCGCAAATTGCACCGGCCGCGGCACACCCTCGCGGTGTATCAGCCGTGCAGCGACTCGTACTTCGCCATCAGCTCTTCCGGGCGTTTCCTGGAAGTCGGGATTCGGGACGATGCAGTCGGCCGGGCAGACGAGCTTGCACTGCGGCTCGTCCTCGGCGCCGACGCATTCGGTGCAGCGCATCGGATCGATCACGTAGATCGGATCGCCGACGCTGATCGCCTCGTTGGGACAGGCAGGCTTGCAGGCGTCGCAGGCGGTGCAGTTGTCGTTGATCAGCAAGTGCCATGGTCTCCTCGCGGTCACGCCGCGGCGCGTTCCTGCAGCTCGCGCAGTTTGCCGTGCCGGAACGCGCCCCACAGCGCGGCACCGATCGCACCGGCGTAGATCGAGTCCGGGTGGCTGACCGCGGTCACGTTGACCTTCTCGTTGACCATCTCCTCCTGGATCGCCGCGAGCAGCCCGATGTCGAGCGCAAGCCCGCCGGTCAGGAGCGCCGTGCCTTCCTTGATCCCGGTGACCTTGAGCAGCTTGACGATCCGCGACGCCATCGACAGGTGGATGCCCTTCAGGATGTCGGGCGTCGCGATGCCGCGCGACACCATGTTGATCACGTCGGTCTCGGCCAGCACCGCGCAGATCGAGCTGCACTTCTCCGGGGTCTTCGACGTCGTCGACAGCGTGCCGATCTCCTCGACCGCGACGCCGAGATAGCGCGCGATGTTCTCGAGGAACTGGCCGGATCCCGAGGCGCATTGGCTCGTCATCTTGTACGACAGCACCTTGCCGCGCTCGTCGACGTAGATCGCGCGGCCGTTCAGCGCGCCGATGTCGACGACCGCGCGCGCATCCGGCTGCAGGAACACGCCGCCGCGCGCGTGCGTGGTCATCGAATAGAAGTGGCCGGTGGCGAACTTGACGTTCTCGCCTTCGCCGGTGGTCGCGATGTAGTCGATGTCCGCCGCCTGCAATCCGGCGTCCTCGAGCACGCCGTCGCGGCCTTCCTGCGCGAGCGTCATCGGGTCGCGCCGGCGGATGCGCTCGCAGCGCTTGGCCAGCCACTCGTGCTTGTCGCCGTCCGTTCGGAACAGCGTGGACTTGACGGCGCCCGAGCCGATGTCGATGCCGATGGTGTACGTCATGGTCGTCCTTTGTCGTTCGGGCCCGTTACGTCCGTGCTTCCACGGTCTTGCCTTCCTCGACCACCGCGCGCCAGGCGAACGTCGCGCCGCCGAGGGCGCCCGTGTAGATCGAGTCGGGATTGATGTTGAGCGTGATCTCGCCGTAGTTCTCGCGGACGAGGTCCTTCAGCGCCTTCACGGCCGCCTCGTTCTTGGCCACGCCGCCGGTGAACGTGAACTCGTTGCGGATGCCGCCGGAGCGCGCGAGGATCGACATCGCGCGCAGGATGATCGCGCGGTGCAGCCCGGCCATGATGTCCTCGCGCTTGTCGCCGAGCGACAGCCGGTCGCGCAGCTCGGCGCCGGCGAACACGGTGCAGGTCGAGTTGATGCGGATCGTCTTGGTCGATTTCATCGCCATCGGGCCCAGCTCGTGCAGGCCCATGTTCATTTCGTCGGCGATGTAGCCGAGGTAGCGTCCGCAGCCGGCGGCGCAGCGGTCGTTCATCTGGAAGCTCTCGACGATCCCGTTCGGGTCGACCTGGATCGCCTTGGTGTCCTGGCCGCCGATGTCGAGCACCGTCGCGGTGCCCGGGTACATCACGTGCGCGCCGAGGCCGTGGCACAGGATTTCGGAGCGGACGTGCTCCTTCGAGAACGGCAGGCGCGCCCGGCCGTAGCCGGTGCCGACGACGTAGGTCTCCTCCATCGGCATGTCGAGCATGCCCTTGATCGGCGCCTCGACCTGCGGCCGGCGTCTGGCGGTGTCGGGCAGGGCGATGAAGGTGCGTTCCAGCGCCGCGAGCAGGTGGCGCCTGATCGAGTCGCCGTAGACGCGGTTCTCGACCTCGATGATCGAGCGGTCGAAGACGTTGAGCAGGAAGTCGTAGCGGATGCCGGCTTCCTTGGCGACCGCTTCGCCGGTCGCGAGGTACTGGCTGCCGGCGATGTCGCGGAAGAAATCCGACTTGCGCTTGGCCCCGGGCGCGAACAGCTGCGGCGCCTCGGCCGAGAGCCGCTTGAACACTTCGGTCAGCGCTTCGCCGACCGCCTTGGTGCTGTCGCCGAACTTGGCGGTGGCGAGGCTGCGCTGGCAGGTCGCCTCGAGGTCGGCGAGCTGCTCGAGGTACTGCTCCGAGCGGAAATCGCGCTCGAGCTGGCCGAGGAAGGCGTCGAGCGCACCGTTCAGCGCGCCGGCACTCCCGAGCGCCTCCCGAAACAGGTGGAAGCGGCTGTTGACGAGCGCCTCCTGCTTGGCGATCGCCGCCGCGGTGTCGTAGTTCGAGCGCGAGTTGGTGATGCCGCGTCCGAGGACGTTCTGGTTCTCGTCCATCACCACGGCCTTGGTGGTGGTGGAGCCGAGATCGATGCCGATGAAGCAGCGCATGGCAGTCTCCGTCAGTGCACGGCCGCAGCCGCGACGCGCTTCGCCTTGACCATCTGGAAGTAGCTCTCCAGCCGGTTCTTGACGTTCGCCGCCGAGAAGTAGCGCGGGTCGACGAGGTCGGTCTCGATGAACGCCGCCGGCTTGCCGGTGCGCTTCTCGACTTCGCGCAGGATCAGGAGCTGCCCGGCCGAGAAGCTGTTGCAGCTCTTGATCGAGTTGATCAGCAGCCCGTCGGCCTGGTACTCGTCGATGTACCTGCAGATCATGTCGATCCGCGACGGCAGGTTGAGGTTCGTGTAGCAGCCGAGGCAGTACTCGGCCAGCGACTCGAGCGGACGGTCGGCATCGTGGCGGAAGCCGAAGTCGTAGAGGCCGCCGACCTTCGCGTAGGTCGACGAGACGACCACCGCGCCCTCGTCGTAGAACATCTTCCAGAAGTCGCGGAAGCTGGTCCAGTTGGGCGGGCCCTCGACGATCAGGCGGTACTTCTCCTCGCCCATCTCGCCCTCGGGCGTGACCGGGCCCTTGCCGTCGCGCACGCGCTGCTCGATTTCCTGCCGCAGCACGCGGTAGTACTCGGTCGCCTCGGGCATGCCGCGGAACGCGGTGAAGATCGGGCCGATGTAGTAGACGGCGCCGAAGTAGCCGTCGATCGGCGACGGCCGGTTCTTCGCCGACTGCAGCACGGCGACCAGATCGTCCTCGGCCTTCTGCGACTCCCGCATGTACTGGCGCAGGCGGTCGATGTCGAACTTGACGCCGGAGATCCGCTCGAGCGTCGGGATCACGGTTTCCTTCAGCTGCTTGACGACGTATTCGCGCATGTTCGGCGCGATCTTGCCTTCGCCCTGGTACGGCACGTGCAGCATCACGGTCTCGCAGCCGTACTTGTGGCGGATCAGCTCGAACCACTTCATGAACGTGAAGCAGCCGGTATAGGAGAGCAGCAGGATGTCGGGCCTCGGCAGGACTTCGCCCGTGGGACCGATCTCGCCGCCCATCATCATGCCGAGGTCCGACTTCACGTAGGTGCAGACGTCCTCGGACTGGCCGTCGCGCTCGGCGTCCATGATGAACTTGCCGGACTTCTTGCGCATGCCGTTCTGCAGCGCATTGGTTTCCGGCAGGCTCCGCGCGAAATCGAAGCACATCAGGAGCTCGTTCAGGTTGCCCGGCACGAACGTCGCCGACACCTTGCGTCCCGTCTGGTGCGCGGTCGCGAGCTCGTGGTAGTTGCAGTTGATGAGCTCCTTCTGGAGCCACATCGCGTCCTCCTTCTGGACCGGCTTGACTGGCTTCTTGCCGGCGGACGGCACTGCTTGGATTGGCGTGCTCATGCGGCGCTCCACAATTTGATCGAATCGGCGAAGGTGCCGGCCTGCTCCCGGATCGGGGCCATCTGGCCGGTGTTCTCGGCATACTTGAAGGCGGTGTGCGGAACCTTGTGCTTGCTCAGCACGTCCTGCAGCATCGGCCGCTCGAGCAGCGCCGGGTCGCAGAACGACGGCGCGGCGAAGATCACGCCTTCGGCGCCGCTGGTCTTGATCTGCTTCAGCAGGTACACGCCCTTGTCTTCGCGCTTGGTGTCGTACTTCGCCGCGGTCGACGCCGAGCGATGCAGGAAAGCCTTCGACAGCTCGTCGAGCGGATTGCCGTTCGCCGGCACGTCGTCCAGCAGCCAGCGCGTCACCAGCATGAAATCGTCGTCGACGATGTAGCAGCCGGCCATTTCGATCGACTTGATCAGGCCCAGCGGCGGCTGCTCGCAGAACGAGCCGTTGAGCACGACGCGCGCGTTGTCGCGCTTCGGCCGCGGCAACGCGTCGGCGGCCGCGAGGTAGTCGCGGACGAGTTGCGTGTGCTCCTCCGGCGGCAGCACCATGCCGGCGCGCAGCAGCAGATAGACCTCGGAGGTCGGCGCCTGCCACGGCTTGGCCGCGCGGTAGGTGTAGAGGTCCTGCACCGCGCGGCGGTTCTCGTTGTAGACGGCAATCGAGGCATTGAGCTCGGCATCGGTGATCGGCTTGCCGCGCAGTTTGCCCAGATCGTCGCGCAGGATCTCGAGCTCGTGGATGTAGAAGGTGCCGCCGATCGAGTCCTCGTAGTTCTGCGGGACGTCGAAGTACTTGACGTACTTGTCCTTGAACAGGATCTGCCACATCCCCGACAGGTTGCGGATGACGTCGCAGATCGACGGGAACAGCATGCCGTCGAGGCAGTCGAGGCGGCCGGTCAACCCCAGCTCGATCGTCGAGCGCGGAATGCGGCAGATGTAGCTCTGGTAATAGGCGTCGCCCTGGATCACCTCGAGCTGGTCGCCGCCGCCGAGTATCCCGACCGACAGCATCCCGGCAGCGTGCACCAGCTCGCGCGGCACGTAGACCGGCATGTAGCCGATCGCCTTGCGGCCGGGCACGGCCGCCTTCCACTGCTTGACGGCGTTGAAGTCGAGATCGTCGAACAGCGCCTGGCAACGCTCGACGATCTGGAGGACGGGGGGGGTCGTTGGCATCAGCGGTGCTCCCAGTTCGGTTTGCGTTTGGCGAGGAAGGCGACGAGCCCCTCGTTGGCATCGCGCGTTTGCATCAGCCGGCCGAGGTAGAGCGCTTCGACCTCGGTCAGGCGCCGGCGCACGTCCTGAATCATCGGCGCGCGGGCGGCGGTCAGGGCGCAGGCGAGCGATGCGGCGCTCTTGTTGGCGAGATGCTGGTCGAAATACGCGAGCGCGGCGGCCTCGGGATCCGCGAATACCACCTGGACCAACCCGGCACTCCTCGCTTCCTCGGCGCCGATCGAGCGGCCCGAAAACAGCAGGTCCTCGGCCAACGGCTGATTGACCCGATACGGCAGGAGCACCGACGCCGCCGGCGCGAATACGCCCAGCTTCATCTCGGGCTGCCCGAACTGCGCATCGGGCGCCGCGAAGATCGGGCCGCCGGCAAGTGCCACCTCGAGTCCGCCACCGAGGCACTGCCCGCGCACCGCCACGAGGATCGGCACCGGAAACTCGAGCATCACCATGATCAGCGCGTGCAGCGACGCGAGCATCGCCGCACAGCGATCGGGCAGGTGTTCCTCGACGCTTGCACCGAAGCTGAAGTGCGGACCCTCCGCGTCGAGCAGCACGCCGCGCAATCCAGGATGTCCGCGAAAGGCGACGAGCGCTCCGGAGAGCGCGGCGATCATCGCCGCATCGACGATGTTCGCCTTCGGCCGGGCGAGGCGCAGGCGCAGCAGCGCCCCGTCGTGGTCGAGCCAATCCTTGAGCGGCGATTCCGCGGTCACGCTCTAGCCCTTGCGCTTGTTCTTCGGCTGGATCGAGTCGTGCAACGGGCCGACCCAGCTTTCGCCGGCGGCGAGTTTCTGGCGCAGCAGCACAAAGTCCGCCTCGCGATCGTCCTTGGGGCCTTCGTTGAAGGCCGTGAAGCCGGCGCGTGCTTCGGTCATCATGTTGAGCGCGAGCCAGGCGCGCGAGTTCTCCTTGTTGCGATTCCACACCTCGAGCTTGGGCTTGCGCAATTCCTCGATCGTCTTGGTCGTGCAGTCGGGGAAAGTCAGCAGCATCTTGGCGCACAGTTCCTCGACCTTTGCGTCGAGCAGCGAGAGGTCCACGGTGCCGCGCGCGAGCAATGCCTTGCCTTCCTTCACCGCGTCGCCGGTCTTCGACTCGCCGAAGACGAAGCGGCCGTACTCGTCGGTCATCCGCTGGGTTTCGACGAGCGGATTGGCGACGTACTTGCCGTCCACCTTCAGCGCGGGAACGATGTCGGTCAGCACACCCATCCAGTACGCCTTGTGCGCCGAGAACGGCTCGCACAGCACGCAGGCCGCCATCGAACGCTCGGCGCCGGCAATCACCGGCAGAAAATCCGTGGCGCCGCCGATCGGCGCGGAGCCGTGCTTGGGACCGGCCTGACCGAAGCGCGCGAGGTCCTGCGCAACCGAGAAGTCGCAGGCCATCCCGATTTCCTGGCCACCGCCGATGCGCATCCCGTTCACACGGCAGATCACCGGCTTGTCGCAGGCGAGGATACCGGAGACCATGTCGTTGAACAGGCGCATGTACTGCCGGTACTCCTGCGGATGCCCGGCGTAGTACTCGGCGTACTCCTTGGTGTTGCCGCCCGTGCAGAAGGCCTTCTCGCCGGCGCCGGTGAAGACGACGCAGTTGACGTCGCGCGCGTTCGACGCGGCGCGGAACGCGAGAATCACGCCCTTCACCATGTCGGTGGTGTAGGAGTTGAACTGCGCGGGGTTGTCCAGCGTGATCCAGGCGTTGAAGAGGCCCGGCACGGTCTTGCCGTCGGGCGTCTTCGCCGGCCGCTTCTCGTAGCTAACACCGGGCTTCGAGATGTCGTCGACGAGGTCGTGGTTCTTGAATTCGCGCATGGCGGAACGGGCGTCGGGGGCGTTCACGGGATTCTCCTTGTCAGGCCGGGACCAGCACCACGCGCTTGGCGATCTCGCGGTGATGGACGGCGGCGAACACGCGGTTGATGTCGTCGAGCGGCTGCCGCTCGACGAACGGCTCGATCGCGACCTTGCCGTCGAGCACCAGGTCGAGCGCCGCCGGATAGAACTCCGGCGGGCAGCCCCAGTTGCCGAGCGCGCGCGCGTCGAAGGCCATGAGGTTGGACAGCCGCACCTCGACCTTGTCCATCGTGAAGCCCACGACCGACAGCGTCGCGCCGTGGACAAGCAGGCCCCAGGCGGCAAGTTGCCCGGCGGCCGTGCCCGAGCACTCGAAGATCTGCCACTCGGTCGCCCGCAGGCCGTTGGCCTTTGCGAACGCCGCGATCGCCGCCTTCATTGCCTTGCCGTCGTGCGTGCGGGCGTCGAGCGCAAGCGCGGCGCCGTGCTGCGAGATCGCCTCGAGCTTGCGCTCGTCGACGTCGATCGCGACGACCTTCGCGCCGAACGCGCTCGCGATCTGCACACAGTAGCCGCCCACGCCGCCGGCCCCGACGACGATCGCCAGGCTGCCGGGGGTGACGCCGGCGCGTCGCACCGCCTGGTACGGCGTCGTCAGCGCGTCGGCGACGATCGACACCTCGGCGAGCGAGAGTCCGGCACGTGCCAGCCGTGCCTCGTCGACCTCGCACAGGCCCCGGCCGGGCACGACGATGTGCGTCGCGAACCCGCCCTGGATGTCGTTGCCGGGCATCTTCTGCTGGCGGCAGATCGGTGCCAAGCCGCGCCGGCACAGATCGCACTCGCCGCAAGGCAGCACGGCGGGGACGATCACGGCCTTGCCCATCCAGCCTTGTGCTCCCGCACCGGCGGCCACGACGCGGCCGCTGATCTCGTGGCCGAGGGCCAGCGGCAGCGGAGCATTGGTCCGGACGCCGTCGTAGTAATAGCCGAGGTCGGTATGGCAGACACCGCAGCCGGCAACCGCGATGACCACTTCGGTCGGGCCCGGCTCGGCACGGAAGTCCGCGCGCTCGAGCGGCGCGTTGGGCGCGCTCATCAGCCAGCGGTGCGCGTCGATCGTCATGGGTGTGGTGCTCCTCCAGGGCTACGCCCGGTCCGGGAAGATTTTCGCACCCGCTGCTGCGGGACTTGACCCGGACCGTCGTTCCGGCCTATTCTTGCATTATGGTACCACAATACCGGTTTGGTGCAAATCATCTTGGCGGAGCCGGCTTCGAGGCGCTTTGATCTGCATCAATTGCAAAGAGGCGTGGAGCCGGTCTACTGCGGCCAACGATACACCGAACCGCCCGCCGTGTGCTGACCCACGCGCACCGCGGTCCGCAAAGGAGGCGTCACATGCAAGCCACATCCAGGAGCAAGGCATCGTCGGCGCGCCGCGCGCTGACGAGTGTGTCGATCGCGCTCGCCGGCAGCGGCGGCAGCGGAGTGATGACGGCAGGAACCCTTCTTCTCACCGCCGCGGCAAAGGCCGGGCTCTACGGCCTCATGGTGCGCACCAGCGGCCCGCAAATCCGTGGTGGCGAAGCGGCGGCGCTGGTCCGGCTCGGGGGAGCGCCGATGGACGGCCTCGATGACCGCTTCGAAGCGCTGCTCGCGATCGACTGGCAGAACGTCAACCGGTTCGCCGACGAGATTCCGCTGAGCGCGCAAAGCGTGTTGGTCGGGGACCCGGACGAAGGCGAGGTTCCCGAGGTGTTCAAGGCGACCGGCGCGCGATACTTTCCCGTGCCGCTCAAGAAGACGGCAAAGGGAATCAAGGGCAGCTGGACCAACATGGTCGCGCTGGGCGTGGCCGGCGCGCTCGCGGGCATCCCCGAGGAAGCGCTCGCCGCGGCCGTGCGCGAATCCTGGAAGCGCGACGAGGGCGCGCTCGCCGCCAATCTCGAGGCGGTGCGGGCGGGCGTCGCAGCGGCCGCCGGAATCGATGGCGTGGCGAAGCCCGCCGCGCCGCCGAGCCCGCCGGCGAAGCGCTGGCAGATCAGCGGCAACGAAGCGGCCGGGTTCGGGGCGATCCGCGGCGGGGTCCGTTTCGTCGCTGCCTACCCCATCACCCCCGCGACGGAGCTCCTCGAGTGGATGGCGCCCGCGCTGGCCAAGGTCGGCGGCACGCTGCTGCAGGCCGAAGACGAATTGGCGTCGGTCAACATGGTCATCGGCGCGTCCTACGGCGGCGTCCCGTCGCTCACGGCGACCGCCGGACCCGGCCTTGCGCTCATGACCGAAGGCATTGGCCTCGCCGTCAGCGCGGAGGTGCCGATCGTCGTCGTCGACGTGATGCGCGGCGGACCTTCGACCGGAATTCCGGCGAAGAGCGAGCAAAGCGACCTCTCCTTTGCCGTAAGCGGCTTGCACGGCGACGCACCGCGCATCGTCGTCGCGCCGAACTCCATCGCCGATTGCCTCGCGACGACCCAATGGGCGGTCGAGTTGGCCGAGGCGATGCAGGCGCCCGCCATCGTGCTGTCCGATCAGTTCATGGGCCAGTCGCGCGCGATCATCGACCGGCCCGCCGATGTTGCCTTCCTCGGGAACCGTCTGACCGCAGCGGCCGATACCCCCGATTACAAGCGCTACCGGAATACCGAATCCGGCATTTCGCCGATGGCGATTCCCGGCACGCCCGGCATCGCCTACACTGCCGACGGCCTCGAGCACACCGAAGCCGGCATTCCGAGCAGCCAGTCGCGCGATCACCGCGCCCAGCTCGACAAGCGCCTGCGCAAGCTGGCGCAGCACGACTACGGTCGCTGGTGGGCCGACGTCGAAGGCGAAGGCGATGCGGCGGTGATCACGTTCGGCTCCGCAACCGCCGCGGTCCGCGAAGCGGTGGCGCGCGCCGGCGACGACGGCTTCGACGTCCGGCTGATCGCGCTGCGCCTGCTCGCTCCCGCCCAACCGGAGCGGCTTGCGGCGGCGCTGGAGGGCGTAGCGCACGTCATGGTCATCGAGCAGAATCACAGCGCGCAGCTGTATCGCTACCTGCGCTCGATGTACGACCTTCCCGGCAAGCCGGCGAGCTTCCATCGCCCCGGTCCGCTGCCCCTGCGTCCAGGCGAGCTCGCGGACGCGATTCGAAACTGGAGGGACGCGCGATGAGCGAAGTCGCCACCCCCGCGCCGCTGACGGCGCAAAGCTACAAGTCCTCCTACAAGCCGATCTGGTGTCCGGGCTGCGGCGACTATTCGGTCCTGAGTTCGGTCACCAAGGCTCTGGCCATGGTCGCCGCGCCGCCGGAAGACGTCGTCGTCGTGTCCGGGATCGGCTGCTCGTCGCGGATCCCCGCCTACACCACCTGCTACGGCTTTCACGGTGTGCACGGCCGCGCGTTGGCGGCCGCAACCGGCCTCAAGGTCGCGCGCCCCGATCTCACCGTGCTCGTCGCCGGCGGCGACGGCGACGGCTACTCGATCGGCGGCAATCACTTCCTGCACGCATGCCGGCGTAACGTCGACCTGACCTACATCGTGATGGACAACCACGTCTACGGGATGACCAAGGGTCAGCCATCGCCGACCACGGAGCCCGACTGGGACTCGAAGCTGTCGCCGGGCGGAACCGGCGTGCGGTCGTTCCATCCGCTGGTGATCGCCCTCGCCTCGGGCGCGAACTTCGTCGCGCGCGCCTTCGCCGGCGATCCCAACGGCACCGCGGAGATGATCGCGCAGGCCATCCGCCACCCCGGCTTTTCCTTCGTCGAGGTGCTCTCACCCTGCATCACGTTCCGCCCCGAGCAACGCGAGTGGAAGCAAGCGGTCCACCCTGCCCCGGTGGCGGAGACCGACGATCCAGCCCGCGCCGCACGCCGGATCATGACCGACGACGGCTTCAACATCGGCGTACTGTATGCCGGCCAGCGCAAGCCCTATTCCGCGGTCACCGGCAAGCCCGTTGCCGCCGTCACCGCACTCGAAGCGGAGTTCGAGTTATGAGCCCCAAGACCGCCAAGGGCGCCGCGAAACCAGTGCCGCGCACCGCGGCACGCAAGCCCGCCGCGAAAACGAAACCGCGCACGGGGAAGTCCACCGCTGCCGCGAGCGGCAAGGCCGCGCTCACCGCGAAATCCACCGTTCCAGCGACGGGCAAGGCCACGCGCGCCGCGAAGCCACCGGCCAAGCCGGCCGCCAGATCGCCGCGCACGCTCGTCGAATTCATGACGCAGGCACTGGTGATGGAAATGGAGGCCGCGCAGCGCTACGCCGATTTCGCCGACGCCATGGAGATGCACAACAACCTCGAGGTGGCGGCGCTCTTTCGCAAGATGGCCGGCATCGAAGGCAAGCACGCGCAGCAGATCATGGCCGAGATGGGCTGGACCACCACACCGGCGCCGCTTCCGGCTGCCGTACGCTGGGAGGGCTTCGAGGCGCCCGAGACCACGCCCATCGACGAAGTGCACTACCTGATGCAGCCGTACCACGCGTTGGAACTCGCGCTGGCCAACGAGCAGCGTGCCGAACGCTTTTTCGCGCAACTCGCCCGAGCGGCGACGACCCCCTCGGTGCGCAAGGCCGCCCGCGAGCTGCAGGAGGAAGAACGTGAACACGTGGAGCTCGTCCGCGCGTGGATGAAGAGGGTGCCCAAGCCCGACGCGGATTGGGCGAACGATCCCGACCCGCCGAGCTACACGGATTAGGAGAACGCGACCATGCAGGTACTGCTTCCCGAAGGCTGGGCACCGCCTATCGGCTATGCGAACGGGATTGCCGTCGACGCCGGAAGAATCGTCTTCATCGCCGGCCAGGTCGGCTGGGACGCGCAGCAGAAGTTCCACTCGACCGAGATCGCGCCGCAGTTCGAGCAGGCATTGCAGAACATTCTTGCCGTACTGGCCGAAGCCGGCGGCGAGGCGCGGCACGTCTGCCGGATGACCGCATACTGTTGCGACAAGCCCGCCTACCTGGCGGCCAGACGCGAGCTGGGCGGCATCTGGCGCAAGCTGATGGGCAACCACTATCCGGCAATGAGCATGATCTTTGTGTCCGATCTGCTCGACCATCCCGGCAAGATCGAGCTCGAGGCGACGGCGGTGATTCCCGCCGGTTAGCGTCGGCGTCGTCGTTTGCCTAGGGTTCGGAATCAGGTTCGTTCACGCCCGCGCACGGGGAGAAGATGCAACTCGCGGACAGAGTCGCCATCGTAACCGGTGCCGCGCAAGGCATCGGCGCCGCAGTCGCACGGGCGTTCGCGCATGAAGGTGCCCGCGTCGGCGTGGTCGATCTCGCGGTCGAGCGCGCGGAGGCAGTCGCCGCGGAAATCGCAGATGCCGGCGGCGCCGCGATCGGCGTCGGATGCGATGTCGCGAAGCGCGGCGACGTCGATGCGATGGTCGCGGCGGTGACTGCGCGCTTCGGCCGCATCGACATTCTCGTCAACAACGCCGGCATCATCCGGCCCGCGATGCTGCACAAGATGACGGCCGCGCAGTGGGATGCGGTGCTGGCCGTGCACCTGACGGGCAGCTTCAACTGCCTGCAAGCCGTCGTGCCGGGCATGATGGAGCGGCGTTACGGACGCATCGTCAACGTCACGTCGGCCGCCGGGGTACTGGGCACGATCGGGCAGATCAACTACAGCGCCGCGAAGGCCGGCATCGTCGGCCTCACGATGTCGGCGGCGAAGGAGCTTGCCAGGTACGGCATCACCGTCAACGCGATCGCGCCCGGCGCGGCCACGCCGATGACCGAAACAATCCGCACCGACGAGCGCTTCAAGGACAAGTACCTCGATCGCATCCCGATCGGCCGCTGGGCAGAGCCCGAGGAGATCGCGCCGGCGTTCGTGTTCTTCGCCTCCGACGGGGCGAGCTACGTCACCGGCCAGGTATTGGCGGCGGACGGCGGGATGACGATTCGCTAGCGGCGCGAGACGGGTAGCAGGGGCCCCGCGCGCCGTGCGCGTGGGGATGCGACCAGGCGAGTCGACGCAAAGCGGCCGACGCTCGGCGCGCACATGGCACGGCAATGTTGGAGGCCGCGGCGCGAGACGGGTAGCAGGGGCCCCGCGCGCCGTGCGCGTGGGGATGCGACCAGGCGAGTCGACGCAAAGCGGCCGACGCTCGGCGCGCACATGGCACGGCAATGTTGGAGGCCGCGGCGCGAGACGGGTAGCAGGGGCCCCGCGCGCCGTGCGCGTGGGGATGCGACCAGGCGAGTCGACGCAAAGCGGCCGACGCTCGGCGCCCACATGGCACGGCAATCTTGGAGGCCGCGGCGCGAGAGGGGTGGGTAGGGTAAGCTTCGCGCCGTGAAACGGCATTCCGTCAGCATCATCGGCGCCCCGACCGACATCGGGGCCAGCGTTCGCGGCGCGAACATGGGGCCCGAGGCGCTGCGGGTGGCGGGCCTGATCGAGGCCATCACCCGCCACGTCGCCGACGTCCGGGACGGCGGCAACCTCCACGGACCGCTCAATCCCGTCCTCCCGCCGCGCGACGGCTACCGCCACCTGCCGGAATGCGTGGCCTGGAATCGGCTGGTTCACGATGCGGTCCATGCCGAGCTCGCGGCCGAGCGCCTGCCGGTGCTCGTGGGCGGCGATCATTCACTCGCGATCGGCTCGATCGGTGCGGTCGCGCGGCATTGCCGCGATCTAGGCAGGAAGCTGCGCGTACTGTGGCTCGATGCGCATGCGGACTTCAACACACCCGCACTGACCCCGAGCGGCAACATTCACGGCATGCCGGTAGCGTGCCTCTGCGGTTACGGGCCGGACGAGCTCACGCGCATCGGGGGCAGCGCGCCGGCCGTCCAACCCGCCGAAATCCGCCTCGTCGGCGTGCGCAGCGTCGACGATGCCGAGAAGCGCTTCCTGCGCGAGGCCGGCATCGTGGTGTTCGATATGCGCTGCATCGACGAAATCGGCATGCGCCACACGATCGAACGCGCGCTCGAAGGGGTCGACGAGCAGACGCACCTGCACGTCAGCCTGGACGTCGATTTCCTCGATCCCGAGATCGCGCAAGGCGTCGGCACGCCGGTGCGCGGCGGTCCGACCTACCGCGAATCGCAGCTGTGCATGGAGATGATCGCCGACACCGGGCGGCTTTCCTCGCTCGACCTCACCGAGCTCAATCCCGCGCTCGATCACCGGAACACGACGGCCGAACTGGCAGTGGACCTGGTCGAAAGCCTGTTCGGCAAGAGCACACTGATCCGGGCGTAAGCGCACAGCTCAGAGCGGCAGGAACGTCGCCGTTGCCAAGCTTTGGCTGAAGCGCCGGATCGTGCGGTTGGTACGCTGCGCGATGACGAGCGCCAGCGTGTCCTGGTACGCGACGAGCTTGCCTATCTCGCGCTCGAAGGAAAGGTTGGGCGCAGGCGCGGCCATTTCGTTGCTGAGGAGCATCGGTTCGCCATTCGGCCCTCGGGCGTTGGCGAGCTTCCACGCCGCGATCTCCACATTGCGCGCGGCGTTGTAGAGACGCTGCGCGTCGAGGCTGTCGGTGAGATAGAACTGCGTCTTGTCGTTGTAGGCCTGCGCGATCATGCTGCCGAGCCCTACGCCGAAGGCGAGTACCCGGTCGCCGGCGAAGTCCGGACGGAAGGCCAGCTGCAAGGCCTCGATCCCCCGCAGGTTGGCCAGTTCCGGAAAACGCCACCCATGGCGCGGATCGAACGCCCGGGCCACCGCGACCTCCGCCGTGGAAACACCGTCTTTTCTGAGCTCGCGCGGGTTGCGCCGGTAAAGCTTCTCCATCAGGAGCTTCGCCGACGCGATGCTTTCCCGCAGGTGCACCTCCGCCACGGCATCGATATCCGATTTGAGGAGCTCGCTCGCACTGAACGGCGCTTCCCGTGGCGGCGGGCGATGGCCGGTCGAAGGCGCCGCGGGCGGGTAGGCCGGCGTCGAAGCGCAGGCGGTCACGAGGCACACGGCGACAATCGCACCGACGCGGCGGCGTCCTGCGCCGCTGACGCTTCCTGTCTCGGTCGGTCGGGCGGCAGTCACCCCAACCTGGCACCTGGCGGGCGCCGGACTCTCATTTGAACTCGCTCATGCAACGCGACGCGGCGAACCATGGACTATCGAAACCGGACTCGCGCAGTATAGGTGCAGCACGACGGCGCCGCGGGAACCGCGTCCAACTAGGATTGGAAGCGCACCAGCTTCTCGCGGAGTTCCGACGAAAAGGGCACCGCACGCATGGTGTCGAGCGAGGCATGCACCACGACGAGCGTGGCCCGGACCCGAACCTCGTCGCCCACCGCCGCCTCGATCGCCAGCGTGAGCGAGCTCGTGCCGAGCTTCTGCACACCGAGGCGCAGGCGCAGCATCTCGCCCACCGCGCTCGGGGCGATGAAGTCGCACTCGACATGCACTGCCGGAACGCCGCGGCGCGCCCTCGTGTGATAGCTCGCGAAGTTGATGCCGAGCCCCTCGTTGAACCAGTCCTCGACCAGTTCGTTGAACAACACGAAATACTCGGGATAGAAGACGATTCCCGCGGGATCGCAGTGGTGGAACCGGATCGGCTTCGACGATTCGAACCATTCGGGTGCGCTCATCGGTACGTACCTTTCGAAACGACTTGCTTGCTTCCCGTCGCTCACGGCGCCCTGCCTCGCACAGGAAGGGACACCTCCCACTGCGCTTGCGCCGACGCCCGGGCGCGCCTCGTCCGTCACCGTGCGAAACGGCGCCGGCGCGACCTTACGCCGTGACGCGATCGACGAATCGCGTGATGGCCTCGATCACCGCCTCCGGCTGGTCCTTGTGCACCGAATGCCGGCAATCCTGCAACTCCAGCAACTCGACATCGGCGACCTGGGCACCGATGCGGCGCATCTGCTCCATCGTCCCGTATTCGTCGTCCTCGCCCTGGATCGCGAGCACCGGGCAAGCGATGCGCGGCAGATACTCCTCGATGTTCCAGGCGCGGAATTCGGGCGCGAGCCAGATATGGTTCCAACCCCAGAACACGGAATCGACATCGGCATGGTAGCGCGCAAGCCTTTCGCGCAGGTCCGTCGTTTCGTAGGCCGTCTTCGCGTCGGCGATGCTCGCGACCGACAGGTCCTCAACCATGAGGTGCGCAGCGAGCGTCACGACGGCGGCGACTGGACGGACACCGGCCCCGGCGTGGATCAGCGCGATGGAGCCGCCGTCGCTGTGTCCGACCAGGATCGGCCGTTCGATGGTGAGCCGGTCGAGGAATTCGGGCAGCGCGACGAGCGCCTCGTCATGCATGTAGCGCGGCGTGCGCGGCTCTGCGAGCACGGTGGAATTGCCGTAGCCGTAACGCGAATAGACGAGCGCGTTGCAACCCGTCGCGTGCGCGACCCGGCCGGGAAAATCCTTCCACATCGCGACCGAGCCCAGCCCCTCGTGCAGGAAGACGAGCGTGGGGCGCGACGCGCGCGCAATCTCGATTCGCTCGTACTCGATCCGGCGCGAGGCCACCGTCGCGAACGGCATTCAAACACCCAGTTGCTTGTGCAGCAGGTCCGGTTGCGCGAGCAGCGTCGGGCTGTCGCCCTCGAACACGACGCGGCCCTTGACCAGGATCACGTTGCGGTCGGCAATCGCGGTGATCGCCCGGTAGTTCTTGTCGACGATCAGCGTCGCGATCCCGTGCGCCCGGATATCGCCGATGATGCGCCAGATCTCCTTCGCGATCTGCGGCGCTAGCCCTTCGGTCGCCTCGTCGAGGACCAGCAGGTCGGGATTGGTCATCAGCGCGCGACCGATGGTGAGCATCTGCTGCTCGCCGCCGGAGAGGTTCCAGCCACCGTTGTCGATCCGCTCGGCGAGCCGGGGGAAGGTGTCCAGCACTCGCTCGCGCGTCCACTCGCGACGGCCGTCGAGGCCCGGGCGCGCCGCCATGATCAGGTTCTCGTGGACCGTGAGGTTGGGGAAGATGCCGCGACCCTCCGGAACGTAGGCGATTCCCTGGCGCGCGATCAGGAACGGGGCCGCACCCGTCATCGGCGTCCCGCGCACCCATACCTCGCCGCCGCGCGGTTTGACGAGACCGAGCATGCTGCGGATCAGCGTGCTCTTGCCCATACCGTTGCGGCCCATCAGGCCGACGGTCTCGCCGCGATCGATGCGGAAGTCGATTCCGTGCAGGATGTGGCTCGCGCCGTAGTAGACATGCAGCTCGCGTGCCTCGAGAAGAGCTTCCCTCATGGCGCGGCATCACTGGTGCCGGCGTCCGTGCGCCGAGGTTCAATCATCAGTGCGCCTCGTCCTCGCCCAGGTACGCGGCACGCACCGCGGTGCTGGCACGTATCTGCGCCGGCGCCCCGCTCTCGAGGACCTGGCCGTTGACCATCACGGTGATGATGTCGGCAACGGCGAACACCGCGTCCATGTCGTGCTCGACCAGCAGAATCGCGTGGGCGGGCGCCAGCTTCTTCAGGAGAACGACCATCCGCGACGCCTCCTCGGCGCCCATTCCCGCAAGCGGCTCGTCGAGGAGCAGCACGTTCGGTTTGGTCGCCAGCACCATCGCGATCTCGAGCTGCCGCTGCTCGCCATGCGACAGCGCGGACGCAACCTGTTCGGTGCGCGCGGTGAGACCGGCCGCGTCGAGCGCGAGCCGCGCCGCCTCGCACACGGGTTCGTGATGCATCGCGTCAGCGAGGATCGCCAGCACGCGCGGCGCGCGCGACTGCGCCGCGAGCCGGCAATTCTCGAACGCGGTGAAGCCGGGGAAGATATTGGTTTTCTGGTAGCTCCGCCCGATGCCGATCCTCGACCGGCGGTCGGGCGAGAACCGCGTGATGTCCCGGTCCTGGTAGCGGATGGTCCCGGACGACGCGCGCAGGTCGCCCGACAGCAGATTGATCAGCGTCGTCTTGCCGGCACCGTTCGGGCCGAGCACGGCGTGCACCTTGCCGCGATGCAATTCGATCGCGACGTTGCTGTTTGCCATCAGCCCGCCGAAGCGGCGCGACAGCCCCTTCGTCATGAGGATCGGCTCGCTCACTTGCGCGACTCGTCCGGTCCACCGACCAGAGTCTTCCGCAGCCGGCCGGTGATGCTCGACAGCCCCCCCGGCAGGAAGATGACGAGCAGCACGATCGTCCCACCGAGCAGGAGCTGCCAGTGCTTGGTCGCGGACTGGAACAGCTCCTGCAGCGCTACGAATGCGAACGCGCCAGCGACGGCGCCCCAGAGACTTCCCAGTCCGCCGAGGATCAGCATCAGCAGCACGTTGCCCGACTGGTGCCACGACAGGAGCTCTGGGTTGACATAACCGAACTGCATTGCCGACAGGTAGCCGGCGAACCCGGCGAGCGCACCCGCCAGCGTGAAGCTCGCGAGCTTGTAGAAGTAGACGGGGAAACCGAGCGAGCGCATGCGATGCTCGTTGCTGCGGATGCCCTGCAGCGCGCGCCCGAACGCGGAACGGAGCAGCACGCGCAGGAACAAGAACACGACGACGAGCGCGACGAGCACGAAGTAGTAGAACTGTATCGCGCTGGCGAAGTCGATGGGTGCAAAACCTCCGATCTCGGAGGTGGGCTTGAAGTTCATGCTGATACCGTCGGACCCGCGGCCGAATTTCGTGTCGTGGAACACGAAATAGAACATCTGCGCGAATGCCAGCGTGACCATGATGAAGTAGATACCCTTGGCGCGGACGACGAACATGCCGACGACCAGTGCCGCGAGCGCGGCCGCCGCGATCGCCGCGGGCAGCGTCAGCCACAGGCTCGCCGCCTCGTTCTTCGGCGCCAGCAGGCCCAGCGCATACGCCCCAACGCCATAGAACGCGGCGTGCCCGAACGACACGAGGCCCGTGTACCCGACGAGGAGGTCGAGCGACAGCGCGAAGATCGCGAGGATCATCACCTTGGTGACGAGCTCGGTGTAGAACGTCGCGCCCGCGAATGGAAACGCGACCATCACGGTTAGCAGAGCCGCCAGCACGATGCGGTTCCGGTTCACGTCCGCCCCCCCGTCACGCGCCGCGGCATGGAACAGCACAAGGCCTAGACACGCCGGAACAGCCCTTCGGGCCGCCACAGCAGGATCGCCGCCATCAGCAGGTAGACGGTGACGCCCGCGGCCTCGGGGATCAGCACCTTGCCGAACGTATCGGTCAGGCCGATCAAGAGCGCCGCGACCAGCGCACCCCAGATCGAACCGATGCCGCCGATGACGACGACGACGAAGCAGATGATCAGTACGCCGGTGCCCATCCCGGGATACACGGATGACACTGGCGCCGCGATCATCCCGGCGAATGCAGCCAGCGCCACGCCCATCGCGAACACCAGTCGGTAGACCAGGTTGATGTTGAGCCCGAGCGAGGACACCATCTCGCGGTTGGATGCCCCGGCGCGGATCATCATCCCGAGCCGCGTCTTCTTGATCACGATGTAGAGCAGGATCGCGAGCACGATGCACACCGCCGAGATGAACAGGCGATAGACCGGGTACGACAGCGTATCGGTGAGCGGCACCGACCAGTTGAACATCGCCGGCACGTTGACGCCGTGGACGTCGTTGCCGACGATGATGCTACGCAACTCCTCGAAGACGAGGATGAGGCCGTAGGTCAGCAGCACCTGTTCCAGATGGTCGCGGTGGTAGAGGTGGCTGAACAGCGCCCACTCGAGGAAGATGCCCAGCGCAACCGAGAGCACGATCCCCAGCACGATCGCGACGAACAGGCTGCCGGTCAGCGACGACAGCGTGAACGCCATGTACGCACCGATCATGTAGAAACTGCCGTGCGCGAGGTTGATGATGCCCATGATCCCGAAGATGAGCGTCAGCCCGCTGGCGACCAAGAACAGCAGCAGGCCGTACTGAAGACCGTTGAGGATCTGGATCAGGAACGAGTAGATGTCCATCGGGTCTTGCGGCGGTGCATCGTCGGGCACAGCCGGCATCTGTCTCCGGCGGCCACGATACTACACTCGGAATCGAGCGGCGGGATGCGGAGAGTGCCCCGCGGTCCGTGATACCCCAATCGGCGAGCAGAGGGATGCGGGGCGTGCTCCACCGGCCGTGACACCCCAACCGACGAGCGGCCGGATGGAAGCGTGGTCCGCCGGTCAAGTGGTCTATCGAACACGGCGGGGCACGCTCCCATCCCGCGTGGCGGGCGTGGATCACCAAGGGACGTCGTCAACGTCGACGCGTCCGGGCGACGGCAGCGACCTCCGGCCCAAGCCGGGCAATCGGACCGGGCTATCGAGGGCTCGAGGACGCCGTCATCCCCATGCTCGATAGGATCGGACTGTCGAGGATGGCCGGGGCGCGACCCGTCGGCTGCGCCCCGACGCACCGGTCAGAGCTTGCAGCCGCGCGGCGGATCGGTGAGGTTTTTCACCGCGACGCCGACGACCTTGTTCTCCTTGGCTTCGACCTTGCGCAGATAGATGTCGTGGATCGGGTTGTGGCCGACGTTGAACGCGAGCGGACCGCGCGGGCTGTCGAGCTTCGCGGCGCCCATCGCCTTCACGAGCTCGGTGCGCTTGCTTGTGTCGCCCTTGACCGCGTTCATGCCGACGGCGAGAAGCTGCGCCGCATCGTACCCCTGCATCGCGTAGACATCGGGCTCGATCTTGTACTCCTTCTGGTACGCCGCGCGGAACGCGCTGTTCTTCGGTGTATTGAGGCCGTCGCCGTAGTGCAGCGTCGTCAGCAGGCCCTGCGCCGATTCGCCCTGCGCTTCGAGCGTGCCGTCGGTGAGGAACCCCGGGCCCACCAGCGGGATTGTCTTGTTAAGCCCGGCCGCCGCGTAGTCCTTGACGAACTTCACGGCGCCACCACCGGCGAAGAACGCGTAGACGACGTCCGGCTTCAGCGTGGCGATCTCGGTCAGCAGCGCCTGGAACTCGACCTGCGGGAACGGCAGGAACAGTTCCTTGGTCACCTTGCCCCCGCCCTGCTCGAACGACTCCTTGAAGCCGCCGATCGACTCCTTGCCGGCCGCGTAATCCCAGGTGATCGTGACCGCGGTCTTCTTCTTCTGGTCGGCCATCACCTTGCCCATCGCAATGCCCAGCTGCGAGTTGGAGAAGGACGTGCGGAAGACGTTGGCCGCGCACAGCGGCCCGGTAATGTCGTCGGCGCCGGCATTGGGGATGATCAGCAGCGTGTTGGTGTCGCGCGCCACCTTCGCCATCGCCAGCGCGACGCCCGAGTGGACGGTGCCCACCAGCACGTCGACGTTGTCGCGCTTGATCAGCTTGTTCGCGTTCTCCGGGGCCTTCGCCGGATCGGACTCGTCGTCGACCGTGAAGTATTCGATCTCGCGCCCGCCCACCTTGCCGCCGTTCTCGGCCACCGCGAGCTTGAAACCGTTGGTGATCGCGTTGCCCAGCGCGGCGTAAGTTCCGGTATACGGCAGCATCAGGCCGACCTTGAGCTTCGCCTGTTGCGCCGTCGCCATCGTCGGCGACAGCAGTACTCCAGCGGCCGCGGCTACCGCGGCGACCGCGCCGACGCGGCGCAGGACATTCGTGG
Source organism: uncultured beta proteobacterium (assembly GCA_963809965.1). Classification (GTDB taxonomy): domain Bacteria; phylum Pseudomonadota; class Gammaproteobacteria; order Burkholderiales; family Casimicrobiaceae; genus CAIWHR01. The sequence goes on from CAWELU010000049.1 coordinate 118,155, forward strand.
GGGTTTTCATTGCGGGTTCCTCCTTCGGTTTGCACGCGGGGACCGCCCGTCGGCGGAGCCCCGCACATTGCGGGTTCGACATCAATTCGCCCTGGCGCGCAGCTTGAAGCGCTGTATCTTACCCGTAGCCGTCTTCGGCAGCTCGTCGATGAACTCGATCCAGCGCGGATACTTGTAGGGAGCGAGCTGCGCCTTCACGTGCTGCCGCAACTCCTCCGCGAGCGCCGGGGTGGGCGACCCACCGCCCTTCAACACGACGTAGGCGAGCGGTTTCACCAGCTCCTCGTCGTCCGCCATGCCGATGACCGCCGCCTCCAGCACCGCAGGATGCGTCACCAGCGCCGACTCGACCTCGATCGGCGAGACGTAGATGCCGCCCACCTTGAGCATGTCGTCGCTGCGGCCCGAATAGACGTAATAGCCATCGGCGTCGACCGAGTACTTGTCGCCGCTGCGCGTCCACGGTCCCTGGAACGTGCTTCGTGATTTCTCGCGATTGTTCCAGTAACCCATCGCCGCGCTCGGGCCGTTGATCTGCAATTCGCCGACCTCCCCCGGCGCGACCGGCAAGCCGTCATCGCCCAGGATGCGCAGCTCGTAACCCGGCACCGGAAATCCGCTCGTCCCGTAGCGCACGGCGCCCGGGCGGTTGGAAAGGAAGATGTGCAGCATCTCCGTCGAGCCGAGGCCGTCGAGGATCTCGACGCCGAAATGCGCCGTCCAGCGCTTGCCGATCTCGGCCGGCAGCGCCTCGCCGGCCGACGTGCAGCGGCGCATCTTCAGCGCCTCCGGTTTCGGCAACTCCGGGCTTGCGAGCAGCGCCGCGAAAAGGGTCGGCACGCCGTAAAAGATCGTCGGCTGATGCTTGACGAGCCGGGCGAAGACCGCCGCCGGCGTCGGCCGCTCGGCCATCAGCACCGTCGTCGCGCCGACGGAGAGCGGAAACGTAAGGCCGTTGCCCAGACCATAGGCGAAGAAGAGCTTGGCCGCCGAGAAAACGACATCGTCCTCCCGGATGCCGAGGATCGGCTTCGCGTACAGTTCCGCCGTTTGGATCAGGCTCGAATGCAGGTGCACCGTGCCTTTCGGCGCGCCGGTCGAACCCGACGAGTAAAGCCAGAAGCAGGGATCGTCGCAGGTGGTGTCGGCGGGGTCGCACGCCGGCTTCGCGGCCGCCATCAGCCGGGAAAGCGACAGGTGGGGCGCGCGATCGGCCTCGCTGCCGCCCGAAACTATCACGTGCTTCAAGTGCGGATGCTTGCCGATGAGCGGTGCAAACGTCGGCAGGAGCGGCGCCGACACGATCAGCGCGCGGGCGCGACTGTCACGAAGCATGTAGTCGTAATCGGCCGTCGTGAGCAGTGTATTCGCGGCGATCGGCACGATGCCGGCCTTGATCGCGCCGAGAAACGCGGCAGGGAAGTCGATCGTGTCGAGGTGGCAGAGCGAGGACACGCTGCTCTGGCTCGAGCCCGAGCCCGGTGAGCGCATTCGCGCAACGATTGACACGCTCCGCGAGCTCCGCGTACGTGTACGTTCCCGCATCGTCGATGTAGGCTGTCTTGGGGGCGCGGCCCGCCCTGAGGTTGCGCTCGATCAGGTCGTGCGCGGCATTGTAATCGCGCGGGATCTCCACCCGTGGCGGACTGCCGCGATGATCGGCCGTACTCAGCGAAGGCATGACGTTCTCCTCCTGCCGCGCAGCGCTAATGGCGCGTCGCTCACGGCTTGGTGAACTCGATCGCGCCCTGCGGCAACAGATACAGCACCAGCGCGCGGCCTCCGGCGACGGTCGGCACGTGCGCGCTGCCCGGCTCGTATACTAGCCAACCGGCCCCCCGGCCGTCGAATGTCGCGGCTCCCGACATCGGCATGATGAGGTCGATCTCGCCCGTCGGGTGGCGGTGGTGGCCGCCGGCGACGTTGTCCATGTCGACGACGTCGACCGAAAATCCGTGCGTCGCGACTCCCGGCTTCACGACGCGGCCGTACTTGATCCCGGCATGCTCACGGCTGCACATCCAGCCCGCCTCGATGCCATCGCGGCAAGCATTGGTGATCGAGCGGGAAAGTGCGCCGTCGGGCGGATATTGCCGATTGAGGTCCGCTTCCAATGTCTTGTCGAGCGCCCGCCCGGCGATTGCGCCGGTGACCGACGCCATCAGGTCCGCGAATTCACTTTGGGTCATCCCTACCTCGTCAGAACTCAAGCCCAAGCAGGCGGTCAGGCAATTTAGATCATGCTCTGACCAGCGTCAAGCACAATACCGCATACCCGATCCGGTTGGATGTCTAGCCCCTACACCTTCTTCAAACCGGAGACTTTGTCCGCCGCTGGGAAAGATACGCAGTCGGTATCAGACATAAAGTGCTTGACCGTCGTGCCGACGATGCATTATATTGCCTACCACTGCCACGCCCGGCGCCAGCAGAAGGTGAATCGATGACGGCCACAGACGACCAGCGTGCGCAGGAGGCATTGGCCACCGTCCAGGAAACGGCCGACGGCGAATTTCTGGCCGCCTTGGGCCGACACGTCCGCGAGGCACGCGAGCGGCGGGGCATGGCGCGCAAGATCCTGTCGCAAAACGCCGGCGTTTCCGAGCGTTACCTGGCGCAGCTGGAGGCAGGCGAAGGGAATGCGTCGGTGCTGCTGTTGCGCAACGTCGCCCGCGCGCTCGGCTTGCCGCTCGCGGAGCTGATCGAGCAGCGCGACAATTCGGTCGAGCAGCGCCTGATCCGCCGCTTCCTCGAACGCCTGCCCGCACACCGGCTCGAGGACGTGGTGTTCCGGCTGATGCGCGATTACGGCCAGGAGGAAGCCGCGCGCCGGAAGCGCGTCGCCCTGGTCGGATTGCGTGGCGCCGGAAAGACAACGCTGGGGAGCGCGCTCGCGAAGGAGCTGCGCTATCCGTTCGTCGAGCTCGACCGCGAGATCGAGCGCGACGCCGGCATCGGCCTCTCGGAGATCTTCCTGCTCTACGGTCAGGCGGGCTACCGGCGAATCGAGCGGCGCTGTCTCGAACGGATGATCGAGGCGCACGGCGAGATGGTGATGACGGTCGGCGGCGGCATCGTCTCCGAGCCGGAGACATTCAACGCGCTGCTCATCGGCTGCTTCACGGTCTGGGTCAAGGCTTCGCCCGAAGAGCACATGGCGCGTGTGGTCGCGCAGGGCGATTTCCGGCCGATGCAGGGCAACGTCGAAGCGATGGAGGATCTGCGCCGGATCCTCGAAGCGCGCGAGCCGCTGTACCGGAAGGCGGACGCGACGATCGACACGTCGGGCAGAGCATCCCGAGCACAGCCTTGCGAACCTGCGCCAGGCCGTCATGGCCTGAGCGCAACTGGAGGAGAAACCGATGGCCGAAGCAACCACCGCAGCGCTCGCGCGTGAGCACGAATCCCCGCCGCAGCAATTCGTCACCTACGATGCTCATCCCGATACGCTACGCGCACTGGAAGCTCGCGTTCGACGGCCCGGTGGCGACGCTGACGATGGACATCGACGAGGACCGCGGGCTCGTTCCGGGCTACAAGCTCAAGCTCAACTCGTACGACCTCGGCGTCGACATCGAGCTTAACGACGCGCTGCAGCGCATCCGCTTCGAGCATCCCGAGGTCCGATGCGTGGTCCTGACGAGCGGCAAGGAGCGGGTCTTCTGCTCCGGCGCCAACATCTTCATGCTCGGCCTCTCGTCGCACGCCTGGAAGGTGAACTTCTGCAAGTTCACCAACGAGACGCGCAACGGCATCGAGGATTCGAGCCGCGCACTCGGGGCTCAAGTTCATCGCGGCCTGCAACGGCACCACCGCCGGCGGCGGCTACGAGCTGGCGCTCGCGTGCGACGAGATCTTCCTGGTCGACGACCGCTCCTCGGCGGTGAGCCTGCCGGAAGTGCCGCTGCTGGGCGTGCTGCCCGGCACGGGCGGCCTCACCCGCGATCACCGACAAGCGCCGCGTGCGCCGCGACCATGCCGACATCTTCTGCACGCTGGTCGAAGGCGTGCGCGCGCCAGCGCGCGAAGGAATGGCGGCTCATCGACGGCCACGCGAAGCCGCAGCAGTTCGCCGAAACGGTGAAGCGGCGCGCGCTCGAGCTCGCCGCGCAGAGCGACCGGCCGCAGGACGCGCAAGGCGTCGCACTGCACGCCGCTCGCGCGCACCATCGACGACGCCGGTTACCACTACGAGCACGTCGACGTCCGGATCGACCGGCGAGGGCGTACGCGCGACGATCACGGTGGCGGCACCGAAGACGCCGCCGGCCGAGCGACCTCGACGGCGATCCTCGCGCGCGGGCGCTGTCGTGGTGGCCGCTTGGCGATGGCACGCGAACTGGACGACGCGATCCTGCTGCTTGCGCACCAACGAGCTCGAGCTCGGCACGTGGATCCTCAAGACCACCGGCGACGCCGCGGCCGTGCTCGCCGCCGATGCCGCCGCTCGAGCGTCACCGTGCGAACTGGTTCGTCCGCGAGACGATCGGCATGCTGCGCCGGACGCTCGCGCGGCTCGACGTCACGTCGCGCACGCTCTACGCGCTGATCGAGCCCGGATCTTGCTTCGCCGGAACGCTCGCGGAACTCGCGCTCGCCGCCGATCGCAGCTACATGCTCGCGCTGCCCGACGACGCGGCGACGCGCCCCGAAATTCACGCTCTCCGCGCTCAATTTCGGCGCCTACCCGATGGTCAATGGCCGCGCGCGACTCGCCGGCGCGCTTCTACGAGCGAAGCCGAACCGATCGCGCGCGCGAAGGAGGCCGTCGGCCGCGCGCTCGACGCCGCGGAAGCGCTTGCGCTGGGGCTCGTCACGGCGGCGCCCGACGACCTCGACTGGGCGGACGAGGTCCGCGTCGCGCTCGAGGAACGGGCGAGCCTGTCGCCCGACGCGCTGACCGGCATGGAGGCGAACCTGCGCTTCGGCGTCGCCGAGACCATGGCAGACGCGCGTCTTCGGCCGGCTCTCGGCGTGGCAGAACTGGATCTTCATCCGACCCAACGCGTGCGGCGAAGCCGGCGCGCTGAAGGTATTCGGCACCGGCAACAAGGCCAGATTCAACTGGGAACGCGTCTGACGTCCCCGGCATACCGACACCACTGAAGGAACCCACGATGAGCATCGACTACAGCGAGAAGATTCCCAACAACGTCGACCTGGCGAGCAACAAGACGCTGCAGCGCGCGCTCGAGCACTGGCAGCCCGAATTCCTGCACTGGTGGGCGCGACATGGGGCCCGAGGGCACGTCCAGCGACCGACGTGTACCTGCGCACCGCGGTCAGCGTCGAGCCCAAGGGCTGGGCGCACTTCGACTACGTGAAGATGCCGGATTACCGCTGGGGCATCTTCCTCGCGCCGGCCGAGGCGGGCCGCAAGGTCAACTTCGGCGCGCACAAGGGCGAGCCGGCGTGGCAGGAGGTGCCGGGCGAATACCGCGCGAACCTGCGCCGGCTGATCGTCACCCAGGGCGACACCGAGCCGGCGTCGGTCGAGCAGCAGCGCCACCTCGGCCTCACCTGCCCGTCGCTCTACGACCTGCGCAACCTCTTCCAGGTCAACGTCGAGGAAGGCCGCCATCTGTGGGCGATGGTGTACCTGCTGCACGCGTACTTCGGCCGCGACGGCCGCGAGGAAGCCGAAGCGCTGCTCGAGCGCCGCTCCGGCGACGCCGACAATCCGCGCATCCTCGGCGCCTTCAACGAGAAGACGCCCGACTGGCTGTCGTTCTTCATGTTCACGTTCTTCACCGACCGCGACGGCAAGTACCAGCTCTGCTCGCTCGCCGAATCGGGCTTCGACCCGCTCGCGCGCACCTGCCGGTTCATGCTGACCGAGGAGGCGCACCACATGTTCGTCGGCGAGTCCGGCGTCGGCCGCATCATCCAGCGAACCTGCGAGGCGATGGTCGCGAACCGGACCGACGATCCGGCGACGCTGCGCGCGCTCGGCGTCATCGACCTGCCGACGATCCAGCGCTACCTCAACTTCCACTTCAGCGTGACGATGGACCTCTTCGGCGCCGACGTCTCGTCGAACGCGGCGACGTTCTACACGACCGGACTCAAGGGCCGCTTCGACGAGACGAAGATCGACGACGACCACCTGCTGACGGACGCGACCTATCCGGTGCTCGAAGTGCGCGACGGCCGGCTGGTGACGACCGCAGGCGCCGGCGCTCAATGCGCTCAACGAAAAGCTGCGCGACGACTACGTGAAGGACGCGCTGGCCGGCATCGAGCGCTGGAACAAGATCATCGAGAAGGCCGGCGTCGCGGTCCGCCTCAAGGCGCCGCACAAGGCGTTCAACCGCAAGATCGGTCCGCTTGTCGGCGGTGCGCATCGATCCGGACGGCAACGTCGTGTCGGAGGCCGACTGGACGCACCGGCACCTGCATTGGCTGCCCTCGCGCGGCGGACCGCGCGTTCGTCGCCTCGCTGATGGGGCGCGTCGCCGAGCCCGGCAAGTTCGCGAACTGGATCGCGCCGCCCGCGCGCGGCATCAACAACCAGCCGGTCGAGTTCGAGTACGTCCGGTTCAATTGAGCCGAGAAATCCATTCGGCTGCACCCGGTCGAATAGCGCGGGCTGATCCCGGTTCCGGTTGAGGAGCACAGCAGTGCCTGACCTCGCTCTCGAAGTGCTGCGCCAGCACCTGATCGACCCGGAGATCTGCATCCGCTGCAACACCTGCGAGGAGACCTGCCCGGTCGACGCGGTCACCCACGACTCGCGCAACTACGTCGTCGACCCCGCCAAGTGCAACTTCTGCAACGACTGCATCGCGCCCTGCCCTACCGGGCGCCATCGACAACTGGCGGCAGGTCGACAAGGCGAAGCCCTACACGCTCGCCGAGCAGTTCGGCTGGGACAGCCTGCCGGCGCAGCGGAGCTCGCGGCCGGCACCGCGCCGGAGGTGCCGAGCGACGTCGCGCGGATCACGTCGGTCGCCACCGCCGGCCAGGGCGGCGACGTCGCACCGCCGTGGTCGGCCGCGCATCCCTACGTCAACCTCTACCGTTCGCGCGAAGCCGGCGATCGCGACGGTCAGCGGAAATTTCCGCCTGACCGGCGACGACGCTTCGAGCGACATCCGCCACATCGTGCTCGATTTCGGCGGCGCGGCGTTTCCGGTGCTCGAGGGCCAGACCATCGGCATCCTCCCGCCCGGCGCCGACGCGAACGGCAAGCCGCATCACGTGCGCCTGTATTCGGTCGCGAGCCCGCGCGACGGCGAGCGCCCGACGCTACAACAACCTCGCGCTGACCGTGAAGCGCGTCACCGAGGACCACGACGGCAAGCCGGTCGCCGGCGTCGCGTCGAACTACCTGTGCGATCTGAAGAAGGGCGACGAGGTCAGGGTCGTCGGTCCCTACGGCACGACGTTCCTGATGCCGAACCATCCGGGATCGAGCCTGCTCATGGTCTGCACCGGCACCGGCTCCGCGCCGATGCGCGCGATGACCGAGCGCCGCCGGCGCCGGATCGCGCTCAAGGAAGGCGGCAGGCTGATGCTGTTCTTCGGCGCGCGCGCGGCGGAGGAGCTGCCGTACTTCGGTCCGCTGCTGAAGCTGCCGAAGGAATTCATCGACATCAATTTCGCGTTCTCGCGCGTGCCGGGGCAGCCGAAGCAATACGTGCAGGACCGGATCCGCGAGCGCGGCGCGGACGTCGCGCGGCTGTTGCAGGACGCGAACTGCTACGTCTACATCTGCGGCCTCAAGGGCATGGAGAAGGGCGTCGACGAAGCGTTTCGCGACGCCTGCCGCGGCGCACGGCGCGGACTGGGAACGCCTGCTGCCCGAGCTGCGCGCGCAGGGCCGCTACCACGTCGAGACGTACTGACGCCGTGGCCGCAGCACCGTCACGGCGGCGTTCCCGCGCCGCGCACGCCGGCCGAAAGCGTGAGCCGCAGCCCCCGGTTGTGCACGATGCCGCGATGGCAGCGGCCATCGCGCGGATCAAGGACGAGCATCTCGCGCTGGCGTCGGTCCTCTACGGGCTGCGCCACGCAACGGGACGCATCCGCAAGCACGAAGCGCCGGATTTTCCGCTGCTCTTCGCGCTGCTCGATTACATCATTGCGTTTCCCGACCGGCTGCACCACCCGAAGGAAGATGAGCACCTGTTTCGCGCACTCGCACGGCGCTGCGCCGAAGCCCGTCCCCTTATCGCCGAGTTGACGGCCGAACATGTCCGCGGCGACCAATTGATCGGCGCGCTCAAGGATGCGCTCGTCCAATACGCGCGCGCGGGCGAGGACGCGTTCGGGCCTTTCGCCGCAGCGGTCGAGGACTACGCCGCGTTCGAATGGCAGCACATGGGCAACGAAGAGGAAGTCCTGTTTCCGCTCGCGCAGCGGCACCTGTTGCCGGACGACTGGACCCGCATCGATGCCGCATTCCGCGCGAACGACAATCCACTCGCGGGATTGCAGCCCAAGGCGCATGCCGAGGCGTTATTTCGGCGGATCCTCGATCTCGTGCCGCCGCGCGCGCCCGCCGTCGCGCCCGCATATCCGGCGTGAGGGCGACACTGCCACCTCTGCGATGACGCTCGATTACGCAACGATCAAGTACGTCCACATCGGTACGGCAGTCCTGTCGATCTCGTTGTTTGTGCTGCGCGGCGCCCTGATGCTGGGCTCGCCGGAGCGGCTCGCTCGCCGCTGGGCGAGAATCGTTCCGCACCTGATCGACACCGTGCTGCTCGGCTCGGCGCTGTGGCTCGCCTGGCATCTCGGCGCCGACGGAACCCGCGGATGGCTCGGGGCCAAGGTGATCGCCCTCGTCGCGTACATCGTGCTTGGCAGCATCGCCTTGAAGCGGGGGCGCACACGTGGCGTCCGGATCGCCGCCTTCGCCGGGGCGGTGGCCACGTTCGCGTACATCGTGTCGGTCGCCGTCACGAAGTCGTCGCTTGGCTTCTTCGCGCAGCTATAATCGGCACACGATTCCCGCCACCCACGACGGCATCGCAAACCATGGCCGCCGATCTGTTCTCCGACGCCGCTGCGCCGGGCTTCGACGATCCGCTCGGCATGCTTTCGGCATGCCACGGCCGGATCGCACGCCAGCTCCAGACGCTGGAACGGTTGCAGCGTCACCTCCCCGAGAACGGCTGCGACACCGATGCGCGCGCCGCCGCGCGTGGCATCCTCCGCTATTTCGACAGCGCGGCGCCAAATCATCATGCGGACGAGGAGGTAAGCGTGTTCCCCCGGCTCAAAGCGGCGCTTCCCGGCAACGCAGACGGGCTCATCGCCGAACTCGAGCGCGACCACGAATTGCTGGCCGCGAACTGGCGGCGGCTGCGGCCGCTGCTCGCGGGCATCGCCGCCGGCGCGTCTGCCAACCTTTCGCCCAAGCAGGTCGCGGCGGTGCGCTCCGCCTACGAAGCGCACATCGAGAGGGAAGAGACCGGGCTGATCCCGCTCGCGGCGCAAACGTTCGACGCGGCAACGCTTGCGGAAATCGGCCGGGAAATGGCGGCGCGCCGCGGCATCGACCCCGGGTTCGCAAAGCGCGTCGCCTGACTCACCCCGGGGGCATGCCGATCGCCAGCGACGAGCCGGCGCGTGCGAATTCTGCAATAATGGTTTCGCAGACCGGGTTCCCCTCGGCACTGCGGGGCAGGATGGCGAAAGTAGCGCGGATCGTGGTCGTCTTGGCGCTCGGATGGGCGCTGGGCGGAGCGACGGCTGCACCCACGCCGGTGATTGTGTTGCCGCTCACCGGGGCCATCGGCCCGGCGAGCGAGGATTTCGTCGAGCGTGGCCTCATCCGAGCGGAAAAGGACGGTGCGCAGCTCGTCGTGCTCCAGATCGACACGCCGGGCGGCCTCGACACCTCGATGCGCGAGATCGTCAAGTCGATCCTCGCCTCGCGCGTTCCGGTAGCGGCGTTCGTCGCACCGAGCGGTGCGCGCGCGGCCAGCGCCGGCACGTACATCCTCTACGCAAGCCACGTCGCGGCGATGGCGCCGGGGACCAACCTCGGCGCTGCGACGCCGGTGGCCATTGGCGCTCCCAGCCCGATGCCCGCCGCACCGGCGACCCCTGGCAAGGAGCCCGATGCGGGCAAGCCCGAGAAAGCCTCGCCCGGCGACGACGGCGGCACCATGGCCCGCAAGCAGACGCACGATGCCGCCGCGTACCTTCGCGGGCTGGCGCAGCTGCGCGGGCGCAATGTCGAATGGGCGGAGCGCGCCGTGCGCGAGTCGGTAAGCCTTTCGGCGGACGAAGCGCTCGCGCAGCATGTCGTCGATCTCAACGCGCGCGACATTCCGGAGCTCCTGGCCAAGCTCGACGGCCGCCGCGTGATGACCGCCGGTGGCGAGCGCGAGCTCGCGACCGCAGGCGCGGAGGCGATCGTCGTTGCCCCCGACTGGAAGAGCCGGTTTCTGTCGGTGATCGCCAACCCGAGCGTCGCGTTGATCCTCATGATGATCGGGATCTACGGCTTGTTCTTCGAGTTCTCGAACCCCGGCTTCGTGCTCCCGGGCGTGGTCGGGGCGATCTGCGCTGCTGCTCGGGCTTTTCGCGCTGCACCTGCTGCCGGTGAATTACGCCGGACTCGCACTGATCCTGCTGGGCCTCGCCTTCATGATCGCCGAGGCGTTCCTGCCCAGCTTCGGCGCCCTCGGCATCGGCGGCATCGCCGCCTTCGTGATCGGTGCGGTATTGCTGATCGATACCGACGTCGAGGGCTTCGGCATCCCCATTGGTCTGATCGTCGCGTTGGCCGCAGGGACCGCGGCGTTCGTCTTTTTCGTATCGGGGGCCGCGCTCGAAGGCGCGCCGGCGTCCGGTAGTCACCGGCCGCGAAGAGCTGATCGGCAGCCGTGGCGTGGTGCTCGACGACCTCGCGACCGAAGGCTGGGCGCGCGTGCACAGCGAACAGTGGCGCGTCAGGAGTGCCGTGCCGCTCAGAAGCGGCCAACCGGTGCGGGTTCTCGCGCGTGACGGCCTCGTGCTCACCGTCGCGCCGCTGGACGAACCCGGCAAAGGAGATTAGCGATGGGCTTCGGTATCGGATTCGGCGGCGCATTCCTCGCGCTCGCCTTGCTGATCGTCGCGTCGTTCCGCGTGCTGCGCGAGTACGAGCGCGGGGTGGTGTTCCTGCTCGGGCGCTTCTGGAAGGTGAAGGGACCCGGGTTGGTGGTGATCGTTCCCGGCGTCCAGCAGATGGTGCGCATCGACCTGCGCACCGTCGTCATGGACGTGCCGCCGCAGGACGTGATCACGCGCGACAACGTGTCGGTCAAGGTCAACGCCGTGGTGTATTTCCGCGTCGTCGACCCCGAGAAATCGGTGATCCAGGTCGCGAAATTCCTCGACGCCACCAGCCAGCTCGCGCAGACCACGTTGCGCGCGGTGCTGGGCAAGCACGAGCTCGACGAGCTCCTGTCCGAGCGCGAGCGGCTCAACATGGACATCCAGCGCGTGCTCGATACGCAGACCGACGCCTGGGGCATCAAGGTCTCCACGGTCGAGATCAAGCACGTCGACCTGAACGAGTCGATGGTGCGCGCGATCGCACGCCAGGCCGAAGCCGAGCGCGAGCGGCGCGCGAAGATCATCCATGCCGAGGGCGAGCTGCAGGCGGCCGAAAAGCTGCTGCAGGCGGCGCAGATGCTCTCGCGCCAGCCGCAGGCGATGCAGCTGCGCTATCTGCAGACGCTGGGCAACATCGCCGGCGACAAGAGCTCGACCATCGTGTTTCCGGTGCCGATCGACATTCTCACGGGACTGGGCGTGGCCAAGCCGGCCGATGCCGCGAAATAACGACCCGGCCAACGCCGCGCGGCCATCCATCGCCCGCGCTCAGATGACGCGGGAGTATTGCGCGCGCTCGCGCGCCTCGCGCAGGTAGCGGTCGAACTGCATTGCGACGGTTCGCACGAGCAGGCGGCCGCGCGCGGTCACCCGAATGGCTCGATCCGCGAGCTCGACGAGGCCGTCGGCGGCCAGCGGCCGCAGGGCCGCGAGCTCCGGGGCGAAGTACTCGGCGAATACGATGCCGTGCCGCGCCTCGGCGGCCGCGAAATCGAGATCGAAATCGCACATCAGCTTCTGGATCACGTCGCGGCGGATCAGATCGTCCGCGTCGAGCTCGACGCCGCGCAGAACCGGCAACGCCTGGGCGTCGAGTCGGTCGTAGTACTCGTCCAGCGTCTTCACGTTCTGCACATACGCCGCGCCGACCTTGCCGATCGCGGAGATGCCGAAGGCGAGCAGGTCGCAGTCGGGCTTCGTCGAGTAGCCCTGGAAGTTGCGATGCAGTTTGCGTTGCGCCTGGGCGATCGCCAGCTCGTCGGTGGGCTTGGCGAAATGATCCATCCCGATGTAGCGGTAACCGGCGGCGCCGAGCTTCTCGATCGCGAGCGCGAGGATCGCGAGTTTCGCTTCCGGCGCCGGGAGTTCCGCGACTTCGATGCGCCGCTGCGGCTTGAACAGGTGCGGTACGTGCGCGTAACTGTAGAGCGCGATGCGGTCGGGCGACGCTGCGATGACCTTGTCGAGCGTGGCCGAGAAGCCCGCGACCGTCTGCTTCGGCAAGCCGTAGATCAGGTCGGCGTTCACCGAAACGAAGCCGCTCGCGCGCGCCGCGTCGATCACCGCGCGCGTCTCTTCCTCGGTCTGGATCCGGTTGACCGCCTTCTGCACCTCGGGATCGAAGTCCTGGATGCCCACCGAGATCCGGTTGAAGCCGAGCGAGCCCAGGAACGCGACGGTTTCGGCATCGACCTTGCGCGGATCGACCTCGATCGAGATCTCGGCGTGGGCGGCAAACGCGAAGCCAGTGCGCAAGTGGCCCATCAGCGCCGCCATCTCGTCCCGCGCGAGAAACGTCGGCGTGCCGCCACCCCAGTGCAGCTGCTCGACCTGCGGAGCGCCTTCGACCAGTCCGCCGACGGCCGCGATTTCGCGGCCGACGTAGCGGATGTATTTCGCGGAGCGGCCGTGGTCCTTGGTGATGACCTTGTTGCAGGCGCAGTAGTAACAGATCGTGTTGCAGAAGGGCAGGTGCACATAAAGCGACAACGGCTGCGTCGGGCGCGCGTGGTTGCGCGCGTGCAGCGCATTCACGTAGTGCTCGGCGGTGAATGCCTCGTGAAAACGGTCGGCCGTCGGGTACGACGTGTAGCGGGGGCCGAACGTGTCGTACTTGCGGACCAGCGCGAGGTCGAGAACGAGGTCGGCGGCGGTCGTGGTCATGGCGGGCGGCGGCAGCCGGACCCAGCATCGCCCGGCGGATGCGACGGATTGTCACCGGTCACGTTACAGGCGGCCTTGACCGAAATCAACAGCCGTCGGCTGCCCGTGCGACGAACGGTCCGTTTCGGCAGCGGCTGGGACGGCGGATTACGCCTCTCCGTCTCCCCGGCCCGGGAGACCGGCGACGGGGCTCCCGATTCAGACGGTGAGGAACGCCCGCACGCCGTCGGCGTCCATGTCGGCGCCCTTCCCGGCCCTGACAACCTCGCCGCGGGAGAGCACGACGTAGCGATCGGCCAGCGAGCGCGCGAAATCGTAGTACTGCTCGACCAGCAGAATCGCCATCTCGCCCTCCACGGCGAGCCGTCGGATCGCCCGCTCGATGTCCTTGATGATCGATGGCTGGATGCCCTCGGTCGGCTCGTCGAGGACGAGCAACTGCGGATCCATCGCCAACGCGCGGCCGATGGCGAGCTGCTGCTGCTGCCCCCCGGAAAGGTCGCCGCCACGCCGCTGTAGCATGTCCTTCAACACGGGGAACATTTCGAAGATCCGCGGTGGAATGGGCGTGCCCGGGGGTCGGGTCGCCAGCCCCAGCCTGAGATTCTCCTCCACGGTGAGGCGCGGAAATATCTCGCGCCCCTGCGGGACGTACCCAAGTCCGAGCCGCGCGCGAGCGTGCGGCGGCAGCCGGGTGACGTCCGTGCCGGCGAAGCGGATCGTACCCGAGCGCGCGGGCAGCAGGCCGACCAGGCATTTCAGCAACGTCGTCTTGCCGACGCCGTTGCGGCCGAGGATCGCGGTGACGGCGCCCGATGGCGCTTCGAAGTCGACGCCGCGCAACGTGTGGCTTCCGCCGTAGTACTGGTTGAGTTGTTGAACGGTCAGCATGGAAAGATGGAAACGGCCCACTGCGCTGCCTACCGCCCGAGATAGACCTCGATGACGCGCGGATCGATCTGTACGATGTCCATCGGCCCCTCGGCCAAGACGCCGCCCTCGTGCAACACGGTCACCGTGCGGGCTATCTGCGCGACGAAATCCATGTCGTGCTCGACGACGACGACCGAATGCTGCCCGGCAAGCGACAGGCACAGTTCCGCCGTTCGGATCGTCTCGTCGTCGGTCATCCCCGCCACCGGTTCGTCGAGCAGGAGCAGGCGCGGTTCCTGCATCAACAGCATCCCGATTTCCAGCCACTGCTTCTGGCCATGTGACAGCAGTCCCGCGGGGCGGTCGGCCTCACGGGCAAGCTGGATCAGCGCGAGTGTTTCCGCGATCCGGTCGCGCTCGGCAGACCCGAGTCGCGCCCGGATCGCAGAGCGCGCCCGCTTGTCGGTCTTCATCGCGAGTTCCAGGTTCTCGAACACCGAATGCTGCTCGAACACCGTCGGCTTCTGGAACTTGCGGCCGATCCCCGCATGGGCGATCTCGGCCTCGGTCAGTTGCGTCAGGTCGATCGTCTGGCCGAAGAACGCGGTCCCGGCGTCGGGCCGAGTCTTGCCGGTGATGACGTCCATCATGGTTGTCTTGCCCGCGCCGTTGGGGCCGATGATGCAGCGCAATTCGCCATCCTCGATGGTGAGTGAAAGATCGTTCAGTGCTCGGAAGCCGTCGAAACTGACAGTGATGCCGTCGAGATACAGGATCGGTCCGTGGGTCGCGTCGACGCCGGCCCCGGCGACCCGCATCCCCGCCTGGGCGATTCCCCCCGACCCGCTGTCGACCGTATGGAGCGCGCCGGTGCTCACGATCGGCGCCCCGGAAGCGCGCGGAACGCTCCGATCACGCCGCGCGGCAGGAACAGCGTGACCAGGATGAAGACGAGCCCGAGGAAGAACAGCCAGAACTCGGGAAACGCCTGCGTGAAATAGCTCTTCGCGCCGTTGACGAGGAACGCTCCGACGATGGGTCCGATCAACGTACCCCGCCCGCCCACAGCGGTCCAGATCGCGATTTCGATCGAGTTCGCCGGCGACATCTCACTCGGATTGATGATGCCGACCTGCGGCACGTACAGGGCACCGGCAATCCCGCACAGGACCGCCGACAGGGTCCACACGAAGAGCTTGTAGTGCAGCGGACTGTAACCGCAGAACATCACGCGGCTTTCTGCATCGCGGATCGCGGTCAGCACGCGGCCGAGCTTCGAGGTGACGACGAGGCGCGCGAGCAGCAGCGTGCCGAGCAGCGCGACGCCGGCCGCAACGAACAGCGCGACACGCGTCCCGGGCGCCGTGATCGGAAAGCCGAGAATTCGCTTGAAGTCGGTGAAGCCGTTGTTCCCGCCGAACCCCGTGTCGTTGCGGAAGAACAGCAGCATGAACGCATAGGTGAGCGCCTGCGTGATGATCGAGAAATACACGCCCTTGATCCGCGACCGGAAGGCGAAATAGCCGAACGCGAACGCCAGCGCTCCCGGCACGAGCACCACCAGCATCGCCGCGTACCAGAAATGGTCGGTGAAGCTCCAGTACCAGGGATACGATTTCCAGTCGAGAAAGACCATGAAATCCGGCAGCTCGCTCTGGTAGACGCCCTCGCCACCGATCGAGCGCATCAGGTACATCCCCATCGCGTAGCCGCCCAGCGCGAAGAACAGGCCGTGCCCGAGGGAAAGAATCCCCGTGTAACCCCAGATCAGGTCCATTGCCAGCGCGACGATCGCATAGCACATGATCTTGCCGGCGAGTGTGACGAAATAATCGGACAGATGCAGCGGATGGTCCGGCGGCAGCAGCAGGTTCATCGCCGGGACCACCGCGAAGAGGATGCAGGCGGTGACCATGAACGCGGCCCAGCCGCCGCGCGTCAGCAGCACCCGCCGTGGTACCGCGAGGGGCAGGCGCAACCGAGTGGAGACCGCCGGCGGGAGCGCGGCGTTCATCATCGCTTCCCGGTCGGCGCCGCGATCATGCGTCGGCCATCCGACCCTTGAGCGCAAACAGCCCCTGCGGTCGCTTCTGGATGAATACGATGATGAAGACGAGGAGCGCGATCTTCGCGAGCACCGCACCGGACCACGCTTCGAGAAACTTGTTCGCGATTCCCAGTCCCAGGCCCGCGTATACGGTTCCCGCGAGCTGACCGACACCGCCCAGCACGACGACCATGAACGAATCGACGATGTAGCTCTGGCCGAGGTCCGGGCCGACGTTTCCGATCTGCGACAGTGCGCAACCGGCAAGGCCCGCGATGCCGGAACCGAATCCGAAGGCGTAGGTGTCGACGCGCCCGGTCGGCACTCCCAGAGCGCTCGCCATCGGCCGGTTCTGGGTGACGCCGCGCACGAAGAGCCCCAGCCGCGTGCGCGTCAGCAGCAGCGCGATCGAGGCGACGATCGCCGCGGTGAAGGCGATGATGGCGATGCGGTTCCACGGCAGCACCAGGTTGGGCATCAGCGATATCCCTCCGGACATCCAGTCGGGGTTCTCGACCTGCACGTTCTGTGCGCCGAACAGCGTCCGTGTCGCCTGGATCAGGATCAGGCTGATACCCCACGTCGCGAGCAGCGTCTCGAGCGGGCGGCCATACAGGAACCGGATCACGCTCCGCTCGAGCACCATGCCGACCGTGGCCGAAGCGGCGAACGCGACCGGTATCGCGGCGATCAGATAGGCGTCGAACGCGCCCGGCGCGTAGCTTCGGAACAGGTTCTGCACGACGTAGGTCGCGTACGCGCCGATCATGATCAGCTCGCCGTGCGCCATGTTGATCACCCCCATCAACCCGTAGGTGATCGCGAGGCCCAGCGCGGCGAGCACCAGGATGCTGCCGAGGCTCACGCCGCTGAATACCCGCCCGATCAGCTCGCCGGTCGCGAGCCGGCTTTCGATCGCGCGGAGCGAGAGCTCCGCTTCGGCCCGCACGTCGCCGTCGGGTTCGGCGAACTCCGCGCCCCGTTTCTCGAGCAGCGGCAACAGCAGCGTCTTGGTGTTCGGATCCCTGCTTTCGGAGAGCGCGCGAATCGCACCGAGCCGCGTCGCCTTGTCGTTGCTCGCGAGCTCCACCGTCGCCCGCGTCAACGTCAGCAACGCCTTGATCGCCGGATCCTGCTCACGGTTGTGGGCGCGCTGGATCGCGGGCAGAATCGCTTCGTCCGCGCCGCTCTGCAGCGCCTGGGCCGCGGCGAGCCGCGTGGCGCGGTCAGGCGCCTCGAGTTTGAGCGCCGCGATCGCCGTCGCGAGCTCGCGGCGTACGCGGTTATTGAGCACGACGTCATCGACGGCCTCGGGGACGCGCTCGATCCGCTTGCCGGTGACAAGATCCGTCGCGACGCCGTCCTTGATCCGCAGAACTTGCTCACCGGACCTCTGAACCTCGCCGTCGGCCAGCGCCTGAAGTAGCGGGAGCGCGTCGGCATCACCGGAGGCGACCACCTCGGCAATGGCCCTCACTTTGTCGTCGTTCTCGCCCAGCGCAAGTGCGCGGACCGCATCGGGCGTGACGGCAGCGGCGCCCGCCGCCGCCCCGGCTGCGAACACAATGGCCGCCAAACCCGATAGCAGACGACGAACAGAGGCACCGGTGAGCATCATCGATTATGGAAAGAGTACGGGAGGGCAGAAACGAAGCGGCGGCAACGGGTGATCACGGGCCGCTGCCGCCGCCCCTCGTGCAACAGGAAATGGAACTGCGCGCATCGCCGTGCGGAGCATCCGACCCGCTGCCTATGCACCCCTTACGGCGACACTGACTCGGGTGGCGCGGGCACGGTGGCGCCCGCACCTTTATGCCGGCGTCAGGATTTCTCGGGTTCGTCCTTCTTCTTCTCGTTGCCGGAAATGTACGGGCTCCAGGGCTGTGCCTTGATCGGGCCCGGCGTCTTCCAGACGACATTGAACTGCCCATTGGCCTGCACCTCGCCGATGAAGACAGGTTTCCACAGATGGTGGTTCTTCGCGTCCATCTTGATTTCGAACCCGCCCGGACCCTTGAACGTCTGGCCCGCCATGGCTGCAATCACCTTGTCCGGGTCGGTCGACTTCGCTTTCTCGACGGCCTGCTTCCACATCCACATGCCGATGTACGTGGCCTCCATCGGGTCGTTGGTCAGCGCCTTCTCGGCGCCCGGCAGCTTCTTTGCCTTGGCGTAGGCTTCCCACTTCTTCTTGAACTCCTCGTTCACCGGGTTCTTGAGCGACATGAAATAGTTCCACGCCGCGAGGTGCCCGACCAGGGGCTTGGTGTCGACGCCGCGCAACTCTTCCTCGCCCACCGAAAACGCAACCACGGGCACGTCGGTCGCCTTGAGCCCCGCGTTCCCGAGCTCCTTGTAGAACGGCACGTTCGAGTCGCCGTTGATCGTGGAGATCACCGCCGTCTTGCCGCCTGCCGCGAATTTCTTCACGTCGGCAACGATCGTCTGGTAGTCGGCATGGCCGAACGGCGTGTACAACTCCATGATGTCTTTGTCGGCGACATTCTTGGACTTGAGGAACGCGCGGAGGATCTTGTTGGTGGTGCGCGGATAGACGTAGTCGGTGCCGAGCAGCACGAAGCGCTTGGCGCCGCCGCCTTCCTTGCTCATCAGATACTCGACCGCCGGAATCGCCTGCTGGTTGGGCGCGGCGCCCGTATAGAACACGTTCTTCGACAGTTCCTCGCCCTCGTACTGAACCGGGTAGAACAGCACTCCGTTCAACTCTTCGAACACCGGCAGCACGGACTTGCGCGACACCGAGGTCCAGCAACCGAAGACCACCGCAACCTTGTCCTGGGTGAGAAGCTGACGCGCCTTCTCGGCGAACAACGGCCAGTTCGACGCCGGATCGACGACCACGGGCTCGAGTTTCTTGCCGAGCACGCCGCCCTTGCTGTTGATCTCCTCGATCGTCATCAGCGCCACGTCCTTCAATGCCGTTTCGCTGATCGCCATCGTGCCCGAGAGGGAGTGGAGAATGCCGACCTTGATCGTGTCCGCAGCGAGCGCCGGAGCCCCGCCGGTGAGACCGGTCACCGCGAACACCGCGGAGACCGCCAGTCGTTTCAGTACAGTTCTGCGTTGCATGGTTTTCCCCGTGTCGTTGGATTGCCGATTACCGAACCCGAATTCCGGAGTCGCCGCTCGGACAGCATGAAACGTCCGCAGCACGCGTCGACTCTGGCGTGTTGCATCGCACAATCCATGCCACGGCCCGCACGCGCCATTAACGCCATGTTCCCAAAGGGAAGTTGCTGCCTGCGCGGCAGCGCAAACGCCAAACCGGACGAGCGAGACACCCGCCGGAATCACCAAAGCGGTGCGCGAGAAATCATCCTTGCACCGTTCTGGCAAGCGACGGCGCCGACCCATCGGCACCGGCCGATTCTCAATCTCGCTTGACTGACAATGCCTGGACGTAGAGCGCGTCGCGCGGCAAGCCTGTCGCTGCGGCCGCGACCCGCGCCGCGCGCGAAGGCGGCAACTCGGTGAGGAGTGCCACCAACAACGCTCGCGTGTCGATCGCACCTTCGTCTGCCGGACGGGCCGCCCGGTCGGGCGACACGTCGACCAGCAGTACGAACTCACCGCGTTCGTGGTTCGCGTCGGTGGCGAACCATGCATTCGCGTCGGCAAGCGTCATTCGCGCGATCGTCTCGAATTTCTTCGTCACCTCGCGCGCGACGACGAGCCGGCGCTCGCCGCCAAGCGCCTGGGCGAGCTCGGCGATGGTGGCGCGAACGCGGCGGGGCGCCTCGTAGACGACGAACGCGAACGGCAGTGCGCGAAGCAATTCGAGCAGCTCGCGCCTCGCGGCTGCCCCACCCGGCAGGAAGCCGACGAAAACGAACCGTTCGGCATTGAGGCCGGCCGCCGACACGGCCGCGATGGCGGCATTCGGACCCGGAATCGGGATGACCGGCAATCCCGCATCGTGAACCGCGCGCACGAGCCGCGCGCCGGGATCGCTGACGGCGGGGGTCCCGGAATCGCTGACCAGCGCGACGCTCTTGCCCGCGCGCAACAGGCCAACGATCTGTTCCGCACGCTGTGCCTCGTTGTGCTCGTGCATGGACAGCGCTCGCGTCGCGATCCCGTAATGCCGCAGCAGAATGGCCGATACGCGCGTGTCCTCCGCAGCGACGACATCCGCGCTGCCTAGAACGTCGAGCGCCCGCAGGGTGATGTCGCGGAGGTTACCGAGCGGCGTGGCCACCACATATAATGTCCCGGCAATCGCGCGAAAGCGCGCGGCTTCCGCGTCGCTGCGACGATCCTGCGCTTCGATACCGTGCACGTGATTCCCGGCCCTGTCACATGATCGCCCGCTCCCGATTCCACCGGGATCCGCCATCGCGCTGGCGCGGTGCGGCGATTCTCTTGGCACTCGTGGCCGGGTTGAGCGCATTGTCCGCCGCGCAATCCCCCACCGCAAGCGAAGCGACCGCCGCCGGTGCCGCCACCGTCGCGTCCCACCCGAGTATCGCGCTCGTGCTGCCGCTCGAGTCGGCCAGCTATGCGCGCGCCGCCGACGCGGTGAAGGCAGGGTTCCTTGCCGCCGCCGCCGCCGCCGGCCGCACAGGAGAGGCCACTCGTCATCGGTCATGGCGACGGCGACGGCGACGTCGCCGCCGCTTTCGCGAAAGCAACCGAGTCCGGCGCGCGCGTGATCGTCGGTCCGCTCGTCCGCGACGACCTGAAGATCGTCGCCGCGATGGCGGCGCAACTGCCGCCGACCGTCGCCCTCAACCAGCTCGACGATGGCGTCCCCCTTCCCGCGAACATGTATGCGCTCGCGCTGACGATCGACGGCGACGCGCGGCAACTCGCTCGGCGCGCGCGCGCGGACGGCGCGCAGACGGTCGCCGTAATTTCGAGCGATTCGCCGCTGCAGGTGCGGTTCGCCAGTGCGTTCAACGCCGAGTGGATCCTCGCCGGAGGCGAGGCGCCGTCGATGATCCGGTTCGAACGCGCGCCTGGAGCGCTCGCGCTACTGAAGCGCGATCTCGGCAAGGCCCGGCCCGACGCGGCATTGCTCGCGCTCGATAGCGCCGACGCAGCGCTGGTGAAGCCATACCTCGGCACGATCACCGCCTACGCAAGCAGCCAGATCAACGACCGGCAGCCGCGCGAGGTACGGCGCGATCTGGACGATGTACGCTTCGTCGACATCCCGTGGCTGGCCGAACCGGACGCGGCTGCATTCGCCAGCTTCGCTCGGCCCCAGTTTCCCAACGCCACGCTCGACCGGCTCTATGCGCTGGGCATCGACGCCTTCCGCGTGGCACAGGCCTTCGAGGACGGCCCGGCCACGAGGCTCGACTTCGATGGCGCCACGGGCCATATTTCCCTCGACGCGTCGCGCCAGTTCGTGCGCGAGGGGCGAATGCTCCAGTTCCGAGCCGGGGAAATCGTACCGGTCGCCGAACGCTAGGTGGCCGGTGACCGCAGCACGGCAGGGGTGCAAGCGGAGAATCTGGCCGCCGATTTCCTCGTCGCGCGCGGCCTGACGATCGTCACGCGCAATTTCCGCCGCCGTTGCGGCGAGCTCGACATCGTCGCCCGCGACGGCGAGACGCTGGTCTTCGTGGAAGTGCGCCTGCGCAGGTACGCGAGCTTCGGCGGCGCCGCCGAAAGCATCACCGCCGCCAAGCGCGCTCGGCTCACGGCCGCAGCGGGGCTCTATCTCGCGCGCCTCGAGCGGACCCCGCCCTGCCGCTTCGACGCCGTGCTGCTCGATTCGCTCGACCCGGCGCGAATCCGCTGGGTTCGCGACATCGTGACGCAGTAGTGCCGCCACGCTGCCCGCGGCGGGCACGACGTCGAATCTTGCTACAATCCGCCGATCGCTCACGCTTCGGCTTCCATGGATCACGTTCCGCGCATCCGCGCGCACTTTGCCGACAGCGCCGAGCTCAAGCTCGCGGCCGCCGAAGCGCTTGGCGCCCGCGATCGCGCGCGCGGCGAATCTGTTCACCGAGTGCCTGCTGGCCGACGGCAAGATCCTCGCCTGCGGCAACGGCGGATCCGCCGCCGACGCGCAGCATTTCGCGGCGGAGATGGTCGGTCGCTTCGAGCGGGAGCGCCCGGAGCTTCCGGCGATCTCGCTCGCCACGGACACGTCGATCCTGACCGCCGTCGCCAACGACTACTCGTACGAGCTCGTGTTCGCGAAACAGGTGCGCGCGCTCGGCGCGAAGGGCGACGTGCTGCTCGCCCTGTCGACCTCGGGCAACTCCGGCAACATCATCGCCGCGATCGATGCCGCCCGCGATCGCGAGATGCGCATCGTGGCGCTGACCGGCAAGGGCGGCGGCCGTGTGGGCGCGATGCTCACGCCCGCCGACGTTCACCTGTGCGTTCCGCACGATCGCACCGCGCGGATCCAGGAGGTGCACCTGCTGATGATCCACTGCCTGTGCGACGCCGTCGACAACACGCTGCTGGGAGACGAACAATGATGACGAGTACGTTTCTCCTGCGCGGTGCACCGCTCGTGGTCGCCATCGTGCTTGCCGCCGGCGCCGGGACGCTCGTCACCGGCTGCGGTCCCGCCATCGTCGCCGTCGGCGCTGCCCATGTCGCGCTGGTCGCGGTGGATCGCCGCACGACCGGCGCCCAAATCGACGACCAGACGATCGAACTGAAGATCCTGACCGAGGCCGGCACGAAATGGGGCGGCGACGTGCACCTGAACGTCACAAGCTACAACGGCAACGTCCTGCTCTCGGGCGAGGCTCCGACGCCGGAAATCAGGAACGAGATCCTGCAACTCGCCAAGCGCACCGAGAAGGTACGCAACGTCTACGACGAGATCGTGATCGGACCCGTCACGGATCTCGGTGCGCGGACCAACGACACGTACCTGACCTCGGCGGTAAAGACGCGCCTCATCGAATCGGAGGAGGTCGGCGCGGTCTACATCAAGGTCGTCACCGAGCGCAGCGTCGTCTACCTGATGGGCATCGTCTCGCGCGCGGAAGGCGATGCCGCGGCGAAGATCGCCGCGACCACCTCCGGTGTGCGCCGGGTGGTGAAGCTCTTCGAGTACACGAACTGACAACGTGATGGCGTCGTCGGTCGCGATTCCCGCGCCGCGTTACCCCGCCAAAGTCGCCACGGCCGAGGACGCGCTCGACCGGATCCGTGCGCTGCCGCGGCCGCTGGTCTTCACCAACGGCGTGTTCGACGTGCTGCACCGGGGTCACGTCGCCTATCTCGAACAGGCGCGCGCACTCGGCGCGTCGTTGGTCGTGGCGGTCAATGCCGACGCATCGGTCCGACGACTCGGCAAGGGTGCCGACCGCCCGTTGAACCCGCTGGATGACCGAATGGCGGTGCTCGCGGGGCTCGCGGCGGTCGACCTGGTCGTGCCCTTCGATGCCGACACGCCGCGCGCACTGATCGTGGCGTGCCGTCCCGATGTGCTGGTCAAGGGAGGCGACTACGACGCCGAGACGACGGCAGGCGCGGCGGAAGTTGTCGCGGCCGGCGGTCGATTCGTGGCGATCCCTTTTCTGTTCGAACGTTCGACCAGCGCGCTGGTACGCAGAATCCGCGGCTGATCGCCTTCGCCGCCGAACCGGGCGGCGATAAGCTAACGGCGGTAGCGATTGAGGAATTCCGCCACGATCCCCTGCTGCGACCTGTCGATCGCCGCATCGAGGCTGCGGTCGGAAGGATCGTATTGCTTCGCCTTGCGAAACGCGCTGATCGCTTCCCGATGGTAGCCCTGCGCCTGTTGCGCCGCGCCGAGGCAGCGCCAGGCGTCGGCATTGCCGAGGTCGAGGTCGGCCCATGCGCCGCACAGCTCGGCGGCGCGCTTGAAATTGCCGGCGCGAAGCATCCGCGGTCCTTCCACCTTGAGCACGGCGATTCGGGCGCGCCGCTCGGCGAACTGCGCCGCGATCTCGGGATCCACCGGGCCCGATTGCGTAGGCTGCGTATTCGCCACGGGCGCGACCGGTGCCGGGACTGGTTCCGGCGATGATGCGTGTTCGCCCGCTTCGCTGATGGTGCCGACCCCCCCGAAAAATCCGCTCGGCAGCAAGGATTGCGGAGAGGGCAGCGACGCGATCACGGAGGCGCGAGCCCATTCGATCGACTCGGCCATCGGCTTGTGCCAGGCAACGCCGTAGAGCCACAACATCGCGGCGAGGCCGCACACTCCGGTCACCACATTGAGCACGCCCGGCGGGCCGTGCGTGACGAGGCAGTCCTGCGCGAAGTCCCAGTCGGTCTCCTGGTTCTGCATGACGCGTTCGTAGGCGATCGCTATCAGGATCGGCGCGAGTACCGGAATGCCGCAGCCCACCCCTTGCCACCAGACACGGAACGCGCGTCGGATGCCCCTCTCGAGCTGTGCCCGGGTGCTGCGTTCCGCGTACGCGTCCGAGATCGAGAACTGGATGTAGCATCCGAACAGCCACTTGCCCGGCGTGGTGGCGAGCGACGCGATCAGCAGCGCCTCGATCGGCATCCAGGTCATGGTGATGACCACGGGCGCAACGAGGGGGTGCGAGAGCCAATAGGCGAGCCCTTGGGGAATGGCGTCTATGCCGACGAGTTCGGAGGACAGCAGCGCCAGCACGAGCCCCCATATCGCGTAATCGAACAGCCGCGCCCCGAGCCGGTTCCACGGACGCGGCTCGCTCGTCCGCCCCGCTTTCGCGCGCTCGAGCTCCGCCATCCGCAACTGGAAGATCCAGCTGGCGTCTTCCTCCGGCTGGTTGGTCCCGAGGAAGACGCTCTTTTCGCGCCGCCAATTGAGAATCGCCAGGTCCGTCTGCGGCATGAGAGCTGGCGCCGACGCGCTCTGGCGCCGGCGCACCCAGCCAATGCCATGAACCACACCGTACACGACGGTCAGGGCCAGCAGCGTCAGGGTGAGCCAGACGAGAACCTGCTTCGCGACCAGTACCGCGTCAGCGGGCGTCACGAACAGGATTGCCGCGGCGATGAAGGCGCCGAACAGCACGCACAGTCCAACGGTAATCGCTTTCGAACGGTCGAACGAGGCAACGCGCTCCGTCAGCCCCGGGTGGTGGAAAGCCCGCTCGGCCGCCGGCTCGACCGCGTCGAGGCCTGTTTCCAGAATTTCCTCGGGCGCCCGCTCCTCCGTCGCCGCGGGAACGTCGGTCTGTTCGCCGGCTGCCACGATCGCATTGCTTACGACGTGCGCGATCCGCTGCTCGGTGGTCCCGGCCGAAAGCGCAAGCTCCTGGTCGTAGCGGACGCGGCGCTCCGGATCACCCAGTATGCGACTGGCATGATTGATGAACCGCAGCGCTTCTTCGACGTTGCCCTGGCCGTCGCGGGTCTTCGCGTAATATTTTCGGATCAGTCGCCGCAGCGACGCGCGCACTTCCTCGTCCGAAGCGGTTTGCGCAATTCCCAACGCTTCGTAGAGCGTGGTTCTCATCGGGTCCGGTGGATAGGGAAAAGAAAGCGGGGATGCCGCCGGAATCTTCAGGGAAAACCTGGCGCGAGGCAAGTAACGGCCAGCAATTTCCGGGCCACAGTGCCCCCGCCGTCCACACCGGCAGCAGACCGGATCACGGCCGGGCAATCCACGTGCTGGCGCAAGAAAAAGGCAGCCGCAGGGCTGCCTTTTTTCGGCGCTTCGGGACGCCCGCTACCCGGCGGACTTCTCCTTGTGCGTGTGCGCAAGTTTCTCGCGGATGCGCGCGGACTTGCCGGAGCGATCCCGCAGGAAATAAAGCTTCGCGCGCCGGACATCGCCCCTGCGCTTCACCTCGATGGACGCGATCAGCGGCGAGTAGGTCTGGAACGTGCGCTCGACCCCCTCGCCGCTCGACATCTTGCGCACGACAAAAGACGAGTTGAGGCCCCGGTTGCGCTTCGCGATCACAACCCCCTCGTACGCCTGAACCCGCTTGCGCTCACCTTCGACGACGTTGACGTTGACGATCAGCGTGTCGCCAGGGGCGAACGCGGGGATGGTCTTGCCCAGGCGGGCGATCTCTTCCTGCTCCAGTTGCTCGATGATGTTCATGCTGCATTCTCCGTGGCTGCTGCCAACTCGCACCGGTTTTGCGCGCAGCGCAGGGCATCCCCTGTTGCACGCGTTTTATTGTCATGAAGGCCCGCTCCTGCCTTCATTCCCTGAGGTCCTCACGCCCTCGCATCTCCTGGTCAGGTTCGCGCTCGCGTCGATACTCGGCGAGCAGGGCCGCCTCTTCACTCGTCAACGCCCGAGTCCGCAACAGGTCGCGGCGCCGCTCCCAGGTCCTTCCCACTGCCTGCTTCAGGCGCCAGCGGCGTATCGCCGCATGGTGGCCGGACATCAGCACCTCCGGGACGCGTTCGCCCCGATACTCCTCCGGTCGCGTGTAATGAGGGCAGTCGAGGAGCCCGTCGGCGAAGGAGTCCTGCGCGGCCGAATCGACATCGTTCAACACGCCCGGGCGCTGCCTCACCATCGCATCGACCAGCATCAGCGACGGCAGTTCTCCCCCTGATACAACGAAATCGCCGATCGCGATCTCCTCGTCGACTTCCCGTGCGACCAACCGTTCGTCGATTCCCTCGTACCTCCCGGCCAGCAGCACGTACCCGGTCCGGTCCGCCGCGGCCGCGAGCTCAGCGACCTTCCCGTGCGTCAGCGGAACCCCCGCCGGCGACATAAGGATCGTGCGCGTGACCTCGCAGCCATCCGCAAGTTGTGCCGCACGGGCCGCCACGAGCGCCTTCGCCAGCGGCTCCGCCAGCATCACCATTCCCGGACCACCGCCGTACGGCCGATCATCGATCGTGCGGTAACTGTCGGTCGCGAAGTCCCGTGGATTCCAGGTCTCGATCCGCCAGAGCCCCCTTTCCTGCGCCCGCCCCGTCACGCCGAATCGCGACGCGTGGGAGACCATCTCCGGGAACAGCGTCACTACATCGATCCGCATGCTGCACTCCCGGGCGCACCGCGGGTCAATAATCCTCGCCCCAGTCCACGTCGATCAGGCCACCCTGGACATCGACCCGCAGGACGATGGCCGGGACATACGGGATCAGCCGCTCCGGCCCGGACGATCCCGCCGCCCGTGCCACCCGCAGTAACGGGTGGGCGCCATGCGTGGTCACCTCGGCGACCTTTCCAAGCGTCACGCCTGCCCGGTTCACCACGGTCATGCCCACCAGATCGGCCCAGTACAATTCGCCGGGTCGAGCGGCCGGCAACGCCGACCGCGGCACCCCGATCCACCACCCTTTGAGGGCAAGCGCTGCTTCACGACTGGCGACCCCCGAAAGCTGCGCGACCAGCATGTCGGCGTGCACCCGCCCGGCCACCAACTCCTTTTCCTGCCATTCCGCCGCTCGGGGGGACTTCACGCGCCACGTGGCGTGCCTGAGCAACGTCTGGGGCTCCTCCGTATGGGCGCGGACCTTGACCCATCCCCGAACCCCGTAGGGTGCCGCCACTTCGCCCATGAGGACCACCCCGCTTGCCGCCGCGGGCGCGCTCACCGCCGCGCTTCCGGTCTTCAGGCTGCCGGCGCCACCGCGGCTTTCGCCGATCTCTTGACCAGCCCGGCGACAGTGTCCGACAGTTTGGCGCCGCGATCCCGCCAGTGCGAAATGCGGTCGAGCGCCAGGCGGAGCGATTCCTCGCCTTCGGTGGCGATCGGGTTGTAGAAGCCGACACGCTCGATGAAGCGGCCGTCGCGCCGATTGCGCGAATCGGCGACCACCACGTTGAAAAAGGGGCGCTTCTTGGCCCCGCCGCGCGCAAGTCTGATTACAACCATGGCTGGATCGATCTCGAATGCTGGATTGGCGAAGGAAAGCTTTGAATACTACGACGAAATCCCGCATCTGCGCAAGCGCGGACGCGTCGCCCAGCTTGGCACGGTCGCACACGACCGCGCGATCCGTGTACCGCGGCGATGCCCTCAGTGCAGCCCCGGAAGGATTCCCTTCATTCCGCGCAACATCTTCTGCATCCCGCCCTTGGCCACAATTTTCATCATCTTCTGGGTCTGCTCGAACTGGTTGAGCAGCTGGTTCACTTCCTGCACCGAAACGCCGGCGCCGCCGGCGATCCGCCGCTTGCGCGACGCCTTGAGGATTTCCGGCTTGGCGCGTTCGGTGGGCGTCATCGCATTGATGATTCCCTCGATGCGCGCCATCTTCCGCTCGTCCACGTTCGTTCCCTGCGCCGCGCGCGCGAGTTCCGCCGGAAGCTTGTCGAGCAGCCCCGAAAGCCCGCCCATCTTGCGCATCTGTACGAACTGCGCCTTGAAGTCCTCGAGGTCGAAGCCCTTGCCCGACTTGACCTTCTTCGCGAGCTTCCGGGCTTCCTCGACGTCGATGCCCCGCTGCGCGTCCTCGATCAGCGTGAGGACGTCGCCCATGCCGAGGATCCGGGAGGCCATCCGCTCCGGATGGAACGCCTCGAGACCGTCGATCTTCTCGGAAACGCCGGCGAACTTGATCGGCGCCCCGGTCACCTGGCGCACGGACAAGGCTGCACCCCCGCGGGCGTCGCCATCGAGTTTGGTCAGGATCACCCCCGTGAGCGGCAGCGCCTCGCGGAACGCGCGCGCGGTATTGACGGCGTCCTGGCCCTGCATCGCATCGACGACAAAGAGGGTCTCGACCGGTGCCACGGCTGCGTTGAGCTCGGTCACCTCGCGCATCATGGCTTCGTCGATTGCCAGCCGGCCCGCTGTATCCACGATCAGCACGTCGTGGTAATGCCGGCGCGCCCAGTCGAGCGCGCCTTCCACGATCGCGACCGGCTGGTCGCCGGGCGCGGAAGGAAAGAAATCGCCTCCGACCTGCGTGGCCAGCATGCGCAACTGCTCGATTGCGGCGGGACGGTAGACGTCGGCGGATACTAGCAACACCTTCTTCTTTTGCTCGCGCAGAAGGCGTGCAAGCTTGGCAGCGGTCGTCGTCTTGCCCGCACCCTGCAGCCCGGCGAGCAGGATGACCGCCGGTGGTTGCGTCGCCAGATTCAGCGGCGCCGCCGCTCCGCCCATCAGCGCCGCGAGCTCGCGGTGGACAATGCCGACGAGCGCCTGGCCCGGCGTCAGCGATCCGGCCACGTTCTCGCCGACGGCCTTTTCCTTGATTCGGGCGAGAAAGTCCTTGACGACGGGCAGCGCGACATCCGCTTCGAGCAGCGCCAGACGCACTTCCCGCAAGGCTTCCTCGATGTTGGCGTCGGTAAGCCGCGCCTCGCCGCGCAGCTGCTTGACGACGCGCCCCAGCCGTTGCGTGAGATTGTCGAACATCGTTGGCCTGGAATCTTCTGCGTCTCGCGCATGCCGCGAGAGGCGCCCGGGATCGACACGGTCGGACCGCCGCCGCCTCGCGCCCTATGCCACGCGACCGGTTCGACAGTGCGCTGCGGTAAACTGCGTATGCGCGTCTCGACCCAGTGCACGAAACACACCGAAGGCGATGATTTTACTCCACGTGGCCGACGCCGCCTTGTACGCGCTCGCGGCGTGGTCGGCGTGGCCGGCGCCAGCACGACCGGAAGCCGAGAGGAGCGCTGCGGTAGCGCGCTCGAAGGCCTTGGCCTGGCTTCTTCCGGCTGCATTGCTGCTGCATGGATGGCTCGCGTGGCAAGGCATCGCAAGGCCGGACGGTCTTGACCTCTCGCTCGCCAACGCCGTCTCCGTGGTCGCCGGTCTCGTCGCCACGGTCGCGTGGGGATCAGGGCTGCTGTCGACGTTGCCGGTGATCGGCACGGTCGTCCTCCCCGTCGCCGCCGTTGCCACGCTCCTCCCTCTGGTCCTGACCAACCCGCACCGCTTCGCCTACGCCGGGGAGTCGCTCGCGGCGGCGCACGTCGCCGTGGCGCTCGTTTCGTATGCGCTCTTCCTTGTGGCGGCGCTGCAGGCGCTCGTCCTCATGGGACTCGAGAAGCGCCTCCACCGCCGGCTCCTCGAACCGGGTTCCGCCGATCTGCCCCCGTTGCTCACGCTCGAGCGCTTCCTGTTTCGGCTGGTCGCGGCAGGCTTCGTGCTGCTCACATTGACGCTCGTCAGCGGGATGTTGTTCACCGAGCAACTGTTCGGCAAGCCATTCACGCTCACTCACAAGAGCGTGTTCTCGGCACTGGGCTGGCTCACGTTCGGCGCGCTGCTCTGGGGACGCTGGCGCTACGGATGGCGCGGCCGGGTCGCGCTGCGCTGGATCATCGCGGGCACCGTGTTCGTCTTCCTCGCCTACCTCGGCAGCAAGTTCGTGATCGAGGTGTTGCTCGGACGTTGATCCCCGGCCTTTGCCATGGACTCCATCCCGCTTGGCACGCTGGGCGTCGCCCTGGCCGTGCTGCTCGTGACCTCCGGTTTTTTCTCGATCGCCGAAACGGCGATGATGGCGGTCAATCGCTACCGCCTGCGGCACCGCGCGCATCGGGGCGAACGCGGGGCCAAGCTCGCGGTCGCACTCCTCGGCAAGACCGACACGCTGCTCGGCGTCATCCTGCTGGGCAACAACCTGATCAATGCCGGTGCGGCGACGTTGACGGCGGTGATCGCCGAGCGGCTGTTCGGCCAGGGAAAGCTCGCGCTCGCGCTGGGCACGCTGGCGGTGACCTTCCTTATCCTCGTATTCTCGGAAATCACGCCCAAGGTCATCGGCGCCGCGCACGCCGATCGCATTGCACCGGTGGTGAGCTATGCGCTCGGTCCGATGCTCCGCGTCGCCACGCCGGTCGTTTGGTTCGTCAACCTCTTTGTCCGCGGACTGCTCCGCTTGCTGCGGATCAAGCCGGCGAGCGACTCCGGATCGACGCTTACCCAGGAGGAGTTGCGCACGCTCGTGCTCGAGGGTCAGTACTTTCGCGGCAAGCATCGCGCCATGCTCGCCAACCTGCTCGACC
Organism: uncultured beta proteobacterium; assembly: GCA_963809965.1. Classification (GTDB taxonomy): domain Bacteria; phylum Pseudomonadota; class Gammaproteobacteria; order Burkholderiales; family Casimicrobiaceae; genus CAIWHR01. The sequence goes on from CAWELU010000049.1 coordinate 149,150, forward strand.
TGGAGGCGGTGACTGTCAACGACGTGATGACGCCGCGCAACCACATCCATGCGCTCGACCTCGCCGCCAAGCCCGCCCTGATCGCGCAGCAGCTCGCGACGTCGTACCACGCGCGCCTCCCCGCGTACGAAGGCCAGCTCGACAACATCGTCGGCATCATCCATCTGAAGCACGTCGTCCCGCTGCAGCATACGGGGGACATAGGGCCGCAGGAGTTGCGTTCGATTCTGCGGCCCGCGTACTTCGTCCCTTCCGGCACTTCGCTGCTCGTCCAGTTGCAGCAGTTCCAGACAGATAGGGAGCGGCTGGGGCTCGTCGTCGACGAGTACGGCGAGCTCGTGGGCCTGGTCACGATCGAGGACATCATCGAGGAGATCATCGGCGATTTCACCACGCAGGCGCCGGACGGTGCGGACTTGTACGGTCGCGCCCCCGACGGCAGTGTTGTCGTCGACGGCATGGCGGCACTGCGCACCCTCAACCGCAAGCTCGGTACGCAATTCCCGCTCGACGGACCGAAGACGCTCAACGGACTGGTCGTCGAACATCTGGGCGAGATTCCGGAAGCCGGCACCCGGACCGTGGTCGCCGGCCAGGCGCTGGAAATCCTGCAGACGCAGGACCGTGCCATAAAAGTCGTCCGGCTACTGGCTCCCGTCGGTCATGCCCAGAGCTCGCCTTTACAAAGCGGCGAGGGACGGGCATCATCGACCGGGTAAGTTTTATGCGCTTGGAATACCACGCGAACGGGCTAGGACCCGCGGTGGAGGCACATAAATTGCTTGTAGCCAACGGATTGTTGTTTTCCTCCCCAAAAGGACCTGGTTAGGACGTTACTCCCATGGCGACCCACGCAGCCTCGACGCGGAACATCAGCGGTCTCGCCCGCGCCATGGCGCAACACGGGGTGATGACCGAATACGAGGCCGAAACGCTGCACAACCAGGCGCAGCAGGCAGGCGTCACGTTCGTCGAGCAGGTGCTGTCCGGCAAGCGGATGTCGCCGGCGCAACTCGCCGTTTTCGCGTCGCGCACCTTTGGCGTCCCGGTGCTCGATATCTCGACCTTCGATCTCGACCAGATCCAGAAGGAGCATTTCGACGTCAAGATCGCGCAATCGCGGCGGGTTCTGCCGCTGTACAAGCGCGGGAACAAGCTCTTCGTCGCCACTTCCGACCCAGCGAACCTTCAGGGTCTGGAGGAAGTCCGGTTCAAGACCAACCTCCTGGTCGAGCCGGTGGTCGTCGAGGACGACAAGCTCGCGGGCGCCATCGGCAAGATGGTCGAAGCCACGGGCGCGAGCCTGAGAGAGATCGTCGACGCCGAAGTGGGCCTCGATGTCGAGCTCAAGGAAGGCGGTCCGACGGCGCTCAGCGAAACGGAGAGCCAGGAGGTCGAGGACGCGCCCGTCGTCAAGTACATCCAGAAGATCCTGCTCGACGCGATCTCGTCCGGCGCGTCCGACATCCACTTCGAGCCCTACGAGAAGTTCTACCGGATCCGCTATCGCCTCGACGGCATCCTGATGGAGATCGTGCAGCCGCCGCTCGTCATCAAGGACAAGGTGGCGTCTCGGATCAAGATCATCTCCAAGCTCGACATTTCCGAGAAGCGCGTGCCGCAGGACGGCCGGATGAAGATCGTGCTGTCGAAGAGCAAGGCGATCGACTTCCGCGTGAGCACGCTGCCGACGCTGTTCGGCGAGAAGATCGTGTTGCGTATCCTCGACTCGTCCGGCATCAAACTGGGCATCGAGGCGCTGGGCTACGAACCGGACCAGCAGGAGGCGCTGCTCCAAGCGATCGGGCGTCCGTACGGGATGATCCTCGTCACCGGACCGACGGGCAGCGGCAAGACGGTGTCGATGTACACCTGCCTCAACCTGCTGAACCAGCCGGGCGTCAACATCGCGACCGCCGAGGACCCGGCGGAAATCCAGCTGCCGGGCGTGAACCAGGTCAACGTCAACGAGAAGGCGGGGCTCACGTTCGCGGCCGCGCTGCGCGCGTTCCTGCGCCAGGACCCGGACATCATCATGGTCGGCGAAATTCGCGACCTCGAGACGGCCGATATCGCGATCAAGGCGGCGCAGACCGGCCACCTCGTCCTGTCGACGCTGCATACGAACGACGCGCCATCGACACTCGTCCGGATGCTCAACATGGGTGTGGCGCCGTTCAACGTCGCGTCGTCGGTCATCATGATCACCGCGCAGCGGCTCGGGCGGAGGCTTTGTGCACACTGCCGGCAACCCGAGGAGATTCCGCCCGAAGCCCTCCTGCGAGCCGGCTTCGCCGAAGCCGACCTCGACGGATCCTGGCAGACGTACGGTCCGGTCGGGTGCGAGCACTGCAAAGGCACAGGGTACAAGGGCCGCGTCGGCATCTACCAGGTCATGCCGATCACCGACGACATGCGCCAGCTGATCATGCGCAACGGCAACTCCCTCGAAATCGCCGAGCAGGCGCGCCGCGAGGGTGTGCGCGACCTTCGGCAATCGGGCCTCGTCAAGGTCAAGCAGGGCATCACCTCGCTCGAGGAAATCGAAGCCGTCACCAACGAGTGACCGTGCCACGAGGGTAAATCCATGGCCACCGCCACCACCACAGCGCAGCGCAGGGATATCCGGGAATTCACCTACCTCTGGGAAGGTGTCGACCGCAATGGCAAGACGGTGCGAGGCGAGGTCCGGGCAGCGTCGGACACGGTCGTCACGACCAATCTGCGGCGCCAGGGCATTCGCGTCACCAAGGTCAAGCGGCAGTCCTATCGCGGCGGACGCCGGGTCAACGAGAAGGACATCACGTTCTTCACGCGCCAGCTGGCGACAATGCTCCGGGCCGGCGTCCCCCTGCTGCAGTCCTTCGACATCGTCGCCCGGGGACACAGCAACGCCCGCTTTTCCCGACTCATGATGGACATCAAGGGCCGCATCGAGGCGGGGTCGAGCCTGTCGCAGGCGTTTCGAGAGCATCCGGTCCAGTTCGACACCTTGTACTGCAACCTCGTCGCCGCCGGCGAGGCTTCCGGCACGCTCGACGCGATCCTCGAGCGGCTCGCGACGTACAAGGAAAAGATCCTCGCGCTCAAGAGCAAGATCAAGTCGGCGCTCTTCTACCCGATGACCGTCATCGTCGTCGCGATCGTGGTGGTGTGGATCATCATGGTCTGGGTGATCCCGTCGTTCAAGCAGGTGTTCAGGAGCTTTGGCGCCGACCTGCCCGCCCCCACGCTGGTGGTGATTGCCATCTCGGATTTCTTCGTGACGTGGTGGTGGCTGATGTTCCTGGTCGTCGCGGGCGCCATATTCGCCTTTTTCGTGCTGATGCGCCGGTCGACGGCATTCCGGTACACGATCGACCGGCTTTCGCTCAAGTTGCCGGTGATCGGCCAGATTCTCGAAAAGGCGACGATCGCCCGCTGGACGCGCACGCTTGCGACGATGTTCGCGGCTGGCGTGCCCCTCGTCGAATCGCTCGATGCCGTCGCGGGCGCCTCGGGCAATGCCCTGTACGTGACGGGCACCAAGCGCATCCAGACCGAGGTCAGCACGGGCACGAGCCTGACCAACGCGATGACCAACACGCGCCTCTTCCCGAACATGGTGCTGCAGATGACGCAGATCGGGGAGGAGTCCGGCTCGCTCGACGGAATGCTGACCAAGGTCGCCGAGTTCTACGAGCGCGAAGTCGACGACGCCGTTTCGGCGCTCGCGAGCCTGCTCGAGCCGATCATCATCGTCTTCCTCGGCATCGTGATCGGCGGTCTTGTCGTCGCGATGTATCTGCCGATATTCAAGCTCGGCGCCGTCATCTGAAACGCGCACCCCGGGTGGCGACGAACGCAGAAGCGGCTCCGGCGTCGGGCGGACCGTACCGCCGCGTCGGGTGAGTTCATTGTGGTTCGCTTTGCGTTTGCGCACCGATGCCGGATCCGATCTTTCTGACGCTGGTCGCGCTCCTGGTCGGACTGTGCGTCGGCAGTTTCGTCAATGTCGTGATCCATCGGTTGCCGAAAATGCTCGAGCGCGGCTGGGAAACGCAGTGCGCGGAACTGCGCGGCGAGGTACCGGCCGAGTCGCCGGCATACAACCTGATCGTTCCCCGTTCCGCGTGCCCCGCGTGCGGGCACCGGATCACGGCCATGGAAAACATCCCCGTCGTTTCGTGGCTGACGTTGCGCGGACACTGTTCGGCCTGCAAGGCGCCGATTCCCATCCGATACCCGATCGTCGAAGCGCTCGGCGGCCTGCTCGCGGCCTATGCAATCTGGCGCTACGGAATCACCCTGCGCGGCGTCGGCGCCTGCGTGTTGCTGTGGGCGCTGCTCGCGCTGACGATGATCGACGTCGACACCCAGCTGCTGCCGGACGATCTCACCCTGCCGCTGCTCTGGGCCGGACTCCTGTTCAACCTGGGCAACGTTTTCGCGCCCCTCTCCGACGCGGTCGTCGGGGCCGTTGCCGGGTACCTTTCGCTTTGGACCATTTACTGGCTCTTCAAGCTTGTTCGCGGCAAGGAAGGGATGGGCTACGGCGACTTCAAGCTGCTCGCCGCCCTCGGCGCCTGGCTCGGCTGGCAGATGCTGCCGTTGATCGTGCTGCTCTCTTCGGTGGTTGGGGCGGTGATCGGCATTTCGCTGATCGTATTCAAGGGGCGCGACCACAGCGTCCCGATGCCGTTCGGACCCTACCTCGCGATCGCGGGTGCGATCGCGCTTTTCTTCGGTCAGCCGCTCGCCAAGTTCTACCTGCCGTGACCTTCGTCGTCGGCCTCACCGGCGGTATCGGCAGCGGAAAATCCGCTGTTGCCGATGCGTTCGCGGCGCTGGGCGTCGACGTGACAGACACCGACCGCCTGGCCCATGGCCTGACCGATCGCGGGCAACCCGGCCATGTGGCGATCCTCGCCGAATTCGGACCGGCGTATTGCCACCCCGACGGGAGGCTCGATCGCGCCCGGTTGCGAGAGCTGGTCTTCGCCGACGACGGCGCGCGAGCCCGCCTCGAGGCGATCCTGCATCCGCTGATCCGCGACGCGGCGCGCCGCGAGGTTGCGGGTTGGCGCAGTACCTACGGCTTGCTCGTCGTGCCGCTGCTGCTTGAACGCGGCGGACTATCCGGAGTTGTCGACCGCGTGCTGGTCGTCGACTGCGCCGAGGACGAACAGGTCCGTCGCGTCGTCGCGCGGAGCGGCCTCGCGGCGCCCGAGGTACGCGCGATCATGGCGACCCAGCTGCCGCGCGCCGAGCGTCTCGCGCGGGCCGACGACGTGCTCGACAACCGGGGCCGGTTGCGGCGATCACGCCACAGGTCGCCGCGCTCGACCGGCGTTATCGCACGCTCGCCGCCGTCGCCCCCAAGAGTCGCGCCGCCGCCCGATCGGGCCGCGCCACTTCGGGCAGAATGCGGGATTGACACAGGCCTTCGCCACCCGCTCACCGTGATTCGCTACGAGCATCCGCTGAACGAGCGCATCCGCACCCTGATGCGACTCGAGGACCTGTACCATCGCGCGCTGTATCCCGCCAAGATCGACGCGCCCGATCATCACGCGGCGCTGACCGCGTTGTTCGAGATCACCGACGTCGCGGGACGCGCGGACCTCAAGGACGGACATCCTGCAGGAGCTCGAGCGACAGAAACAGCTGCTCGCGCCGCTGCGGGGCAATCCGGCGATCGAAGCGCGCGTACTCGAGCCGTTGCTGGCGGAAATCGATCGGGCCGGGGCGGCGCTGCTCGCGCAGGCGGGCAAGGTCGGCGCGCACCTGCGCGACAACGAGTGGCT
>CAWELU010000050.1:0-92511 GCA_963809965.1 uncultured beta proteobacterium
CGGCCCCGCGGCGATGACGTCCACTTTGAGCCCGACGAGTTCGGCCGCGAGGTTGGGCAGCCGGTTCACCCGACCCTGCAAATCGGTAGTCGATAACGATGTTCTGACCTTCGACCGACCCCAAGCTCATGTAGCCCTTGCCGAAACGCCGCGACGGTACTGGCCATGTTGCCCGTGCAGCTCGAGAGAAGGCCAATTCGGCGAGCGTTGCCGGTCGACTGTGCGTCGGCGGACAGCGGCGCGAGAATTGTTGCAAACGCACTCACCGCAAGGCCAAGTGTGGCGATCGTCGCCGCCACAATTCGTGCTCCGACGGTGGTCATGACCGTGACGCGCATCCGAGGTCCGAATTCGCCCAATACCAGCAGTTCGTCAATCCATTCCCTTGACCATGGATCAGCTCATCGGCCCGCCCCAGCACCGGCTGCGGAATCGTGATGCCGAGCGCGTTGGCAGTCTTGAGGTTGATAACCAGCTCGAACTTAGTCGGCTGCTCGACGGGCAGATCGGCGGGCTTTGCGCCCCTGAGCAACCTGTCCACGTAAGTAGCGGTACGGCGCAGCAAGTCGTCAAGGCTCGCGCCATAGGCCATGAGGCCCCCGGCTTGGACATATTGCCTCGTTGAGTACATTGCCGTACGTCGGTTTCCTATTGCCGGCCGCGATCCGCTCTCGCTCGGTAAAGAACATGGGGGTGCCCAGCACGACGAGTGCATTCGCGCGCTCCCTGGTCATGTCGGCGTAGGCCCTTTCGGAGATCGGCGGGTCGCCGCGCCTCTACGACTTGAAGCCGCACGCCCAGCGCCCGCGCCGCAACTTCTGCGTCCTTCAGCGTCTTTTTGTCGGTACCTTCCATGCCACTTCCTGGCTGCCAGAGGATGGCGACCCGACTGACCCCTGGAACGGCCTCCTTCAGCAGCTCCACGCGCTTGGCGACGAGCTCCGGTGCGAGGTTGGATAGCCCGGTGACATTCCCGCCCGGCCGCGCAAGGCTGGTGACGAGTCCGATCCGAACTGGATCGGCGACACCGGCGAAGACAATGGGGATGGTCTTGGTCGCTTGTTTGGCGGCCTGGGAGGCCACTACGCTCGGGGCCACAATGACGTCGACGTTCAATGCAACCAGTTCGGCCGCCAGTACGGGGAATCGCTCGAACTTCCGCTCGGCATCCCGGAATTCGATGACGACATTGCGACCCTCTACGGTAGCCGAGTTCCCGCAGCCCTTGGCGAAAGGATTCCGTCCCGCGTGGATTGCCGGCCATGTTGAGCGACAGAAATCCTATTCGCGCGATCTTGCCGGGCTGCTGGGCCTCGGTGGCGAACGGTGCCGCAAGAAATGCGCCGGCCGCGATCAGGAAATCCCTGCGCTGAGCTCGGTTCATGCTCGCCCTCCCTCGAAAGGCCGCCGGAAAGTCTACGCTTGATCAGTGGCCATGGGACCCGGAGCGTACATCGCACCGTTCTGACCTCCCGCACACAAGTCAACCGGCGACTTCGACGGAGGCGAATCCCCGCCCAGCTCGTGGTGGGTCCCGCCAACGCGGGCATCAGATCTGCTTGGCGAATCAGCCGTTAGGGCGCACCAAGTACAGGATGACGACCGCCGCGAAGCACGCAAGACCAAACCGCAGATAGACATAGCTGCCATGCGTGACGAACCCGAATCGCCGCAGCGTGTGGCTGACATACGTCTTGGAACAGTGCGGGCAGCGAACCGTGAACTTGCGCGCGCGCCTTGCACTCGGCCATTCCCAGCCAAGCAGGTGGTTGGGGATTTCCGCCAGCGAAGCGCGAAGATAGTGGCGCTGGGGGTCAAGCTCCTTGTTGCAGTGAGGGCAGTGTTCCATTGCGAGGTTTAACGATTGACTTGAGGCGATCGCGCCGATCGTGCGGCGGCAAGGGTATACCCGAGGATGGGCAGAGCTTCCGCTCGGTGTCCTGATCGGGATTAGACGTTGCAAACGTTGGCCGAGAGACTTGGATTGTATTTCAGTCTATGACCGAGTTCGACCTATTCTGTTTGCAAGGACTTCCCAAAGCCGTCGCCGGTGGCGAGCGGAACGGCGCGTGTACGGGCGCCCGAAATTCGCTGAGCGAGGTACTCCATCTCGTCCGCGTTGCACTCGCCCGCAACGAGCGATCTAACGTATTCCCCGGAGTCCCATCCGCGACGGAGGAAATCCAATTCGCGGGCGTACTCCTCCTGCTGCATACCCCAGGGGTAATCCGCTGTCCAACTCGTCCGCACCCGCGTGTTGCGCAACACCAATGCTCGCGTTCGGCGTGGATAGGTGGCGGCAAACAGCGCCGACATCGCCGCGCCCGACGAATCCCCGAAGAGCACGACTCGCTCCAGTCCTTCCGCATCCGGCACAGCGCGCAGGTCGTCGATTCGGGTCTCGAGATCCTCGACGGCACCGACGCGTTCCGAGCAACCAGTACCCCGCTTTTCGATGGCGACTACTCACGAGAACTCTGCAAGGCGCTCCAGGAACGCTGCAATGGAGGGCTCGGTCCAGTTGAGCTCGAGGTGCGAAATCCAAGGGTCGGCATCCTCGTTCATTCGACCACTTCGTCGACAGTGGCGAGAAAGGCCGGTGGGACCGTGAGGCCCAAGCGCCTTGCAGTCTTGAGGTTGAGGACGAGCTCGAAGCGGATCGACTGCATGACCGGCATGTCGGCCGGTTTCGCCCCCTTCAGGATCTGACCGATGTAGCCGCCGGCCTGTCGGTACATCCAGCCGATGTCCGGGCCGTAGCTCATCAGCAGGCCCGCCATCGCGAGCTGGCGCGTGAACGAGATCGCCGGCAGCGCATTGCGCACGGCGAGCGCGGCGATTTGCTCGCGGCGATCGAGCAGGACCGGGTCTGTCGCCGCGACCACCGCGTCGACCTTGGCGCGCACGAGTTCCGCGAATGCGGCGTCGATCTCTGCGGCGTTGCGCGCGTTCTGCACGACGATCTGCAGTCCGAGCCTGGCTGCACCATCCTTCGAGTCCGCCTCCTCGGTCGCGACGTTGGGGTTGTCCGGGTTCATCAGCAACCCGACGCGCGCAGCCTTGGGCACGAGGTCATGCAGCAGCTGCACGCGCTTCGCGCCGAGCTGGTTCGGCACGAATGCAATGCCTGTGAGGTTGCCGCCAGGCCGGTTGAAACTCGCCACTAGCCCGAAGCGCACAGGGTCGCCGCCGATGGTGAAGACGATCGGAACGGTCCGGCTCGCGCTCTGTGCGGCGCGCGCCGAGGCCACGTCTCCCGTGGCCGCGATGGCGACGACGCCCTTCGCCACGAGCTCGTTTGCGAGCGCCGGAAGCGCAGTGTAGTCAGCGTTCGCCCAGCGTTCCTCGATGCGCACGTTGCGGCCCTCGACGAAGCCGGCTTGCGCCAAGCCCTCCCGAAAGGCATCGGCATTGAAACGGTAGGTGACGGGCGATGCGCTGTTGAGGAAGCCGACCAGCGGCGCGTTCGACGCCTGCGCCGTCGTCTGTCCGGGCGTTCCCGACTGTGCGTGCACGCCGGACGGCAACACCGACGCCGCCGCGCCGAGCGCCGCGATGAAGTCCCGCCGTCTCATATTCCTCTCTTGGGACGGACCCTCTCAGTCCAGAACGAAGCGTAGCATGACGCAACGCCGGCCCCAAAACGAGCGGTGCCGTCGTGGCCGTCGCTAACACCGACGATCGCTTGCCGCGGTGCTCGAGGCTGCGTGCAACGGACCCCGATTTGACGCGTGAAGTCGAGCGGTGGGGGGACGCGTACGATTGAACAGGTCCCAAGACCCAAAATGACTATTGGTGGACCACTTGGTAGAGTCGCCATTTGTCGGGCAGGCCTTTCAGCGTGTGCAATCCGGCGTCCGTGAATCCAAGGCCGGATCCCGCAACAAGATCTTTAACCGTCTGGGACACAAGAACTTCACCAGGGGATGCCAATGCTGCAACCCGTGCGGCAATGTGCAACGCAATCCCTTGCAGCCGGCCCTGGCGAAGTTCGCATTCGCCGGTGTGAAGGCCAATGCGGCAGCGTAATCCGAGCGCACCCAAGGACTTTACAATCGCTATGGCACATTTGATTGCGCGAGCTGGGCCGTCAAATGACGCCAGAAATCCATCCCCTGCCGTGTTGATTTCCTCACCGCGATGTCGTGCAAGCTCGCTCCGGACTGCAGCATGATGTGCCGCCAAGACGTCACCAAAGCGTACATTGCCCTTTTCGACAGCCGTCTGCGTTGACCCGACAATGTCTGTGAACATCAAAGTCGAAACACGGTGTTCGCCGATCTCCGAGGTCGAACTGCCGGTCAAGAACGTTTCAATGTGACGTAGAAATTCTTCCGATTTGTCATAGAACGGCAAGTGATCGATTGCATCGATTTCAACAAACGTTGCGTTCGGTATGTGGTCCGCCATGTATCGCCCGGCACCAACGGGAATGGCGCGATCATTTCTTGCGTGCAGAATTAACGTTGGGATCCGGATTGACGGAAGGACGTGCCGAACGTCAATTTCAACATTTAGGCGCTGCAATGCCGCCGCCGCGGACGCGCTAGCGCTCATGCGCAAGAACTTGGCCCACCATTGACGGATTAGCGGATCATTCGCAACGGATGGCATCCGGATATCAATCCAAACGGGCCCTCCCCAGTCGGCCGCAACGGCCTCCACAGCCTTAAGCGCTTCCTCTCTGCTGGTGAAATAGGGGTAGTCGGGCGCTTGAAGGCGTCGGGCGTAACTCCCGATCGTGATAAGAGCCGCGGTACGCTCGGGATAAGTGGCGGCAAAGAGGGCGCACATGGTGCCGCCTTCGGAGTAGCCCAGCAAGGCAGCTCGGGGCGAACCAGCTGCGTCCAATACCGTACGCACGTCATCCATGCGCTCTTCGAGCGTTGCCGCATCAATGCCACGCTCGGATAGACCCGTTCCGCGCTTATCGAAGAGAATCAACCGAGAAAATGTCGTTAGCTTCTCGAAGAAGCGGACGATATTGGGCTCGTCCCAAAACACCTCGATATTGGAAATCCAGCCCGGAACCAGTACAAGATCTATCGGGCCATGCCCGACAACCTGGTATGCGATGCCAACTTCGCCCGAACGGGCGTAGCGAGTTTCCGGTGTCATTGCCGCTCCAGCCCAGGATCAGCCTGCGAGTACCGCGCAATCTGCGAGCAACGCGTAACGCCCTATCGCTGAATTGTCTCGTCGACGAATTCAGGCTAACCATTAACCATATTACGCCGACCACCGGGCTTCACCCACGCCAGCGAATGGCCGATTGTGGCCGGTAGTTGCGTTCGTTTCGCTCGACGGCGGTCGTGCAGCTTGAGGCGAACTCGGACCAGCCCGAGCATGAGCGCGAGGCCGAACGCAGGCCGCTTCGGCACCGCGAGGACCCATTGCCGCAGCGGCAGGTCCGGCAAGACTCGACGAGCAAACCCTCGCGCCAAATTCCGACTGAGCGCGTCGTACTCGGCTACCTCGATGGCGCGGCGTCGCGACGTTCGTAAGCTCGGGACACGCCGTGCTTGCTCGTTCCTTGCCAGCGGCGCGAAAATTGGCTGCCCGATTGCGCGCTGGCGCCACAATGCACACCGCCGCATTAGTGTCCGCGCAGGCGCGGTCGCTCTACAACGAGGAGACCTCAATGTACAAGCGCATCTTGTTGGCTTATGACGGCTCCGAATCTGGGCAGAAGGCGCTGCTCGACTGCCGCGATATCGCACAGTGGAGCCAGGCAGAGCTGTTTCTGGTCGCCGTCATGCCGTCACTCACGGCATATATCGCCGAAGGCGGAGTCATTGACAATGTTGCCGAGGACCAGTTGCGGGCGGAGTACAGGGAGATTCTGGACGATGGCATACGCCGGCTGACGGATTCCGGGCACACGGCGCGCGGCGAATTACTCATTGGGGATTCGGTCAACGAGATCACGCAATACGCGCGCAAGATCGGCGCCGATCTGATTGTCGTCGGCCACAAGCACTTGGACGGCTGGGCTGCGCGGTGGTGGCGAGGCGCAACTTCGCCCGCGCTGATCGAGCACGCTCCCTGTAGCGTGCTCGTGGTGATCACGCATTGACTCACCGTGATTGGCGGCGGCTGGCGCCGCCCCGAGATCGGAGCGGCCGGTCGGACGCTAAATCTCAAGTGCCGCCGGGCGCTGCCAGACTCGGTGCCAGGTCGCTGACGGGCAATGGCAGCGGCTCTTCCACGTCGCCGGCCGCCAGGCAGGCGGCGGCCGTGAACAGCACGTCGGTCGACGAGTTGAGCGCGGTCTCCGCCGAGTCCTGCACCACGCTGATGACGAAGCCGATGGCGACGACCTGCATCGCCACATCGGCCGGGATGCCCAACAGGCTGGTGGCCATCGGGATAAGCAGCAGCGAGCCGCCGGCCACGCCGGACGCGCCGCAGGCCGCGAGCGCCGACACCACGCACAGCAGCAGCGCAGTGGGGATGTCGACCACGACCCCGAGCGTGTTGGCCGCCGCGAGGGTCATGACGCTGATGGTGACGGCGGCGCCCGCCATGTTGATGGTCGCTCCCAGCGGGATCGAGACCGAGTAGGTGCCCTTGTGCAGCTTCAGGCGCTTGCACAGTTCCAGGTTCACCGGGATATTGGCCGCCGAACTGCGGGTGAAGAAGGCGGTGATGCCGCTTTCGCGCAGGCAGGTGAATACCAGCGGATAGGGATTGCGACGCATCTTCCAGAACACGATCAGCGGATTCATGACCAGCGCGACGAACAGCATGCAGCCGACCAGCACCAGCACCAGATGCCCGTAGCCCAACAGCGCGCCCATGCCCGACTCGGCCAGCGTGTAGGCGACCAGGCCGAAGATGCCGAGCGGCGCGAACCGGATCACCACTCTGACGATCAGCGTTACCGCGGCGGCGAGGTCGGCGACCATGTTGCGCGTGGTCTCGCCGGCATGGCGCAGCCCGATGCCGAGCCCGATCGCCCAGGCAAGGATGCCGATGAAGTTCGCTTCCTGCAGGGCCCGGACCGGATTGGAGACCACACTCAGCAGCAGGTTCTTGAGGACACTCATGATGCCGCCCGGCGGCGCGCCGTTGACCGGCGGCGCGTTCAGCACCAGCGTCGACGGAAAGGCGAAGCTCGCCATCACCGCCACCATGGCGGCCCCCAGCGTGCCGAGCAGGTAGAGCACCAGTATGGGGCGGATTTGCGTGGGCTGACCCTTCTTGTGGGCCGCAATCGCCGCCGCCACGAGCACGAAGACCAGCACGGGCGCCACGGCCTTCAGCGCCGCGATGAAGAGGTCGCCCAGCAGGCCCACCGAGCGCGCAGCAGCGGGTGCGAACAGCGCGAGCAGAATGCCGCAAACCAGGCCGATGGCGATCTGGGTCACGAGACCGCTGCGCATGATAAATCGGGGTAGTGCCAGCATTGCCGAGCTCATGATGTTCCTCCTGGTGCAAAACGGTTGTTAAAGCACGTGAACGAGAATTCCGCGGTCAACTATTGTTGCTGTGTGCCGACGCCGACACTCAGCATTCGATGAAACTGACGGCCAACCCGCCGCGCGAGGTTTCCTTGTACTTGTCCAGCATGTCGCGCCCGGTGTCGCGCATCGTGCGGATCGCCTGGTCCAGCGAGATCGTATGCGCGCCGTCGCCGCGCAGTGCCAGTTGCGCGGCGTTGATCGCCTTGATCGAGGCCATGGCATTGCGCTCGATGCAGGGCACCTGGACCAGGCCGCCCACCGGATCGCAGGTGAGGCCCAGGTTGTGTTCGAGGCCGATTTCGGCGGCGTTCTCCACCTGCTCGGGCGTGCCGCCCATCACTTCGGCGAGCCCCGCCGCCGCCATCGCGCAGGCGGAACCGACTTCGCCCTGGCATCCGACTTCGGCGCCGGAGATCGACGCGTTCTTCTTGCACAGCGTGCCGACCGCCGCGGCCGCGAGCATGAAGTCGACCACGTCGCGCGCGTCGCTGCCCGACTGGAAATCCATGTAGTAGTGCAGCACGGCCGGAATGATGCCGGCGGCACCATTGGTCGGTGCGGTCACGACGCGGCCGCCCCCGGCGTTTTCTTCATTGACGGCAAGTGCATACAGGTTGACCCAGTCCAGCGCGGCGAAGGTCATGGCGATGAGATTCTGCTTCGGGTCGCGCCCCAGCAGTTCCCGGTGCAGGGCGGCGGCGCGCCGCCGCACGTTCAGGCCGCCGGGCAGAACACCTTCCTGCGTGATGCCGCGAGCCACGCAGGCCCGCATGGCCTCCCAGATCCGCCGTAGCGCTGCCCGCGTCTCGTCCTCGCTGCGCCAGGCGCGTTCGTTCGCCAGCATCACCTCGCTGATGCGCATCGAGTGCTTGCGACAGATGGCGAGAAGCTCGGCGGCACTGTTGAATTCGTAGTCCAGCGATACGCTGGCGACGCCGGTCTCGCCGGCCTGGGCTTGCGCCTCGTCGACGACGAAGCCACCGCCGACCGAGTAGTAGGTGTTCGCAGATACGATGCCTTCGCCGCCGTGTGCGGTCAGCCGCAGCGCGTTCGGGTGAAAGGGCAGGTTGATCGGCAGCAGGCGCAGGTCCCGCATCCAGTGGAACGGGACCGCCTTCTTGCCCGCGAGCCTCAGCGTTCCGGTGCGTCTCACCTCGTCGATGCTCGGGCCGACACGGTCAGGGTCGACCCCGTCCGGCCGCTCGCCCATCAGGCCGATCACCACTGCGCGGTCTGTCCCGTGTCCGATGCCGGTTGCCGCCAGCGACCCGTAGAGCCGAATCTCGACGCGCCGCACCGCGTCCAGTTGCTGTCCGACATCGAGCGCCTTGGCGAAGTCGTATGCCGCCCGCATCGGGCCCACGGTATGGGAACTGGAAGGACCGATGCCGATCTTGAACAGATCGAGCACGCTGATGGAGGTCATGACGTTGGCGCATGAAGGTCGGTGGCTGAGACTACACAGGTGCGCGAGCGCGGTCTGTGCGCCGGCGCACTTAGGCGCTCATTGCTCGCTGTGGGAAAGCCTGCAAGAAAACGCGACCATAAACGACACACATGCCTTTCTCGTCAAGGCGCGACCTGTCCCGGCGCGACCGCTTCGTAGCAGACGACGCCCGCCCGCCAATGCGCGCCCCTCCCCCAATATCACGCGCCTCAAGAATGACGCATTTTTTCAACCCACTTAACGGCATTGAGCGCCACGTGAGTCGGCCTGGGTTCGATACCAGCGGTTGACGTCCCTACACAGCCGGCCCTGGTATGGCGTGCTAGCGCTGAGAACGGCATGCGCGCTTGAAGCCAATGCGTCATGACGACTGCTTGCTGCGCCCTTGGCCGGGCAGCAACTGCGCGAGTTCCGGGCCGCCGATCAGCCTGATTGCATGCTTGTTGGCAAAGGCACGTGCGTTGTCGGTGATATCGCCGGCCGCCACGTAGATGCACTCATGCGCGTTGCGCGCTTCCTTCATGGCGTGGAGGTCGCGCAGGGCCTCGACGCCCGTGTGCGCCACCTTCCAGCGCTTGCAGCTGACTAGCGCAGTGCGCCCCTCCTTCGTGATCTCGAAATTGGCGGCAGTCCCGCTGACGGCGCTCACTCCGTATCCTTGCCGCCGATATGCCGCCTCGATGGCACGGGAAAATTCGGCCCACGACATCGCACGAACCGCCGTGAGCGTGTTGTCGACGCGGACCCTCGATGGCGCCTGGAACTGCTTCCAGGCGGCGATACATCCTATTACCAGGAACGGCAAACCGGTGACGATGCCGAAGATCCGGTACGCCTCGGGTAGCAGCGCGATTGCCAAAGCGGTCACCGCGCCGGCGATAGCGAAACTGATCCACCATGACGAGCGCAGCAGGACCGCGAACAGCGAGTTTTCGGCCATCTTCCACTTCATGCGCTGCCTCGCATCTCCCCCGAAAGGGTGGGCCGGTGCGTCTGGTGTTAACGACGGCAGGCGCGCGCCGCCTATCACTGAACCCGAGGGCGCATCGATGCAGTCGAGCATCGTGACGGCCTACTTCATGCCGAGACCCTCGCGGCGGAGGCGCGATGAATCGCCACGACGACCATCTCGTCGACCCCGGCGCCGCTCAACGCCACCAGCTGCCGGCTGATCAGCGAGACCCCCTGAAGCCGTATCGGTGGCTTGGGCACGCCCCCCCCATGCGCCGGCCCTCGCCGGCAGTCGGCAGCACCGCGCCGATGCGCAGCCGCGGGCAGAGCCCTCCACCTTGTTTGAGCAGGCATCCCATGATCGTGATTCTCGGAACTCGAATACGGACCGATGGAGCGTTGAGGCGAGCGTCGCGATTGAGCGCGACACGCTTCGCTGACTATAGGCTCACGGGAATGGCCGCACAAGTCGGGGCGAGGCATCTTGCTCTGCCACGCTCACTTCGATCGACAGGCTAGCGTACCGGGCAAGGATGCACGCCCCAGATCCCGGCCGCGTACTCGGCGATCGTGCGGTCGCTGGAAAACTTGCCGGAGCCCGCCACGTTCAGGATCGCCGTACGTGCCCATCTTTCAGGGCTGCGATAAAGATCGCAGAGTCGTCCGTCCGCTTCCAGATACGACGCGAGATCCGCCAAGTGCATGTAGTAGTCGCCGTGGGTAAGCAACGTGTCCCGCAGCGGAGCGAAGACGCCGGGCTCGTTGCGGCTGAAATAATCGGAGAAGATCAGGTCGAGTGCCGCTCTCGTTTCCGGCTCGTGGTCGTAATGCCAATGCGGGTTGTACCAGGCACGGCTGTCGGCAACCTGTTGCGCCGTAAGCCCGAAGAGGAAGAAATTCTCCTCGCCGGCTTCCTCGGCCATCTCGATGGTCGCGCCGTCGCGAGTGCCGAGGGTGAGTGCGCCGTTCATCATGAACTTCATGTTGCTGGTTCCGCTCGCCTCGTAGCCGGCGGTCGAGATCTGGTTGGAAACGTCGGTGGCGGGAATCAGCCGCTCCGCGAGCGACACGCAGTAATCGGGCAGGAACACGACCTTGAGCCGATCCTTCATGGCCGGATCGCCGTCGATCGTGCCGGCAAGGTTGTTGACGAACTTGATGATGATCTTGGCCAGGTGGTAGGCAGGCGCGGCCTTGCCGGCGAAAAAGTAGGTTCGCCTCGGCACCGCGAGGCCCGGATTTTGGCGCAGCCGGTTGTAGAGCACCACCACGCGTAGCGCGTTGAGCAGTTGCCGCTTGTACTCGTGGATGCGCTTCACCTGGCAATCGAAGATGGTGTCCGGATCGACGGCCTGGCCGGACGTTGCCTTGAGCCAGTCCGCGAAATGTCCCTTGGCCTCGCGCTTGGCATTCAGGAAATCGGCGCGGAATCCGGGGTCGTCGGCAAGCGACCGGAGCTTCGACACCTCGTCGAAATCAGTGATCCACCCTTCGCCGATCGCGGCGGTGATGGTATGGGCAAGCGCCGGGTTCGCGAGGCGGAGCCAACGGCGCGGCGTGACACCGTTGGTCCTGTTGCTGAATCGCTCGGGGAACATTTCGGCCAGATCCCGAACCGTCGTCGTGCGCAGCAGCTCGGAGTGGATTGCCGCCACGCCGTTGGTGCTGTGCGAGCCGACGATCGCCAGGTTGGCCATGCGAACCTGCCTGCTTCGTCCTTCCTCGATCAGACTGATCCGCGCAACGCGTCCCTCGTCGCCGGGAAAGCGCGCACGCACGCCGGCAAGCAGGCGTGCGTTGATCTCGTAGATGATCGCGAGATGACGCGGCAGCAGCATCTCGAACCACCCGAGCGGCCATTTCTCCAATGCCTCGGGCAGCAATGTGTGGTTGGTGTACGCGAGGGTGCGCCGCGTCAGGTCCCAGGCCACATCCCAATCGAGATGCGCGTCGTCGAGCAGGATGCGCATGAGCTCCGGGACCGCAAGCGTCGGGTGGGTATCGTTCAGCTGGATTGCGGCCTTCTCGGGCAGCTCGTGCCAGTCGGCGTTGCTTGCCCGGAAGCGCCGCACGAGGTCGGCCAGCGAGCATGCGACGAGGAAGTATTCCTGCAGGAAGCGCAGGCCCTGGCCGCGCGTCGTCGAATCGTCCGGGTATAGCACGCGCGTCAGCGATTCGGCGGCGAGCGTTTCGGCGAGCGCCGCAACGAAATCCCCGCGGCTGAAGCGCTGGAAATCGAAGTAGTCGGGCGCCGCTGCCCCCCACAGCCGCAGCGTGTTGATGGTCTTGCCGCCATAGCCCACGACGGGGCGATCGAAAGGGATGCCATAGAGGCTGAATGGCTGACCGGGGACCAGGCGCAGGAGGCCGTCGCGCATCGTGATCGAGCAATTGAACCGCACCTCCACTCTTTCCTGTGGCCGAGCGATCTCCCATGGGTCCTGGCGCCGGAGCCAATGGTCCGGCCGCTCCTGCTGCCAGCCGTCACGGACAAGCTGCCTGAATATGCCGTACTCGTAGCGCAATCCGTAGCCCATGGCCGGCAGCTGCATCGTCGCCATCGAGTCGAGAAAACAGGCCGCGAGCCGCCCGAGCCCGCCATTGCCGAGGCCCGCATCGGGCTCCTGCTCGAGCACGCCGAACCAATCGATGTTCTTCTGTCTGGCGAAATCCGGAAGAACCCGGTCGAGCATCAGGTTGGTGACGTTGTTCGCCAGCGACCGTCCGATCAGGAACTCCATCGACAGGTAATACACATGCTTAGGGTTCTCGCGCGCGTAGGTTTCCTGCGTCAGCACCCACCTCTGCGAGAGGACGTCGCGCACCGACCGGGCCAACGCCTCGTATCGCTCGCGGGGCCCCGCGGCGCTCGGCGCCACGATGTTGTCGAAGACGAGGTGACGCTCGTAGAGCGCATTGTCGGACCCCGAGAGGGGAATCTGGCCGCAGCCATATTGCGCAAGCAGCGTGGAGGCGTCGATCGTCCGGGACGCAACCGGCGTCTGGACAGGCTCGTTGAGCGAGCTCGCCTGCAAGTTGGGCGTTTTCATGGGTTCCCGCTTTCAGCTATTACTTTGGTCCGAGCGGCATCGCCATCGCGCAACGCGACCCCTGCGCGGGTACTACGACCGACGACTGTGTCGTCTGCCGCCAGCATCAGTCCGCCGCGTGTCCCAGTCCCGCTTTGGCGAAGTCGGAGATCTTGGTCATTAGCGGGTTCACCTTGAGCCGGCTCGGTCCGGCCTTCTCACGATGATAGCGGCCAAGGCCAGGGCACTGAAGATGCCACTGACGACAAATGTGAACGGTGCCCCGAGCTGATCCCACAATAGCCCGGCCAACGCGCTTGCCAGCAGCATGCCGATCCCGCTCACAAGATTGAAAAAGCCGTAGGCGGTACCGCGCAGATCGGCAGGTGCCGTGTCAGCCACCATCGTGGCGAGCAGTCCCTGCGTCGCGCCCATGTGCAGACCCCAGAATGCTATACCGACCCATATCCACCCGTTCCCGCATGACAACGCTGCATCCGCCGCGATTAGCAACGTCAACCCCCACCCGAGCAGTTTGGGGTGGCTCATAGAATCCGACAGTTTGCCGAAGGGGTAGGCGCTGACGGCATATACCGCATTCATGACGATCAGCACCAACGGCGTCAACGCCAGCGGCAGACCGCCCTGCTGAGCACGCAGGATCAGGAAGGCTTCGGAAAAGCGCGCGAGGGTAAACACCGCACCGATAGCCACCACCCACCAATACGCGGGCGGCAGCCGGCGCAGGTTCTCGCGGCGGATCGGATTGGCAGGCTTGCCGTCCGGCTTCCGTTCGGGCTCCCGCACACCGAAGTGCAGGAGCGCCACCGCGAGCAAGGCCGGAACTGTCGCCACCCAGAACACTGCGCGAAAATCGTTCGCCCAGAGCAACATCAGACCCATGGCCAGCAGCGGCCCGAGGAAGGCGCCGACGGTATCGAGCGACTGCCTCAAGCCGAAGGCCGCGCCACGCACTTCGGCGGGCGCGATGTCCGCTACGAGTGCATCGCGCGGCGCGCCGCGAATGCCCTTGCCGACGCGGTCGATCAGGCGGGCGGCCACCACCAGGCCGGCGCCGGTGGCGAGGGCGAACAGCGGTTTGGATGCCGCGCCCAGGCCGTAACCCAGCACCGCGAGCGGCTTGCGCTTGCCCCAATAGTCGGACAGCGCACCGGAGAAGATCTTCACGATCAGCGCCGTCGCTTCTGCCGCGCCCTCGATCAGCCCGATAGTGAAGGCACTCACGCCCAGCACGGTGAACATGAACACCGGAAGCAGACTGTGAATGAGCTCCGAGGAGACATCCATCAACAGGCTGACGAATCCGAGCGCCCAGATGCTGCCAGGTATTCGCGCCGCGCGATTGGCGTGGGGATCAATTTGAGTCATACGTCTTGCTCGTGGCAAACGCGATAATCTCTCCTCGGTGAGACTTTCTGGGGAGGCGCCATGCGCGTCAAGACAATTCTCGGGGTGGCGTTGGTGGCTATCGGGACTGGCGCCTGCGCGCAGTTGGCCAGCGCACAGTCGCACCAGCACGCCATGGCGGTACCCGCCGCAGCCCAGGCCGACGCGCGGCAGCTGGTCAAGTTCCCCGAACCGATGCGCCTGCATACCATCGCCAGCATGCGCGACCATTTGCTGGCCTTGCAGGAAATCAGCGTGGCGCTGTCGAAAAACGACTTCGACAACGCTGCGCGGATCGCTGAACAACGATTGGGCATGAGTTCGCTGGAGCGGCACGGCTCCGCCCACATTGCGCCATTCATGCCGCAGGGCATGCAGGACATCGGAACCCAGATGCATCGGTCGGCGAGCCGCTTCGCGGTCGAAGCGCAGAACGCGAGTGTCGGCAACGACGTACGGCCCGCACTCGCAGCACTGGGGACCGTAATGCAGCAATGCGTGGCTTGCCACTCTGCCTATCGACTGCGTTGATCGCTCCGTATCTCCAGCGCGACATCGCCGTATCCGGGGCCGATGGCCGCCAGTTTCAGGCGACAGGGTTCGGCCGGTGTAAGCTCCCATTGCCAACCACCGTCGGTAATCCGATGCAGATCAAGACAACGACCACAGGACCGAATCCCATGAAGCGTCTCCCAAACTCAATCCGGGCGAAGTTGCGCACGGCACTCGGGGCATTGGCGGTGACGGTCTTCGCTGCGGGTGGTGCCGCCGCGGCCACGCCAGGTGTAGACGAAAGGCAGCTGTTGGATCTCGGCTTCAAGGTGCTCGTCGCGACGACAAAGGTTCAGCAGGACTGGGTGCGGAGCCTTCCTCCTGGCCGGATCAGGCCGATGCAGCGCACTGGCAAGAAGTTCTTCATCTACCCGGATGCGACCAGGAACCAGATTTACGTCGGTGGTCCCGCGGAATATGAAGCGTATCGGGAGCTATACCCGGAAGGACAGCAGAGTGCGCAGAATGCCGCGGCCACGACGAGTGCGTACCGCGGTAAGCAAGATGCCGCAATGCGGAACGCGACCGCTCGCGATCTGTCGGACCCCTTCCTGGGGGCAAGTTGGTCCGATCTCGGCTGGTAAGGATCCGGGATCTCGAATTCGACATGGCTTGATCCGGAACAGCCGCTCAGGGGAAATTTCCGCGGCGACGGAAGTCGAATTCTCGTCGCGTCCGCTTTCCCCTCCATGTTCTGTCGACGCTGCCGTGGAACGCCATCGGCATCAATCGGGCCGCCGCAAGCTGACGCCAGCACTGCGACTGCGGGTCGATCAGCGGATCGTGCTCGCGCAGATGGTAGGGTACGCGAGATAGGCGAATTTGCAGGACCTGGCCTATACTCCTTCAGACAATGACACGCGCCGCGCAACGACGTGCGCATGAAGGCGCGGCGCTACGTGCTTATCCGCTAATCAAGGGAATCTGAGATGAAACTCTCCGTACCGCGTATTGCTGCCGTCGCGATCACGCTTGCCCTCTGCATTGCCCCCGTCGCCGCGCAGTCGCCCGCACCTGCATCCGGTGCTGGGACACCCGCGGTTCCTGCTGTCACCGCCGTGCCTGCCACCGGCACCACGCCCGCCGCCGATGCGACGGCGCCATCCGGCGTCGAAACCGGGAAGCTCGCGTGGTACGGCCGCAAGTTCGCCGGGCGCCGTACCGCCAGCGGTGAGCACTTCAATCCGAATGCGTTGACGATGGCGCACAAGACGCTGCCATTCGGCACACACGTCAAAGTCACCAATTCGAAGAACAAGAAGAGCGTCACGCTGCGCGTGAACGACCGCGGCCCGATGCAGGGGGATCGGGTTGGTGATGTTTCACTCGCCGCGGCGCAGCGCCTCGGCATGATTCGGGCGGGCGTGATCGACGCCGAGTTGCAGGTGGTATCCGCTCCCGCCAAGAAGTAGCGTCGGCTCGCGGTGCGGTTAACGCATCGCCTTACCGGTAATCCGGAGGATGTCGTCTTGCGCGTTGCCGTCGCCGTTCAGGTCCAGCATCGAGGCATGTCCCGGTGGGGCGACGCCCGACGCCGCTGTGCCGGCGCGGGCGCCCCGTAGGCCTCCCAGAAGATCGCCGAGCCGCTCGGGGCCAGCAGGCTGCGACCGCGCTTGTTTCTTTAAGCCTCGGAGGATCGCCGAGACGAGCGCCTCGGCGCGGGTTGCCGCCTCGTTCTCGCTGACGCCCAATTCCCGCTCCATCGACTGGAGGCCGCTCATCTGGGACGGCGTTTGTTGCCTTGCGCGACTGGCAACGCTGCGGCCGCGAACAACCGGCAAACGTTAGATTACGGATTCAACTCGTCCGCACGCTGCAGCAGCGATTGCGGGATCGTGAGGCCGAGCGCCTTGGCCGTCTTGAGATTGATCGCGAGTTCGAACCGCGACGGTTGCTCGACGGGAAGATCGCCTGGTTTGGCACCCTTCAGGATCCGGTCGATGTACCCGGCGGCCATTTGCGCGTATTGGGCGGTCGTTGGCCCATAGCTCATCAGACCGCTTGGCGGTAGATAACGGCTGCTGCCCACGACGGCCAGGGGCAACCCGTGCATCTGCGCGAAAGCCGCGATTGCGTCGCGGTTGGTTCGGATCAGCGGTTCCGGGGGAAGCAATATCGATTGCGTGCCCGCGCTGCGGATCGCCGCGAACGCAGCCTCGAAATCGCCCGGGCCCGAAACGTCGACGATCTGCGCCTGCATCCCCAACGTCACGGCGTCCGCCCGCATCTGCTTGACGAACGCAGTAGCGGCGTCGTTGCTTGGATTGGCGAACACGGCGACGCTCCGCAAGCGAGGGGCCGCCTCTTTGAGGAGCTGCAGCAGCTTGCGCGCGGATTCGTCGGCAAGGTAGCTCGCGCCGGTGACGTTACCACCGGGCTTCCTGTAGTCCGCGACGATCCCAAGCTCGACCGGAGTCCCCACGCCGACCATCACGATGGGTATCGACTTCGTCGCCTGCATGAGAGCGCGCGTGGCGGGCACACTCTGGACGAGAATGACGTCGGGACTCTGGGCGACGAGTCCTTCTGCCAAGGACGGCAGGCGATCGTTCCTGCCCTCCGTGGTTCGTGGCTCCAGCAACACGATGTTCCGACCGTCGATCCAGCCGAGCTTTTCCAGCTCAGGTCGCAGCAGATTGACAAGTGCCACGACTTCGGCATGGGCGAACGCGGAAAGAGTCCCGATGCGGCGCGGCGTTACCTGACCTTGTCCACGCAGGTTGGGGGACAGGCCGACCAGGGCGCCTCCGGCTATGGCGACGAATGTCCGTCGGTCCATCACTCAATCACCTCGTCGACAAATCGAAATCCGGCAATACTTCGCGCCCCAACGCAGCTTCCGCCCCGGGGAGTTACGCTGGACACCGGTATAGGGTCATTGTACCGGCAGGGCAACCAAAACTACTTGGATAGGCTGCGTGTGCAATAACATCAGCCCATTCATCAGGAGTGAGGCTCTTCCTCGACATTCCTTGACCATCCCGATATCCGGGCGTAGCGTCGACCAGTGTGATCCCGAAGATTGCTTCGTGTTGTCTGGAGACACCGGATGATTCCCTTCCCCGAAAAGCGCCCGACGGCGCCCTCGCGAAAATGATGGCGAGCGACAAAATGTCTGCATGACATTTCGACCTATGCGAACCGTGGCTGACCCGTCACCGCAGCATGATCGCATTCGAGCGGAAGCGGCTGCGGCGGCGCTCGCCCTCGCGCAGAAATCGCGGGTCCCGCAGACGCTGATCGGAGTTGCGTTCCTGTGCATAGGCTTGGCCGGGTGCGCGGCCTTGCCAGCGGTCGGGCTCAACCTCGCCGCGCAGGGCGCGCAGGGTCTCGTCGCCCTCACCCTGGGTCCGATGGTCGCCATGCAAGAGCGGTCGGAAACGGATCGTTGCGCGGTGTTCACCGGCAAGGGCATCTCGGTCACCGAGTCGCTCGAGACCGTGATCCCGATCGACGAAGGGGAAATCAACGTGTTCGAGCAAGCGGACTGGCGCCCCGAATTTGCACGCGAAGGCTATCCTCAATTCGAGCGGTCTAGGACTCCAACCGAAGGAGCGCTCGCCATCACCGGACGGTCGGTCCTCTTCGTCCCGCTTGCGGGTACGACAAGCATTCGCGTTCCCTACGAGTTGGTGCAGGACGTCGACGTCGGCGGAAATGCCGTCACGGGCGAGCCTCGTTCCATGATCGTGCGATCGTGCTACGGCCGCTTCGACATCGTCACGTTCCGGCAGCGGCAGCCGGACAACTCGGATTCAGGGACAACCGCAATGGCAGCCGCCCAACTCAAGGCGCGGGTGGCCGCTTTTCGTGCCACGGCAGACAACTGACGCTGCCTATCGCGAACAAACATTTGCGCTGCGGACTCCAGACGGGCGTTCTTTGCGCGGCCGAGGCTAACGCGGTCCCAGCAAGTCCTCGCGCACCGGTGTGAATACGTCGATGAGGGTGCCTGCCTCGAGCGCCTTCGCGCCATGCTGGACGTTGCCAGGCACATAGACGGAATCGCCGTCCGACAGCAACTGCGTGCGCCCGTCCAGCGAATACTCGAAGCGTCCCGCGACGCAGAAGCTGATCTGCTCGTGAACGTGGCTGTGCACGTAACCCGCGGCGCCGGCGGCGAACCGCACTTCCATTAGCATCAATCGACCCTGCGCCTGCAGGATCCGCCGCCGTACGCCCGGCTCCGCGTCTTCCCATACGCCAATTTCAGCCATACCGCATCTCCAAGGATTGTCGGAGCCGAAGCTCGTGGAACCGGCTCCGGCCGCCATTATCGCGCGTTGCGGTACATGGCTGCCGTAAACTGTCCAGTGTTCACTACCCGGGAGTACGCGCATGCAAAATCGCTATGGTTTCGGCAGACAGGTGGCACTCGGCTTCGACGCGGCACTCGCCAAGGTGACGCAGGAGCTGTCGAAGGAAGGGTTTGGCGTTCTCACCGAGATCGATGTCGCAGCGACGTTGAAGAAAAAGCTCGGCAAGGACATACCGCCGTACCGGATTCTCGGCGCATGCAATCCTCCGTTCGCAAGTCAGGCGATCACGGCCGAGCCGTCGATCGGGCTCCTGATGCCATGCAACGTCGTCGTGCGGCAGGACGCGATCGGCGGGGTCCACGTCGAGTTCATGGACCCGCAACCGATGTTTGCCCTGGTGGGCAATCCGGAGGTGGCGCCGCTCGCAGCGGAGGTGCGCGCGCGACTCGTGCGCGTGATGGATGCGCTTTGAGCGCGCGATTCGCAGTCGCGCGCGACGCCCATGTCCTTCAGCCAACACGTTCCCCTGCCTGGCTGCAGGCGACTTATGCCTCGAGATGGATGCGCCCTGCCGGGCGCACTCAAGAAAAACGGCCCCGTTCGGGGGCCGTCGTTCTGTGGGTTGGTGGAGGTGGCGAGAATCGAACTCGCGTCCGGAAGCACTCGGCAGTCAGGACTACATGCTTAGTCACGTCATTTGGCTCTCACCCCGACACCGCCGGCGGACAGGCTGCGCCAGAACCAGTCACCTTGCTTTAACGCTTCGCCCAAGTGACCCGGGCGGGCGCGATCGCTCTAGATGTCCTCGCCGTGATTTCGCCGTTCCCGGCTACGTCACCCGGACCGAGCGCTGCCCGGTGCGAGGTCCGGCGGGATTAAGCCGCCAGAGCGTACGTTTCGTCGTTCGCAGTTAAGTTTGCGATTGCTCGAGTTTTACGAGGACAAGCGCCTCGGCATGCCCCAAGTTGCGTTGCAACCCCCGTCGAAACCAGTTCACCCCCGGTCATCGTCGCGGTCGGTCGCCATTCGATCTGCGGCCGGTGCAATGCGCTTAAGTATCGCCATCATACCAGCCGGTGCTGCGAATGCGGTCCGGGTGCGGTGACTTGCCGATAATGTGGGGTAAACTCGCGCCGTTTCAAGCCCTTGCGCGCATCGCCTTGCAACCATGCCCATGCCCATCCCCACGCCCATCGTTCCCGTCATCCTCTCCGGCGGTGCCGGCACGCGCCTGTGGCCGTTGTCGCGCGAGAGTGCGCCGAAACCCTCGATGCCGTTGCCGGACGGCGAGACGTTGCTCGCGAAGACCGCGGCGCGCGCCTTGGCGCTGCCCGGAGTCGGCAACCTTCTCACTGTCACCAACCGCGAGTATTACTTCCATACCAAGGACATCTACGCAGGGCTGCGTGACCATCCCGCGACCCGATCGGCCTACCTGCTGGAGCCCTTCGGCCGTAACACGGCACCGGCCGTCGCCCTTGCGGCGCTCGTCGTCGAGGCACGCTTCGGAAGCGATGCAGTCATCGTCGTGCTTCCCGCCGACCATCTGATTCGCAACCAGGCTGCTTTCGCCGCGGCGGTGTCCCGCGCAGCGGATCTCGCGCGCAGCGGATCGCTCGTCACGTTCGGCATCTCCCCGCTGCGCCCGGAAACGGGATTCGGCTACATCGAGTGCGGTGATGCCCTCGGCGAGGGGACGCCGCCGTCGTTTGTCGTGCGCCGATTCGTCGAGAAGCCACCGCTCGAGACAGCGCGCGAGTATGTTGCGGCAGGCAACTACGTGTGGAACTCCGGCATGTTCTGCTTCACGCCGGCGGCGATCCTCGCGGCGTTCGCGCGTCACGCGCCGGCCTTGCTGGACGCCGTGCGTCCGGTCGCCGCGAAGCTCGCGGACAAGGGCGACGCCGCGATGCTGGAAATCGATGCCGCCCTTTTCACCGCCGTTCCGGACATCTCCATCGACTACGCGGTGATGGAAAAGGCCGCCGACGCGGGCGAGGTTGCCGTAGTCCGCGGCGCATTCGACTGGAACGACATCGGCTCGTGGCAGGCAGTCTCCGAGCTTGCGCCGCTCGATGCTCAAGGCAATCACGGCCAGGGCGAGCGGGTGGCGATCGAGACCACCGGAACGTACGTTCACGCGGGCGAGCGGCTGGTTGCCACCGTCGGGGTCGAAAATCTCGTGATTGTCGAAACGCCGGATGCGGTGCTGGTGGCTCATCGGGATCACCTGCAGCGCGTCAAGGACGTCGTAACCGAACTGAAGACACGCGGCCACGACGCGTACAAACTGCACAAGACGATGGCGCGCCCGTGGGGCGCCTACACGGTGCTGCAGGAAGGTCCCGGCTTCAAGATCAAGCGGATCGAGGTGAAGCCCGGTGCCGCGCTGTCGCTGCAGCTCCACCACCGCCGCAGCGAGCATTGGGTTGTGGTCGCTGGAATCGCCGAGGTCACGCGCGGCGAGGACACGTTCGTCGTCAGCGCCAACGGCTCCACGTACATCCCCGTCGAGACCAAGCACCGGCTTGCCAATCCCGGCAGCGAGCCGCTGGTGATGATCGAGGTGCAGTGCGGCGATTACCTCGGCGAGGACGACATCGTTCGCTTCGACGATCTGTACGGTCGCGTGCCCGCGTAATCCGTCGCAGCCTTCGCAGGCCGACCTTCGGCCCGAACCGGGATTTCGTCCCTAGCGCTCCTCGCCCGGACCAGGAGCTCAGTGTGGCCGCGAATCGGGGCGAAGCTCGGGCCCACCGCGGCTTTCGCCGTGTGCGGGCGCCGGGGCGCCGCCGGCCGTTGCACTCAAATCGGCACGCAACCGCCGCACGAACGTTTCGACGGTTGGCGTCGCCGCACCACCGAGGTTCACGACAAAGTGCTCGGCGACGTCCGGCGCGATGCAGTCGAGGACGTAAATGCCTGCGTCGACGACCGGATCGACGTCCGGAAAGTCGCCCTCCGACGTCTCGCGGTACAGGAAATGCGTGTTCTGATGGTACACGGCGACTTGCGAGATGGCAGAGCGAAACCTCGGCGGAATGAAGGGAAGTCCCTGTGCCTCGCTGCGAGCGAGCGCCTTCATGAGCGAGTGTCCCACCTCCGCGCGCAGTTGCGCGACGCTCATCCCGCGCGCGCGCAGGAACGATTTGAGCGCGAATTCGATG
Source organism: uncultured beta proteobacterium (assembly GCA_963809965.1). Lineage (GTDB taxonomy): Bacteria > Pseudomonadota > Gammaproteobacteria > Burkholderiales > Casimicrobiaceae > CAIWHR01. The sequence continues at coordinate 22,279 of CAWELU010000050.1, forward strand.
CCTTGGGCGCCGACGTGATAGGCCACCTGCGAATCGACGCATGGGATCCGATGCTTGCGTCCCAGGTCTTGTGCTACGCGCAGGTGATCGTGGGCATAGCGCCAGAACGCCAGCGGGGACGTCCGGCTTGCCTCGTCGTCGATGGTCGATGTCATGATGGACAGAATCCTTTCGCAGGTGCCAACGGCTGATCGAACATGCCGCGCGCTGACATGGGTGGCGCGGATGGCCAGGTACGAAGCGAGTGAACCAAGCCGGCTACCCGGACCGCAGATACCACACGGCGGTCAGGGTAGTTACGGTTGGTTTGCGCATCCGCGCCGAAGTTCCGCGCATTTCCACGAGTCGCGATGACATCGAACGATTGAAATGCCAACCCTGGCCGCAAACGACTGAACATCGTCGCCGATCGGCGACAGTTCACAATCGTGTGATGTTTGCGGGCACTGTCAACGAAACTGCCAAGGCCACGCCTGGCAGCCGCAGAACCAGCCGTCAGGCCAGCACGTCGGGATCGATCTGCCGCTCGAGCCGTGCCATCTGGTCCTTGAGCAGCAGCTTGCGCCGCTTCAGTCGCGTCAGCTGCAGCTGGTCGTGCGTCGGATCGTCCGCGAGGCGGTGGATGACGGTGTCGAGATCGCGGTGTTCGACTTTCAACGCGACGAGCTTCTGCATCAGCGCGACGCGGTCTGCATTGCCGATGTCATTGATCATCGATCTTCCACGCGTCCATGCGGGGCGCGGCGCCGATCAGTCGGTACCCGCCGGGACCGGCGCTGGACGCCGCCCCAGCCGGCTCGTGATCCAGATGCCGGTCAGGATAAGCGCAATCCCGACGATGTGAAACAGCGCGAGTCGCTCGCCGAGAAACACCCACGCGAGGAGCACGCCGAACACCGGCATCAGATGGACGAACAGGCCGGCCACGCTCGCGCCGACCTGCTCGACGCCGCGATTCCAGAAGATGTAGGCGAGCACCGACGCGAACAGCGCGACCGAGACCAGCGCCGCAAGGTTCGCCGCCGTCACCGCCATGTGGCGGCCGAAGGCGAGTTCGGCGATGAACAGCGGCAGCACCGCGAGATCGCCGATCACCATCAGCACGAACAGGAACGACAGCATGTGCAGCCCCGAGGGACGCCAGCGCAGGCCGATCGTGTAGACCGACCACATCGCCATCGACAGGATGACGAGCAGGTCGCCGCCGTTGAGCTCCAGCGACGCGAGAACTTCGAGGCTTCCGCGCGAGAGGATCGCGAGCACACCGGCGAGCGACACGCATACGCCCATGAGCTGCAGCGGCGACAGGCGCTCGTGCAGGAAGATCCACGACATCGCGATGATCATCACCGGGATGAACGAATTGAGGATCACGCCATTGGTCGCGGTCGTGTAGTTGAGGCCGAGATACGCGAGGGCGTTGTGGGTGCCCACGCCGATCGATCCGAGGAAGAGCATCGGCTTCCAGTTGCGACGGACGACGGGCCAGTCGCGCCGCACGTGCGGCCATGCAAAGGGCGCCAGGATCAGCAGCGCGAAGAACCACCGCAGGAAGGTCATGGCCATCGGTGGCACGTCCGCCGAGAGGCCCCGTCCGACGATCCAGTTGCATGCCCAGAACAGCGGCGTCAGCGTGAGCAGCAAATAGGGGCTCACACCGCGCGGTGCGGAGGCGGGGGCGGACACGCGGCGATTATCGCACGTGCCTTCTCGGCTTATCGGGGAGCGCGGGAGCTCCGATTCCGCGGCTCACGCACGCCCGCGTATAATCCGCGCTCGATTCTTCAGTTGCACGTGCCGCCGGTCACTTCCACCGCCGGGACGGCGGCAATGGCGACGCAGGCATCCACCGATGCCAACGTGGCCGCGCAGCGTACGAGTGCCGCCGCGCCCGCGACCCCCGCTCTCGCCACGACGCTCCAGATGCTCGCGGCGCTGCCCCCGCTCGTCCCGCCGTTGCCGGACGCCGCGCAGAAATCCACCGCCGCGGTCCTGCCCGAATCCGCCGACGCATTGGCGCTCGCCCAACTCGCCGCGAGCTGCATCGGCGAGAAGCGCCTGCTCGCCATCGTCAGTGCCGATGCGCTGACCGCCCAACGGCTCGCCGACGAGCTGCCGTGGTTCGCCCCCGGGGTCCATGTCGCGCTTTTGCCCGATTGGGAGACGCTGCCCTACGATCACTTTTCGCCGCACCAGGACCTTGTTTCGCAGCGGCTCGCGACCCTCTACCGCGTTTCACGCGGCGAATGCGACGTGCTTGTCGTGGCAGCGAATACGGCGCTGTACCGGCTGGCGCCGACTTCCTACCTCGCGGCATTCACGTTCTTCCTGAAGCAGGGGACGCGACTTGACGTCGATGCGCTGCGCGCACAACTCGCGCTCGCGGGCTACCAACACGTGACGCAGGTGGTCTCTCCCGGCGAGTTCAGCGTGCGCGGCGGATTGATCGATCTGTTTCCGATGGGGAGCGCACTGCCCTACCGTCTCGACCTGTTCGGCGACGACATCGAGACCATCAAGACTTTCGACATCGACACGCAGCGCACGCTCTATCCGGTGCCCGAGGTGCGGCTGCTGCCTGCGCGCGAGTTTCCGCTCGACGACGCAGGCCGCACGCGCTTTCGCGGCCGCTATCGCGAGGTGTTCGAGGGCGACCCTTCGCGGTCGGCACTGTACAAGGACGTCAGCAACGGCATCGCACCGGGCGGCATCGAGTACTACCTGCCGCTCTTCTTCGATTCGACGGCGACGCTTTCGGACTACCTGCCAGCCGGGACGGTGGTGGCGTTGCATGGCGACGTCACCGGCGCCGTGCAACGCTTCTGGCAGGACGCCGACGTCCGGTACAAGCTGCTGCGCGGCGACAAGGCGCGGCCGCTGCTGCCGCCGACCGAGGTCTTCCTGCCGCCGGACGCATTTTTCGGCGCGATCAAGCCCTACCCGCGAATCGAGATTCCGGTCCGTGCAGCCGACGACACCGCTGGCGTCGACGGGGGACGTCGCACCGCCAGGCTCTGCCGTCCGGTCCGCGTCGATCGCCGCGCCGACGACCCGATCGCTGCGCTCAAGCGCTACGTCGCCGCGGCCGACGCCCGTGTTCTCATCTGTGCCGAGAGCGCCGGTCGCCGGGAAACGATGCAGCAGTATTTCGCCGAGTACGGCCTGACCGTGCCGCTTGCCGCCGACCTTCCGGGGTTCGTCGCCGGCGACGCGAATTCTGCCCTGATCGTCGCCCCGGTGCACAACGGCTTCGAGTGGCCGGATGCGAAGCTGGCCTTTGTCACCGAGGCCGAGCTTTACGCCGGCGTCGCGCGTCGCGGGCGGCGCGAGGCCGGGCGTCGCTCCAACGTCGACGCGATGCTGCGCGACCTGTCCGAAGTGCGCATCGGCGACCCGGTCGTCCATGAGCAGCACGGGATCGGCCGCTACCTCGGTCTCGTCACGATGGACCTGGGCGAAGGAGCCGCCGAGTTTCTGCAGCTAATCTACGCCAACGACGCGAAGCTCTACGTCCCGGTCGCCAACCTGCACCTGATCGGACGCTACAGCGGGGCGTCACCCGAAGCCGCGCCGTTGCACGAACTCGGCAGCAACCAGTGGGAGAAGGCGAAGAAGCGGGCGGCACGGCAGGCGCACGATACCGCCGCCGAGCTGCTGAATCTCTACGCGCGGCGCGCGGCGCGCAAGGGGCACGCCTTCAAGTTCAAGCCGCACGACTACGAAGCGTTCGCGGACGGCTTCGGCTTCGAGGAGACACCCGACCAGCAGGGCGCCATCGAGGCCGTCATCAAGGATCTGACCGACGGCAAGCCGATGGACCGGCTGGTCTGCGGCGATGTGGGCTTCGGCAAGACCGAGGTTGCCCTGCGCGCGGCGTTCGTTGCGCTGGCCGACGGCAAGCAGGTTGCCGTGCTGGTTCCCACCACGCTGCTTGCGGAGCAGCACTTCCAGGTGTTCTCCGACCGCTTCGCCGACGTGCCGGTAAAGCTCGTCGAGTTGTCGCGCTTTCGCTCGCCGAAAGAAGTGAAGGCCGCGCTCGAGGGACTCGCCGCCGGCACCATCGACCTCGTGATCGGCACCCACAAGCTGATCCAGCCCGACGTGAAGTTCGCCAACCTTGGCCTAGTCATCATCGACGAGGAGCACCGTTTCGGCGTGCGGCAGAAGGAGCAGTTGAAGCGTTTGCGCGCCGAGGTCGATGTCCTCACCCTGACTGCCACGCCGATTCCACGCACGCTCGCGATGTCCCTCGAGGGGATACGCGACTTCTCGGTCATCGCGACCGCACCCCAGCGCCGACTCGCAATCAAGACATTCGTCGCGCCATACTCGCGCGGCATCATCCGCGAGGCTGCGTTGCGCGAATTGAAGCGCGGCGGGCAGATCTACTTTCTGCACAACGACATCGACACGATCAACACGACGGCCGAGCGCCTCGCGGACTTGCTGCCGGAGGCGCGGATCGCGATTGCGCACGGGCAGATGGGCGAGCGCGACCTCGAGCACGTGATGCGCGAGTTCTATGCGCAGCGCGTCAACCTGCTCGTGTGCTCGACCATCATCGAGACCGGCATAGACGTGCCGACGGCGAACACGATCATCATCGAGCGGGCGGACCGCTTCGGCCTCGCGCAACTGCACCAGCTGCGGGGACGGGTCGGCCGCTCGCACCACCAGGCGTATTCGTACCTGCTGACGCCGCCCGAGGATGCGCTGTCGACGCAGGCGAAAAAGCGGCTCGAGGCGATCCAGATGATGGAGGACCTCGGCTCCGGCTTCTATCTGGCGATGCACGATCTCGAGATCCGTGGCGCCGGCGAGGTGCTCGGGGAATCGCAGTCGGGCGAGATGCAGGAAGTCGGCTTCCAGCTCTATGCCGACATGCTGCGGGTGGCCGTGTCCGCGCTGAAAGCGGGCCGCGTGCCGGACCTGTCCGCACCGCTCGGCGTCGCCACCGAAATCAACCTGCACGTCCCGGCGTTGCTCCCCGAAGCGTACTGCGCTGACGTGCACGAGCGGCTCGTCCTCTACAAGCGCCTCGCGAACGGGGAGACCCTCGAGGAGCTCGAGGCGATGCAGGAGGAACTCGTCGACCGCTTCGGCAGCCTGCCCGAGCCCGCGCAGGCGTTGGTCGCGTGTCACCGATTGCGGCTCATCCTGAAACCGATGGGCGTCGCGAAGCTCGATGCCGGTCCCGAGCGGACCACGCTGCAGTTCGGGCCGCACCCTCCCTTCGATCCGGGCGCGTTGATCGCGTTGGTGCAAAAAGATGGTCGCATACGCTTCGCGGGGCCCGATCGCATCCGGATCGAGCAGGCGGCGCCCACGCTGGCCGAACGCGCTGCACTGGTGAAGAATTTTCTGGCCCGACTGAGCTGAACCGCCGCCGGCAGCCGTTCCGAAGCGGGAGCGGCACGGTGGTTGGCTCCCGGAGCACGACTCGCCCGAGCGATTCCTTGGCCCCCTCCCTCTTTCCGCCGCAATTGCACGTCTTCGTCCGCGATTGGCTGTCCGCGAACAACGTCTTGCTGAGGAGCCGCGACGGGCATGTGCTGATCGACTCCGGCTACGTCCGGCACAAGCGGCTTACGCTGGCGCTCCTCGAGACCGAGCGCGGCATCGGCGACGAATCGCTCGCGTGGCTCGTCAACACGCATTGCCATTCGGACCATGTGGGCGGCAACGCGGCAATCGTCGCGCGTTACGGTTGCCCGATCGCGGTGCCTGCAGGCGAGGCTCCGCTCGTCGAGCGCTGGGATCAGAAAGCCCTCTTGTACGACTATTGCGACCAGGACATGGAACGCTTCGACGTGGACCAGGCGCTCGTTCCGGGATCCACCCACGTGTGGGGTGACCTCGAATGGAGCGCGCTGGCCGCGCCCGGACACGACATGGGCGCCCTCGTGTTCTTCAACCCGGAACACCGCATCCTCGTTTCGGGCGACGCGTTGTGGGAGCACGGTTTTGGCTTCGTGATGCCGCGCGAGATCGACCCGGCCGCTCTGCCCGCGACGCGCGCCACGATCGAGATGCTGGCCGGGCTCGACATCCGGGTGGTGATTCCCGGCCACGGCGAGCCGTTCACCGACGTTGCCGCAGCACTCGCGCGCGCGCGAAAACGGATCGAGGCGTTCGAGACCGACAGCCTACGCGTCGCGCGGCACGCGCTGAAGGTGAATCTCGTCTTTTCGCTGCTCGACAAGCAGCGGCTGGCGCTGGCGGACATGCCGGCTTACGTCGAACGCATCGGCATCTATCGCGATTTCAACGCGCGCTTCTTCCAGCTGCCGCCCGCCCGCCTCGCCGAACTCCTCATCGCCGAACTGGAGAAGGCCGGGGCGGTGAAGCGCGAGGCGGGCTGGCTCGTTCCGGGCTGACCAAGCCCAGGTCGCGGAGTGTTGGAATAGAATCCGCGGCGGTCTTGTTGGCGCATCGGGCGTACCGCCCGGTCTCGGCCGATTCGGATGCGACCCACGCCAGGTGGCGCTGGAGCGCAACGCCGGGGGCCGCTCAACTTTTCGGAGGATTCGATGGGAATCGCAGGAACGCTTGCGCTGGGTGTGGTGTTGGGCGGCACAACGGCAATGACGGCGGTCTGGGCGCAGGACGTGAAGCCCGAGCGCGCGATCAAGTACCGCCAGGGCATCATGCAGGCGCAGGGCTGGAACATGGGCGTCATGGCGGCGATGGTGAAAGGGGAGAAGCCGTACAACAAGGACGAGTTCCTCAAGCGCGCAACGTATCTCGATCAATTGGTGCACATGCCGTGGGAAGGCTATACGCCCGGTTCTGATCAGGGTGCCCCGACCAAGGCGAAGCCGGAAATCTGGAAGGACCCCGCGAAGTTCAAGCAGAACGGCGACAAGCTAATGGTCGAGACGGGAAAGCTCGTCGTCGCGGCGCAAACGGGCGACATGAACCAGATCAAGCCGGTGTTCGGCGATGTCGCCAAGGGGTGCGACAGCTGCCACGACGAATTCCGCAGCAAGTAGCGGCTTTAACCACCACCTCCACGCCTCGCCGAGCTAGCTTTCGGTGACCAGCACCCAGACGGCGTAGGCGCAGATCGCGAGCAAGGCAAGCGCACGGGCGCCCTTGACCGGTCGCGTGGCCGCATCGACGACCCGCCGCGGCACCAGCTTCACGCCGGTGACCATCGGCTGGATCAGGTTCTCCTTGAACACGGCAAGATAGAAGAACGCGGCGCCGACGTGCACGGAGGCGAGGCCGACGACGACCCACGCCCCGACGACGTGGAGCGCCGTGAACCGATCGGAGAGATCGTCGCTGATCCGTTTCGCAAGCGGCCCTTCGGCCGCGATGTCGTCGTTCGCGAACAGCCCCGTCGCCGCCTGAGTCAACAGCGCGGTGAGCAGCAGGACGACGAACCAGCCGCCGAGCGGGTTGTGTCCGGTGTGCACAGCAGGCGGCGGCTGCAGGAGCGAACGCGCGTAGGCGATGACCGCAGCCGGACCGCGGACGAAGCTCGAGAAGCGCGCATGGTGGCTTCCCAGAAAGCCCCACAGGATGCGAAACAACACGAGCAAGAGGATGCCGAACCCCGAGCGCAGGTGCCACTCCATCGCATTGCCACCGACGAGGCCCGTTGCCACCGAGACCACGACCAGCGCGAAAACCGCCCAGTGGACGACACGGACCGGCCAGTCCCAGACACGGACAGGCACGCGATCGGCAGCGATCGCGAGGCTCGCCGGCTCCTTCGTCGTGTTCTCGTGCGTCACGTCTGCTGGGATGTCGCGATCGCCGCCGAGTTCCATGCCCGCTCGATCCCTGGCGTCAGTGCAGTTTGACGCGCGGGTCGAGCCGGTGCCGCACCAACCGGCTCAGCGTGTCGATCGCGACCCGCACATAGCCGTGGATCGACACCTGATGCAGCTTGTACAGCGATGCGTACATCCAGCGTGCGATCAGGCCCTGGATCAGCAGGTTGCCGCCGATCAGGCGTCCCATCAGGTTGCCCACCGCGGAGAGTTCACCGAGCGAAACCAGCGAGCCGAAATCCGTGAACCGGAATGTGGGCAGCGGCTTGCCGGCGAGGCGCGCGTGGACGCTCTTGACGAGCAGGGTCGCCTGCTGGTGGGCGACCTGCGCGCGCGGCGGCAAGAGCGCTCCCTCGCGTCCCGCTTCGGGCCAGGGGCAGGCGGCACAGTCGCCCAGCGCGAAGATATCCGGATCGCGCGTTGTCGCCAGCGTCGTATCGACGACGAGCTGGTTCGCCCGATTGAACTCGAGTCCATCGAGCGTCGCGAGCAGCGGCGGCGCCTGAATGCCCGCCGCCCAGACCACGAGATCGGCGGGTAGCACGTCGCCGCCCGCGGTGTGGACGCCATCGGCATCGACTGCCGTCACGCGTTCGCTGGTACGCACGACGACGCCGAGCGTCGCGAGCAATTCGGTCGCCGCCGCCGCGATCTTCTCGGATAGTGGCGGAAGTATCCGCGGCGCCGCCTCGATGATGGTGAGCCGGATATCGCGTTCCGGCACGAGGTGCTCGAGCCCGTAACTTGCCAGCGCCTTGGTGCAGTGTCGAATCTCCGCGGCCAGTTCGACCCCGGTTGCGCCGGCACCGATGATCACGATTTCCACCGCTCCGGACTCGCCACGCGCAGCACGGCCCTCGGCACGCATGCATGCCGCGACAAGGCGGTCGTGGAATCGATCGGCGTCGGCCGCGGTATCGAGGGAGATCGCATGCGTGGCCACACCGGGAATGCCGAAATCGTTGCTCACACTGCCGACACAGACGATCAGCGTGTCGTAGGGCACGACGCCGGCCGGCAGGATCTCGGCACCGTCGTGGTCGTGGACCGCGGCGATTTTCAGTTCGCGCGCCGTGCGGTCAAGGCCGGTCGCCGCCCCGAGGCGAAAGCGGAAATGGTGCCAATACGCCATCAGGAAGTATTCGACGTCGTGCAGGTCCACATCCATTCGTCCCGCGGCGACCTCGTGCAACAGCGGCTTCCACAAATGCGTCGGCAGCGCGTCGACGAGCGTGATCGTGGCGCGTCCGCGCCCTCCGAGGGTATCGCCGAGCTTCGCGGCGAGCGGCAGACCTGCCGCACCACCGCCTACGATCACGATGCGATGCGGCTGCGGCACGTGCGTGGGCCCGGGCACGTTGCCGGCCGGCATCACTGTCCCCGCACCGTGCCCTCGCGCCGTGGGTCGGCGCCGCCGATCCAGCCTGTCTTCGTGCGCACGATCGCCTGCACGCCGCTCGTGAAGTCGATGACGCGCACCTCCGCTCCCAACGCCTTCAATTTGGGTTCGAGGACCGCGACCGGCGTATCCTTCTCGAGCTCGGTCGGGCCGTTGCGGCTGCCGAAATTCGGCAGCGCGATCGCGGCTTGCGGATCGAGCCCCCAGTCGAGCACGCCGATCAACGTCTTCGCGACGTAGTTGATGATCGCGCTGCCGCCGGGCGAGCCCGCGACCAGGAACACGCGTCCCGCGCGGTCGTAGACGATCGTCGGCGCCATCGACGAGCGCGGCCGCTTGCCTGCCTCGACGCGATTGGCAACGGGCTTGCCGTCCTCGCTCGGCGCGAACGAGAAATCGGTGAGCTCGTTGTTGAGCAGGAACCCGCCCGCGGTCATCAGCCGGCTGCCGAAGGCATCCTCGATCGTTGTCGTCATCGCGAGTGCGTTGCCGTACCGGTCGACGATCGAGATGTGCGACGTCGACGGAAACTCGAGCGCGGCGCCCTCGCCATGCGCGACCTTCTTCGCCGGCGTGATGCGCTCGGGCGGGGTTCCCGGTCGGGCGCGGCCAAGGCTGCCATTGGTTTGAATCATCGCGGAGCGGCCGCGCAGATACGACGAATCGAGCAACCCCGCTGGCGGCGTGTAGAAATCGGGGTCGGCCTCGTAAACACCGCGGTCCGCATAGGCCAAGCGGCCGGCTTCGCTGATGAAGTGGACGCTCCAGAACGACGCCGCGACCCATCGCGTTGAGATCGTAGGGCTCGAGGATCTTGAGCATCTGCAGCACGGTGATGCCTCCCGACGATGGCAACGGGAAACCGCACACGCGATAACGGCGATACGAGTCGCAGACGGGTGTGCGCACCTTGACCGTATACCCGGCAAGATCAGCAAGCGTCAGATCGCCCGGATTCGTCGGATGCGAGTTCGCGGTGTCGACGATGTCCCGCGCAATCTCCCCGGCGTAGAACGCATCGGCACCTCCCGTGGCGATCTTGCGCAGCGTCCGTGCATACGCAGGGTTCCGGAGCATCGTTCCGACGGCCACGGGCTTGCCGTCCTGGGTGTAGAAATAGGCCCGTGCACGCGGTTGCGTCAGGTATCGCTCGCCGGCAAGGAGCCTGTTCAGGCGCGGCAGAAACCGCGAAGCCGCTTTCGGCAAGCTCGATCGCGGGGACGAACAACTCGCCCCACGGCAGTCGGCCGTGGCGGCGATGCGCGGTCTCGAGCAGCCGCACGACGCCGGGGACGCCCACCGACTTTCCGCCGATGACCGCATCGTAGAACGCAAGCGGCTTGCCGTCCTTCATGAACCGGTCCGGCCGTGCGGCCGCGGGCGCGGTCTCGCGCCCGTCGTAGGCGAGAAGCTTCCCCGCCTTGGCGTCGTGCAGCAGCAGGAAGGCGCCACCGCCCAGCCCGGAGGATTGCGGCTCGACCAATCCCAGCACCAGCTGGACGGCGATTGCGGCGTCCACGGCGCTGCCACCCTGCGCTAGGATGCGATACCCGGCGTCGACCGCAAGCGGATTCGCGGCGGCGATCATCCAGTGTGCCGAGGTGACCGGCGCCTTGTCCGTCCAGCCGGAAGGACGCTCGGGTGCCTGGTTCTGCGCGATCGCGCTCGAGGCGACGATCACCGCGAGGCAAACCGTTACGACGCGACCGACCATTCGTGCGAAATTCGGCGCCATTGCCATCTCCTCCCCGCCGTAGGTTGAGTTGCTTCGAAATACCGCGCGCGCCAGCTTCGCGTCGAGGCACGGCAATTCCATAGGCTACCACCGATGGCTGCTCGAGCCCCGGCCGGCGTGCTCCACTGCGGATGCCGGCGGCTCCGGTCGGCACCGCCGCGTCGTTGCCTCGCAGCAGCCAACGGTCGGGCGGCCCCCTATCGACGATCCATTGCGACATCGGCCGGAAAGGTATTATCTTGTTGCCTTCGCGAACAAACCCATCGGGGGCGCCATGTCGAATTTCGCGATTCCTCGCTCGTTCATGCTTGCCTCACTGGCAGCGTTGGCGCTTGCGCTCGCCGTGCCCGCGAAAGCCCAGGACGTCACCGTGCGTGTCCAGAAGAACGGTGCGGCGTTCGAGGTGCACGCCGAGTTCACCGTTCCCGCGACGGTCACGCAAACGTGGGAGGTCGTGACCGACTATGACAACATGGCGAAGATCGTGTCGAGCATCGATTCGAGCCAGATCCAGAATCGGGTGGGCGACACCTTCGAGGTGGCGCAGAAGAGCCACGTAAAAGCGGGGCTGCTGCCGATCTACATGGATTCGGTGCGCAAGGTCGAGTTGATTCCGCCCCGCGAAATCCGGTCCGAGCTCGTCAAGGGAAACCTGAAGTCGTCGAACTTCACCACCCGGGTCATCGACGAAGGCGCCCTGACGCGCGTCACGGCCGACGGCTCGTTCGTTCCCGGCGCGCTGGGCGCGGCGACGATCACCGTCGAATCCGTCATCACCCAGACGCGACGCCAATACCAGGAGTTGCGTGACGAGATCCTGCGGCGGAAGAACAACGAGCCGCCGCCGCCCTGCCTGCTCGCGAAGAACTGCCAGCAAACTCCGGGCTGATTCGTCAAGCGCAGCGCCGGCCGCGCTCGCAACGGCCCCATTTTCGCGACGCCGAAAAGGAAGGGCCGACCCTCGCGGGCCGGCCCTTTCGCTCTGCGCTCAGAGTTCGCTACTTCTTCGGCGCTTCGGTCATGGCGTCCTTCGCCGGTGCAACGGCGGGCCCTGCTGCAGTAGGAACAGGTGGCGCAGCCGGGGCTGGCGTTGCCTGTGCAGGTCCTGCCGCCGGCGCGGGGGCAGGCGCTGCGGCGGGCGCGGACATCGCTGCCGGAGCGACGACCTTGACGGGCGCGGCGGCCGGCTTATCCATGAAGACCGACGTCCCGAGCAGCGGCACGATCATCAACGCCACGATGTTGATGATCTTGATCAGCGGGTTCACCGCGGGGCCGGCCGTGTCCTTGTAGGGATCGCCCACGGTGTCGCCGGTGACGGCGGCCTTGTGCGCATCGGATCCCTTGCCGCCGTAATGGCCGTCCTCGATGTACTTTTTCGCGTTGTCCCAGGCGCCGCCGCCGGTCGTCATCGAGATCGCGACGAAAATGCCGGTGACGATCGTGCCCATCAGGAGCCCGCCCAACGCCTCCGGCCCGAGCACGAGTCCGACAACCACCGGAACCAGAACCGGCAGCAGCGACGGCACGATCATTTCCTTGATCGCCGCCTTGGTCAACATGTCGACGGCGACACCGTATTCGGGCTTCGCCGTACCTTCCATGATGCCCTTGATCTCCTTGAACTGGCGGCGCACCTCGATGACAACCGCGCCCGCGGCACGGCCGACGGCCTCCATTGCCATCGCGCCGAACAGGTAGGGAATCAAGCCGCCCAGGAAGAGTCCGACGATCACCTTGTGGTTCGACAGGTCAAAGGAAACCCCGATGCCCTCGGAATCGAGCGCGTGCGTGTAGTCGGCAAAGAGCACCAGCGCGGCAAGGCCGGCCGAGCCGATCGCGTACCCCTTGGTCACCGCCTTGGTCGTGTTGCCGACCGCGTCGAGCGGATCGGTGATCGCGCGCACGGAGTCCGGCAGCTTCGCCATTTCCGCGATGCCTCCGGCGTTATCGGTGATCGGACCATACGCGTCGAGCGCGACGATGATGCCGGCCATCGAGAGCATCGACGTCGCCGCGATCGCGATTCCGTACAGGCCCGCGAGCCAATAGGAGCCCCAGATCGCGATGCACACCGCAATCACCGGCCAGGCGGTGGCCTTCATCGACACGCCGAGTCCGGCGATGATGTTGGTCGCATGCCCGGTCGTCGACGCCTCGGCGACATGGCGCACCGGCTTGAACTCGGTTGCCGTGTAGTACTCGGTGATCACGACCATCGCCGCGGTCAGCGCGAGGCCGATCAGCGACGCGAGAAAGAGCTTCAGCGGGGACAGCGACGGATCGACGGCGCCGATGCCGCCCATCATCCACTGGGTGATGAACCAGAAACCGACCGCGGAAACGAGGCCTGCGACGATCAGGCCGCGGTAGAGCGCGTTCATGATCTTGCCGCCCTCGCGCGCCTTGACGAAATAGCAGCCGATGATCGACGCGATGATCGAGAATCCGCCCAGCACCAGCGGATAGGTGACAGCCGCCTCGGCCATCACCGGCATCAGGAGTGCGCCGAGCAGCATCGTCGCGACGATCGTCACCGCGTACGTCTCGAAGAGGTCGGCGGCCATGCCCGCGCAGTCGCCGACGTTGTCCCCGACGTTGTCCGCGATTACCGCCGGATTGCGCGGGTCGTCCTCGGGAATGCCCGCCTCGACCTTGCCGACGAGATCCGCGCCGACATCCGCGCCTTTGGTGAAGATGCCGCCGCCAAGACGGGCGAAGATCGAGATCAGCGAGCCGCCGAACGCGAGACCGACGAGCGGCTGGATGGCGTGATGCAGGCCCTCCTTCATCAGGTTCGGCGCACCGTGCGCGGACCCCAGCAGGAACCAGTAGAACCCGGCCACGCCCAATAGTCCGAGGCCGACGACCAGCATGCCCGTGATCGCGCCCCCTCGGAACGCGACGGAGAGTGCGTCATTCAAACCCGTGCGCGCAGCCTCGGCGGTCCGCACGTTCGAGCGAACCGACACGTTCATCCCGATGTAGCCGGCAAGTCCGGAGAGCACCGCACCGACAGCGAATCCGCCCGCCGTCGCGCCGCCCAGCGCCCACCAGATGACGACGAACAGCACGAGACCGACGATGCCGATCGTCGTGTACTGGCGGTTGAGGTAAGCCTGCGCACCGGACTGGATTGCGGCGGCGATTTCGCGCATCCGGTCGTTGCCGGACGGCTTCGCCATGATCCAGCCGATCGAAACGGCGCCGTAGACGATCGCGGCGATCGCGCAGACAAGCGCGAAGATCAAGCCTGTGGACATGCTGATTCTCCCTAACCCATTGAGTGGCAAGAAACCGTGGCGGACTCGGCGCGGACCTGTGGCCGATCCGTCAGCCGGGGCGCGACCGTCGGCTGGCTGCGCCCGCCCCGCCGGCGGCGTCCGGAGTACCGGTACGCCGCCTGGCAAACACGCTATTTTGCCAGTTCGCGCCTGGGAAAGTCGAGCCGGAGTCTTTTCCAATAGGGTATGAGTCTGGACGGAGGCCGTGTTTCCAACGAGGTATGAGCCTGAAGCGGGGTAGCTGGATCGATCATCGGGGGCATGGTGATCGATATGAACGAAGAGCGGTTGGTGACGTTGCCGCAGTTGCGGCAGTTTGTTGCGGGGACGGCGGGAGTCGAGTTTCGGCGATGCGGCAAGGACGAGGATCGCTATCGGCACGTCGAAGGCGTCGTGCGCCGGTTTGGCTACGCCCGGCTCAAGCGGGTGGACAAGGGGCTGGTGGTGCGCTACCTGATGCGCACCACCGGTTACTCGCGGCCGCAGCTGGTGCGCTTGATCAAGCGTGCCCGAAGGGGAGCGCTCAAGAAGGGTTATCGCGCGCCGACGCACGGCTTTGCCCGCCGCTACACCGACGCCGATGTGGCGCTGCTGGCGGCCACCGACACGCTGCACGGCACGCTCTCGGGGCCGGCCACCCGGCACTTGATGCAGCGCGCACTGGCGAGCTATGGCGATGGCCGCTACGCCCGCTGGGCGACGATCTCCACCGCGCATTTGTACAACCTGCGCAAGCGCCGCGGCTACACCGAGCGCCGGCGGGAGTGGACCAAGACCCGTGCGACCCAGGTGGCATCGGCGAGCGCCGGGCGCCCGCGCCCGAGGGGCGGCCGGGCTTCATTCGCATCGACAGCGTGCATCAGGGCGAGCAGGACGGGGTGAAGGGCGTCTATCACATCAACGCCGTGGATTGCCTGACCCAATGGGAACTGGTGGCCACCTGCGAGAAGCTCAGCGAGGCGTATCTGCTGCCGGTGCTCGAAGCCCTGCTGGCCGGGTTCCCCTTCGCGATTCTCGGCTTCCATGCCGACCACGGCTCCGAGTACATCAACCATCAGGTGGCCAGGAGTGCTCGAGAAGTTACGGGTGGAATTCACCAAGTCCCGGCCGCGCCACGCCAACGACAACGGCTTGGTCGAAACCAAGAACGGTGCGGTCATTCGCAAGCATCTGGGCTACGCGCACATCCCGCAATGCTTCGCCACGGCGGTCAATGCCTTCTGCGCCGAGTACCTCAACCCGTACCTCAATTTCCATCGGCCCTGCCTATTCGCCGAGGAGCGCATCGACGCCAAGGGCAAGATCCGCAAATGCTACCCACAGCGTCTGGTGATGACCCCCTTCGAGAAACTGGCCACCCTGGAACGGGTCCCGCGTTCTTGCGCCCGGGGGTTACCCTCGCTTCCTTACGCCGCCAAGCGGCCAGCATGTCCGACAACGAGGCCGCGGCCCGGCTAAACAAAGCGCGCAGCCACCTCTTCCTTTCGATCCACGAACGATCCAGAAACGCCGCTTGAGACTCACGCCCGAGACTCGGCTCGTTCAGGCTCATACCTCTATTGGAATTGACTGCCGGGCCTGCGCCGCGCCGGCCTACTTGGTGTTGGCTTTCTTCACCAGCGCCATGACCTCGTCATGGTAACCGTGCGTCCAGTCGGTCACGGGCACCCACGCGTTGCCCTTCACCTGATACAGACGCAGGTAACCGCCGCCCTCGTGATCCTGGGGGGTGATGTTGAGCGGCGGGGCCAGCCCCTGCAGGTCGAGCTTGCGGATCGTCTCGTATCCCCTGCGCACCTTGTCGCCCGTGAGCGGCAAGCCGTGGTTCTCGATCGCCAGACGAATGCCCTCAACGATGATCGCCGCGGTCAGGACACCCCGGTTGTAGTACGCGCCGCCGACGTACTTCGGCACGTCCTTCCCTTCGTCGCGATACATCTTCATGATTTCCTGGATGACCGGAAAGTTGCGGCCCACGCCCGCGTACTGCAGGCCGAGATAGCCCTGCGCGGTGTCCCAGCCCGCGCCCTCGATATCCGGATGGCCGGCGCCGTAGACGAAGCTCAGGACGCGGTTCAATGGAAATCCCGCGTTCCTGAACTCCTTGATGGATACCGCCGGGGGCCGGCCGAAGAGGCTCGTGATCACCCAGTCGGCCTTGAAGTCACGCACGATCTCGGTCACCTGCCGTTCCATCTCGAGGCCGGGCGGCTGCAGGGGAAACTTGCGCAGGTCGTAGCCTTCCTTTTCCGCGATGGCCTCGACCATGGCGATCCCGTCGCGACCCGCCGGACTGTCCAGGTAGAGGTAGGCGATCCGCGTTCCCTTCTTCGCTCCGTTGTCCCTGAAATACTTATCCGAGGCTCCGGGCGGCCGCCTGAAGCTGGGTGAGGATCGTGCGGTGATCCGGATCGTTGGCGTCCACGATGACCGCGACGCTCGTCGCGCGGGGGGAAAGATCGCGCAGCAGCGAGAGGAGCTTCGCGCCCAGTTCGCGCGCGCGCTGGCGAGGCCGGTGATGTTCCCTCCCGGTCGCGCGAGCGTGCCGACCAACCCGCGTCCCACCGGGTCATCGACGCCAGTCATGACGATCGGAACAGCGTTGGCGGCCTTCTTTGCCGCTAGCGCCTCCGGGGTGCCAGGCGCCACGATCACGTCGGCCGGAAGCCGAACCAGTTCGGCGGCCACGGCCGCGAGGCGCTCCGGCTTCCCTTCCCCGCCACGGTAGTCGACCCTGAACGTCTTGCCCTCGACCCATCCCCGGGCACTCAATGCCTGTACGAAGGTGCCAAGGTTCTCCGCGGATGAGGACAGATCGAGCCAGCCGATGCGCCGAATCCTGCCGCTCGCCTGCGGCCGCGCCGTACCGGGCGCGCACGCCGTGGCGAGTGCCGCGACGATGAGATCACGCCGGTTCACGCGGCCTCCGTGTCACACCCGGAATTCGGCGACCAGCTTTTTCGGCACCGCGAGGTTCTTGAGCCGCACATAGCGCGGCAGCCCGTCCTTGAACGGCGGAAAGTCCTCGCCGCGGATCAGCGGCGCGAGATAGGCCCGAGCCTTGTCGGTGATGCCGAAGCCGTCGGCCGTGATGAAATCGCGCGGCAGCATCTTCTCGACATTGGCGACGCTCGTCAGCGGCGCCGCCTCGATCCGCCACCGATAAGGCTTGTCCGACAGGCGCCGGATCGCCGGCATCACCGCGTTCTTGCCGGCGAGCGCATAGTCGACCGCCGCCTTGCCGACCGCGTAGCTGTGCTCGAGGTCGGTCTTCGACGCGATGTGGCGCGCGGCGCGCTGCAGGTAGTCCGCGACCGCCCAGTGGTACTTGTACTTGAGCCTGTCCTTGACCAGCGTCGCGATCAGAGGACCCACGCCGCCCAGCTGTGCGTGACCGAATGCGTCCTTGGTTCCCGCTTCGGCCATCAGTTCTCCCGCCGCGTTCTTGAGTCCCTCCGACACGCCTACGCAGCAGTAACCGAACTCCCGGACCTTCGCGTCGACCTCGGCCATGAACCTCGCCTCGTCGAACGCTACCTCGGGAAAGAGCAGCACCAGCGGGATCGGCGTCTCGCGATCCGCAGCCATCCCGACTGCCGCGGTGATCCAGCCGGCATGCCGGCCCATCACCTCGAGCACGAAGACCTTGGTCGACGTCTTCGCCATCGACGCGACGTCGAACGCCGCCTCGCGCATCGAGGTCGCGACGTACTTGGCGACCGACCCGAAGCCCGGACAGTTGTCGGTCACCGCGAGATCGTTATCGACGGTTTTCGGCACGTGCACGGCGATCAACGGGTACCCCAGCCGGGCGGAGAGCTGCGACACCTTGAGGCAGGTGTCCGCGGAGTCGTTGCCGCCGTTGTAGAAGAAATAGCCGATGTCGTGCGCGCGGAACACCTCGATCAGCCGCTCGTACTGCGCGCGGTTCTCCTCGAGTCCCTTGAGCTTGTAGCGGCACGAGCCGAAAGCGCCGGCCGGCGTGTGCTTCAACGCCGCGATCGCGCGCGCGCTCTCCCGGCTGGTGTCGATCAGGTCTTCGGTCAGCGCCCCGATGATGCCGTTGCGCCCGGCGAAGACCTTGCCGAGGCGGCTCTTGTGCTTGCGCGCCGTTTCGATGACGCCGGCGGCGCTGGCGTTGATGACGGCGGTCACGCCGCCGGACTGGGCGTAGAAGGCGTTGCGTTTGGTCATGGGAGAGGGGACCGGGACATTGAACGACGGGATGCAACCATAGGGTACGTCGCCGGGGCTCAAGCCTCGGCCGCCACCAACAACTGCTCGCGCAACCGCGCCGCGGGGGCATACCCGGGCTGCAGCGCGAGCGCGCGCTCGCACAAGCCGCGTGCAACCCTCGTGTCGTGCTGTGCCATCGCGAGTAGCGCAAGATTGTAGACGAGCGACGGATCGTGCGGACGTACCGCAATCGCGAGCTCCTGCGTCGCGCGAGCCTCCGCGATCCGGCCCGATGAGCGCTGCACCATCGCGAGGAGGTTGAGCGCATACGGGTCGTTCGGGCTCGCCGCCAGCGCCGTCCGCACCTCCAGTTCCGCACCCGCGAAGTCGCCCTGCTCCGCGCGCGATCCCGCCGATTGCAGCAACGCACCGATCCGATCAATCAATGCATCGCGCACAGGCGCCCACTTCGCGTAGATGCGATCACGGAACAGGGCAAAACGAGCGTCGTCCTGGTTGTGTCCGCCGGCTGCGCCGGAGTCGCCCGCTTCCGCATGCCATTCGAATGTCGCAACGGGGGCGAAGGCGAAGCGGGTTCTTTGCGCAAGCTGCAGCAGGAAGTCCCAGTCCTCGTGTATGTCGAGCGTTTCGTCGAAGCGGCAACCCTCGGCGACCAACGCACGCGCGACGAGGGCCGACGACAGGTGGATGAAATTGCGCTCGTAGAGCTGCATGAGCGAAAACGGCTGGCCGAATCGTTCGTGGTGGCCATCGGCGAACACCGCGTCGGCGTAGGAATGGACGACCCCGGCACCGGGCGCGGCGCGCTGCGCAGCGAGAAGCCCGGCCATGTGTCCCGGGAGCACCACGTCGTCGTCATCGAGAAACGTGATCCATTCGCCGCTCGCCGCGTCGAGCCCGGCGTTGGCGGCGGCGGCACGGCGCAACGGCACGGCACTGGCAACCGGCCGCACCTCGTGCTCGCCGCAGGTCGGCGGGACCGGTGGATGGGTCGCGCCACTAGCCGCGACGACCAGCACTTCGAGCGAGACGCCCTGCTGCGCCGCGAGTGAAGCAAGCGCCGATCGCAGCGTGGGCCTCGCCATGCTGCGCACGACCACGCTGATGCGTGTTGCCGTGAGGTCCGTCATCGTGGTTCCCGCGCCTGCAGGGCGATCAGGTTCGCAACGCGGCGAGGCACGCATCGCGGATCGCCTCGACCGTTCCCATTCCGTCGACCTTTCGGTACCTGGGCGCCCGCGGATCACCCGTCGCGCCCCATTTCGTGTAGTACTCGACGAGCGGTTTGGTCTGCGCGTGGTAGACGGCCAGGCGCTTCTTGACCGTCTCTTCGCGATCGTCGTCGCGCTGGATCAGCGCCTCACCGGTGACGTCGTCGCGGTCCGCGACCTTAGGCGGGTTGTAGCGAACGTGGTAGGTGCGGCCCGACGCGACGTGCACGCGTCGCCCGCCCATCCGCTCGACGATTGCCGCGTCCGGCACGTCGATTTCCAGCACGCAGTCGATGGCGACGCCTGCTTCCTTCATCGCATCCGCCTGCGGCAGCGTCCGCGGGAAGCCGTCGAACAGGTAACCGCGCGCGCAGTCGGGCTCCTTCAGCCGGTCCTTGACGAGCGCGATGATGATGTCGTCGGAGACCAGCGCGCCGGCGTCCATCACCTTCTTCGCGGCGAGGCCCTTCGGCGTGCCCGCCTTGATCGCGGCGCGCAGCATGTCGCCGGTCGAGATCTGCGGAATGCCGTAGGCCTGGGTGATGAAATTCGCCTGCGTGCCCTTGCCGGCGCCGGGAGGTCCGAGGAGTATCAATCGCATGTTGGCGGCGAAACGCGATGTGGTGAAGAGGAATGCAAGGCAATCCTGGCGTTGGCGACGCCGGCTTTCCCGTCTGGCCCAACCCTTGTGGCGCGAGGTTCGCCGCCGATTCTGGAGGCAATCGGCGGATGGGTCAAATACCTCGTCCGCTCAAGCCTTGCCCGCCGCATACAGAGCGCGTACGTGCTCGAGATCCTCCGGCGTATCGACGCCCGGCGCGGGCGTCCCGGTCGTCACCTCGACCACAATCCGGAAGCCGTGCCACAGCGCGCGCAACTGCTCGAGCGCTTCGAAGCGCTCGATCGGGGCCGGCGCGAGCAACGGGAACGCCCGCAGGAATCCCACGCGATACGCGTAAAGGCCATAGTGGCGGTACAGCGGCAGGCCGCGCGGGACCGCGTCCCGGCCAGCGGCGAACGCGTCGCGCGCCCAGGGTATGGTCGCGCGACTGAAGTAGAGTGCATGGCCGTCGCGATCGAGCACGACCTTGACGACGTTCGGATTGAATGCCTCGGCCGGATCCGCTATCGGGTGGCAGGCAGTCGCGATCGCGGCGTCCGGTGTAGCAGCGAGCAGTTCGGCCACCGCGCGTATCAACTCGGGGGCGAGCAACGGCTCGTCGCCCTGAACGTTCACGACGATCGCGTCGTCGGCGAGCCCGAGTTGCTCCACCGCCTCGGCGAGGCGATCGGTTCCGGTCGCATGCGTCGCGCGGGTCAGGCACGTCGGAACTCCATGGGCCTCGACTGCCGCCTTGATCCGCTCGTCGTCGGTGGCCACGACCACCCGCGCAGCACCGGCCTTCAGCGCGCGCTCGGCGACGCGTACGACCATCGGCTTGCCGGCGATCTCGGCCAGCGGCTTGCCCGGCAGACGCGTCGATGCGTAGCGCGCGGGAACGAGTACGGTAAACACGGTTCCCACGCCTCGCCCCGAGGCCATCACCCGTCACCGTACTCCGCAGGCTCCAATCGGCGGGCCTCCTCCTCCAGCATGACGGGAATGCCGTCGCGGATCGGATAGGCGAGCCGCGCCGACTTGGAAATCAGCTCCTGTTTCTCCCTGTCGTAGACGAGCGGACCCTTGGTGACGGGGCAGACGAGGATTTCAAGGAGCTTCGGATCCACGGATCTTCCCTTCGATCAACGTGACGAGCGCCGGGTCGATGCGGGCACGCACCGGAAGGGCCCAGCACCGCTCGTCGGCAAGTGCGACACATTTTACCGCGTCCTTCTCCGTCATCAGTATCGCGCTGGCTCGTGGATACGCGAGATCGCCAGGGGCATAGCGGTGGTGGTCGGGAAATGCGTGGCAAACAGGCGCCAGGCCCAACGATCGAACGAGGTCGAAAAATCGCTCCGGATTCCCGGTCCCCGCAACCGCGTGAACCTCGCCTGCGCGCCACGCTTCGGGGTCGGGCTGCGCGTCCGGCCGCGCCAGGTTGCGCCAGCGCAGCGGCTCGTGCGTCATCACCGAGTCGACGCCTCCGCCAGTCGATGGCGGTCGCGGTTCGTCGCGCGCGACCAGCCGCACGACCGCATCGACCTCGGACAGGCGCACGCGCGGTTCGCGTAGCGGACCCGCGGGCAACATCAGGCCGTTGCCGAGCCCGCGCTCACCGTCGACGACGGCAATCTCGACGGCTCGCGCAAGCGCGTAGTGCTGCAGGCCGTCGTCGCTGATGATGACGTCGCATTCCGGATGCGCCACAAGCAGCGCTCGCGCAGCATCCGCGCGCTTGCGGGCGATCCAAACGGGACAGCCGGTTTCGGCGAGCAGCGGCGCTTCGTCGCCGACCTCGTGCGGGTCGTCGGCGCGCGTTACGGCACGCGGCGCGACATTGGTGCCCCCATAGCCACGACTCACGACGCCGGGCCGCCAGCCGCGCGCTGCGAGCGCCTCTGCCAGCGCGCGCGTGAGCGGCGTCTTGCCGGACCCTCCGACGGTCAGATTGCCGACGACGATGACGGGCGCCGGCACGGCCGCACTCGCGAATAGGCCCGCGCGGTAAAGCGCGCGACGCAACGCGACGCCTGCACGAAATACCAGCGATGCGGGCCACAGCAGCCGCGGTGAGCGGCGTCAAGCGCGGCAGATACCAGGCGGCTGCCAGTCGAGCGGAGAGCGATATCAAGCTCTCTGCCTCGTGCCGAC
Source organism: uncultured beta proteobacterium (assembly GCA_963809965.1). GTDB lineage: Bacteria > Pseudomonadota > Gammaproteobacteria > Burkholderiales > Casimicrobiaceae > CAIWHR01. The sequence continues at coordinate 44,641 of CAWELU010000050.1, forward strand.
GAGGCGAGGCCGGCGTGTCACTTCGGCGGCGATTGCGTCGCGAACGTGAGATGGATGAACCCGGCGAGGCGGGCCGCCTCCATGACCCGGACCACCGACTGATGCGTGGCGTTGGCGTCGGCGTTGACGATGACGACCGGCTCCTTGGCGTCACCGGCCGCGCGCTTCAGCGCTTCGGCGAGCGCCGGGACGCCCGTGAACGTGAAGACCGTCCGGTCGATGACGTAACGCCCCTGCGCATCGACGCCGACGTTGATCTCCTTCGGCCGCTCTTTGGGCTGCTCGGCATCGGCCTCGGGCAACGTGATCTGCAGCTCGGCGATCCGCTGGTAGGTCGTCGTCACCATCAGGAAGATCAGGATGACGAGCAGGACGTCGATCAGCGGAATGAAATTGATCTCTGGATCGTCGTGCGATCGCGCACCGCGCAGATTCATCGAGCGGTCCCCCCGGCTACTTGCGATCGCCGTGCGCGAAATCGACGAGCTTGATCGCCTGCTGCTCCATCTCGACGACGAGGCTGTCAACCGTCGCGCGGAAGTGGCGGTAGAAGATCATGCTCGGGATCGCGACGATCAGGCCGAACGCCGTGTTGTACAGCGCGACGGAAATCCCGTGCGCGAGCTGGGTGGGGTTGGAGCCGACGGCGGTCTGCGAGCCGAAGATCTCGATCATGCCGACGACGGTGCCGAAAAGTCCAAGCAGCGGCGCCATCGCGGCGATCGTTCCCAGCGTGGTCAGAAAGCGCTCGAGATCGTGGATGACGATGCGGCCCACTTCCTCGATCGCTTCCTTGATCACCGGCCGCGGGCTTTTCAGGTTGGCGAGCCCCGCTGCGAGGATGCGTCCGAGCGGGCCCTGCAGTGCGGTCTTGGCGATGAGCTCGGGCGTGACGCCGGTCTGGCGATACTCGCCGAGCACGCGATCGACGAGACCCTGAGGCGCTACGACGCTCTGGCGTAGCGACCAAAGCCGCTCGAAGATGAGCGCGAGCGCGATGATCGAGGCGAAGATCAGCGGCCAGATGGGCCAGCCGGCCGCCTGGATGATGGACCACACGGTGGGGGTGCTCCGTCGTGAAAACCTGACCGAAATGTAGCTTGGCGGACCCGATTCGGCAAGCGACAAGCTTCGTCGAGCACGCCCGCACGCGCGGTTGTCCCGATCGCCGGAAGGGACCGGCCGGTCAGGGAACGGGCCAGCGGTCACGTCCGGCGAGCCGCATTCGCATCAGGACGTCTGCGCGCAATCGTGCCGCACCGGAGCGTTCTCCGGCAGCGCGAGCGTCGCCGTGATCGCGGCGCCGGCCAGTACGATCAGCCAGCAGACATAGATCCAGATCAGAAACAAGGGCACTGCAGCGAGCGCGCCATAAATGACGCGGTAGGTCGGCGCGTGCGTCACGTAGAACGCAAAGCCCTGCTTCGCTGTCTCGAAGGCGAGTGCCGCCACGAACCCGCCGGCGAACGCATGGCGCCAGTGCACCCGCGCCGCGGGGACGATCCGATACATCAGCGCGAGCGCGAGTGTCGAAAGGGCCAGCGGCGCCGGTGTGAGCACGAGATCCGCGAACGTCTCGTCCAGCGGAATCGCGGCAAGCGATGCCGCCAGCAGCCAGCTCGTCGCCCAGACGCTCGCGCCGACCAGCACGGGCCCGACGGTCGCCCCCAGCGCGTAAACGACGACGCGTCGCGCGAAGGGCCGGGCGCGGCGTATCCCCCAGATCAGATTGATCTCGCGCTCGACCGTGGCAATCATCATCAGCGCGGTCACGAAGATGAGCGCAATCGAGATGCCGGTCAGCCCGGCGGCCTTTTCGACGAACTCCCGAACGTAGGTGTGGACGACCGCCGTCGCGCTGTCCGGCAGCATGTGCTTGAGCAGGAAGGCCTCCAGTGCATCGAGCCACCGATGAAACGCGGGAAATCTGGCCACTGTCGCGAACGCAACGGTTGCGAGCGGCACGATGCCGAGCAGGGTCGTGAACGCGAGGCTGCCCGCGGTACGGGCGAGTCCGACGTGACGCATCCGGACCCCGACGCGGCAGACGAAAGCGAAGAACTGTGCAAGCAAGGCATGCCGCCGCTTCATCGTGGCAGGCCCCGAAGCGTCAAAGAAAATGCCGGGCGAGCCACCACGCGAGCGCCGAGATGAATGCCGCACACGGGATCGTCAGCACCCAGGCCCACACGATCCGCTCGGCCACCCCCCAGCGTACCGCGGAGAGCTTGTGCGCCGAGCCGACGCCAATGATTGCCCCCGTGATCGTGTGCGTCGTCGATACGGGAATGCCCAGGCCCGTCGCCAGGAACAGCGTCAGGGCGCCACCCGTTTCGGCACAGAAACCGCCGACCGGCTTCAGTTTCGTGATCTTCTGGCCCATCGTCTTCACGATCCGCCAACCGCCGAACAGCGTGCCGAGCGCGATCGCTGCCTGGCAGGAAAGCACGACCCAGAACGGAATCTCCGATGCCTTGAAATCCGGGCGCAGCGATCCGTACGCAACCAGGATCAGCGCGATGACACCCATCGTCTTCTGCGCATCGTTGCCGCCGTGCCCCAGGCTGTACAGCGACGCCGACACGAGCTGGAGCCGACGGAACCACCGATCGACGCGGTGCGGGGACGAACGAAAGAGGAGCCACCCGACAGCGGTCATCAGCCCCATGCCCAGCGCGAATCCCAGGGCCGGCGACAGGACGATGGCAAGGCTGATCTTGAGAAAGCCGCTCCCGACCAGCGCCCCGACCCCCCCTTTCGCCACGGCCGAGCCCGCCAGGCCGCCGATCAGCGCGTGCGAGGACGACGACGGCAGCCCGTACCACCACGTGATCACGTTCCATAGGATCGCGCCGGCGAGCGCACCGAGGACGACGTAGACATCGACGATCGCGCTGTCGATGACGCCTGTTCCGATCGTGTTGGCGACGGAGAGGCCGAAAAACAGGAAGGCGATGAAGTTGAAGAACGCGGCCCAGGCAACCGCCCACTGCGGCCGCAGCACTCGCGTCGAGACGACCGTCGCGATCGAGTTCGCGGCATCGTGGAAGCCGTTCATGAAATCGAACGCGAGCGCGAGAGCGACCAGGAAGACGACCATTTCGAAGCCGACCGGGACCGGACCCATCATGCGCTCCCGCGTCGCCGCGTGCGGACCGTCACGCGTTTTCCAGCACGATACCCTCGATCACGTTGGCCACGTCCTCGGCCTTGTCGGTGATCGATTCGAGAAGCTGGTAGACCTCCTTCAGCTTGAGGATCTGCTTGGCATCCGATTCCTCGCGGAAGAGCTTCGCCAACGCCGACCGGAATACGAAATCGGCCTCGCTTTCGAGCCGATCTATGTCGCCGCAGATCTTGAGGATGGCGTCCGCGTGCTCCATCGATTCCAGCATCGCCACGGCTTCCTTCACCTTGACGGTGCAGGTCACGCAGATTTCGGCGAGCTTCTGCGCATCCGGGGTGACCGCCTTGACGTCGTAGAGAAACAGGCACGTCGCGACATCCTCCATCAGGTCGAGGATGTCGTCCATGCCGGTGATCAGCTGGTGGATCTCGTCACGGTCGAGCGGCGTGATAAACGTCTTGTGCAACAGCTGGACCGTCTCGTGGGTGATCCGGTCGGCCTGCTTCTCGTTCTTCTCGATCGTGCGGCTGCGCATCTCGAGCTCGCCCAGGTCGGCCAGCAACGCCTGCAACTCGAGGGCCGCCTGCGCCGCGAGCTCGGCATGCTGGTTGAAGAGATCGAAGAACTTTCCCTCCCGTGGCAGGAGACCCATGGCGCGCTCGACCTCCCCTTTGCAAGTGCAAATTATCGCACGCGAGTCCCGCTTCCCTGCTCGCGCCCGGGTTAGTTGTAAGCTTGCACACTGCCGCGACGACCGATCGCGTACCTGGCGCGGCGCGCGCGACGTCCCTTGCCAACGGAGCATGCCATGACCGCCACGAACCCGTCGTCTCCCGCATCCGAAACCGCCGTGCTCGGTGGTGGATGCTTCTGGTGCCTCGAAGCGGTGTTCGACGAACTCGACGGCGTGCTCGCCGTCGAGTCAGGATATGCAGGTGGCGCGGTGCCCGAACCGACCTACGAAGCCGTGTGCGGCGGCAATACCGGACACGCAGAGGTCGTGCGCGTCACGTTCGACCCCGGCCGGCTATCCTTTCGCGACCTGCTGACCGTATTCTTTACCATCCACGACCCCACCACACCGAATCGGCAGGGCAGCGACGTCGGCACACAGTATCGATCGGTGATCTTCTGCCAGACGCCTGCGCAACGCGCAACCGCGGAGGCGGTCATCGCGGCATTGACTGCACAGAATCTCTGGTCGGACCCTGTCGTCACCGAAATCGCGGGCGCCGAACCGTTTTACGAGGCCGAGCGCTACCACCAGGAGTATTTCGCGCGTAACGCCAGGCAGCCCTATTGCGCGCTCGTCGTCGCGCCGAAGGTGGCGAAGTTCCGCAAGCTTTTCACGGATCGGCTGAAGCGGAAGGCGTCGGTGTAACCCACCGGTTGGCAGACCACGCGTGGGGCCCCCGCGGCCTTCTTCACTGCCGTGCCGTGCCGATGACGTGCGTCGGCCGCGTTGCGCCGACTCGCCTGGTCGCATCCCCAAGCAAGCTCTTGGCCCCTGCTACCCGGCTCGCGCCGCTACTCGATGGCTCACGGCGCGGCCTCCATCGCCGTCGTGCCGCGCCTCCACCGCACGCGGCCGCTGGCGCCGATTCGCCTTGCTCGCATCCCCACGCATGACCCACGCGCGGGGCCCCTGCTCGATGGCTCACGGCGCGGCCTCCATCGCCGTCGTGCCGCGCCTCCACCGCACGTCGGCCGCTGGCGCCGATTCGCCTTGCTCGCATCCCCACGCATGACCCACGCGCGGGGCCCCTGCTCGATGGCTCACGGCGCCAGCCGATCGATCGCCCAGGCGCCCGGGTGGTCCGGCGCCAGGCGATATCGTATCCGGTCATGCAGGCGCGAGGGCCGGCCCTGCCAGAACTCGAGCACGTCCGGGGCGAGTCGAAAGCCTCCCCAGTGCGGGGGCCGCGGCACCGGTAGGTGCGCGTCCCGATACTGCGCCTTTACTGCTTCGAAGCGCTCCTCGAGCGCCTGCCGCCCGGCGATCGGCTCGCTCTGCGGGGAGGCCCATGCACCGAGTTGCGAAAGGCGAGGCCGACTCGCGAAGTACGCGATGGACTCCGCGTCGTCGACCTTGGTCACGGCGCCTTCGATGCGGATCTGGCGCTCGAGCTCCGGCCAGAAAAAGAGGAGCGCCGCCGCGCCGTGCATCTCGAGCTCGCGCCCCTTGCGGCTCGCGAAGTTCGTGAAGAATACGAAACCTGCGTCGTCGAAGCCCTTGAGCAGCACAATGCGCGCCGCGGGCCGCCCGCCGCCACCGACGGTCGCGAGGGTCATCGCATTGGGTTCGGGCACCTGGGCCTTGACCGCTTCGCTGAACCAGTGCTCGAACTGGCGAATCGGATCCGGCGCGACGTTCGATTCGTCGAGCGTTTCCCGCATGTAGTCGGTGCGAAGGTCGGCGATTTTCACGGGATCGGCGCGGGCTTGTCTGTTTGTATCCGCTCGAAGCGCACGGATTGTCGATTCTACCCCGAGCCCCACCCCATCCATGGCGGCTGCGCCGCGCCTTAATACACGCGGCGCACGGCGTAGCCCTGATCGCGCAGCAGCGCGAGCAACCCTCGCCTGCCGTAAAGATGCAGCGCGCCGACGGCTACAAATACGCGTCCGTTCCGCAAGGGGAGGAACAGGCGATGCGCCATTTGCGCCGACCGGTTCTCGACCAAGTGCCGGGTGAGTTCAGCGAAATGCGGCGCAAATGCCGGATAGGTCCGTCCCGGCGCATCGCCGAGCGCCGCCAGCCGCGCAAGATCGCGGGCGAGCCATGCGGCGACTACACCTTCGTGGTCCTGCGCCAGCGTCTCGCGGTGCTCGAGAACGAACCTCACGAGCGCCACCTGCGTCGTGAGCGGGATCGCGTCGAACGCCGAAACCTGCTCGTCCGGAAGCTCGAGACCGATAATGGCGAGTCCGCGGCGTTTCGCCTCGGCGAGGAGTAGTGTATCGAGTGACGCGCCCTCGCCCGGACGCTGCGGCCGCTCGGTGAGCTTGAGCAGCACCGCCCACGGCTTCAGGCGGACAAGCGTGCCATCTGAGGGCCCCGCGCTCCCAAGCGCGCTCCGGATCGCTGCCATCGTCGCGCGATCGAAGAAATCGTCGAGGCGCCGGCCGTCGTCGAATTGCGCGGCGGAGAAGAACTCCGCGACGTCGTGCTCGGACAGCAGGATTTCCGGCGCAAACGTCCTGGCGGCAGCAAATGCTTGGGCGACCTCCGAAGGCAGCGTCGTGACGCGCGGGTCGGGGGAATGCAGCGTTCCGAACACGAATGAGGGTGCAACGCCGCCTTTGTCCAGGCGGAACAGGAGGCCTTGCGCAAAGGGCTCCTGCACGCGCGGGCGTGGCGCCTTCTGGGCAAGTGCCGCGACCGCGAACGCAAACGTTATGGCTGCGATGACGGCGAGCCGCTGGCTCCACGGGCGGTCGCCCATTGCGCGCGCCGATTAGTGTCCGGGTGCCACCCGGAAGAGGCGCTCGCCATTGCCGGAGGCGATTTTCGCCGCGACGTCCGGCGGTAGCTGCGCCAGCCAGCCGCGATAGTAGGCCATAATCTCTCCGTATCGGGCCCACCGTTCGTTGACCCACGTGTCGGAGCCGACAACGAAGCGGTCCGGATAGGCGAGCAGAAGCGCGCGCCACGCCGGGTCGAGTCGGCCGTTCTCGGTGATGTCGTAGCGATAGGAAAGCTCGCCAACGAGGCCGGGGTGACGCGCCAAGTACTGCGCGATCTTCGCCGGCGGCGTCGAAAAGCCCGTATGCGCCCAGATGATCCGGGCCCGCGGGTCGTGGGCGAGAAGGATTTCGAGTGCCGCGTCGTCACAGTGCGCGTGCAGCCAGAGATTGCGCTCCACGGCGAGCTCGACGATGCGCTTGACCCAGGGCGTCGCCGCATCGCGGCCAAAAACGTGAAACTCCCCGATCCCGCGATAACCGATGCCGCGCGCGAGTTCGGACTCGATCAGCGCATAGATTTCCGGGTCGTCGAACCAGGTCTGGCGGTCGGCGTGGTTGCGGTAGGGGCGGATGAACGGCACGACGCGGGGGGCGCTCGCCGGGTCCGCGTTAGCCGCGGCAAGCAAGGCGCGCGTGCCATCGTTCGGGCGGCTCGTCGCCAGAATCGTCCTAACGCCGGTCGCGCGAAACCGCGCCAGCACGTCGGCGACCGGGAAAACGGCGACCGCCTCGTCGTTGTAGTGCAGATGGGCGTCGAAGATTGCCAGCGGCTCCGCCGCTCGGGCGAAGGACTGGGAAAGCATGGCCGCGGGCACCACGACCGCGATCGCCAGGACCAGCGCACGGGAAAGGATTGATCGGGTAGTCACGGCGTGGGCGAGCGCAGTGCGACGTGAGTTTGGCACTGCGCGTCGCCCGACTCAAGGCCTCGAGCATTTCGCGCCCGCCCGTCGCGGCCGGGCGCTCCTTCCCGGAATCCCCACCCGACTGGAGCGACACCGTGCGGCAGGGCCGTTCCCGGCGGGCGCTCGCGCGCGAAGTCTATGCCGCGTCATTGGAACAACCACGCCGCGCCGCTACGGGAAAAAACCACTTACGAGGGATTCCCTTCGCGCTGAATTGCGCTATAGTTGCCGCCGATGGAGCAGTGTTGCCAGCGACAGGAGGGACTGCTTCAGAGCGTTCGGCGTTGTGTAGAGCGTCTACCCACAGGAAGGAGAAATATGGCTACTGCCAAGAAAGCTGCAAAGAAGCCCGCCGCCAAGAAGCCCGCCAAGAAGCCCGCTGCGAAGAAGACGGCCGCGAAGAAGCCCGCCGCCAAGAAGGCCCCGGCGAAGAAAGCTCCGGCGAAGAAACCCGCCAAGAAGGCTGCCGCGAAGCGCAAACCGAACGCCGCGTTCATGAAAGCCATGACGCCGTCGTCGGTCCTCGCTGCGGTGATTGGCGCGGCACCGATGCCGCGCACCGAAGTGACGAAGAAGATCTGGGATTACATCAAGAAGAACAAGCTCCAGGACGCCATCAACCGGCGCCTGATCAATGCCGACGAGAAGCTGCGCGCCGTGTTCGGCGGCAAGAGCAAGGTTTCGATGTTCGAGATGACGAAACTCGTCTCGAACCACCTGAAGTAAGCGGCTCGCGTCCTGTCGCCACTGGACTGTCCGACACGGCCGGCCGGGTTCTCCCGCCGGCCGTTCGTTTTCAGGAATCCGCGCAGGCGTCGAAATGGGGCGCCACGCGGAGCGAACCGGCCCGATGCTCCCTGAATTCATCCGCTACGCCGGCGCGGGTACGATCGGCACGGCGGCGCAATACGCGCTGCTCTTCGCGCTGGTCCAGTTCGCGCGTACGGACGCCGTCACCGCGTCGACGGCAGGCGCGATCCTCGGCGCGCTCGTCAATTACGGCCTCAACCATCGCTACACGTTCGCGAGCAGCAGGGCGCATCACGTGTCGCTGCCGCGCTACACGGCGGTCGCGCTCGGCGGCATCCTGCTGAACGGCCTCGTGCTGGCCGCGGTGCTCACCGTGACCGGTGTGCATTATCTCGTCGCGCAACTGGCGGCGACAGGCGCGGTCTTCGTTGCCGGCTATCTCGTCAACCGCCGATGGACATTCTGAGCGCACCGGGGCCGAGCGGCCTCGCCCGACGGCAAACACTGTCGGTCGTCGTCCCCGCGTTCAACGAGGAGGCTGTGCTCGGCGAGTTCCACCAGAGGCTCACCGCGGTGCTCGACGGGCTGCCCGTCGATGCCGAGGTGATCTACGTGAACGACGGCAGCCGTGACGGCACTCCCGCGCTGCTCGCCGCGCTGAACGGACGGGATCCGCGTGTGGCCGTCGTCGACTTCTCGCGCAACTTCGGCAAGGAGATCGCGATGACCGCGGGACTCGATTGCGCACGCGGCGACGCGGTGATCATCATCGACGCCGATCTGCAGGATCCGCCGGAGCTCATCCCCGACATGGTGCGCGAGTGGAGGGCCGGCCACGACGTGGTGCTGATGCGGCGTGCGAGTCGCGACGAGGGCTGGTTCAAGAAAGCCACCGCGCGAGCGTTCTACTGGGCGATCGGCCACCTGAGCAGCGTTCCGATTCCCGCGAACGTCGGCGATTTCCGACTGCTCTCGCGCCGCGCGGTCGACGCGCTGAAATGCGTTCCCGAGCGCAGCCGGTTCATGAAGGGCCTTTTCGCGTGGATCGGATTTCCGACCAAAGAGATCGACTACCACCGCGACAGCCGTCATGCGGGCAGCACCAAGTGGAACTATTGGCGACTGTGGAATTTCGCGCTCGAGGGGATCACGTCGTTCTCGGCGATGCCGCTCAAGATTGCGAGTTACGTCGGCTTCGCGACTGCGCTGGTAGCGTTTGGCTACGGCGCAGTGGTGATCGGCAAGACGCTGTTGTTCGGCGATCCCGTGCGCGGCTATCCGACGCTGGTGGTGCTGGTGTTGTTCCTCGGCGGACTGCAGCTGATGGCGCTCGGCATCATCGGCGAATACCTCGCCCGCATGTTCATCGAGGTGAAGCAGCGACCGCTCTACATCGTGCAACGGACGCTTCCGGCGGCGCGGCCGCTGCCGCCGCCGGCCGACGCGCCCGAGGCCGATTCGTCGCCGGAGAACCCTTGAGCCTGACCCTCACCCGCGCGGAGCGCCGATGGCTCGTCGCGCTGATCGTGGTCGTCGTTGCCGTCAGGGTCGCGACCCTCGGCGCCTATACGCTGATGGATTCGACCGAGGCACGCTATGCCGAGATCGCGCGGAAGATGGCCGAGACCGGCGACTGGATCACGCCGCAGATCGACTACGGCGTGCCGTTCTGGGGGAAGCCGCCGCTGTCGACCTGGCTTGCGGCGGGGTCCATTGCGCTGCTCGGGGCGAACGAGTTCGCGGCGCGCTTTCCCTCGCTGCTGCTCCTGCTCGGGGCTGGCGCGCTCGTCTGGCAACTCGCGCGATTGCGTGGCGGACGCGACCACGCGATCTGGGCGACCGTGTTCTTTTCGACGTCCGTGCTCGCGTTCGTCTCCGACGGAAGCGTGATGACGGATCCGGCGCTCGCGCTCGGCACGACGCTGTCGATGGCCGGGTTCTGGCTCGCCACGGAGGGACCCGAACAGGTGCGGCGCGCCGGTGGCGTGGCGTTTTTTGCGGGGCTCGCCGTCGGCCTGCTCGCCAAGGGGCCGGTTGCCGTGGTCCTGACCTTCCTGCCCGTCGCCGGTTGGGTGCTCTGGACCCGCCGGTGGCGCGCAGCGGTGCAGCGATTGCCCTGGATTCGCGGAATGCTTTTCGTCGCGTTGGCGGTCGTGCCCTGGTACGCGATCGCGGAGGTGCGCACCCCCGGCTTCCTCGAGTATTTCCTCGTCGGCGAGCACTGGAGACGCTTCGTCGACAGCGGTTGGAAAGGTGACCTGTACGGGTCTGCCCATGCGCATACGCGCGGAATGATCTGGCTCTACGCCGTCGCGGCGATGCTGCCGTGGTCGCTGCCGGCCATCGGCTGGCTAGGTCGCGCGATTGCGACACGCTCGCTGCACGCGTCGAGGCTCGCCGCCGACCCGTGGCGCGCCTATCTGGTGATCTGGGCCGTAGCGCCGATGCTGTTCTTCACGCTCTCCGGCAACATTCTCTGGACCTACGTGCTTCCAGGCATTCCGGCGTTTGCCCTGCTCGTTGCGGAATTCTGGCGGCCGGACGCCGACCGGCGTGATGTCACGGATCGGCGCCGCATCCGGCACGGCGTGCGGCGGGTGCTGATTATCGGTGCGCTGGTTCCGGCGATCTTTGCCGCCGGTACCATCCTGTTGCACGAAGTCCTCGAAACGGAGCGCTCGCAGGAGGAACTCGTGGAGGAATACGAGCTGCGCCGCGACAGCGCCGACGCGCACCTTGTCTACTTCCCGGAGCGCCCGCCTTCCGCAGAGTTCTACACCCGCGGCAAGGCGGTCCTAGTCACGGATGTCGGGGCGATGCGCCCGTACTTCGACGACGCAACGGCCGATTTCTTCGCCGTGCGCGAACGGGATCTAGGGATGCTTCCCGAGGCGATTCGGTCGCGCCTCGAGAGCCTGGGCAGCTACGAAGGCTACCGCTTGCTGCGCGAGTCCCGGCGCTGACGCGCGGGCTTGGCGCAACCGATCCTCCAGGCGTTTCCAGTGCCGCGGCTACGCCCCCGGCGCGCGCGAATTTGCCAGCGCCGCGATGCGCTCCTCGATCGGCGGATGGGTCGCGAACAGAGCCATCACGCCGCCCTTGTCGGTGATGCCGAAGCCGCTCATCGCCTTGGGGAGCTCACCCGGCTCGAGGCCGCCCAGGCGCCGCAGCGCATTCATCATCGGCGAAGGCGTGCCCAGGTACCGGGCGGATCCCGCGTCGGCGCGGAATTCGCGGCGACGCGAGAACCACGCGACGATCATCGAGGCGAGTATGCCCAGCAGGATCTGGGCGACAATCACCGTGATGAAGTAGCCCGGGCCGTTGCCGCGCTCGGTGCGGAACACCGTCTTGTCGACGATCGAGCCGATGATCCGCGCGAAAAACACGACGAAGGTATTGACCACGCCCTGCAGGAGCGTCAGCGTCACCATGTCGCCGTTCGCGACGTGGGCGATCTCGTGGCCGAGCACCGCCTCGACTTCCTCCTTGTTCATCGACTGGAGCAGACCGGTGGAAACCGCGACCAGAGCCGAGTTCCGGAACGCGCCGGTCGCGAACGCGTTGGGCGCACCCTCGTAGATCGCGACCTCCGGCATGCTGATGCCGGCCGTCGCGGCCAGCTTGCGCACTGTCTCGACGAGCCATGCCTCGGGCTCGCTGGCCGGTTGGTCGATCACGTGCGCTCCGGTCGACCATTTCGCCATCTGCTTCGACATCAGCAGCGAAATGATCGCGCCGGTGAAGCCGATGACCGCGGAGAACGCGAGCAGGCCGCCATAGGAGACGCCGGTCTGGGCGGAGACCACCTGATCGAGACCCAGCACGCGCAGGACGACCGAAAGAACGAGCACGACGGCGAGGTTCGTGGCGAGGAACAGGACGATGCGTTTCATGGCGAAAACCTCGGGCGGATCGCAAGGAGCGCAATTCTACCGCTGCAAGGGATGTGACAACACCGCGGGACGAACCGTTCCCCGCACAGGCTCGCGCCGAGGACAGAGCCGGTGCCTTGCGGCAGCGGGGCGCATCAAGGCTTCGTCCACGAGTCGCGCAAGGTGACGGTTCGATTGAAAACGGGTCGTCCCGGGCCGTGATCGCTGCCGTCGGCCACGAAGTAGCCGTGCCGCTCGAACTGAAAGCGCTCCTCCGGCCGTGCATCGGCGAGCGCGGGCTCCACGCACGCCGTAATCACTCGCTTCGACTCGGCGTTGAGGTCATCGAGGAAATTGCGCTCGGGTGCCTCGCTCGTGTCTTCGTCGTCCTCGCCGGCGACGACCGTTGCGTGCGTCGCGAGCACGGCAGCGTCGCCCTCGGCGCGAACACCCCAGGGATTGCGCGCACCGGGAAACGGCACGGTGAAGAGGCGATCGTAGAGCCGCACTTCCGCCGGCACGGCCCTGTCGGCGGCAAGCCAGTGGATGTTGCCCTTTACCTTGCGGGCATCGGCGCCTGCGGTCCCGCTCCGGGTGGCCGGATCGTACGTGCAGTGGACGACGGTCACATTGCCGGCGGCGTCCTTCTCGGCACCGACGCAACGGACGATGTAACCGTAGCGCAGCCGGACTTCCGCGCCCGGCGCGAGCCGAAAGTAACCCTTCGGCGCATCCTCGCGATAGTCGTCGCGCTCGATGAAGAGTTCGCGCGCGAAGGGGAGCGCGCGCCTGCCCAGTTCCGGCCGCTGCGGATGATTGGGCGCATCGCACTCCTCGCGCCGTCCATCCGGGTAGTTGTCGATGACGAGCCGGATCGGGTCGAGCACCGCGATGCGGCGCGGCGCGCGGGTGTTCAGGTCCTCGCGCATGCAGTCTTCCAGCACGCTCATATCGATCCAGGCATCCGCCTTCGACACGCCGATGCGCTCGGCGAACAGGCGAAAGCCCTCCGGCGTGAAGCCTCGCCGCCGCGCGCCGACCAGCGTCGGCATCCTCGGGTCGTCCCAGCCATCGACGTGGCCGTTGGCGACGAGCTGGATCAACCTTCGCTTGGAAAGCACGACGTACGTGAGATTGAGCCGCGCGAACTCGTACTGCTGCGGCAGGGGCCGCGGCAGCTGGCCACCATCGGCGAGCCGCTCGAGCACCCAGTCGTACAGGGGGCGATGGTCCTGGAATTCGAGCGTGCAGATCGAATGCGTGATCCGTTCGAGCGCGTCGGAGATGCAGTGCGTGTAGTCGTAGAGCGGATAGATGCACCATTTGTCGCCGGTACGGTGGTGCGTGGCGTGCCGGATCCGGTAGATCGCCGGGTCGCGCAGGTTGATGTTCGGGCTCGCCATGTCGATCTTCAGGCGCAACACATGCGCGCCGTCGGGAAACTCGCCCGCGCGCATCCGGCGGAATAGATCGTGGCTTTCGGCCACGCTGCGTTCGCGATAGGGACTCGCCTGACCAGCCTCGGTCAGCGTTCCCCGCAGCGCGCGCATTTCGGCCGGCGAAGTGCTGTCGACGTACGCTAGGCCGTTTGCGATGAACCACTCGGCGAAAGCGTAGAGCTGATCGTAGTAATCCGACGCGTGGTAGCGGTGGGAACCCCAGTCGAAGCCGAGCCAGCGGACGGAGTCGGCGATTGAGTCCTCGTATTCGACGTCCTCCTTGACCGGATTGGTGTCGTCGAAACGCAGGTGGCAACGGCCACCGTTCTCGGCGGCCAGCCCGAAATTCAGGATGATGGACTTGGCGTGCCCGTAGTGCAGGTAGCCGTTGGGCTCCGGCGGAAAGCGAGTGACGACAGCCCCGCTGTATTTGCCAACGCGATTGTCCTCGGCGATGATCGAGCGGAGGAAGTTGGAAGCTGGCGGCGAGGCCGGCGCGCGATTCGATGCGGTTCCGGCGCCCGGCGATCGCGACTTGGTTTGCGGCGGTGCAGCACTCATTGCGATTTGTTCATGAACAAGCGCGGGTGTCGGTGCATTCTAACCGGGGCGGGAATCCCCGTCATTGCCCGCACTCCCAGCAGGACCAAGCGATTGCCCGGAATCCCGCGCCGGACAAGGCTTTGCAAGGGGTCGACGGGCGGCGTTGCGCCGCCTTGTCCACAAATCCTGTGGATAATAGTGTGCATATCTTGTAAATTGGGACGCTAAGTCGCTTCCAGGCCGGCAAAAACGTTGGGCTGCCCAATTTCCCATCTTGATTTTCGCTTTGTGGTTCAATTGGTTGCAAATCGACAGCCGGGACGGATATTCGCCTTGGGGGCCCATGGCCGAGCGCGTTTCGGACCGCGTGACGTGCTACCGGCCTTGAATTCTGTCCAGGACGAAATGTTTCAATTGTCCGTATTGTCAATGTCGGCTGAGGAGGCTCGGCGATGAGGTCGCGCCCACCCGCACCTCCGGACAATGCGGCAATCCAAGCGCCCATCGCAGTGGCGCCGGCGCAGATCGACGTTGACATTTCGGTCGCATCCGGCGCCGTCCTGCCTGTGTCACTGCTGGTGGGATCGGCGCGGCTCATCCTCGAGCGGCACCTGGGCCTCGTCTGGGTCGCGGGCGAGATCTCCGGCTTCACGCGAGCGGCGTCCGGCCACTGCTACTTCAGTCTGAAGGATGCATCGGCTCAGGCGCGCTGCGTATTCTTCCGGCACAAAGTGCAGTTCGTCGGTTTCCCGCTGCGGGACGGCCTGGCCGTCGAGGTGCGAGCAACACCGTCGATCTATGAAGCGCGCGGAGAGTTCCAGCTCAACGTCGAAACCGTGCGCCTCGCCGGCGTGGGCGCCCTGTACGAGAAATTCGCACGCCTGAAGGCCCGGCTCGAGCGAGACGGCTTTTTTGCGCCCGAACGCAAGCGAGCGTTGCCCGCGTTCCCCGGCGCGGTCGGCATCGTGACGTCGACGCGTGCGGCAGCACTGCGCGACATGCTGACCGCGCTTGCGCGCCGGTGGCCGTCCTTGCGCGTCGTCGTCTACCCGACGGCAGTCCAGGGAAGTTCGGCAGCTGCCGAAATCGCGCAGGCGATCCGTACCGCGAACGAGCGCGCCGAGGTCGACGTGCTCGTCGTCGGCCGCGGCGGTGGCTCGATCGAGGATCTATGGGCGTTCAACGAGGAGGCCGTCGCCTCGGCGATCTTCGAGTCCCGCATTCCGGTCGTCTCTGGCGTCGGGCACGAAACCGACTTCACCATTTGCGATTTTGTCGCCGATGTCCGCGCCGCGACACCAACTGCCGCCGCGGCGATGGTCGCGCCGGATCGGCGCGCCGTGCTTGCGAGCGTCGCCGCTTGCCGGGAGCAGTGGCGCCGCGCCGGTGAGCGCGGGCTCGAAGCGCGAATGCAGCGCCTCGATGGGCTCGCACGTCGGCTCGTTCACCCGGCCGCCAGGCTGGCCCGGCAACGCCGGGATGCGGCCATGCTGGCCCACCGCCTTGCCCACGCGTTCACCCATGCGCTGGCCAGTTCGACCATCACGGTTGACCACCTCGGGCGACGCTTCGCGTGGCAACTGCAGCAACCGCCGGCGCAACGTACGCGAATTGCCAGCATACAGGCGACTTTCGTGAGGGCAGGGCGCGCGCAGATCGAACGGGCCGGCGTGCGCGTGGCGGCCATCGAACAGAGCCTGGCCCACCTCAATCCCCGGGCTGTGCTCGATCGAGGCTACGCGATCGTCAGCACGGCAGCGGGCGCGATCGTCCGGGATGCGGCCCAGCTGGTAGTCGGGGATGCCGTCGCGCTCGCCCTGTCGCGCGGTACGGCCGAGGCGAAGATCGAGAAGATCGAGCCCTGACCCTCGACGGCTCCTTACGCCTCGTCGGGATCCGGATCCTCGACGGGCGCCGAGCGCCGGAGTTGCGCGACGACGCCGGCGCCCGCCTGCGCAGCAAGCTTCGGCGTCGTGGTCGCGACGTCCGCGTTCTGCGCACGATGGCGCAGCGCGTGGTCCATTAGCACCAGCGCCACCATTGCCTCCGCGATCGGCGTGGCGCGTATGCCGACGCACGGATCGTGGCGCCCATGCGTATTGACGATCACTGCGTTGCCGGCCTTGTCGATCGAGCGGCGATCGAGCCGGATCGACGACGTCGGCTTTACGGCGATCGTGGCGAGAATGTCCTGTCCCGTCGATATTCCGCCCAGGATTCCCCCGGCGTTGTTCGACAGGAAGCCTTCCGGCGCCATCTCGTCAGCGTGCTCCGTTCCGCGCTGTGTGACACAGGCGAACCCGGCACCGATCTCGACGCCTTTCACGGCATTGATACCCATCAGCGCCTGAGCAAGGTCCGCATCGAGCCGGCCGTACACCGGTTCGCCCCAGCCGACCGGAACGCCGGACGCGACGACCGCTATCTTCGCTCCACAGGAATCCCCCGCCTTGCGCAACGCATCCATGAACGATTCGAGCTCGGCGACGATGGACGCATTGGCGACGAAAAAGGGATTCGTCGCGACATGCGCCCAATCCTCGAATGGCACGATCTTCGGACCGAGTTGCGTCAGGTGACCACGGATCGTCACGCCATGGCGCTCCCCGAGCCACTTCTTCGCGATCGCACCGGCGGCGACGCGCACGGCGGTTTCGCGGGCGGAGCTGCGGCCGCCGCCGCGATAATCCCGGACCCCGTACTTCTGCCAGTAGACGTAGTCCGCGTGGCCCGGCCGAAACGTCTCGGCGATCGCCGCATAGTCCTTGCTGCGCTGGTCCTCGTTACGGATCAGGAGCGCGATCGGTGTGCCCGTGGTCCGCCCCTCGAACACACCGGACAGGATCTCGACAGCGTCCGATTCGCGCCGCTGGGTCACGTGCCGCGACGTGCCGGGCTTCCGCCGGTCGAGCTCACGCTGGATGTCCTGCGTCTCGAGCGCGAGCCCGGGTGGGCAGCCATCGACGACGCAGCCGATCGCCGGTCCGTGCGACTCGCCGAACGACGTAACGCAGAACAGCGTACCGAGGATATTGCCGGACATGGGATGCCGCAGCGACGCGGACCGAGTGGGGCGGCGGGAGACCGCGTCGAGTGTAGCATAGCGATGACACGGCCCGTTTCGCGGCCTCGCGCGCCGGCGTCCTCCCGTGCGGCGCGCCGGAGTGCGATGCACGCCGTCTGCTTGGCGGAGGATCCCGATTTGACCACCGCGACGTCACCGCCATCATTTCCGCCGGCACTGATCGCGCAACTGCGCGAAGCGCAGTCCGTTGCCGTACTGACCGGCGCAGGCGTTTCCGCAGAGTCGGGAATTCCGACCTTCCGTGACGCGCAGTCGGGACTGTGGGCGAAGTTCGACCCGCTCGAGCTCGCGACACCGGACGCCTTCCGGCGCAACCCGAGGCTGGTCTGGGACTGGTATGCCTGGCGACGCATGTTGATCGCCTCGGCCAAGCCGAACGCGGCGCACTACGCGCTTGCTTCGTGGGAGCGGCGGTCCACCCGGTTCCTGTTGATCACACAGAACGTCGATGGACTCCACCAGGCGGCCGGCAGCACCAACACGGTCGAACTGCACGGCAACCTGCGACGCGTCAAGTGCTCGCAAGAAGGGACGGTCGCGGTCGAATGGGACGACACGAATCCGGACGAGCCCCCACGGTGCCATGCTTGCGGGGCGTTCCTGCGGCCCGATGTGGTCTGGTTCCAGGAGGATCTGCCGCGCGTGGCACTGGCCCGCGCCGAGTACGCCGCGCGCAACTGCGACGCCATGCTCGTCGTCGGCACGTCGGCTGAAGTCCATCCCGCGGCGACGCTGCCGTTGCACGCGCGCGGGCGTGGAGCCCCGGTCATCGAAGTGAACCCGAACACGACCCCGCTCTCCGAGCACGCCGATTTCGTACTGCGCGGGCCTGCCGGCATCGTATTGCCGGCACTCGTCGCCGCGGTCTGGCCCGACGCTTCCGCGCCACGCTGAAGCGAAGATCGTGTGGTGTTCCGGACGGGGGCGGTGCAGGCAGCCCGACTTAACGTCGATTGCCACGCAGGGCGAGCACCGCAGCCTGCAACCGCTCGGCGGTGACCTCGCCGGGTGGCAGCGGTTCGGCAACGACGAGCGCGATCCGCGAATGAATCCCACGCAGGCGTCGCATCGCCTTCCCCTCGCAGAACCGACTGAAAAAACTGCCCCAAAGGCCGCGCAAGGCCATGGGCACGACGGGTACCGGTGTCGTCGCGAGCATCTGCTGCACTCCCGGCCGGAACGGGTTGAGCTCACCACTCTCGGTCAGCCTGCCCTCGGGGAATATGCCGACGATCTCGCCCGCGCGGAGCGCATCGGCGGCCTCGGCGAAAGCCAGCACCTTCATTGCCGCATCCTCCTTCGCCGGCGCGATCGGGATTGTCCGCATCGCTCTGAAGATGAACGAGAGCAGCGGAATCCGGAAAATCCGGTGATCCATCACGAACCGTACTGGCCGCCGGACGCAGGCGGCGATCACCACCGCGTCCACATAGCTCACATGATTGCAGACCAGGATGCATGGCCCTTCTTCGGGGATATGCTCCAGGCCCTCCTTGTCCACACGGTAGACCGTGTGAATCAGGAGCCAGGCGAGAAAGCGCATCAGGAATTCGGGGACCAGCCCGTAGATGTACACCGCCACGACGGCGTTCATCACCGCGGTGACGAGGAAAAGGTCGGGAATCGACAAGCCGGCCTCCAGAAGGCCGATCGCGAGACCCGCGGAGGCGACCATGAACAGCGCGTTCAGGATGTTGTTCGCCGCGATGATGCGCGACCGGTGCGAAGGCGCGGAGCGCTCCTGGATCAGCGCGTACAGCGGAACGATGTAGAAACCGCCGAAGAGTCCGATCAGCATGAGGTCGGCCGCGACCCGCCAGTGCGCAGGCTCGCGGAAAAACACGTCGAGGCCGTTGAGCTCGGTCGCGCTCAGATGACGGCTGGCAAGCCACAGGTCGACAGCGAACAGCGTGAGACCGATCGAGCCGAAGGGAACGAGCCCCAGCTCGACCCGGCGGCCGGAAAGCCGCTCGCACAGCAACGAGCCGGCGCCGATGCCGATCGAGAACAGCGCGAGCAGCAGCGTGACGACGTGCTCGTTGCCGCCCAGGATATCGCGTGCGAATCCGGCGAACTGCGCGAGAAACGTCGCGCCGTAAAACCAGAACCACGAAATGCCGAGCATCGACAGCCATACGACGCGGTTGCCCTGGGCAAAACGCAAGTTCCTCCAGGTCTCCGTGAAGGGGTTCCAGTTGATCACGAGCACCGGATCGACCGCGGGCGTGAGCGGAATCCCCCGGCTCACGAGATAGCCAGCGACCGCGACAGCGATTGAAACGCCCCCCGCGACGATCGGGCCAGCGCCTTCGATCGCGACCACGAGTCCGCCGGCGATGGTGCCGAGGAGGATTGCAACGAACGTTCCCATCTCGACCAGGCCATTGCCGCCGACGAGCTCCTCGTTCGCAAGATGCTGCGGCAGAATCGCGTATTTGACCGGCCCGAAAAGCGTCGAGTGCACGCCCAGCAGCGCCAGTGCCGTGAACAGCAATGTAAGGTCACGGTGCCAGAAGCCGGCGAAGCCGACGGCCATGATCGCGATCTCGAAGAGTTTGATCCAGCGAATCAGCCGGGACTTCTCCACCTTGTCGGCGAGCTGGCCTGCGGTCGCGGAGAACAATACGAACGGCGCGATGAACACCGCGCCCGCGAGATTGACCAGCGCGTTCGGGTCGAGTGAGACGAGACTCGCCGCGTGGAACGCGACAAAGATCACCAGCGCGTTCTTGTAGATATTGTCGTTGCCGGCGCCCAGAAACTGGGTCCAGAAGAACGGCGCGAAGCGCCGCTCGCGCAAGAGGTCGTACTGACTGGGCCGGTGCATGGATCCACTCCCGCGTCAGGCCGAATGGCGACTCGCGTTCGCGAACCTGATTGGGCCACGGCGGCAAAAACCACGAACGCCCCCGGATCCCGGTCGCGGCAGGATATCAAACGCGTTCGCATTGTACGCATCGCACTCGGGTCCAGGCGCGATGGTGCCAGGAACTGTCGACGCAGCGTCCGCAGCCGGCGTTTCTCTCCGCTTGCCAGACGCTACAATCGCGGTTGCCGGGTCCTCTCTCCCCGATGTCCGAAGCGTCGGCCATCGCCGCGAGCGGGCCCCGGCTGCGATCGACTTGCGCTCACCCCACATGCGCCAATACCTCGACTTCATGCGGCACGTTCGCGATCACGGCCACCGCAAGGACGACCGCACCGGCACCGGCACGTTGTCGGTGTTCGGCTATCAGATGCGCTTTCCGCTGGACGAGGGATTTCCGCTGCTCACAACCAAGAAGGTCCACACGAAATCGGTAATCCACGAACTGCTCTGGTTCCTGCGAGGCGAGACCAACGTGCGCTCGTTACAGGACGCGGGCGTGACGATCTGGGACGAATGGGCCGACGCGGATGGCGAGCTGGGGCCGATCTATGGCTACCAGTGGCGCAAGTGGCCGGCAGCCGACGGCAAGCATATCGATCAGATGGCGAATGTCATCACGGAAATCCGGAAGAATCCCGACTCGCGCCGCCTGATCGTTTCGGCGTGGAACGTCGGAGACATCCCGCGCATGAAGCTGCCGCCTTGCCACGCTTTCTTCCAGTTCTACGTGGCTGGAGGGCGCCTGTCGTGCCAGCTCTACCAGCGCAGCTGCGACATCTTTCTCGGGGTGCCCTTCAACATCGCCTCCTACGCACTGCTTACGCACCTCGTGGCGCAGCAATGCGACCTCGACGCCGGGGATTTCGTCTGGACCGGTGGCGACTGTCATCTCTACCTTAACCACTTGGAGCAAGTGGAGCTGCAGCTGGGCCGGACCCCGTACCCGCTTCCGCGCCTGGAGATCCGCCGCAAGCCGGCGTCACTATTCGAGTACCGTTTCGAGGATTTCGACCTCGTTGGCTATCAGTCCCACCCCGCGATCCGCGCGCCAGTTGCCGTGTGAGCCACCCGGCGAGGGGCCCCATGCCTGCATGGGGATCGACGGCAAGGCGAATCACGGCGGGCAGCCGACCCACCCTGCCTGCGCGTTCCAAGGGCCGGACGGAGGCTGCCGTGTGAGCCACCCGGCGAGGGGCCCCATGCCTGCATGGGGATCGACGGCAAGGCGAATCACGGCGGGCAGCCGACCCACCCTGCCTGCGCGTTCCAAG
This sequence comes from uncultured beta proteobacterium, assembly GCA_963809965.1. Classification (GTDB taxonomy): domain Bacteria; phylum Pseudomonadota; class Gammaproteobacteria; order Burkholderiales; family Casimicrobiaceae; genus CAIWHR01. Next base: position 65,973 of record CAWELU010000050.1, read on the forward strand.
GGCCGGACGGAGGCTGCCGTGTGAGCCACCCGGCGAGGGGCCCCATGCCCAAAAAAAAGCCCGCCGGGAGGAAGATGGCGGGCAAGGGGGATCGAGTCGCCCGAAGCGTCACCGCGCTCCGGGAAGGATCAACGGCCGGTCATGCCGGGTCGTGGCGCTGGATCAGAACGCCCGTCAATAGACGCTGCGCGCAGCGTTGACGCGCTCGGCAAGCTCCTCCAGCGCCACTTGCTGCGCTGGCGAAAGGTCATCTTCACGGCCGCGTCGGACGGTCCATTCGTCCGCAACGCCGCCTTGGCTGGCAAGCCAATGAGGAGCAAGTTCGGGCGAGAAGGCGTCCATGATCGCGGCGGTCGAGATCGGTCTCTGTGCATCCAACGCAAAGCAAGCATCGCGCCAAGATCTAAGCGATACTCAAAAATCGTCGTACCGCGATCGATCTCCCTGTGAAAACGCGTTCCACGACGGGAATCGCAAGAAGGCGGCTGACAAGGCATGAGAACCTCCGGTGTCGCATTTCGCCGACGTTGATTGTTGCGAAAATGTTATTTCGCTGATTTAACGAGACAATAATTGTCTCTTTACGGCGACAATCGTTCCGCGCCCTATCCGATGCGGGACGGAGAAATTGGCATAAAGCCCTTCCGGAGTTGCGAAGGCGCGCGGTAGCCGGCGGCAACCGAAGAACTGCTCATTCCGGCAGGCGCGCCGGCCGGTCGCTCGCCTGGAAGAAGGTGCGGGATTACGGGGACTTCGATTCCTTGAACATCGCCGGCTCGAGGCGGTGACGCTGCAGCAACTTGTAGAACTCGGTCCGATTGCGCTTTGCGAGCAGGGCCGCCTGGGTCACGTTGCCTCCCGTGATCTTGAGCAACCGCACGAGGTAATCGCGCTCGAAAGTCTTGCGCGCCTCCTCGAACGGCACGAGGGCGCTGGCATCCTCGCGCAGCGCGCCCTGGACGAGCGATTCGGGGATCAGGCTCGTCGTCGCGAGCGCGACCGCTTGTTCCAGAAGGTTCAGGAGTTGCCGCACATTCCCGGGCCAAGGTGCCGCGACCAGCAATGCCATCGCGTCCGGTGCGAGCGTCGGCACTGGGCGTCGATAACGCTCCGCGAGTTTGCGCAGAAAATGCGTGGCGAGCAGCGGAATGTCCTCGCGCCGGTCGGCGAGCGGCGGCAGCCGCAGCGAAACGACATTGAGTCGGTAGTACAGATCCTCGCGAAAGCGTCCGGAGGCCTTTTGCGCGTCGAGGTCGCGGTGGGTCGCTGAAATGACCCGGACGCTCACCGGGATCGACTGCGTGGCGCCCACCGGACGCACCTCGCTTTCCTGCAGCACGCGCAGCAGCTTCACCTGCAGCGCGAGCGGCATGTCGCCGATCTCGTCCAGGAAGATCGTTCCACCATCGGCGGCCTGAAAGAGTCCCTTGTGCGCCTGCACGGCGCCCGAGAATGCGCCCCGCGCGTGACCGAACAATTCCGACTCGAGCAGCGGCTCCGGCATGGCTCCGCAATTGACGGCGACGAACGGTTTCTCGCGCCGCGGACTCGCGCGATGGATGGCTCGTGCAAGCAGCTCCTTGCCCGTCCCCGATTCGCCGTAGATCAGCACACTGGCGTCGGAGTCGGCGACCAGGCGAGCCTGACGCAGCAAATCCTCCATCCGCGGACTGCGCGTGATGATGCCGGAGCGCCACTCCCCCGAAACGTCGTGATTCGATACGGGCACGTCGCCCGCGACGCGCAATGCTGCAGCGACTTTCTGCAGCAACTCCTGGCTGTCGAACGGTTTGGTCAGGAACCCGAAAACGCCCCGCTGCGTTGCCGCGACGGCGTCGGGGATGGTTCCGTGAGCTGTCAGGATGATGACCGGCAGCGCGGGATGCTCGCGATGGATCGCCTGGAACAGCTGCAGCCCGTCGATGCCCGGCATTCGCAGGTCCGTGACGACGACGCCCGGCCGGGCGACGGCCAGCGCGGCGAGCGCGCTCTCGCCGCTGTCCGCCGTGCGGACACGGTAGCCGCCCGATACCAGTCTCAAGCTGATGAGCTTGAGAAGATCGGGATCGTCGTCAACCAGCAGTATGTCGCCGGATTGTGTCTTCACGTTGTTTGCAAAGCCTGGGCTTAGCGAGCACCGCCGCCACCACCACCACCACCGCCGCCACCACCACCACCACCACCACCGCCGCCGCCACCTCCTCCGGCGCCGCCGGTCCCACCGCTGCGAACCCGGTCACGCATGAGGCTGCGTTCCATCGCGCGCAACGCCTCGAGCTTCTGGATCGCGGCATCGGCTTTCTGCTGCTCGTCACGAACGGCGCGCGTGCGCTCGACAATCTGAATCTGGAGCACCGCCGCGAACTGCTTCACGCTGGGCGAACCCGGATTGCTCTTTGCCACATTCTCGAGCAACTGCAGCGCACGCTGGTCGTCCTGCGGCGTGGTCTTCGCGAGCGTGTACAGCACCGCCAGGCGTACACGATTGATGTCGGTGCGCTGGCGCGAGAGCAATTGCGTGGCGGCGTTGAGCTCGCGTCGGACGTCGTCGGTGTTCAGCGTGCCGTAACGCTGCAAGTCGCCCAGGAGCGCGACGAGCTGCTCCTCCTCCGTCGGTTCGGCGGGCGACACCGGCTCGGGCTTCGGCACGGGTTCCGGCGTGACGCTGGGCGTCGCCGGGGGCGCCGGCACCTCTGCCGCCGGCGCCGGCGGCACTTCGATCACCGGCGGCTCCACGGGCTCGATCGGCGGATATTCCACCATCGCCGTGACCGGTGGTCGGTCGAGCAAGGGTTCATCGTCCTCGTCCGCCTGGATATCCGGCGGCGGCGCGGCACACCCGGCGAAGAGCGTCGCCGCGGCCAACGTCGCCAGCCAGGCGCGAATCGTCACCGCGCCCCCGTGATCGTCACAGGGGCCGAAGGCGCCATCGCCTTCTCGGCCGTTGCGCCAGCCGCGGCGGCGAGCGGGAGCCAAAGCCGGAAATGGGCGCCTCGATTTCCGTCGGCGCGATCGCGAACCTCGATCCGGCCGCCATGCACCAGCGAGTATTCGCGCGCGATGGCGAGTCCCAGCCCCGAACCCTTCACGCGGCCCTCGGCCGGCGGCCGTCCCTGATAGAAGGATTCGAAGATCCGCTGCCGCTCCTCGCGTTCGATACCGGGTCCCTCGTCGATGACGTCGAGCACCGCGAATCGGTTTTCGATGCCGAGATCGAGCGCTATCGTCCCCGAACGCGGCGAATACTTGATGGCGTTGGAGACGAGGTTGTCGACGATGGTCCTGATCTTTTCGGTGTCGCCGATGACGGACGCGGATCCGAGGTTCGTCGATACGGTGACCAGGCGCGCGATCGCCGCGAGCTTGTGTTCCTTGACGACGAGCCGGACGACGTCAGGCAGCGACACCGTCCCGAGCGTCGGCGGACCCATGGCGCGTGTCTGGTGGAAGGTCAGGAGGTCCTCGATCAGCTTCTGCAGCGACAGCGAGTTCTCGCGAACTATGCGCACGATTTCCCGCTGCTCGGACGACAGCGTGCCACCGACATTGTCGCGCAGCAGTTCCGCTCCCTCCCGCACCGCGGTCAGCGGGGTCTTGAGCTCGTGCGACACGTGACGCAGGAAGCGGTTCTGCTGCTCCTCGAGCTCCTGCAGCCGTGAGCGCAGCCATTCGAGCCGCTGCCCGAGGTAGCGCAAGTCCTGCGGGCCGTTGACTTCGATCGCGTGTGTGAAATCGGCGGTGCCCATCCGGCGCACCGCGAGATCCAACTGCCGGATCGGACGCGCGATCAGCACCGCGAACAGGATCGCGAGCGCGAGCGCGATGCCCGCGGTGGCGGCGGCGAGATAGAGCCACTTCTCCCGGCCCTGATTGGCGATTTCCTGCAGCCGCTCGGTGGCCCGCTCGGTCAGCTGATTCGCGGCGGACAGCATTGCCTGTGCGCCATCGGCGAGTTTGGCGTAACCGTCGGCAAGCTGCGTCTGAGCCCCGGCCGATCGGTTCGGCGCCACCAGGCTTCTGTGCAACTGGGTCTCCTTATCCGCCAGTCCGACAAGGGCGTCGAGCTGCTCGCTTGCGAGCGGCAACGTGCCGAGCTGCCCGACGGTGCTGCGGAACTCCTGCTGCACCCGCAGGTAGTCGTCGAGCAACGCGTTGTCCTCGAGAATGAGATGCTGACGAACGATCCGCTCGAGCGTGGTCGCCTGCTCGAACAGCTGGCGGCTGGCGCGCGCTGCCTGTGCCGCCTGCTGAACCGCTTCACGCCCCTGTTCCTGCAGCCGGTCGATGGAGAGGATGAGTTCGCCGAGCGCGTAGACCAGCGGGGTGCTTACCAGGAGGAAGCCCAGCAGGATGAACTTGAGGAAAGAGCGCGGGTAATACACGACGTGGGTCGCTATAATCTGCGGCAATTATGACACCGCAACGGGCGCGGCCGGCGCCACCCCTGCAAAATGCGCCCCCCGTCCGCGCCGTGGCGTGCGTCGACTCCGCGCCGCTCGTGCTGATCGCCGCCGTCGCCGCCAATGGCGTGATCGGCATGGGCAATGGATTGCCGTGGCGGCTCGCGGAAGACCTCCGGCGCTTCCGCATGTTGACCACTGGCCACACGGTGATCATGGGCCGCAAGACCTGGGAGTCGTTGCCGCGCGCGCTGCCCGGGCGACAGAACATCGTGGTGACGCGCCAGCCCGCTTACGGAGCACGGGACGCCGAGGTTGCAGCGTCGCTCGACGCGGCCCTCGCGCTGGTGCGCATGCCCGCGCCCGTGTTCTGCATCGGTGGTGGCGAGCTCTATCGGGCCGCGCTGCCGCGCGCCTCCGCCCTGCTGCTGACCGAGATCGCGCGCGACTTCCCGGGCGATGCCTGGTTTCCCGTGCTCCGGTGCGGCCAGTGGCGGGAAGCGTCCCGCGAAGTACGTCCGGCGACGGGACCGGAGGGGTTCGCTTACGCGTTCGTCACCTACGAGCGAACGGGGACGACAGCGTCTGGCTGACGATCAGCGGTCGCCGCTCCCACCCGTATTACCGCACGGCTACCGTCACCCGAGATTGCGCAGCTCGCGTAGTGCCACCAGCAACATCGCCGAATCCGCCGCCGGCACGGAACGCAACTCGCCGAGCAAATGCTGCACCCGCTCGATGGCCCGGCGATTGCGTTGCTGCCAGCCGGCAATCAATCGGTCTAGTTCGACGATGTCGCCGTCACCAGTCAGCGCCTCGCCGGCGATGGTCCGTTGCAGTCCGGACAGGTCGTCGTGCATGGCGCCCTTCGCGAGCATCTGCCAATGCTCTTCGCCGGGGAGCTTCGCAATCCTCTCCCGCAGCCAGGGCAGTCCCAGCCGGGCCGAGAGCTCGAAGTAGATTTCCGCGACCAGCTCGACCGGGCGCCGCGTCGTTCCTGCGACCTCGACGATGTCGAGCGTCGAATACAGCGTATCGAGGGCGACCATGCGTGCCGCGAGCGCTTCGGGCACGCCTTTCGCCAGGTAGCCGGAGATCGCAGCCTGGACGCGCGCGCGATCGCCCGCATCGTGCAGTTCCGGCAACCGTGCAGCCAGCGCCTCGACCCGCGGTTCGAAATGCGCGATCGTCGCCGCCATGTTCTCCGACAAGCGGCGCGAGCGCAGGAACCACATCGTTCCGCGGTCGATCAACCGGCTTGCGTCGATCAGCATCGCGGCCTGAACGGCGTCGTCGACGCGATTGTCCAGCGCCTCGATGGATTTCCAGAGCGAGACGAAGCCGAAGATCTCGCGGTTGAGCAGGAACGCCCGGACTATCTCGTGCGGCTTGGCGCCCGTGGTTTCCATCAGCCGGTGCACGAAAGTGCTGCCCACGCGATTGATCATGCTGTTGGTCACGTAGGTGGCGATGATTTCGCGCTTCAGCGGGTGCCGGACCATGTACCCGGCGTAGCGCTCCCGGAGCGCCTTCGGAAAGTAGCGTTCGAGCGTGCTCGAGATCCACGGATCGTCGAGCAGTGGCGATGCGAGCAGCTCGTCCTTGAGCCAGATCTTGCTGAAGGCGAGGAGCACGGCGCGCTCGGGGCACGTTAGCCCCTGCCCTTTCGCCCGACGCTCGGCGAACTCGTCGTCCGAGGGGAGGAACTCGAGCTTGCGGCGCAGGCGATTCGCCTTCTCCAGGTGCTGGATGAAACGTCGCTGCGCGTCGAGCAGGCGCGACGCGATGTGTCCGGTCACCGACAGCACCTGGGTCTGGAAGTAGTTGTCGCGCAACACCAGCGCGGCGACGTCGTCGGTCATCCCGGCTAGCAGCGTATTGCGCTGCTTCGGCGTGAGCTCGCCCTCGGCCACCGCCAACCCAAGCAGGATCTTGATGTTGACCTCGTGGTCCGAAGTGTCGACACCGGCCGAATTGTCGATGGCGTCGGTGTTGATCCGCCCCCCGGCCTGGGCGAACTCGATGCGGCCAAGCTGCGTGCAGCCGAGGTTGCCCCCCTCGACGAAGACCTTGCATCGCAATTCGCGCCCGTTGACGCGCAGCCCGTCGTTCGCGCGGTCGCCGACCTGCGCATGGGGCTCCGTCGTCGCCTTCACGTACGTCCCTATTCCACCGTTGTAGATGAGGTCGACAGGCGCCTTCAGGATCGCATTGACGAGTTCGTTCGGCGTCAGAACCTCGGCGGTGATCGCAAGGGCGGCGCGGACCTCGGGCGTGATCGCGATCGACTTGGCGCTGCGAGGATGGATTCCGCCCCCCGGCGACAGGAGACTGGCGTTGTAGTCATTCCATGACGAACGCGGCAGCCGGTAGAGCCGCTCGCGCTCACGGTGGCTCACCTCCGCATCGGGGTTCGGATCGAGGAGGATGTGTCGGTGATCGAAGGCGGCAACCAGCCGGATGCGCCGTGACAGCAGCATGCCGTTGCCAAACACGTCGCCCGACATGTCACCGATCCCCGCGACGGTGAAGTCCGTTGCCTGCGTGTCGATGCCCATTTCGCGGAAGTGGCGCTTCACCGACTCCCACGCTCCGCGTGCGGTGATGCCCATCGCCTTGTGGTCATAGCCGACGGAGCCGCCCGAGGCGAACGCGTCGCCCAGCCAGTACCCGTACTCCTCGCTGATCGCATTCGCGTAGTCGGAGAACGCCGCGGTGCCTTTGTCCGCCGCGACCACCAGGTACGGGTCGTCCGGATCGTATCTGCGGACCTGCGACGGCGCCACGACGCCCTCGCCGACCCGGTTGTCGGTCAGGTCGAGCAGGCCGCGCAGATAATCCTGATAGCACGCGATTCCTTCCTTCAGGTATGCCTCGCGGTCGGTGGGGACCGGCGCACGCTTCAGCACGAATCCTCCCTTCGATCCCACCGGGACGATAACCGTGTTCTTGACTATTTGGGCTTTGACAAGACCGAGCACTTCGGTCCGGAAGTCTTCGGGGCGATCCGACCAGCGCAGCCCGCCACGGGCGACCTTGCCGCCGCGCAGGTGCACGCCCTCGAAACGCGGCGAGTAGACGAAGATCTCGAACATCGGCCGGGGTTCGGGAAGTCCCGGCACCTTGGCGGGGTCGAACTTGAACGACACGAAGCTGCGCCGGCGTCCCGCCGCATCGCAGCGCCAGAAATTGGTCCGTGTCGTCGCGAGGATGAGCGCCAGAAACTGACGCAGCACGCGGTCGTCGGACAGACTGTCGACATCCTCGAGCGCAGCCTCGATCGTCTGCACATGCATCGCCGCGCGGGCATCCGCTGTCGGGTCGGCAGCGGGGTCGAAGCGGGCGTTGAACAACCCGACAAGCTCGCGCGCGACGCCGGCGTTCGCGGCAAGCGTGGACTCGATATACGACTGCGACAGCGGGAAGCCCGTCTGCCGCATGTATTTCGCGTAAGCACGCAGGATGACAATCTCGGCGGCCGGCAGCCGTGCGGCAACAACCAGCCGGTTGAAGTCGTCGTTCTCGACCTCGCCGCGAAAGATGCGGGCGAACGCGTCCTCGAAAATGGCGCCGAGACCATCGATCTGATCGTCGTCGCCGCCGACCGCGCGTACCATCCCGAAGTCGTGCAACCAGATCGACGGGGAGCTCTCCGGCACCATGTGATGCGGCCGCTCGTCGATGACCTTGAGTCCCATGCGCTCGAGCATCGGCAGGCTGTCGGAAAGGGTTACCGGCGCCCCGAGGTGGAACAGCTTGAAGCGCAGCACGCCCGGCCCGGCCTCGAGCGGCCGGTACAGGCGGACGCCGAGCGGAGCGGCGGCGGTAAGGGCCGCCATCATCTCGATGTCGGGAACAGCCGCGCGCGCCGTGCAATCCTCGCGGAAGCCCGCGGGGAAGGCCCCGGCGAAACGGCGGAAGAGTTCGCTGCCGCGGGCCTCGCCCGATGACTCGATCAACGCACCCTTCAGATCGTCGTCCCAGCGCCGCGCGACCGCGGCAAGGCGGGCCTCGAGCTCGCGCACGTCGAACGCGGGAATCGTGCCCGGCGTCGTGCGCACCGTGATCATGATCCGCGCGAGCACCGACTCGGACAGATGCACGTTGAATTCCGATCCGGTCCCGTTGAAGGCCGCGAGCAGGATCGCCTGCCACCGTTCGCGCAGCTCGGTCGTATAGTTTTCCCGCGGTGCGTAGATGAGGCAGGTCAGGAAGCGTTCGAACGGATCACGGCGCACGAACAGCCGAAACCGCTGCCGCTCGCCAAGATGCAGGATTCCCATCGCGTGGCGCAGCAGGTCGTCCTCGCCGATCTGGAACAACTCGTCACGCGGATACGATTCGAGGATGTTGGAAAGCGCTTTGGCGGCGTGGCCGCCGGAGGCCAGATGCGCGCGTGCGATGACATTCGCGGTCTTGCGGCGCAGCAGTGGAATCTCCGGCGGCTTGTCGCTGTACGCGATCGACGTGTACAGACCGAGAAAGCGATGCTCGCCGCACACGGACCCGTCGGCGTCGAAGCGCTTGATGCCCACGTAATCGAGGTACCCCGGACGGTGCACGGTCGAGCGCGAGTTTGCCTTCGTGACGATCAGCAGGTCCGGCATGCGCGCATACGCCCGCAGCTCCGGCGGCAACGCAGCGAAGCTCGCCGCGACGCTCTTGCTCTCTTCCTCGCGGAGAATACCCAGGCCCGAACCGGCGATGAGCTTGAGCGCGTCCTGGCCCTCGACCGTAACGAGGTCGTGACAACGGTAGCCCAGAAAAGTGAAATGATTGTCGGCGAGCCAGCGCAGGAAGGCTTTGCCTTCGGCGAGTTCATCCGGCGCGATCGGTGGCGGGTTGTGCTCGATGTCCGCCACGATCTCCAGCACCCGCCCCTGCATCGGCTTCCAGTCCGCGACCGCCATCCTGACGTCGCCCAGGACGCGGGCGATATCCGCCGCCAGCCTGGCGAGCTGCGTCGGCTCCGTGATTCGATCGACCTCGACGTGAATGAACGATTCGCGCCGCCCGCCCGTCGCATCCTCGGCGTCGATCCCGGCGAGCGTGCCGTCAGGCTCACGTCGCACCACGACGATCGGATGGATGATCAGGTGCAGCGTCAACCCGTGGCGGTTGACTTCCATCGTCACCGAATCGACGAGGAACGGCATGTCGTCGTTGACGATCTCGACGATGGTGTGGGTCGACTGCCAGCCGTGCTCCTCGATTGACGGATTCAGTACGCGCACGCGAGCACGTCCGCTCTCGCGCTTGCGCGCGAAGTTCCAGTGCGAGAGTGCCGCGCCGTACAGGTCGGCCGGCTGGCGCTCCGCCAAGTCCTCGGGATCGACCTGCCCGAAATAGCCGGCAACGAAGCGTTCCAGCGTCGCGCGCTGCTCGGTGGCCGTCCGGGAACGCACCAGCGATAACACCTCGTCCAGACGCCGTGCCGTGCCGTTGTCCGAAATCGCCTTCATCGTGCCCTCCTGGCCCGGCCTTGATTCGCAGCGGCCGCTCGACGGAACCTCCCGTGTGTCCGGCGCGATGGATCACCCGTGCCAAACGATTCGATGCGGACGGGATCCATTGGCGGCAAACGGAAGGCGACGCATCGTGCTTAGTGTCGGACCATCACCTTCGCCCGTCGCACTGTGCGGCCATGCCGGTTTCCGCGATAATGCCGCCTTTGCCGGCGCAGGGCAACGCGACGGCAGCGCCCAGGTGGCGGAACTGGTATACGCAGCAGACTCAAAATCTGCCGGTCGCAAGGCCATGAGGGTTCGATTCCCTCCCTGGGCACCAACGCGCGTGGGCGCATGAATGCCGAAGCGCCATTACACGCTCCGCGATTTCGACTACCGGCTGCCACCCGAGCTGATCGCGCAGGCGCCAACGGCCGAGCGCACCGGCAGCCGGCTGCTTCACGTCCAAGGTGCAGCGCTCACCGATCTCGAATTCCGGGACTTGCCGCGTTTGCTCGCGCCGGGTGATCTCCTTGTCTTCAATGACACGCGGGTCATCAAGTCGCGGCTGATCGGTCGCAAGCCCACCGGCGGTGGCGTCGAGCTCCTGCTCGAGCGCGCGCTCGGTCCGAACGAAGGCCTGTTCCAGCTCCGCGCAAGCCATCCGCCTCGCGTCGGTGGCGAGGTGCAACTCCCCAGCGGCGTGCGTGCCACGGTCCTCGAGCGGGATGGACGCTTTTTTCGTCTGCGCTTCGAGGGCCTGTCCTCGCTTCTCGCCTATCTCGAACGCCATGGCGAGATGCCGCTGCCGCCTTACATCGCGCGCCCGGCCGGCGCCGACGACGAAGCCCGTTACCAGACCGTCTATGCCCGCCAGACCGGCGCGGTGGCCGCACCGACCGCAGGCCTGCATTTCGACGCGGCGATGCTGGCGAGCCTGCAGCGCTTGGGCTTCGATTGCGCGTACCTTACGCTCCACGTCGGCGCGGGGACGTTCCAGCCGGTCGAGACCGAGGACCTCACCCGGCACCGGATGCACCCCGAGTGGTACGACATTCCGTTCGCGACCGCCGCCGCGATCGCGGCGACCCGGGCGCGTGGCGGACGCGTCGTCGCCGTCGGGACGACCGCGCTCCGTGCGCTCGAAGCGGCGGCGGAGGATGACGGTCACCTGCGCACGGGTGCGCGTGAGACGCGGCTGTTCATCACTCCTGGCTATCGCTTCCTGGTTGCCGATCGGCTGCTCACGAATTTCCACCTGCCCCGATCGACGCTGCTGATGCTGGTGAGCGCCTTTGCCGGGTACGACCATGTCCGCGCCGCCTATGCGCACGCGATTGCCGAGAAATACCGGTTCTTCAGTTACGGCGATGCGATGCTGGTCGAGCGCGACCCGGGGTCGGACTGACGGGTTCGCCACCGAGCCCCACGAACCGCCACTCGCGCCGCAATCCTGTCTAGAATCGGGACGATGCAATTCAGCTTACTCGCGACGTCCGGTGCCGTGCGTCGCGGTCGCCTTCACCTCGCGCACGGCACGGTCGAAACGCCGGTGTTCATGCCGGTTGGCACCTACGGCACCGTCAAGGCAATGGCTCCGAACGAGCTCGCGGCCATGGGCGCCGAGATCGTTCTGGGCAACACTTTCCACCTTTGGCTGCGTCCGGGGACCGAGGTGATCGGCGCTCACGCCGGGCTGCACCGCTTCATGGGATGGGATCGGCCTATCCTCACGGACTCCGGCGGCTTCCAGGTATTCAGCCTCGGACCCTTGCGCAAGGTCCGCGAGGAAGGCGTGAGCTTCGCCTCCCCCGTCAACGGCGACCGGCTGCTGCTCACACCCGAAATCTCGATGCAAGTCCAGCGCGTGCTCGATTCCGACATCGCCATGGTCTTCGACGAGTGCACGCCCTACCCCGCCACGCGCGACGAAGCCGCCGCATCGATGGCGCTGTCCCTGCGCTGGGCGGACCGGTCGCGCGCCGAATTCGACGCGCTCGCCAACCCCAACGCGCTGTTTGGAATCGTGCAGGGCGGCATGTACGAGGATCTGCGCGATGCGTCGCTCGCCGGTCTCACCGCAACCGGTTTCGATGGTTACGCAGTCGGCGGCCTGTCGGTCGGCGAGCCGAAGGAGGACATGCTGCGCGTACTCTCGCACATCGTGCCGCGTCTTCCGGCCGACCGCCCACGCTACCTGATGGGCGTGGGCACGCCCGAGGACCTGGTCGCCGGCGTCGCGATCGGCGTCGACATGTTCGACTGCGTCCTGCCGACGCGCAATGCGCGCAACGGCCATCTGTTCGTCCGCCGGGGCGACATCAGGATCCGCAACGCGACATACCGGACCGACACGCGGCCGCTGGACGAGGATTGCGCCTGCTACACCTGTCGGAATTTTTCGCGCGCGTACCTGCATCACCTGCAGCGCGTGAACGAGATTCTCGGCGCGCGCCTGAACACGATTCACAACCTCCACTACTACCTGTGGCTCGTCGCGGGAATGCGGGACGCGGTGGCGGCCGATCGATTCGATGCTTGGCGGTCGGCGTTCGACCGGGACCGCGCCCAACGGACCTGAGTCGAAGCGTCGGAAACGCACGTCCTCCGATGCCCGCCTGGATAGAGCGGGCGCGCCATCCCGGCCGGCGCGATCCGCTGGTGGCGCCTCCCCGTGGTCGTCCGCGTGGTAGAATTGCAGACTTTTCGTTCGCGCCTTCGCCGCTCGCGTGATTCCGGCCGTCGGCGCCAATGCGCACCCGTTTCCGGAGGACCACAACGTGCCGATCGACTTCCTGATCACCGCGGCGCACGCGCAGGGCGCCCCAGCCGCCTCGCCCGGCAGCGACATGATGGCGTTCCTGCCGATGATCGCGATCTTCGTCGTCTTCTATTTCCTGCTGATCCGTCCGCAGCAGAAGCGCGCCAAGGAGGCGAAGGCGATGCTCCAGGCTTTGCAGAAGGGCGACGAGGTCGTCACGGCCGGCGGCGTCGTCGGCAAGATCGCCAAGCTTACCGAGCAATACGCAGCGGTCGAGATCGCGCCGAACGTCGAGATCACCGTGCAGCGCGCCGCGATAGCGCAACTGTTGCCGAAGGGCACGATCAAGGCGCTGTGAGTAATGCCGTTCGGGCACTGAGCGTCCCGCGTCTCGTGTCGGACGACGCGCCGTTCGGCGTCCGATTCCCTGTTCCGGAGACCACTCGGGCGCCGCGTTCGCGCCCAACGCTCACCGCCCGAAACCGATCGCCGAACGCCCGCCGCGAAGCATGAACCGCTACCCCCTCTGGAAGTACCTGATCATCGCGATCGCGATGGTGGTCAGCATTGTCTACACGGTGCCGAACTTCTTTCCCGAAGTGCCGGCGGTCCAGGTGTCCTCGTCGAAGGCCGCCGTCAAGATCGACAGCGCGCTGCTCTTCACCGTCGAGGAGACACTCAAGGCGTCGAGCATTCCGTACAACGGCGCGACGCTCGACCCGACCGGCATCAAGGTGCGCTTCGCCGATCCGGACACCCAGCTCAAGGCGAAGGATGCACTGCAGGCGAAGCTCGGGGACAACTATATCGTCGCCCTGAACCTGCTGTCGGCGTCGCCCCGGTGGCTCACCGCGATGGGTGCGTTGCCGATGTACCTCGGCCTCGACCTCCGCGGCGGCGTGCACTTTCTGTTGCAGGTCGACATGAAGGCGGCGCTCGACAAGGCCGCGGACCGTTACACCACCGACATCCGCTCGCTGATGCGCGACCGGAAGGTGCAATACGCCGGCGTATCCCGCGAGGGGACCAATGTCGTGGCGCGGTTCCGAGATGCGCCCGAGCGGACGCGGGCTCGCGGCGAGATCGAGAAGGCATTCCCCGACCTCGTGCTGCGCGAGGCCGATGCCTCCGGCGGCGAGCTACGCCTCGTCGCATCGCTCAAGCCCGAGGCGCAGAAGAAGATCCAGGACGGCGCGGTCCAGCAGAACATCACGATCCTGCGCAATCGCGTCAACGAGCTCGGCGTCGCCGAGCCGATCGTCCAGCAGCAGGGCGCCGAGCGCGTCGTCGTGCAGCTTCCCGGCGTGCAGGATACGGCTCGCGCCAAGGACATCCTGGGCCGCACCGCCTCGCTCGAGATCCGGATGGTCAACGAAGAGCCCGGTGCTCTGGAAGCGGCGGTTGCCGGCCAGGTGCCGTTCGGGAGCGATCTGTTCACCGAGCGCAGCGGCGGGCCCGTCCTGGTCCGGCGGCAGGTCGTGCTGACCGGGGACCGGATCAACGATGCGCAGCCGGGCTTCGACCAGCGCAACAACGAACCGGCGGTCCACGTCAACCTGGACGGCACCGGCGCCCGGATTTTCAAGGAGGTAACCCGCGAGAACGTCGGCAAGCGGATGGCGATCGTGCTGGTCGAGAAGGGCAAGGCCGAGGTCATCACGGCTCCGGTGATCCGCGAGGAAATCGGCGGCGGCCGGGTCCAGATCAGCGGCAGGATGAACACCCGCGAAGCGAACGACATCGCGCTCCTGATGCGCGCGGGCGCGCTGGCGGCACCGATGGAAATCGTCGAGGAGCGCACGGTCGGGCCGTCGCTCGGCAAGGAGAACATCGACAAGGGCTTCAATTCCGTCACGTACGGGTTCATCGTGCTTGCGCTTTTCATGTGCGCCTACTACCTGCTGATGGGGGTGATCTCCACGGTGGCGCTCGCGATCAACCTGCTGCTGCTCGTCTCGATCCTGTCGATGCTGCAGGCGACGTTGACGCTTCCGGGGATTGCGGCGATCGCGCTGACGCTCGGCATGGCGATCGACGCCAACGTGCTGATCAACGAGCGCATCCGCGAGGAGCTGCGCTGGGGCGCCACGCCGCATGCCGCGATCCAGGCCGGCTACGACCGCGCGTGGGGGACGATTCTCGACTCGAACGTGACCACACTGATCGCCGGGATCGCGCTGCTGATCTTCGGCACCGGCCCGGTGCGCGGCTTCGCGGTGGTCCACTGCCTGGGGATCATGACGTCGATGTTCTCGGCGGTGTTCATTTCGCGGGGCATCGTCAACCTCGTCTACGGGAGCCGCAAGAAGCTGGAGCGAATTTCGATCGGCCAGGTATGGAAGCCGACGGCGCGGGCGTGACGACCCACAAGAGACGACACCATGGAATTCTTCCGCTTCCAGCGCGACATCCCGTTCATGCGCCATGCGCTGGTGTTCAACATCATCTCGTTGGTCACCTTCGTGCTGGCGGTGTTCTTCCTCGCGACGAGGGGGCTCAACATGGGGGTGGACTTTCGCGGCGGGACGCTGATCGAAGTGGGCTACAGCCACGCGGTCGATTTCACCCGGCTGCGCGGCGCACTCGACAAGCTCGCGCTGGGCGAATACTCGGCGCAGAGCTTCGGCAGCGCCGACACCGCGCTCATCCGGCTCCCGCTGAAGGAGGGCGTTTCCACCGCCCGGCTGTCCGAATTGGTGATGGATGCGCTGAAGGCCGACGATCCCTCCGCGCGCCAGCAGCGCGTGGAGTTCGTCGGGCCGCAGGTCGGCAAGGAGCTCTACGAAAACGGCGCGCTCGCGCTGCTGCTCGTTTCGCTCGGCATCGTCGGCTATCTCGCGCTGCGCTTCGAATGGCGCTTCGCCATCGCGGCGATCATCGCCAATCTGCACGACGTCGTGATCATCCTCGGGTTCTTCGCGCTGTTCCAGTGGGAGTTTTCGCTGCCCGTGCTGGCGGCGGTGCTCGCGGTGCTCGGCTACTCGGTGAACGAGTCGGTCGTCATCGCCGACCGGATCCGCGAGAACTTCCGGAAGATGCGCAAGGCCACCGTGACGCACGTCATCGACAACGCGATCACGAGCACGATCTCCCGCACGATCATCACGCACGGCAGCACGCAGCTGATGGTGAGCTCGATGCTGATCTTCGGCGGTGAAACGCTGCACTATTTCGCGCTGGCGCTGACCATCGGGATCATGTTCGGTATCTATTCGTCCGTGCTCGTGATGGCGCCGCTGGTGATGTGGATGGGCGTCTCGCGCGAGGACCTGGTCAAGCCGGAGCGCAAACGTACCGGAGCCGAGGGCGAGAAGATCCTGCCGTGATCGGGTTCCAGCCGGGCGAACCCGACTTGCCCTTTTCCCGCGTGGCGTCGGCATCCATGCGTCAAGCGCCGAGACGGCGCGCCTGACACGGGCCTTCCATGCTGACGACGATCTTCTACTCGCTTCTCGCCCTCGACCAAACCGTCGCGACGCTGGCAGCACAGTACGGTCACTGGCTCTATGCGTTGCTGTTCCTCGTCATCTTCGCCGAAACGGGTCTCGTCGTATTCCCGTTCCTGCCCGGCGACTCGATCCTGTTCATCGCCGGCACCGTCGTCGCGACCGCCGCGCTCAACGTCCACGTGCTGGTCGTCGTATTGATCGCCGCGGCGATTCTCGGCGACACGGTCAACTACTCGGTCGGCCACTATATCGGTCCGCGCGCGTTCGACCGGCCGGATTCGCGCTGGTTCAAGCAGGCGCATCTGCGTCGCACGCAGGAATTCTACGAGCGCTATGGCGGCGTCACGATCATCATCGGCCGCTTCGTGCCGATCGTCCGGACGTTCGCGCCGTTCCTCGCCGGTGTCGCCGGCATGAGTTACCGGCGCTTCCTTTCGTACAACGTGGTCGGTGCCGTAGCCTGGATCGCCTCGCTCGTCTACGCGGGCTACCTCTTCGGCAATATTCCGTGGGTCAAGGACAACCTGACGCTGATCGTCATCGCGATCGTCGTGGTGTCGCTGATTCCGGCGGCGAGCACGTTTGTCCGCGAACGTCGCGCCAGGGAAACACCCACCCGCGGGCTAGGGCGGAGATGTCGGGCGACGAATCCGTCAGCCGGCCCTTTCGGGATCACGTCGACCGAATCCGTCGCGGCCGGCCCGCGGGCATGTTCGCCAGACGGCGGCACCGTCAAATGCGCTTCGCGAGCTCCGCGGCCTTGCCGGTGTACGTTGCCGGGGTCAGCGCCAGCAGCCGCGCTTTTGCGTCGGCCGGGAGCGCCAGTTTGTCGATGAAGGCGTGCAGCGTGTCGCGCGTCATGCCGGACTTGCCGCGCGTCAACGCCTTCAACTGCTCGTAGGGGTTCGGCAGCCCGTACCGCCGCATCACCGTCTGGATCGGCTCGGCGAGCACTTCCCAGTTGGCGTCAAGGTCGGCCGCGATGCGGGCCTCGTCGACTGCCAGCTTGGAGAGCCCCTGCGCGAGCGACACCCAGCCCAGCAACGCGTGCCCGAGCGCGACGCCGGCGTTGCGCAACACCGTCGAATCGGTGAGGTCGCGTTGCCAGCGGGACACCGGCAGCTTCTCCGCCAGGTGCCGCAACATCGCGTTGGCGAGACCGAGGTTTCCCTCCGAATTCTCGAAGTCGATCGGATTGACCTTGTGCGGCATGGTCGACGACCCGACCTCGCCCTCCCGCGCCTTCTGCCGGAAGTACCCGAGCGAGACGTAGCCCCACAGATCGCGATCGAGGTCGATCAGCACGGTGTTGGCCCGGGCGATCGCATCGAAAAGCTCGGCCATCCAGTCGTGCGGCTCGATCTGGGTCGTGTACGGGTTGAATTCGAGACCGAGGCCGGTCACGAACTTCGCGGCGAGGCGCTCCCAGTCCACGCCCGGATACGCTGCAAGGTGTGCGTTGTAGTTGCCGACGGCGCCGTTGGCCTTGCCCTTGAGCGGAATCCGCGTGATCGCGGCGATCTGTCGCTCGAGGCGCGCACAGACGTTGGCCATCTCCTTGCCGACGGTCGTCGGCGTCGCCGCCTGCCCATGCGTGCGCGACAGCATCGGCACATCCGCGCTCGCATGCGCCATCGAACGAAGCGATGCGGCGATCTCCCCGAGCTTCGGCAGCAGGATCTCGCGCCGCGCGTCCGCGAACATCACGCCGTACGCGAGGTTGTTGATGTCCTCGGACGTGCACGCGAAATGGATGAACTCGGCAACACGCGCGATCTCCGGTTCCGTGGCAAAGCGTTCCTTCAGCCAGTACTCGACCGCCTTGACGTCGTGGTTGGTGGTGCGCTCGATCGCCTTGACGCGCGCCGCATCGTCCGGCGCGAACGATGCCGCGGCGGCGGCAAGCGCCGCGTGCGCATTGGTGCCGAAAGGGGCAACCTCGCCGATGCCCGGCTCCGCGGA
Organism: uncultured beta proteobacterium; assembly: GCA_963809965.1. Taxonomy (GTDB): domain Bacteria; phylum Pseudomonadota; class Gammaproteobacteria; order Burkholderiales; family Casimicrobiaceae; genus CAIWHR01. Next base: position 83,992 of record CAWELU010000050.1, read on the forward strand.
CAGTGCGACGAGCCAGGCTATTTCGATTCGCACCCGGGCCCGAATCAGGCCGAACTCGCTGAAATGCCCGGCAAGACTGGCGACCTTCGCCGCGTACCGGCCGTCGAGCGGCGAGAGCGCCGTGAGCGCGGCGTTGGAATCAGGCATCGGAGTGTGCGACCGCGGGCCCGTCAAGGCTCCCAAGAAGCGCTGCGATCACGGTCCACGTGCTCGCGCAGCACATTGGCAAAAGTCTAGCACAGGGCTACGGCAGGCCCGCGCCGGGGCGGACGCGAGCAGACGCATCCGGCGCCGGTTGCAGGCACGCCCGTCGCCAGATGACCCGAGGCGCCGATGCTATACTCCGCGCCGTCGTCGTCATCCCTTCCGCCTCCCTTGGTCAAGCTTATCGGCACGCTGACGAGCCCCTTCGCGCGCAAGGTGCGCATCGCGCTCGCCGAGAAGAAGATCGAGTACGCGTTGATCGAGGAAAACCCGTGGCTGGCGGGCAATTCGATCGCCGTCGTCAATCCCCTCGGCAAGATCCCGGTCCTGGTGCTCGACGACGGCACGAATCTCTACGACTCGCGGGTGATTGTGGAATATCTCGACACCGTGAGCCCCGTCAGCCGTCTGATCCCCGGGCCGTCGCGGCAGCGGATCGCAGTCAAGCGCTGGGAGGCGCTGGCCGACGGGATCTGCGATGCGGCGGCCACGATCGTGATCGAGCTGCGGCGCCCCGCGCGCCAGCAGAGCCGGGACTGGATCGCCCGTCAGCAGGAAAAAGTCGACCTCGGCGTGAAGGAGCTCGCCCGCGAGCTCGATGACAAGCGCTGGTGCAACGGCGAGGCGTATTCGCTCGCCGACATCGCGACCGGGTGTGCGCTGGGTTACCTCGATTTCCGGATGCCGGATCTTGATTGGCGCGGCATGCACGCGAACCTCGCGCAACTCGCGGAAAACCTCGCGAAACGCCCGGCGTTCGCCGACACGGCGCCGCCCGCTGCGTAGCCCGGACCGCCGGCTTCCGGCACGCCGCCATCACGACGCGACCAGGAGCCGAAAAAAAGGCCCGCATCGCGCGGGCCTTTTCATCGTTGCCGGACTCCGCACTTACGTGCCGAGCGTCACCATCTTGTCGCCGGCAAGGTTCGGATACCGGACGTGCTCGACGAACTCCTGCGTCTCCTTGTTCGGCGCCGGCGTGATCAGGCTCACCACGATGATGACGAGGAAGCCGAGCGGAACGCCCCACAGGCCCGCCGAGATCGCGCCGATGCCCCACCAGGTGTTGTCGGCGATCGAGCCGGTAACGCCGAACACTCCGCGCAGCCACGGCTGGGTCGTCGCCATGTAGTAGAACGTGATGCCGAGACCCGCGACCATGCCGAGCGTCGCACCCCACTTGTTGGCGCGTTTCCAGAAGATCCCGCATACCAGCGCCGGGAAGAACGCCGCCGCCGCGAGCGAGAACGCCGCCGAAACAAGGAACAGGATGTCCGCCGGTTTCTGTGCCGCCACCGACGCCGCAATGAGCGCCACCACGAGGAGCAGGATCTTGGATATCGTCACCCGGCGTGCCGTCGACGCGTTCGGATCGAGCATCTTGTAGTAGAAGTCGTGCGACAGCGCGTTCGCGATCGTCAGCAGCAGCCCGTCGGCGGTGGACAGCGCCGCCGCCAGCCCGCCCGCGGCGACAAGGCCCGAGATCACGTAGGGCAATCCCGCGATCTCCGGCGTGGCCAGCACGATGATGTCGCCGCCGATCGCGATTTCCGCGAGCTGCACGATGCCGTCCTTGTTGACGTCGACGATCGACAGGAGCGATGGATCCACCTTCTGCCACGACGCCACCCATTGCGGCAATTTGGCGAACTCCGAGCCGACCACGAAGGTGTAGACGTCGAACTTCGCCAGCACGCCGAGCGCGGGCGCCGTGAAGTACAGCAGGAAGATGAAGAACAGCGACCAGAACACCGAGTTGCGCGCTTCACGCACCGACGGTGTCGTGTAGTAGCGCATCAGGATGTGCGGGAGCGCTGCCGTGCCGATCATCAGGCAGAAGACCAGCGCCAGGAAGTTGCGCCGCGATACGTCGCGCGCGGCGTCGTCCTTGCCCGGAAACGCCTCGGCGTGCCGCAGCGGCGGCGCCGCACGGGCGGCGAGCCCCGCATCCTTGGTCCACTGCGCCTTCGCGGCAGCTTCATCCTTCGGAAATGCTTCCAATGACTTTTCCGCTGCCGCCACCTGGTCGGCCGGCGCGTTCTCGGCCTTGAGCTTCTCGGCCTCGCCGGAGAGCTTGGCCTTTGGCGGCGCATACGACGCGGGCAACGCCTTCAGATTGGCGCTCGCTTCGTCCGCGCGCGCCTTGAAGATATTGCGGACCTCGATCTCCTTCGGGTCCTTGATGAACTTCTCCTCGAGGGCCGTCACCTTCTCGAGCTGCTTGCCGTAGACGATTTGCGGAATCGGGATGCCGGTCTGCTTCACCGACAGCCAGACCACCGGAATCATGTAGGCGATGATCAGGATGATGTACTGCGCCACCTGCGTCCAGGTGACCGCGCGCATCCCGCCCAGGAACGAGCACACCAGGATGCCGCCCAGCCCCAGGAAAATGCCGAGCTCGAACGAGACCCCGGTCAGCCGCGTCGTGATGAGGCCCACGCCGTAGATCTGCGCAACAACGTAGGTGAACGAGCACAGGATCGCGGCGAAGATTCCGACGGCCCGAGGAATGTGGCCGCCATAGCGCGCGCCGAGGAAGTCGGGAATCGTGAACTGTCCGAACTTGCGCAGGTAGGGCGCCAGAAACAACGCGACCAGGCAATAGCCTCCGGTCCAGCCCATCACGAAGGCGAGGCCACCGAAACCGGTCAGGTACAGCGTTCCCGCCATCCCGATGAACGATGCCGCCGACATCCAGTCCGCGCCGGTTGCCATGCCATTGAACAGGGCCGGAACCCGGCGGCCGGCCACGTAATACTCGGCGGCGTCCGAGGTCCGGCTCATCACCCCGATGCCGGCGTAGAGGCCGACGGTCGCAAGCAGGAAGACGTAGCCGATCCACTGGCGCGGAAGGCCCATCTGCTCGGCGATGGCGAGCACGATCACGAAGGCGATGAAGCCGCCCGTGTACCACGTGTACACCTTCTTCAGCTGCGCGTTGAACCCCTTCTGCGAGCCCGACGAAAACATGCCCCCCGTTCCGGAGGTTGCTGGAATGCCGGCCATTAGTCGTCCTCCCCTTCGTGCACGTCGTATTCGCGGTCGAGGTTGTTCATGTACCGCGCGTAGTACCAGATGATGACCACGTAGATGATCAGCGAGCCCTGTGCCGCCATCCAGAAGGCGAACGTCCAACCGAAGAAATTGAAGCTCAGCTCACGGGCGTAGAAGCCCATGACGAACGTCACCACGAACCAGATGAAGAGCAAGATCCCGGTGATGCTGAGATTCTTGCTCCAGTACTCCAGGTGTCTTTCAGTCAACTGCATGGCAGGCTCCTCCTGACGAACAACCCGTGAAATCGTGCGCCGGTCGCGCACGGCCAGCTCGCATTATTGTTGTGCGTGCAACCGCCCCGGGGGCAGCCGAACGGGGCGAGTATAGCCAGCTTTTCCTCGCGGCAACAGCCCGCCGGATGCGCGAACCGCACGCCGTGCGCATGCCAGTCGTGCCACGTGCCGGTCGCTGCGCACATTGGGCGAGCCGGACGCGGACTCCCGCGTTATGACAACGTACTTGCCTTCAAGCCCGTCTCGCGCTCCAGCTGCCGCGCAACTTTCGGCTCGAATCTTGCCAGGTGGTCGAGGACCTTCTGCGTTTCCTCCGACCGCCCGAGTTCGTGCTGAACGCGTGCGAGCTGGTACCAGCCATAGGGGCTCATCGGCTGCAACTTCGTGTTCTTCTTGAGCGGCGGCACCGCCTCTTCCAGGCGCCGTGTGGAGATCAGCGACAGCGCCTTGCCGTACAGCGCACGATCGTGGTCCGGGTTGATGGCCAGCGCCCGGTCGAATGCCGCCATCGCGCTGTCGTGATCATTCAAGGCCTGCAACAGGAAGCCGCGATTGAAATGCGCCTCGGCGTCTCCCGGTTTCAGCGCCACGACGCGGTCGAACATCGCCAGCGCTTCCCGGTTGTGGCCCTGTTGCGCCCGATGGTAAGCGATCGACGCCATCGCCAGCGCATCGTCGGGATCAATCGCCAGCATCTTCTGATAGTAAACAAGTGCCTGGTCGCGCTGCCGGAACAGCATGCACCATGCCGCGATCTGATTGAAGAACCAGCGCTTGATGAAGTCGCGCATCGGCATCGTCACCGACCCTCGAGGCATTGGCTGATCGGCAAGCCGGCTCCCATGCACGCGTTGGCGACGGCGAGCATCGTCCAGACATAACCGACAGCGAGCAGCGAAAACGCAACCAGCGGCAGATGCCGGTCCGGGATGAACTTCGGCGTGATCCAGCGGCAGGGTTTCACCGCCGGCGAGGCGACGATCTCGAACAGCCGGTAGATGAAATTCTGCTGCGGCGGCTGGCCCATCATCCGCGCGAGCACACTCGTGGCGCCCTGCCCTGCGAGCGCGAACAGCGGGATCGCGAGGAGGAGCTGGACGAGCCGGAGCCAGAACAGCGTAGATTGGAGTTCGTTCACGGGAACGTGCAGCGAGGGCAGAAACCGAATCAGGCCGGCGGACCCACATGGACCGCCGGCCGGTAGTTTACAGAAACCGGAGGCAGGGAAACGCCGAGGGGAACGACACACGCCCGCGTGCCGTCGCGCTTGGGCACCAACGGCGAGCGGGAAAGGCCCCGGGGGGCGCGGTGCGCGACCCCGGGGCTTCCCGTCATTTCGGAAGGACCGCCTACAGCGCCTGTTTCAGCTGCTCGAGGATAGCCGGATTCTCGAGCGTCGAGACGTCCTGCGTGATCTCCTCGCCCTTCGCGATCGAGCGCAGCAGCCGCCGCATTATCTTTCCCGAACGCGTTTTCGGCAGGTTGTCGCCGAAACGGATGTCCTTCGGCTTCGCGATCGGCCCGATCTCCTTGCCGACCCAATCGCGCAACTCCCTCGCGAGCTTTTCCGCTTCGGCAGCCGACGGGTGCGCCTGCTTCAGCACGACGAATGCGCAAACGGCCTCGCCGGTCATGTCATCGGGCCGGCCCACGACCGCGGCCTCGGCCACGAGCGGATTCGCGACCAGTGCCGATTCGATTTCCATCGTACCGAGCCGGTGTCCCGAGACGTTCAACACGTCGTCGATGCGGCCCATGATGGTGAAGTACGTGGTCTTCTTGTCGCGCACCGAGCCGTCGCCCGCGAGATAGAGCTTGCCGCCCAGCTCCTCGGGGTAATACGACTTGCGGTACCGCTCCGGATCGCCCCAGATCGTCCGGATCATTGCGGGCCAGGGCCGCTTGATGACCAGGATGCCGCCGTGGCCGTTTTCCACGTCGTGACCGGTTTCGTCGACGATCGCGGCCATGATCCCGGGCAACGGCAGCGTGCACGAACCGGGCACGGTCGACGTCACGCCCGGCAGCGGCGTGATCAGGTGGCCGCCGGTCTCGGTCTGCCACCAGGTATCCACGATCGGGCAGCGGCCGCCGCCGACGTTCTCGTGGTACCACATCCAGGCTTCCGGATTGATCGGCTCGCCGACGGTCCCGAGGAGGCGCAGGCTCGACAGATCGTAGTTCTTCGGGGCGGTGGCCGGCGTCACGCCCGACGCCTTGACCAGCGCGCGGATCGCCGTCGGTGCCGTGTAGAAGATCGAGACCTTGTGCTTCGCGATCGTCTGCCAGAAGCGCCCGGCATCCGGATAGGTCGGGATGCCCTCGAACACTACCTCGGTCGCGCCGACGGCGAGCGGGCCGTACGCGATGTAGGTGTGCCCGGTCACCCAGCCGATGTCCGCAGTGCACCAGAAGATGTCCGCCGGTTTGATGTCGAAGGTCCAGCGCATCGTCAGCATTGCCCACAGCAGGTAACCGCCGGAGCTGTGCTGGACACCCTTCGGCTTGCCGGTGGATCCCGACGTGTAAAGGATGAAGAGCGGATGCTCCGCGCCGACCCACTCGGGCTCGCAGGCGTCGGCCTGCTTCGCCGTCAGCTCGTGCAGCCAAAGATCGCGCGGCGCCGAGAACGCGATGTTGCCGCCGGTCCGCTTGTAGACGACGACGTGACGAATGCTCTCGCATCCGCCCATTCCGAGCGCCTCGTCGACGATCGCCTTCAGCGGCAGGTGCTTCCCGCCGCGCGCCTGCTCGTCGGCGGTGATCACCGCGACGGCGCCCGCGTCGATGATGCGCTCGTGCAGCGACTTGGCGGAAAAGCCGCCGAACACGACCGAATGCGTCGCGCCGATCCTGGCGCACGCCTGCATTGCCACGACCCCCTCGATCGACATCGGCATGTAGACGAGGACGCGGTCGCCCTTCCGGATGCCCAGCGACTTGAGCCCGTTGGCGAGGCGGCAGACGCGGTGGTAGAGCTCGCGGTACGTTACCTTCGTCACCGCCCCGTCATCGGCCTCGAAGATGATCGCAATCTTCTCCGCATTGCCGTTCGCGAGGTTGCGGTCGAGGCAGTTGTACGAGACATTGAGCTCGCCGTCGTCGAACCACTTGTAGAACGGGGCGTTGGTCTCGTCCAGCGTCCGGGTGAAGGGCTTGTGCCACAGGACCTCGTCGCGTGCCTGCTTCGCCCAGAATCCCTCGAAGTCCCGCGCAGCGCTGGCGTTGAGCGCCTCGAAGTCGGCTTTCTTGACATTGGCCTCAGCGACGAACGCGCCGGGCGGGTCGAACATACGGGATTCGGTCGATACCGACTCGATCGTAGACATGCTCCGCTCTCCTTCAGGGGGCGCCGTCCCCCGCACTTCAGAGGCCGGCCGGGATTATCACCAAGGCCTCGCAGTCTAACCAAGAGCGCACGCCCCGCGCAACGCGCCGCCTTGACGCAGCGCAATCCCCGGGCGTGCGGCTCCGTGTGGCGCGGAACGTCCGGCAGCCCTGGCCCGAAATGCCGGCCGCGTTTACGGCGGTGATAAACTTGGATGTTCATTCCATGCGTCGGCACTTGTCGATCGACGAATCAGGGCTCGACCACGATACATCGATCGACAATCCGACGTCCCGACACGCTCCGGTCATGACCACTCGTCCCCTCGCACCGATACCCCGCCTCCTGTTCATGAGCCGGTGGCTGCAGTTTCCGCTCTACCTCGGCCTCATCGTCGCCCAGGCCGTCTACGTCTGGTACTTCCTGATCGAGCTCACCCACCTGGTCGAATCGGCGTTCGGCAACCGAGACGCGCTGGACCTGATCCTGAAGAACATAACGCCGGTCGGCGCCGAGACCATCAAGGCCGCGCCGGAAACGATCGTGATGCTGGTCGTGCTGGGCTTGATCGACGTCGTGATGATCTCGAACCTGCTCATCATGGTCATCATCGGCGGCTACGAGACCTTCATCTCCCGCATGGGGCTCGAGGGTCATCCGGACCAGCCCGAGTGGCTATCGCACGTGAACGCATCGGTGCTGAAGGTGAAGCTCGCCACCGCGATCATCGGCATCTCGTCGATCCACCTGCTGAAGACGTTCATCAACGCGCAGTCCTATGAGCCGAAGGTGCTGATTGCCCAGACGGTGATACACATCACGTTCCTGGTCTCCGCGCTGGCAATCGCCGCGGTGGATCGAATGATGCCGCAGGCGCGCCTCCATGCTGCGAAGGCAGCATCCGCCGAGGGCGACCGCCACTAGTTCCGGAGGCCCCATGGTCACGATCAGGCAGGAAGATCTGATTTCCAGCGTCGCCGACGCGCTGCAGTACATCTCGTACTACCATCCGCTGGACTACATCGAAGCGCTAGGCGAGGCGTACGAGGCCGAGCAATCCCCCGCCGCGAAGGATGCGATCGCGCAGATCCTCACCAACTCGCGCCTGTGCGCCGAAGGCCACCGGCCAATCTGCCAGGACACGGGGATCGTCGTCGCCTTCGTCCGGATCGGGATGAACGTCCGGTGGGAGGGCGCGACGATGTCGATTGCCGCGATGATCGACGAAGGCGTGCGCCGCGCGTACCTCGATCCGGACAACAAGCTCCGCGCGTCGATCGTCGCGGACCCTGCGGGCGCCCGGAGGAACACGAAGGACAACACGCCCGCCGTCGTCCACTACGAGATCGTTCCCGGCGACACGGTCGACGTCCGGGTCGCCGCCAAGGGTGGCGGCTCCGAGAACAAGTCGAAGTTCGTCATGCTGAACCCGTCGGATTCGATCGTCGACTGGGTGCTGAAGACCGTGCCCACGATGGGCGCGGGTTGGTGCCCGCCCGGCATGCTCGGGATCGGCATCGGGGGCACCGCCGAGAAGGCGATGCTGCTCGCCAAGGAAGCGCTGATGGAGCCGATCGACATGCACGCGCTCCTGCGCCGCGGACCGAGCAATGCGATCGAGGAACTGCGGGTCGAGCTCTACGACAAGGTCAATGCGCTCGGCATCGGCGCGCAGGGGCTGGGCGGCCTTTCGAC
>CAWELU010000051.1:0-9287 GCA_963809965.1 uncultured beta proteobacterium
TGCATTTGGCTGGATCGATGTGTAGCGATTTCTGCATGGGACCTCCGGTCGTTGGCATGCGCTTCCGGTTGCTCGCGTCGCGTGCGCGCGCCGTGTCTTACCGGGAAGATGCGACTGCGGCGAGCGCAGCGAATCTCAAAGGGTACACAACGCCCCAAGAAAAAGCCAGTGTGGTAGCCCCTTCCGATGACCTACGCTGCTAGAGAGGCGCTCGTCATTCCAATGACAAATGAGCGTGGACGGTAGGACAGTCAGCTCGCCCTGCGAGGCAGGACCCAACTGATCATCGAACCGTCGATCCGGCCGTGCCCCGTGCCGCTCGGTGAGATCGAATCCGAACACTGGTTTGCAAATGCGCATGGCGCGCCTATAATCGGCCAGCGCCGCAAACGCGACGAATCGATACCCTACTCGCGTCGCGCCAACACATCTCGGTCCTGCAGGCGGACGCCTCGGCACGCCTGCTCCGGGTTGAACCACGGCGAGAGCAGCGATCATTCGGGGCGGCGCAATGGCCGTCCGTTGTCCTGGCGCACAGGAGGATCGCCATGAAGCACGTCATCATAGGCAACGGCCCTGCGGGCGTCGTCGCCGCGGAGACATTGCGCAAGCGTGCGGCGGGCGACGCCGTTACGCTGATCGGCGACGAGCCGGAACCGCCCTACTCGCGGATGGCGATCCCGTACCTCCTGATGGGTAACATCGAGGAAGCCGGAACCTATTTGCGCAAGGACGCGAACCATTTCGCGACGCTGGGCATAGAACTGAAGAGTGGCCGCGTGAGCGCCGTGGACACCGCGAAACGCGAGCTCCGGCTCGAAATCGGCGAGCCGTTGACCTACGATCGTCTGCTGATCGCCACCGGCGTGACGCCCAATCGCCCGCCGATTCCAGGGATCGACCTGCCCAACGTGCTCGCGTGCTGGACGCTCGCCGACGCGCGAAAGATCCTGGCCGTCGCCAAGCCCGGCACCAAGGTGCTGCAAATGGGCGCCGGATTCATCGGCTGCATCATCATGGAGGCGCTTGCCGCTCGCGGCGTGGATCTCACCGTAGTCGAGATGGGCAACCGGATGGTGCCGCGGATGATGACCGAAGGCGCCGGCAGCATGATAAAGGCGTGGTGCGAACGCAAGGGCGTGCACGTGCTAACCGACACGAAGGTCGCCTCGATCGCGCAGAGCCACGGTCGTCTCGCGGCAACGCTCGACAGCGGCGTTACGCTCGAGTGCGACCTGATCGTCTCCGCAACGGGCGTCAAGCCCAACATCGGCTTTCTCAAAGGCAGCGGCATTGCGTGCGATCAGGGCGTCCTGGTCGACGCTCGAATGCAGACCAACGTTGCCGGCGTCTACGCGGCGGGTGACGTAGCGCAGTCGCCGGAATTTCCATCGGGACAGCGCGTCGTAAACGCTATTCAGCCGGTGGCCGTCGATGAAGCACGGATCGCGGCAGCCAACATGAGCGGCAGCGCGGCTTCCATGCCCGGCAACATGCCGATGAATGTCCTCGATACGCTGGGCCTGATCGCGTCGTCGTTCGGCCAGTGGGCCGGCGTGCCGAGCAACGAGGGCGGCGCCTTCGTCGAAAGACGCGACGACGGCAAGTTCAAGTACATTCGGCTCGAGTTCCGCGACGACATACTGATCGGCGCGACGACGCTGGGCGTGACCGATCAGGTCGGCGTCATTCGCGGACTGATCCAGGGCCGCGTACGGCTCGGCAAGTGGAAGCTGCTGCTGCTCGAGGACCCGACGCGGCTGATGGACGCCTATCTCGCCTGCGTACAGAAGGCCACCTGATGCGCATTACGCGCATGCGATTCACGTCACGGCGCCTTTCCAGGTCGCCGGCGAAGTCGTCTGAGCTGGCCGCGCAATGAGCGAATCGGCCGCCGCGATCTCCGGCGGCGCCTAGGTCTTCCCGACGTCGACGAAGGCATCCGTAACGAGTTGCGGGTCCTTCAATAGCTTCTGCTTCCACGCACCGAGCGAGCGGCGCGTTTGGATCAACCCGCGGATCGCACCCAGATTCCGGTCCTGGCCGATCGTGATCGCACCGACGAGGACGTCGCCGTCGAAGCACAGGCGGGTATAGAGAAAACTCTCCTCGTTGACGTTGTCCACGGTGTCGCCGCCTTCGACGCCCCGCCACAGCCCGAACGTCTGCGAAATCAATCCGACCGTATCGAGCACGTTCATGCTGAGACTGCCGCGGTACGGCACGTCCTTGCCCGCCATGTTGAGCCCGGCGATCCGGCCGTGTTCGGTGGCAGTGGGCTGCAGCGCATGGACGACCCATTCGCCCGTCGAGAAGTCGCGACCCTGAGCGACGTCTCCCGCGGCGTACACGTGCGGCACCGTCGTCTGCATGCGATCATTGATCACGATGCCTTGATCGATTTCGGCGCCCGTGCCGTCGAGGAATGAAACGTTGGGGCGCACGCCCGTCGCGAGGATGATGAGATCCGCGTCGAGCACTTGCGTGTCCATTACCAGTCGCGGACCCGGATCGATACGCTCGACTCGTCCCTTGGTGATGACGTTGACTCCCTTGTTTTCCAGCCAGCGCTGCAGCATGCCGCTGCCGACCGGCGTCATCATCGAACGAAGGATCTGGCCCGCACGCCCTGCAATAACCGATAGATGGACGCCGCTTTCGACGAGCGACTTCATGCAGACGCCGGCAACGAAACCCGCACCCAACATGACGACCTTGGCGCCGGACCTGAGTTTGGCGGCGATCACGCGCGCATCTTCCAGTGTCCAGCAGGTCACCACTCCACCGAGATCGGTACCGCGGATAGGCGGCAGCGTCGGTGATGAACCGGTCGCTACCAGCAATCGGTCGTACTCGAGTCGCGAACCGTCGTCGAGATCGACACTGCCGCCATCAGCGCCCGCATGCACCTGCACCGCCTTGTTGTTGAGATAACGAATCCCGAGGCTTTCGAAGTGGCCGACGGTCTTGCGCTGTCGCGCGCCTTCCTCGGTGATGCGCCCGGTCAGGATATAGGGAATCGCCATGCGGGCGTACGGTTCGCCCGGTTCGCCGCTGACAAGCGTGATCGACGCGCCCGAGTCCGCCTCAGCCAGGGTTTCTGCGGCTCTTACACCGGCGGGTCCTGCACCAATAATCACGTATTTCATGTCCGTTGCCTCCCCGGCATCGTCGATGTCCCCCATCATCAGACATGAAACGCTATCCGCGGATACCGCGGCGCCGGCTCATTGCGGATCAGCGCGATCGTCGCGCTTAGATCGACGTTGCGCAGTGTCTCGGCCGCAACCACACCCGCCGGGCCATTGCCGACAATGCCGTGCTTCATCCACCGACTCCTCGCCCGGCAGCGACGCGCCGCGGCCCGCGCGCAGTCGCGCCGTGCCGCGACATTCAGGCATTGAGCCCGAGGCGCGCGAGCGTTTCCTCCGTTGGCACGCCTCGGTTCGACCAACCGCGCAGCTCGTAATATTCGGGCAGCATCTTGTCGAGACCGTTCACGAGCCCCTTGGCCGGCCCGGTCTTCGCCGGCTCGGTCGTGAGCCGCGGCGGCAGATTGTCGTCCTTTTCGGTGAAGCCGGCTGCATTGTTGAACTGCCGCTCGAGATTCCAGATCCGCTCGCCGACGAGTGCCAGCTTTTCCATCGACCAGTCGCCCTCGCAGGCGGCCTGGATCTGCGGCTGGATGTCCGCCAGCGTCCACGCGAAAGACGTGAAGATGCACAGGCCCGACGAATCGAAGACCGCGGTTGCGTCCTGGAAGGCCTTGACCAGTCCGGGCTTGCCTTCGGTAGTGTGCGGGTCGGTCTTCATCGGAATGCCCATTACCTCCGAGGCGACCGTGTAGCTGCGCAGGTGGCACGCGCCGCGGTTCGACGTCGCGTATGTAAGGCCCATGCCCTGGATTCCGCGCGAGTCGTATGCCGGGAATTCTTGGCCCTTCACCGACATCGACAATTCCGGGCGGCCATACTTCTCGCACAGACGCTTCGAGCCAAGGGCCAGTTCCTTGCCGAACCCTTCGCCGCAAGCAGTCATCTCGGTCAGTTTCGTGAGCACCTCTGCGGAACCGAAGGTCAATGGAAAACCGACAGCAGACTCCTTGATCAGGCCGAGGTCATAGAGTTCCATCGCCGCGCCGACGGTCGCGCCGTACGAGATCGGGTCCATCCCGTCCTCGTTGCACAGGAAGTTCGCGTAGGTCAGCGCCTCGAGGTCACCCACACCCGTCGCCGCACCCAGCGCCCATGCCGCCTCGTATTCGAGACCGCCGGAGGCGCCCCAGTACTGCGGCTTCGTGACGACGGTGAAATGCTTTTCATCGAGCTTCGAGATGCGGCCGCAGGCAATCGTGCAGGCGAAGCAGGCCTGGTTGGTCACGAGGTTCGGCTTACCGTCGGTCGGCCGCGGCTCATGCATCGCTTCGGCCGAGATCTTCCGTGCATCCTCGAACTGCACGTCGCGGTGGTTGCGCGTGGGCAGCGCGCCGATCTCGTTGATCACGTTCATCAGCACCTGGGTGCCGAACTTGGGCAGCCCCTGGCCAGTCACCGGATTATCGGCAAGCGTTTTCTTCGCGGCCGTGACGGCTTTCATGAACGCCGGGGGGTCCGCAATGTTGCCCACGCCGAGCGTTCCGCGCACGGCGACCGCCTTGAGGTTCTTCGATCCCATCACGGCGCCAACCCCGGAACGACCCGCGGCCCGGTGCAAATCGTTGACGATGGCGGCGTAGAACACCTGGTTCTCGCCGGCGCGGCCGATGGACGAGACGCGCATCAGCGGATCCTGGTGCTTCTTCTTGAGGATCGCCTCGGTGTCCCAGACAGTCTTGCCCCAGATCTCGTCGGCGGGCAGGAGATCTGCGCGGTCGTTCTCGATGCGCAGGTAAACGGGGTTCGGCGCCTTGCCCTCGAAGATGATCATGTCCCAGCCCGCGCTCCGCAATTCGGCGCCGAAGTAGCCGCCCGAATTCGAGCATGCGATCGCGCCGGTGAGCGCGCCTTTCGTAATCACCGAATAGCGCGCGCCGGTGGAAGCCATCGTCCCCGTTAGCGGTCCGGTCGCCATGATCATCTTGTTCGCAGTCGAGAGCGGGTCCACCTTCGGATCGACTTCCGCGCAAAAGTACTTCGTGGCGAGCCCGCGTTGCCCCAGGTATTCCTGGGCCCACTGCATGTTGAGCGGCTCGGGCGTGCAGGTGCCCTTGGTCAGATTCACGCGCAGGATCTTGCGGTTCCAGGCCATGATTGATCCTCCATCAGGCGTTCGGTTGACTGTCGAGCTTGGCGGCCCACTGGCGCATGCGCCCGTGGCCGGTCCAGTCGGCGTCGACATAGGTGATCGCCGCGGTCGGACAGGCGTCGACGCAGGCGGGATGATCGAAGCAGAGGTCGCACTTCTGCACCTTGCCCGTGTCGTGGACATAGTTGATGGTGCCGAACGGGCACGCGATCGTGCATACCTTGCAGCCGACACAGACGTCTTCCAGCACGAACTTCGCGCCCGTCGCCGCGTCGACCTTGATCGCCTCGACGGGGCAGGCGTGCAGGCACCACGCCTCGTCGCATTGGGTGCACGTGTAGGGAACCTTGCGTCCGGTCTCGTGGAAATCGAACACCTTGATTCGCGACTTGGACGGGTTGAACACTCCATAGTTCTCGTACGAGCAGGCCATCTCGCATTGCAGACAGCCTGTGCACTTGGCTGGATCGATGTAAAGGGATTTCTGCATGGTGCCTCCGGTCCTCGGCGTGGTGATCGCGGCGTTGCGGCGGGTACCTCCCGCGGATGGCAGCCTCGCGCGCCACGAAAGGTCTACCCGACAGAGTACACAACGGCAAACAAAAATGCCAGTGCGAGGCGCGCGCGCGGCCTCGCCTCCGCCGCACCGCGCAACCGGTCGGACCGCTGCGATGCCCGGCCGCGGTCAGTTCAGGTTGGCAATGTAGTGCGACAGGTTCTCGATGTCGCTGTCGGACAGCGTGTGCGCGACGCTCGTCATGTTGCCGGCGTCGTTGGTGCGCCGCTTGGCCTTGAAGTCCTGCAGCTGCTTGCGGATGTACTCGGGATACTGGCCGGCGACCCGTGGAATCTCGTTCTGGCCGACGAACCCACCCCCGTGGCACATGGGGCAAAGCACGGCGTCCGAGATCTTGCGCCCCGCATCGACCTTGGCGCCGTCGGCATCGAACTTGATCGGCGCGGGCTTCTGCGCCGCGAAAAACTGCCCCAGCGCAATCATGTCGTCGCGGGAAAGCTCGGCGACGATCGGCGTCTTCGACGGGTCGCTGCGCCGGCCTTCCTTGAAGTCCTTGAGCTGGACGTAGACGTAACGCCAGGACTGGCCGGCGAGGATCGGGTACTGGGGTTTCTCGGAGTTGCCGTTCGGGCCGTGGCACTCGAAGCAAGGCTCGGCCTTCTTGCTGACGGCGGGATCAGCAGGGCGGATTTCCGCGATGTCACGATCACCTTGAGCGTGGGCGGGTGCGGCGACGGCCAGCACGGCGAGGATCAACAGGGGCGCGAAGAAATGGCGATTCATGTCGGGCGCAGGCAAATGGACGCAAAAACGGCCACGCCGCGCGAACGGAGTGGCCGTGACTTCGGGCCGTAACGCTACGGCAGGGCGAACACGAAGACGCTGTTGCCGCGCTTCGCGTCGATCTGGTTGTTGCCGCCTGCGGCGACAGCGACGTATTGCTTGCCGCCCACCATGTACGACACCGCCGGCGCGTTGACGCCCGCGCCACAGTTGTACTTCCAGAGCTCCTTGCCGGTCTTGGCGTCGAAGGCCTTGAACCACCCGTTGGCCTCGCCGTTGAACACGACGTCACCCGCGGTGGCGAGCACGCCCCCGATGAGCGGCTGCGGCGTCTTGACGCCCCAAGCCACTTTCCCCGTGTCGAGGTTGACCGCGACCAGGCGTCCCCACTGCTCTTCGCCGGGGATCGTCTTGAACGCGCCGCCCAGCCAGAGCTTGCCGCCCGGATACGGGGACTCCTCGACGTGGTAGGTCATCGGCTGGTGCAGGTTCGCCGCATAGGCCATCCGCGTCTTCGGATTGACCGCCATCGGCGACCATTCGACGCCGCCGTTCGCCCCCGGCAGCATCCGCGCGCCTTCCTTCGTCGGCAGCACCCACATGTTTTCCTGCGGGATCATCGCTTCCGAGAACCGGATCAGCTTGCCGGTGTCGCGCTCGTGCACATAGATGTGGCCGGTCTTGCCGCCGTGGATGACGACGTCGACCATCTTCCCTGACTTGTCCTTGGCCTGGGTCAGGATCGGCGGGCTGACCGCGTCGAGATCCCACACGTCATGGGCGATGTACTGGAAGTGCCACTTGTACGTGCCCTTGTCGAGGTCGATCGCGACCATCGAGTTGGTGTACAGGTTGTCGCCCGGGCGGATCGCGCCGTAGAGGTCGGGCGAAGGATTGCCGGCGACGAAAAACACGGTGCGCGTCTTCTTATCGATCGCCGGCGTCATCCATACACCACCACCCAGCGTCTGGTAGAAAGAGCTGTCCTTCGCGAAGGCGGCCTTTTCCGCAGCGATGTCGCGGTGCATGTCGCGTCCGGTTGCGTCCTTCGGATCCCAGATGCCTTCGTGCCCCTTCTCGGGAATCGAGTAGAACGTCCACAGCAGCTTGCCGTCGGCCGCGTTGAACGCCTTGACGAAGCCGCGCACGCCGTATTCGCCGCCGTTCGTGCCGATCAGCACCTTGCCGTCCACCACCGCCGGCGCCATCGTCTCCGAGTAGCCCTTTTCCGGGTCCGCAATCTGCGTTTCCCACAGGAGCTTGCCGGTCTTGGCGTCGAGCGCGACGAGCTTCGCGTCGATGGTACCCATGAAGAGCTTGCCGCCCTCGATGGCGACGCCGCGGTTGTTGTTGCCGCAGCAGACGGTTACGATCGGGCCGAGCTTGTGCTTGTAGTGCCAGAATTCCTCGCCAGTCACCGCGTCGATCGCGTAGACGTGATTGAACGAGGTGGTGAGGAACATCACGCCGTCGATGACGATGGGCGCGGTCTCCATCGACTCGAGCACGGCCGTCTGGAACACGTACGCGGGCTTCAGCTTCCCGACGTTGCCCGCATTGATCTGGCTGCCCGGGTAATAGCGCGTCTGCTCGTAGCTGCCGTTCGGATGAATCCAGCTGTTCGCGTCGCCACCGGCCGCGTCGAGCATCGCCTGCGAAACCGACGGACTCTTGGTCATCGCCTTCGCGGTCGTCGTCGCCCCCCCCGTCACTTCCTGCCCACTCGCGACGCCGGCGAATGCCAGCGCTACTGCGACCACGGCGGCCATGCCCGCCATCATTTGCCTATATCGCATACGTCCTCCGTGCTGTTCGACTTGTAACTTCCCCTAAGATCCTGACCGGCGGACTGGACAACCGTTGAGAGACCGCTTCGGCGGAAGGTGCGTTATAGTCCAATTGCCCATTCGGTGCAAACTCGACGCGGATTGTGCGGCGCAATACCAAGCTGCAACAATCCCTTGTCGCGCATGGAGAATCGCCTATGAATCTTCGTAATTGCCTGCTCGCTGCTGCTCGCCCCGAGTCTGCTCGCCCTGTCCGGTCCGGCGCTGCCGGCCGAAGAGGACCTATCCGTCAACGCACGCCTTCTTCTCGCCGCCCGCAACGGGGATGCTGCCGGAGTCGAGCGCGCGCTCAAGGGGGGTGCTTCGCCGAACGCGCGCAATCGCCTTGGCGAGACCACGTTGGTCGTGGCGCTCAAGCGCAACGACCTGGCGATCGCCACGACGATGCTCGATGCGGGCGCCGACGTGAACCAGGCCGCGCTCAACGGCGTGACGCCCCTGATGGCTGCGGCGTATGGCGGCCATGCGCAGATGGTGTCGGCGCTGCTCGCGAAGGGCGCGGACGTTAATGCGCTCGATCGTCTGAAAAAGAACGCGATGACCTACGCGGCTGGAGAAGGTCACACACAGATCGTGCTCCTGCTGCTCGACAAGGGCGTCGATCCCAATGCCGTCTACCAGAACGACCTGACTGCGTTGATGTGGGCGGCCGGTTTCGGGAAGACCGCGACCGTCAAGGCACTGCTCGACGCCGGTGCCCGCGCGGCGCTAAAGGACAATCGCGGCAAGACGGCGCTCGACATGGCGCGCGACGGCGGCTACACGGAGACCGTAGTCCTGCTCGAGAAGAGCCAATAGGGGGAACGAACGACGGCGAGTGAGCAAGAAAGCTTCCACCGCGCAAAGTGAAGATGTGGTGGTGCACGAAATCGTCGGTGACCAGGCTGGCATAGCCC
>CAWELU010000052.1:0-12125 GCA_963809965.1 uncultured beta proteobacterium
GCCGAGCGCTTGCGCTCGGTAATGTCGGTGGATATGCCGCAAACGGCATAGGCCAGACCGTTGGCGTCATGCAGCGGGAACTTGATCGAGATGTACGTGTGCACGCCGTCATCCAATGGCGCCGTTTCCTCGAATTCCATCGGCGCGTTGTGTTGCAGTACGAGGAGATCGTTGGCACGAAACGCACGCGCGATCTCGTCGGCGAGGCGACTCCGTTCGGTCCTTCCCACCACCTCCGCCTGGCGGAAATGGAACAGACTCTCCCATTGCCGGTTGACGAACAGGAATCGGCCTTCGGTGTCCTTGACGGAGACGACGGCAGTCGCGTTGTTCAGGATCTGTTGCAGCCGCGCTTCGCTGTTCTCGAGCTCCCGTTGCACGCGCGCCCGCTCGGCAATGTCCTGGCGCAACCGGGTTTGCGTGTCGGCGACTTCGAGTGCCATGGCGTCGAAGGCGCGACTCAGCCGACCGAGTTCGTCCGGTCCCTTCAAACCGCTGCGGGTGGCGAGATTTCCCGCTGCAAGCTGTTCGGCTGCGTCCACCAGCCGCGCGGTGCGCCGCGTCAGGAGGAAATGAAAGACCAGCCACATGGCCAGCGCGAGCGCAGTCACCCATCCCGCCCAGTAGAGCGATTGTTGCAGCACGCGCGCGCGCGCTTCGGCCTTGTACCGCTTCAGGTCGTAGGCCAGGAACAAGCTGCCGGTTCGAGAGGGACGCAGTTCCTCACCCGCGCTGCCCATCAGGATGTCGGCGTATCCGAGCAACTCGTTGCCATTCGCGTCGATGGTCATTTCGGCGCGACGTTCGCGACCGGTCACCGCTCCGCGACCGGGATCGAACTGCGGCAACACGTCCGCTATCTGCCGCCCCAGCCACGCGCGTTGCGTCGTGGCGATGACGGCATTCCGGTCATCCGTCAGCGCCGCGAGAACGACATCGTGGTTGTGCGCAAGCACCGAAATCTCGCGTTGCGCAGCCGCCAGA
The DNA here is from genome assembly GCA_963809965.1 of uncultured beta proteobacterium. GTDB lineage: Bacteria > Pseudomonadota > Gammaproteobacteria > Burkholderiales > Casimicrobiaceae > CAIWHR01. Next base: position 985 of record CAWELU010000052.1, read on the forward strand.
TCACCCTTGAGCAACAGATACTCCAGAGTGCTTTGCACGCGCGCCATCTCCTGGGCCATCCGTTTGCGAGTGTCTTCCTCCACCGCATGCTCGGCCTCCGGTACGTGATAGAGCAGGTTCACCGCGCTCAGCGTCGCGGCAAAGGCCAGCAGAATGAGCGGGACCGTTACCTTGAGCGACGCGGGAATGCGGATGGTCATCTTGGCAGGTCCGCCAGCGGTCCCGGCGCAAGCACGCCCTTGAGGTCCGTTTCCCCGCGCAGCAACTTCGCTTCCACCATCAAGGTCATGAGTCGGCGTCCTGTTACGGCCAGCTCCGGCGTCGGTCCCCCGAGCATCCGGAGATTTTCTTCGTGGGACGGAATGTGGAGGCCCTTCAGGGCCGCCAGGAACTGCTCCCCGGTCGTCTGTTGGCGAATTCCCATGCGCCGTGCCGCGTCCTCAGGCTTGTTCTTCAGGTAGTCGATCGCGCCAAACCAGCCGGTGAGGAGCGCCTGAACTGCCTTGGGCCGCTTGTCGAGGACACTGGCTCGCACCGCCAGAAGATCGACGATCTCGCCGGGAATCTGGGTGCTGTCGAAGAGAATGCTGGCACCCGCGCGAAGGAATCGGGCGCGAAACGGGTCGAACGTAACGGCGCCATCCACCTGACCTTTCTCGAACGCTTCCGGTTGCTCGTTCGAATCCAGGTGCACGACGTTGACATCGCTCGCCTGCATATTGTTGAGGGCCAGTGCCCGGCTCAACACGAAGGCGCCCAGGGCGCTGCTTTCCACCGCGACCGGCTTGCCTTGGAGATCACGCATCGTCCGCATGCCGGGACGGCCTACGACCACGTCGGCGCCGTGGGACACGTCCACCACCAGGATGATCCGCGGCTGAAATCCGTCCGCGGCGAGTCCGAGCAGCTCGTCGAGGCTGATGACCATGCCGTCGATCGCCTGGTTGCGAAACGCGCGCAGGACATCGCTCGCCGATGGATATTCCACGAGTTGTACGACCGCAGGATCGAGCTGGCCCAGCTCCCGCGCCAGGTAAAGCGGTTCGCTCCCTATCCATACGTTGGTACCGATGCGCAGCGCGGTTTCCGGCTCGCGTGCGCAACCGGCAAGCGCGAGCAGAAGCGCGACACACGCAAGGACAAGCAGGCGTTTTCCAGTGCGCAGAAAGCTGTTCATTTGATTCTCACGTTCCATCGGGTACGAAGATGTAACCCTCGTTGCGTATGGTCCTGATGAATCTCGGATGCTCGGGATCGGGCTCGATCTTCTTGCGCAACCGCATGATGCGCAGATCGACGCTGCGGTCGAATGGGTCCCAATCGCGGTTCTGATTGAGGTTCAGGATGCGTTCGCGGGAGAAGGCCCGGTTGGGGTGTTCCGCAAACGCCTTCAACAGATCGAACTCCAGCGACGATATCGCCACCTCTGCTCCCGTCTCGTCCGTGAGCCGATGTGCGGCCAGGTCGAGCATGCATCGTCCGATACGCACTTTCTCGGGGCCAGGGTCGGCCTGGCGCGCAGACGACGTGCGGCGCAGCACGCTCTTGACCCGGGCCACCAATTCACGCGGGTCGAAGGGCTTGGGGACGTAGTCGTCGGCACCCATCTCGAGGCCCACGATGCGATCCACCACCGTGGCGGCGGAAGTCAGCATGACGATCGCAATCCTTGCGTGGCGCTCGCGGAGATGCCGGGCGAGACTGAGGCCGTCCTCGCCGGGCATGTTGATGTCCACCAGCGCCAGGTCTACGGAATGCGCAGCGACCGCGGCCCTTGCGGCGCTGGCGCTCTCCGCGCCAATCACCGCGTAGCCATGAGCCGCGAAGTATTCCTCCAGCACCTCGCGGACCTCCGGCTCGTCATCGACAACCAAGATTGTCGCTTTCTGGTTCACAGACGTTGTCCCGCTCCCGGAACCGCAAATCCTACAACTACCCCATCGCGATGGGGAGAGTCACCGCGCTTGACGAAGTTGGCTAATCGCAAGTGCCCCCACTTCGGCCCGTGCCATACCCGACGAGCGCCTCATTGGGTACGGCCAGCGGCGCAATCGCGTCGTAAGGACTCTGGCTGTGGACTGGCAGGATAAGCCAACTGGCCGCGAATTCGACACGTCCCGGGGACGTTTGAAACAAACGAAACAAAATTGGCCTTCCGCTGAAATCCTTCTGCCGCACCTCCTGGCTAGACTGCGCTGCAGTCACGGTTACCTCGGAGAGTCACATGTATCAGCGCGGCAAGCCACCAGACGGAATCATGCGCCGGCCCTTGGCCGGTGCGTGTGCGATGAACGGAAGCAGGAGGGAAATCACTACCGTGGACCGGATCGCCCTGGCGGCGATGTTCTCGGTCACGCTGCTGGTCCTGGGGATGTTCAGGCTGTCAGTCGAATCGGCAATGCAGCCCAGTCCCGGCGGTAGCCTCGGCAGCGGTGTCGTCCTATGTTGGCGTGCCCGCGTCCAACCCGGACCACCGCATGACACACACAGCAAGGAAGCACTGATCATGAATATCGCGACCCAGAGGTCCGTGGACCAGGCGAATACTCCAATACGGCCCGGTTATTTTGTCGCAGGCGCCGGTGCGCCGGTCGTAATGTTGCACTCATCGCTCAGCTCGAAATCGCAATGGACGGCGCTTGCCGAGCGGCTGGCCTCGCGATACCGCGTGATCGCCGTCGATCTTTGCGGCTACGGCGACAACGCGGGGTCGACTACAGGAGCGTCGTTCACGGTGGACGAAGAGGTACGGCTCGTCACGGATCACCTCGACCATCTCATCGACGGGCACAGCCGCATCCACCTGGTCGGCCACTCGTATGGGGGATTGGTTGCGCTGCGCTTCGCCCAATGCAGGAGCAACCGCGTCGCGAGCCTATCGTTGTACGAGCCGGTGGTGTTCCGCATGCTGGATGACGAAGACGCGACGCTGGCGGACATGCGACAGCGCGCCGAGCATGTCGCTCGCCTCGTCGCGGCGGGGCGTCGCCACGATGCCGCGCAGGCATTCGTGGATTTCTGGAGCGGCGAGAGTAGTTACGCGTCGCTGCCGCTGCCGGCCCAAGCCAGCATCGCGCGCCGCGTCGACAAGCTGCCTCTCGATTTTGAGGCAGCATTGTCGTGGCCGATGCGCCCGGCGGACCTTCGCGCAATCGCCGCACCCACGCTGCTGCTCGCGGGCACCCGCAGTCCCGCAGTCGTTCAGCGCATCCACACCCTTCTGATTCGGACGCTTCCCAATCGCCGCGTCGGGATTATCGACTCGGGCCATATGGCGCCGATCACCGATGCGGGTCGCGTCAACTCCTGGATCGAAGCTTTCGTGGACACTTGCGAACGCGACGCCGCGCTCGCGAGCCGGCCTATGGCTTCATGTACAGCCGTTTGATTTCGAGATAGGTCGTCAAGGCCGTACTTCGAGCTTTCGCGGCTCGGTCGTGACAACCGCCGTGCCCGTTCAGGTCTGCAGCTGCCTACCCGTCTGCCGCGCCCGTGGTCTGGTTGGACAACGCCTTGTCGAGCAGACGTCGCGCACGAACTCCACCTGCGTCGATGTTGAAGTTACGCATCTGCCGATCGGGTCGCCGCGTGATGTTTTCCTGCTGCGCCTCGAGCACGACGATGTCCTCCGCGAACACGCCGCTCTGGGCATCCTTGATGCGGCGGGTAAGTCCCTGGTCCTTCACCTCGAAATCGCGGGCCATACCCCAGAAATACCAGGTCGAGGAGTCGGATTCTGGCGTCATCACGTCCACCACGATTCCGGTCACGCCCTGCGAACGGTTTCCTTGGGGTGCACCGGTTCCAGCTCGTGCCACGCCGACGTCGATCATCACGTTGGCCGGCAATGTGAAGGTCCCTATTTGCCAGCGGTCGCACCTCGCGTTCGATTTCAGGTTGCTGGCCCAGAACGGCGGCGGCTCAATTTCGTACATCCAGCGCGTCACCGTCACTGACGTGTCGCTGTCGGTGGTGCTGATCGGAGCCTTGGTGATCTCCTCCTGACCGATACTGGTCGGATGCACGAATGTCTCGTGGGTCAGGTCCATGAGGTTGTCCACGAGCAATCGATAGTCGCAGCGCACATGGTAGGTGCCGCCATCGAATGCCCAGTTGGGATCGGAGCACCAGTGCAGGTCGGGAATCGACGCCGGGTCAGCGCGCGCCGGATCGCCAATCCACACCCAGACGAAGCGATGCCGTTCTATTACCGGGTAGGCATTGACCCTCAGGCTAGCGGGCACTTTGTCCATGTTCGGCATGTACACGCACTCACCCTTGCCGTTGAGCTCGATACCGTGATAGCCGCAGACGATCAGGTCGCCCTTCACCGTGCCTTTGGACAGCGGGAGCATGCGGTGTGGGCAACAATCGTCCAGCGCAACCAAGGTACGGTCGGGTCGGCGGTACAGTACGATAGATTCACCGCACACCGTACGTGCAAACGGCTTCTGCTTGACTTCGTAGTCCCACGCAACTACGTACCAATAGTTCCTTAGGAACATGGCCGGCTCTCCCGGAAACACAAGTCGCTCGGATGCAAGCATCCGTGAATATTATGCTCCGCAATCCAGGTGCAACGCGGACAAGCGACAGCGGTTGCGGGACCGGCCGATGGGCACTCCGCATGCACTCGGTGGCGAAGCCCCGAGTAGAAGGAACTTTCGGATTTCGGCCCGAAAGTGCGACCGTGGTCTGCATTGGCCCGTGGCTGCAGGACTTGATCGGCAAACAGCAACGTCGGCTATCGGGAAGCGATTTCAACCTCCGCCCCCGACCCTTCTTGGTCACCCGCCCGACGCAGCCAACCGTCCGCTGTGCCGCGACACCGGCCGTTCAGTCGCGGTTCGTCAACAGGCGCTTTCGGCCAACGCCGGCCGTTCGTGGTCGCCGCGGAATCTTCCGGTAAGCCGCCATTGACGAGGCGACCGGCGGCCACGCCGCCGCCGAGTACTTAGGCAACGTCACTTAGCCACCAGCGACCACAGCTTACCGTCGCTCCGGGCAAATCAAGACGTTCTAGGCTGCTCGCGACGACGCGTCGTGCCGTTGGATTTCCTATCCTTTAGCGGTACGGCCGTCGCGCCTCCGTCCGTAGACCACGCACGCGATGGACGCGAGATGGAGCGCAATAATTGCGTTGGCGAGCAGTCGATGTTATCACGCAGGAACGTGCCCCCCACACCCGACCGCGCTCGGGCATCGCCGCTGCGTGGGACCGCTACTTCTGCCGTTTGCGTGTGGGCTTGCTAGCCGCGTCTCGTGGCGGGTGTTCGTCCGGACGGTAATCGCCGATGACGGTCTTCACCGGGCATACCGGGAACGCGGGGCATTTCTTACAGCCGACGGCGAGCGCGATGGGGCACAGAACCACGCCGTTTCTCCCAAGGATCGAGACGACTAGCATACGCGCTTTCGCGTGCCGAGGCGAAGCGCGCTCACGCTCTCACACACGTCATCGCCCGGAGTTCGCGACGCGGCGCCAGACGCTTGGTCATCGCTACGACCGAGGGCGGATGCGCACATATCTAATCGGAGGTGGCGTGAGCTCAGTGTTTTCTGCCAGCGAAGCTGTCGCGTGGGACCACGGACAGGACAGGGCCGCGCAGAGGGACAGGAGCGGAATGGCGGAGCGCCGCGTCGGCCGTGAGATGCATTGGGTCAACAAATGTCTAGCGCGCGCGAAGGCGATCAATGCAAGAGGTGGCCGCGACAGGAAGGTCGGTACTTGCCAACGACAATCCGGCCAGCGTGTGCGGTATGCTGAGAACGCGCTGGCAGAGGCGACGCGCCGAAATGTCCAAACGAAGGAGAGAGGCCGATGGCCCGCAAGAAAGCACCCAGCAATCACGGCACAATCTGGACCACGAAGGATCTCGCCGTCATCCGGCGTTTAGTCAAGACCGGCGAGACGGGGAAGACGATTGCTGAGGAAATCGGACGCTCGGTGGTCGCGCTCTATCAGAAGGCGAGTATTGAGGGGATCTCGTTGTCGGCGCACCAGGGGGTTCGGAGATCGTCCGCGGCCAAGAAGGCGAAAGGCGTCGGGGCATCGAAGACACGTCGTTCGCGCTGATTATCCGACTAATCCGTTGGCCGGTAGTTACCGCGTTCGCGGTTTTCGCGCTACTCAGCGCGGTCGCCGGGTAACCTGATTCATGGAACATCCTGCTTTGTGGAAGCCGGCCGGCTGGCTGGGTCGGGTTGCGTCATTCGCGTAGGTTGCAAAGCGGCCAAAATCGTCGTTGCCAGTCCCCCATCTCAAAGAAGAAAATCGCCGCGTTCGGCAGCGACTCTCTAGGACCGCTTGATCGGTCGGGCAAAGCTCAGCTCATGGCCGTCCGGATCGCTGATATGGAAATACCGCTCGCCCCACGGGGCATCCGCAGGCGCGCTTGTCGGTGCCAGCCCGTTGTCCAGAGCGCAGCGATGGAATGCGTCGACGTCGGATACGTGAAAGATCACCCGCCCCCACCATGACAAGCGGCGATCGGCCGGCTGCGCGATCAGATTGAGATAGCAGGAACCTGCGTGTAGGCTAGTGAATGCGGCGTGCTCGCCGCCGTAGCGTATGGAGAAACCCAGCGTGATGTAAAAGCGCACCGACCGGCTCATGTCGTGCACCGCCAGCGTCACGGCGTTGATCGACTCGATAGGCATTTCTGGCATGGCAACGGCGCTTGAGAACGCCCTGCCTGCCCGACGATACCACCTAAGCGTTTGCAGGCAATATCGTCGCCTTGCCTTCGCAGCAGGTCTCCGCCGCTTGGATCGCGCGCCGCGAGCCCTAGCTGGCGCCCGCGGCTCGCCGGCTAACTTTCGTTACGCTACTCGAGCTGAGTAAAATGGAAGGGTGTAAGGAAGGCAAATGCGCAAACGGACAATGATTAATCAAGAGCCCCTAAGTGTCGCACCCGCTGATCAAGGGTGGCTAGACTTGCAATGCCTGGCGCAGGTTGAATTGACGTCCGAGGACGCGGCCAATCCGATCGAGGCGGCGTTTGTACCCAGTGGATTGGGCTGGCGGGCCGCACAAGCCGGGGAACAAACGATCCGCCTGCTGTTTGACGAGTTGCAGAGCGTGAGGCGGATTCGACTATTGTTTCACGAAGATCACCAGGCGCGTACACAGGAGTTCGTGCTGCGGTGGTCGCCCGATGGCGGTCAATCTTATCGGGAGATTGTGCGGCAGCAATATAACTTCAGTCCGCCAGGCGTGACGCGCGAGTCTGAAGATTACGCGGTCGATCTCACCGGCGTGACGGCACTGGAACTAAGCATCGTTCCGAACATAAGTGGCGGAGACGCCCGTGCGTCGGTTGCGCAGTTACGCATCGCATAAGTGCCGTAACGCAGATTTGATTTAGCAGCCAGTGCCCAACGTACTTCCCTTGATCGGCTGAAATCGGCAAGAGCAGCCGCTCGGTCAACCATCCGGGGATGCCCAAGCAATCCACGACAACCTTGCCGTCCCGCTCGATCCTAGCGCCCGTTTGCGAGCGCTTTTTGATTGGGCGGCCAGGTTCATCACGAGCTTGAGTCGGGCGGTCTGACACACAACCAACATTACCGTTGACGTGCCTTAACTGCGACTTGATCTGGCAGGCCGTGGCAGATGGACTCCGATCAGGGCCGAGTTCCATGACCTGCCGGTCAAGGACCCGGGTTGAACGTCAGCAATAGACGGGGAGCAGCCATTCGGCGGGCTCGGGTCAGCGGCGGTCACCGGCCACGAGCGGCCGTTGGGGCCGTTTTTCGATAGCTGACATTCACTCCGAAATCGCGGGTGACGGTCCTGCGTGAACGGCCCTAGAATCGAGCCATGCCGACCCCAGCGCCCTGGTCGCGAGCGGCCCGAGAGCGGGCGGCCAAGCGCTGGTATGTGTACCTGATTCTGTGCCGCAGCAACGCGATCTACACCGGGATCGCGCTTGACGTGGCGGCGCGTTACGCACAGCACCTTGCCGGCACTGGGGCGCGATACACGCGCGCGAATCCCCCACGTCGGCTGCTCACCAAGTTCGTCTGCCCGAATCAATCGGTGGCAGGCAAGCTGGAAGCGGCGATCAAAAGACTGCCTGCTGCGGAGAAGCGACAACTAGTCGGCACGACCGGTGCAGCGGCGCGTAAACTCCTGCTCGATTGAGCCTCGCGGGTATATCGAAGTGGCGGCCAGTTTGCATGTATTCGCGCGACGCACACTCACACCAGCAGCGCCATAAGATCTGATCAAACAAGCGGGCCCACTTCCCTGACCGCTAGCAAACATACAGGGCAGTATCAACCGCCTATACGAATGCTTTGAAAAGAGAAACCAAAGACATGTCTCGTAAAGAACCAGGTTTCGCGGAACGCCTGCAGACGGCGGTCAAGGCGAAGCAAGCCCAGTTGGAAAAGATACGGGCAACGGCGCTGGCTAACGACGCACAGTCCGCCCAGCGGCGGGCCACACGGGTCGAAACGGCAGAAGCGCGCAAAATTCGCACGGCCGAGCACAAATACTCGAACCGGGTCACCGCCGAACTGAGAGACGCTCAACGCGAGGCTGAGAAAGCCAGGCAAGCACACGCTGTCACGGAAGAAAAGGCGCGGAAGGACGCCGAGCGCGTTGCCCAAGTGGAGGCCGATGCAGCGCTCAAACAGGATCAGAAGGCCGCGCGCGACTCCAAATACGCCGCGCGCAAGGCGCGGCAGAAATAAGCAATGACAGAATGCGGCCAAGAGCAGCCGGTCGTTGGTGGCGCTCAATTCCCGCTGTAGGCGTACGATGGCTGGACTTCCTCTCGTCGACGAGGTGATTAAGTGGTCACGCGCCGCAGTGTTCTACTGGCAGGTGGCATCGGCCTGCTCGTAGCGCACCCGCTAAGCCGCGGACAGACTGCCGCGACCATCCGTCGTGTCGGGATGCTGTCGTTCTCATCGGAAGCCACGTTCGCCCATCTGCGCGCGGCATTCGCCCAGGGAATGCGCGATCTCGGCTGGCTGGAGGGGAAGAACGTTGAGTATCGAATCGTCTACGCTAATGGCGACGTGGATCGCTTGGACGCCCTGGCTGGCGAATTGATCGGACAGAAAGCCGAGGTGATCCTGGTCTCGAGCCAGCAAACTGCTCGCGCCGCGCAGCGGGCCACGAAGACGATACCCGTCGTCATGGCAGGCGTCTCAAACGCCGTGGGTGCCGGGTTTGTCGCAGGTTTGGCCAAGCCGGGGGGCAATATCACCGGCTTCACCAGCCAGCAAGAAGAGCTGCTGGGCAAGTTGATCGGGATCCTGCACGAGGTCACGCCGGGCGCCCGGCGCGTCGCCATCCTGTTGAATGAAAGTAATCCGTCACACTCGGTGTTCTGGGCCAGCGCCCAGAGCGCTTGCGCCGCGCTGGACCTCGTTGCGCTGCGCGTTGTCGCCAGCGCGCCGGCGCAATTTGGCGCCGCCGTCGAGCAGATCGTTCGACAACAGTCGCAGGCCATCGCGGTGACCTCGGATGGCATGTACTTTGCCGAGCGCACGAAGCTGCAAGAACAGCTGCAGGCCACCCGTCTGCCAGTGGCGTATTTGTTGCGCGATCACGTGGTCGCGGGCGGGTTGCTCAGCTACGGCGCTGACCTCGTTGCGAACTACCGCAACGCGGCGAAGTACGTGGACAAGATCTTGAAGGGCGCCAACCCCGCGGATCTTCCCGTAGAGCAGACGACCAAGTTCGAGTTGATCATCAACCTGAAGACCGCGAAGGCACAAGGCCTCACGATCCCACAGACGATGCTGCTGCGCGCGGACGAGGTGATTCAATAACTGAGCGTCGCGAGTTGATCGCGCCGAATGTCCGGTCCGTGTGCCGCGCGATGACCGGTCAGGGTCTTGCGACATGTCGCGGTTCGGCCGCCCCAGACGGACATGCTAGGGCGCCGCTTGCAGTTGCAGCAGGTGGTTCGGGGGAAGAAAGCGGTAGATCGCCGTTGCTGCGGTCAGGGGCTACATGTGGGGGTACGCTCTCCGAATCCGTAGGCGATCGATGCGAGCAACAACATGCGCCGGCGAGACACGCTTGCGTTCATCCTTGCATTCTGTGCAACGCCGCGCACTGGGCGGGGACAGCAGGCGAAGGCGTATCGAGTCGCGTGGCTTAGTGGGACAGCGATCGCCGCTGGCGATGTGTGGACCGAGTTTGTCGCGGGGATGCGCGAGCTCGGCTGGATTGAAGGCCAGAACTTCATCGTCGAAAACCTGCGTTACGAGGGACGCAGCGAGCGGCTTTCCGCGGTCGCTGCGGAAGCGGTCCAGCGCAGCTTCGATCTGATCATCTGTGCCGGGACCCCACCGGCGGTGGCCGCCAGGGACGCGACCACCACGATTCCTATCGTGTTCTACTTCGTTGGCGACCCGATGGGAGCCGGCTTGGTTGCGAGTCTGGCTCGGCCGGGGGGCAACATCACTGGGTTGGGCGGCCTTGGCCCGGGGGTCTACGGCAAGATGCTCGAGTTGCTCATCGACGCGGTCCCGACAGCGAATCGCATCGCGATGCTCGCTAATTCGAGTTTCTCGCTGCACGCGGGCTTTGGCGCCGACGCCGAGGCCGCCGCACGAAAGATGAAGTTGACGCTCAAGTCGGTCGAACTCCGCTCGCCCGAGGACATCGACAGCGCCTTTGCGACGATTGCCCGCGACAAGGCGGATGCGGTGCTGATCCTGGGCCAGCCGTTTCTCTTCGGGCAAGGCGCACGCGTCGCCAGAATGGCAATCGAGCAACGGTTGCCCGCGATGATTCCTTTCGAACAGGTCGTCCACGACGGCATTCTGATGTCCTACGGAACGAAGGTCCTTGATGACATACGGCGACTTCCGTATTACCTGGATCGCATACTGAAGGGTGGGAGCCCGGCCACACTGCCCGTCGAGCAGCCGAGCCGGTTCTACCTCACGATCAACCTGAAGACGGCGAAAGCGATCGGCGTCACCGTGCCCACGTCACTGTTGCAGCGGGCGGACCTCTTGATCAAGTGAGAGTTGTACCGCTCAGGCCATGCGTCAGCGTGGCGTCAACCCCTAGGGTCCCTCACCGGCCAAGACCTACCCGTCGAGGTCCCGGGTTGAATGTCAGCAAGGACGGGGAACAGCCATTCGGCGGGCGCGGGTCAGCGGCGGTC
>CAWELU010000053.1:0-161521 GCA_963809965.1 uncultured beta proteobacterium
GACGTTCGATGACGCTGTCGACCCACATTGGTCGATCAAGCGGTACCTGCCGGCGGTCTTTCGGGAAGGAAAAGCATGGACGCAGTTGACCGCAGGCGCCTGTTGGGAAAGCGCGCCACGGTCATGACGACTTGCGGCGAAAGGGCCGCGGCAGCGATGGTTTGTAGGCTCAGTCTCGTCGTGTTCCTATCCTTGTCACGGCGCCCTTGGCGGTGATGCGCAATCGACCGCGAACGCGCGCCGGATAGGTTTTCTTGGAGGCGGACGCGCACCGCAAATATGGGAGTTGATGCCTTCCGGGAGGAACTGCGTGGACTCGGCTGGGTTGAGGGTAACAACATCGTCATCGACTATCGATTCGCGGACGGTAGGCACGACCGGCTGCCCGAGCTCGCGGCCGAGTTGGTTCGGCTCAAAGTGGAGCTCATAGTAGCGGTGCCGACACCCGCGGCCTTAGCAGCCAAGAACGCCACGGCGACAATCCCGATCGTCATTTCTAGCGTTGGTGATCCGGTCGGCACCGGACTCGTCGCCAGCCTCGCGCGCCCCGGTGGGAACATCACAGGCGTGTCCTACGATGTGGGCTTGGAAATGTTCGGCAAGGAGCTGCAACTGCTCAAGGAAGCCGTCCCCAACGCACGAAAGATAGCGGTCCTCTCGAACCCAGCCAATCCGGCCGAGGCGCTCGCCGTGAGCATCGTGAACGAAGCCGCCCGATCGCTGGGAGTGTCGCTTCTACTCTTGGAGGCACGCACGCCCAACGAGTTCGACAGCGCCTTCAAAGCGATGGCGAAGGATCGTGTGGAGGCACTGCTCGTCGTGCAGGACTCGATGTTCATGCTCCATCGCGTGCAGCTTGCAGACCTCGCGGAGAAATACAGGCTACCGTCGATGCATGGGTTCAGGGAGCATGTGGAAGCCGGGACTCTCATGTCCTATGGGCCGAACCTTTCGTACCAGTTCCGCCAGGCGGCCGCGTACGTTGACAAAATCCTCAAGGGTGCCCGTCCCGCCGATTTGGCCGTCGAGCAACCGACCAAGTTTGAACTAGTGGTCAATCTCAAGATAGCAAAGGCGTCTGGGATCACGATCCCGCAGTCGCTGCTGCTGCGCGCGGACGAGGTGATTCAGTGATGGATCGACGCCGCTTCGTCGTCGCTTTCGGCGTTCTGATCGCGCCGGTTGTCGGGCGCGCAGCACCAGAGAAGGGTCTACACGATCGGACTGCTAAGGGTGGGCGTCGTTCCTCTTTGCCAGGACTTTTGGGACGCAATGCGGGAATTCGCGTGGGTCGAGCGCGAGAATGTACGAGTCGAGGCACGCTATGCGGAGCGAGACGATCAGTTGCCGGCGCTCGCAGCTGAGCTAGTACGGCTAGACGTTGATCTCATCATGACGCGTGGAACGCCAGCGACTCAGGCGGCCAAACGAGCAACGAATAGCATCCCGATCGTGTTCACCTTAGGCGGCGATCCCGTTGAGCGAGGGCTCGTCGCTAACCTCGCACGGCCAGGCGCGAATCTCACCGGTTTCGTAGTCGGCCTCTACGAAGACAAGCTGCTGCAAATCCTCAAGGAAGCGCTACCCGGAGTCTCGCGCGTCGCCTACCCTGTATCTCCATTTCAAGATCCGAACCCGGCAATTCGGCCCGCCGCCAAGGCGCTGGGTGTGCAGGTCCTGTATATCGCTGTTCAAGGCACGGAAGACTTTGGCCCGTTCTACGTGACAGCGCAGCGCGCGGGAGTCAGCGCCGTGTTAATTCCCAACGTCTCCTGGTTTGCTCCAATTTTCGAACGAATAGCGTCGGAGTCTGTCAAGCGTCGCCTGCCTGCGTTTGGGTACAGGCGAACGTTTGCTGAAGCGGGCGGCCTGCTGTCCTATGGGCCGACGTTCCAACCTGAGTCGCGCGTCGCAGACAAGGTGGACAAGATCCTCAAAGGCGCCAAGCCCGGCGACTTGCCTGTCGAACAGCCCACGAAGTTCGAGTTGGTTATCAACCTGAAAAAAGCAAAGGCATTGGGCCTGACGATTCCGCAATCACTACTACTGCGGGCGACCGAGGTCATTCAATAATCGAGTGTTTCACCTTGTGCCGGGCTTTCGCGCTCATCTGTGCAGCGTCTTAATCCAACGCTGAATGGCCGCTCTTGACTACGTCGACTGGCTGCTGTGGGTCTTCGATCCCGCACCGGCAACGGCTGCAATCCGTCTGTCACGGACGTTCGACCGGGGTCGTACCGAGGACCTCTCGTGGCCGGTTTGCGACGTCGTCCCTCGACCGAAAGGACCCTTGCGTGGCTTCGCTTGTGGGGCTCAGGCAAACTACGCAGCGTCTGCAGTCCATGACCGGGTCTCATCGAGGAGGAAACGTGCTGCGAAAGGCTGCACTCTCACTGTGCCTGCTGTCGAGTCTCTGCTCAATGATGCTGCCGCCACGTGCGGAGGCGCAGAACATGGAGAAGGTGGTCCGGCTCGGCATTATCTGCGGTACGCGCTGCGAGGGTCCGTCGTACGATGCGCTAACGGAGGAGCTCAGGCGACTCGGATGGGTCGAGGGACGAAACCTCGTCATCGACAGACGTGGCGCAGGTGGCGTGCAGGAACGCCTCGCGGCCCTCGCCGCTGAGTTGGTCGCGTTGAAGCCCCATGTGCTTGTCGCCGTAGCTCCGCAACCGACGCGGGCCGCGAAGGAGGCGGCAGGAACCATTCCTATCGTAATGGTGGCCGTTGCCGATCCCGTCGGTGTCGGACTGGTGCAAGACCTTGCTCGGCCGGGCGGCACGATTACGGGTTTCACGACGCTCGTGCCTGGTGGCTTCGGCGGCAAGTCGCTTGCGCTTTTGAAGGAGGTGCTGCCTCAAGCTACGCGTCTTGCCGCGCTGGTCAATCCGAAGAACGACGTGGCGATGAAGCTCTTCTTGGCGGAAGTACCGCCGGCAGCGGCGTCGCTAGGTGTGCGCCTTCAGGTGATCGAAGTCTCTTCACCGCCTCAGCTAGAACCCGCGATCGAGGCTGCCGTACGGGAACGCGCCGAAGGTCTGCTCGTGTTCGGGGACCCGATGTTCCACAATCCGCTGGAACGGCTGCCGCAGCTGGCGGCCCGCGCCCGGCTGCCGACGATCTTCCTCGTCCGTGAAGTCGCGCAAGCGGGTGGACTCATGTCCTATGGACCCGACTTCGAGGACATGTTTCGTCGCGCGGCAGGCTATGTGGATCGAATCCTGAAGGGTGCGCGACCGGCCGACCTGCCCGTTCAGCAGCCAACGAAATTCGATCTGGTCATCAACTTGAGGACAGCCGAGGCGCTCGGGCTCACGATCCCACAGTCGCTGTTGCAGCGCGCGAACGAAGTGATCCGGTGATTCTGGCCTCGACAGCAGCTTGATTGAGTTGGCGACAGAACGGCTGCTTCTGAATGGCGCGGCCGCAATTCTCAATGACACCGTGTTCGCCGAAACCAACCTCACCACGGGCGATGCCTCGGCGCATTCCAATCCACGAGCGTCGCCGCCGAGCTCGGCGTCGGAAGGCAGCGTTAGCGGCCGTCGGACCGCTTACGACGCTCGCTTTCCTGCGCTTGTTTCCGTGGCAACCAACGTGGCAGACGGTGTGAGCCTCAGAACGCGCGCCGCGGCTGATGGGCGCGGTGATCGAGCCTGGTGATGCCGTGCCGGCGTGCGGTGGCGAGCGCTGCCTCGTACTCGCTGCGCGTGACTGGACGGTCGAGCTCGGGGTATTCGTCGGCCCGGTAGCAGGGCCGGTACTGGTCCATGAGGTTGACGTAGGTGTCCGGCGACACTTCCTTGGCGAGGAACTCCAGCACAGCCTCGGTGCCCGCGATGTCGTCCGGCAGCACGAGGTGCCGGACGAGCAGACCGCGCTGCGCGATGCCGTGCTGGTCGATGACCAGATCGCCCACCTGGCGATGCATCTCCTGCACGGCCCGGCGGTTCGCCGTGACGTAATCGCGCACCTTGGAGTACTTGTGCGCGTGGCTCGACTCACCGTACTTCATGTCGGGCATGTAGATGTCGACGATGCCATCCAGCAGCCGCAGCGCCTCGATGCTGTCGTAGCCGCCGGTGTTGTAGACGAGAGGCAACCGCAGCCCCTTCCGGCCCGCGATCTCCACCGCGGCTATGATCTGCGCGACGGCGTGACTGGGCGACACGAAGTTGATGTTGTGGCAGCCCTCTTCCTGCAGGGTGAGCATGATGTCGGCGATCGCCGATGGTTCGACCTCGCGTCCCTGACCCTTCTGCGAGAGATCCCAGTTCTGGCAGTACACGCAGCGCAGGTTGCACCAGCTGAAGAAGATCGTCCCGGAGCCGCGCCAGCCGCGCAGCACATCTTCCTCGCCGTGGTGTGGCCCCCAGCTCGCGATGACCGCGCGCTCGCCGGTGCGGCAGACCGCGCCCTCGATGCTCGCCCGCCGGTTCACATGGCAGTACCGGGCACACAGATCGCAGTTCTCGAGGTGACCCCATGCCGACTCGACCCGCCGCGCGAGCGCGCCCGATTGCAGCAAGTGGACGTAGGCCGGCAGGAAACGGGTGGTACCGGGATTGTCGACCGCTTCAGGGTGATCCAAGTTGGTACGTCCCCGGTGGTCCTCGGGCCCGCACAAGACGAACGCCGGTGGCGCACTTCCGGGACGGCTCCGATCGATTGAGGACGCTACACCGTGTCGCTTGCAGCGTCAAAACGGCGCTTCAGCCGCAACCCGCCTTCTCGGCGGCAAGCGACCGGCCACAACGGGTCGAAAGCGCGAGTTCGATCCGCCGCCGGCAGCGGCTGCATTCCGTCTTTGCCCGACCTTCATGGAGTTCCTCGTGCGTCTGCAACGCCGCGACTCGGCCGTTCAGATCGGCGCGGCGTGTGTCGCTGACCGGCCACGACCGGTCATAGCACCGCGTACTCCAAAGCGGGGCGCACGCTACAACGTGGGGCCGGGAGCGGCCGCTCGTTGGCGGCGCTCGATTCGCGCTGTAGGCGTACGATGGCTGGACTTCCTCCCGTCGACGAGGTGATCGGTGATCACGCGCCGCAGTGTTCTATTTGCAGGTGGCATCGGCCTGCTCGTCGCGTACCGGTCAGCCACGGACAGCCCGCCGCGACGATCCGTCGTGTCGGGCTTTCGTTAGGATCGGAAACGTCCACCCATCTGCGTGCGGTGTTCGCGCAGGGAATGCAGGACCTCGGCTGGCTGGAGGGAAGAAACATCGAGTATCGAATCGTCTACGGCCGTGGTGACGTGGACCGCCTGGACGCCCTGGCCAGCGAACTGGTCGCGCAGAAAGTCGACGTGATCGTCACCTCGACCTCGCAGTTCGCCCGCGCAGCGCAACGGGCGACAAAGACGATACCCATCGTCATGGCGGGCGTCTTGAACGCCGTGGGCGCCGGGTTTGTCGCAAGTCTGGCCAAGCCGGGGGGCAACATCACCGGCATCACCACCCAGCAAGAAGAGGTGCTGGGCAAGTTGATCGGGATCCTGCACGAGGTCACGCCGGAGGCCCGGCGCATCGCCATCCTGTTGAACGAAAACCATCCGTCACATGCCGTGTTCTGGGCGGGCGCCCAGCGCGCTTGCGCCGCGCTGGGTCTCGTTGCGCTGCGCGTTGTCGCCAGCGCGCCGGAGCAACTAGGCGCCGCCGTTGAGCAAATCGTTCGCCAACGAGCGCAGGCCGTCGCAGTGATCCCGGATAGCCTGGACTTTGTCGAGCGCGCGAAGTTGGACGCGCTGAACACCCGGCTGCCGGTAGGGTATCAGTTGCGCGAGCACGTGGTCGCGGGCGGGTTGCTCAGCTACGGCGCCGACCTTGCGGCGAACTGGCGCCACGCGGCTACCTAGCGTGGACAAGATCTTGAAGGGCGCCAAGCCCGCGGATCTTCCGGTAGAGCAGGCGCCCAAGTACGAGCTGGTGATCAACTTGAAGACAGCGAAGGCGCTGGGCCTCACGATCCCGCAGTCGATGCTGCTGCGCGCGGACGAGGTGATTCAGTGATAAGAGGGACGGGCAGTTCACGGCCGAGGCTAATGGGATGGTCGCCCCTACTCGAAACGGCATCTAGAAGTGCCATAGTGGCGAATGGGAATTCCCACTGACCGAGAGAGGCGACCGAAATGCAGATTACAACGGTAGGGATCGACCTGGCGAAGAACGTTGTTCAGATCCATGGCGTCGATGGGCGGGGCAACGCAGTATTGAAGAAGCAGCTGCGACGGGAGCAGGTGGTAGCTTTCTTTGCCAACCTGGAGCCCTGCCTGATTGGCATGGAAGCTTGCGGCAGTGCCCACTTCTGGGCGAGAAAGCTGCAGCTACGGGGACACAGCGTGAAGCTGATGGCCCCGCAGTTCGTGAAGCCGTATGTGAAGACGAACAAGAACGACGAGGCCGATGCCGAAGCCATCTGCGAAGCCGTAAGCCGACCCAACATGCGTTTCGTGCCGATCAAGAACGGTGAGCAACAGGCGGTTCTTTCGCTGCATCGAGCCCGCCAAGGCTTTGTCAAGGCACGAACGGCGCAGGCCAATCAGATCCGCGGATTGTTGGCCGAGTACGGGATCGTGGTCCCGCAGGGTATCAGTCACATCGGCAAACGCCTTCCGGAAATTCTGGAGGACGCTGAGAACGATCTGCCCGGCGTGTTCCGTCAGCTGCTGTTCCGGCTTGGGGAACACCTGAAAGAACTTGATCGGCAAGTAGGCGCGATCGAGGCGCAGATTCAGACCTGGCACCGGCAAACCGAGACCAGCCGGAGAGTAGCCGAGATTCCCGGTATTGGTCCGATCACCGCCAGCGCTTTGGTGGCCTCCATCGGGGATGCGAAAGGATTCGCCAATGGCCGACAACTCGCGGCCTGGTTAGGACTGGTTCCGCGGCAGCATTCGAGTGGCGGCAAGCCGTTGTTACTGGGTATCAGTAAGCGCGGCGATACCTATCTGCGAACGTTGATGATTCTAGGCGCCCGCGCGGTCATGCGAGTGGCCGAGCGAAAGTCCGGCTATCAAGCCCATTGGCTGGCGCGCATCATGGCACGGCGAAACAGCAACGTGGCCGCGGTAGCTCTCGCCAACAAGAACGCGCGAACCGTCTGGGCGCTGTTGGCCCACGACCAACGTTTCCGAGCTGATTACTTCCCAGCAGCTGTGCGGGCTTGATCGGACGGCGGCATAGATCTTTCGGCAAACCACGAGGAAGGAGAACCACTTCACCGATTGCTCAGGCAGTCATGACGTGATGGCACGACAGGTCAGACCGTGGCAGGCCAAACCTTTCTTACACACGGAGCGAAAAGCTCGCGAGGCTGTTGAGGAACCTGCCAGCGCATTCCATCAGGGATAGCGGCCCGAGCCGCATCAAAATCCGGATCTATGGCCGCAATCTTTACCTGCTTACCATCATTGATTGAACGCTTGGCAAACCGGGGGCGACCATCTATGTGTAAAAACGCGATTGCGGTCCGTTTTCGGGAGTATCAAAACCCCTCCCGACCCCAAATAAGTCGCGTACAGCGCGTTCTACGAGGTCGACGCTGTCGCCGCCGCGTTTCGCGCGGAGTTTTTGCACAGTCTCGGCCGAACTGCGACCGCCAACGATCGGCCATCAGTTGTCGTTGTCCGACGCCAACCGGTCGACCGCTTCAGACGGAAGGGAGCCATTCGCTACCGTCGGGCGAAATGGAGCTATCGACCGAAGCGGACATAGCGCTCAGAAAACGCAGTTTGACTTGTTCCGCATCGCGCTAAGGGAAATCTTTGGTTCACTGCCGCCCTTAGGTCGTCCGCTGGCACGAATCTTTCGCGTTTCTTCTATACAGCGCTCGAATGCGCAACCCTCGCAGGGGTAGCACCACCAGCCCTGGAGGCACCGGGCACGGGCGAAGATGAACCACTACGGCATCAGCGCGATCCATTGGAACGCGAACCTCGGCGAGGTCGATGAAGTGCTGTTGCACAAATTCGTGCGGAACGAGCGCCAAGGTACGTTTGTTCTCAAGCACGGCGAGCGAACTCTGTGCCCTGATGTTGTACGTCTTATTCGGGGCGGGGACATGGTTTGGATAGTGCACGCCGTCGGCGGGCACAGCTACAGGAACACGGACCACGTCGGCGTCAACGTCAAACGGGGCCAGCACGCGTACCTCTACAGTTGCACGAAGGACGGGACACCCACCACCGCTTTGGATGACCTGCCGCGTTACCAGACGCCGGACGATCCGCCCCGTAGACCGCTCGGCGCCGATAGCTCTGTGGATCGAGCACGTCCATCCTGAATCACGGGCGAGATTGAGGCGACTCGCCAGTAGGCGTCACCGTGCAAGCCGAACTGATCAAGCGCGTTACGCGATCACGACCACGCCCGCGTTCGCGCGAAGTAGGGTCAACACTCGCCGGCAGCTCGCTGGATCTGTTCGGCCGCGTAGGACGCGCTACGGGGCACGCAAATCCCGCCGGATAGGTCAGGGTCCCGGCACGCTTCAATGCGTGCGCTGTGGGCCGCATGGAGCGCGCAATCGTGCCGGTGCGTTACGATGCGTGGATGAACGCGTTGAAGGCGAAGCTCGCTTCCGACTTGATGGCGGTGTACCAGACGGCGGTCCCGTACCACTTCTGGCATGCGCTTGGCCTACTGGCCCTCGGCATCCTGCTGCTGCACAAGCCGGGGAGCGGCGCGCTGGTCGCGGCCGCGTGGCTCTTTGCCGCCGGGATCGTCCTCTTCTGCGGAAGCCTCTACGTGTTGGCGCTCACTGGGGTCCGCGGGATCGGTTCCGTGACGCCGATCGGCGGCGCGGCTTTCCTCGCGGGTTGGGCTGCGCTCGCGTGGGCGGCGTGGCGGTGGTGACCGCGCTCCGCCCACACTTCAATCGACTATTGCGCCCGCTCCGACGACTGCCCGGCGAAACGCGGAACGTCGACGGCGTCGTCAACATCCTGTCCTGCGGGCGCCGCACAGGAGCATGGGATGACCGACCACCGGCTCGAGCAGCTCACCGCCTGGTATCAGCCTATCGTCGATCTCAACACCGGCAAGGTGGCAGGATGCGAGGCCCTAAGCCGCATCGTCGCGGCGGACGGGTCGGCGGGATCGGCGGCCGCTTTGATGGACGAGCTCGAGCGGGAGCCGGAGGCGCAATATGCGCTGATCCGCAAACTGCTCGAGTCGATCCGCCGTGAGATCGTTCCCCTCTTTGCGAGACACCCCGACTTCTACGTGAGCGTCAACATTCCGCCCTCGGTGTT
Source organism: uncultured beta proteobacterium (assembly GCA_963809965.1). GTDB lineage: Bacteria > Pseudomonadota > Gammaproteobacteria > Burkholderiales > Casimicrobiaceae > CAIWHR01. The sequence continues at coordinate 9,248 of CAWELU010000053.1, forward strand.
CGGCACCGGCCGCATCGCGCCGATGCTGTCCGACCTTGACCTCGACCCGTGGCGGACGCGCCTCGTGGTGGAATTGACGGAGCGGCAGGCGCTGACCGACCTCGGGCGGGCGGCCATCGGCAACGCGAGATCGCTGGGCGTCGCGGTGGCCATGGACGATTTCGGCACCGGCCATAGCGGACTTTCACAAATCGTCGGTCTCGATATCGACATTCTGAAACTCGATCGCAGCCTGCTCATGTCCATTCTCGAGAACCGAACGGCAGCGCGGATGCTCCGCGGCATCGTTGGCCTCGCGGCGGCATTGCGCCTGCGCACGGTCGCCGAGGACGTGGAGACCTGGGAGCACGCTTTCTTCCTGCGTGCGGCCGGCGTCGATTACGGCCAGGGGTTTTTCTGGAGCAAGGCAGTTCCCCCCGCCGAGATCGAGGCGCTACTGGAGCGCGGGTTTGCGCACAGCCTGGATCGGCCATTGGCCCGGTAGGACGGGCGCTGAGCGTACGGCGTCGCGCGAAGTTCGTGTTTCCGCTTGCGTGCCGCCCATCCAAGCACGGGCACAGATCGACCGTTTCAGTTGGGCTACGCGGGGGGCGCTAGGACCGAGTGCGGCCACGAGCGGTCCTCGGTACGACCCCGGTCGAACGTCCGTGACAGACTGTGAATTCAATGGGTCAACGCAACACATGCAAGGTTGAACAAGTGCAACAACAAGTGCTTGTCAAATCAGCACTAATCGCGCGCGGTGCTGTTCCCTGGCCTTTCTCACTCGTGCTTGCGCAACTTCGGATCGACGATAGGTCACGCCACAGGAAGGCCTTAGGCTTCAAACCCCCGCCTATAAAGATGGACGGTGTTGCGTCGACCGGTTGAGCCCGCAGACGGACAGTAGCCGTTCAGTCGCCGCGCATCAACGGGCGCGTTCGGCCACAACCAGTCGGTCCGTGTCGCCCCAGAATCTTCCAGTGAGCAGACCTTCCTAGTTCATGCCGCGCCCCGACCTGCAAGGTGTTATGCCTTCTGAGCCGGCGGGATGAATCTTGGTAAGCGCTGTTCCTGCCGGTCTCAATTTGATCAGGCCGCGAGACTCCAGGTCACGAATCGCGCAGAATTCGACGCGTCCGGGGCCTTGCACGATCAGACGCTCCTCGCTGGGAAGAACCGGTCCCGGGCGTTTATGCAAATTCGATCGCGGAGCTGGCGGCCAAGGCTCTTCGCCGCGACCATGCACTTGCTCTCCATACAATGCTTTATGTGCACTTCTACTCGCTGGCCGGGGCAGTGAGGGTTTGCGATTGGCCCGGGCCAAGCAGCGAGCCCAATCCCGCCTTCTCAAATGCGTCTTCCAAGAGCCGATGAACTTCGGTCAAATCGTCGGCAGATAGTGCCGCGGCCGACAGCTCTTGAGCACGTTGACGGCTGAATACCCGGATTGCGCGCTTGACGCGCGGAAGACTCGGCGACGCCATGCTCAAGACGTTGATCCCCATCCCGACGAGCAGGATGGCAGATTCAGGATCACCCGCCATCTCGCCGCATACGCTCAGCGGCTTGCCGAGTGCGCGAGCTTGGGCGACAGCCTGATTAATCGCCCTAAGCACCGCCGGATGGAGGCTGTCGTAATGCCTCGCGACGCGGGCGTTGGCGCGGTCAATCGCCAGCAGGTATTGAGTCAGATCGTTGGTCCCAACCGAAAAGAAGTCCACGCGTTTGGCCAGATCAGCGATCTGGTAAACTGTCGACGGCACTTCGACCATCACGCCGAGCGGCGGCTGACGCGCGGCTTGACCTTCCCGCACTAGTTCGCTGTAGGCACGTTGCATCAATTCGCGCGCGTCGTCCACTTCTTTGCAGGCGTTGATCATAGGCAAGAGCAGCTGCAGGTTTCCGTGCTTGGCATTGGCGCGCAGCATGGCCCGGAGTTGGGTGAGAAAGATTCCGGGGTTGTCTAGCGTCAGTCTGATCCCGCGCCAGCCGAGGAGAGCGTTGTCCTCGGCCACAGGAAAGTAGGGCAACGGCTTGTCGCCGCCCACGTCCAACGTGCGCATGGTCACGGGCCGCGGAGCGAACGCTGCCAGCACGTCACCATAGACCTGAGTTTGAGCTTCCTCGTCGGGGAACGCGTCGCGGATCATGAACGTAAATTCCGTGCGATAGAGACCTATCCCTTCGGCGCCCGCCTTCAGCGCGGGCACAAGATCGGAAAGCAGGCCGGCATTGGCCTGCAGCGATATGCGCGCGCCGTCCGATGTTTCCGCTGGCAAGTCGCGCAGCGCCTCGAGCTCTCTAGCGAGGGCCGTTTCATCCTTGATAAGCCGCTCGAATTCCTTGAGCACCACAGGGGAGGGGTTGATGAAGACACGCCCTCGATAGCCGTCGACCAAAAGCCTTTGACCCTCCAACTGCTCAAACGGTACGTCGCCGATGTCCATCACGGCAGGAATCTGCAGCGTGCGTGCAAGGATCGCCGCGTGCGAGAACGGCGAGCCGCGCGTGCACACGATCCCGAACAACTTCTCGATCGGTACGTCTGCGATCCTCGCGACGCTGATTTCCTCGCCAACCAGCACGCACCGCTCCGGGTATTGGCGCGGTGCCGCGTCACACGACCGCAGACGTAACAGCACGCGGCGACCCAATCCACGAATGTCTTCGGCACGCGCTCTCAGATAGGGGTCGTCCATTTTTTCGAAGGCTTGGGCATGATCTGCGATGGTCGCCCGCAGCGCGCCGGGCGCCCAACTCCCTGCGCGAATGCGTTCAATGGTGTCGGCGAACATCTCTTCGTCGTCGAGCAGCGCCGCATAGATCTGAAACATGGCATGCGCCTCGGTCGGCAGCTTGGCGGCCATGCGTTCGCCGCTTGCCCGCAACTCGAGGCGCACCACTGCCACAGCCTGACTGAACAACGTCTCTTCTGCCTCCGGATCATCGATAGTGCGATCCGGAACGTCCTCCAATTCGGCCGCCGGAGAGGGGAGCACGGCAATGCCGATGCCTACGCCGGGCGCCGCCTTGATCCCGGTGAGCGTCGTGGCTGTGCGCCTGATGACTTCACCTGAACGGTCAGCAGCGCCGACTGTCGCGGCAGAGATCAGTCCCGCAAGCTCGGCGGCAATGGTCAGAAGGAAACCTTCCTCGGCGACTGTGAACGTCCGGTCGTTTGTTTGTCGCACCGAAAGTACGCCCAGCACGCGGCCATATTGCATGATCGGTACACCAAGGAAGGCGTGGTATGCCTCTTCCCCGTACTCGGGAAAATAGCGAAAGCGCGGATGTTGCTGCGCGTTCGTCATGCTGAGCGGCTGTCCCGATTCGAGAACCATGCCGACGAGTCCCTCGCGCTGCCCGAACTGGATTCGCCCTACCGCTTTAGGATCGAGTCCGTCGGTCGCCATCAGGATGCAACTTGCGCGCGAAGCGTCGACGAGGTAGACGGAACACACGTCGACGGCCAGGCATTCCTTGACCCGACGGACGACGATAGGGAGGGCACCGCTCAGGCTCGTCGCGCGATTAAGCTCCTGGGTGATCTGGCGCAACGTGTCGAGCACTGAAAAGCCCTCTGTGCTTTGGTCGCGGCGCGCCGAGAATGCTGCTCCCATCGCCTGACCTTCACCGAATATCCACCGGAACCGATGGGCCAAAGCTGCGCGCCCGACGGTCTGATGTCAATAGAGTCAGCCGCTGGCGGGTTTCATGAAGAACACGTCGTGGCAACCCGCTCCTGGTGCATCGCCTAGAACAAGCCCCTCGTGAAACAGGGGCCCGCAGGAAGACGACGCGAACGGCTGCTTCCATGATATTCAACGACCGCAATGGAGGACCCGAACTGTCGGGTCAGGGTCGATAGTGCCCACCCACGACTCACAAGTTGGTGACCGCTTTTTGCGTGGCTGACGGTTCAATCCGAGCGGATAGTGTCGGTCAGGTCTGATTCCAAGTAGGACATCTGAGCTAGGCGCCGAAATCATGATATGGCGCGCGCACGCGGGCGCGTTTACGCGGTTGGATTTGCGTGAGTGTGCCAGTGCATTGATCGGCGGCGCCGCGAAGGCCGGCGCCCATTCGCCGACCGCCACCCTTGACGCCAACTTAAAGAGACGTGACCATTCGTTTGCCACGGGTGTCCCCATTCGGTGTCCCCAAATCGAGTGGAGATGCACCGGGCAGATCCGAGTCAAGTCAATTGATCGCTTGGAAGCGTAGACGGAACAGGTAGTTACGAGGCTGGGAGAGCGTCGCGTTCGCAATGCGAAGGTCGGGAGTTCGATCCTCCTCGTCCCAACAAACTCGGAGGGCCAGGCCAACGCCTGGCCCTCTTCGTTTGGCGAGCGGGTCTCGCCCGGATGTTCAATGGTCCACGCATGCGGAGTGCCAAATCTGGGCCCGCCCGCTCGGCGCGAGAACGTGCTTCTCCTCCGAACAGCAGAGCTTTCTACGTCGTTGCCGCGAATTTGCCGGACTGGTAGTCCTGCACCGCCTGGAAGATCTCCTCGTTCGTATTCATCACGAACGGACCGAATTGTGCGATCGGCTCGCGCAATGGCTTGCCCGCGATCAATAGCGCGCGCGCGTCAACCCGCGCCTTCAGCAAAACACCATCGCTTTCGGCGTCGTTGCCGAGAATCGCCATCCGCTGCACCGGCACCTGCATGCCGCCGATCTCGATACCGCCGCGATACACGTAGACGAACGCGCTGTGCGACGGCGGCAGCTTCTGCTCGAAGCTCGCGCCCGCCGGAACCTCGAGGTCGAGATACAGCGGGTCGGTCACCTCGCGTTGCATGGCGCCGTCGATGCCATGACTGCGGCCGGCGATCGCGCGCACCTTCACCCGATCAGCGGTCGTGAACTCCGGTATCTCCGCGCTCTGAATGTCGCGATACCACGGCGAGCGCATCTTGTCCTTTGCGGCGAGATTGAGCCAGAGTTGGAAGCCTTCCATGCGGCCACTATCCTGCTCTGGCAGTTCCGAGTGGATCACGCCCCGCCCCGCCGTCATCCACTGGACACCGCCGCTCGTGACCACGCTCTCGTGGCCGGCGCTGTCGCGATGGCGAATGCGGCCGGCGATCATGTACGTAACGGTCTCGAAGCCGCGATGCGGATGGTCCGGGAACCCGGCGATATAGTCCTGCGGGTTGTCGGTGCGGAATGCATCGAGCATGAGGAATGGATCGAGTCGACGCTGCAGCGGCTGCGTGAGCACGCGCGTGAGCTTCACGCCCGCGCCGTCCGATGTCGGCTGGCCCGCGATCAATCGCTCGACCGAGCGTGGCCGCGCAACCGTCTCGGCCCTGGGATCTGTAAGGTTAGTCGTCATTTCGTCGTCATTGCATCTGTTCGAGGGTTGGAATCCAGTTTCGGATACGTCTGATCGTTGGCGTATGGCTGAGGTTCCGTTACGCGGCGACCGCTTCCTCGATCTGCTCATGCGCGGATGCGATCGCCTTGTGCTCGGCCTCGGGTCCCATCGACAGACCTTCTGCATACACAAAGTACACCTCGGTGAGACCGAGAAATGCGAACACCGTCTTGAGATACGGCACCTGCGTGTCCGCCGGCGTGTTCCGGTACTTGCCGCCGCGCGTCAGCGCGACGTACACCTTCTTGCCTGTGAGCAGGCCTTCGGGGCCCTTCTCCGTATAGCGGAAGGTCACGCCGGCCCGCGAGATCGCGTCGATCCAGTTCTTCAGCGGCGCCGGGACGCCGAAGTTGTACATCGGCACTCCCAATACCACCACGTCGGCGGCCTGAATCTCGGCAATCAGTGCATCGTCGAGCGCCACGCGCGCAGCTTGTTCCGGCGTGCGCTGGTCGGCCGGCGTAAAGAGCGCGTCGAGCGCCGCTTCATCGAGGACCGGGTGCGGCACGCCGTTCAGATTGCGCACGGTCAGCGTGGCCTCGGGGTCGGTGTCGCGCAAGCGCTGGACGAGCCTGGTGGCGAGCCGCGTCGAATGGGAGGACTCGCGGCGCGCACTGGAATTGATTTGCAGGATGTTCATGAATCGCTCCCTCGGGTTCGGATGGGTGATGGACCGAATATATTTGTTGCTTGGATGGTTCGGAAGACCTAAGAATGGATAACATTGTTCCATCTGGGCAACAATCTGTTTCGACCGGTCACCGTGCGCCCGGCGCCCGGCCGCGCAAGTCCGATCGAAAGGCCACGCACGGTGAACCTCGAGCCCAACGACCTCCTCCTTTTCGCGCGCGTCGTCGATGAAGGCAGCTTCTCGCGAGCCGCCGGACGTCTGGGCCTTCCCAAATCGACGGTTTCACGACGGGTCGCGGCCTTGGAAGTGCAGCTCGGTGAGCGCTTACTGCTGCGCACCACCCGCAAGCTCACGGTCACCGACTTCGGACTCGCGGTGCTGGAGCATGCGCATCACGTGGTCGAGGATGTCGCGGCCGCCGCCTCACTCGCGCAGAACCGGCAAAGCGAGCCAAGCGGCCGCCTGCGTGTGACGATGCCGAGCGACATGGCCAACATCGTCCTCGCCCCGCTGCTCGCCGAATTCGTCGGCAAGTACCCCGCGATTTCCGTGGAGATCGACCTCTCCGCGCGCTTCGTCGATCTCGTCGGCGAGAACTTCGACGTTGCGATCCGCATGGGGGACCTGCGCGACGACGCATCGCTCGCCGCCCGCCGCATCGCGGTTTTCACCGGCAGCCTCTATGCCGCGCCCGCGTATCTCACCCGCCGCGGAACGCCGTCCGAGCCGGAGGCGCTCATGGAGCATGACGCGCTGCGCATTCTGGCCCGCACCGGCGACCCGATGCCGTGGATCCTCACCCGCGGCGACGAACGCTGGGAGGGCATTCCCCCCGGCCGGGCAACCGCCAATTCACCCGATCTGCTGATGCAGATGGCGCTGGAAGGGGCGGGAATCACGGTGATCAACGATCACTTCGTCTTGCCGTACCTGCAAAGGGGCGATCTCGTCCAGGTGCTGCCGGACTGGCATCTGCCACCGGTCAGCGCGTGGGCGGTTTTTCCTGGACGACGGCTGATGCCCGCGCGGACGCGCGTGTTCCTGGACGCACTCGCCGACAAGTTCACAGGACCGGAGTGTCAGGCGATCGAGGCCAAGGTGCAGGAAACGAAGGCGCGGCTGCGACAGGCGCGGTAGTGCCGTCAACGCCAAGCCAGGAGTCGTCTCGAGCGACTTGCGCACCATGAGTGGGAATGCGCGCGCTCCGCAGAGCAAGTGCGCGCCCGAATCCCCGGGGATCAGGCCGTGCCCGCCACCTTGGCACCCGGATGCAGGCGGCTCGTCTTCGGCACGCCGGCGAGCAGGTATTCCATCTGGTCGGCGAGGATGCGCCGATTGCGCAGGATGAAGTGCTCGTGGCGGTTGGGCACGTACGGAACGTAGAGCAGCGGCATCCCCGCCTGCTCGGGCGAGCGGCCGCCCTTGCGCGTGTTGCAGCTGCGGCAGGCCGTCACCGCGTTGGTCCATGAATCGCGACCGCCGCGCGAAACGGGAACCACGTGGTCGCGCGAAAGATCGCGAATCATGAAGCGCCGTCCGCAGTACGCGCAGACCTGCCGGTCGCGTACGAACAGCATCTGGTTGGTGAGACCCGGGGCGGGCGCGTGCGCACCCGCCCCGCTGCCCTTGATAGCGAGGATCGACCGCGTGGCAATGCGCGAGCGCACCCCGTTCTTCTGCCAGCCGCCACGGAACTCGCGCACCTCGCGCCCGACCGACCACGCGACCATCTGCTTCGCGTGATAGGTGATCGCGTCCTCGAGCTCGACCCAAGCCTGCGGCAGGCCGGCCATGTCGACGGTGAGTACCAGTGGTTCCATCGATGCACTGCTATCCGATCGCGCGCGGCGTGGCCGTGGTCGTCATGGTTTCGAAGCAATAAGTATGCACGACCCGGGCGCGATTCGTCTTGGCCGACGATGCATCGGAGCGAGCCGCCAGTCGCGATGTTGCAACACACCCCCGTCACCTCGGCAGCGAAGCGTGGCCGAGCCTCTCGGAACCGGCGCTCAGTGGGACATCAGCACCGGTGCGGTCATCGACGAGAGCATCACGCGCGTCACACCGCCCCAAACCAGCTCGGTGAGCCGCGGGCGGCTGTACGCGCCCATGACGATGAGGTCGGCGCCAAAGTCGGAGACCTGCGAGAGCAGCAACTCGCCGGCGGCGATATCCTCGGCGACGATGCGCGTCACCGTGGCGTCGACCTGATGGCGTCGGAGAAACGCCGCCACCTCGGCGTCCGCGGTCAATTCCTCCTCGGCCTCCTCGCCGGCCGGCGTGATCGCCACCGCAAATACTTTCTTCGCGTCCTTGAGCAACGGCAACGCGTCGGCCACGGCCCGCGCCGACTCGCGCGAATCCTTCCACGCGATCAGCACGCGCTCGCCGAACGTCGGGTACTCGCCAACGTAGGGAACGAAAAGAACCGGCCGGCCACCGGACATCACGACCGCATTGGCGAGGTCCGCGCTGAACTCGAGCGTCGGGTCGTCACGCGGCGGCTGGCCGATCACCGCCAGATCGGCATAGCGTGCGTACATCACGGCTGCCCCGAGGGGATTGCCCTTGGGCCAGCGCCAGCCAAGGTTGGTCACCCCGGCCTCCGCGGCTATCGCGCGGAACTTTGCCTCCGCGACACCTCGCGATTCCCTGCGCTCCTGCAGATACCGCTCCACGGAGTCGGGGGACATGACGGCTCGTGCATAGCGGGTGAGCTCGGTTGGCGGAAGGATGTAGCCGCCCAGCAATTCGGCCGGGTACTTCTGGGCGAGACGGGCAGCGAAGGCGACCCGCCGATCGCAGGGTTCGGCATCGTCGACATGGACAAATATGGACCGGTAGGTCATGGCATCCTCGGAGGTGGGGTCTACGGCCGCATTTTGCGCCGAGATGGCCGCCCGAAGTTTGACGCCGCTCAGGGTCGCGTCGGGTCAGTCGCCCGTCGTCGAGCCACAGCAACCATCCTGCGGGGACCGGCCCACGGCCTCCCCCATCTTCGTGCCAGCAGCTTGTCGCCGGCGCCGGTCAGCGGGCAGTCTTCGGGTCCCCGCGCGCGGCAAGATGATTGATCGTCAGGGCGGCGACCGAGGCACCCAAGGCCGTGATGGTCACGGTGTCGCGGGCCAGGAGATCCAGCAATTGTCCGAAAAGCTGCGGATTGCTTTGTTGCACATAGCGGACGAGGTCGTGCACTTGGGCGGACGTAGCCCGCGCGGCATCCTCGATCGACACCGGAACTTCCGGCCAGCGCGCATGGGCGACGTACTTGGCGAAGGCGCCACCACTCACCACGGCGAGCGCAAGCGGCCCCACGGAGGCCAGCAAGCGGCCCAGCATGCGCGCACGTTGCCGAATGCTCAGGCGCCCGAAGGCCTCCGCAACGATCGCCGGAAGCGGCGGCGTGGGCATGATCTCCTGACCCGCCTGCGGCGGCGAAGCGTCGGGGGGCGCAGAAATGACGGTGGATTTCGAGATCTTCTTCATGCGGGATCTCCAGTAGAGGAAGACGATCGGGATGCAGCGCAACGGCTGCACCGGAATCAGCGGACGACCCAAGGTCGTCGATGATCCGGCTGGCCAAGCGGACGCGGCAACCCTACCCGGTCCGTATGACGATATCATGTCGACCGGCCGGAACCCGCAAAAGTTCCGTCGGCCCGGCAGGATGATAGGATTCCGGTGGGCCACTCGGGATGCCGGTTGGACTCCCCGCCGCCGGGACCTCCCGGTGTTTCCTTCTTTGTGCTCTGCACCATAAACGCCGTGAGCCACAAACACGAAAACCTGCTCCGCGCCATCTTTCACGACCCCGTCAGCGGCAACATCCAGTGGCGGGAAATCGAGTCGCTGTTGCACCACCTGGGCGCCGACATCGAGCCTCTGTCGGGGGCACGCATTCGCGTGAAGCTCAACGACGCCGAGGGCATCCTGCACCGGCCGCACCACGGCAATGCACTGGGCCGGCAGGACATTCAGCACCTGCGCGAATACCTTGCGCATGCGCGCATGACGCCTTCGCTCTACGAAGCGTCGCGCAAGGGCGCGTGACGCAGAACCGCCGGCCGCTCGGCTGACTGCCTTGCCGGGCTCGCGTCGGCCACGTCGCCGCGAATCGGTATAATCCAGCGTTCTCGCCGCCTGCCGCTTTCGGCCGGCGGCTTTTGTTTTTCGCCGGCGCCCCAACGTGCCCGGCGTGCCTTCGAACCGATGAACCAGTCCGCCCTCATTCCGGCATTGATGCGCGACGTCGCGCTGCGCCGCACGTTCGCGATCATCTCGCACCCGGACGCCGGCAAGACGACGCTGACCGAGAAGCTGCTGCTGTTCGGCGGCGCGATCCAGCTCGCCGGCACGGTGAAGGCGCGCAAGAGCTCGCGTCACGCCACGTCGGACTGGATGGAAGTCGAACGCCAGCGGGGCATCTCGGTGACGAGCTCCGTGATGCAGTTCGAGTACGCCGGCCACACGATCAACCTGCTCGACACCCCGGGCCACCAGGATTTTTCGGAGGACACCTACCGCGTGTTGACCGCGGTGGACGCCGCGGTGATGGTGATCGATGCCGCCAAGGGCGTCGAGGAGCAGACCATCAAGCTGCTGGAGGTGTGCCGGCTTCGCGCCACGCCCATCATCACGTTCGTCAACAAGCTCGACCGCGAGGTGCGCGAGCCGCTCGCCCTGCTCGAGGAGATCGAGTCGGTGCTCGCGATCGATTGCGCACCGTTAAGCTGGCCGGTCGGCATGGGCAAGCGCTTCCGGGGCGTCTTCGACCTGCGGCACGACCGTCTGGTCCGCTTCACTCCGGGCGAGGAACGGGTGAGCGACGATGCGGAGCTGATCGCGGGACTCGCGAATCCGCGGCTCGACGCACTGTTCCCCGATGAAACGGCGGCGCTCCGCCATGACGTTGCGCTCATTCGCGGGGCGAGCCATCCGTTCGACCTCCAGGCGTTTCTGGCGGGCCGCCAGACGCCGGTCTTCTTCGGTTCGGCGATCAATAATTTCGGCGTGCAGGAAGTGCTGCAGGCGCTCGTCGAATGGGCGCCGCCGCCGCAGCCTCGCGACGGAACCATGCGCATCGTCGAACCGGCCGAGGCGCCATTCTCGGGATTCGTGTTCAAGATCCAGGCCAACATGGATCCGAAGCATCGCGACCGGATCGCGTTCTTCCGCATCTGTTCCGGCCGCTACGTGCCGGGCATGAAGGTGCGCCACCTACGCACCGGACGCGACATGAAGCTCGCCAACGCGCTGACGTTCATGGCCAACGAGCGAGTGAAGAGCGAGGATGCGGTGGCCGGCGACGTCATCGGCATCCACAACCACGGGCAGCTCCAGATCGGCGACGCCCTCACGGAAGGCGATGGTCTCGCGTTCAAGGGAATTCCGTACTTCGCGCCGGAGCTCTTCCGCGTCGCGCGCGCACGCGACCCGTTCAAGGCCAAACAGCTGACGAAAGGCCTGCAGGAGCTGGGCGAAGAGGGCGCGATCCAGGTGTTCGAATCGACGCAGGGCAACCAGCTGTTACTGGGCGCGGTCGGGCAGCTGCAGTTCGAGATCGTCGCGCACCGGCTTGCCGCCGAGTACAAGGTCGATGCGGTCTACGAGCCTGCGGCGGTATCCACGGCCCGTTGGCTCACGTTTCCCGACGAGAACACCCGCCGCAATTTCGAACGCGAGCAGGCCGCGGCGATGGCCAACGACGTCGACGACAATCCGGTGTTCCTCGCCACTAATAAATACAACCTGCAGGTGACGACGGAGCGCTGGCCGACGGTCGGGTTCCACGCCACGCGCGAGCACGGGCAACGACTCGCGCACGCCTAGCCGGGAAGGCCGCGGCGCGCGGAAGCGCTACCCGCGCGGCGCCGGAGTACTGGGCGGCGGATAGTCCGGGGGCGGGTAGTTCGGCGGCGGATAGTTCGGAGGCGGATAGCCAGGGGCGAATAATTCGGCGCCGGCCGGCCGCGCGCGGCAACGCTCCCCGGAACCTGGTTCCCGCGCGCATACATGCACTGAATGTAGGCGATGTCGTAGTTGCGTTGCATCGCGTACGACGAGGACGCGGCTACGTTGCTGCCGGCGGCGCTGCCGAAGAGGAGCCCGGTGCCGGCGCCGATCGCCGCGCCCTGCCCGGCCTGCCCGGACACGGAACCGAGGATTGCGCCGGCCGCGGCGCCGATGGCCGCTCCCGCAACCGCATCCGCCGCCGCCGCGTCGGACCCGGCCTGCCCGGCGTTGGGTCCGCCGATCGCCGCCTGCGCGAACTGGCGGCAACTGAAATCATCTGCGTTGAACTGCTCGAAGGTCTTCTGTTGCCCCGGCAACACCATGACCGCGGGCCCCGTGGGCACGGTCACACAGCCGGCAAGCAAACCGATCGTCGCCAATGACAGAATCAGCAAGCGTTTGGTCACGGTCGTTCCAATCTGTCGCGCATCATTGCGGCGACGCTGGCGGGTTGGGGGAGTCGGGAACGTTCTGCGGTACCACCGGAATCCACGCCTTGCTGCATCGCTGGACATACGGGTAGTAGCCGGCTGGTTCCGTGCAGTAGTACCAATAATTGGACGCGGCGGGCGCCGCCTCCTGCTCTACGTAGACCGGCGGATCGGTCGGCGCGTAAACCGGATAGGGATAGTACGCGGAATACGCATAGGGATAGCCGTAACCCCAGGAGCCGTAAGCCCAGGGCCAGCCGACGCCCCAATAGCCCGGACCTCCAAGGTAGATCCCGACACCCGGGCCGTACCAACCACCGTACCAGCCACCGCCGTAGCCGTACCCGCCGCGCCCGTGTCCGTACCAGCCGCGGCCGGACCACCCGCCGCTCGGGTATCCGCCACGCCAACCCCCTGCGCTCCAAGCGCCACCGGAGTGACCACCTTGCCAAGCCCCGCGTCCCCCACCACCACCCGAGGGCATACCTTGCCAACTGCCGCCTCGCGCTCCGCCCTGCCAGCTGCCGCCACGCGCTCCGCCCTGCCAGCTGCCACCCGAGGCACCGCCTTGCGAGGCGCCGCCGCCGGAAGGTGCGCCGCCGCGCCCGCCACCCGGACCGCCCCGTTGCGCCCAAGCGGTACCACACGCGAGTGTCACCGCCAGCGTAGCGGCGATTGCCCAAGCGAATCTCTTCATTGGAGGTTCTCCCGCGACCCGCATGCTGCGCGTCGCAACCGTGAACTGCGCCCAAGTCCCCACCGTAGCAGCAGGTTCCTGAAGGAGTTGGCGCATTGCACGCGAACCGCAACCACCAACCGATGCGACCGCCCCTCGGGGCGAACCCATCTGCTGAATTACTCGGCTTCGCGCATTACAGATGAGGAAACGCCCAGACCACGCGCGCGGTTGACGGGCCGTCCCGCGCCCGCTGGTGGATCGCGAGCGGCCGGCGGCTCGGCGACCTTGCCCAGCGCCGCCGCCTCGAGCCCGAAAAGCTCGACGAGCGCTTGCTGGTACTCGCCGTTGCCGACCCACATGCTGTTGTTGTGACTGCCGTTCTCGACGAGCAGCAGCTTCTTGGGCGCGGGCGCCGCCGCGTAGAGCGCTTCGCTGAAACGCGGCGGGACGAAGCGATCGCTCACACCGTGCACCACCAGCACGGGCATCCGGACCTGGGGGATCTTGCCGAGGGAGTCGAATTTCTGGGTCAGTATCAGACCTGCCGGAAGCCACCCCTTGGAGAGCTCGGCGGCCATGTCGGCCAACGAGGTGAACGACGACTCGATGATGAGGCCCTGCGCCGCGGATCCGCCTTCCGCGAGCGCAGACGCGAGCTCGACGGCAACCGCGCCGCCGAGCGAATGGCCGTAGATGTAGCGCCGCGCAGGATCGGGCTGCCGCGCGACGAGCCAGTCCCAGCCGGCGCGCGCATCCTCGTATACGGATTCCTCCGACGGCAGCTCGCCGTCGCTCTTGCCGAAGCCCCGATAGTCGATGGCGAACACCGAGAAGCCGAAGCTGTGCAATTGCGATATTCGATTCAGGTGACCGGTCAGGTTCCAGCGCGCTCCGTGCAGGTAGAGCACCGCCGGCGCATCGCGGTCCGCGGCGGGCCACCACCAGGCATGAATGCGCTCGATTACGTCGCCATTGACCACCGGCAGATAGATATCCTGCATCGCCTCGGGCATTCCGCTGTACCAGCCGGCAGCCTCGCGGATCGGACGAAACGTCAGCTCGCGCTCCTTTTGCGCGAACCCCACACATCCGCTGGCGACGAGGACGACCAGCGCGATGCCGGCAATGACGTGCAGCTTGATGCCGCGAGGGCTGGTTGCATCCATTGGCAGGGACGGCTCGGTCGAAACGATCTTACGTAGAGTCCGTCATGCACGTTTTGTTCCATTGACGGAACGGGCGGAGCGACCGTTGGCCGCGATCGTGGTGAGGTCGTCAAGCCTCCATTCCGGCGACGCGAACCGCACCGCGAGAAAGTCGGCGAACGCTCGCACCTTGGCCGACAGATGCCGCCGGCTGGGATAGACCACGTAGATGTTGAGCGGCGGCGCCGCGAACTCGCGCAGGATCGGCGTCAGACGCCCTGCGCGCACATCCGGTCCCACGATGAAGTCGGGCTCGCGGGTGATGCCCATCCCCGCGACCGCCAAGGCTTCGAGGAAGTTGCCGTTGTTGGCATGGACCGGGCCGGTGACCGCGATGCTCCGGTCACGCCCCGCGGCGTCGCGAAAGGTCCATACCCCGCGGTTCGGGGCGTACTCGTAGGTGAGGCAAGGGTGTGCCGCGAGATCCTCCGGCGTGCGCGGTTCCCCGTGTTTCGCGAGGTAGTCCGGCGATGCGCAACAGACCAGGTGCGTGACCGCGATCCTGCGGCCGACGAGATTCTGGCTGCCGATCTCGCCGATGCGGAGTGCAAGGTCGAGCCCTTCCTCGACGATGTCCACCGCCCGTTCGGACAGCTCGACCTCGAAGCGAATCTGCGGATGGCGCGCTTCGAATTCGGCGATCGCCGGCGCGAGATGGCGCGTGCCGAACGTCGCCGACGAGGTGAGCCGCAATGTCCCGCGCGGCACGATCGACGCGGCGGTGACGACGATCTCCGCTTCCTCGAGATCCGCAAGCAGCTGCACGCAGCGCTCGTAGAACGCCTGCCCACCCTCGGTAAGCGACAACCGGCGAGTCGTTCGATTGAGGAGCCGGGCATCGAGATGCGCTTCGAGCTCCGCCACCTGCCGCGACACGGCCGAAACCGATACGCCGAGGCGTTCCGCGGCACGGACGAAGCTGCCGGTCTCGACCACCTTCGCGAACGCCGTCAGTGCCTGGAAACGATCCATTGGGTGGCGGATATTATTGTCTGTTACGCAATAGTTTATCAATCTGATTGGTGTTTATCATTTTCCACGCAAGCTCCAATATTCGTCCCGTCGCGCCCATGAGCGCTTTTCCCAGGAACCAGTCATGACCGATTCACGCCGTATCGACCTCGCCGCCGCGCTGCTGCGCACCGGCCTCGGAACGATGTTCATTGCCCATGCGCTACTCAAGTACTTCGTTTTCACGCTCCCGGGAACGGCGCAGTTCTTCGGGTCGCTGGGGTTGCCCGGAGCCCTCGGCTACACGACGTTCGCAGCGGAACTCGTTGGCGGCGTGATGCTGCTCCTCGGTGTCTACACCCGCGTTGTCGCCTTCGCGCTGCTGCCGGTGCTGCTCGGCGCCCTCTGGGTGCACGCCGGCAATGGTTGGCTGTTCAGCGCTCCGAACGGAGGCTGGGAATATCCGGCGTTTCTGGCGCTCGTTGCCGTTGTCGTCGGGTTGCTCGGAAACGGCGCGTTTGCGATTCAGCCGGAGCGACGCACCGCGATCGACGGCACCGCCCGCCTGCAGCGCGCCGGGTGAGGTGACCTCGCATCGGATCTGCAAACCAGCCCTCACCCACCACCGGCCGGCGGCGATGACGCCGCCGCTGCCGGAACCCGAATGAACCCATCCACCGAAGAGGAAACATCGATGAAGCTCTACTACTCGCCGGGCGCCTGCTCGCTCGCGCCCCACATCGCGTTGCACGAAGCCGGCTTCGCCGCCGACATCGTCAGCGTCGACCTCCGCACGCACAGGGTCACCGACGGCACCGATTACTACACGATCAACCCCAAGGGCTACGTTCCGCTGCTCGAGCTCGACACGGGCGAGCGGCTATCCGAAGTCGCGGTCATTCTGCAATACATCGCCGACCGCAAGCCAGGCACGATCGCGCCGGCCTTCGGATCGATGGCGCGCTATCGCGTGATGGAATGGCTCAATTTCATCGCGACCGAGATCCACAAGCAATTCGGCCCGCTTTGGTACCCGGACACGCCGGAGGCGACCAAAGTCGCGCAACGGACGAGGTTGGCGTCGCGGTTCGACTTGATCGCCGGGACGCTTGCCGCGCAACCGTATCTCACGGGCGCGACGTTCACGATCGCCGACGCGTATCTGTTCACGATCCTCAACTGGTCGGCCATGCTCAAGGTCGATCTCTCGCCGTGGCCTGCGTTGCAGAAGTTCCAGGCGCGCGTTGCCGCTCGCCCCGCTGTCCAGGCGACGCTGAAGGCGGAGCGCGGCGGCAAGGAGCCGATCACCAAGGTGCCCGCCGAGGCAGCGACCCTCTGATACACGGCCCCCGTTCGCCCTGGCTTCGCCCCAGGGCGAACAGCACCGACGCAAATCGATTTGGCGCACACTGTCCGGCATTGCATCGACCCATACTCCGCCATGCATCGTCTTCCCACCATCTTCCTGTCGCACGGCTCGCCGATGAACGCCGTCGAAGAGAGCGTCGCGACCCAAGCGTGGGCAAAGCTCGACCGCGTCCTGCCCAGGCCACGCGCGGTGCTGATCGCTTCTGCGCACTGGGAGACATCGGTGCCGATGCTGACGGGTAATCCGAAGCCCGAGACCATTCACGACTTCGGCGGCTTTCCCGACGAGCTCTACCGCATCCGCTATCCCGCGCCCGGGGCGCCCGATGTCGCCGCTGCGGCGGTTGCGCTGCTCAAGACCGCCGGTATCACCGCAGGCGTCGACGGCTGTCGTGGGCTCGACCACGGCGCGTGGGTTCCGCTCATCTGGATGTACCCCGATGCAGACATTCCGGTCGCCCAGATCTCCCTGCAGCCCGGACTCGGCATCGGGCAACACGTCGCAACTGGGTCGCGCGTTGGCTCCGCTCGCGGAAGACGGCGTGCTCATCGTCGGTTCCGGGCACGCGACGCACAACCTGCGCGACTGGATGACCAATCTGCGCCGGACGGAGCCGCTGCACTACGCAAAGGCATTCGCACAGTGGCTGCACGATCGCCTGGTCGCGCACGATACGGATGCGCTCATCGCCTATCGCGACCGCGCGCCCGAAGCGGCACGCGCACATCCATCGGAGGAGCACTATCTGCCATTGCTCGTCGCGGTGGGTGCGGCAGCGGAGGGCGCTCGCGTCGAGCGCTTCGTCACCGGTTACGAGGCGGGCGCCCTGGCGCTCGATTCCTACCTCTTCCACCCGCCCGGGGCACGCACGCAGTAGCATCGTCGCGCACTCCGCATGCGCGCGGTAGCGGCGCGTCGCTTAAAATAGCCTCTTCGAGATCGCAGCGAGAGGATTACCATGGCCACCGACCCAGGCACGCGCGCGGGCACCCCGACGATGGATGCCGCGTCACTCTACCGCGAGGAAATCTATACCGATCGCGCTGTCGGCACGCTGCGCGTGCTGATCCCGGTGACGAGCCAAGGTGCCCCCGATCCGTCGCGGTCAACCGTCTATACGGGCGAAGCACAGCTGATGACGAACGTGGGCCCGCTGCCGATCAGTTTCGACATCCCGGCGACGAACATCGCAGAGGCGATTGCCAAGTACGCCGACGCCGCCAAGGAGGGTGTGGCGCGCACGATGCAGGAACTGTCGGACCTCCGCCGGCAGGCGTCGTCGTCGATCCTGATCCCGCAGGCCGGCGCGCTTCCGCCGGGCGGGGCCCTGGGTGGGGGCGGGAAGATTCAGCTGCCCTGACAGCGTGGATTGGGCTTCCGATGATCTTGCGGCGCGCGGTTCGCAGCCGCAAGCCGGCCACGGAAAGCGCCACCCGGGCCGATCGGAAATGAGGTCCCAATGCACGCTCGAATGACGCGTGCGACGGGAAAAGGGCCCGTCTCGGGTCGCGCTTTCCCGCTTTCCTGACCCTCGTCAATTGCGTCCGAACCATTCGGCCCAAAATGCAAGGTGAAGCGCAGGACTCCCTCGCGCGTAAGGATCAGCAATGGAAGCGCCACGCCGACATCTCGAACTCGCCAGAATCCCGACAGCGGCCAACGATCCGACGCCGCAGCGCAGGATCCAACGCTCCAAGCCGCAAACTCCGCAGAAGAAGCGGATGGCCCCACCGCGACAATCTGCCGCAGCGATGCGGGCGAGCGCATTCACCCCGCCCCCCGAGCCATCGTTCATCGCCGACTCGTACGCGTCGACGGCGTTTGCCGAGATCGTCGATCGCTCGGTGCACGCGGCGACCGCGCGGTTCACCGCCGGGCTCTCGCCGATGGCGGTGATCGGCGCCTACATGGATTGGGTCGCGCACATCGCTTTCGCACCCGGCAAGCAGTTGCGCCTCGGCGAAAAGGCCATCAAGAAGACGATGCGCTTCGCCAACTATGCGAGCCGCCGCGCGCTGCGGCGCGAAGGCGTCGAGCCCTGCATCGTGCCGCTGCCGCAGGACCGCCGCTTCCTCGCGCCGCAGTGGCAGGAACCGCCTTACGACCTCATGTACCAGTCGTTCCTGCTGATGCAGCAATGGTGGTTCAACGCGATGACCGGCGTGCGCGGCATGACCAAGCGGGACGAGAAGATCGTCGACTTCACGACGCGCCAGTTCCTCGACGTCGCCTCGCCGTCGAATTTCCTGCTCACGAACCCGGAGGTGCTCGATCGCACCCGTGCCGAGGGCGGGATGAACCTCGTGCGCGGCGCGCAGAACTTCATCGAGGACTGGGACCGCACGATCAGCGGCCGTCCGCCGGTCGGCGCCGAGCAGTTCGAGGTCGGCCGCAACGTCGCCGTCACGCCCGGCAAGGTCGTCTATCGCAACCGGCTGATCGAGCTGATCCAGTACGCGCCCGCCACCGCGAAGGTGCGGCCCGAGCCGGTGCTGATCGTGCCGGCGTGGATCATGAAGTACTACATCCTCGACCTGTCGCGCGCACAACTCGCTGGTGCGCTACCTGACCGGCCAGGGCTACACGGTGTTCATGATCTCGTGGAAGAACCCGGGGCCGGAGGATCGCGACCTGGCGCTCGACGACTACCGCAAGCTCGGCGCGATGGCCGCGCTCGACGCGGTGTCGGCGATCGTGCCCGGCCGCAAGGTGCACGGCGTCGGCTACTGCCTCGGCGGCACGCTGCTCGCGATCGCGGCGGCGGCGATGGCGCGCGACGGCGACGACCGGTTCGGCTCGCTCACCTTCTTCGCCGCGCAGGCGGATTTCACCGAGGCCGGCGAGCTGACGCTGTTCATCAACGAAAGCCAGCTCTCCTTCCTCGAGGACATGATGTGGGAGCAGGGCTTCCTCGACACCAAGCAGATGGCGGGCGCCTTCCAGATGCTGCGCTCGAACGACCTCGTGTGGTCGCGGCTGGTCCGCGACTACCTGATGGGCGAGCGCGCGCCGATGACCGACCTGATGGCGTGGAACGCCGATGCGACGCGCATGCCCTACCGGATGCACACCGAGTACCTGCGCCAGCTCTTCCTCGACAACGACCTCGCCGAGGGCCGCTACCAGGCCGACGGGCGCAAGGTCGCATTGACCGACATAAGGACGCCGCTCTTCGCCGTCGGCACCGAGCTCGACCACGTCGCGCCGTGGCACTCGGTCTACAAGTTCCACCTGCTGACCGACGCCGACGTCACCTTCCTGCTCACCAATGGCGGCCACAACGCCGGCATCGTGTCCGAGCCGGGGCATGCGCATCGCCACTACCGCGTGGCCACGCGGCAGGGCAACGATCATTACGTCGATCCCGAAGTCTGGCTGGCCGAAACGCCGGTGCGGCAGGGCTCGTGGTGGCCGGAATGGTCGCGCTGGCTCGACGCGCATTCGGGCGATGCCGTCGCCCCGCCCGAAATGGGCGCGCCGAAAGCCGGCTACGCGTCCGTGGGCGACGCGCCGGGGACCTACGTGCGGATGCGATGACGACCGGCACAGCGTTCCGCGAGTTCGCGTGACCGAACGACGCCTGTGACACGAACACTCGAGGTGCGGCACAACGCCGCGGCGTCGCGCTTCGAGGCTATCGTCGAGGGACTGCTGTGCCGTGCCGACTATCACCTGGTAGACGGCGTGATGCGCATCAGCCATACGGAGGTACCCCCGGCATTGGAAGGCCGCGGAATCGCGGCGCAACTCGTCCGCGCGGCGTTCGCGCATGCCGATGCACACGGACTGAAGGTCGAGCCGTGGTGCGGCTACGTGCGCGCCTACATGCGCCGGCATCCGGAAACACACCGGTTCCTGCCGGCCGGGTTTCATTTGCGTTAGCCCGATAGCTTGACCTCGGTCAACGACGCGATGGCCTTGTGTAACCGTCTGTTGCAGCGGTAAACAAAGGTCCTCTCGGGGCGTTCAAAGGGTCAGAGCCGCAAGAAGCGGTTTCGCCGGGTGGCAGTCCCGGACCTTTCAATCCTTTGGCAGGAGTCGATCATGACGAAATCTTCGCTGGTACTTGGCATCGTGGCGGCGAGCGTTGCCGCATCGTTGGCGTTCGCCCAGCCGGGCGGCGGATACGGCCCGGGGCCGGGAGCCGGTTGTGGCGCGATGGCCGGCGCGAACTGCGCAGCTGGCGCGGGTGGGCCGGGCCCCGGTTACGGTCGGGCGGGGCATGGGTCCCGGCGCCGGCCACGGTCCGTATGGCGACTCGCCATTGCTGACACCCGAAGAGCAAGCACAACACCGCGAGATGATGCACAGCTTCAAGACGGTCGAGGAATGCAATGCCTACCTGACCGAGCATCAGAAGCTGATGGCCGAACGCGCGAAGGAAAAGGGTGTCGCGGCGCCGGCCGGTCCGCGCGGCAATGCCTGCGAACGGATGAAGGCGCGCGGCATGATCGGGTAATACGCATCACCCTCGCACGGAACGGAACCGCAGCGCACGCTACCCGCCATCCTCGGACAGCGACAGCAGCGCTGCATTCCCGCCCGCGGCCGCCGTATTGATCGTCACGGTCCGTTCGACAACGAGCCGGCTGGCGTCATAGGTCCCGTCGCGGTCAGGGATGAGGACCGGGACGATTCCGCCCGTGGCTGCCGCGAGTTCCATGCGGATGCGCCGCCCCTCGTCGGGCGCCACGTCGAGCAGCACGGCGTCGATCGCGGCCGGATCGAGTCGGTCGAGCACGACGATGCGCGCGTTCCCGAGACTTTTCCGAGCGCGCAGCACATTTTCGGAGCGCAGAAACACGGGGGTGTTGCCCGACGCCAAGGCCGCTCGCGACTGCGCCACCAACTTGCGTACATCCGCCGCGACGCACGCGACGGCGCCGCGAGGATGGAATTCGAGCGTATTCGTCTCGCCGGTCGGGCCCGGCAACGTAATCGGGGCTGACGGCACCTCGCAGGTGGCCCCACGCACTAGGCGCCGCAGGTAGAGCGGGCCGCCGGCTTTTGGCCCGGTCCCGGAGAGTCTGTGTCCGCCGAACGGCTGCACGCCCACCACCGCACCGACGATGTTGCGATTGACGTAGACATTGCCGGCGCGTACCCGGCCGAGAATCGCCGCAACGGTTTCGTCGATGCGGGTGTGGATGCCGTGCGTGAGCGCGTAGCCGGTCGCGTTGATCGCATCGACGAGCGCCGTGAGCTCGCCGGCCCGCCAGCGCACGACATGCAGCACGGGCCCGAAAACTTCGTGCGTCAGTAGCGAGAGGCCGTCGATGCCGCCCAGATCCACTAGTGTCGGCGCGACGAACGTGCCGCGCGCGCAGGTCGCGGGCAGCGGCATTTCCACCACCCGCAATCCGGCGGCGCGCATCCGTGCGATATGGGCACCAAGGGCCGCGCGCGCCTCTGCGTCGATGACCGGGCCGACGTCAATGGCGAGTCGTCGTGGATCGCCTACCGCGAGCTCGCGCATCGCGCCTTCGAGCATCGCGAGCATTCCCGCCGCGACGTCCTCCTGGATGCAAAGCACGCGCAAGGCGGAGCACCGCTGGCCCGCGCTGTCGAACGCGGAAACGAGCGCGTCGGCCACGACCTGCTCCGCCAGCGCGGAGCTGTCGACAATCATTGCGTTCTGGCCGCCGGTCTCGGCGATCAGGACAGGATCATCGTCGCGCGTGGCGAGCTCGCGATGGATCGCCCGCGCAACTTCCGTGGATCCGGTGAAGATGACGCCGGCGATCCGCGGATCGGCGACGAGCGCCGCTCCCACCGTTTCACCGCGGCCAGGTAGCAACTGCAGCGCCGACGAAGGGACGCCCGCACGGTGGAGCAGCTCGACCGCCGCGTGCGCGATCAGCGGCGTCTGCTCGGCAGGCTTCGCCAGCACCGGATTGCCGGCCGCGAGTGCCGCGCTGACTTCGCCGACAAAAATCGCGAGCGGAAAATTCCACGGCGAAATCGCGACCACCGGGCCGATCGGTTCGATGTCGGGGTGCGCCAGCTCCGTGCGCGCCTGCGCCGCGTAATAGCGCAGGAAATCGATCGCCTCGCGCACTTCGGCCACCGCGTTACCGAATGTCTTGCCCGCTTCGCGCACGGCAAGGCCCATGAACCTCGCCCGCTCGGCCCCGACCAGATCGGCGGCGCGCTCGAGGCATGCGGCGCGCTCGGCAGGCGGTGTCGCGGCCCAATCGGCGGCGCCATCGACGGCACGGGCGACGGCACGCGCGACATCGGCAACGTTCGCCTCGACGAGGGTCCCGACCACCTCGTCGCGATCCGCCGGGTTCCGGATCGCAATGGACGAATGGGGTTCCGGTGAGACCAGGTCGGATTCGGGCGCAGGGGATGCAAGGGAACCACGGCCCGACCCGTTGTCTTGCAGACTCCCCGGCGTCCGCTGCTTCTGGTCTGCGACGATCGGCGCCGCGTGCCAAAGCGCGGAATCCGCAGCCAGTTCCCCCGCGAGCACAGCCAGGACGGCGTCGTCGGCGAGATCGACGCCTTGCGAATTGCGCCGGCCCGGCAACAGTGCGGCTGGCTGCGGTATCCCCGCATGCGGGGCGCCGCCGGTTCTTTCCGCCTGCGCAACCGGGTCCGACACCAGCGTGGCGATGCTGACGGCAGGATCGACGATCCGATTGACGAACGAGCTGTTCGCCCCGTTTTCGAGCAGCCGCCGCACGAGGTACGCGAGCAGCGTCTCGTGGGAGCCCACCGGCGCGTAGATCCGGCAGCGGCGGTCGAGCCGCTCGGTGCCGACGACCTGATCGTAGATGCTCTCGCCCATTCCGTGCAGGCACTGGAACTCATACTCGGCATCGCCGGCCAGCGTATGGACGGCGGCGATCGTGAACGCGTTGTGGCTCGCGAACTGCGGATAGAGCGCATCGGGCGCCGCCAGCATCGCCTTCGCGCACGCGAGATAGGCCACGTCGGTGTGGACCTTGCGCGTGAACACCGGATATCCCGGCATGCCGTCGATCTGCGCCCGCTTGATCTCGGCGTCCCAATAGGCGCCCTTGACCAGCCGCAGCATCAGCCGGCGCCGATAGCAGCGCGCGAGCGCGACGATCCAGTCGATCGCCGCCCGCGCGCGCTTCTGATAACACTGTACGACGAAGCCCAGCCCGTCCCATGCCGCGAGCGTGCGGTCGGCCGCAAGATGCGCGAGCAGGTCGAGCGAGAGCTCCAGCCGATCGGCCTCCTCCGCGTCGATCGCGAGCCCGATGTCGTAACGCTTCGCCAGTTGCGCGAGCACGACGACCTTCGGTGTCAGCTCCGCGCGTACGCGCTCGCGCTGGGTGCGACCGAATCGCGGATGCAGCGCGGAAAGCTTGAGCGAGATACCCGGACCAGCGATCACCCCCCGCCCATTCGACTCCTTGCCGATCGCATGGATCGAACCGGCATACGCGGTGAAGTAGCGTTCGGCATCGATCGACGTCATCGCCGCTTCGCCCAGCATGTCGAACGAGAACGTGTAGCCGCGCGCTTCGCGCTCGCGCGCGTTGCCGAGCGCTTCATGAATCGTGCGGCCGGTGACGAATTGCCGACCCAGCAGCCGCATCGCGAGGTCGACGCCCTTGCGGATCAGCGGCTCTCCGCCCTTGCGCAGTAGCGAGGCGAGCGCCTGCTCGAGCGTGCCCTCGTTGCGCGAGTCGACCAGCCGGCCGGTGACGAGCAAGCCCCAGGCCGCCGCGTTGACGAATAGCGACGGCGACGCGCCGACGTGCGCGCGCCAGTCGCCGCGGCTGATCTTGTCGCGAATCAACGCGTCGCGCGTGGCCGCATCCGGAATGCGCAGCAGCGCCTCGGCCAGGCACATCAGCGCGATGCCCTCGCGACTGTCGAGCGAGAACTCCAGCATCAGCGCGTCGACGCCGCCGGCTTTCGATCGATCGGCCCTTACGGCCTCCGCCAGCGTGGTCGCGAGGGCCTGCGTGCGCACGAGCTGATCGGGCGCAAGACGTGCCTCGTCGCACAGCGCGCGGACCGTCGCGCTCTCGTCGGCGCGGTACGCGCGCGCAATCGTCAGCACGCAGCGGAGCAAGCGCCGGGTCGGCGGCAGGCAAATCTCCGGCGAGGCCGAGGTCGAACCCCATGGCCGGAACATGCGTCGGGACTCGTGGGCATCAACGGTTTCCGGAACGACGCGCCGGGCGCGGGCGCACCGGCGCGACGCTTCGATTCTAGCGCGCCAAGCCGGTCATCACGATGCTCCTCGGCCCGCCACCGGATTGACGTGCCTCCGTTAAGCGCCGCTTAAGGTCGGGCGGCTAGTCTCCATGCATTGCGCGAGCGCGGAAGCATGGGCTTCCGACCGCGGCGCGCATTTCCAGGAGGACCCGCCATGAAGATCCGCACCCTCGCCTTGACCGCCGTTGCCTTGTCGTCCGCCGCCGCGTTCGCCATGACGCCATCGCCCGTGGAGCGTCCGTTGGGGCTTGCCGAGATGGTGGCGCAGTTGGAATCTCGTTACCCGGGCAAGGTCGTCGCGATTCAGTTCGACGCGTCCGGCGACAAGAGCGCGCACTACCACGTCGACATGCGCTTCCCCGAAAGCGGACTCGCAGCCATCGACGTCGATGCAGTGACGCTGGCGATCGCCTCGCGTGACCAGGCCCCGCTGCCGGCGGGATCCGCGACGATCGCCAAGGTGGCGTCGCTGGTCTCCACGCATGTGCCGGGCCAGGTGATCGTGGCGGAACTCGACTCGTTCGCAGGCGTTGCACCGCACTACGACGTCGATGTCCGGTTGCCGCAGGGCGCGATCGCGCGACTCAAGGTGGACCCGGTGACGCGTCAGATCGCGTGGCGCAACCCGGCGATCGTCGATGAGTAACGGTCTCCTGGCGCCTCGCCGCGCCCTGCTCGCGCTTGCCGTCGCCGGCGTGCTTGCGGCAGCGGCTGCGCACGCCGCGACGGCCGAGCAGCTGCAGGCCGAGTACGAAGCGCTTGCCCGCATGGAGACGCCCGGTTTCACCGGTTCTTCGGCCGCGCGGGGCGCCCAGTTCTTCCGCTCGACTCACGGGAATGACTGGAGCTGCGCGACGTGCCATACGCCCAACCCCGCGGGCCTGGGCCGGCACGCGCGCACAGGCAATGTCGTCCAGCCGCTCGCCCCCGCCGCGAACGCCCAGCGCTTCACGGACCCCGGCAAGGTCGAGAAGTGGTTCAAGCGCAATTGCCTGCGACGTGCTCGGCCGCGCTTGCACTGCGCAGGAAAAGGGCGACGTCATCGCTTTCGTCCTCGCGCGGAACTGAAAGGAGCCATGATGAAATTCGAGCGCAAGCGTCGGTCGTTCGCCGTCATCCTTTGGATCGCGGCACTGCTCCCCTCCGCGTCACTGCTCGCCGTCGCGGCCGAAGCGAAATCGCAAAGCCTCGCCGCCGACAACGCGACGTGGCGCGCCGAGTGCGGGAGCTGCCACGTGGCCTACCCACCCGCGCTCCTTCCGGCCGAGGAGTGGCGCCAATTGATGCGCTCGCTCGACCGCCACTTCGGGGCGGACGCCTCCATCGACGCGAAGACGGCCGTCGAGATCGACCGCTTTCTTGCGGCCAACGCACGACGCGGCGATGGTCGCGCTGCCGAGGCACAGCCCCGGATAACGACGACGCGCTGGTTCCGCCACGAGCACGACGAGGTTTCCGCCGCGGTCTTTCGCTCTCCGAGCGTCAAGACACCCGCGAACTGCGCGGCCTGCCATCCCGGTGCCGCCGCCGGCAACTTCGACGAGCACGCGGTCAGGATCCCGCGGTGAGGAAAGGAAAACCGATGTCAAACGATTCGAACCGCGCAACGGTCCTCGTCTGGGATCTCCCGCTGCGCGTTTTCCATTGGCTCCTCGCGGGCTCGTTCGTCGGCGCCTTCCTGACCGCCGAATCCGAGCGCTGGCGCGACGTGCACGCCGTTCTGGGCTACACGACCCTGGCGTTGATCGTCTTCCGGCTCCTGTGGGGCGTATTCGGCACCCGCTATGCCCGCTTCGGCGCGCTGCCATTGGCGCCGCGACGTGCGCTCGACTACCTGAAGTCGATGCTCGCTGGACGCCCGGAGCACCACGTCGGCCACAATCCCGCCGGCAGCCTCGCCATCTACGCGCTGCTCGCGCTTGCGGCAGCGTCCGCGCTGACAGGACTTGCCGCAATGGCCGAAGTCGGCGGCGAATGGCTGGGCGAATTGCACGAAAGCGTCGCCAACTTGATGCTCGCGATGGTGATCGTCCACGTTGCCGGGGTCATCGTGGGCAGCCTTGCGCATCGCGAGAATCTGGCCGCGGCCATGCTTACCGGCCGCAAACGCGGCGCGCCAGGCGCGGGCATCGGGCAACCTCGCCGGCTCGTCGCCGCGATCCTTGCGGTACTGGTGCTGGGCATCTGGACCGGCGTCGTGCCAACGCCGGGCCTCGAATTGCAGAGGACGTTGATCAGCGTCACGTCGCCCGCGCACGCCGGCGTGCATGCTACCGGGCACGACGACTGATGGGCGGACGATGCGAATCTTGCTCGCTGAAGACGATGCGCTCTTGGGCGACGGCCTTCAGGCCGGTCTGCGCCAGGCGGGCTTCGACGTCGACTGGGTGCGCGACGGCATTGCCGCCGAGCATGCCATGGCGAGCGCACCCTACGTGGCACTGGTGCTCGACCTCGGTCTCCCGCGACGATCGGGAGAAGAGCTGCTCGCGCGCCTCCGCGCCAAGGGCGCTCGCCTGCCGGTGCTGATCCTGACGGCCCGGGACGGCGTGGAAGACCGCATCCGCGGGCTCGATGGTGGTGCCGACGATTATCTCGTCAAACCGGCCAATCTGCAGGAACTGGCCGCACGCCTGCGCGCACTCATTCGGCGCGCACGCGGCGAAGCTTCGCCGAAGTTGAGCGCCGGCGACATCGAGCTCGACCCCGCGAGTCGCGAAGTGTCGTTGCGGGGCGTTCCCGTGCCGCTGCAGCCGCGCGAATTCGCCCTGCTGCATGAACTGCTCCTGAATGCGGGCCGGGCGCTGTCGCGCGAGCAGCTCGAGGACCGGCTCTACTCGTGGGGCGAGGAAGTCGGCAGCAACACGGTCGAGGTCCACGTGCATCATCTGCGCCGCAAGCTTGGCCCGGACGCGATCCGCACGGTGCGCGGCGTTGGCTACCTCGTCGCCAGGGACGTCCGTGGCTGACGGCGCTCATTGGAGCACCCTTGGCGCTTCGCGCCAGCCTTCCGAGAGAGTGCATGTCGCACCTGGAGCGGCCCGGCGCGCGCATGCGCCATCGCTGCGCAACCGCCTGTTGGCGCTGGTCTTAAGCGTTGTCGCGCTCGCGTGGATCGGCGCGGCCGTGTTCGCCTACCGCGACGCACGGCACGAAACCGACGAACTCCTGGATGGCTACCTCGCACAGTCCGCTGCGCTGCTCGTCACGCAGGCCGGAGACGACCTCGACGAATCCGATCTCGAACACGCGCCGCAGCTCCACCGCTACGCGCGCCGTGTCGCCTTTCAGGTCTGGGAGCGTGGCGAAACCTTGCGGGTGCACTCGGCGAACGCCCCCGACCGGCGCCTGTCGCCGAAGAGCGAGGGGTTCGACGACGTCGAGGTCGACGGCGAACGCTGGCGGGTGTTTTCGAGCTACGATCGTCACCGCAAGGTTCTGGTACAGGTGGGCGAGGCGCGAAACGCGCGCGATGCAATCGCCCTCGCGGTCGCGCGTGGGCTGGCCGTTCCGCTGGTCGTCGCGCTTGCCCGTGCTCGGCATCGTCCTCTGGATTGCGGTGACGCTGGGACTAGGTCCCTTGGGCGCAGTCGGCCGTGCCGTCGCGCAACGCGATCCGGGGAACCTCGCCCCGCTCGACGAGTGCGCGATTCCGCGTGACGTTGCCCCGCTCGTCGCCAGCCTCAACACGCTGTTCGAGCGCGTGCGCGCATCGATGGAACACGAGCGCCGTTTCACGGCCGATGCGGCGCACGAACTGCGCACGCCCATTGCCGCGCTGCGGACGCAGGCCGAGGTTGCCCTCGCCGCATCCGACGCGAGTGAGCGACGACACGCGCTTGAGGGCGTAATCGCGGGCTGCGATCGCGCCGCGCATCTGGTCGACCAATTGCTCACGCTGGCACGGCTCGATCCGGTGCGATCCGGAGGTTCGGATCGGACCGCCGACCTCGCGGCGATGGCCAGGGATGTGGCCGCGATCCACGCGCAGGCCGCGCTGGAGCGCGGTTTGGCGCTGTCCGTCGCGGCGCCGGCAGCCGCGATCGTTGCCATCGAGCCGGCGCTGCTGCAGATCCTGCTGCGCAATCTGGTCGACAACGCGGTGCGATATGCCGCGGGCGTGGGCCGCGAGATTCACCTCGAGGTAGCGGGTGGAGACGGCACCATCTTGTCGGATCTTCGACGACGGGCCCGGGATTCCTGCCGAGGAGCGCGCGCGTATCGGCGAGCGGTTTCACCGTCGCGACGGTACGGGGGAACCCGGAAGCGGGCTCGGACTGTCGATCGTGCAACGCATCGCGAGCCTTTCCGGGGCGACCGTGGCCTTCGAAACCGCGCCCGGCGGACGCGGACTCTGCGTAACCATCCACTTTGTTGCGGCGCGCGCCAGCTCGCTCACTGCGCGCGCAGCAGCGGCCCGATGAGCAGGTACGTAAGCGCGGTGATCAGGAAGATGCCGCTCACGTTGAGCCAGAACCCGGCCTTGATCATCTGCGGCATCCGGACGAGGCCGGTTCCGAAGACGATGGCGTTGGGCGGCGTGCCGACCGGCATCATGAACGCACAGCTTGCCGCGATCGTCGCGGGCAGCAGCAGCAGTGCCGGCGGGACGCCCAGCACCGGCGCGAGCGCGGCGAGGATCGGCAGCATGGTCGCGACCTGGGCCGTGTTCGACGTGAGCTCCGACATGAACACCATCAGCGCGATGACGACGAACACGACCGCCATCACCGGCCAACCCGAAAAGCCGCGGGCGAGGCTGCCGATGTACTGCGCGACGCCGTTCGCCTCGGTCGCCGCGGCGAGCGCGAGGCCGCCGCCGAAGAGAATGAGCACGCCCCAAGGCAACTTGACCGCGGTATCCCAATCGCTGACGAACAGGCCCTTGGCACGGTCGACCGGAACGATGAAGAGTGCGATCGCGGCTGCGACCGCGATGACCGGATCCGACAGATTGGCGAACGGTGCGATGCCGCCGACCTGGATGTCGGCCAGGAGCGGCCGGAACACCCAGAAGAAAACGGTGACGGCTGAACACCGCCATCGTCGCGCGCTCACCTCGGTTCAACGGACCGAGCTTGCCGATCTCTGCGCGCACCCACGCCCGCCCGCCCTCGATCTCGCGGATCCGGGTCGGGAAGAGCACCCGAGTGTTGAGGAGCCACGCGAGCGGCAGGAAGAGCAGCATCGCCGGAACGCCCACCAGCATCCACCTCAGGAAGGATATTTCGACGCCGTAGGTCTGCTCGAAGAACCGGACGAAGATGCCATTCGGCGGGGAGCCGATGATCGTGCCCAGTCCGCCGATCGACGCTGCGTAGGCGACGCCAAGCAGTAGCGACAGCGCCAGGTTCCGGTCGTCGATGTCTTCCTGCGGGATGCCGCCGTGTTCGGCGAGCGTTTTCCCGGTCCGCCGGACGAGCGACAAGTCGACCACCGACAGCGCGATCGGAACCATCATGGCCGCGGTCGCCGTGTTCGACACCCACATGCTGACGAACGCGGTGGCGCCCATGATGCCGGCGACGATCGCCGCGGGCCGCGTGCCGACCCATTTCAGCGTCTGGAACGCGATCCGGCGATCGAGCCCCCAGCGCTGGATCGCCAATGCGAGGACGAAACCGCCGAGAAACAGGTAGATGACGTCGGCACCGTAGTTCGCGGTCGTCTTGCCGAGCGGCATGATGCCGAGCAGCGGAAACGCGACGATCGGCAGGAGCGACGTGACCTCGATCTCCACTGCCTCGGTCATCCACCAGGTCGCCATCCAGACCATCATGGCGAACGTCGCCCGCGTGGCATGGCCGAGCGGCACCGCCTTGTCCGCGGCATCGCGGTACTCGTCGGGAAGCGTCAAATAGACCGCGAGCGCCAGGACGGGCCCGGCAAAGAGCCCGATCCGGCGAACGCGTTGTTGCAGGTCCATCGATTCACCGTCCCGCGCCACCATTCGCAGCGCGGTACGGCGTGTGCAATCAGGCGATCAGCGCGAGCCAGGGCACCGCCATGAGGATCAGCGCGGCAATGTACAGCACGCCGAATATCGCTCCGAGCCGCCAGTAGTCCTTCGACGGCAGGTAGCCGGACCCGTAGTACACCGGACTCGGGCCGGTCGCGAAGGGCGTCAGCACCCCCATGATCCCGAGGGTGAGGCACAGCAGCAGAGCGAATTGGCGCATGTCGATCCCCGGGACCGTCGCGCCCACCGCCAGCATCACCGGCAGGAGCGCGGTAACGTGCGCCGTGATGCTCGCGAACAGGTAGTGCGTGAAGTAGAAGACGAGCACCAGCAGGATCATCGCGGTGAACGGAGTGAACCCGCCCATGTGGGCGGCGACCGTGTCGGCGAACCATTTGACGAAGCCGACGCGGTTCAGGCCGTCGGCCAACGCGACCAGCGTGGCGAACCAGGCGAGCGTGTTCCAGGCGGGCGCGTTCTTGATGATGTCGTCCCAGCTCACCACGCCGAGCACCAGCATCAGCCCGATCACGACCAGCGCGACGGTGGTGGCGTTGATCGTTTGGCCGCCGAAGATCCACAGACCGAGGGCGAGCAGCACCAGGACGCCGAGCGTGATCTCGCGCTTCGTGAAGCTCCCGAGCTGCGAGAGCTCCCGGGCGGCCCATGCCGGAACCTCGTCGCCGGCCTTCACTTCCGGCGGGTAGATCCAGTAGGTCAGCAGCGGAATCAGGATCAGCAGCGCGATTCCGACCGGCGCGAAAGCCACGAACCATTGCGTCCAGTCGAGACTGACGTTCGCGGTCTTGTTGACGAGCTCGATCGCGAGCAGGTTGGGCGCGAGGCCGGTCAGGAACATCGAGCTCGTCACACAGGTCGTGGCGATCGCCACCCACATGATGTAGGAGCCGATGCGCCGCGACGACGGGTCGTTGGGCTTGCTCTCGTAGAGTGCCGGCAGATTGCGGATCACGGGATAGATCGTTCCACCCGAGCGCGCCGTGTTCGACGGCGTGAACGGCGCCAGAATCGTGTCGGCGACCGCGACCGCATAGCCCAGCGTCAGCGTGCGCCGCCCCATCTTCTTGACGAGCAGGAGCGATATGCGCCGCCCCAGTCCGGTCTTGTCGTAGCCCAACGCGAACATGAAGGCGCCGAAGATCAGCCACACGGTCGCGTTGGAGAATCCGGAGAGTTCCCAGGCCACGGCAGCATTGAATGCCTTGAAGCCCGGCTTGGCGAGTTCCGCGGGCGAGAACAGCACGTACGGCGACAGCACCGCAACGACTGTGACGCCGATGAGGCCGATCGCCCCGCCGGGGAGCGGTTCGAGCATGAGCCCGACGATCACACCGACGAAGATCGCGAAGTAATACCAGGCGTGGGGTGCAAGGCCCGCCGGGGGTGGCATGAGTGCGATCACGATTGCGGCTGCAATCGGCGCGAGCGCCTTCCACGAAATGTGCGGCGGCTTGACGGTCTTGGCTGCGTGCGGCGCTTCTCGCGCTGGAGCGGGGACTTGATCAGGGGTGACAGAGATGGCCATGGAAAGCCTCCGGTCGGTTACGCCGGCCCGCCTAGCATCGGCGAAAGCGGCTGCGGGAACCGGCAAAGGGATGGGAAGGCACGATCGCGCGGCAGGCGGCCAACGCATGCCGGCAATCGAGAATCGAAACTCAGGCGCGGGCAGGTCGCCCGCGGGATTAACCTCGACTCCCAGCTCAAGGCTGGATGTCCGACCGGCGGTATGCGGCCGGCCAATGGAGGCGGGACTGCGTCACGCGCCGGATCGGCGCGCCAACGCCTCGCCGGGAATGCAAGCACCACTCAATCCCGAAAGGCTCGCGCGGGTAGCGC
Source organism: uncultured beta proteobacterium (assembly GCA_963809965.1). Lineage (GTDB taxonomy): Bacteria > Pseudomonadota > Gammaproteobacteria > Burkholderiales > Casimicrobiaceae > CAIWHR01. The sequence continues at coordinate 41,909 of CAWELU010000053.1, forward strand.
GACACGTTTCATTCTCCCAATAGCGCCCGAACCGCATGTTGACGGCGCTCAACGTCTGTACGATTCGGGCTTTCCGGCGCCACGATCGGACCAGCCGCGGGCCGGGAGGCTCGCCTGTTTCGCCGAGGTTTGTGCATTCAGCCCCGATCGGAGCGTCCGGTGCCACGCAGGCGGATGCGCACGCCATCGCGCACCGCGTCACCCGGATAGACGACGACTTGCTCGCCCGCGTCGAGACCCCGCAGCACCAGCGTCTGCGTGCCGCCTCGGGCGCCGGGCTCCACGACGCGCAAGCGCGCGCGACCGCCATCGGCGACGAAGACCGCCCACGCCGAATCGTGCCGGAACAGCGATCCGGTCGGGATCACGATCGCATCGGCGCGTCGATCGACGACGATCCGCGCTTCGACGCGGTACGCGTCGCCGAGGTCCCGCCATTGCTGTTCGGGCGACGTGATGTCGATCACGGCGTTGACGCGCTGCTCCTCGACACCCAGCGCGGATACCTTCGTGAACGCCGCCGGCTCGATGCGACGCACACGCCCCGCCAACGGCGGCGTACCAGCCCCGCGGTCGAGTTGCACGTCCGCCCCCGGCGGGATCTGGACGGCGTCCTCCGTGAGGACGTCGACGACTACCTCGAGGTTGGACGGGTCGCCCAGCTCGACCAGCGGTGCCCCGACCGGCACGACCGCCTCGCTTTCCTGCGCGATGCGCAAGATCCGGCCGGCGACGGGCGAGCGGATCTCCCAGCGCTCGCCGGCGCTGCGATCGGATGCTCCCGTACGGGCCCGCGCGAGGGCCGCGCGAGCCATGGCCTGCTGGTGTTGCGCCGCGTGATCGTCGAACTGAGCGGCGGCGAGCTCCTTGGTCTTGAGGTCCACTTCGCGCTCGGCCCGCTCGAGGGCCTGCTGCGACGTGAAACCCTGCTTGGCAAGGTTGCGCCCGCGTTCGAGCTCGGAGCGCGCGAGGTCGAGCGCCACCTGCGCGCGTTCGACCTCGGCGGTCGCGCGATTGCGCTCGGCGTCGGCCACGCCCACACGCTCGCCGAGCTCCTGCACTGCACGCGCATCCTGCAACGCGGGTGCAGCCGGGACGAGGGTCGCGATCAGCGCGCCGCGCTCGACAGCGTCGCCGGTGTCGAGCGCGATCCGCAACAACCGCCCGGCGAGCGGCGCCGACACCACATAGCGCTCGCGCACCCGCGTCTTGCCATCCTCGTCGATGGTCTTCTCGAACGGACCGCGGACCACCGGGGCGACGTCGACGTCGACCGGCCGTGGCGCGAAGGCCCAGACGCCGACCGCGACCGCCGCCACGGCCGCCACGTACCAGGGCCAGTGCCGCAACCATCTTCCTTCCATCGCTACTCTCTCGTCTTCAGAGCCGCCACCATGTCCAGCCGATCGATCCGCCGGCGCACCACGAGTGCACTGGCCACGCCGGCGGCCACGATCGCGAAGGCGGCATACGCGTAGGTGCGCGGCGCGATCACGATGGGGATCGCAATCATGTCGGTGTGGCTCAGATGCACGATCGACCAGGACAGCAGATAGCCCAACGCCCCGCCCAACGGCAGCGCAGCGGCGATCTCGAGCGCCAGTTCGCCCAGCAGGAAGGTGGATACCTCGCCCCGAGTGAACCCGAGCACGCGCAGGCTGGCGAGCTCCCACGTACGCTCCTGCAACGCGATCCGGGCGTTGTTGTAGACCACCCCGATCGCGATCATCGCGGCGAAGCCGGTGAGGATCGCGGTGAAAAAAAGCACGTTGCGGGCCGATGTCTCGCGAAAGTTCTGAAGCATCGCGGTCTTGCTCGCGACGATCGCGACCCGCGGGAATGCTTTGAGCCGCGCGAACAGCGCCTGCGCCGCCGTCGGTTCGACCTTGGCCGCAATCGAGGATACCGTGTCGCCGTCGCCCGCCAGACGATTGAGCGCTTCGAGATCCATGTAGGCCACGAGCCCGATGAGATCGCGGACGGTGCCGGCGACGGTAACATCGCGCTGGTTGCGTTGCCCGGTGAGCACCTCGATGCGGATCGCATCCCCGGGGCGCACCTCGAGCCGATCCGCAAGACGATCGGTCAACAGTACGCCTTCCGTCGGAATGGCGAGCGGTTCGAGGTCGGCATCCAGCGGGCGCCGCAACTCGCCTTGCCGGGGAATCCCCTGGATCGCAGTCCGATAACTGCGGTGGCCGGCGACAAGGCGCACCGCGACATCACGTGCGCCCTCCGCCAGCATGACGCCGGGCAGCCGCGCAACCTCGCGCGCGGCCGCCGGGTCGGAAGGCTCGACCAGCGCAATCACGGCATCGGCGCGCTGCGCCGCCTCGAATTGAACGTCGATCATGTAGTCGAGCGCGTCGCGCCAGAACATTCCCGAAATGACGATCGCCATCGCGGCGGCGATGCCGATCGTGGTCAGCAGTGCGCGTCCGGGCCGTCGTTCCATGTTACGCGCGGTCATCCGCATCGCCGGCGTAAGCAAGCGCGCGAGCCCCATTCGTTCCATCACGGTTGCGCGATAAACACCGGGGAACGGTGGCCGCATTGCTTCCGCCGGTGCGATTCCGACCGCGCGCTCGACGGCGCCGAGCGTCCCGGCAACCGCGGCGCCGAGCGTGATCGCCGAAGCAGCGAGCACGACCCATAACGGCATCCGAAAGGCGTAGGCGGGAAAGTGGAAGAACTCGGCATACAGTCCCGTGACAGCCTCGCCGAACCACCAGCCGGCGCCGACCCCCAGGGCAATTCCCAGCGCCACGATGACGGCAACCTGCACGAGGTAATGGCGGACGAGCGTCGCATTGGCGTAGCCCAGCGCCTTCAGCGCCGCGATCTGCTCGCGCTGGGTGGCCACCTGCCGACCGAGAACGACGTTGAGCAGGAACGACGCGACGACGAGAAAGATCGTCGGAATCATCGTGCCGATCACTTTCCACTGGTTGATTTCCTGGCCGAGGATCCGATGCGAGAGCTGCTCGTCGCGCCCGTGCGCGTTCAGGCCGCCGTAGGGCTCGAGGAGCGCGTCGAGCGCCGCGATGACCGCACGCTCCGACGCGCCGGGAGCAAGCCGCAGCGCAACGTGGTTGAACGCACCTTCCATGTCGTACGCCGTCGCGAGCCGCTCGCGGTCGATCCAGAAGACCCCGAAGTTGCGATCGTCCGGAAACGCGCCACCCTGTGTCGCATAGATGTAATCGGGCGAGAGGCCGACACCGACGATCGTCAGCGCCTCGCGGCGGCCGTTCAGCAGAACGGTCAACCTATCGCCGGGGGCGAGCATGCGGGCATTGGCGAACCCCTCCGACACGACCGCCTCGCCCGCCCGGCCGGGGTCGGGAGCGCGACCACGCCGGATGACGAGCTGATTCAATCGCAACCCGTTGCGCGCGGGGAGCCCGATCATCCGGCCGATCACCGGCTCGGCGATGCCCGGCACATCCAGCGTTGCATCGAACGCGACCGTCGCCTCCACGTCGGCCACCCCCGGGATTTCGGCCAGCCGCCGCTCGAGCGCGCGCGGCGCGCGCTTCAGATCGACGAACACTTGCGCGAAATGGGCGGCCTCGTAGAACGATTCGCGCGCGTCGACCAGCGACTCGTAGGTGGCGATCGACCCGGCGAAGCCGGCAAACGCGCTGCCGACGACCAGGGCCACGGTGACGACCTGGCTCTTCATTTGCCAGAGATCCCGCAGCAGCTTGCGGTCGAGCGCCTTCACCAGGCGAGCTCCGATGGCGTCAGGCGGTGCGCGTTGACGTCGATCGCGGCAATGCGGCCGTCGGCCAGGTGCAGTACGCGGTCCGCCATCCCGGCGATCGCGGCGTTGTGCGTGATGACCACGGCCGTAGTACCGAGCTCGACGTTGATCCGGGCGATCGCCTCCAGCACGACCTTCCCCGTCGCGTAGTCGAGGGCGCCCGTCGGCTCGTCGCAGAGCAGCACGTCGGGACGCTTGGCGATGGCCCGCGCGATCGCCACGCGCTGCTGCTCGCCGCCGGAGAGCTGCGAGGGGAAGTGATCGGCGCGCGTTTCGAGTCCGATCAGCCGCACGGCTTCATTGGCGGGCATCGGGTCCTTCGCGATGTCGGTGACGAGCTCGACGTTTTCCCGCACCGTGAGGCTCGGAATCAGGTTGTAGAACTGGAAGACGAAGCCGACGTGCTCGCGGCGATAGCGGGTGAGCTCGGCCTCGCCCGCGGTCGCGAGGTTGTGGTCACGCCAGAACGCTTCGCCCGCGGTCGGCGTGTCGAGCCCGCCCAGGATGTTGAGCAGCGTCGACTTGCCGCTGCCGGAAGGCCCCAGCAACACGACGAACTCGCCTTCGTAGATCTCGAGCGACAGGTCGGTGAGCGCGTGGACCTCGACCTCGCCCATCCGGTAGGTCTTTGAAAGACCCCGGGCGACGAAGACGGCCGGTTTTGGGTCGGGCATCGCGGACCCGGCGACCCCTGCTCCCCGGCTCGCGTCGCTACTTCCACCCCATCGTGACCATCTTGCGGCGCATGAACGCGATCTGCGTGGCGAGCGGGAGTTCCTTCGGGCAAACGTCGTGGCAGGCGAGCAGCGACATGCAGCCGAACACGCCATCGTCGTCGCCGATCACGTCGTAGAAATCGGCGTCCGTGCGCGCGTCGCGCGGGTCGAGACGGAAGCGCGCCACGCGGTTGAGACCGACGGCACCGACGAAGTCCTGGCGCATCCGCGCCGTGCCGCAAGCTGCCACGCAGCAGCCGCACTCGATGCAGCGGTCGAGCTCGTAGATCCGGTCGGCGAGGTCCGGATCCATCTTCTGCTCGATGCGGTTGAGGTCCGGATCCGGGTTCTTCATGTGCAGCCAGCCCCGCAGGCGCTCGCTCATCCCGCGCATCCACTTGCCGGTGTCGACCGAGAGATCGCCGATCAGCTCGAAGAACGGGAGTGGCGCCAGCGTGATCCCGGGACCGAGGTTCTTGGTGAGCGTGCGGCAGGCGAGTGTAGGCCGGCCGTTGATCACCATGGCGCAGCTGCCGCAGATACCGGCACGGCAGACGAAGTCGAACTGGAGCGATGCGTCGTGCTTTTCGCGAATCTCGTTCAACGCGATGAAGAGCGTCATGCCATCGGCTTCTTCCAGCTCGTAGGTCTGCATGTGCGGCGGCGTGGCCGGTGTCTGCGGGTTGTAGCGCAGCACGCTGATCGCGAGTTTCCGCCGAACCGCGTTGTTGCCGTTGCCCGGCGCGCCTGCCTTGACGGCGGTGTCGTTCATGGTTCGAACCTCTCGTCGATGCGCTCGTTCTTGCCGCGCAGGCGGGCCGGCAGCAACTCGTCGTAGGGCATCAATGCCTCCTGCACGGCGAAGCGCGTCGCGCCGGCCATCTTCTCCTTGAGCGCAGCGACCTCCCCCGCGCGTCGCGGCGTGTCGGGATGATCGACATAATCCTTCGCGCCGTAGCCACGCCAGCCCGGCGGCAGCTCCATCCCGTTCACATCCAGCATCTCGTAGGCGAGCGAGGGCAGCGTGTCCGTCTCGCCGTCCCAGGTCGCGAGCGTGCGCTTCAGCCATTCGGCGTCGTTGCGGCGCGGATAGTCCTGGCGGAAATGCGCGCCGCGGCTTTCGGTGCGGGTCAGCGCACCGTAGGCGACGCAGAGCGCCAGCTTCAGCATCTTCTGCACGCGATAGGCGATGACCAGCTCCGGATTGGCGCCGCGTGCCTTGTACCGCAGGCCGATGTTGCGGCTGCGGACCAGCAAGCGTTGCAGCTCCTCGACCGCGGCCGCGAGGTCCTCGCCACGGCGAAAGATGCCGACCTTCGCCGTCATGGTTTCCTGCATCGCCATGCGCAGCAGCGCCGCGTCCTCGGTGCCTCGGCCGTCGATCAGCATGTCGATTTTCGCCTGCTCGCGCCGCAGGAAGTCGTGAATCAGGCCGGTGGGGATGCTGACCTCGTTCTCGGAACGCCCGCAGAAATCGGCGACGTACTCGCCGACGATCATGCCGGCGACCACGGTTTCCGCGACCGAGTTGCCGCCCAGCCGGTTGAAGCCGTGCATGTCCCAGCATGCGGCCTCGCCAGCGGCGAAAAGTCCCTTCAACGTCGGGCTCTCGCCGGTGTGATTGGTGCGCACGCCGCCCATCGTGTAGTGCATGGCCGGCCGTACCGGAATCCAGTCCTTCACCGGGTCGACGCCGAGGAAGTGGTGGCAGATCTCCCACACCTCCCGCAGGTTGTGCCTGATGTGCTTCTCGCCCAGGAGCGTGATGTCGAGCCAAAGGTGCTCGCCGAAGCGGCTTTTCGCGCCCTTGCCCATGACGATATGCTCCTCCATCCGCCGCGATACGACGTCGCGGGAGGCGAGCTCCTTCTTCTCGGTCTCGTAATCGGGCATGAACCGGTGGCCATCCACATCCTTCAACAGGCCCCCGTCGCCGCGGCAGCCTTCGGTGACCAGGATACCGGCGGGGAATATGCCCGTCGGGTGGAACTGCATGGCTTCCATGTTGCCGAGCGTCGCCACGCCCGTTTCCAGTGCGAGCGCACTGCCGATCCCCTCGCAGATCACGGCGTTGGTGGTCACGCGGTACAGCCGCCCGGCGCCCCCACTTGCGATCGCCGTGGCCTTGGCCACGTACGCCACGAGCTCGCCGGTGACGAGGTTGCGAACGATCGCGCCGTAGCAGCGACCTGCCTCGTGGATCAGAGCGATCGCCTCGGTGCGCTCGTGCACGGGAATCGCCGCGCCGATCGCCTGGTCGCTCATCGTCTGCAGCATCGCGTGGCCGGTGCCGTCGGAAACGTAGCAGGTCCGCCACTTCTTGGTGCCGCCGAAATCGCGCTGCGCGACGAGCCCGTGCGCCTCGTCGCGCTCGGTGATCGTCACCTTCTGGTTGTTGATGATGACCGTACGGTCGCCCTTCCGCACGCGGCTCCACGGCAGGCCCCACGCGGCCAGTTCGCGCACCGCCTTCGGCGCGGTGTTGACGAACATCCGCACGACGCGCTGGTCGGCGCCCCAGTCGCTGCCGCGCACCGTGTCCTCGAAATGCACGTCCTCGTTGTCCCCCTGCCCCTTGATCACGTTGCCGAGCGAGGCCTGCATGCCGCCCTGCGCCGCCGCCGAGTGCGAGCGCTTCGGCGGCACCAGCGAAAGGATGATCACGTCGTGGCCGCGCCGCTTCGCGCCGATGCCGATGCGCAGACCGGCGAGCCCGCCGCCGATCACCAGCACGTCCGTGTATACGATCTTCATCGCGGCACCCCCTGCGGGGCGGATTGCAGCGCCGGCGGTACGTAGCGTTCGCCGTACTGCGGAGCGTGCGCGATGCCGATCTTGATGTAGGCAGCGAGCGTGGCGAAGCCGAGGACCAGGAAGAAGCCGGTCAGCACCCACTTGAGCTTCTTCAGCCGCCGTCGCGTCGCGTTCGGGTCGGCACCTTCGAACCAGCCCCACTTGACCGCGAGACGATACAGGCCGATGCCACCGTGCAGTTCGACCGCGAGCAGCAGCAGGATGTAAAGCGGCCAGTAGTTGCTCGTCCACACGCGGTCCGACGACTCGAACGGCCCGATGAGGTCCGGCCGGGTGAGCATCACGTAGACGTGCGGCGCGGCGAGGAAGAAGAGCGCGAAGCCCGTGAATGCCTGCCAGTACCACAGCGTGGTGTCCTCGTGCTTGAGCATTTTCATGTGACCGCGGAACGTCGTGAGCTGCCGGAAGTTGATCGGAAACTTGCGCACCGCGAGGAACGCGTGGACGATGATCAGCGTGATCACGCCGGCCACGACGAACGAGACGATGACCGGATACGGCCGCCCGAAGAAGAAATAGCCCTCGAAGAACTTGGTGACCGTCCACATCGCCTCGTTGCTGATGAGGATCGTGGACACGAAGAACATGTGGCCCCACATGAAGAGCGCGAGGAACAGCCCGGTTGCGCTCTGCACCCAGTCGAGGCGCGCCGGCCAGCGGCTCTTGGCTCCGGCCCCGGCGAGGCCGACGCCGGCGATGACGGGATTGGTCGCATCCATCGATCGACTCCTTCAAGCCCGGGACGGGCCTTGGGTGCGCCGGCACCGTGCCGGCATGGCCACGGGCGCCAACCCGTTGCGGGAGGGCGAACCGCAGCCGGCACTATAGCGCCGAACGCCGCGCTCCCTTTGATGCGCGTCAAGTCACGTGGCGTGTAGGGTTATCGCCAGCGCGCCGGCGCGTCGCGCCAGACGCCTGTTCACGCACGAAGGACCATTGACCTGCATCAATGGCGCCGGAAGGCGCGCGCGCAGCATCATTGCGGGTGCGGGATCCCCGGGAAAAGCACAGGCGCAAGGAGTCGGGACGATGTATCAGGTCCGCATACACGGTCGCGGTGGGCAGGGCGTCGTTTCCGGCGCCGAGCTGCTTTCGGTCGCGGCGTTTCTGGAAGGGCGCCACGCGCAGGCGTTCCCGAGCTTCGGCTCCGAGCGCATGGGTGCGCCGGTGATGGCGTTCTGCCGGATCGACGACAAGGAGATCCGGCTGCGCGAACCGGTGATGGAGCCCGACGCGCTGATCATCCAGGACCCGACGCTGCTGCACCAGGTCGATCTGTTCAATGGGCTGCACGCGGTCGGCCTCGTCCTCATCAACTCGATGAAGAGTTTCTCCGAACTCGGCTTGTCCGACCTGCTCGGCGAGAAGCGCCACTATCGGCTCTGCCGCGTGCCAGCGACCGAAATCGCGCAGAAGCATGTTGGCCGGCCGTTGCCGAACGCCGCTCTGCTCGGGGGATTCGCAGCAGTCAGCGGCGAAATCCGGCTCGAATCCGTCGTCGCTGCGATCCGGGCCAAATTTGCCGGCAAGGTCGCCGAAGGGAACGTAGCCGCGGCGAGCGAGGCCTACGCGATGGCCCGCCAATCGCGGGAGGCCATCCATGCTTAAGCAAACCGAGGGGTCCCGTGCCGTCGCAGAGGCGATCGCGCTCTCGCGGCCCGAAGTGATCTGCGCCTACCCGATCACGCCGCAGACGCACATCGTCGAAGGACTCGGCGAGATGGTGAAATCGGGCGCGCTGGCAGGGTGCGAGTTCATCAACGTCGAATCCGAGTTCGCCGCGCTGTCGGTGGCCATCGGCGCGTCCGCGGCCGGCGCCCGCACCTACACGGCAACCTCGAGCCAGGGCCTGCTGTTCATGGCCGAGGCCGTTTACAACGCGGCCGGGCTGGGGCTCCCGATCGTGATGACGATCGGCAATCGCGCGATCGGGGCGCCGATCAACATCTGGAACGACCATTCGGACAGCATGTCGATGCGCGACGCCGGCTGGATCCAGCTCTACGCGGAAACGAATCAGGAAGCGCTCGACCTGCACATCCAGGCGTTCCGGCTCGCCGAGGAGCTTTCGTGCCCGGTGATGGTGTGCATGGACGGCTTCATCCTGACCCACGCCTACGACCGCGTCGACGTTCCGACCCAGGCGCAGGTGGACGCGTTCCTGCCGCCGTTCGAGCCGCGGCAGGCGCTCGATCCCGCCGAGCCGGTGACCATCGGCGCGATGGTCGGACCCGAGGCGTTCACCGAGGTACGCTACCTCGCCCACCACAAGCAACTGCGCGCGCTGTCGCTGATCCCGCAGCTTTCCGCCGCGTTCAACGTCGAGTTCGGGCGTGCTTCGGGCGGGCTGATCCGCACCTATCGGACCGAGGACGCCGAGACCATCGTCGTCTCGCTGGGCTCGGTCAACGGCACGGTGCAGGAGGTGGTCGACGAAATGCGCGCGGACGGCGCGAAGATCGGCTCGGTCTCGATCTGCTCGTTCCGTCCGTTCCCGCTCTCTGCGCTGCGCGACGCGCTCGGCCATGCGAAGCGCGTCGTCGTGCTCGAGAAATGCCTGGCGGTCGGCCTGGGCGGAATCGTTTCCGACGGCGTGCGCAAGTCGCTGTCCGGGATCCAGCTCAAGGGCTACACGGTGATCGCGGGCCTGGGCGGTCGGGCGATCACGCGCACCGCGTTGAAGCAGCTCTTCGAGGACGCGGAGGCCGACGAGCTCGAGCAGGTGACGTTCCTCGATCTCAATGCCGATGTCGTCGCTCACGAGCTCGAGCGCGAGCAACTCGCGCGCCGCACCGGACCGACGGCGGAAGCCATCCTGCGCCGGCTCGGCACCGTCGGGTCGCGGATAGGGTAGGAGAGGTCCCATGAGCACCCAGCGCGGCGCCGGCACCGAGATGCAGGAGGTCAAGTTCTACCAGACCGGCACGTTCACGGTAGGCAACCGGCTGCTCGCGGAGGACGAGCGCTCGGTGCAGGCCAACATGCGGCGCACCAACTCGCTCGAACTCGGGACATCGCGCGTGCCAGGGCTGCGGCGAGGCGCTTGGGCGCGCGCTACGCCATCGACGCCGCGATGCGCGCCGCGGAGAACCAGGTGATCGCCGTCAATGCGACCGGCTGCCTCGAGGTCTTCTCGACGCCCTATCCGGAAACGTCGTGGCAGATCCCGTGGATCCATTCGCTGTTCGGGAATGCCGCCGCGGTCGCCTCGGGCGTGGCGGCCGCGCTTCGCGTCAAGGGGCGTCAGAACGTGCGCGTGATCGCGCAGGGCGGCGACGGGGGCACCACGGACATCGGCTTCGGTTGCCTGTCGGGCATGTTCGAGCGCAACGACGACGTGCTCTACGTCTGTTACGACAACGAAGCGTACATGAACACCGGCGTCCAGCGCTCGAGCGCCACGCCGCCGGCCGCGCGTACGGCGACGACGATGGCCATCGGAAGGGAGCCCGGCAACGTTTTCGGCACCGGCAAGAACGTCCCGCTGATCGCGCTTGCGCACGGAATTCCCTATGTGGCGACGGCGAGCGTGGCGAATCTGCGCGACCTCGAAAGCAAGGTGACCCACGCGATGGGTATCCGCGGCGCGCGCTATGTCCATATCCACGTCCCGTGTCCGCTGGGCTGGGGCTCGGTGCCGGCCGACACGATCAGGATTGCGCGCCTGGCCGTCGAGTCGGGCCTGTTTCCGCTGTTCGAGGGCGCCTACGGCGAGATCACCGGCCGCACGCCGATCCGCCGCCCGGTGCCGGTCACGGAATACCTGCAGCTGCAGAAGCGCTTTGCGCATCTGTTTACCCCGCAACCCGACACTGCCCGCGTGGCGCAGATCCAGGCGATCGCCGACCGCAACATCGCGAAGTTCGGCCTGCTCGACACCAGCGAGGCAGCCTGATGGACAAGCCGTTCGCGATCACGCTCGACGTCGGCTCCTCGCTCGCCAACAAGACGGGCTCGTGGCGGACCTCGCGGCCGGTCTACGTCGACCGCCTGCCGCCGTGCAACAACGCGTGCCCCGCCGGCGAGAACATCCAGGCCTGGCTCTACCATGCCGAGGGCGGCCACTACGAGGCCGCATGGCGCACGCTCGTCGAGGACAACCCGCTTCCCTCCGTCATGGGGCGCGTCTGCTATCACCCCTGCGAGCGTGCGTGCAACCGCGGGCAGCTCGACGAGGCGGTCGGCATCAACTCCGTCGAGCGCTTCCTGGGCGACGAAGCGATCAAGCGGGGCTGGCAGTTCTCGCGGCCGCGCGAGGAATCGGGCAAGCGCGTTCTGGTCGTCGGCGCCGGCCCGTCGGGGCTCTCGGCCGCGTATCATCTGCGCCGCCGCGGGCATCGCGTGACCATCGCTGAAGCGGGCCCGCTGGCGGGCGGCATGATGCGCTTCGGCATCCCGAAATACCGACTGCCGCGCGACGTGCTGGACGCCGAGGTCGAGCGCATCGTCGAGCTCGGGGTCGAATTGAAGCTCAACCACAAGGTGGGGAACATCCTCGACTCCATGGGCGAGGGAGGCTTCGACGCGGCCTTTCTCGCGGTCGGCGCGCACATCGCCAAGCGCGCATACATCCCGGCTGGCGAGGCCGCGCGGATGCTCGACGCCGTGTCGGTGCTGCGCAGCATGGAGGGCCAGGACAAGCCGATGCTGGGCCGCCGCGTCGTCGTCTACGGCGGCGGCAACACGGCGCTCGACGTTGCACGCACCGCCAAGAGGTTGGGCGCCACCGAGGCGATCATCGTCTACCGCCGCACGCGCGAGAAGATGCCGGCGCACGATTTCGAGGTCGAGGAGGCGCTGCAGGAAGGCGTGCTCATCAAGTGGCTGTCGACGATCAAGCGGATGGAGGACGCGGGCACGCTGACGGTCGAGAAGATGCAGCTCGACGAAACAGGGCTTCCCGCAGCCCACCGGCGAGTTCGAGACGCTCGAGTCGGATTCGCTGGTGCTGGCGCTGGGCCAGGACGTCGACCTGTCGCTGCTCGACGGCGTGCCCGGGCTCGCGATCAAGGACGGCACCGTCGAGGTCGGCCCGAACATGATGACGGGCTACGCCGGCGTTTTCGCCGGCGGCGACATGGTGCCCTCCGAACGCACGGTGACGGTGGGCGTGGGCCATGGCAAGAAGGCCGCCCGCCACATCGATGCGTGGCTGCGCGGTGGCACGTACGCGCCACCGCCCAAGCACGAGCTCGCGACGTTCGACAACCTCAACCCGTGGTACTACGCCGATGCGCCGAAGACCGTTCGCCCGGTGCTCGACATCGTCCGGCGCAAGTCCACGTTCGACGAGGTCGTCAAGGGGCTGGACGAGACCAACGCCCTGTTCGAGGCACGCCGGTGCCTGTCCTGCGGCAATTGCTTCGAGTGCGACAACTGTTATGGCGTGTGCCCCGACAATGCGGTGATCAAGCTGGGGCCGGGGAAGCGTTTCGAGTTCAATTACGACTACTGCAAGGGCTGCGGCATCTGCGTGTCAGAATGCCCCTGCGGCGCGATCCGGATGGTGCCGGAAACGATCTGACCGTGCCGGTCGGCAGGCGCGGAACAACGGCTCGAGGGGGGTAATTCATGTTGCACGGCAAGCATGGCCGCACGCGCGCGGCGGTTCCGGCGTGGTTCCCGCGCGGAATCGCGCTGCTGCACGACCCGACGCTCAACAAGGGCACGGCATTCACCGAAGCCGAGCGTGACGCGCTCGGCCTGCGCGGCCTCCTGCCGCCGCACGTCTGCACGCAGGAAGTGCAGGTCGACCGCGTGCTGGAGAACTTCCGGCGGAAGACCTCGGACCTCGAGAAATACATCAACCTCACCGCGCTGCACGACCGCAACGAGGCGCTGTTCTTCCGGCTCGTCATCGACAATCCGGACGAGATGATGCCGATCATCTACACGCCGACGGTCGGCCTCGCCTGCCAGCAGTACGGCCACATCATGCAGCGTCCGCGCGGCATCTTCGTCAGTGCGAAGGATCGCGGCCGCATCGCCAGCGTGCTGCGCAACTGGCCCTATCGCGAGGCGGCGATCATCGTCGTGACCGACGGCGAGCGCATCCTGGGCCTGGGCGACCTCGGCGCGAACGGGATGGGAATCCCGGTGGGCAAGCTCGCGCTCTACACGGCCTGCGCGGGCGTGCACCCGACGCAGTGCCTGCCCGTCATGCTCGACGTCGGCACCAACAACGAGGCGTTGCGCCGCTGACCCGCTGTACATCGGCGTGCCCGAGCCGCGCCTGACCGGTGAGGCCTACGACAGCCTGGTCGAGGAGTTCATCGAGGCGACGCAGGAAGTCTTTCCCGGAGTGGTGGTCCAGTTCGAGGACTTCGCGAACCACAACGCATTCCGGTTGCTCAAGCGCTACCGCGAGCGGATCTGCACCTTCAACGACGACATCCAGGGAACGGCAGCGGTGGCGCTTTCCGGCATCCTCTCGGCGTTGCGCGTCACGAAGGGCGAGCTCGCGGCACAGAAGATCCTGTTCCTCGGCGCCGGCGAGGCCGCGACCGGCATCGCCGACCTGGCCGTCGCGGCGATGGTCGCGCGCGGCACGCCCGAGCCCGCGGCGCGCAGCCGTTGCTGGCTCGTCGATTCGCGCGGGCTCGTCGTCAAGAGCCGCGGCGATCTGGCCGAGCAAAAGCGTCCGTACGCGCACGACCACCCGCCCGTCGGCGATTTCCTGGCCGCGATCAAGGCACTGAAGCCGACCGCGATCATCGGCGTGGCCGCCGTGGCCGGGGCATTCACGCGCGAGGTCGTCGAGGAAATGACCCGGCTGAACGAGCGCCCGATTGTGTTTGCGCTTTCCAACCCGACGTCGAAGTCCGAATGCACGGCTGCGCAGGCCTACGAATGGAGCGGCGGGCGCGCGCTGTTCGCGTCCGGCAGCCCGTTCGATCCGGTCACGCTCGGCGGACGGACGTTCGTCCCGCGGCAGGGCAACAATTCGTACATCTTCCCCGGCGTGGGTCTGGGCGTGATCGCGATCCACGCCCGGCGCGTCACCGACGAGATGTTCCTCGCCGCCGCCGAAGCGCTGGCCGGGCAGGTGTCGGAAGCCGACCTCGCGCAGGGAAGCCTGTATCCGGCGCTCGGAAAGGTTCGCGACGTTTCGGCGCACATCGCGGCCGCGGTCGCCCGCGTTGCCTACGAGCAGGGATTCGCGGATGCGCCACAGCCGCCGGATCTGCTCGCGCACGTTCGCGCGCAGATGTACGACCCGCACTACCCGGATTACGTGACGGGCGCATGAGGCGTGCACAATACGCGTGCGACGCATTTGGATTGCCCTAGGGGCAGCGCTTGTGCGACGCAACATCCGATTGATCTGCGTCAACAGGTCGCACGCGTGAACCCTCTAGTCTCGCGCAAAGGATTGCGACGCCGGCCGGCGGGCCGCGTACCTCGACCCACATGAATCCTTACGTCGTCTTCCTGCTGTACCTGCTGGCGATCCTGGGCTTCGTCGGCTTCACCCTGCTCGCCAACCGGTTCCTCGGACCGAAACCGAAATCGACCGCGTTGAAGCTCGAAGCCTTCGAGTGCGGCGCGACGCCGGTCGATCTCCTGAACGTCAAGGCCGTCCCGATCAAGTACTACGCGGTCGCGATCGTCTTCATCCTGTTCGATCTGGAAACCGTGTTCCTCGTTCATCTGGGTGCTGGGCGCGCAGCCGCTGACGGCCTTCATGCTGCTCATCTTCGGCATCTTCCTCGCCCTGCTGGTCCTGATCCTGTTGTACGTGTACAAGGCCCGTTTGCTCGAGGCGGTGACCGAATGAGCACCGCCGGGCCGTACCAGGGCAAGACGATTCCGATCGCGAGCGCGCGGCCGCAGCCGTCCTCCGCGTTCGAGTACCTGACGACGAAGAAGGACGAGCTGATCGGGTGGGCGCGCAAGTTCTCGCTCTTCCCGTACCCGTTCGTCACCGCGTGCTGCGCGATGGAGTTCATGGCGGTGAGCTCCTCGCCCTACGACACCGACCGCTTCGGCGCCGCGCTGCCGCGCTTCTCGCCGCGCCAGGCCGACCTGCTGATGGTCGTGGGGACGGTGACGCACAAGCAGGCGCCGGTCCTGCTCAAGGTCTACGAGCAGATGTGCGAACCGAAGTGGGTGATGGCCTTCGGCGTCTGCGCGACCTCCGGCGGCTTCTACAACAACTACGCGGCAGTCCAGGGGATCGACAAGATCATCCCGGTCGACATCTACATCCCCGGTTGTCCGCCGCGGCCGGAGATGGTCATCGACGGCATCATGCGGCTGCAGGACAAGATCGCTCATTCGCGGCACCCAATCATCACGGAGCGCTTCTGACCGTGGCGAGCGCGATCCTCGACCGGCTCGCAGGCCCGCCTTGCCGCCACCGCGAAGGCGATTTCGTTCGCGCATGGGATCCTGGTGGCCGAGCTCGCCCCTTCGGCGCTGCTCGAGGTCGTCGCGCTAATGAAGGGCGGAGTTCGGCTTCGATCTCTTCCTCGACGTCACCGCGGTCGACTGGGTCGGACAGAACCCGCGCTTCGAGGTGGTCTATCACTTCTACTCGACGCAGGACCACGTGCGCGTGCGGCTGAAGACGCGCGTACCGGAGGAGAACCCGATCGGTCGACTCGCTGGTTTCGCTCTATGGCTCCGCCCGCTTCATGGAGCGCGAGTGCCACGAGATGTACGGGATCGACTTCCGCGGCAACCCGGACCTGCGCCCGATCCTGCTCTACGAAGGCTTCGTCGGCCATCCGCTGCGCAAGGACTATCCGAAGACGCAGGAGCAGCCGCTCGTTCCCTATCGGGATTAAAGCGACGACGCATGGACGCGAAGTTTCCCAATCCGGTCCGGCCCGCGTTCGACAGGCCGCTGCGCGACGACAACGTCATCGTCAACATCGGTCCGTCTCATCCGGCGACCCACGGCACGGTCCAGATCATCGCGGAGCTCGACGGCGAGCGCGTACTGCGCGTGGACGTCCATCCCGGCTATCTGCATCGCGGCTTCGAGAAGGAGTGCGAGGCGCACACCTGGCACAACCTGATTCCCTACGTCGACCGGCTGAACTACGTGTCCGCGCTGATCAACGACTTCGCGTACTGCGACGCGGTCGAGAAACTGATGGGGGTGGAGATCACACCGCGCTGCCGGCACCTGCGCACGCTGCTGTCCGAGTACTCGCGGATCGTCGATCACCTGACCTGCGTGGCCGCGGGACTGATGGAACTGGGCGCGATGACCGCGTTCCTGTACCTGGTGATGATCCGCGACTACATGTACGAGCACCTGGCGAACCTGACGGGCGCGCGGGTCACCTACACCTACGGCCGCATCGGCGGACTCGCGCGCGACCTGCCCGACGGGTGGCTCGAACGGCTCGAGGTGATCCTCGACCAGTACGAGACCTTCGTCGGCCGTGTCCACGGCCTGGTGGACCGCAACCGGATCTTCATCGATCGGATGCGCGACGTCGGCGTGATCTCGACCGCCGACGCGATCAACTGGGGTTACACCGGCCCGATCCTGCGCTCCACCGGCGCGCCGCGCGACTTGCGCAAGGACACGCCGTACCTCGCCTACGCCGACCTCGACTTCGAGGTGCCGGTGGGCATCAAGGGCGACAACTACGACCGGTATTACGTGCGGATGCGCGAGATGGACGAATCGGTGCACATGATCCGCCAGCTCGTGAAGACGCTGCCCGCGGGGCCGATCAACGTCGACGACCACCGCTGCACGCTGCCCGAGAAGCATCTCGTCTATACCGAGATCGAGTCGCTGATCAACCACTTCAAGCTGATCATGGAGGGCCCGCGGGTTCCTGCCGGCGAGGTCTACTCGGCGCACGAGTCGCCCAACGGCGAACTCGGGTTCTATCTGGTCTCCACCGGCGAGGGGCTGCCCTACAAGGTCCACGTTCGCGCACCGAGTTTCGTGCACATGGGCGGCGTGCACAAGATGCTCGAGCGCTATCAGCTCGCGGACATCGTGCCGACCTTCGGCTCGGTCAACATGATCGGCGGCGAGTGCGACCGTTAGGGGCTGTGGCACCGTGAAGACGATGCTCATTCCACGAATTCGAGCGGTGGAAGGCAGCGCTTCCCCGCGGGCTTCGAGTCCTCGCTCGTGCTTCCCTGCGTGCGCCGCATCCAGGAGGACCGGGGCTATGTCGCGGACAGCGACATCGACGGGCTGGTCACCTACCTCGGCGTTCCGCGCATGCAGATCGAGCAGGTGCTCTCGTACTACACCCAGTTCCGGCGCGCGCCCATCGGCCGCCACCATGTGCAGGCCTGCCGCAATGTGACGTGCTCCATGCGCGGCGCCGAGCGCCTGATCGACCACCTGGTGGCGAAGCTCGGCGTCAAGCCCGGCGAGACGACGCCGGACGGCCGCTTCACGCTGTCGACCGTCGAGTGCCTCGGCTCCTGCGGCACCGCGCCGGTGGTGATGGTCAACGATGCGTACCACGAGAACATGAGCGCCGAGAAGCTCGACGCGCTCCTCGACGGGATGCCCTAGAATGAAACGACCCCCAGGCTCACTGCGTTCGCACACCCCCGGAGGGGGCGTGTCAGTGCCCTTCGGGCGGCCGTGCGGGCACTGACATGCCCGGCCGGCAGCTCCTGATGACATTTCCCGGTGACGGCGAGCTCGCACACGCTCGCCGATTACCGCGCGCGCGGCGGCTACGCGACGCTCGCGATGGTGCTCGCGGAAAAGGCGCCGCAGGACGTCACCAAGGAGGTCACGGCCTCGGGAATCCTGGGCCACGGCGGCGCCGCGTTTCCCGCGGGCCGCAAATGGGCGGTCATCACGCTCGACGACGGCCAGCCGCACTACCTGTGCGCCAACGCCGACGAAGGCGAGCCGGGCACGTTCAAGGATCGCTGGATACTCGAGCACGCGCCGCATCTGCTGATCGAGTCGATGGCGATCACGGCGTACGCGCTGCAGGTGCGCAACGCGTTCGTCTACATCCGCGGCGAGTTCGACCTGCCGTACCGGCGCCTCGCTGGGCGGTCGAGGAGGCCTACGCCGCCGGGCTGCTCGGCGAGCGGATTCTCGGCACCGATTTCGCGTGCGACCTCGTCGTCTATCGCGGCGCCGGTTCGTACGTGTGCGGCGAGGCATCGGGGCTGCTCTCCTCGCTCGAAGGCAAGCGCGGCTATCCGCGCAACCGTCCGCCGCGGCTCACCGTCAAGGGCCTCTACCAGCGGCCCACCGTCGTCAACAACGTCGAGACGCTCGCCAACGTCACCGGCATCGTCGCACACGGCGCGGCGGAGTTTCGCAAGGTCGGCACCGCCAAGAGCCCGGGCACGCAGCTGGTGTCGATCTCCGGCCACATCCGCCGCCCCGGCGTCTACGAAGTCGAGTACGGCTATCCGCTCAAGGCAAGTTCCTCTACGAGGACTGCGGCGGCACGCCGGAAGGCACGAAGCTCAAGTGCATCGTCCCCGGCGGGATCTCGACCAAGGTGCTGACCGCCGCCGAGTGCGAAAAGGTCACCTATGACCACGCATCGTTCGAAGCGGCCGGATCGGGACTGGGCTCCGGCGGCATGATCGTCATCGCCGAGGGCACCTGCATGGTGCGGCTGCTGCAGGTGCTGCTGCGCTTCTACCACCACGAATCCTGCGGGCAGTGCACGCCGTGCCGCGAAGGGATGGGATGGCTGCACCGGATCATCGACCGCATCGTCGACGGCAAGGGCCGGCCGGAGGACATCGACAGCCTGTACCGGATCTCGCAGCTGAACGACGGCACGACGATCTGCGGGATGGGCGACGCCGCCGGCTACGCGACGGTCGGCATTCTCAACAAGTATCGCGACGAGTTCGAGTATTTCATCGAGCACGGGCGATCGAAATTCGGCGGCAACCTCGAGATTCCCGTCCATGCCTGAGATCTTCATCAACGGGCAATCGGTCATGGCCGCCGACAACCAGACGGTCATGGAGGCCGCGCAGGCGAACGGCTTCTTCATCCCGTACTTCTGCTGGCACCCGAAGCTGTCGGTCGCCGGCAATTGCCGCATCTGCGCCGTTCAGGTCGAGGGCCGCAGCTGGGTGGAAATCGCATGCAACCTGCCGGTGACCAAGGGCTTGCGGGTGCTGACCGACTCCGAGCTCGTGCGGGCGCACCGCAAGGCGACGATGCAGTTCATCACGCTGAACCATCCGGTGGACTGCGGCATCTGCGACAAGGCCGGCGAGTGCTCGCTGCAGGACTACCACTTCGAGTACAACGGCTCGCCGTCGGTGTCCACGGTGCCGAAGGTCCGCGCGACCAAGTTCCACGATCTGTCCGAGCGCATCGTGCTCGACAACGAGCGCTGCATCCTGTGCTCGCGCTGCGTGCGCTTCACGCACGAGGTCTCCAAGTCCTGCGCGCTCGGCATCAAGAACCGGGGCGACAGCTCGCTGGTGCGCGCCGCCGAGGATGGCGCCTTCGACGCCGACCCGTATTCCGACAACGTCATCGACATCTGCCCCGTGGGGGCGTTGCTGTCGCGCTCGTTCCTCTACAAGGCCCGGGTCTGGTACCTGAAGCCGACGCCCTCGGTATGCCCCGGGTGCGCGCGCGGCTGCACGGTCAACCTCTGGCATCGCAAGCCCGAGTGGCACCTGCGCGCGCTCGATCCCCGGCAGAACCGCAGCATCGCGCGCGTGACCCCGCTCGAGAATCCCGCGGTGAACGGCCCGTGGATCTGCAACAAGGGCCGCGATCTCGCGCGGATCTTCGAGCGCGCGCGCGCGGAGCAGGCGATGTTGAAGGGGAAGCCGGTCGACCTCGACACCGCCGTCGCCGCCGCACGATCGCTGATCGCCGCGGCGAAGCACCCGGTGGCGATGCTGTCCTCCTGGGGTTCCAACGAGGAGCTCGCGGCGTTCAAGGCATCCCTGGGTGAGCGCTTTGCGAGTTTCCTGAAGACGGATTGGATGCCCGCCGCCGGCGAGCCGCTCGACGACGAACTTCTGATCCGGCGCGACAAGAATCCGAACGCCGCCGGCATCCGGGCGCTCTTCCCGCCGTCGGTGGAACGCGAGCCCGAGTTCGGTCCGGACACCGACCTCGTGCTGATCTGGGGCGAAGGCTTCGATTTCGCGCAGCTCCCCCCGACGACGAAGATCGTATTCCTGAATGCGTATCTCGCCCCCGAGAACGGACACGCCGACGCCTTCATCCCGATCAGTATCCAGACCGAGCGGCGCGGGCACTACACGAATTTCCAGGGCGTGGTGAGCGGGTTCGAGCCCTGCTTCCCGAAGCCTGCGACGGTGGCCGACGCCGAGACGCTGTTCGCCACGCTCGGCGCACGAAGGTCAAGGCCGCGCCATGATCCAGGATCTGGTGATCTACGCGATCTACATCGGCTACGCGCTGGCGGTGCTGCTCACCTTCGGCACGATCCTCACCTGGGTGGAGCGCAAGCAGGCCGCGGTGATGTCGGACCGCATCGGCGCCAACCGCGCCTACGTCCGCATCCCGTTCACGCAGTTCAAGATGGTGTGGCTGGGGCTGTTCCACGGGCTCGCCGACGGACTGAAGATGATGGTCAAGGAGGACTGGAAACCCAAGACCTACGACTGGTACGCCTACGCCGTGGCGCCCTGGGTGGCGTTCACCCCGGTGATGCTGGTCTTCGCAGTCATCCCGTTCGGCGGACTGTTGAATCCCGCGCTGCTGCTCGACGGCTTCCCGGCGGCCGCCGCGTGGTTCGGCGAGCGCACTTATCCGATGCAGATCGCCAAGCTCGACGCCGGACTGCTGATCGTGTTCGCGTTCGGCGGCATGGGGATCATCGGCGCGATGCTCGCGGGCTGGTCGTCGTCGAACAAGTTCTCGATGCTGGGCGCGCTGCGCGCCGGCTCGCAGATGATCTCCTACGAGCTCGTGATGGGGCTAACCGTGCTGGGGCTGATCCTGATCTACGGCACGCTCGACCTGACCGCGATCGTCCAGCAGCAATCGGGAACGGTCCTGGGCTTCCTGCCGGCCTGGGGCGTGGTCTACCAGCCCTTCGCCGCAACGCTGTTCCTGGCCGCGGCGGTGGCCGAGAACCGCCGCATCCCGTTCGATTTGCCCGAAGCGGAGTCCGAGCTGATCGCCGGCTTCTACACCGAGTACAGCGCCATGAAGATGGGGCTGTTCATGTTCGCCGAGTTCATCGAGATCGCGATCATCGCCGCGCTGTTCACCACCCTCTTCCTCGGCGGCTACAACCTGCCGTACATGACGGACGCGGGCTTCGAGTTTCCCGGCGGGCATAAGGTCGCGATGAGCCACGGCGCGGTCGTCGCGATCCAGCTCGTCGTCTTCCTCGTCAAGGTGCTCGTGATCTCGAGCTTCCAGATCCTCATCCGCTGGACGCTGCCGCGCTTCCGCTACGACCAGGTACTGAAATTCGCCTGGAAGTTCATGCTGCCGCTGGCGCTCGCCAACCTGACCGTCACCGCGGTCGCCGTGTGGCTGCTCGCTGCGTAAGCCGATGGCCAAGCCCTACCAGCGCAAGGTCTACTGGAACGAGCCCACCATGGGTTGGTGGGAGCGCGCCTACCTGTTCGAGATCGTGCGCGGCCTCGCGATCACCAGCGCGGTGTTCCTGCAAGAACATGTGGCGCTGGATCACGTTCCGCAAGGGTGCGCTCACCACGTACTACCCGGAGGAGACGCGCTTCGACTACGCCGAGCACAATCGCGGCAAGCACATCCTGACGCAGCGGCCGGACGGCTCGCCGCAGTGCATCGCCTGCAACATGTGCGCCACCGTGTGTCCGGCGCAGGTGATCGAGATCGACGCCGCGTTCGACCCCGACGACCGAGCGCATCCGAAATACCCAGCCCGTTTCGAGATCGACTATTCGCGCTGCATCTTCTGCGGGCTGTGCGTGGAAGCCTGCCCGGAGGATGCGATCCGCATGGTGAAGGTGGTACCGGAACTGCCGACGCTCGACCGCAGCCGGATGTGGCTCGACAAGGAAGAGCTCCTGACCTGGCAACCGCAGCGCGACGTCGCCAAGCCCTACCCGGCCAAGGGCGGCGCGCGCGCCACGGGAGATTCCGCATGATCGACGCCTTCCTGCAGAACCTCGACGCGCATCCTGCTCTACGTGTTCGGCGCCTCCGCGCTCGTCGCCGCGGCGCTGATGATCGTGCTGCGACACCCGATGCAGGTCGCGATGGCGCTGATCTCGACCATGGTGTTCCTGGGCGGCATCTACGGGCTCCTCGGCGTGCACTTCATCGCCGCCTTCCAGGTGCTGATCTACGTCAGCGCGGTCATGGTGTTCATGGTCTACGTGATCATGCTGCTCGACGTGCGCGATGCCTCGCTGGTACAGCGTTTCTCCCGGCTCACCCTTCCCGGGATCGCGGGTGCGGTGCTCCTTGTCGTGGTGCTGTTGTTCGGCGTGTGGCGCGGCCACTACCAGGTTTCCAGCACCACGGTCTCCTTCGGCCTCCAGCAGTTCTCGGTAGCGTTCCTGAACGAATACTGGCTGCACTTCGAGCTCACGTCGGTCCTGCTGCTGGCCGCCGTGGTCGCGGCGATCGCGGTCATCAAGGGCAGCAGGCGCAAGCATGGATAAGGTCTCGCTGCTGCTCGCGCTGGCCGTGGCGCTGTTCGCACTGGGGCTCCTGGGCGTGATCGTCCGGCGCAACCTGCTCGTCATGCTGATGTGCATGGAGCTGATGTTGAACGGGGTGATCCTCTCGCTCGTCACCTTCGCGCAGCAGACCGGCACCGCGGCCGGGGCGGTGCTCGTGTTCCTGATCTTCGTCGTCGCGGCGGCGGAGATCGCCATCGCGATCCCGATCGTGCTGCTGCTGGTGCGCCGCAAGCACACGCTCGAAGCGGACGCCTACGCGGATCTCAAGGGCTAGGCGATGACGAACCTGCTCACGCTGATCGTCCTCGCCCCGCTCGCGGGCTTCCTCGCGAACGGCCTGCTCGCGACGCAATTGCGCCACCAGCCGCTTCGGCAACCGCTTCGTCACCATCGTCGGCTGCGGCCTGCCCATCGCTTCGTTCCTGCTCGCCGTGCGCGCCACGGCCGACCTGCTCGCGGGCGGCAGTGTGCCGCTCGTCGAAACCGCCTACACCTGGACCACCATCGACGGGCATGCGTTCAACGTCGATTTCTACTTCGACCGCCTCTCCGCCGTGATGACGCTGGTCGTGACCGGCGTGGGCTCGCTGATCCACGTCTATTCCACCGGCTACATGAAGGAGGACAAGAGCTACGCGCGCTTCTTCGCTTATCTCAACCTGTTCCTCTTCTTCATGCTGCTGCTCGTGCTGGGCCGCTCGCTGCTGGTGCTGTTCGTCGGCTGGGAAGGCGTGGGGCTCGCTTCCTACCTCCTGATCGGGTTCTGGTTCGACGATCCGGAAAAGGCGCAGGCCGGCAAGAAGGCGTTCATTACCAACCGGATCGGCGACGCCGGTTTCCTGCTCGGAATGTTCCTGCTGTACTGGGCGACCGGGACGCTGGAAATGGACCGGATCAACGCCGCGTTCCGGGCGACTCCGCTGCCCGCGATCTCCGCGAGCCTCGCCGGCATCCTGCTGTTCATCGGCGCCACCGGCAAGTCGGCGCAGATCCCGCTGCACGTCTGGCTTCCCGACGCGATGGCGGGCCCGACGCCCGTCTCCGCGCTGATCCACGCGGCGACGATGGTGACGGCCGGCGTGTACCTGGTCGCACGGATGGCGGACATGTACGTGCTCGCGCCCGAAGCGTCGCAGGTGATCGCCGTCATCGGCGCGGCGACGGCGTTCTTCGCGGCGACGATCGCCGTCGCGCAGAACGACATCAAGAAGGTGCTTGCGTACTCCACGGTGTCGCAGCTCGGCTTCATGTTCGTCGCGCTCGGCGTGGGCGCCTATGGCGTGGCCATCTTCCACCTCTACACGCATGCGTTCTTCAAGGCGTGCCTCTTCCTCGGTGCCGGCAGCGTCATCCACGCGCTCTCGGGCGAGCAGGACATCCGCAAGATGGGCGGGCTGCGCAAGAAGATCCCGGTCACGTTCTGGACCTTCGCCATCGCCACCGCCGCCATCGCGGGCATCCCGCCGCTCGCCGGCTTCGTGTCCAAGGACGAGATCCTCTGGTTCGCGTTCGGCAGCAGCCGCGGCGGGTCGCCCCTGCTGTGGGCCGTGATGGCGGCCACGGCGCTCCTCACGGCGTTCTACATGTTCCGGCTGCTGTGGCTCACGTTCTTCGGGACTTCGCGGATGGCAGCGGACGTCGAGCATCACGTCCACGAGTCGCCGTGGTCGATGACCGGCGTGCTCGTCGTGCTGGCGATCGCCTCGGCGATCGGCGGATACGCCCTTGACGTGCCGCACTTCCTGACCGCGCTGCCGCCGCTGCCCATGCCGCCGGAAGAGCTGCACGGGCTCGAGATGCCGCTCCTCCTGACATCGATCGTCATCGCCTTCGCCGGCCTCGCCCTCGCCGCATTCTTCTTCAGCCGCAACGGCGAGCGGGCCGCGCGGATCGCCCCGCGCTTCGCCGGGCTGAATGCGCTCCTCGCGGGCAAGTATTTCGTCGACGAGGCCTACGAGCGCTTCCTCGCGCGGCCGCTGTACTGGGTCTCCGAGCGCGTCTTCCTGCGGCTGGGGGACCGCGTGATTATCGACGGGACGCTCGACGGTCTCGCGCGGATGGCCGAGCGCACCGCCGGTGCGTTCTCGCGCGTGCAGACCGGCAACCTGCACCGGTACGCGTTCTTCGTCCTGATCGGGACCCTCGCGGCGCTGGCGTGGAGCTTCCGCAATGGCTGACGCGCTGCTGCTGAACGTCGTCGTCTTCCTGCCGCTCGCGGCCATCGCGCTGCTGCTCGTGCTGCCGCGCGCAGCGGGAAGACCTGATGCGCTGGCTCTCGCTGGCGGCGATGCTCGTGCAACTCGCGCTGACCGCGTGGCTGTACGTCCGGTTCGACGCCTCCATAACCGAGCTGCAGTTCGAGACGCGGCTCCCCTGGATTGCCGACTGGGGCGTGTACTACCAGATCGGGCTGGATGGCTACAACATCCTGCTCGTCCTGCTGACCGCGTTCCTCGGCCCCATCGTCGTGGCGGGCGCCTTCACGGCCGTGACAAAGGACGTGAAGCTCTTCTACGCGATGATCTTCGCCATCCAGTTCGCGATGCTGGGCACCTTCGTCGCGCAGGATCTCTTCCTGTTCTACGTGTTCTGGGAAGCGATGATGATCCCGATGTTCGTCATCATCGGCCTCTGGGGCGGCGAACGCCGGATCTACGCCACCTTCAAGTTCGTCCTGTACACCGCCTTCGGCAGCATCCTGATGCTGGCCGCGGTGATCTATCTCGTCTACTCGCTGCAGACTTCCGATCGGGATCACGTCGTTCGCGTTCGCCGACCTGTACCGCACGCGCTTGCCGGTCTCGGTGCAGGCGGTGCTGTTCGCGGCCTTCGCGCTGTCGTTCGCGATCAAGGTGCCGGTGGTCCCGCTGCACACGTGGCTGCCGGACGCGCACGTCGAGGCGCCGACCACGGGCTCGGTGATCCTCGCCGGCGTGCTGCTGAAGATGGGGACGTACGGCTTCATGAAGCTGGGCTTTCCGCTGTTCCCCGACGCGACCCGGATGTTCATCCCGGCGATCATGACGCTTGCCGTCATATCGATCGTCTACGGGGCCTGCCTTGCGCTGGTGCAAAACGACATCAAGAAGATCATCGCCTATTCGTCGATCAGCCACCTGGGGTACGTGATGCTCGGGCTCGCGAGCCTCGATCTCATCGGGATCCAGGGCGCGGTGATCCAGATGGTGAGCCACGGCCTGACCGCCGCCGGGCTGTTCCTGATCGTCGGGATGATCTACGAGCGCTGCCACACGCGCGACCTGGCGGCGTACGGCGGTCTCGCGCGGCTGCTGCCGGTGTACTCGATGTTCTTCATGGTGCTCACCCTCGCGTCGGTCGGGCTGCCGACGACCTCGGGATTCACCGGCGAATTCCTGGTGCTCATGGGCGCCTTCACCGCGTCGTGGCCGGTCTACCAGCAGGGCGATGCCGTTCCGCTGGTGCTCGCGGTCATCGCGGTGAGCGGCGTGGTCCTGGGGGCCTGTACATGCTGCGGCTCGCGCAGCATCACCTGTTCGGCGAAGCCAAGGTGCCGCACGCGCCGGTGACCGATCTGGTCCTGCGCGAGAAGCTCGTTCTCGGCGCCATCGTCGTCGCCATCTTCGCGCTGGGACTTTTCCCCGACGAGCCGATGCGCAAGACGGAAGGCGCGGCCAAGCAGTTCCGCGAACTGGTGCTGACGCCGCGCATACCGGGAGGTGGATCGTGACCGCCGCGGCCTCCTCGAGGTCCCGGTGCCTGGCGACGCTCGGAGCGTCCGCCGCGTTGCGCGGACGCGCCTGGTCGCATCCCCACATGATGCCGTGGGGCCCCTGCTTCCCGTCTCGCGTCGCTAGCGTGGGAGCATATCCATGAATTGGCAGGCCGTGCTGACCGCGATGCTGCCGGAGCACCTGCTGCTGGCCGGCATCGTCGTGCTGCTGGTGGTGGAAATCGCCTCGGACCGGCCGCGCGGCGCCCTCGCGGTCTCGCTCGCCTTCGTTGCCGCATCCGCGGTCGCCGCCGGCTGGCTGGGCTTCACCGGCTACACCGAGTCGCCGTTCCCGGGCCAGTTCGCCGTCGATCCCGCTCGGTTCGCTCGCGAAGGCCGCCGTGCTCGCGCTCGCGGTACCGGTGCTCCTGCTCTCGCGCGACGATTTCGCCGACGGCCCCTACTATCCGCTGCTGCTCTCCTCGCTCTACGGCTTCTGCCTCCTCTATTCCGGGGAGAGCTTCCTCACGATGTTCCTGGGTCTCGAGCTCATGTCGTTGCCGGTGTACGTGCTGGTGCTGCTCGCGTTCGGGCGGCCCGAGAGCCCCGAGGCGGCGCTCAAGTACCTGGTCCTCGGCGGCGCGGCCACCGCCACCTTCCTGCTGGGGGTCTCGCTGCTGTACGGCGGCAGCGGATCGCTCGCGTTGTCCGAGTTCGCCTGCGCGCTCGGCTCGCACGAGACGATGGCGATGATCGCCGCCGCGTTGATCGTCATCTCGTTCTTCCTGAAAGCGGCGATCGTCCCGTTCCACGCATGGGCGCCGGATGCCTACGAGGGCGCAAGCGTCCCGGTGACCGCTTACATGGCGACCATCATCAAGGCCGGTGTGCTGCTGGCGACGCTGCGCCTGTTCGGGACAGCGCCCGTGTCCGGGCCGATGGTCGAGCTCCTTGCGATCCTGCCGCTCGTCTCGATCGTCTGGGGCAATCTGACCGCGATGCGCCAGCCCGGTTTCCGCCGGATGATCGCCTACTCGTCGATCGCCCATGCGGGGTACCTGTTCTATGCGTTCCTGGGTGCGGGTCCCGGGCGCTTCCAGGCCGTCGTCTTCTACATCGTCGTCTATGGCCTTTCGAACCTGCTCGCGTTCGCGGCGATTCCGCGCAACGACGACGACATCTCGCGCGACCGGCTCGACTCCCTGAAAGGACTCTTCCAGCGCGACCCGTATGCGGCGACGATGATCGCCATCGCGATGCTGTCGCTGGCCGGCATCCCGCCATTCCCGGGATTCATCGCGAAGTTCCTCATCTTCAAGAACGTGATCGCGGCCGGGTACACGACCTACGCGGTGCTGGGTCTCGTGGGGAGCTACCTCGGAATCTTCTTCTACCTGCGCGTGATCCAGTACATGTTCATGAGCCCCGCCCAGGCCGCGGCGGGACCCGAACGCGGCAGCCGTCTGACGTTCGTCGCGAGCCTCGCCTGCCTGATTCCGGTGATCCTGCTGGCGGTGTTCCCGGATTGGGTCTTCGTGCGCCTCTGACGACAGCCGTCGCCGGCGCGAAGGGACTTGCCTCGAGTCCGGTCAGGTACCCGCTCGCTTCGCAACCGGCGAGTACATGTCGAGAAGCTGCAGCCGCGTGGCCTGCAGGCGCTCCGACACGACACCCAGCATCCGATACATGAGCGCGTAGCCGAACGACTTGTCGTCGCGGCACGCAGCCAGCAGCTCCGCGCCGTCGAAGGCGAGCGCCTTCGACGCGCTCGAGCGCGCGAGCCTGGAAATGCTTGCCGCGGCCCATCAGGATCGCCGACCAGCCGAACTCGTCACCGGCGCTCAACGTCTGCACGCGCAGCGTGTGTCCGGGCGCCTCGATCTCGAGCGCGGTGCGCCCGGCGACGATCAGGTAGAAATCGTGGCAGTCGTCGCCTTCGTGAAAGATCACCTGATCGCGGTCGAACTCGACCTCCTTCGCGAGCGAGGTCAGCTTCTCGATGTGCTGCGGCTGGAACTCCTCGACGAACGGATGCTGCCTCAGCACCGCAAGTAGTGTTTCCCTGGTCATGGCCGGCCCCTCTTTCGTGCGAGGCCATGCGGAGGTTCCGGCCCCGGATCCTGCGGCTCGCGCGCTGCTCACGCGCGACCCGTCTCGATAACGTTACACGCATCGGCGGCGCTACCCCCTTGCGCGCCGGCGCGCGATGCGCCAGTCTAGCACCGTCGCGTGCGTGGACGTACGCTTCGCCGCGGCAGGGATTTGGTCTGGATCAAAAACTCCGGCCGAGTTCCCGGCTAGCCTGGCCACCGATCGAAAACGCTGGGGCGCGGTGCCGCCCCGGAACGCGCTGGGGAAACAGGAGCACCGACCGCCGTGGCCGTCCATCGCATCCGCAAGGGTCTCGAGCTGCCGCTTTCCGGCGCACCCACCCAGGCTGTCGAAGCGGCCGGGGTCGTGCCGCGCGTCGCGCTGGTCGGCGCCGACTACCACGGCCTCAAGCCCTCGCTGCTGGTGCAGGTCGGCGAGCGCGTCCTCCGCGGTTCCCCGCTGTTCGAGGACAAGCGGGCTCCGGGTCGTGCGTCACGTCGCCCCGGCAGCCGGCACCGTCGCGGCGATCCATCGCGGCGAAATGCGCGCGTTCCAGTCGATCGTCATCGATGTGAACAACGACGACGGTCCACCGCGACAGGTTGGCTTCGCGAGCTACACCGGTCGGCCGGTGAGTGAGCTCGACGCAGATGCCGTCCGCGCGCTGCTCCTCGAATCCGGCGCCTGGACGGCATTGCGCGCGCGCCCTTTTTCGAAAGTTCCCTCGCCCGCATCGGCACCGCACGCGATCTTCGTCACCGCGATCGACACCCATCCGCACGCGCCGGCGGTCGACGTCGTCCTGGCGCAACCGCGAAGCGGATTTCCACGCAGGAGTCCAGGCGATCGCCAAGCTCTGCGCCGGCACGACGTTCGTCTGCAAGGCCGCCGGGTCGGCGGTCAGCGCCCCCGACGGGGGAGAACATTCGCGTCGAGGAGTTCGCGGGCCCGCACCCGGCCGGCACGGTGGGCCTCCACATCCACCTGCTCGCCCCGGTCGATCTCGACAAGACCGTGTGGCACGTCGGTTATCAGGATGTCGCCGCGATCGGCCATCTCTTCGCGACCGGCCGGCTCGACGTCGAACGGGTGATCTCGCATCGCGGGGCCGGGCGCCGTCCGGCCGCGCCTGGTGCGCACGCGGCTGGGCGCGTCGACCGATGCGCTCACGCGCGGAGAGCTTGCACCGGGCGCGCAGCGCGTGATCTCCGGATCCGTGCTCGGGGGTCGCACCGCCACGGATGACGTGCATGGCTATCTCGGGCGCTACCACCAGCAGATCGCGGTGGTCCCCGAGGGCGGGCGGCGCGAACTCTTCGGGTACATCGCGCCGGGGGCGGACAAGTTCTCGATCTGGGGCGTGGTTCTCGGCCATTGGGCCACGGCGCGCAAGCTCGCGCTGACCACGACCACCAACGGCAGCCCGCGCGCCATGGTGCCCATCGGCGCCTACGAACGCGTGATGCCGATGGACCTGATGCCGACCTTCCTGCTGCGCGCGCTCATCACCCGCAATGCCGAGTGGGCCGAGGAGCTCGGCGTGCTGGAGCTCGACGAGGAGGACCTCGCGCTCTCGACCTTCGTATGTCCCGGACAAGGTCGAGTACGGCCCGTTGCTGCGCGATATCCTTGCGCGGATCGAGAAGGAGCACGGCCACGCATGAAGTCCCTGCGCTCACTGCTCGACCGCGTCGGCCACAACTTCGAAAAGGGCGGCCGGCTGGAGCGCTTCCACCCGTTCTGGGAGGCGGCCGACACGTTCTTCTACACGCCGGCGTCGGTGACCAAGAGCCGGCGCGCACGTGCGCGACGCGCTCGACCTCAAGCGGATGATGATGACGGTCGTCATCGCCGCGCTGCCGTGCGTGTTCATGGCGCTCTACAACACCGGGCTGCAGGCGAACCTCGCGCTCGATCCGGCCAAGGCGGCCCTGCTCGACGGCTGGCGCCACGACGTCATCCGCTGGCTCGGGGTGGGCTACTCGCCGGACAGCATGACCGCGTGCGTCGTCCACGGCGCGCTCTACTTCCTGCCGCTGTACATCGTGACGATGGTCGTCGGGCTGTCGTGGGAGGTCCTGTTCGCCGTGGTCCGGCGGCTCGAGGTCAACGAAGGCTTTTTCGTGACCGGCATTCTGTTCCCGCTCATCCTGCCGCCGACGACACCGCTGTGGCAGGCGGCGCTGGGCATCAGCTTCGGCGTGGTGCTGGCGAAGGAAGTGTTCGGCGGAACGGGAATGAATTTCGTCAATCCGGCGCTTGCCGCCCGCGCATTCGTTTTCTTCGCGTATCCGGCCGACATGTCGGGGGACAAGGTCTGGACCGCGGTGCCACCCGGTGCCGCGATCGACGGTTTCTCCGGGGCGACGCTGCTTGCGCAGATGCGGCAGATGACCGGGCCGTTCGCCGACCAGCCATTCTCCTGGATGAAGGCCTTCATCGGCCTCGAACCCGGGTCCATGGGCGAGACATCCGCGCTCGCCTGCCTCATCGGCGCCGCGATCCTCATCGTCACCGGGATCGGCTCCTGGCGCACGATGGCCGGCGTGACGCTGGGCACGATCGCGATGGCGACGCTGTTCAACCTGCTCGCAACGTCCACCCACCCCTATTTCGCGATTCCGTTCTGGTGGCACATGGTCGCCGGCGGCTGGGCATTCGGTACCGTGTTCATGGCGACCGATCCGGTCACCTCGCCATTCTCCCAACGCGGCAAGTGGATCTACGGGGTGCTGATCGGCGCCTTCGTCGTGCTGGTGCGCACGGTGAATCCCGCCTATCCCGAAGCGATGATGCTGGTGATCCTGTTCATGAACGTGGTCGCGCCGTTGATCGACTACATGCTCGTGCGGGCGAACGTTCGCCGGAGGCAGAAGCGCCGTGCCGAATCTTGATTCGACGCGCTACACGTTCCTGTTCGCGACGATCGTCTGCGTCGTCTGCGCTCTGCTGGTCGCGGTTTCCGCGGTCGGCCTGCACGAGAAGCAGGAGACCAACGCGCTCCTCTACCGGCAGAAGAACGTGCTGCTGGCGGCGGGGCTGATTGCGCCGGGCGAAGACCTCCCCGACCGCGAGCTCCTGAAGATCTTCGACGAGAACATCCGACCCCGCCTGGTGGACATCGCCACCGGCGAACTGGTGCCGGTCGCGAAAATGGACCCGAAGACCTACGACCAGCGCCGGGCGCGCAACGATCCCGAGCAAAGCCGCGCGGCGCCGCCGAACAACGCCGGGGTGACCCGGCTGCCGATCTACGGTACCGTGTATTTCGTGATGAAAGACGGGAAGGTGCAGATGGTCGTGCTGCCGATCGAGGGGGTGGGCATGTGGGGCACGCTCTTTGGCTTTCTGGCGCTCGACCCCGATGGCAACACGGTTCGCGGGTTGACCTACTACGACCAGAAGGAAACGCCCGGCCTGGGCGGCGAGATCAGCAACCCGAAGTGGCAGGCGCTGTGGCAAGGTCGCAAGATCTACAACGTGGAATGGGAACCGCAACTCACGGTGATCAAAGGCAAGGCCGGCCCGCCGGCGGAGGACCCGCTACGCGTCGACGGCCTCTCCGGTGCGACGATCACGAGCAACGCCGTCTCGCGGCTGACGACGTTCTGGATGTCGAACGATGGCTGGGGTCGCTTTCTCAGGCGTGCCCGCGAAGGAGGATTGACATGAGCACTGCCGGGCCGCCCCAAGGTGCGAATTGCGCCCCCTCGGGGGGGCGCGCAGCGGCCTTGGCCGCAAGCGTGGGGGCACAAACATGATTGCCGTCGACGCAATTCTGGGCAAGGCCGAGCGCACCGCGCTCGTCGCCCCGATCATCGCCAACAACCCGATCGGAGTGCAGGTGCTCGGCATCTGCTCGGCGCTGGCGGTCACGACCCGCCTCGACAAGGCGCTGGTCATGGGTATCGGCGTGACGATCGTAACCGCCTGCGCCAACATTGCCGTCAGCATCGTGCGCAACTGGATCCCGAACAGCATCCGGATCATCGTCCAGCTGGCCATCATCGCCTCGCTGGTGATCATGGTCGACCAGGTGCTGAAGGCCTACCTGTTCGAGCTCTCGCTCGAGCTGTCGGTGTTCGTCGGGCTGATCATCACCAATTGCATCGTGATGGGCCGTGCCGAGGGCTACGCGATGCAGAACCCGCCCTGGTCGTCGTTCCTCGATGGCGTGGGCAACGGCCTGGGTTATGCGCTGGTGCTGCTGCTGGTGGCGCTGGCGCGCGAACTCGTCGGCGCCGGCAAAGTCTTCGGTTACGTCGTGCTGCCGGTGGTCTCCGATGGCGGCTGGTACGTGCCGAACGGACTGATGCTGCTCGCGCCCTCCGGGCTCTTCATCATCGCGCTGCTCGTCTGGTTGCTGCGCACCTGGAAGCCGGAGTTGCAGGAAAAGGACTGACGGAAGGACTGCGGCATGGAGCATTACGCGAACCTGGTCATCAAGTCCATCTTCCTCGAGAACATGGCGCTCGCCTTCTTTCTGGGCATGTGCTCGTTTCTCGCCTGCTCGAAGAAGGTCGAGACGGCGCTCGGGCTCGGTGTCGCGGTCGTCTTCGTCCAGGTGCTGACGGTTCCGCTCAACAACCTGATCCTGCATTACCTGCTGGCGGAAGGCGCGCTCGCCTGGGTGCATCCGGCGCTGGCGAAGGTGGATCTCGGCTTCCTGGCCTTCATCCTGTTCATCGGCACCATCGCCGCCGCCGTCCAGATCGTCGAGATGGCGGTCGACCGCTTCGCCCCGGGGCTGTACTCGACGCTCGGCGTGTTCCTCCCGCTCATTGCCGTCAACTGCGTGATCCTCGCCGGGTCGCTGTTCATGCAGGAACGCGACTACAGCTTCACCGAGAGCGTCGTCTATGGCATCGGTTCGGGGCTGGGCTGGGCCATCGCCATCGCCGCGATGGCCGGGGTGCGCGAGAAGATGCGCTACTCGGATGTGCCCGCCGGGCTCAAGGGGCTCGGCATCACCTTCGTGACCGCGGGGCTCATGTCGGTCGCGTTCATGATGTTCTCGGGCATCCAGCTCTAGAGGATGCGGCCCCGGTCATGAACCAGATCCTGCTCGGCGTCGCCATGTTCACCGCGGTGATCCTACTGCTGGTTGGGATCCTGCTTGGCGCCAAGCGCAGGCTTGTCGCGCACGGCGAGGTGGCGATCACGATCAACGAGGATCCGGACAAGATTCTGCGGGTGCCTGCGGGCAACACGCTGCTCGGTACGCTGGCGGAGCACAAGATCTTCATCCCCTCCGCCTGCGGCGGCAAGGGCGCGTGTGGCGTCTGCGAGGTCGTGGTCAAGGAAGGCGGCGGCGATCTGCTGCCGACCGAAACCGGCTACATCAGCCGCGGGGAAGCCAAGCGCGGCCACCGCCTCGCCTGCCAGGTCAAGGTCAAGCGCGACATGAAGATCGAGATCGCGCCCGAGGTCTTCTCCGTACGCAAGTGGCAGTGCAAGGTGGTCAGCAACCGCAACGTGGCGACGTTCATCAAGGAATTGAAACTCTCGTTGCCCCCCGGAGAGGAAGTGCCGTTCCGTGCCGGCGGTTACGTCCAGCTCACCTGCCCGCCGCACCAGCTCGAATTCCGGACCTTCGACATCGATCCCCAGTTCCGCGACGTGTGGGACCGCTTCGATCTCTGGCGCTTCAAGTCGGTCGTTCCCGCGCCGGTCGATCGGGCGTATTCGATGGCGAACTACCCGAACGAAAAGGGCATCCTGCTGTTCACGATCCGGATCGCCTTCGCGCCGGATTATCGCGAGGACATTCCGCCCGGGATCATGAGCTCGTGGGTGTTCAACCTGAAGCCGGGCGACGAGGTGACGGTCGCCGGCCCGTACGGCGAGTTCTTCGCCCGCGACACCGACAAGGAGATGTGCTTCGTCGGCGGCGGCGCGGGCATGGCGCCGATGCGCTCGCATATCTTCGACCAGTTGAAGCGTCTGCACTCGCAGCGCAAGATGACGTTCTGGTATGGCGCGCGAAGCCTGCGCGAGGCTTTCTATGTCGACGAGTTCGAGCAGTTGGCGCGCGAGAACCCGAACTTCACCTGGCATCTCGCGCTCTCCGAACCGCTGCCGGAGGACAACTGGGACGGGCCGGTCGGCTTCATCCACAACGTGCTGCACGACCGGTACCTCAAGGAACATCCCGCGCCCGAGGACATCGAATACTACATGTGCGGGCCGGGGCCCATGAACAAGGCCGTGATCGCGATGCTGCTCTCGCTCGGTGTCGACCGCGAGAACATCATGCTGGACGATTTCGGTTGAGCCGGAAGGGAGCTATTCCATGCTGCGGGAATCGGTCGAAGCGGTCATTCGCAACAAGGCGAGCGACGAGCTCGTGACGGTCGAGGCGTCGGCCACGGTCGCCGACGCGGTGGCGGTGATGGTCGAACGGCGCGTCGGGGCGGTGCTGATCATGACCGAGGACCGCCTGGTCGGCGGGATCTTCACCGAGCGCGACGTCCTGGTGCGCGTCGTGCACGCCGGTCGCGATCCGAAGACCACGCCGATCTCGATGGTGATGACGCGCGACGTGCGCTACGTGACGCCGGGGACCACGATCG
Source organism: uncultured beta proteobacterium (assembly GCA_963809965.1). Taxonomy (GTDB): domain Bacteria; phylum Pseudomonadota; class Gammaproteobacteria; order Burkholderiales; family Casimicrobiaceae; genus CAIWHR01. The sequence continues at coordinate 77,153 of CAWELU010000053.1, forward strand.
AAGCGGCGCTCGCGCTGATGCACTTGAATCGCCATCGCCATCTGCTGGTGATCGACGGGCCGAAGGTCCACGGGCTGGTGTCGATCGGCGACATGGTCCGGCAACTGATCGAGCATGGCGAAGGTCGATTCGAAGCGGCCGTTCGCGGCGCCACAACCGGAGCCTGACCATGGATACTCTGCTCTCCCCACGCCGGCGCACGGTGTTGCAGGCGCTGGCCGCGGCCGCCCTGGTCACGGCCTGCGGCGACCGGCGTACGGCCGCTGCCGTGCCGATGATCGAGTTCCGCGGGCCGACGATGGGCACGTCGTACACGGCGAAGATCGCGGGATCCGCGCTGACGGAGGCGAGGACCGCCGCTTCGCGTCGCGGCCGTTGCCGGCGCGCTCGACGCTGTCGTCGCGAAGATGTCGACGTACCTTCCCGATTCCGAGCTGTCACGATTCAATCGGCATGCCGGCGCCGCGCCGTTCTCGGTTTCCGCCGACCTGCTCGCTGTATTCTCGCTGGCGCAGAAGGTGAGCGCCGCATCGGGCGGTGCATTCGACGTCACGGTCGCGCCCATCGTCGATGCGTGGGGGTTCGGGCCGGAGAAGGCCCACCGCGTGGTCACCGGTCCCGAAAAGCGCGCGCTGGAAACACGCGTCGGCTGGCGGATGCTCTTTGTCGACGCCGCAGCCGGAACGATCACCAAGCCACGCGCCGACATCCGTGCCGATCTGTCCGGCATCGCGAAGGGATTTGGCGTCGATCAGGCCGCGCGCGCGCTCGAGGCGCTGGACATCGCCGATTGCATGATCGAGGCCGGCGGCGAAGTCCGCACGCGCGGCCGCAATGCTGAGGGCCGTCCGTGGCAGATCGCGATCGAGCGCCCCGACGCCGATGCCGCCGCAGGCGCATCTGGTCGTCCCGCTGTCCGGCCAGTCGATGGCGACCTCGGGCGACTACCGGATCTATTTCGAGCGCGACGGGCATCGCTACTGCCACGAGATCGACCCGCGGACCGGGGCGCCGATCCGCAATGGCCTGGCCTCGGTGAGTGTGGTCGCACCCGAGTGCGGGTTTGCCGACGCGATGGCGACCGCGCTGATCGTGCTGGGCCCCGACGAAGGCTATGCGCTCGCCGCGGCGCAGGATGTCGCGGCGCACTTCATCATTCGCGCACCGGATGGCACACTCATCGACCGCTCGACGCCCGCGTTCGCCGCACTCGGCGGGCGGCTCGTCACCGGATAGGAACCGCGCGTGGACGCCTCTGCACTGCTGCCGATCTTCGCGATCACCCTCGTCGCATTCGGCATCGGCTTCGTCGCGATGGCGATCGGGCGGATGCTCACCGGACGGTGCCTGCGCGGCTCCTGCGGCGGCGCGGACGTTGTCGGGGCGAATGGCGAGAGCCTCTCGTGCGCCACCTGTCCCAACCGGAACAAGCGCCGACGCTGAGAGAGCATCGGCGTGCCGCGCTCAGCCGCCGGCGCCGCGTGCGGGCCGCCGCAGAAGGACGAGCGCGATTGCCGCCGACGCCACCATCAGGAACAGGCTGACCGCGTTCAGCACCGGGCTCGCGCCCTCGCGCATCCGGCCGTACATCATGATCGTCAGCGGCGGATCGGAGCCGACCAGCATCAGCGTCGTGTTGAAGTTCTCGAACGACATCAGGAACGAGATTGCGGCGGCGCCGACGAGCGCCGGCTTGAGGTAGGGCAGCGTCACCGTCCATAGCACCGCGGCGCGCGACGCGCCAAGATTGAACGCGGCCTCCTCGAGCGTCGCGTCGAAGCGCTTCAGCCGCGCCGCGATCGTCAGCGTCGCGATCGACACGATGTACGAGAACTGGCCGGCGACGACGAGCGGCAGTCCGGGCCGCAGGAAATCGAGCTCGAGGCCCCAGACGGTCGTCGGCGAACTGCGCGAGGCGGCTCGCGAACGCGAGGATCGAGATGCCGAGGATCACGCCGGGGATCACCAGCGGCGCCAGCATCAGCAGCGACAGCGCCGACTTGCCGCGGAACCGCGCGCGCTCGAGCAGGAACGCGTTGGCCGTGCCGACAACCACCGACAGCAGCGTCACCCACGCGGCGACGATCACGCTGGTGCCCACGCTCTTCAGCAGCGGCGCCGTCGGCGAAAAGCCCGGTGCGACCGCCCCGCCGCCGCCAAGGAACCAGTCCAGCGTGACGCCGCGCCACGGCGGCGCCGGATAGTTCGCGTCGTTGAATGCGAACACGGCCACGACGACGAGCGGCAGGAACAGGAACACGAAGAACGCCGCGACGTAGCCGCCGGTCGCGTACCGCGGTGAGCGGCGAGCGCGGCAGCGACGGGATCACGAGCGCCTCATCACGTCGCCGAAGCGCTGGCCGGTGAGCTTGAGCCCCAGCCAGACGATCGCCGTGGACAGCACGAGCAGCAGGAAGCCGAACGCCGCGCCCTGCTCCCAGTTGAAGCGCGTGATGAACTGCGTGTAGATCTGCTCGGTGAACCAGAGCGAGTTCTTGCCGCCGAGCAGCGTCGGCGTCAGGTAGTTGCCCAGCGTCAGCATGAACACGACGATCGAGCCCGCGGCGATGCCGGGCGCCGCGTGCGGGACCACGATCTGGCGCAGGATCGACCAGCCGTCGCCGCCGAGGTCGTACGCCGCCTCGATCAGCGAATCGTCGAGGTTCTCGAGCGCACTCGACCAGCGGCACGACCATGAACAGCATCGACGTGTAGACGAGGCCGACCAGGATCGTCGCGTCGTGGTAGAGCATCTCGACCGGCGCCGCCGTGATGCCGAGATCGACGAGCAGGCGCGGCAGCACGCCCGGACTCGCGCAGCAGGATCATCCAGCCCAGCGTGCGCACCGTCTCGCTCACCCAGAACGGGATCAGGCACAGGACGAACAGCACCGACTTCGCGCGGCCCCGCGCGATCTTCGCGATGTACCAGGCGGCCGGAAACGCGATCAGCAGCGTGCAGCCGGTGGCGAGGATCGACATCGCGGCCGTGCGCACGAACGTGTGCCAGTACAGCGGCTCGTCGACGAACGTCCGGTACTGCGCGAGACTGAACTCGTAGACGCGCGGCGCAACGCGTGCGCGCAGCGAAAGCACGCGCAAGTTCGACGTGCGGCAGCACGATGAGGCCGACGAGCCACACCAGCGCCGGCGCGAGCAGCAGCAGCAGCGCCAGGCGCGCGCGCGGCGCGGCCAGGCCGACAGCGGGCTCACCCGCCATTGCCGCCGGCACGAAAGCAGACGGCACGCTGCGGCGTCGAAACCGAAGGCGACTGGCTCGCCGACGACGCAGATCGGCGAAGCGTCCCGTCTGCGGCAGCGCGATCCGGATCTCGGCGCGCGTTCGCGACCTCGCGGACCAGCACGGCCGAGTTGGCGCCGTCGAACAGCAGGCTTTCGACCCGACCGGAAAATCGTTGCGCGGCGGGCGGCAATTCCGCCGCGTCGCGCGCCAGATCGACGACCTCGGGCCGCACGAACGCCTCGACAGCGTCGCCCGCGGCAGACCGCTCCGCTCATGCGCGCGCGAACGGCGAGACCGTCGGCCGTGGCCAATTCGACCCCTTCGCCGTCGACCCGAACGGCGCGCCCGGCGACGCGATTGTTGGCGCCGACGAAGCCCGCGACGAACGGCGTGCGCGGCTGGTAGTAGAGCTCCTGCGGCGTGCCGACCTGCTCGAAGCGGCCGGCGTTCATCACCGCGACACGGTCGGAGAGCACCAGCGCCTCGGACTGGTCGTGCGTGATGTAGACGAAGGTCGTGCCGAAGTCCGCCTGCAGCTGCTTCAGCTCGATCTTCATGTGCTCGCGCAGCTTGAGATCGAGCGCGCCGAGCGGCTCGTCGAGCAGCAGCAGCGTCGGCTCGAGCACGAGGCTGCGGGCGATCGCGACGCGCTGCTTCTGCCCGCCGGAGAGCTGGTCGACGCGCTTGTCCTGCGCGCCGGGAAGGCCGACGCGCTTCAGCATCGCGTCGACGCGCCCGCGCGATCTCGGCGCGCGCGACGCCCGCGGCGTGCGAGGCCGTAGCCGACGTTCTCGCCGACCGTCATCATCGGGAACAGCGCGAGATGCTGGAACACCATGTTGACCGGACGCCGGTTCGGCGCGACGCCGCGCATCGACAGCGCCGCCGATGCGGACGTCGCCGTCGTCGGGCGCGAGAAAGCCCGGCGACATGCGCAGCAGCGTGGTCTTGCCGCAGCCGGACGGGCCGAGGATCGAGAAGAAGCTGCCGTGCGCGACCGCGAGCGACAGCGCGTCGACGGCCGTCTGCGCGCCATAGCGCTTGGTGACGCGATCGACTTCGAGGTCCTGCTGCATGGACGCGGTGGGCGCGGGCCGCGAAACGACGACGGCGCGCTTGCGCACGCCGCCGTCGGGCTACGGTGCCGCCGGAATGGGCGGGGCTCAGTTCGCGGCCTTCACGCGGTCGAGCACCTTGCCTTCGATGTCCTCGATGCCGGGCGGCACCGCCGGATACCACTTGACGTTCTGCAGCGCCGCGTCCGGGAAGCTCTTCGCGAACTGCGCCTTGAGCTTCGGCGTCCATCAGCTGGTCGGCGCCTTTCGACGCGGTGAAGTTGCCGGCCGACGCTGCCACCTTCGCCGCGATCTCGGGCCGCATGTTGAAGTTGATCCACGCGTACGCCGCGGCGTCGTTGCGGCCCTTCGCCGGCAGCGCGAAGGTGTCGATCCAGCCGAGCGCGCCGGACTTCGGCGCGATGTACTGGATGTCGGGATTCTCGCTGTTCAGCTTCCAGCCGCCGGTGTCCCACATCATCGCGCCGACGATCTCGCCGGTGCGCGCGCCGTTGAGCAGCTGGTCCTTGTTGTCCCAGAAGAACTTGATGTTGCCCTTGCACGCGGCGAGCGTCTTGCCGACGTCGTCCATCAGCGCCGCGTAGGCCTTCGGGTCCTTGTACAGCGCGAACGGGTCCTTGCCGCTCGCGAAGGCGAACGCGAGCAGCGTCGGCCGCTTCAGGCGCACGCTGCGTCTTGCCCTTGTACTTCGGCGTTGCACAGGTCCGGGTAGTCGGTCATCTTCGCGAGCTTGGTGTTGACGACGAGCCCGTCGGTGCCCCAGATGTGCGGCAGCCCGTACACCTTGCCTTCGAGCGTCGTGTTCTTCTTCGTCGCATCGAGCATCGACGGGATGAAGAGCTCGGTCTTGATCTTGCGTCATGTCCATCGGCTTGTAGATGCCGAATTCCTGCTGCGGGCCGACGATGCGGTCCTGCGACGGCTGCGCCAGGTCGAAGCCGGCGCCGCCGGTCGCGCGCAGCTTGGAGATCATCTCCTCGTTGTTCGAGAGCGTGACCTCGACGTCGATCCCGGTTTCCTTCTTGAACTGCGCGAGGACGTCCGCCGGCACGTAGTCGGCCCAGGTGATGAGACGCAGCTTGTTGTCCTGCGCGAGCGCGGAGGCGGCAAGGCCGAAAGCGGCGAGACCGGCGATGAGTGCGATGCGAAACGGCTTCATGGGAATCTCCAGAGTGCGGACGTGGTTTCCGGTTCGGCTCATGCGGAACCGAAGGCGGCAAGCTTACCGCAAGATCGCGACGGCGGTTTGACGCGCCACACCGGCCCGTGGACCGGGCCGGTGGATCGCTCTCATCCCGTCGATTCGAGTTGCGGCGCGCTCAGTGCAGCCGCTGCCGCGACTTGCGCGCGGCATCGGGCAGCGATTCACGCCTGCGCACCTGCGCCGCGCCCCGGTTTCGCCTCGCGTCGCGCCTGCCAGAAACGGTAGATCAGCACTGCTGCGACGGGCAGCTCGTCGACCAGTTCGGCGCGCTTCTCGTCGCTGTCGATCCATTCGGCGAACTCGTCGTCACGGTCGCCGAAGGCAAGCGCCTCGACCGGGAAGATCCAGTCGCGCGCGTCGAGCGCATCGTAGAGCGGTTGCCAGTCTTCGTCGCGCAGCTTGACGCCCGCCCATGTAGCCCTCGCACCAGGCGTTGCCCTCGGGCGGCGTGCGCTCGCTCGCGCGCGCCTTCGCCTTCTCGTCGGGCAGGTAGAGCAGCGGCTTGAAGCGCGTCGGCGACTCCGCGAGCGTGCGCTGGATGCCGACCAGATGCCGCAGCACGAGACCCATGATCCGCTGCGCCTGTTCGTTGTTGACGAATGCGGGCGCGGTGCTCTTGCCACCCTCGCTCCACACCTGCGGCAGCCATTCGGACGGCTGGATGGCGTCCGGCCCCGAGACGATTGCCGTCAGATAGCCGTCGAGCATTTCGAGATCCATGCAGTCCTGCGGCACCGCGTCCGACGCGAGGAAGGACTCCGAGCTCGTCCAGTTCGGCGTCGGTCAGGGGTTCGTCGACGGTGCGGGGGTTCGTCATGGCGGACTTTCGGGGAGAAACGTGCGTCGGAACCTGTAATGATCCCCCGCGCCGCGATTCGGCGCAACCGACGTCTTCGCCCGATACGCCCGGCGGACAAGGTCGTTCGCGCGCCAGCCGCGGTGTCGCCCGGGAACGAGCGCGACAAGGGAATCCTGCCGAGGCCAGACCGCGAATGAGCACCGCGAACGACTGTGCTACGCTAGCGGCCGCCTGATACGACCCCTGTTTCACTCCGCGCTGCGCCGATGCCGCCGCCGAAAATCAAGACCCAGGCGTTCCTCGCCAACCTGCCGCTGTTCAAGGAACTCGCGCCGGCCGAGATCGATCGGATCGCGGCCGGCACCACCGAGCTGCATGTGCCGCGCGGCGAGATCCTGTTCAACAAGGGCGATGCGTGCGTCGGTTTTCACCTCGTCATCTACGGGCAGGTGAAGCTGTCGTTCGTCACGCCGCAGGGGAGCGAGAAGGTGCTCGAGATCGTCGGCCCGGGATACTCGTTCGGCGAAGCGCTGATGTTCATGGAAAAGCCATACGTCGTGATGGCGCAGACGCTCGCGGATTCGCTGCTGCTGCACGTGTCGAAGCAGGCGGTGTTCGACGGTCTCGAGCACGACCCGGGCTTCGCCAAGCGGATGCTGGCTGGCCTGTCGCGCCGGCTGCACGGCCTCATCACCGACGTCGAAAGCTATTCGCTGCAATCGGGGACGCAGCGCGTCATCGGCTACCTGCTGCGCCACGACGTCGATCAGGCGAGCACGGCCGGCGCTTATACCGTGACGCTGCCCACGTCGAAGGCGATCGTCGCGTCGCGCCTCAACCTGACGCCCGAGCACTTCTCACGCATCCTGCACGACCTGACCGAGGCCCGGCTCATCGAGGTCGATGGGCGCGACGTCAAGATCGCCGATGCGACGCGGCTGCGCAATCACACCGGTTGAACTGACCTCCGGTTCGGTCTCCCCAAGGTCGGCACCGGCCACATCGGCACCCCTCGCAGGAAAAGCGCGCTCGATGCCGCGCTTGTGATGCCGTCTCGTCTTCTTTGCCTGCCGCGTGCCGACCGTTGTCGCGCATCACGCGAGCGCTGGTGGCGCGCTGGGCCGCGTCCAGTCGGCCTGGTCCCCAACCTTGATCTTTGTCAATGCCGGACACCGGTTAGATCGCCAACATGAGCCATCCGCGACACTGAAACGTTCGAGGGCAAGGTCGCGCCGGCCGGCCCGCCGTTCCTGCTGCCGGCGCTGCTGTCGACCACGCTGACTGCGTGGGTTTCCTGGCAAGTCGATGGCGGTGCGGCGGCCGTCGACGAAGCCGGCCGTATGAGCATGCAGGTGTACCGGATATCGATGTCCGCCGGCACCGGCGAGGATTTCGCGCTGCCACAACCAGTCGCCGACTTCGAGCGCAGCGTCGGGTTGCAGCGGCACGGCGACCTCGAGCATCCGCTGTTCGTGCCACGGGACGACGTGGTGCGCGCGGCTCGCTGTGGTCGAAGCGGACGGGAACGGAATTCGCAGCCAATGGACGACGCCGGGTTCCCGCTCTCGCAGGAGCAAGGACACGCAAGATCTGGGGGCCACGCATTTTCGTGGCGCACCGTAACCAGCCAAGGAAAGCCATGAATGCTTCCCCCAATGCCGCCACCGCCGTTGCCGCGCCCAGGCCGACGAGCCGCGCGGACATCGCCGACTGGCGTCCCGAGGACAACGAGTTCTGGGAGCGCACCGGCAAGAAGGTCGCCTACCGCAACCTCGCGATCTCGGTGCCGGCGCTCCTGTGTGGTTTTGCCGTCTGGGGCATGTGGGGAATCATCACGGTCCAGATGCTCAACCTGGGCTTCCCCTTCACCCAGGCGGAACTCTTCACTCTGACCGCGATTGCGGGCCTCGCCGGCGCGACGATGCGCATTCCTGCGTCGTTCCTGATCCGCCTGGCGGGCGGGCGCAACACAATCTTCCTCACCACCGCGATGCTGCTGGCACCGGCGATCGGCACCGGCATCGTGCTGCAGCACAAGGACTGGCCGCTATGGACGTTCCAGCTGATGGCACTGTGGTCCGGCGTGGGCGGCGGCAACTTCGCGAGCTCCATGTCGAACATCAACCCGTTCTTTCCCAAGCGGCTGCAGGGCCTGGCGCTCGGCATCAACGCCGGCGTCGGCAATTTCGGCGTGACCGCGATGCAGATCGTCATCCCGCTGATGATGACAATGGGCATTTTTGGAGCCTTGGGCGGCGAGCCGATGACGCTGATCAAGGATAGCGGGTGGATCTTTGGCAAGATCCCTGCCGGCACACCCACGTTCATCCAGAACGCCGGCTTCGCGTGGCTGCTGTCGCTGGTGCCGCTGTCGATCCTCTGCTGGTTCGGCATGAACAACCTTCTGACGGTCTCGCCCGAGATCGGCGGGACGATCCGCGCCTTCCTCAAGATCACCTGGCTCTACACGCTCTCGTTCGTGCCGGCGGGCGTGGGCCTCTACCTGTACCTGCCGCCGCCGTCCGGGGTCGGCATCCTCAACATGTGGGTCGCCATCCTGTTCATCATCGTAACGATGCTGCTAGTTATGAAGCTGGCGGCCTTCGGCGCGATGAAGGAGGGCGTGGCGAAGCAGTTCGCGATCTTCCGGGACAAGCACACGTGGTCGATGACGCTGCTCTACATCGTGACCTTCGGCTCGTTCATCGGCTTCTCGATGGCGCTGCCACTGTCCATTACCGTGATCTTCGGCGTCATCCACGCGCCCGATGCCGCGGGCGTTCTGCAACACACGCTGAAGAACCCGAACGCGCCATCGGCGCTCACCTACGCGTGGATGGGGCCGTTCGTGGGCGCGCTGTTCCGCCCGATCGGCGGCTGGATCTCGGACAAAGTCGGCGGCTCGATCGTCACGCAGGTGATTTCCGCGGTGATGATCGTCGCGTCGGTCGCCGTCGGTTACGTAATGCAACTCGCCTACAACTCGGCCACGCCCGAGCAGTACTTCACGGTGTTCATGCTGTTGTTCCTCCTGCTGTTCACGGCGACCGGCATCGGCAACGGCTCGACGTTCCGGACCATCGGCGTGATCTTCGACCGCACGCAGGCCGGCCCGGTGCTCGGCTGGACGTCGGCGGTAGCCGCGTATGGCGCGTTCGTCGCACCCGTGGTGATCGGCAACCAGATCAAGGCCGGCACGCCGAGTACGCGATGTACGGTTTCGCGGTGTTCTACGCGCTGTGCCTGATCCTCAACTGGTGGTTCTACCTGCGCACGAACGCGTACGTGAAGAACCCGTGACCTCCTCGTTCCCCAACCTTCGACGCAGCCGCTGCGGAGATCCAAGATGAGCCATTTTCTCGACCGACTCAGTTACTTCTCGAACCCGAAGGAGCCGTTCTCCGGCGACCACGGGGTGACCACCGGGGAAGACCGCACGTGGGAGGACGCTTACCGCAACCGCTGGGCGCACGACAAGATCGTGCGCTCGACGCACGGCGTCAACTGCACGGGCTCGTGCTCGTGGAAGATCTACGTCAAGGGCGGCATCGTCACGTGGGAGACGCAGCAGACCGACTATCCGCGCACGCGCTGGGACATGCCCAACCACGAGCCGCGCGGCTGCGCGCGGGGTGCTTCCTACAGCTGGTATCTGTACAGCGCGAATCGCGTCAAGTACCCGATGGTGCGCGGGCGGCTGCTCAAGAGCTGGCGCGCGGCGCGCCTCGCGCACGATCCGGTGGCGGCCTGGACGTCGATCGTCGAGAACGACGCGGCGCGCCGTGACTACCAGAGCGTGCGCGGCCTCGGCGGTTTCGTCCGCTCGAGCTGGGACGAGGTCAACGAGATCATCGCTGCCGCCAACGTCTACACGATCAAGAAGTACGGCCCCGACCGCGTGGTCGGCTTCTCGCCGATCCCGGCGATGTCGATGGTCAGCTACGCGGCCGGCAGCCGCTATCTGAGCCTCATCGGCGGCGTGTGCATGAGCTTCTACGACTGGTACTGCGACCTGCCGCCGTCGTCCCCGCAGATCTGGGGCGAGCAGACCGACGTGCCCGAGTCGGCCGACTGGTACAACTCCAATTTCATCATCGCCTGGGGCTCCAACGTGCCGCAGACGCGCACGCCCGACGCGCACTTCTTCACCGAGGTCCGCTACAAGGGGACGAAGACCGTCGCGGTGACGCCCGACTACTCCGAGGTCGCCAAGCTGGCCGACATCTGGATGCACCCCAAGCAGGGCACCGACGCCGCCGTGGCGATGGCGATGGGACACGTGATCCTGAAGGAGTTCTACTTCCCCGGCGACGGCAAGGAGCGCAGCGCGTACTTCGACGACTACGTCCGGCGCTACACGGACATGCCGATGCTGGTGATGCTGAAGGAGCACACGCTGCCGGGCGGCGAGACCGTGCTGGTGCCCGATCGCTACGTCCGCGCGTCGGATTTCAACGGCAAGCTCGGCCAGGCGAACAATCCGGAGTGGAAGACCGTCGCGTTCGACGAGACCGGCAGGGTGGTGCTGCCCAACGGCGCGATCGGCTTTCGCTGGGGCCCGGACGGGCGTGCCGACCAGGGCCAGTGGAACCTCGAGGCCAAGGAGGCGCACCACGGCCATGACGTGAAGCTGAAGCTGTCGGTGCTCGAAGGCGAGAACGCGAGCAAGGAAACCGCGAAGGTCGGCTTTCCGTACTTCGGCGGCATCGTGAGCGAGCATTTCCCGAACAGCGCGCTGACGGGCGGCAGCCCGGACGTGCTGGTGCGCACCGTGCCGGTGCAGCGCATCGCGCTCGGCGACGAAGGCGACAAGCGCGAGGCGCTGGTCGCCACGGTCTTCGATCTGCAGGTCGCGAACTACGGCGTGGCGCGCGGCCTGCCCGGCGAACTGGCGGCGACGAGCTTCGACGACGACACGCCGTACACGCCGGCCTGGCAGGAGCGCGTCACCGGCACGCCGCGCGCGCAGGTGATCACGGTGGCGCGCCAGTTCGCCGAAAACGCGCACAGGACGCAAGGCCGCTCGATGGTGATCATCGGCGCGGCGATGAACCACTGGTACCACTGCGACATGAACTACCGCGGCATCATCAACATGCTGATGATGTGCGGCTGCATCGGCAAGAGCGGCGGCGGCTGGGCGCACTACGTGGGGCAGGAGAAGCTGCGGCCGCAGACCGGCTGGACGGCGCTGGCGTTCGCGCTCGACTGGATCCGCCCGCCGCGCCAGCAGAACAGCACGAGCTTCTTCTACGCGCACACCGACCAGTGGCGGTACGAGAAGCTGAAGATGGACGAGGTGATCTCGCCGCTCGCCGACGCCAAGGTCTACGGCGGCAGCATGATCGACTACAACGTGCGCGCCGAGCGCATGGGCTGGCTGCCCTCCGCGCCGCAGCTGCAGACCAATCCGCTGCAGGTCGTGCGCGACGCGCAGGCCGCGGGCGCCGATCCGAAGGAGTACACGGTCAAGGCGCTGAAGGACGGCACGCTGAAGATGAGCTGCGAGGACCCGGATCATCCGAACAACTGGCCGCGCAACCTCTTCGTGTGGCGCTCGAACCTGCTGGGCTCGAGCGGCAAGGGTCACGAGTACTTCCTGAAGCATCTGCTCGGCACCAGCAACGGCGTGCAAGGCAAGGACCTCGGACCGCAGGAAACGAAGCCGGAGGAGGTGGTCTGGCACGACAAGGCGCCCGAGGGCAAGCTCGACCTGCTCGTGACGCTGGACTTCCGGATGAGCACGACGTGCCTCTACTCGGACATCGTGCTGCCGACGGCGACCTGGTACGAGAAGAACGATCTCAACACCAGCGACATGCACCCGTTCATCCATCCGCTGTCGACCGCGGTCGATCCGGCGTGGCAATCGCGCAGCGACTGGGACATCTACAAGGGCTTCGCGAAGAAGTTCAGCGAGATCTGCGTAGGCCACCTCGGCGTGGAACGCGAGATCGTGCTGACGCCGCTCATGCACGACAGCCCGGCCGAGCTCGCGCAGCCGTTGGACGTGAAGGAGTGGAAGCGCGGCGAGGTCGACCTCATTCCGGGCAAGACGGCGCCGCAGATCGCGGTGGTCGAGCGCGACTATCCGAATGTCCACAAGCGTTTCACCGCGCTCGGGCCATTGATGAACAAGGTCGGCAACGCCGGCAAGGGCATCGCCTGGAACACGCAGACCGAAGTGAAGCAGTTGGGCGAGCTGAACGGCGTCGTCAACGCGGAAGGCGCGACCCGCGGCATGCCGCGCATCGAGACCGATATCGACGCCTGCGAGGTGATCCTGCAGCTCGCGCCGGAGACCAATGGCCACGTCGCGGTCAAGGCGTGGGAAGCGCTGTCCAAGCAGACGGGACGCGAGCACGCGCACCTCGCGCGGTACCGCGAGGACGAGAAGATCCGCTTCCGCGACATTCAGGCGCAGCCGCGCAAGATCATCAGCTCGCCCACGTGGAGCGGCATCGAGAGCGAGAGCGTCTCGTACAACGCCGGCTACACCAACGTGCACGAGCTGATCCCGTGGCGCACGCTCACCGGACGCCAGCAGTTCTACATGGACCACCCGTGGATGCGCGCCTTCGGCGAGGGCTTTTCGAGCTACCGCCCGCCGGTGGACCTGAAGACGACCGCCGGCATCCACAACCTGAAGAGCAACGGCAATCCCGAGATCCTGCTCAACTTCATCACGCCGCACCAGAAGTGGGGAATCCACTCCACCTACACCGACAACCTGATCATGCTCACGTTGAGCCGCGGCGGCCCGTGCATCTGGCTCTCCGAGGACGATGCGAAGCGCGCAGGCATCGTCGACAACGACTGGGTCGAGCTCTTCAACATCAACGGCGCGATCGCGGCACGTGCCGTCGTCAGCCAGCGCGTCAGACCCGGCATGGTGATGATGTACCACGCGCAGGAAAAGATCGTGAACACCCCGGGGTCGGAGATCACCGGCGTGCGCGGCGGCATCCACAACTCGGTGACGCGCATCGTGCTGAAGCCGACGCACATGATCGGCGGCTACGCGCAGTTCAGCTACGGCTTCAATTACTACGGGACGATCGGCACCAACCGCGACGAGTTCGTCGTCGTGCGCAAGATGGCCAAGGTCGACTGGCTGGACACCCCGGTGGGCCAGGAGCTCATCCGTCCCACGCAGGCGCATGGAGAAAGTGTATGAACGACCCCCACGCTCACATTCGTTCGCTGCCCCCGAGGGGGCGCACGCCTCCCTTGAGGCGGCTCGGCGGGAGGCGACATGAAGTTCGCGCGCAGATCGGCAAGGTGCTGAACCTCGACAAGTGCATCGGCTGCCACACCTGTTCGGTCACCTGCAAGAACGTCTGGACCAGCCGGCCCGGCATGGAATACGCCTGGTTCAACAACGTCGAGACCAAGCCCGGCATCGGCTATCCCAAGGAATGGGAGAACCAGGACAAGTGGAACGGCGGCTGGGTACGCAAGGCCGACGGCAGCATCGAGCCCCGGCAGGGCGCGAAGTGGAAGCTGCTGATGCGCATCTTCGCCAACCCGAATCTGCCGGAGATCGACGACTACTACGAGCCGTTCACGTTCGACTACGACCACCTGCAGTCGGCACCGGAAATGAAAGCCGCGCCTACCGCGCGGCCGCGCAGCCTGATCACCGGCATGCAGATGGACAAGATCGTCTGGGGCCCGAACTGGGAGGAGATTCTGGGCGGCGAGTTCGCCAGGCGGTCGAAGGACCGGAACTTCGACGACATCCAGAAGGACATCTACGGGGAGTTCGAGAACACGTTCATGATGTACCTGCCGCGGCTGTGCGAGCACTGCCTCAATCCGTCGTGCGTCGCGAGCTGCCCGTCGGGCTCGATCTACAAGCGCGAGGAAGACGGCATCGTGCTGATCGACCAGGACAAGTGCCGCGGCTGGCGCATGTGCGTGAGCGGCTGCCCGTACAAGAAGATCTACTACAACTGGAAGAGCGGGAAGGCCGAGAAGTGCATCTTCTGCTATCCGCGCATCGAGGCCGGGCAGCCCACCGTGTGCTCGGAGACCTGCGTGGGCCGCATTCGCTACCTCGGCGTGCTGCTGTACGACGCTGACCGCATCGCCGAAGCGGCGAGCGTGGAGCGGGACCGCGACCTGTACGGCGCGCAGTTGTCGATCTTCCTCGATCCCAACGATCCCAAGGTCATCGAGCAGGCACGCGCCGACGGCATTCCCGACAACTGGCTCGAGGCGGCGCGCAAGAGCCCCGTCTACAAGATGGCGGTGGACTGGAAGGTGGCGTTGCCGCTGCATCCGGAGTACCGGACGCTGCCGATGGTCTGGTACGTGCCGCCGCTGTCGCCGATCACCGCCGCCGCCAACGCGGGGCAGGTCGGCACCAACGGCGAGATTCCGGACGTCACCCAGCTGCGCATCCCGGTCAAGTACCTGGCCAACCTGCTGACCGCCGGCGACACGGTGCCCGTCGTGCGCGCGCTCGAGCGGATGCTCGCGATGCGCGCGTACCAGCGCGCGAAGCACGTGGACGGCGAAGCCAACCTGGCCGCGCTGAAGCAGGTCGACCTTACGCCGGCCGAAGTCGAGGACATGTACAAGGTGATGGCTATCGCCGACTACGAGGACCGCTTCGTCATCCCGTCCACGCATCGCGAATACGCGGAAAACGCGTTCAACGTGCGCGGCGGCTGCGGCTTCTCGTTCGGCAACGGCTGCTCCGAGGGCATCAGCGAGACGAGCCTCTTCGGCAGCGAGAAGAAACGCACGATCCCGATCAAGGCGAAGGTATGAACGTGCTCGGACTGTCCCGACCCGTCGCAGCACCCGGCACGCTGCGCGTGCTGGCCGCCCTGCTCTCCTACCCCGATGCCGACGTGCGCCGCCATCTGCCCGAGATGCGTGGAAATCCTTCGTCGCGAGAGCGCGCTGCCGGCCGGCCGGCTCGCCGAGCTCGACGCGTTGATCGCAAAGCTGCGCGGCAACGACCCGCTGGACGTCGAGGCCGAGTACGTGCAGTTGTTCGACCGCGGCCGCGGCACGTCGCTGCACCTGTTCGAGCACGTGCACGGCGATTCGCGCGACCGCGGCCCGGCGATGATCGATCTCGCGCAGACGTACGAGCAGGCGGGCCTGCTGCTGGCGCCGGGAGAATTGCCCGACTTCCTGCCGGCCGTGCTCGAGTTCGTATCCACGCAGCCGCCGCGCGAGGCGAAGGCATTCCTCGGCGAAATGGCGCACATCCTCAACGCGATCTTCGGCGCCCTCCAGAAGCGCGAGAGCGCGTATGCGAGCGTGCTGGGCGCGCTGCTGGAGCTCGCGGGCGAGAAGGCGCAGCCGGTCGCGCCGGACGTCGAGGAGCCGCTCGACGAAACATGGGCCGAGCCGTTGGTGTTCGACGGCTGCTCGTCGAAGGGGCAGGCACGTCCGGGCGCAGCCGCAGCCGATCCAGGTGATTCACAGGAAGTCGCAGCCGGCAGCGGCCGTGAACACCGCCGCGGCGCCAGCCGCAAGCGTGAGGGTCCAACCATGAGTTCCTATCTCAACAATCTCGCCTTCGTCGTCTATCCGTACGTGTGCCTCGCCGTGTTCCTGATGGGCAGCCTCGCCCGGTTCGACCGCGACCAGTACACGTGGAAGAGCGACTCGTCGCAGATGCTGCGCACCGGTACGCTGCGGTGGGGCAGCAACCTGTTCCACGTCGGCATCCTGTTCCTGTTCTTCGGGCACCTGTTCGGGCAGCTCACGCCGCACTGGATGTACGACCCGTTCATCAGCGCTCCGCAGAAGCAGCTGCTGGCGATCGTCGCCGGTGGCGTGGCGGGCCTGATTTGCTTCGTCGGCCTGACGCTGCTCCTGCACCGGCGCATCTTCGACCCGCGCATCCGGCTGACCAGCCACCGCACGGACCTCGCGATCCTCGTGATCCTGTGGGTCCAGCTGTCCCTCGGCCTCATCACGCTGCCGCTGTCGTGGGAGCATCGCCAGGACGCCGGCACGATGCTGATCCTGGCGAGCTACCTGCAGGGCATCGCCACGCTGCGCCCCGACGCCGACGCGCTGGCGGCGGTGGCCTGGCCATTCAAGGTGCACATGTTGCTCGGCATGACGATCTTCCTGCTGTTCCCGTTCAGCCGCCTCGTGCATGTGTGGAGCGGGTTCGCGTCGCTCGGTTACCTCCTGCGCCCGTATCAGGTGGTGCGCAGCCGGCGCCTGAACGTTCCCGCCGGCCGCAACCTGCCGGGGCAGCCCGGCGCCGGCGATTGAGGAGCCCTCGATCATGTCCGAATCCGCCGACACCCTCGTTGCGGTCGCCCGCGTCAACGGCGTGGCGTTGCACGCGCCTGCCGAGACCATCGCACCGGGAGCATTGCGCCAGCGCGCCTGCACCGAACTGTTGCGACAGGCGGCGCAGCGCGAGGGCCTGCTTGCCGCCGACGACGCGCCGGGAACCGACGGCGCGATCAGCGAGGCCGCGACGGCGGCGATCGATACGCTGCTCGAGCGCGCGCTCAACGTCCCGGAGCCGTCCGCAGAGGCGTGCCGCAGGCACTACGCGGCGCATACGGGCAAGTTCGCGACAGGCGAACGCGCACGCGTTCGCCACATCCTGTTCGCGGTGACACCCGGCGTGGACGTCGTCGCGCTGCGCAAGCGCGCCGAGGCAACGCTGCTCGACGTGCGTTGCCACGACGGCAAGACGGGCGACGGCTTCGCCGACGCAGCGCGCACGCTGTCCAACTGCCCCAGCGGGGCGGAAGGTGGCGACCTGGGCGTGTTGACCGCGGACGACTGCGCGCCGGAGTTCGCGCGCGAGATCTTCGGCAAGGCCGAGATCGGCGTGCTGCCGCGGCTCGTGCACAGCCGCTTCGGCCTGCACGTGGTCGAGGTGCAGGCGCGCGAGCCGGGCGTGACGCCCGAGTTCGATGCCGTTCGGGGCGCCGTCGCGAATTCGCTGCGCCAGCAGGGCTTCGTCACGGCATTGCGCCAGTATCTGCAGCTGCTCGCCGGTGCGGCGGCGATCGAGGGCGTCGATCTCGACGGCGCCGCCACACCGCTCGTGCAGTAGGACCGCGCGGTCGTGTTCCACGGTCTTGGGGCTGAGGACCATACGAATGGCTTCCGCCCGTCCGCGCAGTCTCGACGCGATCAGGGGAGAAACGACGTGACGACATCTGCCGCAAGCAAGCCGGGACTCAGCCGCGAGCAGATCGCCGCGCTGTCGATGAGCACGCTCGCCTTCGCGGTGAACTTCGCCGTCTGGGTGATGTTCTCGGTCATCGGGATCAAGATCAAGTCGGAGCTCAATCTCAACGAGACCGAGTTCGGCCTGCTGGTGGCGACCCCCATCCTGACCGGCTCGCTGGTGCGCCTGCCGCTCGGCATCCTGACCGACCGCTACGGCGGGCGGATCGTGTACTTCCTGCAGATGCTCACGGTGGTGATCCCCACCTGGGTGCTGTCCTACGCGACCGAGTACTGGCAGTACCTGGTGCTGGGACTGTTCATCGGGATGGCCGGCGGCTCGTTCGCGGTCGGCATCGCCTACACGTCGGCCTGGTTCAGCAAGGAGCGGCAGGGCACGGCGATGGGCATCTTCGGCGCCGGCAACGCGGGCTCCTCGCTCACCAAGTTCATCGCTCCGCTGATCATCGCGGCCTCCGCGACGGCTTCGTGGCGGGCGGTGCCTCAGGTCTACGCCGTCGCCATGCTGGTGATGGCGGTGCTGTTCTGGTTCCTGACTTCCGAGGACCCGCTGCACCGGAAGGATGCGACCGTCCGGCAGCGCGTACCGTTGGGCGAGCAACTGAAGCCCCTGCTCGACGTCCGCGTCTGGCGCTTCGGGCTGGCGTACTACTTCGTGTTCGGCGCCTTCGTCGCGCTGGCGCTGTGGCTGCCCAAGTATTACGTCGGCCAGTACGGACTGCCGCTCGCCACCGCCGCGTTCCTGACCATCCTGTTCGACCTGCCGTCCGGGGCGATCCGTGCGCTGGGCGGCTGGGCGTCCGACAAGTGGGGCGGCAACACGGTCACCTGGTGGGTAATGTGGGTCAGCCTCGGCTGCATGTTCCTCCTCAGCTATCCGCCCACGACGATGATCGTCCACGCCATCAAGGGCGACGTCGCCGTCGACATCGGAGTGGGCGTCACGCTGTTCACGGTACTGATCTTCATCGTGGGCCTGGCGCAGGGCTTCGGCAAGGCCAGCGTCTACCGCAGCCTGGCCGACCACTACCCGACCCAGATGGGCGTGGTCGGCGGCATCGTCGGCGTCATCGGCGGCCTGGGCGGGTTCACGCTGCCGATCATGTTCGGCATCGCCGCCGACGTGATCGGCGTGCGCAGCAGCTGCTTCATGCTGATGACCCTCGTGATCGTCGTCACCATGATCTGGACGTGGGTCGCGGAGCGCAACGAGCGCGAAGGGATCCTGGCGCAGCACGCCGAGGCTCGCGCGGCGCTGGCAGGCGCCGAGCTCATCGAGCCCCGTCGCCCACGCCGCCACGTGCTCGTCGACTGGCGGCCGGACGACGAAGACGTTCTGGGCGACAACCGGCCGGCGCATCGCCAACCGCAACCTCTGGCTGTCGATGCCCCCACTGCTGCTGGCGTTCGCGGTCTGGGTGGTGTGGAGCGTGATCGTCGTCGAGCTGCCGCACATCGGGTTCAAGTTCAGCACCAACCAGCTGTTCTGGCTGGCGGCGTTGCCGGGGCTTTCCGGCGCCCTCTTCCGCGCGCTGTATTCGTTCGTCGTGCCGATCTTCGGCGGGCGCAACTTCACGGTGTGGAGCACGACGATGCTGCTGCTGCCCACGCTGTGGATCGGCTTCGCGGTGCAGGACCCGACCACCAACTACGCGGTGTTCGCGGCGATCGCGCTGCTCTGCGGGCTGGGGGCGGGCAACTTCTCGTCGTCGATGGCCAACATCAGCTTCTTCTATCCGAAGCGGCTGCAGGGAACGGCGCTGGGCGCTAACGCCGGCGTGGGCAACCTGGGCGTCGGGCTGGCGCAGCTCATCGCCCCGATCGCGATGTACGGCGGTGCGCTGCTGATCCTCGGCGGCAGCGCGCAGACCCGCGTGGACCAGGGCACGACGATGCAGATCTGGGTGCAGAACGCCGGCTTCATCTGGGTGCCGCTGATCGTCATGTCCGTGATCGCCGCGTGGTTCGGCATGGACAACATCGCCACGGTGCGCGCCGGCTTCGCCGAGCAGGTGGCGATCCTCCGGCACAAGCAGCAGTGGCGGATGAGCTGGCTGTACACGGGCACCTTCGGCTCGTTCATCGGCCTCGCGGCCGGCTTCCCGATGCTGGTCAACACCGAGTTCCCGATGGTGGACGCGTTCAAGTTCGCGTTCATCGGGCCGATCCTGGCGGCACTGGTGCGTCCCCTCGGCGGCTGGCTCGCCGACCACCTGGGCGGGGCGATGATCACTGTCTGGATCTTCGTGGTGATGGCGGTCGCGCCGCTGATCGCCGTGTTCTTCCTGCCGACGGCGGGCAGCGGCGGCAGCCTGCTCGGCTTCGTGCTGGCGTTCATCGCGCTGTTCATCGCGGCCGGCATCGGCAACGGCTCCACCTTCCGCATGATCCCGATCATCTTCCGCACGCTGCGCGAACGGGAGGTGCGCGACCAGAACGATCAGGCGGCGCTGGAGCAGGCGCGGCGCGTGGGCAGCACCGAAGGCGCGGCGACGCTGGGCTTCAGCTCGGCGGTGGCGGCGCTCGGCGGCTTCTTCATCCCGATCGCCTACGGCACCTCGATCAAGCTGACGGGCAGCCCGCAGGGGGCGCTCTTCTTCTTCAGCGTGTTCTACCTCTCCTGCGTGCTGGGGACCTGGCGCTGGTATGCCCGCCGGGACGCCGAGGTGGCGTGCTGACGAGCCCACGCTCGCCGATCTGCCAGGATGCGCGTTCGACGCCCGCGCGAATCGTCCGAACGGTGACGTTCGGGCGTCCCTCGTCAAGCGAAGGCGCGCGGCAGCCTGATCGCTCAGGCTGCCGCGCCTTGCCGGCGCGCACCGGCAAGGCAGCAACCGAGCTGCATGATGATCGGTGGCGGGACGGGCTCGGTCCCCGCGAGCACGTTCGCGATCCATGCCGCGGTGGTGGCCGCATCGGAGGCTGCCGGCAGCGAGGGTTCCCGGCTGATCAGTTCGCCATCGGCATCCGCGCATAGCGTCACGGCACCTGCGGCCACGTGCTCGAGGCGCGCATGACGGCGGGGATCGGCAAATGGTTCACCCTCGGTACCCGGGAAGAGCAGCGCATCGGTCCGGGTTGCCAGCAGGAACGCGCGCATCGCTACCAGATCGTCGGTGGACACCGCACCGATCACGCGATAGCCGTCGCCGCCGAACGGGTCGATCAGCAGCGCGACCGAATGCGCGATTGTCGGCAGCGAGTCCCGCGTCGATGGCGTGAGAAGCCGCGCGAGGCCCGGCGCGAGCAACGCGGACGGGACATAGGCGATGTTGTCGTGCCTGAGCCGCGCCTGCGCGTCGGCGAGACTCGCCGCGGGCTCGATACCGAGTTCCCAGAGGACGTCCGCCGTCATGACGGGGCGCTCGCCCGACCCGTCCGGCGCCGCACCGGTACTGCGATCGGCGCCCGCCGCTGCCGAATCCGCGTTCCCGAGTCCGTGCACGAGCACAGGGATTTCGTAGCGTTGCAGCAACAGGGCGACCAGGGCCGTCAGATTGGCGTGTCGCCACGTCCCGTGGTAGGCCGGCAGCAAGACCGGCCGCGGCCCCTCGAGTGGATTCTCCAGCCGGGCCGCGTGCGCGTCCAGCGCGCGCATGAATCCCGTCATCTCGGCAAGCGAGGCGCGCCGACGCCGCCACGCGGCAAGGATCGGCGAAAGCTCGTGCGGCGCGACCTCGCCGGCAAGAATCGCGGCGAACAGCACGCGCGCGTCCTCGACGCCGAACTCACCGCCTTGCTGCGCAGCGGTCCTGATCAACGATGCATTGTCCGGTGGCATCGGTCCGCGCGTCCTCGTCGCCGTGTTGCGCGAGCCACATCGCGCCCGTGCGCCAATCAATCCTTGAGCCAGATCGTGATTTCGTGGACCGATTCTTTGCCCGCCTCGGTGCGATAGCCGTACCCGTTGCGGTCGAGGATCCTGAACAGCGGCGTCGGGTGGCAGTCGATGACGAGCTTGAGGCGGTCGCCGGCCTGGAAGTCGCCGATCGCCTCCAGCACGAGCTCGAGCGGTTGCGGCGGCTCCATCCCGCGCACGTCGAGCGTGAGTTCGCGGGCCATCAGCCCGCCCCTCGCACCGACCGGCGTTGCGCTTCGGTATTCATCGGGCCATTGTGAGAGCGCGGCGGCACCCCGCTCCTTGACACGCATCAAGCCAAAGCAGAGAGCGAACCCGATTTCGGCGAGACGAGGTCCGCGCCTGTCCGCCTAACGCAGCGCATGCGCGACGTTGAGCGCCGCGGCAAAGACCAAGCACCGCGCCGGCCTGGTGCGCGGCCGCCAGCGGAATCGGAACGACGAGTAGCAGCGTCGCGATTCCCAGCGCGATCTGCACGGCGAGGAGCACGAGCAGCAGGTGCCCGCCCCAGCGCGCGCGTGCCGGCACGCCGTCGGTGCTCGTGAGCTTCCACCACAGCAGCGGAACGAGGAACGCGAGCAGCCACGCGAGCAGCCGGTGATCGAACTGCACCGTCGCCATGTTCCAGAAGAAATTGCGCCACCAGGGCTCGATCATGAAGATCTCGGGCGGCACGAGCGCACCGTTCATCAGCGGGAACGTGTTGTAGGCGAAGCCGGCGCGGATGCCGGCGACGAAGCCGCCCGACAGCACCATCACGAACACGAGCGCGGCGAGCCCGAACGCCAGCGCGCGCACCGAGCGCACTGCACGCGACGCGAGCGGCACGCGTTGCGGATCCACGAGCGTGAGCGCCACCCAGAACATCGCGGCGAAGATCGCAAGCGCCAGGCCCAGGTGCGCCGTGAGCCGGAATTGCGAGACCCGAGGGTCGTCGACCAATCCGCTTTGCACCATGTACCAGCCCATCGCGCCCTGCAAGCCCCCGAGCACGAAGATGCCAAAGAGCTTCCACGCATAACCCGGCGGGACGCTGCGGCGCAGCACGAACCAGAGCAACGGGACGAGGAAGACGACGCCGATCAGGCGCCCGAGCAGACGATGGAAATACTCCCACCAGAAGATGCCCTTGAACTCGGCGAGGCTCATGCCCTTGTTGACCTGTTGGTATTCGGGCGTGAGTTGGTACTTGGCGAAGGTTTCCTGCCATGCCGCGTCGGACAGCGGCGGCAACGTGCCGACGATCGGCTGCCATTCGACGATCGACAATCCCGAGTGCGTGAGCCGCGTGACGCCGCCCACGACGACCATCGCGAAGACCAGCGCGCAGCACAGAAAAAGCCACGCCGCGACCGATCGATTTGTTGCGGCCGCGGGACTGCGGCTCGCCGCGGATTCCGGAGACCGTCATCGACGGCGATGAAACGGGTATTGGCATGGCGCGCATTTTGCCATAGCGAAATGCGCGCCCGGTCGCCGCCGCAAGAGGAATGTCAAGGGAACGCGAATGAGTTCCGCGGCGGCCGGGAAATCTTGACGCACATCAATTCACCGGAGAACCCGGCCCCTTAGAGTCCGCCGGATCGGCAACGGGGCCTTGCTTGTGCGCGCCTCCGGATCGTGCCGAACCGTTCGAACGAGGCCCGATCCGGGTCACCACAAGGAGCGAGCGCCATGGCCACCGCGAACCCCAGCAACGACCTTCCCACCGACGACGTCCAGGAAGAACCCGTTCCCGTAATGCAGCAATTGCTGGACAACCCGTTCCTGCTGCTCTTCCTCGGGATCGCCCTGCCCACGGTGCTCTACATCGTCTGGGGCGTGATGGAAATCGTCGGCATCCCGGTCGCCAAGTAGGCCGGTTCACTCGCAAGGGAGCGAAAATCCAATGAGCGCCATTGCCCCCCCGCCCAGTCGGGTCTGGTGGAAACAGCCGCTGGACCGCGTCGAAGGCACCTGGATCGCCATCGCCTTCGTCTGGTGCCTGATCATGTTCTTCATGATGCCGTATTGGCACGTCTACGGTAAGCAGAACCTCGCCAACGAGGCGTATCGCACGACGCCGGAGATGTTCACCGCCAAGACCACGGCGATGGTCGACAAGTACAAGGTGCGCGAGGAGACCGACCAGAAGATCCCGGTCGTGCATCCGCCCGCGGGCAGCGACGTCTACCTCATCGCGCGGCTGTGGCAGTGGTACCCGATGCTCGAGCTCGAGGAAGGGAAGACCTACCGGCTGCATCTCGCGTCGATGGATTGGCTGCACGGCTTCTCGCTGCAGCCGGAGAACATCAACATCGAGGTGCATCCGAACTACGAGCACGTCATCACGCTGACGCCGACCAAGGCGGGGACGTATTCGATCATCTGCAACGAGTACTGCGGCATCAACCATCACACGATGGCCAGCCGGCTGTACGTCGTGAAGTCGAAATAAGGGGGCGACGATGGCTGTCAACCGGATGTTCCGCACCTGCCCGTCCACGGGCCTCACCTACCACGAGCCGGCCGAGAAACTGATCCGCTGGAACGCTGTCGCCGGCGTGGTGTCGCTGCTCGTCGGCGGCATCCTCGCGCTGCTCGTCACGCTGACCCGGTGGCAGGCCGTGCACCTGCTGTCGCCCGATTGGTTCTACCTCGTACTGACCGCGCATGGGCTCAACATGCTCGTGTTCTGGATCATCTTCTTCGAGATCGCCGTCCTGTACTTCTGCGCCTCGACGCTGCTCCGCTGTCGGCTGGCGGCGCCGGGAATGGCGTGGGCGGGCTTCTGGCTGATGATCGTCGGCGCGATCGTCAACAACTATGCGGTCACCCGCGGCGACTCGTCGGTGATGTTCACGTCGTACGCACCGATGGGTGCGCACCCGACGTTCTATCTCGGGCTCATCCTGTTCGCGGTGGGCGCGCTGATCGGGTGCTTCGTCTTCCTCGGCACGCTGGTCGTCGCGAAGAGCGAGAAGACCTACCACGGCTCGGTCCCGCTGGTCACCTTCGGCGCGGTCACCGCCTGCATCATCGCGATCTTCACGATCGCGTCCGGCGCGATCATCCTTATTCCGACCTTCCTCTGGTCGCTCGGGCTGATCAACCACATCGACTCGCTGATGTACCGCACCGTGTGGTGGGCCTTCGGCCACAGCTCGCAGCAGATCAACGTCGCCGCGCACGTTTCGGTGTGGTACGCGGTCGCCGCGATCGTTTTCGGCGCGAAGCCGATGTCGGAAAAGGTCTCGCGCGGCGCGTTCCTGCTCTATATCTGCTTCCTGCAGCTCGCCTCCGCGCACCACCTGCTCGCCGACCCGGGGCTGACGTCCAACTGGAAGATCTTCAACACCAGCTACGCGATGTATCTCGCCGTGCTGGCGTCGATGGTCCACGGGTTGACGGTGCCGGGGGCGATCGAGGTCGCGCAACGTGAGAAGGGCTTCAACAAGGGCCTGTTCGAGTGGCTGCGCAAGGCGCCCTGGAGCAACCCGTCGTTCTCGGCGATGTTCATTTCGCTGATCGGCTTCGGCTTCCTCGGCGGGATCTCCGGCGTGATGATGGGTACCGAGCAGCTCAACCTCATCATCCACAACACGATCTACGTGCCGGGCCACTTCCACGCGACGGTGGTGGTCGGCACCACGCTGGCGTTCATGGGGCTCACCTATTTCCTGATCCCGACGCTCTTTCGGCGCGAGCTGATGTTCCCCGGCATGGCGAAGTGGCAACCGTATCTGTTCGGCCTCGGGATGTCCGGCTTCGCGCTGTTCATGATGGGCGCCGGAACCCTCGGCGTGCCGCGCCGGCACTGGGACATGAGCTTTGCGGGCAATCCGCTCGGTTACGAGTTTCCGGGCACCGCGTGGCTGATGATGGCGCTGATGGCGGTCTGCGGCCTGACCGCGGTGGTGGGCGGCGTGATGTACCTGCTGATCACGGTGTGCAGCGTATTCATCGGCAAGAAGATCCAGACGCCGGGATTTGCGAACGTAAAGGCCAGGGACGGCGTCGCGCCGTCGCCGCAGCCCGTTGCGGCGGCAATCACGGGACACGGCGGCGCCATCGGCACCGCCGGGTTCGTCGCGCCGGGAACGTTCGTGCTCGCGCTCGTGTTCCTGACCGCGTTCGTGCTCTACTACTTCGTGAACTGGAAATACCTGTCGACCGTGTGGCCGTTGTCGTAGTCAGGGAACAGGTGACAAGTTTCAGAAAGAGGGCGCTCCTGCCCGCGTGAACGGGCGGGGGCGCGCCAGGCGGATTCGCATGCCGCTCGCGCAGGAAACGGAACGGTCGCCAAGAACCGCACCGGAGAGACACATGGCAAACAGCACCGAGGCAACCATGACGCGCGCGGATTCCCCGGCTTCGGCCGTGCGGCTCGTCTTCGATCTCTTCAAGCTGCGGATCGGGCTCGTGATCGGCTTCACCGCCGTCACCGGGCTCGCGATCACGCCAGGGCCTGCGTTGCCCGGCTGGCAGATTCTGGCGCTCGCGCTGGCGGTGACGCTCGCTTCGGCCGCCGCCGGGGCGTTCAACCAGTACGTCGAGCGCGACCTCGACGCGCGCATGGGGCGCACGCGCCGCCGCGCCTTCGTCACCGGAAGGCTCACCGCGGGTCCCGGCTGGCTCGCCGCGATCGTGGGGATCGGCGCCGCAGGTGTCGTGCTGGCGGCGGTCGCGGTCAACGTACCCGCGGCCGTCTACACGTTCCTCGGCGCGTTCACCTACGGCGTCGTATACACCGTGTGGCTGAAGCGCCGCACGTGGTGGAACATCGTGATCGGCGGGCTTGCAGGCAGCTTCGCGGTGCTCGCGGGCGCCGCGGCGGTGGCGCCCGATGCGCTCGGACCGTTGCCGCTGGCCTTCGCGGTCGTGTTGTTCCTCTGGACGCCACCGCATTTCTGGAGCCTCGCGATCGCATTTCGCGAGGATTACGTGGCTGCGAAAGTGCCGATGCTGCCGGTGGTCGTCGGCGACGAGCGTGCCGCGCGAGCCGTGTTTGCGGGCGCCCTCCTCCTCGTCGCGGCGTCGCTCGTTCCGATGGGGTTCGGGATGGGCTGGCTGTACCTCGTCGCCGCGCTCGGCGGCGGTGGGTACCTGTTGTTGACGAGCGCCCGGTTGGCACTCGCGCCGAACCGGCGCGCGGCGATGGTCAACTTCCACGCGTCGCTGATCCAGCTGACGCTGCTGCTCGTCGCCGCGATTGCGGACGCCGCGCTCAATGCATGACCCGCGGCGACCCGGCATCGATCCGACCAAGCTGCTGATCGCCGCGGCCGTCGGGCTCGCGCTCTTTTTCGTCGCGGGCCTGCTGTTCGGCCAAGCGCTGCCGGCGGGGACGAAATTCGAGCCGCGTGACGTGCTCGCGATCTCGCAGGCGGCCGTGGGCACGTCCGTCGGCGACTACACGTTGATCGACCGCGACGGCAAGCTCGTACGGCTGGCCGAGTACCGCGGCAAGCCCTACATCGTGTCGTTCATCTATACGGGATGCACACAGGTCTGCCCCACGACCACGAAGTTCCTCGGCAGCGCGGTCGGGGAAGCGCAGCGCACGCTGGGGGCGGACAGGTTTCGCGTCGTCACCGTCGGGTTCAACCTGCCCTTCGACACGCCGGCCGCGATGCGCGAGTTCCAGCGCAAACAGGGGATCGATCTGGCGAACTGGGCGTTCGTCGCGGCCGACTCTGCGACGATCGAAGCCCTCGCCCGCGATACCGGTTTCGTATGGATTCCTTCGGCGTCGGGGTTCGATCACCTGACGCAGGCGACGATCGTCGATGCGCAAGGCCGCGTGTTCCAGCAGGTCTACGGTGAATCCTTCGAGCTGCCGATGTTGGTGCGGCCGTTGCAGGCCCTGACGGAGGGAGCGCCGGCGCCGATCCAGAATCTCGCCGAAATCGTCGAGCGCGTGCGAATCCTGTGCACCGTCTACGACCCGCGCGCCGGCAAGTATCGGCTGAACTACGGGCTCTTCATCGAGATTCTCGTGGGGCTGGCCGTCCTCGGCGCGACCCTCTACTACCTCGGCAGCGAATGGCGCCGCCAACGGCGGATGCGGCCCTCCTGAACGGTCGCCCGCGCGCTTGGCAATGGGGCGTGCGCGGGCGGCGCATCGGCTTGATGCACATCATATCGAACGAACTGCGCCGCCGCTAAGGTTACTCGATCGTCCGTTTTCTACCCCCGGCTTCGGCGCCTTGCCTCCGTCCGCTGCCGGGTCTTTTCTTTCGGCCCGCCGCTAATCCGCCCCTTGCGCGGAGTGCGGCGGGTGGTGGACGATGGCACCGATGAAGCCCGTCCGCCGCAGCGTTCCCCGTTCCACCCGCCCCGCGAGCCAGCGATGCTGAGGCACGTCCAGCGCGCGGGCCAGGCAGCCTTTCAAAGGGCGGAGGGCCTGTTCAACAAGGTCTTCGGCGACGCGCTCAACCCATTCTATTACCTGGGCGCGATCGCGTACTACCTGCTCTGGATCGTCGTCGCGAGCGGACTCTATCTGTACATCTTCTTCGCGACCGGCGTGCACGAGGCCTACGAGTCGGTCGAGCGGCTCACGCACGATCAGTGGTGGTTCGGCGGCATCATGCGCAGTTTTCACCGCTACGCGTCCGACGCGATGGTGCTCGCGATGATCCTGCACCTCGTCCGCCATTTCACGTTCGACCAGTACCGGAGCTTTCGCTGGTTCTCCTGGGTTTCGGGCGTGATCCTGCTGTGGCTGGTCTACATCTCGGGGATCAACGGCTACATGCTGCCGTGGGACGCGACGGCGCAGTTCGTGACGGTCGGCACCGCGGAGTGGCTCGATTGGCTGCCGATCTTCAAGGGCGCGCTGGTCCGCAACTTCATCACCCCGGACGCGGTCAACGACCGGCTGTTCTCGCTGTTGTCGTTCCTGCACATCGGGTTGCCGCTCGGCGTGCTGGGACTCCTGTGGGTGCACACGCAGCGCGTGCCCGGGGCGAAGACCCAACCGCCGCGGCCGATCTGGATCGGCCTGACACTCTCGCTCCTCGTGCTGTCGCTCGTCCGGCCCGCGCTTTCCGGCCCGCCCGCGGACCTCGCGGCCGCGCCGACCACGATTCCGTTCGACTGGTTCTATCTGCCGGTGTACCCGCTGATCTACGCCTGGTCGCCGGGTGCGGCGTGGGGGGTGGTCGGGATCCTCACGCTGCTGCTGATCCTGTTGCCGTGGCTGCCGCCGAAACGATTGCCGAAGGAGGACTACCACCTGATGGTGCGTCCCGACAACCGGATCATTCCCGCGCGGCCCGGCGAATCGATTCTCGAGGCCGCGCTGCGCGAGGGGATCCGCTTCCCGTACGAATGCCGCAACGGGGGCTGCGGGCACTGCAAGTGCAAGGTGCTCTACGGCCCGGTCGAGCAGGGTCCCCATCAGGAATCGGCGTTGGCGGCGGCCGAGCTCGCAGCCGGGATGGTGCTCGCGTGCAGTGCGTACCCGCGGTCCGACGTCGAGCTCGAATACGTGCCGAGGGAATTGCCCGGCGGCATCCACGCGCGCGAATTCACGGCGAAGGTCACGGCAATGCGCAAGGCGAGCGAGGACGTGATGATCGTGAAGCTCAAAGTCGCCGGCGACCCGATACGCTTTTACGCGGGACAGTACATCAACGTCTTCGTGCCAGGCACCCAGAACACGAACGAGAAGCGCAGTTTCTCGTTCGCGACCGCGCCGCACTTGAACGACGAGATCGAGCTGCAGATCCGCCTGATCTCCGGCGGCAAGTTCACGACCCACGTGTTCACCGAGATGAAGGTCGGCGACACGGTGCGCTTCGAAGGTCCGCTGGGATCGTTCTTCCTGCGCGAGGACTCCGAGAAGCCGATCATCTTCGTCGCCGGTGCGACCGGCTTCGCGCCGGTCAAGAGCATGGTCGAGCACGCGTTCCATATCGGGATGAAGCGGCGGATCTTCCTGTACTGGGGTGTGCGCACGCTGCGCGATCTGTACCTGCCCGAACTCCCCGCGCAATGGGCGCGCGAGCACCCGACCTTCACGTTCGTGCCGGTACTCTCCGAGCCAAAGCCCGAAGACAATTGGACCGGGCGGACGGGCCTTGTGCACGAGGCCATCCTCGCCGACTTCCCGGATCTGTCGGGCCACCAGATCTACGCCTGCGGATCCGCAAAGATGGTCGAGGCAGCGCACCCCGCGTTCAGGACGCACGGCCTTTCGCAGGACGATTGCTTCTCCGACGCGTTCAAGCTCACGCCGCACCTCGCGCGCGAGATCGACAGCGCCGACATGGTGAAGCTGGGGGGCGCATGAGATGACGAGACGACCATGAGCTCCCACTTCGTCCACAAGTGGTGGAACTACCCGTTGCAAGCCCTCTGCTACCTGGCGTTCATCGCCGTGGTCGGCTACTTCGCCACTTCGCCCCCGTACGTCCACCTTCCCGCGGACCAGGCCCTGGTCAAGCTTTCGTTCCAGCATGCGGGCCAGCGCAAGGAGGCGTGCCGCGAGCGCAGCGCCGAGGAGCTCGCGAAACTCGCGCCGAACATGCGCGCGGCGACGGTGTGTCCGCGTGAACGCGCGAACATCGAGGTCGACATCACCATGGACGGCAAGCCGCTGTTTGCCATGGTCGCCCCCCCGACGGGTCTTTCGCGCGACGGCGCGTCGACGGTCTACCGCAGGGTGGCGGTCCCGGCGGGACAGCACGCCTTCGTCGCAAGATTGAAGGACACGGCGGAGGGCGGCTTTGGTTACGCCAAGGACCGCACCGTCGACTTAAGGCCGGGGCGCGTCCTGGTCATCGATTTCGATGCCAGGGAAGGCGGCTGGGTGTTCCGCGGGTGAGCGGCGCCGAAATCGCGCCCGCCGGACCGCTTCGCCGCGCGCTGCGGGCACTTCTCGACACGATCGAGGGCGCGTTCGACCGCGCCTTCGGCCAGGTGGGCAACCCATGGCGGCACCTGGGCGGCCTCGCGTACTTCCTGTTCTGGATCGTCGCGGTCTCCGGCATCTACGTCTACATCGGGTTCGACACGGAGGTCGAAGGCGCCTACGCGTCGGTCGAGCGGCTGTCGTCGAACGCGTTTCCATTTGGCTCGCTCGCGCGGAGCTTGCATCGCTACGCATCCGATGCGTTCGTTCTCGTGGTGCTTCTGCATCTCGCGCGCGAATGGATCCATGGCCGTTACGCGCACTTTCGCCGCTTCTCCTGGCTCACTGGCGTGTTCGCGCTGTGGCTGGTCTACGCGTCGGGGATCGGCGGGTTCTGGCTGGTCTGGGATCGGATCGCTCAATACAGCCTGGTCGCGACGACCGAGTGGCTCGACGTGCTGCCGGTGTTCGACGGCGCGCTGATCCGCAATTTCATCGCGGAAACCGCGGTCAACGATCGATTTTTCTCGCTCCTCATCTTCCTGCACATCGGCATTCCGCTCGCACTGCTCGCCGTGATGTGGGTGCATCTGCAGCGCCTGGCGCGGCCCGAGACCACACCGCCCCACGCAATTGCCTGGAGCACGCTTACGGCGCTGATGCTCCTGGCGGTGGTCGCACCAGTCGCGAGTGACGCGCCCGCGGAACTTGCGGCCGCGCCGGGAACGCTCGCGCTCGATTGGTTCTACCTCGGTGTTCACGCCTTCGCCGACGCGACCTCGCCGCTCGCGCTGTGGCTGGCCGTCGGCGGCTTCACCATCCTTCTCGCCCTGTTCCCGTGGGTGTCGCGTGCCGCGCGTGCGCCGCGACCCATTGCGGCTGTCGTGAATCTGGCGAACTGCAACGGCTGCGCCCGCTGCTTCGCCGACTGCCCCTATGCCGCGGTGACGATGCAGCCACGCACCGACGGACGCAACCTTCCACGCCAATCCGTGGTCGACCCGGACTTGTGCGCGGGCTGCGGGATCTGCGCCGGGGCGTGCCCATCGTCGACGCCGTTCCGCTCGGTCGCGGAACTGGTGACGGGCATCGACATGCCGCAGGCCCCGATCCATGCATTCCGCGCGGAGCTCGAGGCGGCATTGACAAGGCTGGCGCCACAGCGTTTGCACGCGGCGTCAGGAATCGTGCCCCCCGACGAAGGGACGCAACGCGATTTCGCGACCGCACGCGGCCAGGCGATTCCACGGATCGTCGCGTTCGGCTGCGGGCCCGAGCATGGAGGGGCCGAGCTCACGTCCATCGCCGACGAGCATACGACGACCGTCTCGCTCATCTGTGCCGCGCAGTTGCCGCCCTCCTTCATCGAGTACGCGCTGCGCGCCGGCGCCGACGGCGTGCTCGTGACGGGTTGCCGCGAAGGCGATTGCATGTACCGGCTAGGCAACCGCTGGACCGAGGAACGGCTCGGTGCGTTGCGCGAGCCACATCTGCGCGCTGCGGTTCCGCGCGATCGAGTGCGTATCGTGTGGGCAGGATGCAACGATCGGAAGGCGCTGCACAGTGCGCTCCAAACATTCCGCGCCGCGCTCGCGACCGCAGCCGGAGCGCATCAGACGGTGTTCGCCCCGCCACCCAAGCGATCCGAGGCCCGGCGCGACCCGGCGCATGCCGATTAGGCTCGGCGCGGCCACGGGCGGCAACCACGGTATTGACAACCGTTCTCGATTGGAGCAGATTGCAGGGCCGGTCCGGTCCACGAGGAGGTTTCCATGAAGCGTGTGTTGATATCGGCTGCGCTGGCCGTGTTCGGTCTTGCTCCGGCGATTGGTGCGGCTTGTGAATATGTCAACGACTCCCAGGCGTCGTTGAAATCACCCGCGCAGCTGGGGTCCGAACCGGCTCCGGTTCTGGCGGCGACCAAGGCGCCGGCAGCCGCGGTCCCGAAGGCGGTTGTGCCCAACGCGAAGAATCCGCCGGACAAGGTGAAGGCCAAGCCGCCTGAGCAGAAGCTCGCCGCGAGCACCGTGAACTAGGTCTCGTCGCAGAACCGAAAGAGCCCGCCTCGCGCGGGCTTTTTCGTTTTGGCGCAGGCGGCGACGATGTCGTTCACATCGTCAGGCGAGAAAGGAAGGGCCGACCGGCCGCGACCCGCAACGTCAGGCCGGTCGGGGTAACATAAGCGCCCGATGGCAAGCCCCGAGCCGTCCCCCTTCGCGCAAGCCGCCGTCCCGCGCACCGCGTCGCACGCGCCCCAAACTGCGCGCCTCGACGTAGACCTCGCGTTCGGACGCTACACGCTCGCCCTGCCGCGGGACGCGCGCGCCCGCCTTGCGCTCGGCTGGTTCGCGCTGGGCGTCGCGGCGCTCGCCGCATCGGGCGTTCTCGCCGTGCTGCTCGTGCTCTCGCGTACACCCGGGCTCGCAAGCCTGTTCCCGGTCGCCGATTTCTTTCACGCGGCGCTGGTCGCACACGTCGACCTGTCGGTGCTGGTCTGGTTTCTCGCCTTCGCCGGTGCCTTGTGGAGTCTCAACAGCACGCCACGGATGCTGCCGCTCGGGTGGACGGCCCTCGTTTGCGCGACGCTCGGTACGGCGATCATCGCCGGCGCACCGTTCGTGGGCGGAACGCCAATCATGGCGAACTATATTCCGGTGATCGAGGGACGCACGTTCCTCACGGGGCTCGTCCTGTTCGGTACGGGGGTCGCGCTCCTGGTGGCGCGGGGGCTCTTCGCGTCGCCGCTGGTGGGCATGCGGCTCGACGGCGCCGGCGCTTTGCGCTTCGGCCTCAACGGAGCGATCGTTGCGACGGCCGTCGCTTTGCTCGCGTTCGGCTGGTCGCTCGCGACCGTTCCCGCGACGCTCGATGCCAAGGGGTACTACGAGCTCCTGTTCTGGAGCGGCGGCCATGTGCTGCAGTTCACATGGACGCTGTTGCTCCTCGTCGCCTGGCTGCTGCTCGCGGATACGATCGGTGCGCGCGTGCCGCTTTCGCCGCGCGTTGCGGCCTTGCTGTTCGGCATCGGGCTTGCTGCCGTGTTCGCGACGCCTCCCATCTTCCTTGCCTACGACGTCACGACGGTCGAGCACCACCGGTTGCAGACCTGGCTGATGCGCTTCGGCGGAAGCCTTGCGATCGCGCCCGTGGCCGCCGCGGTCATCTGGGCCTTGTCTCGCCGCAGCGCGCGCCACGGTGCCCTCGCCTCGGGCGAGCGGCCGTTGTTCGCGGCGCTCGTCACGTCGATCGTGCTGTTCGGTGTCGGTGGCCTGATCGGTTTCGCGATCCAGGGCAGCAACGTGAAGATCCCCGCGCACTATCACGGCTCGATCGTCGGTGTGACGATCGCGATGATGGGGATCGCCTACTGGCTGCTTCCGCGATTGGGCTTCGCCGCGCCGGCGCCACGGCTCGCGACGTGGCAGGCATACCTGTACGGTGGCGGCCAACTGCTGCACATCGTCGGTCTCCTGTGGTCGGGCGGCTACGGCGTGCAGCGCAAGGTGGCCGACGGCGCCGTCGTGGAGCGCTCGGCTGGAGCAGGTTGCCGGGATGGGCCTGATGGGATTGGGCGGCTTGATCGCGATCGTCGGCGGCATGCTGTTCGTGGCGGTGGTGGTCATCGCCATCGTGCGGCGTCCCAACGCGTCCGCCGCGCCGAGTGTCGCCTGACCGATCCGCGATGAGCGTTGCCGATTCGGATGCCACGGCGCGCCTGCGCGTGCTCGTCAGGCGCCTGGCGCTCGCGGCCGCAGCGCTGACCTTCGTCGTCATCGTTGCCAGCGCGTTCATGCGGCACACGCAGGCGGGATTGGTCTGCGACGATTGGCCCGCGTGTTACGGAACGATCGAAGCATGGGGTGCGGACATGGCACCCTCGATCGGCGTGCGCCTTGCGCGGATCGCGCATCGGCTTGCGGCGACCGGCGTTCTCGCACTCTTCATCGGAATGTTGCTCGTCGCGTGGACGCAGAAACCTGCCTGGAAACGCGAGGGGCTCTTTGCCATCGCGGCACTGGCGATCGCCGCCGCACTCGCCGTCCTCGGCATCGTGACGCCGGGCGCGAGGGTCCCGGCCGTCACGCTGGGCAACCTCCTCGGCGGCTACCTGATGCTGGCCCTGTGTGCCGCGACGTACGTGGCCGCGTGTGGCGATAGGGCAACCGGTTCGGTCGCACGCAACGGTGAGTCGCCTGGACCGACATCGAGGTCCAATGGCGCATCGCAACGACCTTCCGCCATCATCGCAACAGGCGTGCCACTGCGCTGGATCGCGCTGGCCGCGCTCGTGCTCGCCTTCGCGCAGGCGGGCCTCGGCACCATGATCGGCGCACAGTACGCGCTGACCGCGTGCCCCACGCTGGGAAAGTGTCCCGGGCTTCCCGTCGACCAGGTGGTCGGCGACGGCAGCGTTCGACCCGTTTCGACCCCTGTCGATCGTCGCCGGACGTGTCGTGCCGCCCGCGGACGCCGCAGGTGTCTACATGGCGCACCGCGTGCTCGGCGTTCTCGTGGCGCTCGTAACGCTGATCGTCGCGCACGCCCTGCGCCGGGCCGACCGGCGCACCGCGCGTCTGCTCGCTGCGTTCGCGGTCGGGACTCCGCTGCTGGGTGTCGCGGCGATTCTCGCGCTGCCCTCGTTGCCGTTCACCGTGCTCCACAACGGCACGGCGGCGCTACTCGTCGCCACCCTGACCGCCACCGTGACGCGACGCTGACGCCGGCTACGCGAGGCGCACGACGATCTTGCCGCGGCCGTGGCCGGTTTCCATCGCGCGCTGCGCGTCCGCGACGTCCTCGAGCGCGATCGTGCGCTCGATGTGCGCGTGCACCGCACCCTCCTGCGCGAGCGCGGCCAGCCGCTCCCAGCGAGCGGCCCCGCTCCGCAGCACGACCGGGATCGCGCGCTGGCGAGTGCTCAGACGCGCAAGGACCGCGCTCACGACCGTGCGTGTCAGTGCCATCGCGTTGCCGCCCGTGTTGAGATAACAGCCCTTGTCCGTGAGTACGGAACTGCGCAGCATCGAACGACGACGCACAGGCGGCGTCGAACACGACGTCGAAGCGGTCGGCGCGTTGCGTGAAATCCTCGCGCGCGTAGTCGAGCACCTCGTCCGCCCCGAGTCCGCGCACGAAATCGACGTTGGCGGCGCTGCAGACACCGACGACGTAGGCGCCGAGGTGCTTCGCGACCTGCACGGCGAAGTGCCCTACGCCTCCCGCCGCACCGGTAACGAGGACCCGTTGGCCGGCCGCAAGCCGAGCGTCGTCCGCGAGCGCCTGCAGCGCCGTCCCACCCGCGATCGGCAGCGCCGCGGCCTCTGCGAAGCTCACGCCCTGCGGCATGGTCGCGAGCCGTTCGACCCCGGCGACAAGGTATTCGGCCAGCGAGCCGTCACGTCCGAAGGGGAGCAAGGCGCCGAACACCCGCTCGCCGACGTAATGCGAGGTCGCGCCGCCGCCGACCCCGGTGATCACACCCGCGAAGTCGCATCCGATCCCGCGCGGCGGCCCTCGAAATATCGGTGTCCAGCGCATGTGGCCGGCGCGGTTCTTCCAATCGAGCGGATTGAGACTCGCCGCATGGACCCGCACTTTAAGTTCGCCTGCACGCGGCGATGGCTCGTCAATCTCCGCGACATGGAGAACGTCGGGCGGACCGTATTGGTCGAAACGCAGAGCCCGCATCGATCAGGTCAGTGCACGTCGAGCGCGTGCTGCTTCAGTGCATCGAGCGGAATCACGGCGAGCGTCTCCTCGTGGGTCGCCGCCAGGACCACCGGTGGCGCGACACCCGCCTCGAACGCCTGACGCCAGGTGGCGGCGCATACGCACCAGCGATCCCCGGGAACGAGACCGGGAAAGCCGAACTCCGGCGCACGGGGTGACGAGATCGTTGCCTTGCTTGCGGGCGAAGGCGAGGAAGTCCGCGGTCACCTGCGCGCACACCACGTGCAGCCCGACATCCTCGGGCCCCGTGTTGCAGCAGCCATCACGGTAGAAGCCGGTGCGCGGGGAGGTCGAGCACGGAGCGAGCGTGCCACCGAGCACATTCTTGTCGTCAGCGGGCATTGGGCCTCGGATCGCGAGTCGTCGCGATTGCGTTATGGTAGCGCGCCCCTCTTCTTCAGCGGCGAATTTCGATAGCCGGCACGTGCTCGCGCAACTTCGTCAGCAACGCAGCGTCGAGCGGTCGACCTGACGATGCCGCGGCCACCAGGGATTCATCCGCGCACCCGGTCGGCCGGAAGGGTTGGAGGACCCAGCGGTCGATGCCGCGCGCCGCCAGTTCGCACGCGATGCGTTCCAGCACGCCGGACGTGGTCAGCCGCGGATGCACCGTCGTTCGCACTTCGAATGCAGCGCCTGCGGACAACACGAGATCCAGGCTCGCGAGCGCCGCGATGCCACTCCCCGCGACGCCGGTCAGGCTGGCGTACTCGGCAATCGGCGCCTTGATGTCCAGCCCGACCCAGTCCACCCGCGGGAGCACCTGCGCGAGCCGTTGCGGGTTGGCGCCGCCGGTGTGCAGGCCGATCGCGAAGTCCATCTCGCGCACGGCCGCGATCGCGTCCGCGAGTCCCGCCTGGACGGTCGGTTCACCCCCGGAGAACACGACCGCGTCGAGGAGGCCTCGACGCGTCGCGAGCCATTCGACGATCCGCCCGAAGTCGCGGTCTGTCGATTCCGCATCTTCCGCGCGTGCCGGGATCAGGTGAGGGTTGTGGCAGTACCCGCAGCGCCAGGGGCACCCCTGGCAGAAGACGACAGCCGCGAGCGCGTCCGGGTAGTCGGTCGTTGTGAACGGCACGAAGCCGCCCACACGGAGCGCCGGTACGCTTGCGCGAACGGGATCCGAAACGGCCGGGGCAACACAAGGAGACGACGGTTCGCGCGCACACACCGGTTCCCGCCGCGTCGGGGCCGCAGCGCGAACCTTCCCGGCAGCTCCGTCGGGCATGTCCTTCCCGGTGCCTGGCGGGGCGAGGCTAGAGCTGCCCCCGCGCCTGCTCCTCGCGGAAGAAACGGCGCTCGCAGTGCTCGCCGCGCTTGCCGATGTTGAACGACGCGACGGGGCGGTGGTAGCCCATCACGCGCGTCCAGACTTCGCAGCGCTGGCGCTCGTCGTCGTCGAGCGTGATCGTGTCGAGCAGGTGTTGCGTTTCGGTCATCGAATTCATGGGTCGTTTCTCCTCGCTGTTCGGGTCTTCGTTGTTCGTTCGGCGTTTCCGGACGCCTGACCCGTTCCTACTGACTGCTGACTCCTGATCTCTGTCTCCTGAGACTCACGCCGCCAGCTTGCGCCGCTTTTCCGCGAGCTTCTCCTCGTCACACCTCGGACAGAACTCGTGCTCGCCCGCGAGATAGCCGTGCCGCGGGCAGATCGAGAACGTCGGCGTGACCGTGATGTACGGCAGCCGGAACCGCTCGAGCGAGCGCCGCACCAGCGCCTTGCACGCCTCGGACGAAGAGATCCGCTCGCTCATGTACAGGTGCAGCACCGTGCCGCCGGTGTACTTCGTCTGCAGCTCTTCCTGCCGGGTGAGCGCCTCGAACGGATCGTCGGTGAAGCCGACCGGCAGCTGCGAGCTGTTCGTGTAATACGGCGTTTCCGGCGTGCCTGCCTGCAGGATGTCGGGCCAGCGCTTGCGATCCTCCTTCGCGAAGCGGTACGTCGTGCCTTCCGCCGGCGTCGCCTCGAGGTTGTACATGTGGCCCGTCTCCTCCTGAAAGGCGACGATGCGCGCACGCAGGTGATCGAGCAGCCGCACGGCGAATGCGTGGCCGTAGGCCGTGGTGATGTCGTCATTGCCGCCGGTGAAGTTGCGGATCATCTCGTTGATGCCGTTCACCCCGACGGTCGAGAAATGGTTGCGCAGTGTGCCCAGGTAGCGCTTGGTGTACGGGAAGAGACCCTGGTCGATCAGGCGCTGGATCACCTTCCGCTTGACCTCGAGGCTGTCTTTCGCATGGCCCAGGAGCTCGTCGATCCGCTCGTAGAGGCCGATCTCGTCGTTCGCGTAGAGGTAACCCAGCCGCGCGCAGTTGATCGTGACCACGCCGACGGATCCGGTCTGCTCCGCCGAGCCGAAGAGCCCGTTGCCGCGCTTCGAGCAGCTCGCGCAGGTCGAGCTGCAGCCGGCAGCACATCGAGCGGATCATGTTGGGTTTGAGCTCCGAGTTCACGAAGTTCTGGAAATACGGCAGCCCGTACTTCGCCGTCATCGCGAACAGCGCCTCGCAGTTGGGGTGGTCCCAGTCGAAGTCCGGCGTGATGTTGTAGGTCGGGATCGGGAACGTGAACACGCGCCCCTTCGCGTCGCCCGCGGTCATCACCTCGATGTACGCCCGGTTGATCATGTCCATCTCGGGCTGCAGGTCGCCGTACGCGAACGGCATCTCCACGCCGGCGATCACCGGGATCTGCTCGCGCAGGTCCTCGGGGCAGATCCAGTCGAAGGTGAGGTTGGTGAACGGTGTCTGCGTGCCCCAGCGCGAGGGCACGTTCAGGTTGTAGATCAGCTCCTGGATGCACTGCCTGACCTCGTCGTAGGTCATCGCGTCGCGGCGAACGAACGGCGCCATGTACGTGTCGAAGGACGAGAACGCCTGCGCGCCGGCCCACTCGTTCTGCAGCGTGCCGAGGAAATTGACGATCTGCCCGACCGCGCTCGACATGTGCTTCGGCGGGCCCGCCTCGACCTTGCCCGGGACGCCGTTCAGGCCCTCGTGCAGCAGCTGGCGCAGCGACCAGCCGGCGCAGTAGCCCGCGAGCATGTCGAGATCGTGGATGTGGACGTCGCCGTCGCGGTGCGCGCGGCCGATCTCCGGCGAGTAGACGTGCGAGAGCCAGTAGTTGGCGACGACCTTGCCCGAGACGTTCAGGATCAGTCCGCCCAGCGAATAGCCCTGGTTGGCGTTGGCGTTGACGCGCCAGTCCTTCTGCTCCAGGTACTCGTCGACCGAAGCGGCGACGTCGACCAGCGTCTTGCGGACCGCGCGCAGGCGTTCGTGGCGGTCGCGGTAGACGATGTAGGCGCGGGCGGTGTGGAACCAGCCGGCGGCGGCCAGCGTGTGCTCGACGCAATCCTGGATCGTCTCGATGTCGGGCACACCGCCCGTGTGGCGATGGGCGAGGACGCGGCCGACCGCTTCGGCGAGCTGCGCTGCTTCGCCGGCATCGAATTCGCCAGTGGCAGCACCCGCGCGGGCGATGGCCGAGGTGATCTTGGCAAGCTCGAACGGCGCGCGCTGACCATCGCGCTTGACCACCTGCGCGGGCAGCGCCGGCGGAGCGGATGGCGACGACAACGCCTTCGCCGCAGCGACGGTTTCCAACCCCATGACTTCCCTCCCGGGAGGGTCGAGCTGCCGCAGCCACCGAGCCGGGCGCCGACCACAAGATGTTGTAGGTTCGGGGGAGGCTAGACCCAAGGCTTTGGGTGAGCAATCGCCACCAGCCCCGAATTTGACGATTTCTTGATGCGGGTCAAGAAATCGGCAGTCCTTCGAGGCCCATTTGTTGCGCCGATACAATTCCCTGGCGTCGATATCTCGAGTTGTTTCCAGAGTCGGCTGGCGTGCGAGCCTCGGGTAAACTGGGGCCGCATAGGCGGACTTCGCCCGCCGCGTGCGAGCCGAGTATCCCGCGCCAGCTCGCGGCGTGGCGCCGTAATTGACCGCTACCCCCAACCCAGCGTGCGCCGACCGAGGCGCCGTGCCCACGCAAAAGGTAACGCCATGTCGAAAGTCGAAACCGTTTGCCGTGTCCTCGCGCTCGTCGGCGCGCTATCCCTCGCGCTCCCTGCCGCCGCGCAGATCGCCGTCGCCGACCCGTGGGTGCGCGGCACCGTCGCCGGCCAGAAAGCCACTGGCGCGTTCATGCAACTCAAGTCGTCCACCGACACCGCGCTCGTCGGCGCGGCATCGCCGGTCGCGAAGATCGTCGAGATCCACGAAATGAAGATGGAGGGCGGCATGATGAAGATGAGCGCCATCGACAAGCTGCCGCTGCCCGCGGGGAAGACCGTCGATCTCAAGCCGGGCGGCTACCACGTGATGCTGATGGACCTCACGCAGGAGCTCAAGGATGGGCAGACCGTGCCCGGTGACGCTGACGTTCGAGGACAAGGCCGGCAAGAAGACGACGGTCGATGTGAAGGCCGCCGTGAAGCCGCTTGCGCCCGGGGCCCCCGCGGCGAAACAGGGGGGCGGACGAGCATGGTTGAGGCGCCATGCTCTGCACCCGACTGGCGGTGGCGAACGGCGGCATTCTGGCGACGGCTGGACGCGCCAGCCGCGCCCGCGCGATAGCCCACGCGAGGTCCCGACCTTGGGCTCGCACGACTTGCCGGTGTGTCCCGGAAGGATCGTTGCTTGGCTGAGCGATTCGACGCGATGTGCGTCGTCTCGCCATTGCGGCCATCGTGCGGACCAGCGACGCCATGGCACCCAGGTCCGGCGGAGGACGGCGCCCGTCCGTCGGCTATCAACGGACCTGTTCGAGCAATCGCCCGATCATCGCCTCGGCCTGCCCGAGGTAGCCGCCACCGAACAGGTTGAAATGGTTCAGCACGTGATAGAGGTTGTACAGCGTGCGACGGGTCGGCATAGCCGTCGTCGAGCGGCCAGGCCTCTGCGTACGCCGCGTAGAAGTCGCTTGCCGAAGCCGCCGAAGAGCTCGGTCATCGCCAGATCGGCTTCGCGGTCGCCGAAGTAGACCGCCGGATCGAAGATCACCGGCGCCCCGGAGGCCAACCGCGCCGCGTTCCCGGACCACAGATCGCCGTGCAACAGCGACGGTGACGGCGCGTGGCCCGCGAGCAGCGCGGGAATCGCAGCGAGCAACCGGTCGCCGTCACGCAGCAAGCCGGCCACGAATGCCGTTACGCGACGCAAGTGCGAGTTGCGGCGCGATCCGACGGTCGCGGTAGAACGTCGCCCAGTCGTCGGCCCATGCGTTGTCCTGCGGCGTCGTGCCGATCGTGTTGTCGCGGTGCCATCCGAACCGCGACGCAGTGGTTCGGTGCAATTGCGCCAGCGCCGCCCCCAGCGCGGCGTCGCGACCGCCCGATGCGAAGTCGAGCCATTCGAGGACGAGGAACGCGACTTCGTCGACCGCGCCGGTCGCGATGGGCGACGGCACGCGAATCGCGTTCGCGCGACCGAGCATCGCGCAAGCCTTCGGCTTCTGCCTCGAACATTCTCAGACGCGTGGAGGCGTTGATCTTGACGAAGAACCGCTCTCCCGCCGCGTCGAGCCGCCACGTCGCATTGAGCGAGCTGCCGCCGAGTTGTGCCCAGCGGGGGTTGTGCAGCGGCACGCAGCCCGCCTCTTCCACCGCGACGATGGCCGCGGATTGCCAGCGGAGATTATTCGTCAATGCCGCAACGCGTCGATCCCGCGCGCGATCCCGTCGAGCGTCAGCGGGAACATTCGCGGCCCGACTGCCTGCAGCACGATCTGCGTGGAGCGCGTGTACTCCCACGCCCGCGGCGGCTCCGGATTCCACCAGATGACGCGGCGGAAATGGTCGGCGATCCGCTTCAACCACACCGCGCCCGGCTCCTCGTTCATGTATTCGACCGATCCGCCCACCTGGTGCAGTTCGTACGGGCTCATCGCCGCGTCGCCGACGAAGATCACCTTCCAGTCGGGACCGTACTTGTGCAGGATGTCCCAGGTCGCGACGCGGTCGAAGCTTCGCCGGGCGTTGTCGCGCCACACGTGGTCGTAGACGCAGTTGTGGAAGTAGAAATGCTCGAGGTGGCGGAACTCGGTCCGCGTCGCCGAGAAGAGCTCCTCGCACACGCGCACGTGCGGGTCCATCGAGCCGCCGACGTCGAGGAAGAGCAGCACCTTCACGCGATTGCGCCGCTCGGGGACGAGATGCAGGTCGAGATAGCCCGCGTTCTTCGCGGTCCCCTCGATCGTGCCGTCCATGTCGAGCTCCTCCGGGATGCCTTCGCGCGCGAAACGCCGGAGCTTGCGCAGCGCAACCTTGATGTTGCGCGTGTTGAGCTCGACGTCGCCGTCGAGATTGCGGAAGCTGCGCTCGTCCCACACCTTCACCGCGCTGCGGCTGCCGCCTTCGCCGCCGATGCGGATGCCCTCCGGGTTGTAGCCGTACGCACCGAACGGGCTCGTGCCGCCGGTGCCGATCCACTTCGAGCCGCCCGCGTGCCGCGCCTTCTGTTCCTCGAGCCGCTTCTTGAACGTCTCCATCAGCTTGTCCCAGCCCCCGAGCGCCTCGATCTTCGCCTTGTCCTCGGCCGAGAGCAGCTTCTCGAACTCCTTGCGCAGCCACTCCTCGGGGATTTCGGCACGGATGTCGAAGATCGCGTTCACGCCCTTGAAGTAGGTCGCGAACGCGAGGTCGTAGCGGTCGAACAGCGCCTCGTCCTTGATCAGCGCCGTGCGCGCCAGGTAGTAGAAATCGTCGATCGACAACGACACGACACGCGCTTGCAGCGCTTCGAGCAGCGTCAGGAACTCGCGCGTGGACACCGGCAGTCGCGCGGACTTGAGGTGCAGGAAGAAGCCGATCAGCATGGCAGCAGCGCGACTCGCTGGCCCGGCACGCTCCTGCCGCTCGCGCCAATCGCCGCCAGATCGAGCCGCGCCTTCACCGCCGGCCATTCCGCATCGATGATCGAATAGCTCGCCGTGTTGCGCAAGCTGCCGTCGGGCATGATCCGGTGATGGCGCAGGATGCCGTCGAGCTTCGCGCCCAGCCGCTCGATCGCCCTGCGCGACTGCAGGTTCTTCTCGTGCGTGCGGAGGTCGACGGCGATGCAGTCGCAGCGTCTCGAACGCGTGCTCGAGCATCAGGTACTTGGCCTCGGTGTTGATCGCCGTGCGCTGCGACCGACCGCGCGAGCCAGGTCGTGCCGATCTCGAGCCGGCGGTGCGACGCCTCGATGTTCATGTAGCGCGTGGTGCCGACGCAATTGCCGCTTGCCCGATCGATCGTGACCCAACGGCATCGACACGCCGGCGTCGAGCTCGTCCAGGGCCTGGTCGACGTAGGTGCGCATCGCCTCAGGGCGCGGGATGGTCGTCAGCTTCGACTCCCACAGTTGCGCCGTCGGCCGCTGCGGTTGCGAGCGCGGCAGCGATCGCCGCGGCGTGCTCTCGCACCATCGGCTCGAGCCGGACGTGGCGACCTTCGAGCGTCACCGGTTCGACAAGGCGGGGGCGTGCCATGACCGTGCCAACCCGGGTCGGGACCGGCCCCGACCGGCGGTTCACCTTCCCGCCCGCGCCATGAACGCGACGCGCTCGAACAGGTGCACGTCCTGCTCGTTCTTGAGGAGCGCCCCGTGCAGCGGCGGGATCAGGACCTTCTTGTCGCTGCTCTTCAGCGCCTCGGGCGGAATGTCCTCGGCGAGCAGGAGCTTCAACCAGTCGAGGAGCTCGGAGGTCGACGGCTTCTTCTTCAATCCCGGCACCTCGCGCAGGTTGAAGAACACCTCCAGCGCCTCGGCGAGCAGCGTCTTCTTCAAGCCCGGGAAATGGACGTCGACGATCCGCGTCATCGTCTCGCGGTCGGGGAAGCGGATGTAGTGAAAGAAGCAGCGGCGCAGGAAGGCGT
This sequence comes from uncultured beta proteobacterium, assembly GCA_963809965.1. GTDB lineage: Bacteria > Pseudomonadota > Gammaproteobacteria > Burkholderiales > Casimicrobiaceae > CAIWHR01. The sequence goes on from CAWELU010000053.1 coordinate 120,959, forward strand.
CCGGCAGCTCCTTCTCGTTGTTCGACGTGATGACGACGAGCGGCCGGTGCCGCGCGCGGATCGGTCTGCTGCGTCTCGTAGACGTAGAACTCCATCCGGTCGAGCTCGCGCAGGAGGTCGTTGGGGAACTCGATGTCGGCCTTGTCGACCTCGTCGATCAGCACCACCGCCGGCGCCGGCGCCTCGAACGCCTCCCACAGCACGCCGCGCTTGATGTAGTGGGCGATGTCGCCGACATGCTCGTCGCCCAGTTGCGAATCGCGCAGCCGCGACACCGCGTCGTATTCGTAGAGTCCCTGCTGGGCCTTGGTCGTCGACTTGATGTGCCACTGCAGCAGCGGCCGCGACAGCGCACGCGCGACCTCCTCGGCGAGCATCGTCTTGCCGGTGCCGGGCTCGCCCTTGACGAGCAGCGGCCGCTCGAGCGCGATCGCCGCGTTGACGGCGAGCATCAGGTCGGGGGTGGCGACGTAGGTGTCGGTGCCTTCGAAGCGCATGGGAAAAGTTCCGGATCGAAAGGGATGATGTTAGCCGAAAATCGCCGCCGCCGAATCGCTGGCGCGCGTCGCGGCAACGACGCGGAGCATTTCGGACCGGTTACCCAACGGCAATTGTCCGCGATCCCTTCCCCATCTACCCCATTGCCCATGCAACAACCAGAGCGCAAGCATGCCTGCCGCCAGCGTCTTCGGCGTGCTGTGCGTGACGTATGCGACGGCGGCCGCCAGGACCGCAGCAAGCACCTTCGGCTGCGCCCACGCGGGGGCGCCGAGCGGCGGGACCGACGATCAGCGGCAGGATCAACGCGGTGAGCATCGCCGCCGGCACGAACTTGAGCGACCGCGCGAGCCACGGCGGGCATCGACCGCCGCCCGAAGAGCCGCAATGAACGACAGGCGCGACAGGTAGTTGAGCGCGCCGACTGCGAGGATGACGAACCAGAGCTTCAGCGCGCCTTCCATCGTTCCCGCGCGAGGTCGGCGAGCGTGCCGGCGACGATCCCGATCACGCCGGCCACGATCAGGTTGAGCTTCATCGGCAGCGCCGCCGAGCGCGAGCACGAAGCTGCCGGCGGCGACGGCGGCAACGATCGGCCGGCAGATCGCGCAACACCGGTGCGACCAGCGCGATGAAGCACAACGGCACCGCGAACTCGAGCGACCACGACTGCCGGGATCACGTTGCCGAGCAGAAAACCGACGGCGTTGGTGAGCTGCCACATGATCCACAAGGCGCCCGCCGCCTCCCAGGAAATGGAGCGCGCCGCCGCGCGGGTCGTGCGTGGCGGAGAAGCGGCGAATCGACGCCGCGAACGCCTGGTCCGTCAGCAGGAATGCGAGGCCATTCTGCCAGCGCGTCGGCAGCGGCCGGAAATATGGGCGCCATCGCCGCGCTGTACATCAGGAAACGCAATCCGGCACCAGAGCAGGTGACGATGATGACCGCAAGCGGGGCCCCATCCGCATAAAGCTGTACGGCGAGAATCTGCGCCGCGCCCGAGAAGATGATCAGCGCTCATGCCGAGCGCACCGAAGAAGTCGATGCCGGCCGCCGCTGCCCCGACGCCACACACAAGCCCGAACGGGACGAGCCCGATGCAGGCGGGAAGCATCTCGACGAAGCCCTCGCGAAAGTCCGGCGAGGAGAGGGTGCGGCGCATGCGGCGGCGACAGGTGCGGGGAGCGGAATACGGCAGCGAGCGAGAGTCGGCCACCAACGTGGCAGGCGAACGCGATGGTGCGCACGCTCTCCGTAACGTGGATCGGGGCCGGAAGACGACCCAAAACCCGTTCGCGCTCCCCGTCCGAAAGGCGCAATTGTCTCAGCATTCCCGCACCATCGATCGGCTATAATCGCGCGCCGAGCCGAGGACGCCCTTCCCGCGGGGCGGCCCGGAGTCCTCGCAGACGCCGGGAATACAATCGCGCCCCCGCTGTTTGACGTACTCGCTCGGGTCCGCGTGTCGACGGGCCGGGCTCCAAACCTGGAGGAAGGAATGAAGCTTCGTACGATCGGACTCCTCACGTCCGCGGCCATTGCTGCCGTTGCAGTTTCCAATGGCGTGCTGGCGCAGCAGTCGAGCATGTCGTTCTTCGTGACCAGCGTGGGCTCCGGCAAGGGCGCGGATTTCGGCGGGCTCGCCGGCGCCGACAAGCACTGCCAGACCCTCGCCGCCGCCGCAGGCGCCGGGAACAAGACCTGGCACGCGTATCTGAGCGCGTCCGCATCGGGGTCGTCCCCCGCGGTCAACGCGCGTGATCGCATCGGCAAGGGCCCGTGGCAGAACGCCAAGGGTGTCGTCATCGCGAAGGACGTCGCGGAACTGCACGGGACGAACAACCTCACCAAACAGACCGCGCTCACGGAAAAGGGGGCCGTCGTCAATGGTCGCGGCGACTCGCCGAACCAGCACGACATCCTGACGGGAACTCAGCCCGACGGCACCGCCGTTCGCGGGCTCCGACGACACGACCTGCGGCAACTGGACCAAGAGCGGCAACGGATGGTTCGGCCATCGTCGGCCATCACGATCGCACGGGGCTCGACACCAGCCCGCCGGCGTTGTCGTGGAATTCGTCGCACCCGACGCGCGGGTGCAGCGACGACGGGCTGAAATCCACAGGCGGCGCGGGGTACCTCTACTGCTTCGCCGTGAACTGAGCGGGGCGCGGTCGGCGGTTGCGTCGCCGCGATGATGCGCAAGCCCGGAGCGAGCGAGTGACGGGGCACTCGCCTGATCCGGGCGCCCTTTCAGGCGGTAGGCACGCGCTTCAGTTGCTTCTTGGCCGGCCGCTGAGCACACTGGCGCAGGATGGCCTGTTGGAAGGAGATCCATGGACCTGCCCGTCAACCACTTCAAGCGTGCCATCGCCTCCGAGCGGACCCCCGTCGGTGTCTGGCTCAGCGGCGCGGGGCCGGCGGCCGCGGAAGCGCTTGGCTGCGCCGGCTACGATTTCCTGGTTGTCGACATGGAGCACGCGCCGCTCGACGTGCCGCAGATGATCGGCATCCTGCGCACGCTGGCGGGCACGCCCGCGCAGGCCGTCGTGCGCCCGCCGTGGAATGACTTCGTGATGGTCAAGCGCCTGCTGGACGCAGGCGCGCAAACGCTGCTGTTCCCTTTCGTGCAGAACGCCGACGAAGCGCGGCGCGCCGTAGCTGCCACGCGCTATCCGCCAGAGGGCCTACGCGGCGTTGCTGGCACGCATCGCGCGAGCCGATTCGGCCTGGTCGACGATTACCTCAAGCGCGCCGACAGCGAGATCTGCGTGATCGTGCAGATCGAGACACTGACCGCCTTCGAACGGCTTGCGGAAATTGCTGCGGTGCCGGGTGTCGACTCGATCTTCATCGGGCCCGCCGACCTCTCGGCGTCGATGGGTTTCCTCGGCGCGGCGGGCAACCCCGCCGTCCAGGAAAAGCTCGCCGCCGGCGCCAAGCTGTGCCGCCAGCTCGGCAAGCCCTGCGGCATCGTCGGCGCGAATCCGGACATGGTGCGCAAGTTCCTCGACTACGGTTTCTCGTGGGTCGCCATGGGCTCCGACATGAGCCTGATGGTCGGACGCGCGCAGGAATACCTCGCCAAATTGCGCGGCACCATTCCCCGGCCGACAAGTCGCAGGCCTCGTACTGAACATCGAAGCGCCGACCGATTGCGAAAGTCGACGGCGTACGCTGCGCGGATCGAAGCGCGCAACCGCTGGCAATTCGGCAAGCCCGATCCGGCCTGCCGAGCATTCGATACGCATTGGGCGCCGGGGTGCGCGTTTCTCCAATCCGGGCAGCGTTTTCTTGTACGATGATGCCGCGTCTCGCCGTTCCCATACCCACGTGAACCAGATCGCCACTGTCTCGCCGTTTCGCTGCGTGCTCGATGCGCGGGCGAGCCTCGGCGAATGCCCCGTCTGGTCGCCGTCCGAGCGCGTGCTTTACTGGGTCGACATCAATGCGCCTGCGCTCAATCGCTTCGACCCCGCGACCGGCGCGAACCGCGTCATGCCCATGCCCGAGTCGATCGGCTGTTTCGCGCTGCGCGAACGCGGGGGATTCGTCGTCGCTCTGCGCGGTGGCTTCTGGTTCGCGCGGCCCGACGGCACACTCGATTCGAAGATCGCCGATGCCCCGTACGATCCCGCGCATCATCGCTTCAACGACGGGCGCTGCGACCCGCAGGGACGATTTCTCGCGGGAACAATGAACGAGGCGCGGGACGCGAACACAGCGGGACTCTGGCGGCTCGATCCGGACGGCTCGCTTTCGCCGGTGCTCGGCGACCTGATGATCTCCAACGGACTCGCTTTTTCTCCGGATGGCGGCACGATGTACCACACCGACACGCCGACGCTCGCCATCCGCGCATTCGACTACGACGCCCGGACGGGAACGCCCACCAATCCGCGCGTGTTCGCCCGGTTCACCGAGGAGACCGACCGGCCCGACGGCGCCGCGGTCGACAGCGAGGGCTGCTACTGGATCGCGCTCTACCGGGGCGGCAGGGTGCTGCGTCTCGCGCCTTCGGGTCGCGTGCTCGACGCGTTCCCCGTTGCGGCGATGTGTCCGACGATGTGTGCGTTCGGCGGTCCCGATCTCAGGACGCTCTATGTAACCAGTGCCAGGCAACAGCGCGGCGAGGACGAGCTTCGTCGCTTGCCGCAATCGGGCGGGTTGTTCGCGATGGCAGTCGACGTTCCGGGGCGCCCCGAACCGGCATTCGCCGGTTGAGGCACACATTGCCGGACGAGCCCTGACGCGCAACTCCGGTCATGCAATTCGACGCCACCGCGTTCCTTCGTCTCGATGCGCCGCAGAGCCTCGGCGCAACGGGCTCCGGTGCCGCGTTTGCAACCTCCACCGGCGACGTGCTGGAAGTGACCTGTTACGGCCCCGGCGTGTTTCGATTGCGCGCAGGGCCGAACACCCGACCCGATTATGGTTTGGTGACGGGAAGGGCCAAAGCCTGCGTCGTTGCGCGCGGTGACGACGGCACCTGGACGTTCACCGCCGGTGATTGCACGCTAGAAATCGCCGGCGGCCCGCTCACCTTCCGGCTCCTCAACCGCGGAGCGCCGGTCGCCGGGTCGATCACCGACGAACAATTCCGCGGCGCGACGCGGCTGCCTGCGTTCGGGCGCCTGCGCCAGGGCGGACAATGGGCGGCCGCGCTGGCGCTGGCGTCGGGCGAGGCGGTCTACGGGCTCGGCGAAAAGTTCGGTCCGCTCGACAAGCGCGGCCAGCTGATCCACTCGCAGGTCGTCGACGCGCTCGGCGTCAACACGGGACTCGCGTACAAGAACGCGCCCTTCGCGTGGAGCCCGGGCCTCGGCAAAGGCGCCTGGGGCCTTTTCGTCAACACGCCGGCGATGGTGATGCATGGAGTCGGCCATCCCGATTGGTCGCATCGCTCGTACGTCGCGCTCGTCGATGACGAGGCGCTCGACCTTTTTCTGTTCGCCGCGGATACGCCGGCCGGCATCATCGACCGCTACACGCAGCTCACCGGCCGCCCCGCAAGCGTTCCCACCGTGGAGCCTTGGCCTGTGGGTGTCGCGCGTGTCCTACCGGACGCCGGAGGAAGCCGCGGAAGTCGCGGCCAAGCTTCGCGCGCGGCGGATTCCCTGCGACGTGTTGATGCTCGACGGCCGCGCCGCCTGGAGCGCCGATACCCGCTTCGATTTTGTCTGGGACCCGGAACGCTTTCCCGATCCGCGCGGGTGCGCTCGCGGCAATCAAGGCGCATGCGCTGCGCGTTGGCGTGGGGGAGCATCCGTACGTGTCGGTCCATTCGCCGCTGTTCGACGATCTCGCCCAACGCCAGTTTCTGCTGAAGACGGCGCGTGGCGAACCTTACGTGTTCGGCTGGGACACCGAGTCCGACGCCACCCCCTTCGGCGGTGCACTGACACCGTTGCCGGAGAGCGGGATCGTCGACTTCACGCATCCGGGCGCGTACGTTTGGTGGCGCGATGCGCACGAGCGACTTTTCGCGGACGGCGTGGACGTGATCGGCTGCGATCTCGGCGAGCACGTTCCCGACGATGCCGTGGCGTTCAACGGCGATTCGGGGCGCCGATTGCACAACGTCTATCCGCTGCTCTACAACCAATGCACCTTCGACGCAACCGCGAAATTTCAGCGCGCCGGGGATGCGCCCCCCATGGTCTGGGGTCGTGCCGGCTGGACCGGCAGCCAGCGCTGTCCGATCCAGTGGGGCGGCGAGCCGCAGAGCGACTGGGAGGGGCTCGCCGCATCGATCCGCGGCGCATTGTCGTGGGGCATGAGCGGCGTGCCCTGCCACAGCTCGGATGTCGGCGGCTTCTACGGTTCGCGGCAGCCGAGCGCCGAGCTGTACATACGCTGGCTGCAAGCGGCGGTCTTCGGCTCGCACCTGAGGCTCAACGGCATCGGGGAGCGCGAGCCCTGGGCGTTCGGCGAAATGGTCGAGGCGATCGCGCGGAAGTGGCTAGCCTTCCGCTACCGGCTGATCCCTTATCTGCAACGCGTGATCGCCGAGGCAACGGCGACCGGAATGCCGGTGATGCGGGCGATGCCGCTGGCGTTTCCCGGCAATCCGCTCGTGCGCGACTGCGAGACGCAGTTCATGTGCGGCGACGTGCTGTTCGTCGCGCCGATCCTGCAGGACGGAGGCCAGGTGTCGATCACGTTGCCGCCGGGCGCGTGGTACGACCTCAATTCACGGCAGCGCTTTCCCGGCCAGCGCGTGTTGCGTTACCGGGCCACACTCGACCAGTTCCCCGCATTCGGCCGCGAAGGCGCGACGTTACCGCTCGGCGCCGCGGTCCAGCACACCGGCGAGATCGATGCCGCATCGCCGTTGGAGCAGCTCTGGGTGTTCGGCAAGCCGGTGCAGCCGCTCGAGGGATTCGCGCAAGCGAGAGTCGCGCCCGATGCGACCGGCGCGGTTGCGATCCATGCGGCGCCCGAGGTCAAGGTGGAGCTCTTCGGCGACGCCGCCAGCTCCCGATCCATCCGCTCACACATGAGCGGCGCGGGCCGCCCCAAGCCGCGATTGCGCCCGGCCTCCGGGGCGGATGGCGCGGAATGCAGCACCGAGCTGCCGGCCGAGGCGGCGATTCGCCTTGGCGTCGATCCCCGCGCGAAGACGTGCGCGGGGCCCCTCGTCGCGTGGCGAACGCCGCTCCTCGCGGGGTCGCGCAGCGGCCGTGGCCGCAAGCGCGGGGCTGCCAATGAACAGGCCCATCATCGCGATCACGATCGGCGAGCCCGCCGGCATCGGCCCGGAACTCGTCGCGATGCTCGCGGTTCGTCATCAGGAGCATGCGTTTGCGGCCAGGCTCGTGCTGGTCGGCGATCGCGCGCTGCTCGCCGAGCGGGCAGCGCGGATCCGCGCACCTGTCCGCTATGTCGACTACGATCCGGCATCGTTCACTCCCGCAGGCGGGAGTGGTCGAGATCTGGCACCAACCGATCGCCGCACCCGCGACACCCGGCCGGCCCGATCCGACCAACGCGCACAGCGTTCTCACGATGCTGATGCGCGTTTCGGACGCCTGCGCGACCGGCGAGTTCTCGGCGCTGGTGACGGCGCCGGTGCAAAAGAGCGTATTCGCCGACGCGGGGATTCCGTTCTCCGGGCACACCGAGTTCTTTGCGCAGCGCACGCACACGCCGCACGTCGTCATGATGCTGTTGGGTGGCGCGAGCGATGCGCCGCTGCGGGTCGCGCTCGTGACCACGCACCTGCCGTTGCGCGACGTGGCTGCTGCCATCACGCGCGACGCGGTCGCGACGACGATTTCCATCGTGGCGGCGGAGCTCGCCGCCAAGTTCGGGATCACCGCGCCCCGCATCGCGGTCTGCGGCCTGAATCCTCACGCGGGCGAACGCGGTTACCTCGGGCGCGAGGAGATCGACACGATCGCTCCGGCCATCGCTGCGTCCATAAAGGACGGGCTCGACGTCACCGGCCCGCTGCCTGCGGACACCATCTTCGTTCCCGAGATCGCACGCCGCTTCGACGCGATCGTCGCGATGTATCACGACCAGGGCTTGCCGGCGCTCAAGGCGGCGAGTTTCGGGCGTGGCATCAACGTGACGCTCGGCCTGCCCTTCATCCGCACGTCGGTCGATCATGGCACGGCGCTTGACCTTGCGGTCGATCCGGCCAAGGCGCGTACGGCCGACCCCGGCAGCCTGATCGCGGCGCTCGAGCTCGCGATCGGGCTTGCGCAGCACCGCGGCGGGGCCCGCTGACCGGATGCGGGGCCATCACGCCCGCAGGCGATTCGGCCAGAACTTCCTCGCCGACCCGAGCTACGTGGCGCGGATCCTGGACGCGATCGCCCCGCAGCCGGGCGACAACCTGGTCGAGGTCGGTCCCGGCCTCGGGGCGCTGACCCGTCCTTTGATCGAGCGCGCAGGGCACCTTGCCGCGATCGAGGTCGACCGCGATCTCGCTGCCCGCCTCGCGACCGAGTTCCCAGCCGAACGGCTCGTACTCCACCTAGCCGACGCGCTCGCGTTCGACTTCGCGATGCTTGGCGAGCACCTGCGCATCGTCGGCAACCTGCCCTACAACATCAGCTCGCCATTGTTGTTCCATCTCGCGCAGTACGACGAGCGTGTCGTCGATCTGCACGTCATGCTGCAACGGGAAGTCGTCGCCCGGATGGTCGCCTCGCCGTCCACGCCCGACTACGGGCGACTTTCTGTCATGTTGCAGTCGCGATTCCGGATCACGCGACTGTTTGCCGTACCATCGGGCGCATTCCGGCCCGTCCCAAAGGTCGACTCCGCCGTGGCGCGGCTCTTGCCGCTCGGTCGGGGACGACCGTCGATCGGCGACGAGCGATTGTTCGCGCGCATCGTTGCCGCGGCCTTCGGCCAACGGCGCAAGACGCTGAAAAACGCCCTCACGGGAATCTGCGATGCGGCCGCGCTGGGCGCGGCGGGCCTGGACCCCGCGGCGCGGGGCGAGACGCTGGCGGTCGCGGACTTCGTGCGCCTCGCCAACTCGCTCACCGCATTGCGGCAACAATGACCGCGCTGGAGGAGGCTGCGTCCTCCAATCGCGAATTGCTCCCTTTCGGAGGGACGGCGCGCGCACTGCGGGTGCTCCAGCGACCACATCGGATCATTACGCGCCAGCGGTTTCCCATACGAAGTCGGGGCGCCGAACCGGCCGCTCGATCCGCACGGTCTTGTTGCGCGAGGTCTCGCCGCGCTCCAGCGTGACCGCCGCGAGCCGCACGCCGAAAGCCGCGGCGAGGAAGCGCAGCAACTCCACGTTCGCCTTGCCCTCGACCGGCGGCGCGGCGAGGCGGATCTTCAGTCGGGCCTCCTTCCCTTCGCCGTGAACGCCAACGATCTCCGTCCGTTTCGCGCCCGGTTGCACGTGCAGCGCCAGTACCACAGCGCCCGCATCTTCGCGGCGCCACGTCGCACGGCGAGGATATCGACCTCGGCTGCGGAGTCGGTAATTCGTCGCGCATGCGTCGCATGGCGTGGTGGCGGCGTGGCCCGTCTTGCGCTCGGGAATGCTAGCGAAACAGCGCGACCACCGTGCCTTCGAGCCAATGCACCGGCAACATCAGTGCGAGCTGCGCCAGCACGATCAGGATCAGTGGCGAGAGGTCGAGCGTGCCGCCGAGCGGCGGAAATGCACGGCGGATCGGCGCGAGGAAGCGGAACGTCAACGCATTGAGCACGCCGGCCAATGGCCCGTCGGGCGCGGTCCACGACAACAGTGCCTGCGCGAAAACGACGATGATGAGGAGCCACAGCGCCGCCTTCACAACCTCGATGCACGCCAGCAGCGCGAGCATCGCCGCGATCGTGCCGTCGAACGCACCACGCCCGGCCAGAAGCTGCAGCGCGGTCAGCCAGGCGAATTGCCCGAGCCACGCGAGCAGCAACGTTGACCAATCGAGTCCCCGGTACCCCGGAAGCACGCTGCGCAAGGGTTTCACCGCCCAGTCGGTCAGCGCAACGACGGCCTGGGCGAGCGGATTGCGGAAGGGTGCGCGCAGCCATTGCATCGCGAAGCGCAGCAGGAACGCGTAGGTCACGAGCCCGAACGCGACGTCGAGGACGAACTTGAGTGCCTGATCGAGCATGGCCCGCTACGCCTGGCCGCCGGCGGCATCGCCGAGCTCGGTTGCCCGCGCGGCGGCCGCCTTGACCGCACGTACGAATGCCGCCTTGACCGCGGCGTCCTCGAGCGTCGCGATGCCGCGCTCGGTGGTGCCGCCCTTCGACGTCACCTGTGCCCGCAGCGTCGCCGGATCGGCCTCCGATGTCTGCGCCAGCGCGACCGCCCCTTCGAACGTCGAATAGGCCAGCCGGCGCGCTTCCGCCGGCGCGAATCCGAGCTCGCGCGCCGCCTGCTCGAGCCCTTCGAGAAAGTAGTACACGTACGCGGGCCCGCTACCCGACACGCCGGTCAGTGCATCGAGCATTTCCTCGCGCTCGACCCAAAGCACGCTGCCCGCAGGCTCGAGCACCGCGACGGCGGCCTCCCGCGCGCCGCTGTCGACTTCGCTGCGCGCATACAGTCCGGTGATGCCCTTGCCGATGAGTGCCGGCGTGTTGGGCATCGCGCGCACGATCCGGCCGCAACCGCCCAGCCAGCGTGCGATGTCGGCGCTGCGCGTGCCGGCCGCGATCGAGAGCACCGCCGAAACAACGGCAACGTGCGGCGCGAGCGCCGCGCATGCCTCACGCATCTGCTGCGGCTTGACGGCGAGCACCACGATGCGTGCGCCGGCGATCGCGTCCGGCGCCGGCCGCCGCGAACAGGTTGATGCCGGGATAGCGCTCGGCGAGCTTGCTGCGTTGCGCTGCCAGCGTCTCGACGACGCTGATCGCCTCGGCCGCCTGCCCGCGCGCGAGCATGCCTCCGACGAGCGCGCTCGCCATATTCCCACCGCCGATGAACGCGACTTTCATTCCGGCGACCTCCGTTTGGACGCAAAGCCTCCTTCGACCCCGGCGCCTGTTTCGGCGGTTGCCGTAGCGTCGTTTCGCATCACGTCCTTCTTTCCCGCTCGCCGAAGATCGCGGTTCCGATCCGCACCAGCGTCGCGCCTTCGGCGATGGCGGTTTCGAGATCCGCGGACATGCCCATCGACAGCGTATCCAACGCCAGCCCCGCGACCCGCGCCACCTCGAGGCAATCCCGCAGCGTGCGAAACTGCGCGCGCGTGCGCGCTTCGTCGGCGGTCGGCTCGGGAATGCCCATGAACCCGCGCATCCTTAGCCCCGGGAGCGCTGCGACAGCCATCGCCAACGCGACCGCCTCCTCCGGCGCGACGCCGCCCTTGGTGGCCTCGCCGCTCACGTTCACCTGCACGCAGACATCGAGTGGTGTCCGTTCCTCCTCGCAACGCGCAGCGGACAGTCGTTCGGCGATCCGCGCGCGGTCCACCGTTTGCACCCAGGAGAACCGCTTGGCAGCCGGACGCGCCTTGTTGCCCTGCACCGGCCCGATCAGGTGCCATTGGACGTCACGAAGGTCCGCCAGCGCGTCCATCTTGCCGAGGGCCTCCTGCACGTAATTCTCCCCGAAGGCCCGCTGCCCCAGCGCGTAGACCGCGCGGATCGCCTCGGGCGGAAACGTCTTGCTGACCGCCAACACCGTGACGCTGCACGGGTCGCGGCCGGCACGTTCCGCCGCCCCGGCGACACGCGCAAGAACGCCTTGCCACGCATTCTCGTAGTGGAACATAATCCCCATGACGACGGCATGGGGGCGGCGGCGTTGGTATGCGAATTGCATGCCGTCCGGTGGCCCCTGCAGCCCGACGCGCCGAGCCCCACGCCAAGATCACGCGATTATAGATGGACATCACCGAACTCCTCGCCTTTGCGGTCAAGAACAAGGCGTCCGATCTGCACCTCTCGGCGGGTTTGCCGCCGATGATCCGCGTACACGGCGACATCCGGCGCATCAACCTGCCGCCGATGGAGCACGAGGACGTGCACGCCATGGTGTACGACATCATGAGCGACGCACAACGGAAGATGTACGAGGAAAACCTCGAGTGCGACTTCAGCTTCGCCGTTCCCAACCTCGCCCGCTTCCGCGTCAATGCGTTCGTCCAGCAGCGCGGCGCCGCCTCCGCCTTCCGGACGATTCCGGCGAAGGTCGCGACGCTGGAGGAGATCAGCGCGCCGAAGATCTTCGGGGAGATGACCAACAATCCGCGCGGACTGATACTCGTCACCGGGCCCACCGGCTCGGGCAAGTCGACCACGCTCGCGGCGATGGTGAACCAGGTCAACGAAAACAACTACGGGCACATCCTCACCATCGAGGATCCGATCGAGTTCCTGCACGAATCGAAGAAGTGCCTGATCAACCAGCGCGAGCTCGGGCCGCACACGCTCTCGTTTCCCAACGCGCTGCGAAGCGCGTTGCGGGAGGACCCGGACTACGTCCTCGTGGGCGAGATGCGCGACCTCGAGACGATTCGCCTCGCGCTCACTGCCGCGGAGACCGGCCACCTCGTCTTCGCGACGCTGCACACGAGCTCGGCGCCGAAGACGATCGACCGGATCATCGACGTTTTCCCCGCGGCCGAAAAGGACATGGTGCGGGCGATGCTGTCCGAATCGCTGGTGGCGGTGATCGCGCAGGCGCTGCTCAAGACCAAGGACGGCCAGGGCCGCCTCGCGGCGTGGGAGATCATGATGGGGACCCCCGCGATCCGCAACCTGATCCGCGAGAACAAGGTCGCGCAGATGTACTCGGCGATACAGACATCACAGGCACACGGCATGCAGACGCTCGACCAGCACCTGGTCGAGCTCGTCCGCCGCAACCTGATCAACCGCAATGAGGCGCGCAACCGCGCCGTGAACAAGGATCTGTTTGCCGGCTGAAACGCCGGCCGCATTGTCTGCCGGGCATCCGCGCCGGAAGGGGTAGAAGGCCATGGAACGCGAACACGCCACCAAGTTCATCCACGAGCTGCTCGAGCTGCTGGTCAAGCAGAAGGGCTCGGACCTGTTCATCACCGCGGACTTTCCCCCTGCGATCAAGGTCGACGGCCGGATCCAGCCGGTGTCGAAGACCGCGTTGACGCCGCAGCACACGATCGAACTCGTGCGCAGCGTGATGAACGACAAGCAGGCAGCGGAATTCGAGTCGACGAAGGAATGCAACTTCGCGATCGCACCGCCGGGCATCGCCCGCTTCCGCGTCAACGCGTTCGTCCAGCAGAGCCGGGTGGGCATGGTCTTCCGGACCATCGTCACCACCATCCCGAACTTCGAGGACCTGGGTCTGCCGCAGGTGCTGAAGGACATCATCATGTCCAAGCGCGGCATCATGCTCTTCATCGGCGCGACGGGCTGCGGCAAGTCGACCTCGATGGCCTCGCTCCTCGGCTACCGCAACGAGAACAGCTACGGCCACATCATCACGATCGAGGACCCGATCGAGTTCGTCCACACGCACAAGAACTGCATCGTCACGCAGCGCGAGGTCGGCGTGGACACCGACAGCTGGCACGTCGCGCTGAAGAACAGCCTGCGGCAGGCACCCGACGTCATCCTGATCGGCGAGGTGCGCGAGCGGGAGACGATGGATTACGCGGTCGCATTCGCCGAAACCGGGCACCTCTGCCTCGCGACGCTGCACGCGAACAGCACCAACCAGGCGCTCGACCGGATCATCAACTTCTTCCCCGAGGAGCGCCGCGCCCAGCTGCTGATGGACCTGTCGCTCAACGTGCGTGCGTTCATCGCGCAACGCCTGATCCCGCGCCGCGACGGCCGTGGTCGCGTGCCCGCGGTGGAGGTGATGCTCAATTCACCGCTGGTGTCCGACCTCATCTTCAAGGGCGACGTGTCCGGCATCAAGGACATCATGAAGAAATCGCGCGAGCTCGGCATGCAGACGTTCGACCAGTCGCTGTTCGACTTGTACGAGGCCGGGTTCATCAGTTACGAGGATGCCCTGCGCAACGCCGATTCGCTGAACGACTTGCGGCTAACGATCAAGCTGCAGGGCAAGGAAGCGAAGAGCCGCAACGTCTTCTCCGGGATCGGCCACATGGGCATCGTCCCGGAGAGCTCCGACCGCGCCCTTTAGGTGGTCCGGGCCCGGCGGCCGGCGCCGGGCTGTGCTAGGCTTGGTGCCCCCGGGATGCGGCGTGGACCGCGTCCGGGTACCATCCGGTAAGCCCATGTCCGGCCTGTCCGCAACGACCCCGACGCTCACCGAAATCAAGCTGCACCAGGCCTCCAAGGTGCTCGAGCTGACGTTTTCCGACGGCGTGACGTTTCGCCTGCCCTACGAGTTGCTGCGCGTCTACTCGCCCTCCGCCGAAGTGCGGGGCCACGGGCCGGGGCAGGAGGTGCTGCAGGTCGGCAAGCGCGACGTGACGATCAAGGAGGTCGAGGCGGTCGGCAATTATGCGATCCGCCCGACGTTCTCGGACGGGCACGATACGGGCATCTACTCGTGGGACTACCTGTACGGGCTCGGCGCCGAGCAGGACGCCCTGTGGCAACGCTATCTCGAGCGGATGGCGGCGGCCGGCGCGAGCCGCGATCCGCGCCCTTGATGGACAAGACCCATTTCGGCTTCGAGCAGGTCGCCGCGGACGACAAGGCCCGCCGTGTCCGCGGCGTGTTCGACTCGGTCGCGGGCAAGTACGACCTGATGAACGACCTGCTCTCGGTGGGCATGCACCGGCTGTGGAAGCGCTTCGCCGTCAACGCGTCGGGCGTGCGCGCGGGAATGCGCGTGCTCGATCTGGCGGGTGGCACCGGCGATCTCGCCCGCCTGTTCGCCGATCGCGTGGGCACCACCGGCGAGGTGGTGCTGACCGACATCAATCACGCGATGCTCGCGACCGGTCGCGACCGTCTGCTCGACGCCGGCCGCCGCGTTCCCGCAGTCCAGTGCGACGCCGAGCGACTGCCGTTCGCGAACTCGCATTTCGATCGCGTCAGCATCGCCTTCGGACTGCGCAACGTGACGCACAAGGAGATCGCGCTCGCCGAGATGCGCCGCGTGCTGAAGCCGGGCGGCGTCGCCGCTGATCCTCGAGTTCTCGAAGGTCTGGGCGCCGCTCGCGCCGGCCTATGACTGGTACAGCTTCAACGTGATGCCGCGCGTGGGCCGGTTGGTGGCAGGCGACGCCGCGAGCTACCGGTATCTCGCCGAGTCGATCCGGATGCATCCGGACCAGGCGACGCTTGCCGCCATGATGGAACGCGCCGGGTTCGATCGGGTCGAAGTACACAATCTGGCGGCGGGGATCGTTGCCCTGCACTTGGGTTATGCTTATTGATCCGTCAACCACCACTGCACGACCTCGGAGAAAGCCCATGAAACGAGCAATGATTCTCGCCGGCACCGTCCTTGCGCTGGCGACCTTTGTCGCGGCCGACTTCGCGGAGGCGCGGCGTCTGGGTGGCGGGAGGACCCTCGGCGCGCAGCGCCAGAGCATCGCGCCGCAAGCGCCGACGACGCCCGCTACGGCGCCGACTGGCGCCGCATCGCAACCGGTGATGCCGGCCCAGCCCGGGGCCGCGATGGCAGCGAAGCCGGCGGCAGCCGCCGCTGCACCAGCCGCGGCCGGCGCATCGCGCTGGTTGGGCCCCATCGCGGGACTCGCCGCGGGCCTGGGGCTTGCGGCACTGCTTTCGCATTTCGGGCTGTCCGACGAATTCGCGAGCCTGCTGTTGATCGCGCTGCTTGCGGGTGGCGCCGTGTTCTTGTTCCGCATGCTGCTCACCCGACGCGCCGCGCCGCAGGCACCGCTCCAGTACGCCGGCGCCGGCCCGACCGGCGCGCGCGACGATGCGCGGAGGGCATCGCCTTCGGCGGGCGGGTCTCGCGTCGAGCCGGTCCTGGGTCCGGCAAAGCGTTGAGCCTGCCTCCGGCAAGCGGTTGCCACCAGGCTTCGACGCCGACGCCTTCGTCCGGAACGCGAAGCAGCAATTCGTCGCGCTGCAGGCCGCTCACGACGCCGGCGATCGCAAGGCGCTCGCCGACGTGATGACGCCGAAGATGTATGCGGAGATCGCGACGGACCTCGAAGGCCAGGAGCGCAGCGTCCGACGGAGGTCGTCACCCTTGATGCCGACGTGCTCGAGGTGGTGACCGAGGGTCGCGAGCACTGGGCCAGCGTCCGCTACACCGGAATGTTGCGCGAAGACGGCGCGTCGCAGCCGACCGCCATCGACGAAATCTGGAACCTGACCAAGCCGGTCGACGGATCGTCCGGCTGGCTGTTGGCCGGAATTCAGCAACACGCCTAGCTCTCGATGAGTCCACTCGAGCTTCGACCCCGCGGCCCTTCCCGGCGCAATCGCCAACCGCGTGCTCGGGCGCGAAGCGTGGGCGCGCACGCAGCTTGCAGCCCACGCCGGACGCGTTTTCGTCGTGGCGATCGGTCCGGTGGCAACCGCCATGCGGGTCGATTCGGCGGGGATGGTCGAGTCGACCGCTCTCTCCGGTCGAGCACCGGATTTGCAGCTCACGCTCTCACCGCTTTCGGCCCCGGCGTTCCTCGCCGACCCGACCCGCTGGGACGACCTGGTCGCCGCCGAGGGCGATCCGGCGCTCGCGGCGACGTTGAAGGAGCTTGCCCGGACGCTGCCCTGGTTCGTCGAGCAGGCATTCGCACAGGCGCTGGGCCCGATCGTCGGGCAACGCCTCGCTGACGCCGGACGCCGGCTGCTCGCGTTTCCCGAGTACGCGGCGACGCGCGTCGGGGAAAGCGTCGCGAGCTACGCCCGCGACGAAGCCGGATTGCTTGCGCGCGCCGAGGACCTGCGCCATTTCGCCCAGGAAGTCGCAGGGCTCGCCACGCGCACCGATGCGCTCGGCGCGCGGCTCGATGCGCTCGCAGCACGTGTGGGGCCCCCGGTATCCCGGACTAGCCCGGCGTAACCGAGCACTGCGCGGAAACGGCAGGCGGTGCCGGCGATCAGCAGGTCGATGGCGCCTCCGTCGAGGTTGCGGATTGCTCGGTTTGCCGTGGGCGCCATCCATGCGTGACCAGGCGGGTGGCGTGCCGTGACCTGCCCGGCATCTCTCATTCCAACGGCCGCCCCGAACGCAGGCCGGCGAGCGCATCCTCGTCCGACGGAACGATCGCGAAGGCCGTCATCACCGCATCGGGAATCCGGGTGAGCCGTCCGGTCCCGAAATCGACGAATACCCACAGCGTCTGCGCCGCCGCGAGGACCGAATCATCGGCCTTTCGGTAGTAGAGGTACTTGCGCGTCGAGCTGGCCTTGGCCATGGCGGCGACCCACGTTGCGAGCACGATCGTTTCCCCCGCAAATGCCGGGCGCAGGTACTCGATCGCATGCGAGCGCACGACCCAGCCGGCCCCGGATTCGGCATAGCGCGCGAGCGGCCAGCCTTGCGCACTCGTGTGGTCGGTCGCGGCATCGAGCATCCAGCGGAGGTACTCGAGATTGTTGACGTGCCCGACACCGTCGATCGCGTCGGCGGGCACGACGAACGTCCGGACATGGATACGCGGCATGCGGGCATTATCGCCTTTCGTCTGCGTCGCGGTCCGACCACGGGCGGGGACCGTGCGCCCGATCCCTTACAATCCACGGGATGCGTCTGACGCGCCTCGCCAAGATCGTCTGGATTGCGTTGAAGCATGGGCTCGACGAATTCCTGACGGGCCACGAGCGCTTCCGCGCCGTGCGCCCTTTGGCGCGCGCGCTGACGTTCTGGCGCGACACGTCGGCACCGCGCGCGGTGCGCCTGCGCCTGGCGCTCGAGGACCTGGGGCCGATCTTCGTCAAGTTCGGCCAGATGCTCTCGACGCGGCGCGACCTCTTGCCTGCGGACATCGCCGACGAGCTGGCGAAGCTGCAGGACAGCGTGCCGCCGTTCCCGTCCGAACAGGTCGTCGCGACGCTCGAACGCCTCTATCGCCGCCCGGTCGACTCGGTGTTCAGGTCCTTCGACCGGACGCCGGTGGCGAGCGCGTCGGTCGCGCAGGTGCATTTCGCTGAGCTGCCCGACGGCACGCCGGTCGCGGTCAAGGTGCTGCGACCGAACATCGCGCAGGTGATCGAGAAGGATCTCTCGCTGATGCAGACGGGCGCAGCTCTTGCTCGAGAAGCTGTGGTCGGACGGCAAGCGCCTGCGCCCGCGTGACGTGGTCGCCGAGTTCGAAAAGACGATTCGTGACGAGCTCGACCTTTCCCGGGAGGCGGCGAACTGCTCGCAGCTGCGCCGCAACTTCCTGAACTCGCCGCTGCTGCTCGTCCCGGCCGTGCACTGGGACTACTGCGGCTCGGACGTGATGGTGATGGAGCGGATGGGCGGCATCCCGATCGCGCAGGTTGACCGGTTGCGCGAGGCCGGCGTCGACATTCCGCGGCTCGCGCGGGCGGGAGTCGAGCTCTTCTTCACCCAGGTCTTCCGCGACGGCTATTTTCACGCGGACATGCACCCGGGAAACATCTTCGTCGCCGTCGACGCGCCCCATCAGGGCAAGTACATCGCCGTCGACTTCGGCATCATGGGAACGCTCTCCGAGCAGGACAAGAGCTACCTCGCCCAGAACTTCCTGGCCTTCTTCCGCCGCGACTATCACCGCGTCGCGACCGCGCACCTGGAATCCGGCTGGGTGCCGCCGGATACACGCGTCGACGAGCTGGAGGCCGAGGTTCGCGTCGTGCTCGAGCCCGCGTTCGACCGCCCGCTCTCGGAGATCTCGCTCGGCAAGGTGCTGCTGCAGCTCTTCCGCGCCTCGCGCCGCTTCAATGTCGAAATCCAGCCGCAACTGGTGCTCTTGCAGAAGACGCTGCTCAACATCGAGGGATTGGGACGGCACCTCGATCCGCAGCTCGATCTGTGGGTCACGGCCAAGCCGTTCCTCGAGCGGTGGATGAACGATCGGATCGGCCTTCCTGCACTGAAGCGCCGCCTGCTTTCGGAGGCGCCCTACATCGTCGCCGCGCTGCCCGAGCTGCCGCGGCTCATCCACCAGCGACTCCTGGCGCCGGGTTCGGCCTCGAACGAGGCCGTTCGTGAGCTGGCAGCAGCGCAGCGCACCGGGAATGTGCTGCTCGCCATCGTGACGGTACTGCTCGTCGTCGTGCTCGGGGCGTTGCTCTGGCGGATGGGCTAGCGCCGGGGCGGGCCCATGCCTGGGGCGTCGGCCGTTGGGCTGCGCTTCAATCTTGCGCATTTCATCCGTTTCACAAGGTGGCAGAAAAGCGACAGGTGGCCGCAACCGGGACGGCGGCAGAGGCCGCGAAGAATCGGCCGCTGCGCCCTTCGCGAGATCGAATTAAGCCATTGCTTTTTCTGTCCAAAATCTGACGATGTGATCAATTGACGCATAGCGATCGCCCGGGCAGATAACATGCAAAAATGTCGGGCTTTGGCGACATTTCTGGTTCAGGCGCGCATACGAAACAAAAATACCCTCCGCAGCGCTTGCCGAAGCAGACGCGCCCGAATACGATTGCAAGCGGCGGGGGGAGTTTTCCTGCCGTTTGCGTGAGGATTTTCCCCCGCTTGAGCCCGCGCGACGTCCCAATGCGCGGCATAGCGGTTTCAATGCGAAGGCGTCACACCCGTGCCCGGTCAGTCTCTCCCGATTGGAGTGTCCGTTGAATCCGCTTAGGACGGCGAAAAGGGTCGTCGCGGCGTTGGTCGCAACTGCATTTGCAGCGTCAGCAAGCGCTACGAATCTGGTCAATTTCGCAACGGTGACCAGCACCGATTTCGCGATGTTCGGGTATGGAGGCATGCGCGCCACCGGCCAGGCGACCGACGGCACGGGCACGATCACCGTCTCCGGCCTCAGCGGTACCGTGACCCGGGCAATCCTGGTCTGGCATGGCCCTACCAACTCGACCAACGTCGGTGTCAACGCGGCCGTGACGTTCAATGGTACGCAGGTCTTCGGGACCGACGCCGGCATCTCCTCCAGCAACTGCTGGGGTCCGCCCGACGGGAACTTCACCGCGTCGCGCGCCTATCGGGCCGACGTGACGGGGCTCGTCACCGGCAATGGGGCATATCCGTTGGCGAACTTCGTCAAAGGCAGTTTTCCCGATCCCACCGCGGACATCAACGGCGTCAGCCTGCTGGTGTTCTTCGACGATGGCAACGCCGGCAACAACCGCGATATCGTCGTATTCCTGGGCAACGACTCCAACCAGCCCAACCCCTACGATGGGGCAGGCTGGAACGCAACGCTCGGCGGCGTCAACTACTCTGGGGGCGCGGCAACATTGCGGCTGATCATTTCCGACGGGCAGAATTTCGCGGACACGGAGAATGTGTCGCTGAATGCGACGGTGATTTATCCGAGCGGCCAGAATTTCGACGGTATCACGGTCCCCAACGGTCCCGCGGCCTTTGATCCAGCGATCAATGGTGGCCTTTGGGATCACAAGGCGACGAACATTGCCCCGCTCCTGACCCCGGGGCTCAACACTATGGTACTGAGCACGTCGGGCGATACCGATGATTGCCTTAGCCTCGTCTCGACGATCTTCGACCTGCCTCCGGGTTCCGCGCCCGCTCCCGCGGCCCGGGCAGTGGAACCGATCCCGACACTTTCGCAGTGGGGACTCGCGTTGCTGGCACTGCTGACGGCAGGGTCCGCGGCGCTGCAACTGCGGCGGCGCCGCACGTAGCGAGACTGTGCATTGGCGTGCGAAGCCCGGTTGGGGCCGGGCTTTTCGCTTTACGCCGCGAGCGTGATCGTTAACCGCTCACGCGAAGTTGTGCGACATCGGTTCTGTTGCAGGCGCCGTCCGACGCGATCCGGAGCACCCCGGGTTTTGCGATAGAATGCGCCGCTGACCCTCCCCCGCAGTTCATCCCCACGACGTCCCGTCGATGGCCCTCCTCGAAGTTCGCAACGTCACCCGGCGCTTCGGCGATTTCACCGCGGTCGACGGGGTCAGCCTCGCGATCGAAGCCGGCGAATTCTTCACGCTGCTCGGCCCTTCCGGTTGCGGCAAGACGACGCTGCTGCGGATGATCGCGGGATTCGACCTCCCCGACGGGGGCAGCATCCTGTTGAACGGCAGCGACCTGGCCGACCGACCGCCCGAGGCGCGGCCCGTGCGTACGGTCTTCCAGAGCTACGCGCTGTTTCCCCACATGACGGTCGAGGGCAACGTCGCCTTCCCGCTCCGAATGGCGCGCACGCCGAGCGCCGACGTCGGCGCCAAGGTCGCCGAGGCGCTCGAGGACGTGCGCCTGACCGGCTTCGGCAAACGCTACCCGCACGAGCTGTCGGGCGGTCAGAAGCAGCGCGTTGCCATCGCCCGCGCGCTGGTCACGCATCCGACGGTGCTGCTGCTCGACGAGCCGCTCGCGGCCCTCGACGCGAAGCTGCGCGAGGACATGCAGCTCGAGCTCATCAACCTGCAAAAGGAAGTCGGGATCACGTTCGTCTATGTGACGCACGACCAGACGGAGGCGCTGGCACTCTCCCACCGGATCGCCGTGATGAACAGGGGCCGGGTCGAACAGTTGGACGAGCCCTCGCGAATCTACAGCTTTCCGAAGACGCGCTTCGTCGCCGATTTCATCGGCCACTGCAATTTGCTGTCCGGTCCGGTCAGCACCAACGCCGGCGGCGTGGCGACCGTCGATGTCGCGGGACTCGGCCCCGTCCGTGTCGCCACGAGCTCCACGCTCGCGGTCGGACGCCAGGGAACCATCGCGTTGCGACCCGAAAAGATCACCATCGAAGCGACGGCGCCCGCCCACACCTCCGACAACCACTTTCGCGGCACCGTGTCCGACCTCCTGTACATGGGTGACGTGACCGTCTACATCGTCGACACGCCGGGCGGACAGAAGATCGAGGCGCTGCTGGCGAATTCCGCGAGCGGTCGCGCCACGTTCTTCGAGGCGGGGGATGCCGTCGAGATGAGCTGGCCCGTCGCGGCCGGCCATTTCGTCGAGGAGTGATGAGGGTGGCGCAGCGCCTGACCGGTCGGCTCGGCAAGTGGCTGGTGAGCGGCCCGCCGCTGGCCTACCTCTTCGTGTTCTTCGCCATCCCGACGCTGATCATGGTGCTGGCGTCGTTCCGGACGCCCGGCGAGTTCGGGGGCCTGGCGCCGCTTGTCGACGAAGCAGGCACGCTCGACCTCAACACCGAGAGCTACGCGCGATTCCTCACCGAGCCGGTTTATGCCGAGGTGTTCCTCAAGTCGGTCTGGTACGCGCTCCTGACCACGCTCCTGTGCTTGGCGCTTGCCTATCCCCTGGCGGCGATAATCGCGCGCAGTCCGAAGAAGTACCGCGACCTGCTGCTGCTCCTCGTGATCCTGCCGTTCTGGAGCAACTTCCTGATCCGGGTCTATGCCTGGATGATCATCCTCGGGCCGCAAGCGGGGCTCGCGCGCGGCGTCAACGGCATGCTGGCCGCGTTCGGCCACGAACCCGTGTCGCTGCTCTTCAGCGGATTCGCCGTGCTGGTGTGCCTCGTCTACGTGCATCTGCCCTTCATGGTGCTGCCGCTGTACGCCAACCTCGAGAAGCACGACCAGGCCCTGCTCGACGCGGCGCAGGACCTGGGGGCGAACGCGTGGAACCGGTTCTGGCGGATCACCTTTCCGCTGTCGCTCCCCGGTGTCTACGCCGGCGCCGCGCTGGTCTTCATTCCCGCGCTCGGGATCTTCGCGATTCCGGACATTCTGGGCGGCCCGGAGGACACCCTGATCGGCAACCTGATCAAGCAGCAGTTCCTCGAGTCGCGCGACTGGCCGTTCGGCAGCGTGCTGTCGATCGTGCTGACCGCTTCGGCGCTCGTCCTCGCCGGGCTCGCCGCATGGATCGGGCGGCGCAGCCTCGGTACGCCGTCGAGCGGAAAGGACGCCAGTGCGTAGGCAACCGCTCCTGTTGTGGCTGGCGGCGGCGGCCGGCTACGCCTTTCTCTACGTGCCGCTCGCCATTGTCGTCGTCTACTCGTTCAACGACTCGCGGCTGAACGCCGAGTGGGTCGGCTTCACGTTCGGCTGGTACGACAAGCTGTTCCACAACGACGAGATGCTCGCCGCCGCCGGCAACTCCCTGCTGATCGCGCTCGCCGCGAGTCTCGTCTCGACCGTGCTGGGCACGATGGCCGGGGTCGCGATGTACCGCTACAAGCTGCGCCTGCTGCCGCTGCTCGTGCTCGCCCCGATCGCCATTCCCGAGATCCTGATGGGGGTGTCGCTGCTCATCTTCTTCGTCCTGCTCAATTTCACGCTGGGCCTCGTTTCGGTGACGCTGGCGCACATCGCGTTCTGCATCGGCTTCGTCGCCATCGTGGTCCGTGCGCGGCTCGCCGGCATGGACGAAAGCCTCACCGAAGCCGCCCGCGACTGCGGCGCGACGCCCTGGGAGGCGTTCCGCTACGTGACGCTGCCGCTGATCATGCCCGGCGTGTTCGCCGGCGCACTGATGGCGTTCACGCTGTCGATCGACGACTTCGTGATCACCTTCTTCACCGCCGGGGCGGGTACCGTGACGCTGCCCTTGCAGATATACTCGATGATCAAGATCGCGGTCACGCCGGAGGTCAACGCCGTGTCGACGCTGCTGATGCTGCTCACCCTCGTGCTGATCGTGATCGCATCGAAGCTCTCGCCCACCGCCTTGCGCGCAGACCAAGGAGAACCAAGATGAATCGGTTGTTCATCCTCGTCAGTTCGCTCGCCGCCGCGCTCCTCCTGGCCGTTGCCCCCGCCCCGGTCACGGCCGCGTCCAAGGACAAGCTCCACCTCTACAACTGGAACAACTACATCGCGCCGGAGACGGTCAAGCGGTTCGAGGAATCCTGCCAGTGCGACGTCGTGCAGACCTATTACTCGGACAACGAAGAGCTGCTCGCCAAGCTCGCCGCCGGCGCCAAGGGCTACGACATCCTGGTGCCGACGTCCAATGCCGTGCAGGCGCTGATCAAGGGCGGGCAATTGAAGCCGGTCGACAAGGCACAGGTGCCCAATCTGAAGAACATCGACCCGGTCTATCTCAACACCCCGTTCGATCCCGACAACAAGTACTCGGTGCCCTACGCGATGTCGCTGACGATCATCGGCTACAACGACGAGAAGATCAAGGAACTGGGGCTGCCGACCGACACCTGGGCCGTGGTCTTCGATCCGAAGTACCTCGAGAAGATCAAGGGCCGCGTCACGGTGCTCGACAGCGCCAACGAGCTCTTCGCCGCGGCGTTGAAGTACCTCGGGTATTCGGCCAATGACGTCGACCCGAAGCATTGGGACGAGGCCGCCGCGGTGATCAAGAAAGCCAAGCCTTACTGGGCGGCCTTCAACGCGTCTTCGTACATCAAGGAGCTGACCGTCGGCAACATCTGGCTCGTGCACGGCTATTCGAACGATATCTACCAGGCGAACCTCGACGCCGCAGGCGGCCGGGCGCAAGTTCAAGATCCTGCAGGGGCTGCCGAAGGAAGGCGCCGTGCTCGCGTTGGACAACATGGTGATCCACAAGAGCGCACCGCGGCCCGATCTCGGACTCAAGTTCATGAACTTCATGCTCGAGGGCAAGAACTCGGCCGAGCTCACCAACCTCATCGGCTCGGGCAATCCGAACATGGACGCCGTGAAGTACATCAAGCCCGAATTGCTGAAGAACCCGGTGATCTTTCCCGACAAGGCGGTCCAGGCGAAGCTCGAGCAGCTCCAGGACCTGACCGGAGCGCAGCGGCGGCTGCGCAACAAGCTGTGGACGGGAATCAAAGCCGGACGTTGAGGGGCACCGTGTTCGTCCGCGAGACGCCCGCGATCCGCGGGCGTTTTGTTGCCGGGTGGGTTCTACGCACAGCCGCGCGCAGGCGATGCCTGATCGAACGTCGCGCTCGCGGCTGCCGCACTTCCTCGCCGCGATCTATGGGCTTGCGATCTTCTATGCGAGCCTGCAGCCTTTCGCGCCCTGGATTGCGTCGCCGCCGGACACGCCGTTCTTCCTGTTCGGCCCCTGGCCGCAGCGCTGGACGCGCTTCGACGTCATCGCCAATTTCCTCGCCTACGTGCCGTTCGGCTTCTTCGTCGCGCTCGTGCCTCGACGCCGATCTCCGGCCGGCCGGCTGGCCACCGCGATCCTCGCCGGCGTGGCGCTGTCGTTGCCGCTGGAGACCCTCCAGATGTTCATGCCGATGCGCGACGCGAGCATCGTCGATCTCACTGTCCAACGCGGCCGGCGCGGCGTTTCGGCGGGGTAGCCGCCATTGCGTTCGCGCGGGTCGCCGGAGGCCAGACGCGCAGTCTCCTCGTATCGCGAGCGAGTATTCCTCCCGGGCACCGTCGGCGATCTCGGGCATCGCGCTCGTCGCCGTGTGGCTCGCCGTGCAGGTGAATCCCGGCATTCCGCTGTTCGCGTCGATGTTCGAGGCGGCGCCGCGCCTGGGTCCGCCGAGCACTGCGCCCGATCTTGCGGCCACGCTGCTCGCAGGGAGCGCACAGCGCGTTCCAGTTGCTCGGGCGTCGGTCTCTTCCTGGCACTGCTGCTCCGCGAGCGGCGCCACGCCGCGGGTGCCGATGCTGCTGCTCATCGGTGCCGCGTTGCTCGTCAAGGGCGTCGCGGCTGCGATGCTGCTCAAGCCCGCCGCCTGGCAACACTGGCTTTCGCCGGGCGTATCGATGGGGGTCGCGGCCGGCACGTTGCTGCTCTCGATGGCGATCTGGTTGCCGCGGCCGGCCCAGGTCGCGCTGGCGACCATCGCATTGCTGTCCTCGCTGCTCGCAACGCTGTTCGTGCCGGATCTGGTCTACGCCCGGGCGCCGCTCGCGTTGTTCGACTGGACGTACGGCCAGCTGCTCAACTTCAACGGGCTTACCCACGCGGTGCTGCTGGCCTGGCCCGCTCGTCGCGAGCGCTGTTTCCTGGTCGCGCTCGCGGGACGTCCGGGATGGGGCGAACCACGCTGAGGCCGCGAGTGGTGCGCCCGCTCTCGATTCTGCTATCGTCGGTCGCATGATCACACCGGCCGTCGACGACGCGATCGACTTCGGCCGCGTCCGCCGGGTGCTGGTCATCAAGCTGCGCCACCACGGCGACGTTCTGCTCGACCTCGCCGGTGTTCACGGCGCTCGAACACGCTGCGCCGCACGCCGAGATCGACGCACTCGTCTATCACGAGACGGCGCCGATGCTCGCCGGGCCATCCTGCCATAGCGCACTGCACACGATCGATCGCAGCCTCAAGGCGCGCGGGCCTGCTCGCGCGAGCTCGCAGGCGAATGGGCGCTGTGGCGCGCGCTCCGCTCGCGCCGCTACGATCTCGTCGTGCATCTCACCGACCACCCGCGCGGGGCGTGGCTCACGCGGATGCTCGGCGCGCGTCACGGCGTCGCGCCGGAGCGCGAGCGTTCGGGGTGGTTCTGGCGTACGTGCTTCACGCATCGCTACCTGCTGCCGCGGGCAACCCCGCGGCACACCGTCGAGACCAATCTCGATGCGTTGCGCCGAATCGGCATCTGGCCCGACGACGACGACAAAGCGCTGGTATTGAAACCGGGCGCGGCGGCCGAGGCGCGCATTGCGTCGCTGCTCGCAACGCACGGGCTCGCGCGCGGACGTTTCGTCATCGTGCATCCGGGTTCCCGGTGGCTCTTCAAGTGCTGGCCGGCCGAGCGCACGGCCGCGCTGATCGACCTCGTCGCTGCGGACGGCTGGCCGGTGGTGCTGACCGGCGCCCCGGACCCGGCGGAGGCGGCGCTGGTCGCCGACATCCGCGCACGATGCGGCGCCGAATCCCGTCGACCTGTCGGGGCAACTCACGCTGCCCGAGCTCGCCGCGCTGATCGCCGCCGCCCGCTTGTTCGTCGGCTGCGACACCGCACCCATGCACATGGCGGCGGCGGTGGGTACACCCGTCGTTGCGACCTTCGGTCCCAGCGGCGAGGCGGAATGGGGACCGTGGCGGGTGCCGCATCGTGTGGTCGCTTCCGCCACGCACGCGTGCCGCCCCTGCGGCAACAACGGCTGCGGGGGCAGCAACATTTCCGATTGCCTGCTGACGCTACCCGTGGCGCAGGTTGCGCGCGCCGTCGCCGATCTCCTGGCCGAGACCGGGGCTCGCGCGCACTGATGAAGCTGGGAATCGTTCGCCAGCGCTATACGCCGTATGGGGGCGCCGAACGCTTCGTCGAGCGCGCGATCGACGCGCTGCTCGAGCGCGGCGTGGGCATCCGCGTCTACACGAGGCGCTGGCCCCAGGCGAGAACCGGGAACATCGAGCCGGTGATCTGCGACCCGTTCTACCTCGGCAGTCTCTGGCGCGACGCCGGTTTTGCTCGCGCGGTGCGCGCTGCGCTGGCGCGCGAGCGCCCGGAGCTGGTGCAAACGCACGAGCGAATCGAAGGCTGCGACATATTCCGTGCCGGCGACGGACTGCATCGCGCATGGCTGGCGGAACGCCGACGCGCGGGCGGACGCCTGGAGCGCTTGCGAATTGCGGCCAACCCCTATCACCGGTACGTCCTCGATGCCGAGGCGCGGTTGTTCGCGCACCCGGGGCTGCAAGCGGTCATCTGCATTTCGCAGATGGTGCGCGACGACATCCGCGCCCACTTCGCGATCCCCGACGAGCGCCTGCACGTGATCTACAACGCCGTCGACCCGCGCGGGTTCGGCCCCTCCGTCCGGGCGCAACGTGAGTCCACGCGCGCGGCGCTGGGACTGGACGACGCACCATGTCGCGTTTCTGCTGGTCGGTTCCGGTTATCCGCGCAAGGGCGTCGCGGTCGGCGATCCGCGCGCTGACGCGGCTGCCGGCGAACGCGCGGCTCGTCATCGTCGGTCGCGACAAGGATCCCGCACGTTACGTCGCGCTGGCGCGTCGCCTCGGCGTAGGGGAGCGCGTGGTGTTCGCGGGACCACAGCTCGATCCGCGCCCCTACTACGGCGCCGCCGATGCGTTCGTCCTGCCCACGCTCTACGATCCACTGTCGAACGCGGTGCTCGAGGCCCTCGCATGCGGACTCCCCGTGGTGACGAGCACGCGTTGTGGCGCGGGCGAACTGGTGGTCGCGCACGACGCGGGATGGATCTGCGATGCGCTCGACGACGCCGCGCTGACGGAATGCATGGAGCGATTGCTCGATCCCGCGGTACGCGCGACGAAGAGCGCGCGGGCGCTTTCGTCCGTCGCAGCGCTGACGCCGGAGGCGATGACGACGCGGCTCGTCGGCCTGTACGAGTCGCTGCTCGAGGGGCGAGCAAGCGGCTGGCAAGTCCGCAGGGCAAGGGGCTTCCGGAGCGCTCTTAGCGCCCCGGCGCCTCCCTCTATAATCCACGCTTGCTCCCCTCGCGGCCGCGCTTCCGACGACGCGAGCCCGACGACATCATGTGCGGCATCACCGGTTACTTGAGCGATGATCCTCGGGCGCGCGACGCGCTGCCCGCGATGACTGCCGCGCTCGCGCATCGCGGGCCCGATGCGGACGGGTTTCACTATGACGGACCGGTCGGATTCGGACATCGGCGGCTGTCGGTGATCGACCTCGCCGGCAGCCGCCAACCCATGCTGTCGGCCGATGGCACGATCGCCGTTGTCTTCAACGGCGAGATCTACAATTTCCGCGAACTGCGACGCGAGCTCGCGGCGGCCGGACACCGGTTCGTCACCAACGGCGACGGCGAAGTGCTCGTCCACGGCTGGAACGCGTGGGGCGAGCGGATGCTCGACCGGCTGGCCGGAATGTTCGCTTTCGCGCTCTGGGACCGCAAGCGGCACGAGCTCTTCCTTGCCCGCGATCACCTCGGCGTCAAGCCGCTCTACTATGCATGGCACTCCGATTCGTTCGCGTTCGGTTCGGAGCTGAAGGCCTTGCGAGGGTTTCCAGGCCTGCCGCACGAACTCGACCTCGACGCGCTGGCCCTCTACCTCGAATGCCAATACATTCCCGCGCCCCGCAGCATCTACACCGCGATCCGCAAACTGCCCGCCGGGCATTGGCTGTCCGTGCGCCACGGCAAGTTCGCGAGCGGCGCCTTTTGGCGCCCCTCCTACCTTCCGAAGCATCGACTCGACGGGACGGCCGCCGTCGACGCGCTGGACCGCGCGCTCACCCGCTCGGTCGAATCGATGCTGGTTGCCGACGTTCCGCTCGGCGCCTTCGTGAGCGGGGGAGTGGATTCCGGGGTGATTGCCGCCATTGCCACCAAAGTTGCCGGCCGCCCGATCGACACGTTCAACCTGGGCTTCACGGGTCGCGACGTGGGCAGCGAGCACGAGGAGGCCGCGCGCGTCGCGCGACACATCGGCAGCCGACACCATTGCCTGATGCTCGCGCCCGGCGACGTGCTTCCGGCGCTCGACCGCTGGGTCGACGTCTTCGACGAGCCGTTCGGCGATCAGGCCGCGCTACCGACGATGCTGCTCGCCCAGTACGCACGGCGCGAGGTGACCGTCGTCTTGACCGGCGAAGGCGCCGACGAGGTCTTCGGCGGGTACTCGAACTACACGAAGCGCGTGCGCGAGGAACGCATCACGCGTGTGCTGGGGGCGCGCGGCTCGCCGCTTCCCGCTCTCGCGCGCCGCCTGCCGCCACGCCTGGCGCGCGACCGCATCCTCAAGGCGGCAACCGAGCCCCGCGCGCGCCGCTACACGACGATCCCGAACATCTTCGACGCGCTGCTGCGTGGCGAGTACTTTGCTGATGCCTTTCGCGCCGCGGCGAAGGCGAAGATCGCCGACCATGCCGAGGGCTTCTACGAAGAATGCGATTCGCCCTCCTACCTCGACCATCTGCTCAACGTCGATGCCCGGCTGTGGCTTCCGGACGATCTCCTCGCCAAGGTCGATCGCGCGACGATGGCCTTCTCGCTGGAGGCGCGCGTTCCCTATCTCGACCACGATTTCTTCGGCTACTGCGCGCGCCTTCCCCCGGCGCAGAAAATCGCCGGCACTACCCGCAAATTCATCCTGAAGCGGCTCGCGGAGCGCTATCTGCCGCGCGCGATCGTCCAGCGCGAGAAGCAGGGATTCATGATGCCGCTCGAGCGCTGGCTTGCGCGGGAGCTCAACGCCGACCTCGCGCGTGCGCTCGGGCCGGAAGGTTTGCAGCGTCGCGGTCTCATCCGCCCCGAGGCGATCGCGAGACTGCAGGCCGAGCATGCGGCGGGCCGCAAGAACCACGCGATGCGTCTGTGGGTGCTGCTGATCCTCGAGCGCTGGCTCGCGCGCTACGAGCCCGGTTTCGCGCTGTAGCCGGACGCGCCGGCAAAGTGTCCCGTCGATGCGACCGCTTTCCATCGTGCACACCGAGAACTCGTGCGGCTGGGGCGGGCAGGAGATTCGCATTCTCACCGAGGCGCGCGGCATGCTCGATCGCGGCCACCGGGTGACGCTGATCGCGCCGGCCGAAGCGCCCATCGCCCCTGCGGCGGAGCGATTCCGAATTCCTCTCGTGCGCCTCGACATCCGGCGCAAGCGGCTTGCGCCGCTCGTCGGCTGCGCGGCTGGCTCGCGGACAACCGCGGCAAGGCCGACGTGGTCAACACGCACAGCTCGACCGACAGCTGGCTTGCCGCGCTCGCGTGTGCAATGCTGCCCCATGCGCCCCCGATCGTGCGCACG
This sequence comes from uncultured beta proteobacterium, assembly GCA_963809965.1. GTDB lineage: Bacteria > Pseudomonadota > Gammaproteobacteria > Burkholderiales > Casimicrobiaceae > CAIWHR01. Next base: position 151,495 of record CAWELU010000053.1, read on the forward strand.
CGGCACGTGTCGACGGCGATTCGCAACCGCCCGACCACGCGCTGGCTCTACCTCAAGGCGACTGCGCACATCGTCACTACCGGCGAGGCGCTGCGCCACCAGCTCGCACGCGAGAACCGGATTCCAATGGAGCACACGACGTCGATTGCAACCGGCATCGACCTCGCGCGCTTCGCACCGGGCGACGCGGCGGCCGCGCGGGCGCGGCTCGGACTGCCGGAGAAGCCGACCCTCGGTATCGTCGCGACGCTGCGGGACTGGAAGGGCCACGAGTACCTGTTCGACGCGCTCGCCCGCGATCGCGCAGGCTGGGCGAATTGGAACGTGCTCGTCGTGGGCGACGGACCGTACCGGGCGCGGCTCGACGCGCGCGTCGCGGCGCTGGGGCTCGTTGGCGCCGTCCGCTTTGTCGGCCAGCAGGACGACGTCGTGCCGTGGTTTCACGCCCTGGATCTATTCGCGCTTCCGTCGTATGGCGAGGAAGGTGTGCCGCAAGCGATCATGCAGGCGATGGCCTGTGCCGTGCCGGTCGTGTCGACGACGATCGGCGGGATTACCGAGGCGGTCGAGGCCTCCGTCACGGGCCTCGTCGTGCCGCCGCGCGACGCCGGTGCGCTCGCCGCCGCATTGGCGCGATTGCGCGACGATACGAGCCTGCGCGTCCGGTTCGGGACGGCCGCGCATGCACGCGCTGTCCGCGAATTCGGCATCGACCGGATGCTCGATCGCATGGAAGCCGTGTTTCGCGCCGTCGTGGAGCGCGCTTAAGCCATGTGCGGCATCGCCGGGTACTTCGGCAATCGCACCTTGCCGCACGCGGCGGTCGAGCGGATGCTCGCGGCACTGCGCCAGCGCGGCCCCGATGCCGAGCATGTGCAACGGTGGACCGCCGTTTACGAACCGACGCGCGATGCCGCCCCGAACGCCTTGCTGCACACGCGGCTGTCGATCATCGATCCGCGCCCCGAGGCCGACCAGCCGATGGGCAACGACACGGGCGATGTCTTCGTCTCGTACAACGGCGAGGTGTACGACTGGGCCGCGGACGCCCAGACGCTCAAGGCTGCCGGTTACCCGTTCCGCACGCGATCGGACACCGAATTCATCCTGCACGCGTACGAACACTGGGGCATCGAGTTCCTGACGCGGCTGCGGGGCATGTTCGCGATTGCGATCTGTGACCTCAAACGGCGCGCCGTTTATCTCGTCCGTGACCGCCTGGGCTTGAAGCCGGTGGTCTATGCGCGCCGCGACGACGGCTTCGCGTTCGCCTCGACGCTGCGCGCATTGCTTCCGTGGCTACCCCCCGAGGCGCGGGCGTTCTCGCCCGAGGGCATCGATGCCTACCTCGCGCATCGAACGATTCCGGCGCCACGGACGATCTTCACGAACGCGTCGCGACTGCCGCCGGCGCATTGGCTCCGCTACGATCTGACGACGGGCGCGCTTGCGCTTGGCGAATACTGGCGACCGCAGGCCGTCGCCGAACCGTGGCTGCCGACGTTCGACGCCGCGATCCGGATGCGCACTGTCGCCGACCGGCCCCTCGGGCTCTTTCTGTCGTCGGGGATCGATTCCTCGGCGCTTGCATGCCGGCTTGCCGCGATGGGATTCAACCGGTTGCAGAGCTTCACCGCGGCGTTTCCGGGAACCCCCTTCGACGAGTCCGCCGAAGCGCGCGCGAGCGCTGAGCGGCTGGGGTTCCCCAACCGCGCCGTTGTCATTCCCGAGCGCATCGTCGTCGACTTTCCACGGCTGATTGCCGACCTCGACGATCCGTTCGCCGATCCATCCAGCGTCCCGACCTGGTATCTCGCGCGCGAGACGACGCGCCACGTCAAGGTCGTGCTGGGGGGCGACGGCGGCGACGAACTCTTCGGCGGCTACAAGCGCTATGCGAAGCACCTGCGCACGCGCTGGCGAGCCCCTCTGGTGCTCCCGGGCCTGGCGGCCCCCGCGGGCATCGGCGGTGGCGCGTGGCGCCGGCTGATCGAGGAAGTGCGACTCGACTGGCGCGCGGCGTATGCCCTGCGCTTCTCGGGGCTTGCTCCCGGCGAGCGGGCGTGGCTCGCTCCGGATTCGACTCCGCCTGCGCATTACTGGCGGATGCCCGTGACCGATCGCGCCAATCTGGCGACGCTGCTCGAAATCGATCGCCTCAACTACCTGCCCGATTACATCCTGCGCAAGGCCGACCTCTGCACGATGGCGCATGGGCTCGAGCTGCGCGCGCCCTTTCTCGACCATCGCTTCGTCGAAGCCGTGGCGGGACTGCCGGATGACGTCCGCTTCACGCGGCCGCCGCGCAAGCTGCTCGCGGCGGCGATGACCGCGCTGGCGCAGTCCGGCCCGTTTGCGCGCAAGAAGCGCGGTTTCAACCCGCCGGTTGCCGGGTGGCTCGAGGGCGACCTCGCGCCGCGGCAGAATGGACTGGGTCGGCGTCTGACTGATCTCACCGGCGGACAGCTTGCGGCGGCACGTGTCGACGCGTTCGTCGCGGCCTGGCGCCGAGGACGTGCGCGACCTCGCCGAACAGGTCCTGCAACTCCTGATTCTCGACGAATCCCTCGCCCAGCTCGCAGCGCTCGTGCGCACGCCATGAAAAGCCGCGCGTGGTCACGGCCCGGGGTCCTTGTCTTGGCGGGTCTGCGCATGTTCGCCGACACGTTGCCGCGACGAAGGCGCGCGCCACCCGCGGCGCCACGACGCCTTCTGATCGCCCATCACCTGCTGCTCGGCGACACGATCATGCTGACCCCGCTCATCGCCAAGTGCCGCGAACGCTGGCCCGGAGCCGAGATCGTGCTGACCTGTCCGACCGCGTACGTCGGGCTGTATGCCGGACGACCCTACGGCGCGCGCGCGCTCCCCTACGATCCGCGCGACATCGGCACGCTGCACGCGCTTCGCTGCGAGTCCGGGTTCGATCTTGCGTTGGTCCCGGGAGACAACCGGTTGGCATGGCTCGCGCGCGCGCTCGACGCGCGCTGGATCGTCGCCTTCGCCGGTGATACGCCGGGTTACAAGGATTGGCCGGTCGACGAACTGCGACCCTACCCGAATGTCCCGATGGCGTGGGGCGATCTCGTGGCCACGCTCGTCGATGGCGACCCGCCCGCGCCGTATCGCGGGGAGTCTTGGCCGGCGCCTGCAGCCGACAATTTCGCGCCACCCGCTGCACCGTATTGCGTTCTGCACGGGGGTGCGAGCACGCCGCTCAAGAGGTGGCCTGCCGAGCGCTGGCACGAACTTGGCGCCTGGCTTGCTGGGAGGGGATTTTCGGTCGTCCTCTGCGCAGGTCCCGGCGAAGCGATGCTGCTCGACCAGATCGATCCTCCGGGGCAATGGCTTCGTTACCCCGGAACGCTTTCGCTCGCGGCGCTGTGGCACCTGCTCGCGGAGGCCGCGCTCGTCGTCTGCCCAGACACCGGCGTCGCGCACCTTGCGCGACTTACCGGCACGCCCACAGTTGCGCTGTTCGGGCCGGGATCCGCGTTGTTGTCAGGCGCCGGCGCGTTCTGGCGGGACTCGGCATTCACCGCGCTGACGATTCCGGATTTCCCGTGCCGCGATCAGCGGATCACGATGAAGCGGGACGTGGCGTGGATTCGTCGCTGCGAGCGACTGCCCGGAGATGCTCCGACTCGATGCCCGGAACCACGATGCATGCGCGCGCTCTCCACAGCGATGGTGCGCGCGGCGGCCGCGGCGCGACTGGGAATCGCCACCGCGTGACGAACCGCAAACCCCGCCGCTCCTCGCGCGGCCAAGCGACGCGGAGTTCTGCCCCAGATCCCGCCCATGCCCGACCATGGCCGCCGGCGTACAATTATCCCTATTGCCGGAATCGCGCCAGCACGGCGTTTTGCCGACGCTCGCCCGCTTGCGTTTGTGCATTCGACGCAGTCCGGCCTTCCGCCAGCGTGACGCGGCATGCGATACGACGTTCGCGCTCGCCGCCACCGATCGCTCCTTGATTTCCCCCAGCCACCGGTCATGAGCCCAAGCCCAAGGCAGCTCTTAAGACGCTTGAACGACGGCCTGGTCGGGACCGCGTTCGAGCGCGGCCTCGCGCGTGCCGGCCGCGATCCCCGTGATGGCTTCCTTTTCTTCTGGAATCGCGGGCTCGGGGACGTTACGCTCGCGCTGGTACCGCTGTTCGTGCTGATCCGGCAGCGCGTTCCGGGTGCCCGCATCACTGTGGTGACGCGCCCCGAACTGGAGGAGGCGTTCCGCCTCACCGACGTCGACGACATTTGCGTCATCGCCGGTCTTGCCCGCGATGCCCGCATTTCCGTGCAGGACGTCCGCTCGACGTGCGGCCTCGACCCGGGCCGCTTCGGGATGATCTTTCTCGATCCGGATCCCACCCGCTGGCTGCACGGAATCCGCGGGAAGATTGCGCCGACGCTGCGTTGGGATCGCGCGTGGGACGCGCTGGCCGAGCAGGCCGTTCCGGACGCGCCCGGACGAATGCTGATCGGCGCCCATGTCAGCTCGGAAACGGCGGCGCATTACTCCTACGTGAAGGATTGGCCCGCCGCGCGCTGGCGTGCGCTGCTCGAACGCATCACCGGGTCGGACGGCATACGCTGGGTGCTGTTGGGGCTCCGGCCGGAACCGACGTTCGACTTGCCCCATGTCAGCGACCTTCGTGGCCGCACCGGCTTCATCGAAGCGATGTCGATCGTCAAGAATCGCTGCCGCGCGCTGGTCTGCCCCGATAGCGGCATCCTGAACACTGCTTACTACCTCGGCGTTTCGTTCCCGATCGTGCTGCTATCGCTCTGGTCGGATCCGCGGCAAGGGATCCTGCAGCAGGGTTGTCCGTCCCCGAACCCGCAGCTGCGTCACGTACCGATCATCGGGCGCGACGAGGATGTCCGGAACATCGGCGTCGACGAAGTCGAGAGTGCGCTCCGTCGGGTGCTGCAACGGTGACCCCCGCCTCCATCCGGAGCTTGCTGCTCATCGCCGCTGCGGTCAATCTGGCGCTGCTGCCGACCGGAGCGCTGACGTTCTGGCGCTCGTTGTCGTTCGGCTTCGGCGCGCTGTTCGCGCTCCTCCTCGTCGTCGGGGCCGTCACGCGGCGCGTCGAGCCCATCCCGTCACCCGGCTACGCAATCCTCCTCCCCCTGCTCGCCTGGTCGGCCTGGGCCACCGCATCGCTGCTGTGGTCGGTGCATCCCGAGTACTCCGCCGACGAGTTGCAGCGCGAAGTGGCCTGGAATCTGTTGACGATGATGATCTTCTACGTGGCTGCTTACGATTGGCGCGCTTGGCGCGTGCTGTTGTGCACCACGTTGGGGGCGCTTGCGGTGATGTGCGCGCTCGCTCTCGGCCTCGCCACCGTTCATGGATCGTGGGGGAACGGCAACTGGCACGCCGGCGTGGGCTTCTACGCCACCTACCTGGTGATCGCGGCGCCGCTGTTGTTGGTCCTATTGGCGCCGCCGCCGGTAGGCTTCCGCGATGGCAAGCGCTCGCTCGCCATCAGCTTGCTGCTCCTCGCGTTGCTACTGGCCGCCGCACGGATGACCGACAACCGCATGGTCTGGGTCGCGCTCGCCGTCAGTTGCGCGTCGGCAGCCGCACTCGCCGGCTTCCGCTGGCGCACGACACTCGCCCAGGCCCCCGCGCGCTGGCTCGCCCCGACGCTCGTGCTCCTCATTGCCCTGGCCGTGCTGTTCACCGACGCTGCGCGGGAAAAGGCCAAGTCGTACTTTCCGCCGGACACGACGGTGGCCCAGACGTTCGAGCACGATCCGCGGCTGATCCTATGGAACCATACCGTGGCGCGAATCGCCGAGCGGCCCTGGACGGGCTTCGGCTTCGGCAAGGCGATTCTCGAGAACGATCTGCGGGGCGAGCTGCACGACCCGCTCCTGGGCCATGCGCACAACATCTTCATCGGCCAATGGCTGCAGACCGGCGTGGTCGGAGTGGCCGCCTTCGCCGCACTGCTCATGGCAATCGGATGGCGCTACCTGCGGTTCTATCGGGCGCAGAGCGACACCCTCGCCTTGCTCGGGGTCCTCGGGCTCACGCTGCTGGCGGGGTTCCTTGTCAAGAATCTCACCGACGATTTCCTGGTCCGCTCCAATGCCAAGGAGTTCTGGGCGCTGAACGCGCTGATCCTCGGGCGGGGGATGCGGCACGAGCGCGCGGCGCGCACGTGACATGCTCGCCAGCGCGGGGCACGGCGATACAATTGTCACGCATGGAAAGGCCTCGACCATGCGCGCGTCGATCCGGCAAGGCGATTTGTTCGCATCGCCGTCGGGTCGCCGGCACGCAGCCTCCCCGAAAGCGATGCCAGACATCCCCCTCCTGTTGCTGACGACTACGATCTGGGCCTACTGGATCCGCGTCGGCGTGATGGTCGTCCGAGCGCGCCGGCGCGCCGGTGATCTGGCGGGACTGGTTCCGCAGCAGCGGCTGGAGCGCCTGATGTGGCTCGTCTGGGTGCCATTGGTGGCCGCCTGGATGGTCCTGCCGCTGCTCGGACTCACGACACGGACGACGGGGGCACTTGCCGTTCCGCAGTTCGCGCGCGAGCAACCGGTGTATGCCGCGCTCCGTTGGGCGGCGGCGGTCGGTGCGATCGCCTGCCTGCTGCTGACCTTGCAGTGCTGGGCCCGCATGGGCAGAGCCTGGCGCATGGACGTTCGCTCCGACCAGACCCCCGACCTCATCACGGACGGACTGTTCGCGCGGATCCGGCACCCGATCTACGCGCTCAGCATCCTGCTGATGCTCTGCTCCGCGGCGATCGTCGCGACGGTACCGATGCTCGCCGTCGCGGCGGCGCACGTCATCCTGATGAACATCAAGGCGCGCTACGAGGAGCAACACCTCCTGCAGACCCACGGTGCGCGATACGAGCACTACCTCCGGCAGACGGGGCGCTTTCTGCCGCGCCGCTTGGCCCGTGCCCGGTAATGCCCGCACGGCGCGACTCGATGGGTCGATGGCCGGCGGCGTTGCCGCGGAGCTCCGGCGCCCAACGCGTCCGCGGCCGATCATCGGCAGCCGCCGCGCGCCGCGCGCTGGGAACCACGCTTGCGGCACTCTGCTGGACACTTGCCCCGAGCGGACACGGAGCAGACGACCGGGCATGGATCACGACAGCGCTCGCACCGTCCGCGTCATCCTTCGACTCGGAAATCGCCGGGCGCCTGCGCGCGCTCACCCCTACCCGCCTGTCCGCTCGCGACGTGCGGGAGGTACTCGCGCACGTGCCCGCGCCGCGGATCATCAACCTGCAAGGAAGCCTCGCACCGGTCACGATGCAGCCCTTTGCCGAATTCCTGATCGCGATGGGATACCCGGAGGAGCGCCTGCGCGACCCGGTTGGCGGCGGACTCTCCTACAGCAGCTTCGTGGACAGCGGCGAGCTCGCGGGAACGCTCGCCTGGCATTACGAGCGTGAAGGGATGATGCCCTTGCTCATCGGGCATAGCCAAGGCGGGATGGTCGCGATTCGCGTCCTACACGAATTTGCGGGGGCCTTCAGTGCCGAGATCCCCGTATGGGACCCGGTGGCCGGAGCGTCGACGGATCGCACGACGATCCGTGATCCGCTGACCGGCGCCACACGACCGGTTGTCGGACTGCGCGTCCCCTATGCCGCCGCCATCGCGACGGGGAAGCTGCCGCGGATCCTGCTCGGGCAATGGTCGATGCTTTCGAAATTGAGGAAGATTCCCGACTCTGCCATCGACTTCACGGGCTTTTCGATCGAATGGGATCCGATTGCCGGCAATTTTCCGGGTGCCGAACCCTACGCCGCGACCGGCTCGGCCGCCGTCCGCAACGTGACGCTTCCGGCGACATACAGCCACATCGACCTGCCGAATGCCGCGCACCTGGCCGCCCAACCGGCGACGCGCGCCTGGATCGACGACTACGATCCCGCCTCCCCTCCGGCGTCGATGCCGGAGGACCCCGCGGTCGACGTGACGAACCTGCTGCACGCGGCGGACATCTGGTTCAGCGTCAAGAAGCACTGGTGTCTCGCAGCACAGGCGCTTCTGCTGGCGCGATGAAGGGCCGGCTCAATCTCTTTCAGTCGGCGATGCTGCGCTGGCGGGAACTGTACCCCTACAATGCGGTGCACGCGATCACGATCGATGGGACGCTCGACCGCCCGCGGCTTGCCCGCGCCATCGACCGGCTGCTCGAATCCCTGGGGCTCACCGGACTCGAGCTCGATTACGCGGGCCGGCGATTCGCGTACCGCGGCGGACCCAACGGCTCCACTCTGGAATTTCTCGATGGCGGGCGCGAGCCGCGCGTGGCCCTCGAGCGGGAAATGGAACGACAACTCAATCTGCCGTTCGCCCGGGAGGGCAGGCTCGAACCATTCCGGTTCTTTGCGGTGGCTGCGGGCCAGCGCTTTCACCTCGGGCTTGCCTACGACCATTTCCTTGCGGCCGGTGACTCGATTGCCACGCTGCTCGCGTACCTCGCCCGCCGCTACCTGGCTGCGGATTCGGACGGCGCAGCGGACGAACCCTGCTTGCGGTATCCCCCCACCTTCGGTCGCCTCTTCCGCCGCCAGCTTCTGGCATTGGTGCGCGGGCTGCGGCGAGTCCCCGCCATCGCGGCGAGCTGCCGGCGCGGCGTGCGGCCACGCTATCCAGGCGGATCCGATCCCTACAACACGGTAAGCTTCTTTCGTCTCGAACCGCCGGAATTCACCGCCACGCTCCGCATGGCGAAGGCCTGGGAGGTGACGCTCAACGATCTGTTGATCGCCCTGCTGCTCAAGGCGCTGGCGCGTTGCGTCGGCCCGCGCGATCCGCGGGAGCGCCGCCACGAGCTCGGCGTTGCATCGATCGTCAACCTGCGCGGCGACATGGGCCCCGAGGTCCGGACCGCCTTCGGACAGTTCCTCGCCGCGTTCCGCGTCGCACATCCGGTTCCGACGGACATCACCCTCGCGGAACTCGCACGCGACATAACGATCCAGACGACCCAGGTGAAACGCGAGCGGCTTTATCTGCAGAGTCTGCTCGCCATCAGCGCGAGCGCATTGGTGTGGCCGTTCCTGTCCGACGCGCAGCGGCGTGGCTATCATGCCAAGAATTACCCTGTCTGGGCCGGCGCCACGATGCTCGACGCCGGCGCGATCTGGGAGCAGGCCGGCGGGCCGATACCGGTTGCCGATTACTCGAGGGCGGTTTCCACGGGGTCGTTGGCGCCCCTGGTGCTCGCCCCGACAACGGCCGGTGGTGCGCTGCACGCCGGAATCACCTACCGACGGACCGCCTTCTCGCCCGCGGACATCGCCGCGATCACCGCGGAGATCCGCTCGCACGTCAACAGCTTTCCGAAATGATCGGCCGAATTCGAGATCACCCTTTCCTTCTCGCGACCCTGGTCGTCGTGTTCGCGGTCGGTTGCGCAACGCCCCCACCGGCGCCGCGGGAAGCCACGCCTGCCGAGGTCTTGCTGCCGCCGAAGGCGCGAACGGTGGACGCCATCGACCCGGCGGTGGCGGATCGGCTCCTCGCCCTCGACTGCGCGGCCATTACCGAGGTCGATGTCCGCGACACGCTGGCACGCGTCCCGGCACCGCGCATCGTGCTGCTGCACGGCGGCATCTTTCCGGTCCACCTCGTGATGGTCTCCTTCGGGCGCTTTCTCACGGGGATGGGGTATCCCGAGGCGGCGATCCGGCACCCCGGCGATCGGCGCTGGTCACACAGCCCGTATGAGGACAGCAAGCAGATCACCGGTCTGCTCGCCTGGTACTACGAGCGGGATGCCCTGCGGCCGATGATGATCGGCCACAGCCAAGGCGGAGTGCAGGCGGTCAAGGTGCTCTACGAACTGGCGGGCCGGTTCGGCGAGCCGATCCCTGTCTGGAACCCGCTTTCGGATTCGGCCGAGGACCGCACGTCGATCGTCGACCCCTTTACCGGTGAAGCGCGCCCGGTCGTCGGATTGAGCGTGTCGTACGTATCGGTCGTTGGCGCCGGCGGCGCCGCGTTGCTGCTTCCCAATCAATGGAGCATGGTCA
>CAWELU010000054.1:0-19659 GCA_963809965.1 uncultured beta proteobacterium
CACAACCAGCCGTAGCGCCTCGCCCTCTTAAGCGGCCGCTCAACGGCAACGGCGGGACCGGCGATACGCCGCCCACCTTTAGTTCCGGGGCTGGGGGCGTAGTATGGGCGGCCCATCATCCGTCGGCGCGGTGATTCAATAATGGATCGGCGAGCGTTCATCGGCCGTGTTGCGGGCGCCATCCTCGCCGCGCCGCTCGCCACTCGCGCGCAGACCTCGTCGATGCCGGTGATCGGGTTTCTCGGCAGTGCATCGCCTGCACAATGGTCCCCGTTCGTTGCCGCGTTCCGTAAAGGGCTGAACGAAGCCGGCTACATCGAGGGGCAAAATGTGACGATCGAATTTCGTTGGGCCGAGGGACAATACGATCGGCTCCCCGCAATGGCAGCCGAGCTGGCCCAGCGTCGAGTCTCCGTGATCGTGGCGGCCGGTGGAACGGCCGCCACGTTGGCCGCCCGGAATGCCTCCGCGACGATTCCCATCGTCTTTTCCGGCGGCGACGATCCCGTGGCGCAGGGGCTGGTTGCAAGTCTCGGCCGGCCCGGCGGCAACGTCACGGGGGTTACGCTGTTCGGCTCTGAGCTGATGGCGAAGCGAGTGGAGTTGCTGCACGAGTTCCTGCCCAAGACGGGCACGATCGCGCTGCTGGTCAGCGCTGACGCCCCGGCTGACGCGGCTTACGTGAAAGAGGCGCGGAGGGCCGCGCGGGCAACGCGACAACAGGTGGAAATCTTTCGCGTCCGCGCGCCGCGGGACATCGACGCCGCTGTGGCCTCTGTCGCCCAGGCAAAAATTGGGGCGCTCATCGTCGTGCCCGACCCGTTCTTCCAGCTCCAGCGCGATCGGCTCGTCGCCCTGACCGCCCGCTACGCGGTGGCCACGCTTTTCGGATTCCGCGAGTATGCGGTGGCCGGTGGCCTGATGAGCTACGGGCCAAGTGTTGCGGACGCGTATCGCAGCGTGGGTATCTACACCGGCAGGATTCTCAATGGGGCCAAACCCGCCGAGTTACCGGTCCTCCAACCAACGAAATTGGAACTGGTGATAAATCTCACGACGGCCAAGGCGCTCGGGTTCACGATTCCGCAGTCGCTGCTGCTGCGCGCGGACGAGGTGATCCAGTGATGGATCGGCGCACCTTTACCCGCGGGCTCGTGAGCGCGATCCTCGTGATCGCGGTGCCGGCCCGCGGACAGTCTGCGAGCAACGTGCGGCGCATCGGGTACCTGAGCAGCGGTACGCGCGGGTCCGACGCCCACGTTGTCGCGGCATTGCTCGCCGGACTGCGCGAGCGCGGCTGGGTCGAGGGTCAGAACCTGCAGGTCGAATATCGGTGGGCGGACGGTGATGTCAGTCGTCTCCCGGATCTGGCGCGCGACCTGGTGCGTCTCAAGGTTGAAATGATCGTGGCGATGGGTACGCCGACCGCACAGGCGGCGAACAAGGTCACCCACACGGTCCCGATTGTCTTCGGCAACGTCTCCGATCCCGTCGCCACCGGAATCGTCGCAAGCCTAGGTCGGCCGGAGGGCAATGCCACCGGGTGGTCGACTTCACTGCGGCAGATCAGCGCGAAATTGGTCGAATTGCTTCGGGAGGCGTCGCCTGCGACCCAGCGCATTGCCATCGTCTGGAGTCCCGACAACCCCGCCAAGCAACTTGAGTACAAGGAATCGGCGGTCGCGGCACAGAAGCTGGGCATGACGGTGCAATCGATCGAGGCCCACACCCCCCACGAACTCGATGCCGCGCTCGGGTTGCTTGCCCATGGTCGCCACGACGGCCTGGTCGTGTTTACCGACCAGGTGACGTCTTCGCGCCGAGCGAGAATTGTCGAATTCGCGGCAACGCAGCGCCTTCCTGCGATCTACCAGTCGCGCGAATTCGTGCAGATAGGCGGCCTGATGTCGTATGCGCCGAACAGCACGCGCGAATGGCGCAACGCCGCAGGTTACGTGGATCGCATTCTGCGGGGCGCCAAACCTGCGGAGATGCCGGTCGAACAGCCGACCAAGTTCGAACTTGTGATTAACCTCAAGACCGCCAAGGCGCTGGGACTCACGATCCCGCAATCGCTGCTGCTGCGTGCGGACGAGGTGATTCAGTAGCCGAAAGCATCGAGTTGATCGCGGTTGAATGTCCGGTTCTCGTACGGCGCAACGGCTGGTCAGGGTCGTTCACGCCCATCGGAACCGAGGTGCCGGCAGGCAGCTCTACAATCCATTGCTGCCCTTCGCGCCTCGTTGGCGGCAATTCGCAAATTCAGCGGCCGCTCGGTCGAATGCTTTGAGCTTCTGCAGTCGGCCAACAACGGACGTACCGCGAAGTCACCCACAGCGGTCGTTCGATGGCGCAATCCACCCGATGCGGCTTTCCCAACGCCGCTTTGGAGCCGGATATCCGTACTGTCCGAAGAGATAGGGCGATCCCTATTCAGGGCCGCCCTTATCGTTTCGCTGTCACTTACATTTCTCGTAGCCGTGGACCAAGTTGGTGCCTTGGTCAAGCACCTGATCGCAGACATCGAATCCCTGCGGCGCGCCTTGGTACTTGAACGCTGAGACCGCGTTCCCGCTAGAAGTCTGCGCCAGCAGAACGCACGGCTGGCCTCCAATTCCAGAATACGTGCCCCAGAAGTTCTCGTTGATGAAGGCGTTCTCCGCCGACTGCACCACCATCCCCGCTGCTGCGCCGCTGCCCACAGAACCGTAGTCGTTGTTCGCAAAGCGATTACGATCGCATCCCGCCTGCAACAGCACCTGCGCAAGCATTGCTGTCGATTCGGAAAGATCGTTCTTCTCGATCCGGTTGTCGGTGGCATACCAGGTCGTGCCTGTGGCTGGGAAGGATATCGAGCAGAATCCCTTGGAGGGCGAACGCACCGTCCAACGTGTTTGAGCGGACAACCGTGTTCGATGACGCCAGCGTGAGACCGTTCTTCGATGGCAGTAACATGGATGGGCCAGCGTATCCGCCGGTGACACTGTTGCGTTCGACGAACACCGGCGTCGTGGTCCCTCGTACGCCGATGCCGCCGGACCCCGGCGGGCCACCGTAGCCGCAGTTCGTGATCGTGTTGCCCGCGACAGTAACCGTGCCGTTGTTCCGGTCGATGCCCACACCGACAAACGCGAATCGGTCGATCTCGTTGGCCATGATCTGGGCGTCCATCGACGCGAGGTTCATTACGATCCCCGTTTCGATGCCCGGAGCGATCGGCGGGATTGCGACCGGCGAAGCGCGGCGGATCCGGTTATTCATCACCCGGAAGTCGCCGAACAACTGATTAGGCGCCGTCACGAGGCCAGTTGCCTCGATGGAGGTCGCCGCGCTGAAACCGATACCCGTGTCATCCGGCTTCACGTCGTAGAGCACGCAGTCGCTGACCTCGAGCCCGGCCGTCTTGGTTACCTGGACTGCAGCGAGCGATGGATAGGCAAAGAAGACGTTCCTCACGGTGAGTTTCGTTGGCGCCGGCGCAAAATATGGGCACGCGAACGCCCGCTTGCCTCCGTATACGACAGTGCGATCTGGTATGTAGCCAGGCTCGGGAGGTGGGTCGAAGGGGAACGTCATGGAAGTCGGAGGCATGAGTTCGCCGAGGATCGTGACATCCTTTATGACCCGGACAGTACCTCTGTTGAGGCTGGGGTACGCGCCGCCGAAGTTGAAGAACGTGGGCGCGCCACTGACGTTGGTCGCCTTCAGACGGACAACACCACCGCCGGGATAAGTTCTACCCGATGGACCGATGGTTCCATTGACCGCGGCTGTCACCTCGTCAACATCGAAGGGAAATATCCCGGTCGGGTAGACCTCCACTTCGCTTCCGTTGCCTTCGATGCCGCGGCCGACGCTGTGAAACTCCCGACACCGATAAGGCTTCCTGCGATAGCGGTGGCGCCCGTGCCCAATGTTCGCAAGAATTCGGCACGCGTCATCGTAAGCCGTTCACTGCAATTGCGTACCTCCTGGATCTTCATGAAGTCTCCTTTCCGGGTGAAGAAGCACTTCGGATTGGCCGGAACACGGGGGCGTTAGCGAGCCGTCCGCTGCGTGGGCCAAATTTCGATACGCAGGCGTACGGCGTTGGTGCGGCGGCCAGCCCGAATCGAGGCATTGTGGATGCCCCTCCTTGCGAGTCAGGCTGTGTCTGGGGTTCGTAGGCGGCGAACCCGGGGCGACGTGCTACCTTGCAATCGGAACGGGAAGATGTCGCAGCTGACCCGTACGAAGACCCACTCAACGCCCCAAACCTCACGACTTCAGCAAGGCAGGCACCGAGGTGGGCTGCGGTATTAACGACGCGCATTGAGAACGGCATCGCAACCGCTTTTGGTTCGAACAATTTCAATGAATCATGCTACTCCAACCCGTGCTCAGTATTGATGAAAGTCAACGGGCTGCGATAAGGAGCGCGGCCAAGTCCACCAACGGCCGCTTCGCATGCGCTCGACAGACCGCAACGGGTCGGTCAGAGTCAACCGCGCCCCGGCGCTGAGCGACGGCACTACGATCCGCAGCAGCCCTTCACACCTCGATGGCTGCCCTGCGTTGTACAGCGGCCGCTCGATCAAATCGCGTCAATGCCGGCGACCGGCCACTTGCAGACCTTCGGCTCCTACCGCCAGTTTCCCCGAAAGCGGCCGTCCGCGCCCGGCGCGAGGCGATCGCCGGGGGGGCCGCATGAGGCTTGGCGGCAACAAACCGACGCTTCAACTCACGATGTCGCCGCGGGGGGCCGTTGGCCATTGCGCAGCCGCGGAGGCGACACCGCTGCGCCGAGATTGGAACCGCTCGTCGGGAACGCGACCCTCCGCGTCGGCGGAGAATTCCGGTCTGATCCGATTGACGAAGAACATCGCCAGCTGACCTTTGTTCTTGGCTTCGACAGTCCCGCGCGCCTCAGTGACGAACAGTTCCTTCACCCGATGATTAGTACTTTCGGAGATGTTGACTCGACCGGGCGCACCGTTCGTCTCCAATAACGAGGCGACGTTCACCGCATCGCCCCAGATGTCATAGGTGAACTTGTGCTTGCCGACGATCCCGGACATAACCGGTCCGGTGTGCACGCCTACCCTCAGCTCCAGGCTGGGCAGGCGAAACTTGTCGCGCTGACGCCTCAACTGCTCAACAAGTGCCTGCATGGCGAGCCCCATGAGGCAGGCATCAATCGGATGGGTGCGGTTCGTCTCCGGCAGGCCGCCGACGCACATATAGGAATCGCCGATCGTCTTCAACTTCTCCATGCCGTGGGCGACCGCCAACTCGTCGAACTTGGTGAAGTACTCGTCGAGCAGCTGAATCAACGCCGCAGGCTCCATGGCCTCGGCGAGGCGCGTGAATCCCTTGAAATCGGCGAACAGGATGGTGACCGAGTCGTGATGGCGCGGCATGACCTTGCCGTGCTGCTTCAGCTCCTCGGCGATCGCCGCCGGCAGGATGTTCGACAACAGGCTCTCCGATTTCTCCTTCGCCTCGGTGATGGCAACGCGGCTTTCGCGCAATTCGGCCAGCGTCCGGTCGAGCTCCAGCACTCGCCGCCGCAGCTCCAGCTGGGTCACGACCTGGCGGGCCAACCTTCGCACGGTCTCGCCTTGTTCGAAGCTGATTTCACGGGGCTGAAAATCGACGACGCAAAGGGTGCCGAGCGCATAACCGTCCGGCGTTACCAAGGGCATGCCGCAATAAAATCGCAAGTGCGGCGGCCCAGTGACCGTCGCGTTGTCGCGAAACCGCTCGTCCTTGGTCAGGTCCCCGACGTGCAGCAAATTGCCGGCACAGATTGTGGTCGAGCAGATCGAGATCTCGCGCGGCAATCCGGTGAAGTTGGCCGGGAGACCGTACTTCGATTTCTTCCAGTCATGGGTCTCGTCGACGAAGCCGATCACCGCCACCGGGCAACCGCAGATCTGCGCCGCTAGCTCGGTGATTTCGTCGTAGGCCACTTCCGGGGCAGTATCGAGAATCTGGTAACGCCGGAGCGCTTCCAGCCGCCCGGTCTCGTTGGCGGGAATTGCAAGGCTCATGTTCTGTCCTCCGGTCATGGATGGGCCAGTCGTTGGCCTCTGGCTTGTCCTCGCTAGCAGATTGTCGTCAGCTGGCAAAGCATGCGCAAGAAGCGACGGCGCCAGTCAGGCGCAAATCGGGCCAAGTCGTGGACTCGAGCTTGGTTGGCCAAGCATTTCGGCCCCACAAGCGACAGCGGATCAGGCTATCACGATAGTCGCGACCAGGCCGGTGAAGGCGGTGCTACGAGAGCGTCGATAAGATTGCCCTACTGACGGGACGTCGGCGCAGGTCTAAGCTCATCCCGTGTCAAACCGCAGGACACACAGGTCGAACGGATCACCAACAACGAGAAGAGAATGATGATCGCCTTTACGCGTACCGCATCAATCGCGCCAGGCAAGACCCGCGACGCCGTGGCCTTCGGCCATGAGGTCGCCAAGTACATCAAGGAGAAGCACGGGACGACGCTCGAAGTGCTCATGCCCATCGGCGGCAACCCTGCCCGCATTGCGTGGCACACCAGGTATGAAAGCCTGGGGCAATGGGAGACTCTGACCGCCAAGCTACTGGCCGACAAGACGTACATGGAAATCGTTTCAAAGCACGCTGCCACTTTCCTTCCCGGATCGGTTTGCGACCACATCTGGCGGACGATTTAAGGTCATTCTCACTTACGGCGTGACGCACGCACTTGAGGCGCTCCGCAAGTCGGAGGAGCGCAGAGATCACGAGGAGGTCGAGCGGTCAATTCTTCCGCGGGCAGGCCCCGTTTAGAAGATGCTTGGCATCAAACGGGAAAAAGCGGAACACGATCGGAGAGCAACATGGACATGAAGACTGTTGACAAGAGTGCGGGCCAGTGCCCGTTCAATCACATCGCCGGCGTCGGCAGGACGAACCGCGACTGGTGGCCGAACCAGCTGCGGCTTGAGCTGCTACACCAGCATTCCTCGAAATCCGACCCGATGGGCAAAGGCTTCGACTACGCGAAGGAATTCGAGAGCCTCGACTACAAGGCGCTGAAGAAGGACCTGGTCAAGCTGATGACCGACTCGCAGGACTGGTGGCCGGCGGACTTCGGCCATTACGGGCCGCAATTCATCCGCATGGCCTGGCACGCCGCCGGAACCTACCGCATCCACGACGGCCGAGGCGGCGCCGGCCGCGGACAGCAGCGCTTCGCCCCGCTCGACAGCTGGCCCGATAACGTGAACATCGACAAGTCGCGCCGCCTGCTGTGGCCGATCAAGCAGAAGTACGGCCAGAAGATCTCCTGGGCCGACCTGTTGATCCTCGCCGGCAACGTCGCGCTGGAGTCCATGGGCTTCAGGACCTTCGGCTTCGGCGGTGGCCGTGCCGACGTGTGGGAGCCGGACGAGGACGTGAACTGGGGCGGCGAGGTCGCCTGGCTGGGCGTCGACATGCGCTTCAGCGGCGACCGCGAGCTGGTTCCGCCGTTTGGCGCCACCCACATGGGCCTGATCTACGTCAACCCGGAGGGCCCGAACGCCAGCGGCGACTACATGGCCGCCGCCAAGGACATCCGTGCCACCTTCGGCCGCATGGCGATGAACGACGAGGAGACCGTCGCCCTCATCGCCGGCGGCCACACCTTCGGCAAGGCGCATGGCGCCGCCCCGGAATCGCACAAGGGTCCCGAACCGGAAGCCGCACCGCTGGAAGCGCAGGGCCTGGGCTGGATGAGCAACTACGGCAAGGGGCACGGCGGCGACACGATTTCGAGCGGCATAGAAGTGACGTGGACCAAGACTCCGGCACTGTGGAGCAACAACTTCTTCGAGAACCTGTTCAAGTACGAATGGGAGCTGACCAAGTCGCCGGCCGGCGCCAAGCAATGGGTGGCCAAGAATGCGCCGGAGATCATTCCCGACGCGCACGACCCGTCGAAGAAGCACAAGCCGACCATGCTGACTACCGACTGCACGCTGCGCTTCGATCCGGAGTTCGGCAAGATCTCGCGCCGGTTCCTCGAGGACCCGCAGGCCTTCGCCGATGCGTTCGCGCGCGCCTGGTTCAAGCTGACGCACCGCGATATGGGCCCGCGCGCCCGCTACCTGGGACCGGAGGTGCCTGCTGAAGAACTCATCTGGCAGGATCCGATCCCCGCGGTCGATCACAAGCTGATCGACGAGAAGGACATCGCCGACCTCAAGGGCAAGGTGCTGGCCTCGGGCCTGTCGGTCTCACAGCTCGTCTCGACCGCCTGGGCGTCGGCCTCCACCTTCCGCGGCTCCGACAAGCGCGGCGGCGCCAACGGCGCGCGCATCCGCCTCGCGCCGCAGAAGGATTGGGAAGTCAACCAGCCGGCCGAGCTGGCGAATGTCCTGAAGGCGCTGGAGGGCATTCAGAAAGCGTTCAACGCCTCGGCCTCCGGCGGCAAGAAGGTGTCGCTCGCAGACCTGATCGTTCTGGCGGGTTGTGCGGGCGTCGAGCAGGCCGCGAAGAAGGCCGGCGTCGAGGTGAAGGTTCCCTTCACGCCCGGACGAATGGACGCCTCGCAGGCGCAGACGGACGTAATATCCTTCGCGGTCCTGGAGCCGCTCGCCGACGGCTTCCGCAACTACCTGAAGGGCAAGTACACGGTCCCCGCTGAGGCGCTGCTGGTCGACAAGTCACAATTGTTGACGCTGACGGCACCCGAGATGACGGTTCTCGTCGGCGGCCTGCGCGTGCTGGGCGCCAACGTCGGCAACTCGAAGCACGGGGGTTTCACCACGAAGCCGGAGACGCTCTCCAACGACTTCTTCGTCAACCTGCTCGACATGGGCACGGAGTGGAAGTCGACCGGCGACGTGTTCGAGGGGCGCGACCGCAAGACGGGCAAAGTCAAGTGGACCGGCACCCGCGTCGATCTCGTGTTCGGCTCGAACTCCCAGCTGCGGGCCCTCGCGGAAGTCTATGCGTGGGCGGACGCGAAGGAGAAATTCGTGAAGGATTTCGTGGCAGCGTGGACCAAGGTGATGAATCTGGACCGCTTCGAGCTCGCCTGATCTCTGCGGAAAGGATTTCGAGGTCTGCTAGAGCGCAGCCGCGAAACCTTGCTCGCGGTTGCCTTGGCGTTGGCCATCGGCCGCGCCCGAAGGCGAGCGTTTAGCCGCAGAAGTGGCGGCGGAGTGACCGCAAGCTCTCATGGTCGAAACTCCCTTGCTCGCAAGTTCATGGGGCGCCGCCGATCTGGGAGCGTTTGAACGACTGCGATCCAGCTGATCCAATGTCTCCTCAGGGTCGACTGCGGCCGTTGCCGCACCTAGTGAGTCGCGACGACCTATCCGCGCGAAGCGTGGCTGGTCTTTGTTTGGAGCTCGGGGAACCGCGAATGCGGGACTAAGCGCGACGCGGTCAGGTGGTGCAGTTTCGGACGGGACGACCGTCTGCGTACCGCATACCGGGAACGGAGGGCTCGGTACTCAGGCGACGAACGAAGAGCCGCCTACGGTCGAGTGGCGCGTTTTCACTCTCCTCGCGTCGGCGACATTCCATCCAAACATGTCACACAGCCACGGCTTGACGCCGTGGCCGCGAGGATCTTCTCAGGTGAGCTTGCTAGTCCACTCGTCCAAGGGGACGCAGTCCTTGCCGCCGACTCGGCAGATGGACTCGTTTCCCTGCGCGTCGCGGAGATTGATGTAGGGCCCGGGGCCGAAGTGCTCGTAGGAGTCGAAGGGCTGGACTCGGCGAAGATGAACGATGTCTCGCCGTCGACGTCCACCTGAAGAACCCCGCCATGGGAGACGCCGTAGTCGCGCCATCCGTTGGGACCAGCACAGCCCATCTAGGACAGGGGAGGTCTTGCCGGTAGCGCGATCGATCCAGGCGACGAGCTCGGGCTCGAGGAGTTCAGTGTCGGACTCGGCAAGCGAGAACGCGAGGGCTCTGGCAGACTCAAAACGGGAGGCGGAGGCTCCGAGCGATTGGGACGCGGTGAGGGTCTTCATGGTCTTCTCCTTCTGAATCGTCAGGGGCGCGGCCCCAGCTGGATCAGTTCATGTAGGACTTGGCTTCTTCGCCAGGGTTAGGCAGACCGGCGATGCGCCAAAGGCTCTTGCAGCTGCTGAACAATTGGTGCCCCTTGTTCGGATCCAGGCCTACCGCCCTGCATACCAGGCGCATGACAGGTAAGGCACCGAGCGAAAAATAGCGTTCCCGCACATGATGGATAACTTCCCAGTGTTTGGCGGTGAGCTCGCTGAGACCCGCCTGCCGGGCTAGATCTTCCGCAAGACTCGGCGTCCAGTTCTCAGACTCTGAGAGAAAGCCATCCTCGTCAAACCAGGCCGGTGCAATGGCGCCGCTGGCGCGGTGTGTCATGCTGGCTTGGGGGATCATGACGACTGCTCCTCGAACTCGCACGGCGGAGGGTCAAAGATACTCGGCCGGTGCTGTGACAGGGAAATGACTAGTCGCGATAACTCCAGTGCCACAGGTTATAACCTCACGGGCAGACGCAGATAGCCGCTTACGTTGTCGCCTGCGCGCGACCGGCCGGACACTCTCGGACCGACGCGATCTGGCGAGAATGCCTCAAGTCTTTGGAGATCGGTCGGCCAACAATGGCAGGCAGGTTACGTCCGCCTTTCCTGCTTGGAATGGCCGGTATCGAGAAGCTCGAACGACTCTTCAGGGTCGACTGCCGGCATTGGTGCGATTCGACTGAGCGGCCGCTGATTAGCGCACATCGGTCACCGATGCGCGAACGGCCGGGGTCGCTCGCAGTGCCGCCGTTCGGGGTGGCAGAGCGGTTGACCGTGCCCGACCGAGTCTGTGCAAAAACGCCGCGCGAAACGCGGCGGCGACAACGTCGACCCCGTAGAACGCGCTGTACGCGATTTATTTGGGGTCAGGAGGGGTTTTGATACTCCCGAAAACGGACCGCAATCGCGTTTTTATACAGCCTCGACCGAAGCAGCCGTCGCGCCTTAATGAAAAACCGGACGGACTCACTGAATCAGCTGGTCCGCCCGAGCCAGCATCGACCGTGGCACGGAGAGACCGATCGCATCGGCCGTCTTGATATTGATCACGAGGTAGAACCGGGTCGCTTGCTCGACGGGAAGGTCCGCGGGCTTCGCGCCCCTGAAGATGCGGTCGACGTAATGGGGGAGACGTCGCGCGTCATCAGCAATACGGCTTCCATACGACATCAGGAGGCCCGCCTCGGTCGCTATGTCGAACGTGCTGATGGCCGGCATCCGATGGTCGAGCGCGAGCTTGGCAACTCGCACGCGCTGGGCACCGATCAACGGCTGGCCCAGGATGAGCAGCGCGTCGATCTTGTCGCGCGTAATCGTCGCGAAGGCGATGTCGATGTCCTCGGGAACCTTAGCCTGGATCGGGATCAGGATCACCCCAAGCTTTCGTGCCGCGGGTTCGACCTCGGCGCGAATGACGGTGTGCAACGGGAAGTCGTCGTTGACGAACATTGCAATGCGGGACGCCTTGGGGACCATCTCTTTGAGGAGTTCCAACTGCTTGACGTGCAACCCGGGAGCGAGGCCGCCCAGCCCCGTGAGATTGCGATCGGGCCGGGCAAGACTTGCGACGAGCCCCGACCCCACCGGATCACCGACGTAGAAGAACAGGATCGGAATCGTCGTGGTGGCATCCCGGGCAGCCACGGCCGGCTGCGTGCCTACGGCAACGATGAGATCCACGTTTCGCTGAACCAGCTGGGCGGCGAGTGCGGGAAAGCGGTCGCTCCGGCCGTCCGAGTACAGACGTTCGAAGGCCAGGTTCTTGCCTTCGATCCAGCCCCGCTCTCGGAGTCCTTCGATGAACGGCTCCCAATCTGCATCGGTGTGCGCAGTGCCGAGCCACCCGATTCGATACACCTTCGCTGCCGGCGGGACTTGCGCCGCGAGCCGACCCGGGAACAAGGCGAGGACGAGACACAGTACGTCTCTTCTGCTAAGGCTCATCTCATCGCCTCTCGTGCGAACGCCCGAGGAAGTCCACGTTCATTTGGCTTGGAGCGCCTGCTGAATCTGCTCCTGCGCGGCCGGATCCTCGATCGGTCGACGAATGGAAGTCCAATCATAGTACGCCTTCCGGCGTGGTTTCACGCCCGCGAGCGGGTGACTGCTTCGCGATGATTCGCGCGTCGCTGCTGAATGTCTCCAGTTGGCCGGTCAGCGACCTTCAAGTCTGAACGCGAGCGGTTTGATCGTCGACTGGCGCAGTTCCCCAAGCAGCCGCCCGATCTCGCTGTTAGCGGACATACGGGTGCATAGCGCGCTTGAATTTCCTATTCGCTGAACGCCTCGTCAAGGGTCCATTCTGCGCTTCGGCGAGAAGCTCGCTTGCCGCCTACGGCGAAGCGTCCGGCCGCGCGAGCCGCTGCACGAACTCGGACAGGGTGTCGGGCTCGACGTCGGACACTGCGAGCCAATCCATCCCGGAGCCGGTCGCGTGCGCGACGTTGAAGCCGCGCACGGGGCGCAGCGGCGATGGAGGTGAAAGCGTCGGCTCCGGCCGAACGAAGACATCGATCGTGTGCTTCCGATAGCGATAGACCAGTGTCGCGACCGGCCGCTGCTCGAGCGTAGCGAGCCTCGCTCCAATCAGCGTGAAGCCCTCGTTCGCCAGGTCGCGCACCGGTGGCGAGTAATCGAGACGCGCGGAGAGCCACGGCTTCACCGTGTGCTGGTCCGACGACGCGACCTGGATGAGTTGATCGCCGAGGGTTGCGCGAACGTGCGAGGTCACCGCCTCGAGCGCGAGGTTCTCGCTGGCGCGCCAATCCAGCACGGTCGTGCCGACGACCCACGCAAGCACCGTGGCGGCGCATCCGGCCAGCGCGCCACCGGCCAACCAGCGCCAGCGATCATTCGTCGGGCGCGGGGGCGTGCGGGAGGCCGTGGAAGCGCGAACCGCATCGAGCGTCGCCAGCACGCGTGCGCGCAGTTCCGGCGGCGCTGAATAGCGCGGAACTTCGGCACGAATCTGCACACGCAGCGCAAGCAATTCCTCGTACCTCGATGCGCAGGCACGACAGGCCTGCAGATGTCTTCGGATCGAATACCTTTGCAGCCCGCCTGTTTCCCCATCGGAATACGCCGAGAGGAGCGCGGTCGCTTCAGCGCAGTTCATCGTTCGCTCCCGGCGAATTGTCCGCTGATCGCTCGCAACAACGGCGAGCGCCGCAAGAGCCCGCGCGCCCGCGCGAGCCGGGACATGACGGTGCCGACGGGAATGTCGGCGACCCGGGCGATTTCCTTGTACGACAGATCTTCCAGTTCGCGCAGCACCAGAACCTCGCGAAACTGCAGCGGCAATGCCGCCATGGCATCCGACAGGGCGCGCAGTTCGGCGCTCCGGATCGCGGTCTGCTGCGGATCGACGGCCGCATGATCGACGGTGGCCTCGATCGTGTCGTCGTCCACGTCCGCGATTTCCGCCGGGCGATTGCGACCGAGCCAATCGTAGAACGCGTTGCGCACGATGGCGAGGAACCACGCGCGCGGATTCTTCCCGTGCAGCGACCCGACATACTTGAGCGCCCGGATGCACGCGTCCTGGACGACGTCCTCGGCGTCATGCGGGTCGCGCGCCAACCAGCGCGCCAGATTGTAAGCGGCATCCAGGTGCGGCAAGACCAGCTCTTCGAACCGGCTTACGTCAGCCAAGTGAATGCTCCTTGCCTCGCTGCCGGACCGGGGCGGCAGCGGACTCGTTCGCACGGACATCGAAGCAGCGCCGAAATCGTAGGATATCACCTGGTCCTTTGGCGATCGCTTTGCCTCAGGCGACGCGCGTGACTCGCCAGGGGTCGTTCCGATCCGACGGTCTCGTGATGGGTCGGGGTTTCTTCCATCGCGGGCCTGGGGCGGCGCTTTGTGTGGCGTTGCCTCGCTCGCGCTCGTGCACGGCACCGCCGCGAGTCGCGGCGCCAACACGCCGCTCCCAACGCTGCTCCGCGATGGCTGAGCCCGGATTGTGGTTCTCACCAACGGTGGATGTGCCATGTTCTTACCCGACCGCGACGGACTTCCTTCCCAACGGCGCCGTCGTGCCGTTGATCGATGTTACCTGCAGCCGCGCATCATTCGCGAGTGCGATCTCGCGCCAGCTTGCAGAGCGCGTATCGAGACCCGCGGCAATCATCACCGCCTTCGAGAGCACGGCTCGCGCGATCTCCCCGCCGTGATGCTGGGCGGCAAGTTGGCGCGCGACGTCGATCGTGTTGCCCACGGCGGTCAGCGTGCGCATTGCGTAGTCACCGGTCTCGCCGACACCCGCCGACCCCGTATGCAGGTAGATCACGAAATCGGCGGTCCAACGCAGGTCCTGTGCGAGTCGGTCATGTAAGGCACAGGCACGATCGTTCTTCCGGGATAGGTGATCGAGACCATCGTTCCCCGGGAGCGCTCGATCGCCCGACGAACGATCCGCGCGACAAGTACGGCACCGATCGAGGCAAAGTAAAGCGCCAGCAAGCTGTTGCTTGCCCACGCGAGCCTATCCATCTGCGTCACGTCGAGACTCGAGACATTGAACCACGTGGGGTCTTGCGCAAGTACCGAGACCTCTTTCAGCATCTCCAGGAATCCGAGCGTTGCGAGTGTCGGCAGCAACAACGCGGCGCCGATCAGGACCAGACGCAGACGCTGGAACCAGATTCGCCGGCCGAACGCGAAATTGAATCCGAGGCAGCCGTGTAGCCATCCCGGAACCAGCAAGGCCATCTGCCGGCCTTCGCGACTCGAATGCCAAAGCATCCAAACGACGTGAGCATAGTCTGGCTGAGTGCCATACGCCTCGAAGGCCAGTCGCGTCGTCACCGCGTGCGCGATCAACAGTGTCGGAATCCCGAAGCCGAGCGCGATTCGCAGCAGCTCCATCGGGGGCATGCGCAGTGTGCGATGCTCGTAGAGCGCGACGAACGCCAGCGCGATGTGGACACCGGCGGCGCCGTACAGCAGCACGGTCCCGGGCAGGCTGTGCCAAACGGCCACGGCCACCTGCAGGCCGCGCTCCGCCGCCGCAATCGAAATCAATCCGAGTGCGTGATTGGCGAAATGGGCAGCAACATAGACGAAGAGAATCAGGCCCGATCCCAGGCGCAGGTCCTGCCGAGTCAAGCGGAACCGGGTGAGCCGCATCGCGATGAGCTATTGCTTGCGCACGTGCACGACGCCGGTCATGAACGGATGTACGGTGCAGTAGTAGGTGAAGTCGCCCTCGTTGGCGAAGACATGCTCGAACTTGTCGTCGGTATCGAGACCCTTCGAGGCAAAGCTCTTGTCGCTGCTGGCTACCGTATGCGGCGTTTCGTCGTGATTGGCCCAGACGACCTTGGTGCCGGGTGCGACCGTGATTTCCTTCGGCGTGTAGGCGAACTTCGCGATGTCGACGGTGGGCGCGGGCGGAGCAGCGGCCGCGAATATCGACGGTATGACGAGGGCTGCGCCCGAGACCAGAGCGACAGCGGCGGAGGCGCGAAGCAGATGGGTGCTGCGGCGAGAAAAAGCGTAGCTCATGGAACTGTCCTTGTAGGCATGTGAAAGCTTAAGAAATGGGCGGATCCCGCTGCGGTCTGCAACGCGTCAGGCGCATACGCGTTCGGTGCGATGGCAAATCCAGCCGGTCCGGGCTTACGAACTGTTCGTACGCAAATCAACGATCAAGCGGCGTGTCGATGAGTGCTAGTTCCTGGCGTCCGCGCACGACGCTCAACTGGCGCGTGCCGAGCAGCTTGCCGAGTTCGCCGGCCGGCACCTTGACCGGACCGGGCTCGCCTATGCCCGCCTGTCCGGGCGTGGGAAGCGGGTAGGCGAGCGACATCGCCGTGTGCAGCGCGACGTTGCCTTCGACCTTCTGCAGCACCTGATGAATGTGTCCGTTCAGCACCGTGACCGATCCGAACGGACGCAGCAGCGCCATCGCCTGCGCCGAGTCTGCGGTGCCCCAGCCCCAGGGTTCCCAGATCGTCCACAGCGGAATATGTCCGAGCACCACGATCGGCGTCGAGCGCGAGACGTTCGCGAGATCGCTCTTCAGCCAAGCGAGCTGCTCGTCGCCGAGCGACGCCAGCGTGCCCATCTTGAAGTTGAGTACGTTGTTCAAGCCGACGAAATGCACGCCGTTCTGGTCGAAGCTGTACCAGGCCTTGCCATTGCCGTCGTGATCGAAGAACTTCAAATAGCCGGTCACGCCGTCGTCGATCGTGTCGTGTTCGCCCGGAATGGTGTGCACGCGATCGACATGGATTTCCTGCAGCAGGTCGCGGGCCTGGGCGAATTCCTCGGGTTTCGACAGGTGGCTCACGTCGCCGGTGTGCACGACGAAGGCAGGCGCCCGCGGCAGCGCGTGGATGTCGGCGATCGCCCGGCGGAGGCTGCCGACGACGTCCGGATTGGCTTCCTTGCGAAAGCCGATGTGTGTGTCGCTGATCTGCACGAAGGTCAGCGCATCCTTAGCGGCCGCTGCGGGCGTGCCCGCGCTCGTCGCGCCGAGCGCGCGCGGCACGCCGCCGACAACGGTCCAGACGACGGCGGCGCCGCTCCAGGCGGCGAGACAGCTCAAGGCTCGGCGGCGGGCGGGGTTGTGGGTGCGGTCGGCGGGGTCGTATGTGCTCATCTGAGATTCCTCGTGGTGTCGGCGGGAGTGCCTGTACCCGTCCAGACCGGCAGGAGCGAGGATTTATTCCCGAGGCGCGTGGCCGGGCTGAGCTAATCGCAACGCGGTGCTCAGCGATTGTTGCCCGAAGCCTTTGCCGATGCATGCGCTCGCGCCGGCCAACCGGCGGTACTCCGCCAAGGTCGAGGCGTTCGTCGATTTCTTTCAGGCCGAATTCGAGGTCGATCCGTTCGTGTCGGCCTATCAGTATCAGTAGGCGAGGTACCGGTACTCGCGCCGAAGATATTGCCGAGCGCTGGCGCGGGCGATGTCGATTCGGGGCTCCGCTGATCGCCGGTCGTCTCGTCAAGGCGGCACACCGGAAGATTCGGACGGCCGCAGAACGGCCGCCATTGAACGCTACGTGTTCGGGTGATGGTTTATGACCCCCTGAAAGACTGCGTTGACCAAGTCTTGAACAGTTTTTCAATAAAATCACATATGGCGGCCGGTCGCAATAGTAGGGGGAACACCAACTATGAGCCCTGAGCCGCCCGTCGATGTTCTGAAAGCTGATTGTCGATTTGAGGGAAGCTGACGTTCGCGCCACCGTTTCTTCGGGGTCCTGGCGCCCAACGCACCGGGCCGGGCAACTTCGACTCGCACCGGAGAACGAATTCGACTAACGCATTGCTTGGTAACGCCGAGTGTCGACTGCCGTTCGCGTACGACGCCGGACAGGCGCATGCCGACGGCCACCAGGCGCGCTCGCTAACGCGCGCGAGACACCCGATGCCGGGCAATCACGGCGTCGCGGCGACGCCCGATCACCCCCGCTTCCCGTCAACCCGCGCAAGGCAAGCCGTGCTACGCTACTCTCGACCGCGCGTCGAGGCGTTGGATGCGGCGACTGACCAGGGTTGAATCCTAAATGGCGGTACTGTCTTGCCGAAGTTGGATTCGGCCGTGCCGCCGTATCTTGGCGGCGGCACGGCTTTAGCCTTCGGTGGATTTCTAGAACTGACTGAGCGGCCCGGTTGCTGCCTCGGTACCGAAATTGCTGGTGTTGAACACCTGAATGCCGGCCTGATGATTGCCCTCGAAAGGCGTCACGGTGCCCGGACATCCCGCGGCCGCGGCATCGGCCGGGTCGCTGAACCACAGCCCGAGATGGTACGTGTGCACCGGTGCCGTCGCGGGATTCGTCGATGCGTCGAAGGGATCCGTCTGAGGGGCGGCGCGAATCGCAGGGGCGAAGACAAAAAGCTCGCTGCTGAAAATCCCACGAAACTCCTCACTGCCCCTACCCTTCTTGTCGGTCACGATATCGCCCTGATACCAGGACATCCCAAAAGGCCCCGTCGGAACCTGTAGCACGAAGACGGAGAACTCCGTATTCGGAGGGAGGCCATTTACGCTGACATGCATACGCTGGTTTCCCCCGCTCGCGTCCCGGACCGTAACGTGTGCCTTTGCGTTCGGCAAGCAAGCTTGCGCTGCGCCCGCGACGGCCATGTCGAATTTGAGTTCCTCGCGAGGGGCTGCCGCTGCGCTCATCGAGCCTCCGATGAACAGTGCCGCGAGTGCCAGCGATACCGCCGACGTGCCCGCCTGCCGTGCTAGTGTCCTGTTGCTACGAGTGCGCTGTCATTACTGTCTCCTTTAGATAATTTGGTACATCAAGATTCGCGCTGTGAAGATGCGCATCTATTCAAATCCATGCAATCTGCCATCGAAATCTATGGATTGCAGGTCGCCACTCTAACGGCGGATAATGCAGTTGAAAAACGAATTGTTCTTTCAGTTATGGATAGTTTTGATTTGTGACCGCACGGCTGGCTCATCTCAATGCACTACGGGCGTTCGAAGCTACAGCGCGGCTTGGTAGTTACGTGCGCGCCGCCAACGAGCTCGCGGTGACGGCGGCAGCCGTCGGCCAGCAGGTACGCATGCTGGAGGAGCACTTTGGGAGCGCGCTTTTCGAGCGCCAAGGGAAAAAGCTTGTATTAACCGAGGCTGCGCGCGCCGTGCTGCCTGACATCAAGGATGCGTTCGACCGGCTTGCGCAGGCCGCCAACCGTTTGAGGGAAACGCGCCGCGCGGATCTCGTGACCATAACGCTGCCGCCATCTTTGACAAAATGGCTCGTACCCCGCATTGAAACTTTCAGCATGGCCCATCCCGAGGTGGACCTGCGACTCGAGCCGGCGGATCGCCTGGCCGATCTTCTGCGCGAGGACATAGCGCTCGGAATACGCTATGGCGCCGGCCGGTATCCGGGCTTGGACGCGACCCTGCTGATGGCTGATGAAGTTTTTCCGGCTGCAGCCCGTCGTTGTTGACCCGCATGCGCAAGCTGCGCGAGCCGGACGATCTTGTTCACTTCAAGCTGATTCACGATACGAGCATGGAATCGCACACAAGCTTCCCGACTTGGGCAACCTGGCTCAAAGCTGCCGGGGCTCGTAGGGTGGATGCGCGACGCGGCCTGCGGGTTAATTCGCCGATCATGGCGCTGCAAGCTGCCATTGACGGTCAGGGTGTCGCGCTTGCCCGCAGCGTTACCGCGGCGGACGATCTTCGCGAAGGGCGCATTATCAGGCCGTTTCGGCTTGCCTGCGCCACGAACTACTCCTACTACTTGCTTTATCCGGCCGGGTTGCCACTTAGCCAGGCGGCATCTGCTTTTTGCCGCTGGCTCAAAAATGAGGCGGAAGAGTTTCAGAAGAAGCAAAACTCACAGGCCTAATCGACACTGCCCGTCCAGCGCATTCAATCGCTTCTCGATCTCGTCCGCCTCGATGATTCGTAATCGCGGTTCGCGACCCAGCTCATGCACGCACCGCCAAAAGTGAGTGCGCCATCGTCGTGAAGCGGCCCGCCTGAAGCGCTCGCTCGCGCTGCTGTTGGGGAATCGCCGCCCTACTTGATCTGCTTGACGCAGGCGTCGGGACAACCGGCCCGACTAGGCCGTGCGGCTGAGGTGAAGTTGGCTGACTATCCGGCGGCGGTGTGGGATCGCCAGCGCGAGTCGCCCGTCGATGGCCGCTTACCGGAAAATTCCACGGC
>CAWELU010000055.1:0-97792 GCA_963809965.1 uncultured beta proteobacterium
TACTCCGGGCGCGCACGTCAATCTCGAAGTTGATCTCGTAGCGCGGTACGTGGAGCGGCTTTCCAGCGGTGTTCTCTAGGTTATATTGCTAGGGAGCTGGTAACACGAGTCTTCTAGTGTCCACTCGTGTCCGGTAACATGAATGGTAATATGGTAACATCACTAGGTTGACGGATGTTACCATATGTTACCGCCCAAGACCACTGATCCCCGCACGCTCCCGCCGGGCGAGTACACCATCGCCGAGAACCTGCGGCTGTTCGTGCAGCCCGCCGGTTCGCGCACGTGGCGCGTCGCCTATCGGCTGCATGGCAGGCGCCGGCAGATCATGATCGGCAGCTTGAAGGAGCTCGACCTCGATGCGGCCAAATCGGTCGCGCGAGAAATCCGCGCCCAGGTAACCGCGGGCAAGGATCCGGTACAACAGCGCAAACTCGCCAGGACCAAAGCCACGCTTGCTGCCGGCACGACGTTTCGCGGAATCGCAGAGGACTGGTTCCGGAGGTATGCCGCGCAGAGGTCGACTTCCTGGAAACAGAACTGTCGCCGCTGGCTCGACCGCGACATCCTGCCTATGATCGGCGATCGCTCGGTCGCCGATATCGAGACCGTGGAAGTGCTAGCACTCCTGGAGGCGAGCGAGCGTCGCGTCAGCGCCAGCCACGCCAACGATGTGCGTGGGCTGGTTACGATGATTCTTGATCATGCGATTGCGCGAGGCGCCGCACGTCACAACGTCGCTACCGCGCTGCGCCGGGCGATTCCGAAGCCACCCGCGAAGCCACATCCTCACCTGACCGAGACGCAGCTCGCTGCGTTCTTGCGAGCTGACGTCGACGCGCTGACTCCATCTGTCCTGTATGCCATCAAGCTGCTGCCGCACCTGGGATTGCGTGTCGCCGAGTTGTGCAGGCTCGAGGCTTTGGACATCGATCTGAAAGCGGGGGTGATCCGCATTCCCGCCGAGCGGATGAAAGGCAAACGCGAGCACGTCGTGCCGCTATCGAAACAGACCACCAAGTTCGTGCGCGAGGCGCTACAGCTGCGGGGGTATTCACGCTATCTGCTGCCGGGCCTCAGTGCCCGCGACCAACCGATCAGCAAGAGCGCGATCAACCGTGCCATCGAGAGAATGGAACTGCCGTTCCCGATCGTTCCTCACAGTTTCCGTTCGACATTCAGCACGCTCACTCGCGAGCATGACTTGGGACCGCATGACGCGATCGAGCTTGCGCTTGCACACCGGTTGGGCGGGGAAGTCGAACGTGCCTATAACCGGGTGACGCTGCTGCAGCGGCGGCGGGAGTTGATGCAGAAGTGGAGCGACCTGCTGACGCAACTGGCGCGGAAGAAGTAGGGCCATGCACGTTGAAGACACCGTCTTCACTTGCCTGCCCGCGCACTGCAGCGATGGCGCGCGGCCCCCGGGGCGGCACAGATTTGGGGCCGCCTGTTGATCCGCGTGCCGACCATGGCTGACCGCGCGGGCCCTGCGGATACCTCGGTGGCGACGCTCAACAACGGCGTGCGCGTGGTCGTTCTCCGGCTGCCGTTACTGGCCACGGCGGCGGTCAGCGTCTTCGTGCGCAGCGGCAGCCAACACGAGAGCGCGCGCACTAACGGCATCAGCCATTTCATCGAGCACATGGCTTTCAAAGGCACGCGTTCACGCGACTGCCAGCAGATCAACCTCGATGCCGAGCGTCTGGGCGCCGAGGTCAACGCCCATACCGACAAGAACCATACCGCATTCCACATGCGCGGCCTGGCGCGCGATGCCGGCTCCTTCCTGCAGATGCTGGGAGACATCGTCCGCCAGAGCACGTTTCCCGAAGCCGAACTCGAGCGCGAGCGCCAGGTCATCGTGCACGAGTACACCGAGGATGAGGACGACGCACTGTCGACCGCGTTCAAGCTGTTCGACAAAGCCTGTTACGGCGAGCACGCGGTGGCCCGTCCGGTGATCGGCAGCCGCACCAACATCCGGCGTTTCACCCGCGCCGAGTTGACGGCCTACGTGCAGCAGCAGTACACCGGCGCAAACGTCGTCGTCTGCATCGCCGGCAATGTCGATACGGACCATGTTGTCGCCGAATCGTCGGCGGCTTTCGGCGACATGCCGCGCGGCAGCGACAACCTGGTCGCGGCGCCGGCCTATCTTGGCGGAATCCGCTCGCGGCGGATGCCCGGCCACAGCCAAGCTCACGTCGTGCTCGGCTTTCCGATCCCCGGCTTGCTGGGCGAGTACCAAGGCGCCGTGTTCGCGGCGGCGCTGTTTGGCGAAGGCATGAGTTCGCCGCTACTCGACCAGATCCGCGAGCGGCGCGGCCTGGTCTACCACGCGGATTGCTCGGCCGACGTGACGGACCTGTGCGGCCAATTCGTGATCGAGGCGTCGACCGTGCCCGAGCACCTCGACGAATACTTCGTCGAGGTCACCCGGTTGCTGCGTGAACACGCTGAGGCCACCGACCCGGTGGGTCTGGAACGCGCGCGTAACCAGATCATGGTGCGCACCTTATGCGCGCAGGAGGTCCCCTCGCAACGAATGGAGATTGCAGCGCTCGACCTCTTCGCCTTCGGTCGCGTTCGCTCGCGCGAGGAACTGATGGCCGGCATCGCGGCGGTGACCCCGATCCAGGTACGCGAGTCGTTCGCGCGAATGCTCGGCGCAGGCGCCGCAGTGGCGCTGGCCGGCAAGATCGCGAAGGGCGTGGAGGAATGGGTCGCTCGGCGGGTGGCCCGGCGTGGCAGTTGACCCTGCGCCGCGCCGATGTGTACGGCTCCGTTGGACGTTCGGTACGTGAAGCTTGGTCAGAACCTGGGCGCATGCAGACGTCGGTCCTGAGCCGGCATCCTCATTTCATGTCCTCCTGAATTTCCGCTTATGAGCGCGGCGGAATACGGGTATCGACCCACTATAGATGGGCCGAGGCGCTCCGAACCGGGCATTGAAACCGACAGTGGCGCCCGTTCGATCGCGGCGACAGCGTTTCTGGCTAATGTGTGAAAAGCGACTCCGCGAGGGCGCTGCTCGCCGGGGAGCGCGGTCAGCGATAGAGCTGCTCGCGCGACGGTGGCAGACCGGACGGCCCGCGCACGCGCTTCGAGGCGAGCGTCTGAAAAATACCGACACTATTTCGCGTGAAGCCGATCGAGGCGGCTGCGAGATAGGCTATCCATAGCCGGGTATTCACGGCGCCGACCTCGCGCTCCGCGGCCGCGCGATTGGCAGAAAGGCCATCGTGCCAGAGCCGGGTGGTGCGCGCGTAATGCTCGCGCCACGCCTCGACATCGTGCACCTCGAAGCCGTAGCGCTCCAAATTGGCAATCGACATGCCGAGATGATCGAGCTCGCCACCCGGAAAAATATAGCGCCCTATCGCGGTGGTCGCTTGAGGCTTTTTCTTGTGACGACGTTCGTACGCTGCCGAGCGGAGCGCGATCGAGTGATGAAGGTAGAACCCGCCCGGCTTCAGCAGGCGGTGGATGGTCTGGAAATACGCGGGGTAATTGGCGACGCCGACATGCTCGAACATGCCGATCGAGGCGATCTTGTCGAAATCGCCCTCGATCAGCGAATAGTCGCGCAACTCAATCGTTACCTTGTTCGCGAGTCCGAGGCGCGCGACCTTTTCCTTCGCATAGGCGAATTGCTCCTCGGCGAGCGTCACGCCGACCGCGTTAACGCCATAATGCTTGACGGCGTGACAGACGAGCGCGCCCCAGCCGCAGCCGATGTCGAGCAGTCGATCTCCCGGCTGCAGACGCAGCTTGCGGCAGATCATGTCGAGCTTGTCGTACTGGGCAGTCGCCAGATCGTTGTTCCAGTCGCGGAAATGGGCGCAGCTGTAGACCATCTCGGGATCGAGAAAGAGCGCATAGAACGCGTTGGAAAGATCATAGTGGTAGTGGACGTTTTCCCTGTTGGCTTCCGCGCTCCCATCCTTGCGCGCTCTGTGGCCGCGAATGACCTCAAGCGGCCACGGCCCGCCGCGTGGCACGATCAGAAATTTCAGTGCAGTCGTCAGTGCCAAGCGCTTGTTGAGACGTCCGCGGATCTCTTTGGTCCGCAGCTTAGGCTGGTGCGCGAGAAAATCGAAAATCACGCCGTTGCGAATGTCGATCCGCGCAGTGACCCAGAGATTGAGGAACGTGGCGGCGTTTGGCTGCCGCAGTATCGCGGCGACGACGCCCTCGTCGGCAAAGACGATGGCCAGCGCGTTCGAAGGTAGGTCGGCAGGGACGGTGGAGCCGTCCCACAGCACGAATCCGAAGTCGAGCGAAAGGAGCTCGCGGATGTGGGCGAGCAACCGCTTAAATCCTTCGAGCCGCCGCGCGGCCCTTCCGCTTGCCGGCCCGTTCATGTGCGGCTGCCCCAAGTCAATGAAATTCCAGTCAACCGAAATCCAGCAGGGGCCTCATGCCGGAACCTGAGGCACCTTGTTTGCTTGAATGAGGCGAGCCGCGCGATTTACGGTGACGGATTGTCCACGGCCGTTCGTGGGAAATTGCCGCGGCCATCGGCAGCATCGGCAATCCTTTGGTTGGACGTTCTCTTGAGTTCCCAGGCGAGGCCCACTTTGGACATCAAGAATATGCACCACTTGGAGGGATCCCAGTGATACCAACGAATGCCGTTGCGGTAATCGACCGGGAAGCGATGGTGAAAATTGTGGAATCCCTCTCCGTTGGTAAGCAGCGCATTGAGCCAGTTGTCGCATGCAGACTGCTCTGGCATGTACGTCTTCGTCCCGAACCAATGGGCGAAGGAATTCACGCAGAAGGTCGAGTGCAGGACAATGACGATGCGCAGGCAGACGGCCATGACGAACCCGCCCAGCGGATGGCCGATCCACCACGCGATCAACATGGGGAGGACGATTCCGCCGCCGACGGACCACCACGCATGGTGATCGTGCTGATGAGCGACCAGGCGTGATCTGCGCAGGTCCCGGACGTTGTCGTAGTTGGTGCGATGGCGCCAGAACAGGATCCAACCGATATGAGCGTGCCAGAATCCTTTGTGGACACCGTATGGATCGTGATCGGTGTCGGTGAAGAGATGATGCTGTCGGTGCTGTGACGACCATTTCAGCGCGGACTCCTCGAAGGTCGCAGCGCCGAACAGAAGCAGCAAGCAGCGCACGACGGGCACCGTCTTGAACGTGCCGTGCGCGAACAGGCGGTGATAGCCGATGGTCGTCGACATCCCGGTGGCGAGCAGAAAGAAGAAGAACAACGCAAGCTCGGGCGCCGTGATGCCGTAGTAGTAGATGTAGAGCGGCGTTCCGACAATGCCGATCACATGCAGAAAGACGAAGAAGACTAGCCCAACCCATCGAATTCTGCGCTTGGGCGGCGGATAGTCGTCTGCAATGATCCCGGCCGTCATTGTCACAGGACTCTCTGTCCGCGAGCGGGGTGTCCGCGTGGCCCGCTTGACCACGACTGATGATAACGCGTTTCGTCGCTCGCCAGCCGCGTCGGCACGCAGGCATGGCTTGCGTCCGGCCTCTTGCGAGGCGGTGTCCCTGCAGTGCCGTCTAGAAATCTGCGCTTGGCCCCTTGCGGTTACAGGGCCACATCCACCAAAGGCGCCACCCTATCCGCTGGATCTGTTGCCTCCTGACATCGAAAGGCCGCCGGGCAACACCCCCGTTCCTCGTGGTCTCGGTCTAATGAGCTCCGCAGTGTCCGCTTCCGGGAAGATTGGGCGACGACACTGACCGACCGGGCGTGACCGGTCTGCGACCGTCAAGTCTGTCCGCGAGCTGCCTCATCGTCGACGGCCGCAGAACGACCCCATGCAGACCTTCCCTTTGAGCGGAAGCGGCCGTTCGCAGTTAAAGGAACGCTGAAACTTAGAGAAGCGGGCAACTGTCCCGCGGTGAGCGGCAGCGCGGCGCGATCAGCAGCCCCTACCATCCCTTCGGTCACGGCACATCAGTGCCGTGCCCGTTAGACCGAGAATGCCCGACAGGATCACCAACGCCCATTCGGAGAGGGTAGGTATGCCGGTGCCAGTCGTGTAAGAGCACTGTCGGTGCGTGACTGCTGTGGAGTTGCCGGTGATGAGCGTACCACTCACCGGAGCTATCGTGGTGTCGGCAATGGTGGCCGTGCTGTCTGCCGTGATAAAGCTGCTGTCGGCCGCCGTTGCGTGTGAATCGGCCATGAAAGCACAGCCGGCAAACGTACCGTTCGCGTCGAGCTTAAGCACCAATGCGTCCAAGGGGTTTCCCCCAGACGAAGACGTATAGCCTGCCGCGACATACCCGCCATCGCTAGTCGACTGAACCGAGTTCAGAGCGTCGCTGTTCGCGCTGACGTAAATTCTTTGCCACGCGATGTTGCCGCCAGCGTCGAGCTTCAGCACCCAGCCGTCACCGCTGGGGCCGGTGTAGTTTGTCGAGCCAGCCACGACGTAGCCGCCATCACCGGTCGGCTGAACCGAGTACGCAGCATCGTTGTTCGGACCGCCATAAGTCTTTTGCCATACGACGTTGCCCCCAGCGTCCAGCCTCAGTACCCACGCGTCCTGATTGCCAGCAAAGGAACCAGTCCAGCCAGCCACTACATAGCCGCCATCGCTCGTCGGCTGAACCGAGGACGCAATTTCGCTGTTCGTACCACCGTAGGTCTTCTGCCATACGATGTTGCCGCCAGTGTCCAGTTCAGCACCCACGCGTCATCGCTGCCAGCACCAAGGAACTCGTCCTGCCAACCACGACGTAACCATTGTCTGCAGTCGGCGAACCGAGTACGCGACATCGTCGTTCGCGCCGCCGTAGGTCTTCTGCCATACGATGTTGCCGCCAGTGTCCAGCTTCAGCACCCACGAATCGCTCCCGGCACCCGAGGAACTTGCATTGCCAGCGACGATGTATCCGCCATCAGCGGTCACCCGGATGGCGCTGGCACGGCTGAGCTGCCCGTAGACCTTTTGCCACGTGATGTCGCCCGCCCCGTCTATCTTCAGCACGAGGGCGTTGCCATAGTCCTGTCCCGACGAGGGAACCTGCGTGAAACCCGCCAGAATGTAGCCGCCATCGGCCGTCGGCTGGATCGCATTGAAACCTTCGAAAGCCCCGGCGGAGACTCCATAGGTCTTCTGCCGAACGATGCTGCCGGCGGCGTCGAGTCTCAGCACCCAGGAGTCGTAAGCGCCCGCCCCGTAGGAAGTCGTGGATCCCGCCACAATGTAGCCGCCGTCGGCCGTGGGCGCGATGGCCTGGAAGGAGTCGAGCGAGTAGGCCGCGCTGGAGCCTATGCCGACATAGCTTCGCGCCCATTGCTCGACTTGCGCCGCCCCCGCAGTGCGAACCGCGCAGACGAGCACGACCAAAACGGATGCCAGAAGCCGTGCGGACGTGAACATCCAATCCCTTCGCGGCGACTATCGAGGCAACTCCGACGCTTCCTGATAAAGATTTCGCGCGCATTGAAGCAGTCTCGTATTGACTACGGTCAACAAAGCGAAATGCCGGACGAGCAGGCTGGACGCGGGCGTCGCCTCGGAGCCAATCATTACCCGCGATTGGCTTCAAAGTCCGTTCTTGGGCCTGAGCGCTTAAGGCGGCTTGTGGCCCGTTAACCGCCTGTCCCCCTATTACTGGATCACCTCATCCGCAGCAGCAGCGACTGCGAGATCGTTAGGCCAAAGTGCGCTTGCAGTCTTTCGATTCACTACCAGCTTGAACGTCGTGGGAAGCTCGACGGGGAGGTCGGCAGGCTTGGCGCCGTTAGGATGCGATGAACGGAGCACGAGGCGCGGCGGGCGGGCGCTTCGATGTCGGTGCTCAGGGAGATGAGTCCGCCGCCGGGAGCAACGCGGTAGCTGGGCGAGGCTAGTGGCAGACGGCGGCTGATAGCCCATTCGATGACCTGAGGGCGAATCGCGTCGGAGGCTGTAAGAACGGCATCGGAAGTGGGTAAGATCGCGTCGGCGCCTCTTGCCGCAAGAGTTGCGAATACCTGCCGCAGGTCCGCTGGCTTTTAGGGCTGCCCCGATAACTCAACAATGAATTCCAGCGGAGGGCATGATTCTCGCATCGCGGTGTCCGGGAGCCGTCCTGCAGGAGTACCGTCCGGGAGCCCGCTCTGAGGGCGGGCTTTCGCTTTCCCGGGGGTGAGATGCACCACATTTTCGGACAATATCCTGCTTGCAACGTGACGCCGACCGCTCGATGTGAGCGTTCCGTTGGATCGGTCACTCTGTGGACGAACCCATCGTGACGGTCTGGTTGACATGGATGACAATTGTCCATACGCTACGAATTGCGGAGGGTATGGGATCCGGCGAAGGCCAAGGCGAACGAGTTCGCACACGGCATAGCCTTCGCCGAAGCCGCGACGGGCCTCGACGACGACCGTGCGATTACGCGGGAAGACCCGGACAGCATCGGGAAGCGGCGTTTCGTCACTCTGGGGATGAGCGGTAGCGGCCAGTGCCGCGTCGTGGTGTACGCATGGCGCGGTCCCGTGACCGTCCGACTCATCTCGGCATGGCGTGCGAATGCCCGACAACGGAGACTCTATGCGCAAGGTAACGGCTGAATCGTATCGCGACATCGACTTCTCGCCTGGAAAGCGAGGTCCGGTGGTAGCGCCCGACACCGGCAAGACCAAGATCTCGATTCGTCTCGACAACGCTGTACTCGATCACTTCCGGCGCATTGTCGACGCGGCGGGAGGTGGTAACTACCAGTCGCTGATCAATGATGCGCTCGTGTCGCACATTCAGCAGCAATCAATTCTGGTCGCGGTGCGCAAGGTGGTGCGGGAGGAGATCGCCAAGATCATCGCCCCCGCCGCACCGGCGGCGCGCAACGAACGGCGAGGCGCCTGAAATGTCCGCCATCCACCGAATTCGCCTGGAGGATTGACCCATGTTCAGCACGCACGGGGAGGACGGCTTCACCTAGGTGCAATCACCTGAGGAGAAGCCCGATGGCAAGGTGGCGGAAGTCGACTGGCTCGTC
Organism: uncultured beta proteobacterium; assembly: GCA_963809965.1. Classification (GTDB taxonomy): domain Bacteria; phylum Pseudomonadota; class Gammaproteobacteria; order Burkholderiales; family Casimicrobiaceae; genus CAIWHR01. The sequence continues at coordinate 8,985 of CAWELU010000055.1, forward strand.
GGGAGTTTTCGGCGTGAATGTTCGCGTTGACGTACCGGTGACCGGGTCCTACCATCTGCTTTCCGTGTGCCGGGTGTGTCCGCCCCAACGTCAGCCGTGCGCTGCGAATCGCAATGGCCTTCCCTCGATTATGGCTGCTCATCAACGTCGCGCTGTTTCCGTTGGCGGCGTGCGCGACTGATATCGGCATCGCGAGCCTGGTCGACGGCAGTGCTCGAGTGCTGCGCGGAGCCACTTGGTACAAGCTCGTCCCCGGTGCGCGGTTGCAGGACGGGGACATCGTCGACGCGAGCGAGCGGGCGCAAGTGCTCGTCGAATTTGCCGCCGGACCTGTCGCGAGCTTTGTCGGACCCGGCGCGGCTTACTTGGTTGCGACGTCCGCAAAAAGCACCCCCGACGCCGAGTCCATCACAATCACGTTGCCGAACGGCTGGCTCAAGCTCGCCGCCAAGCTCCCCGGCATGCGCGTGCGCACTCAGCCAGCGGACGTCACGATGACGGACGCGGTCCTGGTGATCCGCGCGGAAGGCCCGGCGATCGAGCTGTTCATCGAGGCGGGCGGCGCGCGCATCGTGGAGCGGCTGGCGAACGGCCGCGACGGCCAGGCCAGCGACGCGAAGCGAGGCGAGCACTGGTCGAAAACGGCAAGCGGCCGCTTCGTGATGGTGGCGCATGCGCCGATGGCGTTCGTCGACGCCATGCCGCGGCACTACCTCGACCCCTTGCCTAGCCTTGCGCGCAAGTTCAACGCCAAGCCGACGCTCGTCGTCGATCACGATATCACCTACGCCGAAGCGGAGCCCTGGCTCGCGGGCGGCGAGCGCGCTGCGTTCGAAAAGCGCTTCGCGAGCCGCCTTCGTGATCCATCGTTCCGGAAGGCGGTCGAGCCGCATGTCGCCCGCTATTCGAGCTGGGATAGGATGCTGCATCCGGAAAAGTACGCACCGAAGCCGGTACCGGCGCAATAGTTTCGTGCCCTTGCGGGACGTTCAGCGCCAACACGACTTGTAGGAGGCCGCATGAAGCTCATCTGGAAATTCAACCTCGTACTGCTTGGCATTTTCATGCTCGGCTTCCTGATCGCGGGCTACGTTTCATGGAGCGCGCTGCAGGCGAACGCACGCGAGGAGATCCTGCAGAATGCGCGGCTGATGATGGAGGCAGCGCTGTCGTCGCGCAATTACACGACCACGCAAGTGAAGCCCCTGCTCGAAACGCAGCTCAAGTACCGGTTTCTGCCGCAGTCGGTGCCGGCGTACGCGGCGACGGAGCAGTTCAACGAGTTGCGCAAGAAGCATCCTGATTACGCGTACAAGGAAGCCACACTCAACCCCTCGAACCCGCGCAATCGCGCGACCGACTGGGAGGCCGACGTCGTCAACAATTTCCGGCAGACGGCGACAGCGTCCGAAATGGTCGGCGAGCGCGACACGCCGATGGGCCGCTCGCTCTATCTCGCCCGCCCGATCCCGGTGAAGAGCCAGGCGTGCCTGGACTGTCACAGCACGGTCGACGCGGCGCCGAAGACGATGGTCGAGCTCTACGGCAATGCGAACGGCTTCGGCTGGAAGATGGACGAGGTTATCGGCGCCCAGATCGTTTCGGTCCCGATGGCGGTGCCGATCGCGCGCGCGAACGCAACGTTCAAGGCGTTCATGGGCTCGCTCGCAGCCGTCTTTCTCGCGATCTTCGTGCTGCTGAATGTAATGCTGTATACCATGGTGATCCGACGCGTGACACGTCTCGCGGGCATCGCCGACCAGGTAAGCCTCGGGAATCTCGAGGCGGGTGAGTTCAAGACGCAAAGCAAGGACGAGATCGGTACCCTCACCGAAGCGATGGGCCGGATGAAGGCGAGCATGGTGCAGGCGATGAAGATGCTCGAGCAATGAGGCGTAACCGTGCCTCCCGCGCGGCTTGTCGCATCCATGCCGTATGCGGGCCCACGCGATGTGACATGCGTGGCGCCCGCGCCATAGGCAAGCGACCGCGCCGCGTGCCCGCGTAATGCCCGACGTCACCCACCTCGGCAAATACGAGATCAGGAGCGTCCTCGGCAAGGGCGCGATGGGGGTTGTCTACAAGGCGTTCGATCCGCACATCGAGCGCCTGGTGGCGATCAAGACAATCCGCACCGACACCCTCGACGCCGACCTCGTCGCGCAATTCATGGCGCGGTTCAAGAACGAGGCGCGGGCGGCCGGCCGGCTCACGCACGCCAACATCATCAGCGTCTACGAGTACGGCGAGGACGACAAGGTCGCGTACATCGCGATGGAGTACGTCGAGGGCGCGGGATTGCGCGAATTCCTGAACCGGCAGGCGAAATTCGACTTCGCCCAGCTCGTCACGCTGATGACGCAGCTCCTGAATGCGCTCGAGTTCGCGCACCGCTGCGGGGTGGTGCACCGGGACATCAAGCCGTCGAACCTGATCGTCACCGACACCGGCCTGCTCAAGGTGGCCGATTTCGGCGTCGCGCGCATCGACATGTCGAATTACACGACCGCGGGCATGGTGATCGGCACGCCGTCGTACATGTCGCCCGAGCAGTGCATGGGCAAGGTGGCCGATCCGCGTTCGGACGTCTTCAGTACGGGTGTCGTGCTCTACGAATTGCTGACGGGTCAGCGTCCCTTCACGGGGTCGGTCGAGGCGATCACGCACAAGATTTGCCACGAGGAACCCATACCACCTTCCAGGCTGTCCGGACTCGCGCTGCCGCCGGCAGTGGATCAACTCGTTGCCACGGCGCTCGCGAAACGTCCGGCGGATCGCTTTCCGAGCGCGCGGGCGTTTCACGATGCGCTGCGTGATATCGCACAGATGGGCGTCACCGTCGACGATGGCACGGGACCGACGGTCGTAGGCATCGGCACGCTGATGCTGCAGAAGCTGGCGCCGTACTGGGACGAGGCCGCCCTTACCACCATCGAGCATGAGCTCGCGCGCTTCCTCGGACCGATGGCGAAGGTACTCGTGCGCAGGGCGGCCATGCAGACACGCGATCGCGCCGAGCTGTGCGCGATGCTCGGCGAAAACATCGACGACCCGGTGACGCGCCGCAGTTTTGTCGACAAGCTCGCCAGGACGGGTGGCGGTTCGACGGGCTCGTCGAACGTGCGTAGCGGGGCGCACCTGAGCCATCCGTCGCACGAGCGCGCGGGCGGCAACACGCCCGGACAGGGCGCCGCGAGCCGCGATACGAGCGGCGGGTCGGGGTCGGGCGCGCCACTCGATCCGGCGTATGTCGATCAGGTCACCGCGCGGCTTGCCGTGTACCTGGGGCCGATCGCGCGCATCGTGACGAAGAGGGCGGCGCAAAATTCCGGCAATCGCGCGGCATTCGTGCGGATGGTCGCCGACAATCTCGGGACACAGGAGCGGGTCGCATTTCTGCGCGAGATGGGCTACACGGAGAAATAGCGCAGGGCGCCGTCGCGGCCAGCGCGGCGCGGTCCTTTTAAGAAAATATTAGCAATGCGTGAGCAAACATTTACGAACGCGTCGGGCGGCGTCCGCCTACAGTTTCGTTCATCGGGGACGGGACGCGAGCGCACCACCAAGCGCAAAGCCCATCCCTCATGGAAACGACAACGAGGAGACCCGAAATGAAGCGAAGCATCATCATCGTCGCTGCAGCCACTTTGGCCGCCATCGGCGCGGCCGCCGTTGAGGCCGCGCAACCCAGCCAGGCGGCCACCATCGAGCGCGGGCGCTATCTCGTGCACATCAGTGGCTGCAATGACTGCCACACGCCGGGCTACCCGGAATCGGGAGGCAAGTTGCCGGAATCCGAGTGGCTCGTCGGGAGCGCGGTGGGCTTCCAGGGCCCGTGGGGCACCACATACCCGGCGAACCTGAGGCTCGCGATCGATCGGATGAGCGAGGCCCAGTTTCTGGCCCGTGCGCGCTCGCAGATGCGCCCGCCGATGCCATGGTTCAGCCTGCACGCAATGACCGATGCCGACCTTCGCGCGATGTATCAGTACATCAAGAGCCTCGGCCCGAAGGGCGCACCGGCTCCGTCGTACGCGGCGCCAGGCCAGCAGGTGGACACGCCGTACTTTGTATTTGTGCCGCAGAATCTGCCGCAGAAGACCGCGGGGCGCTGATGCGGGGGGCACAGTTGTCAGCCGGGAATATCGAGGAGCTGCACCGGCCGCTCGACGCAGAAGCGAAAGCGGCCGCGTCCCGTCTTCTCGATCCGCATGTAGGGTGAGCGCTCGGAGAGGCGCCGCTGCAGCAGCACGAGCCGCGCCTCCAGGTTGTCGGCGATGTCGGGCAGGCGGATCGTCGGATCGAGCCGCAGCTCGCGATTGCTGAATTCGGTGCGCTGCGTGCGCGTGTAGTCGCGCAGGAGCTTCCAGAAGATCGCGCCGGCCACGCCCTTGATCAGGTAATCGTCGCCGAGGAACACGCTGTCGTTCGCCACGTAATGCCGCACGGCGATCGGGGCCCCGGTTGCCGGCGGGGCGCTTTTCGGTGCTGTGGGCTGCTCGTCCTGTGCCTCCGCCACCTGCAGGTGCTGCATCGCGAGGCCGAGCTGCGTGGCGATCGCCGCGAGCGCGTCCTCGTCGTCGTAGCCGAACCGGTGGTCCTGCGGGCTCTCGACGTAGAGCATGCCGGCGAGGCGCCCGCCGGCGCTGACGGGAACCGCAAGCTGGCTGTGCGACGCCGGGAGACCCGGCAGCGGAATCTCCGTTTCGAGCCGGTCGGCGAGTCCGCTCGCGAGCGCACTTTCGCGGATCGCGCGGCCGTAGGCATAGTCGGTCGTCATGTAATTGATCCGGATCGGAGTCCACTCGCGCGCGGCCACGCCGATCACACCGTGCCCGAACGGGATTTCGGAGCCGACCCCCGAGGTCGGATAGCCTCGGCTGGCAACGGTGTAGAGCCGCTCGCCGGGTACATCGGCCATCAGGATCATCGCGTGGTGAATGTCGAACTCCGTGTCGAGCGCCGACAGCGTAGCGTCGAAAAGCGCGGCGAGCTCGGTGCAGCGCGCGATCTGCTGCCCTGCCGCGCGCACCGCAGCGAGCAGGTTGCGCTGCGGCGGCCGGGCCAGTTGCTTTGTTCCCTCGACCGTGCGGATCTCCAATACGCGGTAGATGTCCGCGCCCTGCAGCTTGAACACGCCGCTCATGCCGGTGTGCGACGCGATGCCGGCCAGCTTCGCCTTCATGCTCTCGAAGAGCGGCCCCGATGACTCGGTGCGCAGGTACTCGAGCGCCAGAGCGTAGCGAGCAACGGTGAACGGATCGATCACCAGGGCAGTCGCTCGCGGATTGGCGAGGATGTTCTGGCGCGTCTTGTTGAAGAACTGATAGGACAGCGCGACGTGCTGGCCATCGACGTAATGCACCTGCGACGCGTAGCTCGCATTGGGCGTGCCATCGGGATCACACGTCGCGATGATGGCCGGAATCGCGCCCTCGAAGCACTCGCGGATGCTGTCGACGCAGGCGGGCATGGCGATCAGCGCTCCAGTGGTGCGCCGGCGTTGGGCCCCGGGGTCTGCCGGAATGCGGCCCTCGGCGTGAATGCAACCGCGACGAGGTCGGCAGGGTCGAAATCGACCAGCGCGCGTCCGAACGCTTCGGTGTACCCAAGCGTCTGCAGATCGCGGACCAATGCATCGGCGTAGGCTGCGATGCGCGCCAGGTCGCCGTCGGCAAGCGCGTCGACGGACGCATCATCGCCCTTGATCTGGATGGTCTTGTGGGTCGACGGTTGGCTGAAGACGGCGGCGGCCGCCCGCGACGTGCGCAGGTCACGGACGAGGTCGGGCGCCTGCGCCGTGGACACGAAAAGCGTTACCCGGTTTCGGTCCGAGGCGACTTTGCATCCGAGCGCGCGTGCCACCGAAGGCACGTTCCCGGGGCCGCGTGAGGCGACGTGCATCGACACACCGCTCTCCATGAACGCGGCGTGCGTCTCGTCGAATGCAGGGGACGGAACCGACATCCGGCGAATCTTAGCAAGGTCCGCGCGGATGTCGGACCGTTCATCGCATGCGTCGGACCGAAACCATCGGCGATCGAGCCCGCGGCACGTGCGCTGATTGGCCCGGCGCCGTCAACGACCGGCAGTTGACCGGCGCGGCCGATCCCGCAATACTCGGCGACACGCGATCGAAATGCCCATCCGATTTCTCAAGCCCGCCGCAGGTGCGATTTCACCCGGTGGAGGAGAATGTATCGCGCGGTCGACAGATGACAGAGGAGATCCCTATGCCCCCGAGTTCCAAGGTCAGAACCACCAACGGACGTGGCCGTCTCTTCGACAGCGTGCTGGACACGGTCGGCGACACGCCGTGCATCCGCGTCAACAATCTCGGACCGAAGGACGTACGCATCTACGTCAAGGCCGAGTTCTTCAATCCGGCGGCTTCGGTCAAGGACCGGCTGGCGCTCAACATCATCGAGGCGGCCGAGCGCAACGGCACGCTGAAGCCCGGGCAGACCGTGGTCGAGGCGACCAGCGGCAACACCGGCATCGGGCTCGCCATGGTCTGCGCGCAGAAGGGCTATCCGCTGGTCGTGACGATGGCGGACAGCTTCTCGATCGAGCGGCGCAAGCTGATGCGCATGCTCGGCGCCAAGGTGGTGCTGACGCCGCGCGCCCAGAAGGGCTTCGGCATGTACCAGAAGGCCGTGGAGCTCGCCGAAGGCGAACGGCTGGTTCCTCGCGCGCCAGTTCGAGACCGAGGCCAACGCGGACATCCACGAGGCCACCACCGGCGCGCGAGATCATCGGCGACTTCAAGGGCGAGCGGCTCGACTACTTCGTGACCGGCTACGGCACCGGCGGCACCGTGACCGGCGTCGCGCGCGTGCTGCGCCGGGAGCGGCCCGAGACGAAGATCATCCTCAGCGAGCCGGCCAACGCGCAGCTGGTCGGCAGCGGCCACGCGCAGCAGCGCGGCGCCGACGGGTCGCCGGCGGCCAGCCATCCGGCCTTCGAGCCGCATCCGATCCAGGGCTGGACGCCGGACTTCATCCCGCTCGTGCTGCAGGAGGCGATCGACAAGCCCTATTACGACGAGCTGATCCCGATCGCCGGCGCAGACGGCAGTCAAGTGGGCAAAGGCGCTGGCGCAGAAGGAAGGCATCTTCACCGGCATCTCCGGCGGCGCGACCTTCGCCGTCGCGCTGCAGATCGCCGAGCAGGCCGCAGGCCGGCTCGGTGATCCTGTGCATGCTGCCCGACACGGGCGAGCGCTACCTGACCACGCCGCTCTTCGAGGGCATCGCGGAGGACATGGACGAGGAGGAACGGGCCATTTCGCGGTCGACGCCGGGATATCAGATGGGGTAGCGGCTTTGTGCTGACGGCGCCGGATTGCGGGGGGCACCGCCCGTCGACATTGCGCAGGGTCACTCTTCCGGCACGCCCAGCGCGCGCAGTTGCCCCGAGATTCTTTCGAGGACCCTCGGCGAAAACACCATGGCTTCGTTGAACTTCCGGATGGTGAAATCCGGATAGGCGGCGAGGAGGGCCTTGCGGGAGGCGTGCGCTTCGTCGTGGCGACCCGCGGCGTGGAGCGCCGGCGCGAGGTTCCGGTGGATCCAGAGCGCGTTCGGCCGCTCCTGCAGGGCGCGGATGAACAGGTCCGCAGCGGCGCCATCCTCTCCCGCAACTTGCCGCGCACTGGCCAGCCCGACGTAATTGTTGAAGTTGATCGGGTCGAGCGGGCTCAGCCGCAGCGCCTTCTCGAAGTAGGCCTTCGCCTCGTCAGGCCGGTCCGCGTAGACGTCGAGCCAGCCAAGGCGGCTCAACGCCCAGGCGGCGTTCGGGTCGAGGACGACCGCGCGCTCGAGCATGACCCGCGCGACACCGTAATTGCGCGCGAACGTATGGACCGTACCGAGGACCGCGAGGATCAGCGGATCGTCCGCCGAGCGGCTTGCCGCACGATCGGCGAGCTTCAACGCTTCGGCCTTGGCCGCTGCCGTGTCGCTGGTCCAGTTGTATACCGACCGTTGCGCCCAGCACCACGCCGCGAGCGCGAGTGCCAGCGGATAGTCCGGATCGATCTTGAGTGCCCGCTCCAGCAGTTCGAGACCGCGCGTCGCTTCATCCTTCTCCAGCAGCCAGACGTGGCGCATCGCGCGCATGGTGTAGTCATAGGCGCCGAGGTCCTGCGGGCGCTTGCGGCGCGCACGGTCGATCTCCGCCTGGCGAATCGACGGCTGGAGCGCCCCGGCGACATGCTCGGTGATGCGATCCTGAAGGTCGAAGATGTCGTCCACGGAACCGTCGTACTTGTCCGCCCAGAGATGTGTTCCGCCGGCGGTCTCGACCAACTGCACCGTGATGCGCACGCGCGCGCCGCCGCGCTGGACGCTGCCCTCGAGCGCATAGGCAACGCCGAGTTCGCGCCCGACGTCACGGACGTTGATCGGCCGGTCCTTGTACGCGAAGGCCGAGTTCCTCGCGATCACGAAAAAGGACCGGATGCGCGACAGCGCCGCGGTGATCGACTCGACGACGCCGTCGGCGAAATACTCCTCCTCCGGCTTGCCGCTCATGTTCTGGAACGGAAGCACGACGATCGACGGCTTGTCCGGCAGCGCCAGAGGCGGTTCCTCCGCCCGGTGCGACACGGCGACGGACTGCACCGCGGCCGACACCGCGGGGATGGTCCAATCCGCGGGTTCCCATCCGACCAGGAGCGCCTGGATCGGCCGGTCTATGTTCTTGAGAACCAGCGGACCAAGGCCCTGGAACGTCGCCTTCAGGCGGCCCGCCACGGCGTCATGCACGCTGTACGAGATCACGATGCCGCCGGGCGGCGCTTCGGATTCCAGGCGCGCCGCGACGTTCACGCCATCGCCGTAAAGGTCCTCGCCGTCGACGATCAGGTCGCCGAGGTGCAGTCCGATCCGGAACACGATGGCGTCACCCTCGGGGACATGGCGGTTTGCTTCAGCCATCGCCTGCTGGAACTCGATTGCCGCAGATAGCGCGTCCACTGCGCTCCCGAACTCCGCCAGTGCGCCATCGCCGGAAAGCTTGACCAGCCGCCCGCCATGACGCGCGAGCGTCGGCTCGAGCCGCACCGTGCGGTGTTCGCGCAGCCTCGCGAGCGTGCCGCTCTCGTCGCGGCTCATCAGGCGCGAATACCCGACGACATCCATCGCGACAATCGCCGCCAGTCTGCGCTGCTCGCGGGCCACGCTATTTCCTTCGATTCCGGTAGCGGTCCGTCGACGCTACGGAAGCATAGGATATCCAAACCCGGGATGCGCCGACCGAGGCAGCGTAGCACGGGCGGACGGGACCGGGCTAACCTTGACCGAGCGGTTGACGATGGTGCGAAGGGGGCTGGCGATGTAGCATCGCCCGCGGATCTCGATGCCGCGATGCCGAAGGATCTGGAAAAAGGAGAGGATGATGACATCGCCGACCTACACGTCCGCGCTTATCGTCGGCGCCGGCTCGGGACTGAGCGCGTCGCTCACCCGGCTGCTGCGGAAAGAGGGCCTCGCGGTCGCCCTCGCCGCGCGGGACACCGCAAAGCTCGCGCTGTTGTGCACCGAAACAGGCGCCCGTGCCTTCCGCTGCGACGCTCAGGACGAGGCGCAGGTACAACGGTTGTTCGCGGACATCGACCGCGAGCACGGTGCGCCGGACGTGGTCATCTACAACGCCAGCACGCGCACACGCGGGCCGTTCGCCCAACTTGTTCCTGCGGACGTTCAACGCGCATTGCAGGTTACCGCGTTCGGTGCGTTTCTGGTCGCCCAGCAATCCGTCGTCCGGATGCTCCCAAGAGGCCACGGGGCGATTCTGTTTACCGGCGCTTCGGCGAGCGTGAAGGGATACGCGCAGTCGGCGCCGTTTGCCATGGGCAAGTTTGCCTTGCGCGGACTCGCTCAGAGCCTCGCGCGCGAGCTGTCGCCGCAGGGGATCCACGTTGCGCACTTCGTGATCGACGGCGGGATTCGCGGCGCCGGACGCAGCCCCGACCCGGAACAACGCGACGCGCTGCTTGACCCGGACGCGATCGCGGTCAACTACGTCAACATTCTCCGCCAGCCGCGCAGCGCCTGGACCTGGGAGATCGAGTTGAGACCCTGGGTGGAGCGCTTCTGACAAGCGGCGCGCAGTTCCCGAAAACCGCGCGAACTCGACGCCCACACGACAAGAAAGAAACCCGGCGCAAGAGCAAGCTCTTGCACCGGGTTGGAGGAATACTATTCGGGCAACCCCGCTGCCACTTTGCCAAGGCAATCTTAGCGTTTGGGCCGTCGCGGTGCGCGCCGCGTTGCCTGCTTCTCGTTTGTGGGGCCCAAAGGCTGTGCGCTTAGAAGCCGGCCAGACGGCCGATCAATTCCGCCGGGTTGCACTGATTGCCGGTCGCATCCATTCCACCGTCCGAGCCACCCGAGCAGAACGCGTCCGGCGTGCTCCCTATCTTTGCGGTATGTACCGGTTCGCCTGGCGCCTTGGCGATGCGCGGGAATCTGTCCACTGGCTTGTCGGTAGCCGCATTTTGTGGTCCGCGCGCTGCGGTGCCTATCGATCGAGTGCTGGTCGATTTCGCGTGAGCCAGCGCGGGTGTCGCGATCGCAACGGCAGGGTGTGCAACGACCGCCAACTGCGGCGCGAGATCAACAACGGCATCTCCGGGCGTGTTGCACTGGTTCCCGGTGGCATCGAGGCCTCCTCCGGCACCCCCCGAACAGTTCTGGGCCTGAGCGGCCGCGCACACGAGCGCCGAAAGAATAAGCAATACGGGCAAGCACCTCATAAATCCCCCCGTGACATGACTTCGATAGGTCTCGCGTTCGAAGTGTGGGGTACAGGCGTTCCATAGCGCCAATATCAAGAAATTACTGTTACCATGCCGATACGGTATGGATCTCCTGCGTTCCACCATTTCGCTGCGCCAGCTCTACTACTTCGTCGCGGTTGCCGATGCCGGTTCCTTCAGCTCGGCCGCGGGCCACACGCATGTGGCACAGCCGGCGCTGAGCCGGCAGATCGCCATGCTGGAGGGGCAGGTCGGCCTGCGCCTGCTCAATCGCTCCCGCAAGGGCGTGACGCTGACGGAAGGAGGCGTTCGCCTCTACAACCTGGCTCGCAGCACGCTGGAGCGGCTCGGCAGCGTCCGATTGGAGCTGCGTGCCAGCGAGATGCGGCCGGCCGGCGTCGTTACGGTGGCGTTGCCCCCAAGCTTGGCATCGATGCTAGTGCCGAAGGTACTGCGCGAACTCGAGTTGCGCTACCCGGAGGTCGTCCTGCGGGTCGAAGACGGCCTCAGCCTGCAGAATAGCCGCAGCCTCGAAACGGCACTGCTCGACTTCGGCATCGTGCCCGCCGCGGACGAACTGGTAGACGTCCATTACGAGCCGCTGGTGCGCGAGTCCCTGCTACTGATCGAAAGACGGGGTGCAACGCAGCGTGCGCCGGCGACCGTGACGTTTGGCCAAGTGGCAAGGTGCAAACTCATCCTGCCTCCGCGCAACTTTCACACTCGCCGAGTGATCGACGATGTTGCCCGTGCGGCACGGCTCACGCTTAACATCGCCTATGAACAGCAGTCCGTGGCCACGATCATGAGCCTGGTACGCGACGGGCTTGGGGTCACGATCGCCAATTCGCTTGCCTTCGAGCAGTCATGGGCACCAGGCACTGTTTCCGCGCGCCGCATTGTCCGCCCAATGATCACGCGCACGGTTTCACTGGCGCGTCCCGCCAAACGCACGTTGAGCTTCGCGGCGCAGGCCGTTTACGACATCGTGAAGCAGCTTGCGATCGAGGCGATCAGGGAAGGACGCTGGCAGGGCACGCCGCTTTGCTGATCGGAACACTGTCATCATTGGTCTTGGCAGACTCGAACGTCGGCGTTTCGTCGCCGCCATGAAGTAAGGTTGGTGTTTGCGCGGAAATTGGTGTTTGCGCAAATGAGATCGCGCGAGGATCGCTCGCGAGCGACCGTAGACTGCAACGCAAAGAGCATGCTCCTTGCGTGTCGGAGCGGTGCTTTGGCAAACTATCGCGCCCCGATAACGCGTGGAATCGGCGAACACGACAAGGTGGAGAAGCGTAAATGAAGGTAGGCGTTCGCAAGCTATTTTGGGCATGCGCCGTCGCAATTGCCATGAGCGCACCCGCCGGGGCGGGGCCGCTGGAGGACGGCAACGCCGCGTATCAGGAGAAGGATTACGCGAAGGCAGTCCAGTTGTGGCAGCCGCTCGCGGAAAAGGGGGACGCCACGGCCCAGTATTCTCTCGGCACCTTGTATCTGGAGGGCAAAGGTGTCGAACAGAACGACGCGACCGCCTTCCTGTGGTTCCAGCGCGCCGCCAATCAGGGCCACGCCGTTGCGCAGTACAATGTCGGCGCAAGCTATGCGGCCGGCGCGGGGGTCGCCAAGAGCGATGTCGACGCGGCCAAATGGTTTCAACGTGCGGCCAACCAGGGCATGGTGTTCGCGCAGCTCAACCTCGGGTTGCTCTATGCGTCCGGCGTTGGCGTTCCGCAGGACAACGTCGAAGCCTTCAAGTGGCTCGAGCTCGCGTTCTTTGCGTTGCCTGCGGGCGGGCCGCGCATGGACGTTGCCCGTGCCATGCAGGATGTCGCCGAGAAGATGACCGCGGATCAGAAGATCGAGGCGAAGCAGCGCGAGCGCGCGTGGAAGGCGCAGCCGGAAGTGAAATGACGCGCTGCGCTCGAGCGCCGTGCGCTCGCGCCGATCGCGGTCGGCGGCAGCCGTAACGTCGGCAATTTGCTCTTATTGCTGCTTGAACCAGCGCCCGAACCACGCGGCGGCATCCGCCGCAACCCGCTCCAGTGTCCCGGGTTCCTCGAACAGGTGCGTCGCACCCGGAATGATGACGAGCTCCCTCGAGCAGCACAGGTGCGCGTAGGCGGCGCGGTTCAGTTCGATCACGACGTCGTCCTCGCCGCCGACGATCAGCAGCGTCGGGGCCGTGACGCGTGCGAGCGCGTCCACGCCCGCGAGGTCGGGGCGACCACCACGGGAAACAACCGCAGCGATCCGCGTGCCGCGATCTGCCGCAGCGGCGAGCGCCGCCGCCGCCCCCGTGCTCGCGCCGAAATAGCCAATCGCCAGCGCCGCGGTCGCAGCTTCGCGCGATGCCCAGTCGGTTGCGGCGAGGAGCCGTGACGTCAGCAGTCCGATGTCGAAACGCGTCTCGTATGCGCGATCCTCGCCCGGGGTGAGCAGATCGAAGAGCAGCGTCCCGATGCCGGCGTCGATCAGAACTCGCGCGACATAGCGATTGCGCGGCGAACTGCGCGAGCTGCCGCTGCCGTGCGCGAACAACACGATGCCCCGCGGATGCGATGGCAGGGACAAGGTTCCCGACAGGCGGACCGACCCCGCCGGGATCACGACTTCCTGTTCGGCAGATCCCGTCTGCGCCCGCTCGCTCGGTGCCATCGCTCCGGTCCCTCTGCCGGACCTACTGGCGCCAGTGGACGCGCACGCTGTACTCGTCCTCCCCGAACACGATCTCGAGCTTGCCCTTGTGCGAGCGAACGCACCGCTTCGCCGATTCGGCGCGGCAGGTGGATGTCGGTCGTCGTGACGAGCACGCGCATCCCATCCTGTTCGACGCGCATGATGCGTTCGAGAGGATGCTCGGACTTCATCCGCGCTTCCTCGTTCCGGGCGATCCGAACCAGCGCATCGCGGTCGGCCTCCGTGCGCGCGCCCTCGAGCGTCACGTAGCCGGCCGGCAGCTCGTCGCGGATCCGGCCGCAGGCCGGACACAGCGCAGGGTGGGCCGTTTCGGGCGCGCTACCCCACGTCCAGCGGCCGCGACGAAATACCGCATGGCAATCGCGACAAACGGTCGATTCCGGATACTTGCCCTTCGCCTGGTACGGGTCGTGCCGCGGATCGTCGTAGATACGGTCCCGGTACCGCGGCGTGCTTCCCGGCGGCGTAAGCGGCGTGGGTAAGGCTGTCCTTCTCGTCATGATCGGCCCTTGCATGCCTGTTGGGCCCCGATTGGGCCGATTTCACGCTAGCGCAATTGCGGCGATAGCATGTTGACCGGCCTCAAGCTTCATCGCGTCGACGATCACGTCGTCGCATCGATCGACGCGGCGAGCGCGACCAGCGACGGCGCGACGTCGACCAGACAGGGCGGCGCGTCCCCGAGCTCCCGCAAAGGGTCCGGAAGCCGCGCGAGCTCGGCCGCGGCATGCACGCGTGCCTGCGTAACCGAGATTCGCGGATCTGCCGGCTTCCCGCCACGCATGACCGAGACCAGGAGCGGCATACCAGCCGCCGTGTCCGTCGCGAGCGCGAGCACGTCGCCCGCGATGCGTCCTTCGCGATCGTACACGCGAAAGACCTGCTTGCGCCCGGGCCACGTCGCCTTGCCTTCCGAGCGCTTACGTCGCGGCCGGCCTTCGTACTCCTCGAGCTTGTACGCGCAATCGAGGTACGGCGCATCCGCCGAGGTGTTCATCCGCGTGCCGATGCCGAAACCGTCGATCGGCGCGCCGTCGCGCACGAGGTCGGCAAGCCGGTACTCGTCGAGATTGCCGCTCGCGAAGATGGTGAGGTTGCGGCAGCCGCCGGCATCGAGGATCGCGCGGACGCGCCGCGCATGCGCGCCGAGGTCACCGCTGTCGATGCGCACGCCCTTGATCGCAATACCCTCGCGCGCGAGCCGCGCCGCGAGAACGACCACCTTCTGTGCGGCGCGCTCGGTGTCGTAGGTATCGATGAGCAGCACGGCGTTCTCCGGATGCGCGCGGGCGAACCGCTCGAATGCTTCGGACTCGTCGCCGTGCGCCTGCACGTACGAGTGGGCCATCGTGCCGAACGCCGGAATGCCGAACGCGCGTGCCGCCGCCAGCGTGGCGGTCCCGGAAAAGCCGGCCAGCCAGCTCGCCCGCGCCGACAGCAGTCCCGCTTCCGCGCCATGCGCGCGGCGCAACCCGAAATCGACCAGCAACCGGCCGGGCGCGGCAAGCACCGAGCGCGCCGCCTTGCTCGCCACCAGCGTCTGGTAGTGGAGCAGGTTCATCACGCGGCTCTCGACCAGTTGCGCCTCGCGCAGCGGTGCGGTGATGCGCAGAATCGGCTCGTCGGCGAAGAAAGACCGTTCCCTCCGGCATCGCGTCGACGTCGCCGGTGAAGCGAAGATCGGCGAGCGAGGCGAGAAACGCCGGAGTGAAGCGCCCGGTGCCGGCGAGCCAATCGAGCTCGTCGGCCGTGAAGGAAAGGTCCGCGAGGTAGTCGATCACCTGCTCGAGGCCGGCGGCGATCAGGAAGTTGCGGTGCGGGGGTAGCTTGCGAACGAAGAACTCGAACGCGGCGGTGCCGTTCATCCGCTCCTCGAAATACGCCTGGAGCATCGTGAGCTCGTACAGGTCGGTGAGCAGCACACTCGTTGCCATGGTGGTCACGTAGCGCACTCCCGTTTGCGGTCCCTATGATCCCCCATTTCGGGCGGCACGATGAAAGCAGGGCTTGCTCGAGGGGGCCCAACTTTGACGAGCATCAAGCCGCAGTCGGTCCGTTGTACGGCGTTCGCAGTACCATGAGTCGTCGCGACGTTGTGCGTTGCGCCAATCGGGGACCCGGGATCCGGCTTCGAATTCGCTGCGCACGTATGGCTGCGGTGCGTCGCGCAGGGTGAAGGGTCCGGTCCGACCCCACTTTGCAATGGGTTGGGAACACTTCGAGCACGGCGCCGACATTGGTGTGCGCGGGATCGGCGCGACGCCGGGCCGAGGCGTTCGCCGAGGCTGCGGTTGCGCTGACCGCGGTCATCGTCGACCCGGCAGACCGTGATCGGCGATACCGCAATCGACATCGAATGCGCGGCGCCGGACGACGAGTTGCTCCTCGCCGACTGGTTGAATGCGCTGATCTTCGAGATGGCGACGCGCGGAATGCTGTTCCGCCGCTTCGTAGTGGCGCTCGACGATCACCGGCTGGTCGGCAAGGCGTGGGGCGAGCGCGTCGACCGGGCGCGCCACCACCCGGCGGTCGAGGTGAAGGGAGCGACGTACACGGCGCTGTCGGTCGCGCAACGCGCGGACGGAAGCGTGGATCGCGCAGTGCGTCGTCGACGTTTGATTTCGGGGTCGGACGCGACTCTCCGGACGGAATCTCGAATGCAACCTGCCCGCGCGCCGGAAATTCCTCTCTGACCCCATCCTGGACGAACCATGGACCTCGACCGACTGATCAGGCGCTCCGAATGCGAGTGGGAACTGCCGCGGCACGGAAAGATGCGCGTTCCGGGGATCCTGTTCGCCGACGAAGCGCTCGTTCGGGGAATGGACGACAAGGTCTGCGAACAGGTGGCCAACGTCGCGATGCTGCCGGGCATCGTGAAGGCGAGCTACGCGATGCCCGACGCGCACTGGGGCTACGGATTTCCGATTGGCGGTGTCGCGGCATTCGACCCCGAGGCCGGCGGCGTGGTCTCGGCCGGAGGCGTGGGATTCGACATCTCGTGCGGCGTGCGCACGCTCCTCACCGGGCTCACGCTCGCCGATGTCGCCCCCTTGAAAGCGCAGCTCGCCGAAACGCTGTTCGACGCCATTCCCGCAGGAGTCGGCAGCACCGGATCGCTGCGTCTTTCGCCCACGGAAATGGATGCCATGCTCACGGGCGGCGCGCACTGGGCCGTTGCGCAGGGATACGGGCGACCCGAGGATCTCGAGCGCACGGAGGAACACGGGATGATGGCGGGCGCCGATCCCGCCTGCGTATCGGATGCGGCCAAACGGCGACAGCGCGACGAAATGGGGACGCTGGGCTCCGGCAATCACTACCTCGAGATGCAGCACGTCACGCGGATCTTCGATCGTGCCGCGGCGCGCACGTTCGGCCTGGAGGAAGGAGCGATCGTCATCAGCATCCACTGCGGATCGCGCGGGCTGGGCCACCAGATCGGCACCGAGTTCCTGCGCGAGATGGCCGTCAGCGCGAAGGGGGAGGGCATCGAGCTGCCCGACCGCGAGCTCGCGTGCGCGCCGATCCGCTCGGCGACGGGCAAGCGATACCTCGGCGCCATGCGCGCGGCGATCAATTGCGCGCTCGCCAACCGGCAGATCCTCACGCACCTGACGCGCAATGCGCTGCGGCCGTTGTTGCCGGCAGCGACGCTTGCGCTGCTCTATGACGTGTCGCACAACACGTGCAAGGAGGAGGACCACGTGGTCGATGGGGAGCGGCGCCGGCTCTTCGTGCATCGCAAGGGTGCGACACGCGCCTTCGGTCCCGGACACCCGGACTTGCCGACCGCATTGCGGGAGGCGGGCCAGCCGGTGCTGATCGGCGGCAGCATGGGCACCGCTTCCTACATCCTCGCCGGAACGCGGCAGAGCATGAAGGAGGCGTTCGGGTCGGCTTGTCACGGGGCCGGACGCAGCATGAGCCGCCACGAGGCGACGCGGCGGTGGCAGGGCCGCCGGGTCGTCGACGAGCTCGCCGGCCGCGGCGTGCTGATCCGCAGCCCGTCGATGCGCGGCGTCGCCGAGGAGGCGCCCGGCGCCTACAAGGATGTGAGCGCGGTGGTCGACGCGGCCGATCGTGCCGAGCTCGCGCGCAAGGTTGCGCGCCTCGAGCCGGTGGTGTGCGTCAAGGGGTAGCGGCACGCACGCACTTCGCGTACAGGTCCGGCAGCACGCCCGCCGGATCGTAACGCGCCTTGAGCGCCGCGTAGGCGCTCCGGTCGTACGTCGCCCAGAACTCATCCTCGCTGTAGAACGAATCGGAATACAGCGACTTGATGCCGCCCATCTCGGCGACCTTGCGCTCGAGCATCCGGTTGCGATAGCCCGGCGGTCGCGGCGTGCGCTCCTCGACCACGTCCCAGAAGCCGAAATTGACGTAGACCGTGCCCGGGGCGAGCGGATAGAGCGGAAAGCGTCTCGTCGCGTCCGGCGCCCGGATCGGGCACAGCCAGATCGGCAGGATGCCGATCTCGCGATGCAGGAACTGCAGGAACTCGGGCGCACGCTCGAGCGGAATGTCGACGTCCTGGATCACCGATTCGGCATTCACGCCGCGGAGCCTCGAGAGCGCGCGCGTGACGCCCCAGCGGCTGTTCCAGCGCATGATGTTCTGATAGGTGACCGAATTGAGCCGCCCGCGCCCGAGCAGGCGACGCACGAGCGGATGCTGCGCGCCGACGTTCTTCGAGCACCAGAACCAGTCGGTGTCCCAGCGCCAAAGGTAATCGCGCGTGGCAAGTCGATCGGTGCTGCGCTCGCGGATCGACCGGTAGTAGATGCGCTCGTACGTGTAGTCGCTCGTCGTGGATGCTTCATCGGTGAAGCGGCCGAGCGTCAGATAGAGCTCGTCCGGCGCGAACACGGTGCCGTCCAGAAAATCGAGGCGCTGCTCGGAGCAGTGCGCGCGCGATAGCAGCGAAGCACGCTTCGGGATTGGTGTAGCGGACGTGCTCGAGCGCGACAAAGGGCTTGACCGGAACCAGCCGCGCGGTGACCGCCAGCGCGTAGCCCAGCGTCCCGTAGGAGTTGGGAAAGCCGAAGAACAGATCGCGGTGCTCGTTGTCGGGAGTGCACGTGAGGATGTGCCCGTCGCCGGTCAGGATCTCCAACGCCAGAATCGTCTCGTGGACGAGTCCCTGGCGAAACGACGAGGACTCGATGCCGACCCCCGCGACCGCACCACCGAGCGTGATCGACTTCAATTGCGGCACCACCGCCGGCATCGCGCCCGTGCGCCAGGGTCGCGTCGGCCAATGCGACGTAAGGAATCATCCCCTCGGCCTCGACGACACCGGCGGCGGCGTCGACCCGGATCACCGCATCGAAACCCGCGAGATCGACCGCGGGGCCGCCGTTTGCGCGCGCGGTCCCGGAACAGGTTCGACGTGCGCTTGGCAAGTCCGATCCCGGTGCCCACCCCCGTCGCCGTAACGGCGAGCGCGGCCGATAGACGCGCGATCTTGTCGACGTGAAGGGTCACATCCCGCGGCGGTCGTAGAGGTGTGTGCGGCTCATCGGGTAGCCCATGCCGACGTTGCCCTTGCTGACCGTGACCTGGAACAGGTTCGTCTGCGCGTTTTTCGAACGGAACATCTCGGCGCAGGACCACAGGTAGGCTCGCCACGTGCGGCGAAAGCGCTCGTCGAAGCGGCGCGGGTCGAGGGCGTGGATCGCCTCCCAGTTGCGATCGAAGCGATCCGCCCAGCAGTCGAGCGTCAGCGCGTAGTGCCGGCGCAGATTCTCGACGTCGAGCACTTCGAGGCCGCAGCGCTCCATCCAGTCGAGTGCCTGCGGAGAGGCTGGGAATCCAGCCGCCGGGAAAGATGTGCTTGCGGATGAAGAACTCGGTGTCGCGCACGCCGACGTGGCCGATGAAGTGGATCACCCCGAGCCCGCCCGGCTTCAACGCATCGGCATGGGCGCGGACCACCTCCGGCAACTGATCGCGGCCCGCGTGCTCGAGCGTGCCGATCGACAACAGCTTGTCGTACTGGCCGGGGATCTCGCGGAAGTCGCACTCCAGCACACGCACCTTGCCCGCAAGCCCGCGGCGCGCGATCTCGGCTTGCGTTTCCGCCACCTGCTCGGTCGTGGTGTTGATCCCGGTGCCGAGCGCGCCGTAGTGTTCCCATGCGTGGAACAGCAGTCCGCCCCAGCCGGAACCGATGTCGACGAACGTCTCGCCGGCGGCGAGCTGCACCTTGCGGCAGACGTGGTCCATCTTGTTGCGCTGCGCCTCCTCGAGCGAGGTCGTGCCCTCGCGCCAGTAGGCACACGTGTACATCATGGCCGGCATGTCGAGCCACAGGCGGTAGAAGGCCTGCCCGAGGCCGTAGTGGAAGCGAGCATTGGCCTTCGCCTGCGCGATCGAGCGGTTCGAGAAGCGCCACTCGTGCCAGCGGTTGCGCAGTACGACCAAAGGGGACATGCCCTGGTCGTAGCCGGCGTCGAACGCGGCGCGAAACCCGAGTGCGAGGTCGCCGTCGACGTCGAGGCTGCCGTCGAAATAGGATTCGAGGAGGCCCACGTGCCCGTACAGAAGCACGCGGCGCTCGGCCTTCGGTTCCCGGAACGTGATCGTGAAGGCGGGGTCGGCCGTCGCGGTGCGCGACGAACGTGCCGTCCGCGAATACGACCCGGAAGGGAATTTCAGTCGCGGCCGCAATGGCGTGGAAGCGCCGCGCGACGGCACCGGCACGAACGGGTTGCATTTGCGTCGCCGCGGTGTTCGGTACCGGGATGTCCTGATCGCGCATCGGTTTGTCTCGTTTGCGTCGCTCGTATCCGAGTCGTCGCCGGAACAGACTACCACGGCGTCCATGGCGACCGATTTCGCTCGGGGTCGGCGACGACGAACCGTGGTTGGCCGCACGAATCGTCCCGGAAGAGTCTTGTTGAGTCGGCGGGCCGAATTGGAGTAACGTTTCCCTGCGATGCGCGACCTAGGCCACACAATCCGAATGCAAACGCCGCGTTGGCTGGACGTGGGGACGCTCGCGGCTTTCGCGGACACGGCCCTCGAGGAGGTGGTGAAGGCCATCGAGCGCGCGCCGTTCGCCTGCTCGCTCGCTCCATTTGGGCTGCAAACGGTTCCCGGCCCGGGTGACGACGATGATGACGACGACGACGATGACGATGCCGGCGGTGGTGGTGGAGGCGGCAACATCGAGCCCGACGACGACGAAGGCTATGACGATGACGAGGACGACGAAGACGACGAGGAGCCATTGCGGGTAATGACTCGAAGTGTCGTCGTGACGTCGGTGCGCTGCAGTGCAGCAAAAGGTGTTAGAATCCGTCCCGTGCGGCGATCTGCGAGTTACTGACGGTTGCCCGCCGCACGCGGCAAACCCCCGGCAGCCGGATCATCGATTTCTAATCCTTCGGTTCATTCTCCCGGCAGCACGAGTCTGAGCAGCAGCATCCGGTTAGCGACGATGGCTTTGCAGTTGTCGACCCGGTTGCGGCTCGTTGCGCGCGCCCCAAGGAGATGGACATGACATTCGAAGAATTGGAACTGGCCCCCCCGCTGCTGCAGGCACTCGGCTCTTTGCGGCTATACGGAACCCACGCCGATCCAGGCGCAGACGATTCCGCTGCTGCTCGCGGGCCGCGACGTCATCGGCTCGGCCCAGACCGGCACCGGCAAGACGGCCGCGTTCGTGCTGCCGGCGCTGCAGCGGCTCGCCACACCGTTGGCGAAAGCGGGCTTCGCACACCACGGTACGGCGTCCCCGCGCGTGCTCATCCTGGCTCCGACCCGCGAGCTCGCGCAGCAGGTGGCGCAGCAGGCGACGGTATACGGCGCGCAATCTGCGGATCAGAACGGTCTGCATCTACGGCGGCGCACCGTACCCGATCCAGAATCGCGATCTCGCGCGCGGCGTGGACATTCTCGTCGCGACGCCGGGGCGGTTGATCGACCACCTCGAGCGCGGCCGCATCGATCTGTCACGACTGGAAGTCCTGGTGCTGGACGAGGCAGACCGGATGCTCGACATGGGTTTCGTCGACGACGTCGAGCGCATTTGTGCACTGACACCGAAAACCCGCCAGACCGTGCTGTTCTCGGCGACGCTCGACGGCGCGATCGGCCGCTTGTCGGCGCGCCTCACCCGCGATCCGGCGCGGGTCGAGGTGAAGGGCGAGCGGGCGGCGCCGGTCGCGATCGAGCAACGCGTGCATTTCGCGGACGACCATTCGCACAAGCATCGGCTCCTCGACCACCTGCTCGCCGACGTCGCGATGACGCAGAGCATCGTCTTCATCGCGACCAAGCGCGACGCGGAATCGCTCGCACAACGGCTCGCGGGTGAAGGGCACGCGGCCGCCGCGTTGCACGGCGACATGAACCAGCGCGAGCGCACGCGCACATTGCAGGAAATGCGGCGCGGTCGCGTCCGCACGCTGGTTGCCACCGACGTCGCGGCGCGGGGAATCGACGTCGTGGGCATCAGTCACGTGATCAATTTCGACCTCCCGAGACAGGCGCAGGACTACGTGCACCGGATCGGCCGCACCGGCCGTGCCGGCGCGACCGGGATCGCCGTTTCGCTCGCGAATCACAGCGACCGCGGCGCGTTGCGGCAGATCGAGCGCTTTACCGGGTCCGCGATCGAGGCCCACGTGATTCCGGGCCTCGAGCCGCGGCGCGGCTTCAAGCCGCCGCGTGATGGCGGCTCGCCAGGTGCACGAGTCCCCGCGCACAGGCGAACGAGTGCCCCTGCAGGTTTGCCTCGCGCGGCAGGGTTCGCAGGTCCCGCGGCCGGCCCGTGGCCCGAAGCTGCAACGGGCCGTCGACCCGTACCTCACCGAGCGCGAGCGCGTCGTCCGCAGTGACGGCGTAGACGCCCGGCACCGAAGCCGGCAGCCAGCCGGTCCGGTCCGGTCGTGCCGAGGCTACCAGTACGGCGCCCGCTTCGATGGCCGCCGTACACGCGGCGGCGAGTGCCTCGTTGCCGGCACCCGGGGGCACCGAGACGCTGAGGTTCACGTAATCGCATTGCTCGGCTGCCGTGCGCAGGATTCCCCGCGCGACGAGGGTAGGGTAGGTGACCTCCTCCGCATCGAACACGCGGACAGCGAAGATCTCGGCCTCCGGGAATGCTTCGCGGATCACCCCGGCCACCGCGGTCCCGTGGCCGACGACATCGCGAAAATCACCGTCCTCGGCAACGCTCCCGTCGGCCCTAAGAAAGATGCGGCAGCCCGTCACGCTGCCGCGCACATGGGAATGCCACGGGTTCAAGCCGGTATCGACGATGCCGATGCGCAGAACCGCCATCGTACGCGGATCAATCCGCCGGCGCTGCCAATCGTAGGCGCATGTGCGGCAAAGGCATCACGTCCACGCCCGATCCGCCATCAGCAGCGTCTTCAGCTCGTCCGGGGCAACCGTGGTGAAGCGCCCGTCGTGCAGGAACAGGATCCGGTCGAACTCGTCCAGGCCGACCGGGCGATGAGAGATGACGAGCGCGGTGCGATCGGCGAACGCCGCCCACAGGTTCGCGCGGATGCGTGCCTCGGTTTCCAGGTCGAGACCGGAGAAGGCCTCGTCGAGCACCAGAATCCGGGGATTGCGCAGAAACAGCCGGGCGAGACCCAGTCGCTGGCGCTGGCCGTCGGAGAGCGATAGCCCACGACCGCCGATCACCGTGTTGCAGCCTTCGGCGAGCGCGGCGACAAACGCGTGGGCCTCGGCCAATGCCAGCGCACGCGCGAGTTCCTCGCGCGTCGCCGCGGGATTGCCGTAGCGCAGGTTCTCCTCCACCGACGCATGCAGCAGGAACGGCTCGGCATTTGCGTACCCGAGAAGGTTGCGTTCGCCGCTGCGGCAGCACTCGCGCGCGGATCGACCATCGATCCGGACCGAGCCCGCGCTTGGCTCGCGCAGCCCGAAGAGCAGCTGGACCAGCGTGGACTTGCCAGCACCCGAAGCGCCGAAGAGTCCCACCCGTTCTCCCGGACTTACCCGGAGATCTGCGCCGAGGAGCACCGGCGGCTTTCCCGCGTAGGCGAACGTGACGTCGCGCAACACGATCCCGCGCTCCGGGATCGCCGTCGTCGAAGCGCCCGTTCCTCCCCGCGCGCGACCATCGTCCGGTCCCAGAACCTCTGCCACGCGCGCGAGGCTGACCCGCGCTTCCTGCAGGTTGCGGACAAGCCCGAGCAATCCCTGCGCCGGACCGAACAGACGTGCCTGATAGAGGACGAACGCGACGAAGGTGCCCAGACTGATCGTGCCGGCTTCGAGCAGCGTGCCCGCGCGCAGGTAGATCCATGCGAGTGCCAACGCCAGCAACAGGCCAGGCACACCGGTGGCGAGCGAGTCGAGCACCTGGAACGACACGACCTCGCGGTTCAGCCGTCCGCTGGCGGCGGCGAGGCGCTCCGCTTCCTCACGCTCGGTGCGATGGAACCGTATCGCGCGCAGCGCGGCCAGCCGCTCGGACAGGAAATGCGAGAGATCGGCGATCGCCTCGCGCACGCGACCGGTTTTCGTCTCGACCGGACGGCGAAACGCGGCCGTGGCGACGAGCGCGAGAACGAGGCCGAAAAAGCTCCAGAGCGCGAGTGTGGGCGACAGGCTGAAGGTGATCGCGGCGGCGACGCCCAGGAAAAGGACGTTTTGCACGGCACCGAGCACTCCGTCGACGAGCAACGTCTGGATGCGCGGCACGTCGGTGCCGAAGCGGGTGAGCAGATCGCCGTGGCGGAACGGCTCCACCGCCTCCAGCGGAGCGCTGACGCAGCGCTCGAACAGCGACGCCCGCAACTCCGCGAGGACCTCCGCCGACAGGCGGGCGTGAATGCGCCCCGACAACGTGGCGAGCACCAGGTCGACCAACGCCAGGACCACCAACGCCGCGGCAATGAAGGGAATCGCGGCGAAGTCGCCGCGACTAGCCACGGCGTCCACGAACGCCATGCCCAACAGCGGCGTGGAGAGAGCGACGGCGGCGCCGCCGAGGCTCAAGACGAAGACGAGCCCGAGCGCACCGCGCTTGCTGGACAGATGATGCGCATAGCGCAGCACCTCGTTCAGCACGAGCTCGCTCCGATTGGAGTCGCGCGCGTGCGAACGTCGTTGCTGCGCGGCTTGGCGGCGCGCGCCAGCGGTCCGTCGGCCCAGACATCCGGGTAGTAGCAGAGGTGCGCTCCCTTGCAGAGTTCCGGAGCGCCGCGGAGCGACACCACGGCGTCGCGAATGCCCTCACGCGTCGACCCGTTTTCCGCTTGGCGCAAGCGCGACGGCAGCCAACCGCACCGACGCTTCCTTGCGCGCGAGCGACGCTTCGCGGCCGACCACCTTGAGGCTCGCCACGCCCATTCGCGCGAGGCGGGGCAGCGCGCACAAGCCACAGGGGCCGAGCGTGTAGCCGTTGCTCGTCTGGCAGCCGCAATTGTCTAGGGTCCACTTCCAGAACGCATAGCGCTCGTCGAGACCGCGCGACTTGCCGCCGATCCGGTCGTCGATGCAGTACGGGCCGAACGTGTGCGTGGTGGCGCAAATCCCCTCCTCGAACGCGCAACCGTCGTTGAGCAGAAAGACCTCCCATTCGAGCCCAGGGATCGCGGTTGCTTCGATTTCGCCGAGCGTCATGTGCCGCGGCAGGATCACGCGCGAGACCCCGAGGCTCCGGTAGAACGCGGCAGCGCCGGGATTGCGGCAGCTCGCGAGGCTGGAAACGTGCACCCGCGCCGCGAGGCCTTCTTCGCACAGGGCGAGCAAGAGTTCCCACTCCGCGACGATCAGCGCGGAAACGCCGACCTCGTCCACGAGCATCCGGCCGAATTCGACCAAGCCGGGGGACGGCGCCCGCGGGATACGAGGGCGCATTGAGCGTCGCGTAGACCGGTCGCCGATCGGCCAGCGCCACGATCCGTCGCAGGTCGTCGAGACTGGGCACGCCGGCCGCCTTGGGATTGCGCCGATGGACCCACGACGGACCGAACGCCTTCTCCCAATCGGGCGGGGTCAGGCCGCAGTAGAACTCGTGCGCACCCGCGGCCACGAGTGCTGCGACCTCGTCGGAGTTGCGGAGCGGAGCGAGGATCTTCACGGTGTCGCCATTGGATGAAGGACGATCCGATCGGTCAGGGGCAGCCACGCGCGCACCGCTTCTCGTGGCACCTCGTAGAAGAGCGTATTCCCGCCGCGCCAATGCGGCAGCGCGGAATCGTGGCGGCGAACCGGAAGCGGCTTGCCACGGCAGGGCGCCGAACACGGATCCGCCAAGGCTTTGGCGAAGCCGTTGCCCTCCGGGTAGAGCGCGGCTTTCAACGGACAAGCACGGCCCGACGCCGCGAACGTGAATGGAAGGTGAAGCGCGCGGCCCAGCCCGGTACCCGTCTCGTCGGGCCCGTCGCCCAGGTAGCCGCCGTCGAGGTCCGCGTCGGTCTCGATGGCCTCGACGCCGAGTCTCGCGAACAGCCGGCGCAGCCGCTCGAAGCGCGACGCGTCGTGGGTCGCGCTTCCGGCGGGTGCCTCGCGGTAGGCGCGCGGGTCGCGCAACGATCGATTCATGAGCCGGCCTGCGCGCCGCGGCAACGAAGGGTGACGGTCGCGCAGGAGGCCGAGCACGCCCCAGTCGTTGAAGACCACCGTCGGCTGCCAATCGTCGGCGACGAGCCCGGCGATGAGGCGGCTCACTGTCCGCAGTCCCTCGGGGGTCACGAGCGGGGTGAGTAACGTAGGCTCCAATCCCCGGTCGCGCGCGATGGCGCAGAACGCGTTGGCCTCGTCGGTGTCCGGCAGGCGGTCCTCGCAGAATTCGGAGCCGAAGTACAAAGCGACCATCGGCCCCTCCGGCAACAGGCTGCGCCAGCCAGGCGCACACACCGTCACGCGGATCGCGCGGCGGATCGGCGGGGTTCGCGAGACGAAGGCCGTACTCCACGCTTGCGTCCCCTCGCGAGGGTCAGAAAGCGATGCGCCGCAGATCCATGCCGTCGGAAGCCATCTGCAGCACCTTCAGCGGCTTCAGCGTCGCGGCGTCGTAGATCGTCAGCGTGGACCCGGCGCCCCCGACATAGACCTTCCTGCCGTCGGCCGACACGTTGACGCCGTAGCACGTGCCCTCCTTGATCGGCACCGATGCGCCATAGGTCTTCTTCGCGAGGTCGATCACGGTCAGGTCGTCCATCACCGCGTAGGCTTTCTTGCGGTCGGGCGCAAGGACCACCGAATAGGCCATTGCCGGATCGCCCTCGAGCACGATGTCGTTCACGTCGCCGGTCTCCTGGTCGACGAGCAGCAGCCCCATGAACTTCTCCGTGTAGTAATTCATGCTGGCCACCCCGCCGTTGTCGAACACGTAGTCCCAGAACGGAAGGATGTTCATGCCCTTGTCGAACATGGGCACGGTCTGAACCACCTTGAGATCGCTGCCCGTGGTGTCGATCTTGTACAGATCCTGGCCGAACGCGTAGAGCGACTTCCCGCCCTTGACGCTGACGAGGTGCGCCACGCCCCATGGCACTTCGACGCTGCGCAACAGCTTGCCGGTGGCGAGCTCGAATTGCGCCACCACGGGCTTGCCGATCACGACGTCGCCCGCGTCGACCTTGCGCGACATGAAGCCGCCGTACGCGGTCTTGCCGTCCGGGTCGAGGACGAACCCGAACATCACGCGGTCCCAGCCCTCGTTGCTCACGTCCACGGTGGCGACGACCCGGTTCACGGCGAGGTCCACCTTGTGCACGAGGTGCCGGTTGGTGGCGACGTACATGAACTTCTTGTCCGGCGTGAGTCCCACCTCGCGCGTCGCCCCCTTGATCGGAATGTCGGCGACGATCGCGTCGGTGTCGCCGTCGATCACCTGAATGATCCCGTAGCCCATGTAATAGAACCGATCGCCTGCCTCGGCGCGTTCGACGTGGGCGAGGGCGAGCGCGGACGCAAGCCCCAGGACGAACCATCGCTGCCAGCGCATGGCCATCTCCTAGTCGTATTTCAGGTTGCGCCAGTCGCGCGCGACGTTGGGGCACGCCGTGTCGAATTCGCGATGATTGGTGAGACCGTCCGGCACCTGCGCCGGCCACCAGCAGTCACCGGCGCAGCCATGGAAGTCGCGCGCCGACGACTGGCAGTTGCCGATCGGGTAGGTGGGCCGCGGATTGGTCTCCCAGCCGGTGTCGAAGATCGTCGTGCAGCCTTGCGGCATCTTCGGAGGCCCGGCGAGCGCTTCGGCCGTCTTCTCCTCGCCCTCGGCCAGTCGCTCGATGGCCTTGGCCTTCTCGTTCAACGCCTCGATCAGTTTCTTCTTCATGCGTTTCTCCTTGGCGGAGTGGTTCAGCCTTCGGCGCGCCGTCCGAGAAAGGCGAGCACGGGGTTGTCGGGATCGCGGGCGAGGTCGCCGTAGACTCGGATGCCGAGCTCGATCCAGCGCCGGATGAAGGCGCAGGAGCCACCGGGCGGGAGACCCAGTTCGACCTCGCGCAGATGGTTCTCGTAGTGGCAGCCTCCGGCGCAGAGGCTTCGCGCCCAGCAGGCGCCGCACGCTTCGTGACGGGGCGCCGCCTGCGCAACGAGGCACGCGCCGGATCTTCGCGTGATCGACACCGGAATCCAGATCGCCCACCTCGAAGCGCTCCACGCCGGCGAAGCGATGGCACAGGAAGAAGCGTCCCTCGGCGTCCATGGCGAGGTAGCCGAGCCCCGCGCCGCAGGGTGCGGATTTCGCATGCCCGGAGTGCAGACGCGAGAGCAGATCCAGCAGATTCGAGAACGGCAGCACGCGCCCCTGCGCGGCCTCGCGTGCGAAGCGCTCGGCGAGGAGCGAGAAGCCCTCGAACAGCGCCTCGTCCTGCTCGTGCGTCGGGAGCAGGTCGGCCGAGATCGGGCTCGCCGGCGCGATGCCGACTTCGAGGAAACCGAGCCCCAGCAGGTGCCCGAACACTTCCGGAATGCGCGCCCATTGGTCGGGCTTGAGCGTGACGCGGGCCGCGGGCGGCCGCAGCGCATGCGCGCGCAGGAGCTTCAGGCCCGCCACGACATCGGCGTAGGTGCCGCCGCCGCTCTTGCGCGAGTAGCGGCGGTTGGCGTCGTGCACGTCGGCGGGTCCGTCGATGCTGATCGAGACGTCGATCCGATGCTCACGCAGGAAGTCGAGCGCCGCCGGCGTGAATCGGGTTCCGTTGGTGGTGAGCGAAACGATGAGCTTCTTGCCCGCGGCCTGCGTCTCGGCTTCGGCCTCGGTTACCGCAGCCTTCAGCGCCGGCGAGGTTCAGCAGGGGCTCGCCGCCGAACAGGACGAGCGTGACGCTTTCGCGGTCGCCGGACGATTCCACCAGAAATCGCGCCGCGCGTCGCGCGAGCTCGGGGCGCATGACCCGCGCTTCACCGCCATAGGAGCCGCCACCGGCGTAACAGTATGCGCAACGCAGGTTGCACGTCTGGGCGATCTCGAGCACGAGCGTGCCGAGCGGAACCTCGGCCGGGTCGATGGACGCTCGGCGGCGACCGACGCAGAAGCTGCGACGGAACCAGCACCCGCGCATCGCGCAGCGCCTCCAGCACTTCGCGGTCTGCGTTCGGAACGTCTCGCATGACGATCGCTTCCTGCGGCCGCCAGCGGGCGAGAACATCCCGCGTCGAATGGTCGAGTGCGAACAGACTCGCATGGTCCGCTCCGAAGAGGAGCGATCTGCCCGCAGAGGCGCCGGCCGTCTCGAAGATCCGGTGGTCCGCCCAGGCGTAGGTATCGCTCATGCCGTGGCGCTCATCGTATCCGCTGGATGTAATCCGGCATGGTGACCGCGAGCTGCGCATCCGCCTTGAACGTTTGCCCGCCACGTTTGTACTGGGCGATCACCTTGACGAGGCCGCTGTTCTCGCCCGAGTAATTGCGCGCGGGATTGGGCCCGTAGTCACCCACCGGAATGTAGGTCCCATTCGGCTTGATGGCGCCGAGCCAGCGCAGGTCGTCGTCGTCGGGCCGCGTCTTGTCCTCAGCAAGCCGGAAGGTTGCGGGCACGGGACCCAGCGCGACGCTTGTCGCCTTCTTGCCGCTGCCGCTCTTCGCGTAGGCGATCGCCTCGAACTGCACGCCCTCGGCCGGGTAGTGCTGCCCGCCTGAGAGCCGCGCTCGCCCCATCTCGGGAGTGATCGCGATGAAGTCGATCTCGCGAGCGAGCCGGATCGTCCCGGCTTCGATGCCCTTCACGGTGAGCTTCGCTTCCCCCAGCTTTTCCGCATTGCTCACCACCTGCAGCTCGAGCGTACCGGGGGAGAGGCGCTTGACCCCGAGAACCTTGACGGGCCCGGGTGAGAAGGAAATGTCGGCGGCCTTGACGTCGGGCAGATTCAGGCCGTCGACGGTGAGCGTGGTCTTTTCGTCCTTCAGGAGGAACCCGGGCAGCACGCGCGCAACCCTGGCGCTGTCACCGCTGCGCAACCATGTCGCGCTGGACGTGCGGAATTCGGGAGCGGGAAAGTGCGATTCGCCGCGGACCTCGTCGCCGGACACGATGTAGGCACCATTGACGGCGAAGCCGTTGTTCTTCGTCCGAGTGCGCAGCGCATAGCCGCCGTAGAGCGTGCCCTCGCCGGCGAAGGTCTCGGAGGTACCGTCGGCGTACGCGAGGCTTCCCGTGAGCTTGTACTCGGCATTGCCGGCATCGGCGATCCGGACCTCGCCCCGGTAAGCCCCACGGCCCGGTTCGTACCCGAACACGCCCCAGACGCCGTCGAGTTTCGCCGCCGGCGCGGTCCACGGCTTGCCATAGGGCAGCGTCCCGGCCAGGTACGAAAGCACCGCGTCGGCCTGCGGGATCCAGCGCATCTCGCGCATCTGGAAAACGACCGTCGGCACCACGAAGAGGTGAAAGTCGCGCAGCTTGGCCCAGGCCTCGGGCGTCATCCGGTAGGAGAAGATCTTGCCCGCGGTGTGGCAGCGCACGCAGGTCGCATAGAGCTTCTCCTCGTCCTTGCCTGCGGGAACCTCCATCTGCTGGGAGTTGTGCCACAGGCTGAGATAGGACACCTTCGCCTGCTCCTCGGGGGTGAGGAGTTGCGTGGCGGAGAGTTCCTTCAGCAGAGCGTCCATCTCTCCCTGCTTCAACTCCATCCCATGCAGACGCCGCATCCGGTCGACGATGACGGTCCACTCTTCCGGGGTCGTCCGCAGGTCCTCCACGCGGGTAATCCGGCCGTCCGCGGTCGGCACGTGGCAGTCCGCGCACTTCCTCCAGACCAGCGAGTCTCGACCGAACGCCTGCGCATTGCCGGCTGCCGCCAGCATCGTCAAGCCCAGGAGGAACCCCAGCGCCTTGATCCGTTGCATCTGTCGCCTCCCCTGCTCAGGTGGCATCCTGCGTGTTCGCGGCCGCGGAGCGTTGCGCGCCGACGATCTGACAGCGAAGCTTAGGACCGCCGAAATGGCCCGTACTTGTTCGAGATCAAGCAATGGGCTGGAATTGGGCCTTCTACCCCGACTTCGAGGCCGACGACCTTGCAGGTCTGATCTGCCGGGGGATCGATCCGGCGTGGGAGATCACGCTCGCCACCCCGGACACCGACTGGCATCAGGCGCCATGCGAGATCCGGGAGGCCATCGTCATGGAACCAATTGACGGTCGCCGAAACGCCGGACCGGGAATCCTGCTGACGTGGTGTGTATAGGTCGCCTTTGCACTCTTGACCGGCCGAGGGGATTACGGCCTGGGCGCGCAGCCCGAAGGAAATCTGCGATGGGCCCTTACGCGCCTTTCCGGTGTGAGCATTTGGCTTCTCGTTGCAGCGTTGCTCGTGTGGTTTCGCAAACATCCGGTCAATTGGCGGAGTTTTTCATATTCGTTCGTCGCCGCGGGCATCGTCGCAATCCTGTTCGCGCCTTCCCTCGTTTCAGGCAGTGCCAATTACTGGGCGATCGCCGGGACGATTGGCTTCTACGCGTTGGTGTCAGGTTTCCTCTGTATGACCGTCAGGAAGCCGGCAATCGCCGCTGGCCTGGGCCCGCTCCTTTTCATCGCCCAGCTTCTCGTCGACGCGGTCGCGCACGTCTTTTCGGGGCAGTTTCGCCTGCACTGAAAACTTTCCTGTGCTCCGCCGGACGCGACCCGTGGTGCGGATCGCGGACGCGGCGCGAATCCATGGCCTGCTCGGGCTTACCGACACCGATCCGCTGGCGCTCGCCATCCACGCAACGCGGCAGGTCAGTCGACGAGCCCGCCGAACCGCCGGTAGAAATCCGCCGACGCCGGCGGCAGCGCGCCACGCGCACCTTCCAACGTCGCGACCAGATGCCGTTCCGCCGCGCGGTGCGTGAGCCGGTAGAAATCGCGGCACAGCGCGAAGGCGGCCGGACCCGGCCAATCGAGCGGCAGCAGCGCGGCCGGCAGCTGCGGATCGCGCAAGAGCACGCGGCGGTACTCATGGATCAGCAGCGTGCGGACGAGAAACGACTGCTCCGGATGGTGGTCGGAGTCGCTTGCCTGGCGAAAGCGGTCGATCACCGTTCCGAAACGTCGCAGGAATCGGCGATAGTCGGCGGCGACGCTCGCCAGATCGAGCATCCGGGGTACCGAGGACGCCAGCGTCTGCCCATCGAGTGCCGCATCGTCGCGGGCACGTACGACGACGATCTGCCCGGTGAGGCCGAGCGCCGCGGCGATCCGAGGCACCGACGACGAGTCCTGCGACGGTCGGGCATAGACGCCGGGCGCGAGCGTCCCGAAGCCCTCCCACCGCAGCTCCTCGCCCGAGGGCGCGCCGCCAACCGTTCTTCGGCCCGCCGGCGATGACGAGTTCCCAGGTGTCGTCCCAATGCTCGACCGGCAGCGTGTAGATCCGGCGGTATGCCTGCTCGAAGCGACGGGCACCGTCGCGGGTGAGCCGATACAGGCTGCGGCGACCGACCGGGGTGGCCTTGAGCCAGCCCTCACGCGCGAGGCGGAACACGCTCGTGCGCACCAGCCGTTCGTTGATGCGAAACGGCGCGAGCAGCCGGATCAATCCCGGCAGCAGGACGGCGCCGCCGTGGGGGGCGATCGCGTCACCCCAGACCGTGATGACGAGCGACGAGGCGCGCGGGGGCGCTGATGCGAGCTCACGCCGCACGAACCGCGTTACGTGGGGATCGGGCGTGACCGGATCGCGCCGGGTCTGCCGAAGCGTGGGTCGGGCCTGGCGCTTCGCCGGTCCGGGCGGGTGGCCTTCAGGGCGGAGCGGGGCATGGATCGGCGTCGGGTCCGGATCGAGCGGAGCCTGGCAACGTGATACATACTTTACACCAATCGGTGCAAAGCTGTATCATTTCGGGTCCCGCGGCCCTCCTGTTGTTTCGCCCAGGCGCGGCATCGCGGATATCATGGCCGACCGGCCCCCGGATCGGACGAGGAGGAGTGCATGTACGCGCAGATGGTCGACACCGGCGTCAGGTCGGTGGCCTCGCTTGCCGAGATGTCGCCGGAGGAACGCGCGTTCCAGGAACGCATCGACGCCGACATCAAGGTCGAGCCGAAGGACTGGATGCCGGAGGCCTACCGGAAGACGCTGATCCGGCAGATCTCGCAGCACGCCCATTCCGAGATCGTCGGCATGCTGCCGGAGGGCAACTGGGTCACCCGCGCGCCGACGCTCAAGCGCAAGTCGATCCTGATGGCCAAGATCCAGGACGAGGGCGGCCACGGTCTGTATCTGTATTCGGCCGCGGAAACGCTGGGCATCTCGCGCGACCAGATGATCGCCGACCTCCACTCGGGGAAGGCCAAGTACTCCAGCATCTTCAATTATCCGACGCTGACCTGGGCGGACATCGGCGCGATCGGCTGGCTGGTCGACGGCGCCGCGATCATGAACCAGATCCCGCTGTGCCGCTGCTCGTACGGGCCGTACGCGCGGGCGATGGTGCGGATCTGCAAGGAGGAGAGCTTCCACCAGCGCCAGGGCTACGACATCATGCTCTCGCTCGCGCGCGGCACGCCGGAACAGAAGGCGATGGCGCAGGACGCCCTGAACCGCTGGTGGTGGCCCTCGCTGATGATGTTCGGGCCGTCCGATGCCGAGAGCGTGCACAGCGCGCAGTCGGCCGCCTGGAAGATCAAGATCCTGTCCAACGACGAATTGCGCCAGCGCTTCGTGGACCAAACGGTCCCGCAGGCGGAGTATCTGGGCATCACGGTGCCGGATCCGGACTTGGCGTGGAATCGCCGAACGCGGCCATTTCGACTTCGGGGCGATCGACTGGAGCGAATTCCACAACGTGATCCGCGGCAACGGCCCCTGCAACCGCGACCGCCTGGCGACGCGCGTCAAGGCGTGGGAGGACGGCGAGTGGGTGCGCGAGGCGGCGATGGCCCACGCCGAGAAACGCGCGGCGCGTCTGGCCGGGCAAGCCAAGGCGGCGTAGGAACGACGGATCCGATCATCGTGGTGGAGACAACGATGTCGAGCGAATGGCCCTTGTGGGAAATCTTCATCCGGTCGCAGCACGGGCTCGCGCACAGGCACGTAGGCAGCCTGCACGCGGCGGACGCGGAAATGGCGATCAAGAACGCGCGCGACGTCTACACGCGCCGCAACGAAGGCGTGTCGATCTGGGCGGTCAGGTCCGCCGACATCGTCGCGTCCGCTCCCGGGGACAAGGAGGCGCTGTTCGAGCCGGCGAACAGCAAGGTCTATCGGCATCCGACGTTCTTTCCGATGCCGGACGAAGTCAAGCACCTATGACACGCATCGGTCACTGGGCCGATGCCGGATCTTGGTCGGCCGGGCGCGGGCCGTTCGGAACCGGGCGCTGTTCGCCGCCGGCGTCGCGCAAGCGGGTGGCGCGCGGCGGTCGGTCATGTGTTTACCGATTGTCGCGCGCCGGGCACCCGCTCGACGCCACGTTTGGCGGCGCCAGCGTCCGGTTCCGAACGGCCCGCGGACGCCTCGACCTTGCACGCGTTGCGCCCATTCATTCGATACGCGATACGCACTCGATGAGCGATGACCGGCAGCTGTTCGACTACCTGCTGCGCCTCGGCGACACGCCATTGGTCCTCGCGCAGCGCCTCGGCGAATGGGTCGGCAAGGGCCCGATCGTCGAGGAGGACATGGCGCTGACCAACGTGGGTCTCGACCTCCTCGGCCAGGCGCGGTTGTGGCTTTCTTACGCGGGCGAGGTCGAGGCGCGTTTCTCCGCGGCGCCGCGCGACGAGGATCGGCTCGCGTTCCTGCGCGATGCCGGCGCCTTCCGCAACCTGCTGATCGCCGAACTGCCGAACGGCAATTTCGCCGACACGACGGCGCGGCAGTTCCTGTTCGACGCGTGGCATCTGCTCGTGTTGCGTGCGCTTGTCGGGATCGCGCGATTCGCGCATTGCCGAGATCGCCGCGAAGGCTGCGAAGGAGGCGGCGTATCACGTCGAGCGTTCCGGCGACTGGGTGGTGCGCCTGGGCGACGGCACCGCCGAGTCGCACTCGAAGATGCAGGCGGCGATCGACGGAATGTGGATGTACACGGGCGAGATGTTCGCGCCCGATGCGACGGAGCTCGAGCTGATCGATGCCGGCATCGCGTCCGACGTCCGCCTTCTCGCGGCGCCGTGGCGGCAGCACGTCGACGCGGTGTTCGCCGAGGCGACGCTCCGCGTGCCCGACGGGACCTGGATGCAGGGGAGCGGCGGCCGAGGCGGCAGGCAGGGGGTGCACACCGAGCACCTGGGCCACCTGCTTTCCGAAATGCAGTTCCTGCAGCGCGCCTATCCCGGCGCGCGTTGGTGAGGCCGCGATGGGTGTCACTCCCGAGCAGGAAGCGTTGATCGCCGAGCAGGAACGCGCCGCAGCGCTTCGCGCGGCGCCGCGCCCGACGCTCGAGGCGATCTGGCATGCGCTGGAAGGAATTCCCGACCCGGAGATTCCTGTCGTGTCGATCGTCGGCCTCGGCATGGTCCGCAGCGTCGAATGGGAGCAGGCGGATCCGACGACGCTGGTCGTCCGCATCACGCCGACCTACTCCGGCTGTCCGGCGATGGAGCTCATCGTGGGCGCGATCCGCGAATCGATGGCGGCAATCGGGGTCGCGCACCTGAGCCTCGAAACGCAGCTCGCCCCCGCGTGGACGACCGATTGGATGGCCGCCGAGGCGAAACGAAAGCTGCGCGACTACGGCATCGCGCCGCCGGAGGGGTCCCGCCCCGCCGCGATCGACGTCGCCGGCATCAGCCCGCTGCGTCGCGCCGAGGTGAGCGTCCCGTGCCCGCGCTGCGGTTCGCTCCAGACGAAGCTCGTTTCGCAGTTCGGCTCCACCGCCTGCAAGGCGCAATACCGCTGTGTGGATTGCCTCGAGCCGTTCGATTACTTCAAGCCCCATTGAATCGCGCGTACCCGGGGTTCACTCCGGCAGGCCGGCACGAAAAGAGCACATGAGCAAGTTCCACCCGCTTGCTGTCGCCAAGGTCGAGCGCGAGACGCGCGACGCGGTCGCGATAACGTTCGCGATCCCGCCGGCGCTCGCCGATGCGTTCCGCTACGAGCAAGGGCAGCACGTGACGGTTCGAGCCGATATCGGCGGCCAGGATGTCCGCCGCTCGTACTCGATCTGCTCCGCGGTCCAGGACGCGAGCTTGAGGATCGCGGTCAAGCGCAATCCGCACGGCGTGTTTTCCACCTGGGCGAACGAATCGCTTGCGCCCGGGGACCGCCTGGAAGTGATGCCGCCGATGGGCCACTTCAACGTGCCGCTCGCGCCCGGCCAGCGCAAGCACTACGTCGGCTTCGCGGCCGGCAGCGGGATCACGCCGCTGCTGTCGATCGTCAAGACGACGCTCGCGGCCGAGCCGCACTCCGAGTTCACGCTCTTCTACGGCAATCGCGCGTCCGGCACCGTGATGTTCAAGGAGGAGCTCGCCGCGCTGAAGGATACGTACCTGACGCGCTTCAATCTCGTCCACGTGCTTTCGCGCGAGGCGCAGGACATCGAGCTCCTGCACGGCAGAATCGACCGCGCCAAGGCCGACGCCCTGCTCGCGCAGTGGGTGGATCTCGACAAGGTCGACGCGGTGTTCGTCTGTGGCCCGGACGGGATGATGCAGGCGGTCGCCGACGCGCTCAAGGCGCGCGGCTTTCCCGATGCGCACGTGCGGATCGAGCGTTTCGCGACCAGCATCCCGAAGCACGAGCACAAGCCGGGGCGTCCGGTCGAGCCGGGCCATGCCGAATGCGAAGTGACCGTCGTCCTGGACGGCGCAACGAAAACGTTCACGCTGGAAAAGGGCAAGGAGAGCATTCTCGAAGCGGGACTGAAAGCCGGCGTCGAGCTGCCGTATTCGTGCAAGGGTGGCGTGTGCTCGACCTGCCGCGCGAAGCTCACCGCCGGCGAGGTCGACATGGACGTCAACTTCGCGCTCGAGGATTACGAGGTCGAGCGCGGCTTCGTGCTGACCTGCCAGAGCTATCCGGTTACCGACCGGGTCGTGGTCGATTACGATCTCACGGCATAATCGAACAATTGAAGGAGTCTCCCGTGTCGCATCCGATGTTTGAACGTCACCGCGCGACGCTCGAGTCCGCACTCGCGGCGCTCGCCCATCGCGGCTACTGGAGCGCGTATCCGGAGTCCGCAAGCCCGAAGGTCTACGGCGAAGGCGCCGCGGAGGCGGGCAAGGCCGCGTTCGACGCGTTGCGCGACAAGGCCTTTCGCGCTCGACCAGCCGGCGCACGATCGGAAGCGTGGGCGGCGAAAAGTCGCCCTACGGCTTCGCGCTCGGGATCACGTATCCGAAGGCCGACGTCGACGCGGCTGCTCGCAGCGGTCGCGCAGGCGCAGGCTGCCTGGCGCAAGGCCGGGCCCGAAGCGTGGGTCGGCGTGTGCCTCGAGATCCTGCACCGGATCAACCGGCAGAGCTTCCTCTTCGCCAACGCCGTCATGCACACGACGGGGCAGGCGTTCATGATGGCGTTCCAGGCCGGCGGCCCGCATGCGCAGGACCGCGGGCTCGAGGCGGTGGCCTATGCGTGGGACGAGATGCGCCGCATCCCGGCGCAGGCCGCTGTGGGAGAAGCCGCAGGGCAAGAACGAGCCGCTCAGGATGGAAAAGCGCTACCGCATCGTGCCGCGCGGCATCGGCCTCGTGATCGGTTGCTGCACGTTTCCGACCTGGAACGGCTTTCCCGGGTTCTTCGCCGATCTCGCGACCGGCAACGCCGTCGTCGTCAAGCCGCATCCGGCGGCGATCCTGCCGTTGGCACTCACGGTGAAGATCGCGCGGGAGGTGCTCGCCGAGGCGGGCTTCGATCCGAACGTCGTCACGCTGGCTCGCGCACGAAGCGGGAGACCCGGTTGCGCAGCGACTCGCATTGCGCCCCGACGTCAGGCTGATCGATTTCACCGGCAGCTCGGCAAACGGCAACTGGCTCGAAGCCAACGCGCGGCAGGCGCAGGTCTACACCGAGAAATCCGGCGTCAACCAGATCGTCGTCGACTCGACCGACGACTGGAAGGGCGTGGTTCGCAACGTTGCGTTCTCGCTTTCGCTATACACGGGCCAGATGTGCACGGCGCCGCAGAACATCTACGTACCGAAGGACGGCATCGATACCGCCGAGGGCCGCCTCACGTTCGATCAGGTCGCCGCGGGCATCGCCGAGGGCGTGCAGAAACTGCTCGGTGATCCGGCGCGCGCGGTCGAGATCCTGGGCGCGGTGGTCAACGACGGCGTACTGCAGCGGCTCGAGGCCGCGCGTTCGGTCGGCAGCCTGGCGCTCGACACGCAGCCGATCGCCCATCCCGCCTATCCTCAGGCGACGATCCGCACCCCGCTGATCGCCAAGTTGACGGCAGCCGATCGGGACGTCTACCTCAAGGAGTGGTTCGGGCCGATCGCGTTCGTGATCGCGACCGGCTCGACCGACGAGAGCCTCGCCATCGCCCGTGCCGCAGTCCGCGAGCACGGGGCGCTGACCTTCTCGGTGTACTCGCGCCGGCCGGAGGTGATCGACGCCGCGATCGGGGTCGCCGAGGATGCCGGCGTGGCGCTCTCCATCAACCTGACCGGCGGCGTGTTCGTCAACCAATCGGCGGCGTTCTCGGATTACCATGGCACCGGCGCCAACCCGGCCGCCAACGCGGCGCTGACCGATTCGGCGTTCGTCGCGAGTCGCTTCCGTGTCGTCCAGCATCGGGTGCACGTGTGATGAGCTACGAAAACATCCTGTTCACCCTCGAGGGCGGCATCGCGCGGCTGACGCTGAATCGCCCCGATCGCCTCAACAGCTTCAACGACGCGATGCACGCCGAAGTTCGTGACGCGCTCGACCGGGTCAGGGCCGACGCGTCGTCGCGCGTGTTGCTGCTGACCGGAGCGGGCCGCGGCTTCTGTGCGGGGCAGGATCTGTCCGATCGCGCCGTGGCCCCTGGCGCCGAGCCGGTCGATCTGGGTGCCTCGATCGAGCGCAACTACAAGCCGCTGGTGCTGGCGTTGCGCGGGCTGCCGATGCCCGTTGTCTGCGCGGTCAACGGCGTCGCCGCGGGCGCCGGCGCCAATCTCGCCCTCGCCTGCGATATCGTCATCGCCGCGAAATCCGCGAGCTTCATCCAGGCATTCTGCAAGATCGGGTTGGTTCCGGACTCCGGCGGCACGTATGTCCTGCCCCGGCTGGTCGGCACCGCGCGGGCGATGGGCCTCGCGATGCTGGGCGACAAGCTGACGGCCGACCAAGCTGCGGCGTGGGGCCTGATCTGGCAATGCGTCGACGATGCCGAGCTGTCCGGCCGTCACCGAGAAGCTGCTGGCGAGCCTCGCGCAGGCGCCCACGCGCGGGTTGGCCGCGATCAAGCAGGCGATCCACGCGGCGAGCGCGAATTCACTCCCCGCGCAGCTCGACCTCGAGCGGGACCTGCAGCGCTCCCTGGGATACGGCGAGGACTACCGCGAGGGCGTGGCCGCGTTCATCGCCAAGCGGCCGCCGCGGTTCACCGGGCGCTGACGCGCGCGCCATGGCTGCGGCATTGCCACCCGGTTCCACCGTCGCGGTCATCGGTGCCGGTGCGATGGGAGCGGGGATTGCGCAGATCGCCGCGCTCTACGGGCATCGCGTCCAGTTGCACGACACCCGCATCGGTGCGAGCGACGCCGCGAAAAATTCCATCGCCGCCACGCTGGGCACACTGGCAGCGAAGGGCAAGCTGAAGCAGGAAGACGCCGAGACGGCCGTGGCGCGTATCGCGACCGTCGTGACGCTGCCCGATGCCTGTGTCGCGCAACTCGTCGTCGAGGCGATCGTCGAGAACCTCGACGCCAAGCGCGAGCTCTTCGAGCGCCTCGAGCATGTCGTGGCGCCCGAGTGCATTCTCGCCACCAACACTTCGTCGTTCTCGATCACCGCGCTGGCGAGCGGACTGAAGCGTCCCGCGCGCATGGTCGGCATGCATTTCTTCAATCCGGCGCCCGTGATGCCGCTGGTCGAGGTGGTTTCCGGTATCGCGACCGCGCCCGACGTCGCCGCGACGATCGAAGCGACGGCAGCCGCGTGGGGCAAGAGCCCGGTCCGGGCGACGTCGACGCCCGGATTCATCGTCAATCGCTGCGCACGTCCGTTCTATGCGGAGGGCTTGCGGCTCCTCGGCGAGCGGGCCGCCGATCCGGCCACCATCGACGCGGTCATGCGCGAAGCCGGCGGCTTCCGGATGGGCCCGTTCGAGCTGATGGACCTGATCGGGCTCGACGTCAACTTCGCGGTGACGAAGAGTGTATGGGAGGCCTACTTTCACGACCCGCGGTATGCGCCGTCGATCCTGCAGCAGGAGCTCGTCAGCGCGGGCTTCCTGGGACGCAAGGCGGGGCGGGGGTTCTACGATTACTCGACGGACGCAGCGAAACCGGCACCGCGCACCGA
Organism: uncultured beta proteobacterium; assembly: GCA_963809965.1. Lineage (GTDB taxonomy): Bacteria > Pseudomonadota > Gammaproteobacteria > Burkholderiales > Casimicrobiaceae > CAIWHR01. The sequence goes on from CAWELU010000055.1 coordinate 49,273, forward strand.
ATCAACCCAGCCGAAGCCGGCGCGTATCACCGCGCATGGCGACCTCGGCCTGGCCGCGGCGCTGGTCGAGCGAATGGCTGCCGCCGGCGTGACGGTCGAACCCGCGCGTCCCGACTCGCGCTTTGCGGGTGGTGCAATCCACGTCGCAGGCCCTGCGGGCGGTGCGTGGCTCGCGCTGACCGATGGCCGCACCGCGACCGGCCGCGTCGCCGCCACCGGCGTGCGCGATCTCGTGCTGTTCGACCTCGCCTACGATTATCGGGCGACGCAGCGGCTCGCCGTCTGCGCGTGCGGACACCTGCGGCGACGCGGCGTACGCGGCTGCCGTCGGAGCACTGCAGGCCGCCGGCCTCGCGGTGTCGCCGCTCGACGATGTCCCGGGGCTCGCGGTGCTGCGCACCGTGGCGATGCTCGTGAACGAAGCCGCGGACGCGGTCGTGCAGGGCGTCGCCGTTCCCGCGGCGATCGATGTCGCGATGCAGAAAGGCGTCAATTACCCGCGCGGGCCGCTGGCATGGGGCGACGCGATCGGCGTGGCGGCGATCCGGGATGCGCTCGCCAACCTCGCGGCGCATTACGGCGAGGATCGGTACCGCGTCTCGCCGCTCGTCTCCCGGCGCGCGGCAACGGGCGGAACGTTGCGTGGGTGAGCACCATCCGCCGATGACTACGGCCGATGCGCGCACGCTCGCGGAGCGCGTGGCCGATTCGATGTACGAGCGCGACACCGCCACGCAGGCGCTCGGCATCCGCATCGTGCACGTCGGTCCCGGCTACGCGGAACTCGCCATGCCCGTGCGCCCGGACATGCTCAACGGGCACCAGATCTGTCACGGCGGGTTCATCTTCACGCTGGCCGACAGCGCGTTCGCGTATGCATGCAACAGCTACAATCTGAACACCGTCGCATCGGGCTGCGCGATCGAGTTCACCGCGCCCGCGCGCGAGGGCGACGTGCTCACCGCGCGCGCGCACGAGCGCCAGCTTGCGGGGCGCACCGGTGTCTACGATGTCGAAGTCGCCAACCAGAAGGGCGAATCGGTCGCGATGTTCAGGGGCAAGAGTTACCGGATCAAGGGTCATCTGATCGAAGTCGCGCCGCCGGCTTGAAGCCCGTGGCGAAACAGGGGAGGCGAGGGAAATGCCCGTCAAGAAACCGTTGCCCGGCGAACTGGAGCCGATCGAGACGGCGAGCCGCGATGAGCTCGCCGCGCTGCAGTTGAAGCGGCTCAAATGGACGCTGTCGCGCGCCTACCGTAATGTGCCGCACTACCGGCGCGTGTTCGACGCGGCCGGCGTGCACCCGAGGGACCTGAAATCGCTGGCGGACCTCGGCAAATTCCCGTTCACGACCAAGGTCGACCTGCGTGACAACTACCCGTTCGGGATGTTCGCCGTCCCACGCGAGAAGGTGGTGCGCATCCATGCGTCGTCGGGGACCACCGGCAAGCCGACCGTCGTCGGCTACACGGCCAAGGACGTCGACATGTGGGCGACCGTGATGGCGCGCTCGATCCGCGCGGCGGGCGGGCGCGCCGGCGACATCATCCACGTCGCGTACGGCTACGGGCTCTTCACCGGCGGGCTCGGCGCGCACTACGGCGCCGAAAAGCTCGGCGCCACGGTGATCCCGATGTCGGGCGGGATGACCGAGCGACAGGTGCAGCTGATCGCCGATTTCAAGCCCGACGTGATCATGGTGACGCCGTCGTACATGCTCGCGATCGCCGAGGAAATGGAGCGCCAGGGAATGGATCCGCGCAGCTCCTCGCTCAAGATCGGCATCTTCGGCGCCGAGCCGTGGACGCCGGCGATGCGCGTCGCGATCGAGGCGAAGGTCGGCATGGATGCAATCGACATCTATGGACTTTCCGAGATCATCGGGCCCGGAGTCGCGCAGGAATGCATCGAGACCAAGGACGGGCTCACCGTGTGGGAGGACCACTTCTATCCGGAGATCGTCGACCCGGAAACCGGCAGGGTGTTGCCGGACGGCGAAAAGGGCGAGCTCGTCTTCACGTCGCTCACCAAGGAAGCGCTGCCGATGATCCGCTACCGGACGCGCGACCTGACCCGGCTCTTGCCGCCCACCGCGCGGTCGATGCGTCGGATCGAGAAGATCACCGGCCGTTCCGACGACATGCTGATCATCCGCGGCGTCAACGTGTTCCCGACCCAGATCGAGGAACTGATCCTGAAGCAGTCCGAGCTCGTCCCGCATTACCAGCTCGAGATCACTCGCCCGAAGAATCTCGACGAGATGACGGTGCTGGTCGAGCGCTCGCCGGGCGCCGGAGCGGCGGACGGCGAAACAGCCGGCGCGCGGCTCGCGCACCTGGTCAAGTCGCTGATCGGCGTGACTGCCGACGTGCACGTGGTGGCGCCAGGTGGAATCGAGCGCTCGCTCGGCAAGGCCAAACGGATCGTCGACAAGCGGCCGAAGGCCTGACGCCGGCACCGGACCCGCGCCTCCGGACTGCCCGCGTATCGCGACCTCACCGCGCCGTTCGTCGCGCCGCGTCCGGATCTAGGCAGCAGGCTCGTCGGAATCGCGAACCGACCATGCTGAGCTCTCTGCCACCCGCAGTGCGCGGAGTCATCGCCGCCACGCTGCTGGCGGCCAATACCCTCTTCTGGTGCAGCCTGTTGTTTTCGTTTGCCGTGATCAAGCTCGTCTTGCCGTTCAAGCCCGTGCGGTCGCGGGTGGACCGGATTCTCAACGCCGTGGCGACCGGCTGGGTCGCCTGCAACAGCGGCTGGATGCGCCTTACGCAGCGCACGCAATGGGACGTGGCCGGCCTTGAGCAACTCGAGTACCGGGGCTGGTACATGGTCAACTGCAATCACCAGTCCTGGGTCGACATCCTGGTGCTGCAGCACCTGTTGAACCGTCGCATCCCGATGCTGAAGTTCTTTCTCAAGCGGCAGTTGATCTACGTGCCGGTCATGGGGCTCGCGTGGTGGGCGCTGGACTTTCCGTTCATGCGGCGGCATTCGGATGCCTATCTCCGGGCGCATCCGGAAAAGCGATTCCAGGATCTCGACGCGACGCGAGCGGCCTGCCGGAAGTTCGCACTGGTGCCGACGAGCGTCATGAACTTCGCGGAGGGCACGCGCTTCACCCGCGCGAAGCATCGCGCGCAACATTCGCCCTACCGCCACCTGCTCAAGCCCAAGGCGGGGGCGCTTGCGCTGGCGCTGGGAGCGCTCGGCGACAAGTTCAGCTCGTTCCTCGACCTTACGATCGTCTATCCCGCGGGCGCGCCGACGTTCTGGCAGTTCCTTTGTGGCAACGTGCCGACCATTTCGGTCCGCGCGCGCAGCCTGCCGATCCCGGCGGAATTCTGCACGGGCGACTATCAGGCCGATCTTAGATTCCGCAAGACAGTCCAGCGCTGGCTCCAGGCGTTGTGGCAGGAGAAGGACGGGCAGATCGAAGCCCTGCTGCACGGCAGTCAGCGATTGAACGAGCGCAGGGTTTCCACGGAAGAAATCGGATGACGAGCGTCGTCGCGTTCGGCGGCCTCGCCTCGCGAGCGCTGCGAGTGACCGCATCGGCACTTGTATAGTGCCGTATCGATGTCGATAATGATCTGATGTCGGGAGGGGCACATGAGTGAGGATCGCGTCGAGCGCAGACTTGCCGCGATCTTGTCCGGCGATATTGTCGGCTACAGCCGGCTCATGGGCATCGACGAGGAAGGCACGCTTCGCCAGTTGAAGGGGCATCGCAAGGAGCTGGTCGATCCCAAGATCACCGAGTATCGCGGCCGGATCGTCAAGACGACCGGCGACGGGATGCTGGTGGAGTTCGTCAGCGTCGTCGATGCCGTGCGTTACGCCGTCGACATCCAGCGCGGCATGGCCGAGCGCACCGCCGACCTGTCCGAGGAAAAACGCATCAAGTTCCGCATCGGCATCAACGTCGGCGACATCATCAGCGACGACAACGACATCTTCGGCGACGGCGTCAATGTGGCGGCACGGCTGCAGACGCTGGCCGAGCCGGGCGGAATCTGCGTGTCGCGCATGGTCCACGATCAGGTGCGCGACAAGCTCGGCTTCGCGTTCGAGGACATGGGCGAGCAGTCGGTCAAGAACATCGCGCGGTCCGTGCGCGCGTTTCGCGTCGAGACCGGTGCGTCGATCGGGATCTCGCCGCCCGCCCACGATATCGACGCTGTGCTCCGACGGCCTGCGGTCGCGGTCCTTCCATTCGACAACCTGACGCACGATCCGGAGCAGGAGTATTTCGCCGACGGCCTGACCGAGGACATCATCACCGCGCTGTCGCACTGGCGGACTTTTCCGGTCATCGCGCGCAACTCGACATTCACGTACAAGGGGCGCCCGGCCAAGGTGCAGCAGATCGCGAGCGAGCTGGGCGCGAAGTACGTCATCGAGGGCTCGGTCCGCAAGGGCGGCAATCAGGTGCGGATCAACGTCCAGCTCATCGACGCGGCCAGCGGGCATCACGTCTGGGCGGAACGGTACGATCGCCGCATCGACGACATTTTCGACGTGCAGGACGAGATCACCGAGCGGATCGCCTGCACCGTGGCACCGGAGCTCGAGCGGGCGGAGCGCCAGCGCTCGACGTCGAAACAGCCGAGCGACATGCAGGCATGGGATCTGTATCTGCGTGGCATGTCGTTGCTGCACGAGTTCTCGAAGAGCGGCAACCAGCGAGCACGGGAAATGTTCGAGCAGGCCTTGGCGCTCGATCCCACGTACAGCCGCAGCTGGACCGGCCTTGCCTACAGTCATTACCGGGACGCGTTCCTGGCCGTCACCGACGATCGCGACCAGGCGATCGCCAAGTGCGTCGAGGCCGCGCAACGCGCCCTGTCGCTGGATGACGGCGATGCGCTCGCGCATTTCGTGATGTCGCGCGGGCTGCAGCTGGCCGGGAAGAACGAGTCGGCACTGCGCGAGGCGAAACTGGCGGTCGAGCTCAATCCGAACGACTCCAGCGGTCACGCGTCGCTCGGCGCGTTGCTCGTCGCGACCGGTCATCCCGACGAAGGCATCGAGGCGCTGGATCGAGCACTGCAATTGAGCCCGAAGGACCCGCGCGCACACATCTATCTGGCCCTGCAGAGCGGCAGCCATTTTGCCGCCGGCCGGTACGAAAAGGCGGCCGCATTTGCGAAGGAGGCGTTGAGCCGTCAGGCGGACGACCTCGCGGCGCGAATCCTCCTCGTGGCCAGTCTCGCCATCGCGGGGAACGCGGAGGAGGCGCAAGGCGCCCTCGCGCGCGGCCCGCAAATCGATCCGACGCGGCTCGACCGGCTTTGGGTGACCGATTGGCTCGGGCAGGCAGACCGCGAGCGGATCAAGGCGGGACTGCGGAAAGCGGGTTGGGACGGCGGAAACGGCTCGGCACGATCGGAAATAACCTGACTGCTGGGGGCTCGCGTTTCGCCGCTGCGCCTCGTCAACCGCGTACGGCATCCCAAACCAGGCGTGCCTCGAACCCCGTGTTCGTGCCCGGAACAGGGCTAGACAGAACGAGCTTCGCGCCCATCCGGCGTGCCAGCGTCTCGACGATGGACAGGCCGAGACCGGCACCGCCTCCGGCCGCGCCCGTGCCCCGCGCAAATCGCTTGATGAGCGGCGTGATGTCGCCACCCGGAACACCGGGGCCGTCGTCGATGACGGCCAGCGTCGCCGTGCCACGCCCGCTGGCGCAGACGAGTCGGATGCAGGTTCCGCCCGAACCGTGGACCAGCGCATTCTCGACCAGATTGCGCAAGGCGAGACCCACCGCGTCGAGATCGCCGCGCACTCGTGCGGGCGTGGCTTCACCCACGATACGCCGCCCGCGCAACCGCGCATCGTGTTCGAATTCACCCACGGTGAGCTGCACGACCCGGGCGAGATCGACCCACTCGTCCGCGAGCGGCTGGGCGCCCTCGGCGCGCGCCAGCGCGAGCAATCGCTCGGCCAGCCGCGCAAGACGGGCGAGTGCACCCACCAGAGCGTCGGCACGCTCCTTCACCGCCGTCCCTTCCGCCGTCGCCGCGAGCAGCTGCGCCTGCGCCAATGCGGCGGCGATCGGTGTCCGGATCTCGTGCGCGCTGTTGTAGGTGAAGCTGCGCTCGGCCTCGAGCGCGGCGGCGAGCCGGGCGAGCAGATCGTTCGTGGCCTCGACGGCCGGTCGCATCTCGGTGACCACGCCGTCCAGGGGGAGCAGGCCCAGCGCCTGCGGGTCCTGTCGCGAAACGGCTCCCGCGGTCCGCTGCACCTGTTGCACGAGTGAGCGCGAGGCGCGAAACACGATCCACGCGGCGAACGCGAGCACGGCCGCTAGCGGCAACATGAGCCACACCAGCGCGTGAACGAGCGCGCCGCGGCGCTCGGCGAGCGGATCGGCGAGCTGCACGAAGCGCTTGTTCACCGGGTCGGACAGCGTTACGACGCGCCACTCGCCAGCGTCGGCGAGCCCTTCGCGCAAAGGCACGGCAAGGAGGGCGGGCGCCGCATTCGCGGAGTGGAGCAGGACCCGTCCCGACGCATCGCGAATCTGGTAGACAAACCGCTCATGCGTATTGCCGGCAATGGCGGGCGGCCTCGAGTCGCCGAGCACCGCAGCCGTGACCAGGAGATCCTCGTGATAGCGCACCAGCGACATCACGATCGCAGCGCTCTCCTGCAGCTCGTCGTCCGACTTCTCGTCGATCAATCGCTTCAGGACAAAGCCGCTGCCGATCACACCCGCGAGCCAGAGCAGCGTCAATCCGACGAGCAGGCTGCGGGTCAGCGCCCGGGTCACCGAACCGGCGCCCTTGAACGTCATCCGTTCGCCTCGTCCTCGCCATTGCCCGCCGCTCCCCAACGGTAGCCGACCCCGCGAACGGTCCGGATCGAATCGCGGCCGAACTTGCGGCGCAGACGGGACACGTAGACCTCCACGACGTTGCTCAGGGTTCCGTTGTCGAACGTGTACAGCGCATCTTCCAGCTGGCGACGACTCAGGATGCGCCGCGGGTGCTCGGCAAACGCGACCACCAGCGCGTATTCGCGGGCCGTGAGCTCGACGGGATGCCCCGCGAGCATGACCTCGCGCGAAACCGGATCGATCGTAACGGACCCGAGCTCGATCTGCGGCGAGTGCCGACCGGCGCGTCGCCGGACCAGCGCCCGCAGCCGGGCGGCGAGCTCCGGCAGATCGAACGGTTTGACGAGGTAATCGTCGGCGCCCGCATCGAGCCCGCGAACCCGGTCGGACAACCGATCCTGCGCCGTGAGGATCAACACCGCGGATGGGTCGGCCTGCCGGAAGACCAGGGGCAGCAGCGCGAGGCCGCTGCCGTCGGGCAAACCCAGGTCGAGCACGACCACCGCATAGTGTCCGGGAAAGCACGCGCGCGCGGCCGCGAGCGTCGAAACGTGATCCACCACGCACGCGTCCCGAGTCAGGTAGTCGCGGATGGCGGATCCGAGAATCGGGTCGTCCTCGACGAGAAGAATCCGCATGGTCCGAGCGTACGACATTCGGGCAATGCCGGAAAGATGATGCGACCGCTTGTCGCATCGTCGGACAGTCTCATCGCCGGGGCCCAGCCACGATTCGGTTCCAGCCCCGTCCCGCGACCCGGCTCCACGGTGTCGGTGCGCCCTCAACTCCGCAAGACCCTGCGCGGAAAAGCACCGACACGCGGACGATGACGCGCGGTCTCCGGTAAAGTGCGAGAAAATCCGGCTCGCGGGTCCTGAGCGTCCCGCGAGCGCCGGGTGGGTCGGAGTCCTTCGCCGGATTCGCCTATGTGTCGGAACCGGACGGCTGCGCATTTGTTACGCCGAATTGCGGAGAATGCGAGTGCACCAACGGTCACTGATTCTGACGGTTTCGGCAGCTTTGATGGTGACCGGGTGTGCATCGGGGCCGTCATTCCTCGACGCCGCGCAGGCCGACGCCGTGCAGGAGGCGCAGCGACGAGCGCAGGCCGAGCTCGGCTGCGAATCCGGAACAGGACAGGTGACGGCACGCGAGACCCTCAACACGCCCCCACCGCAACGAGTTGCCTACGAGGTTCTGGTCACGGGCTGCGGGCAACGCCGGACGTTCGTCGTCCAGTGTACGAAAGGCGCGGGCTGCTATACCGGCGCCGGGCGCGCGGCACAATAGCGGACGAATTCGTGCAGCTGCGCGGTACATTAGCCGTACGGACCCCATGGCGGGGTGGGATCGGGACGAGCTCCGGAGATTGAGGCCAGCGCACGGTGGAAGTCTCGTTCAGCAAGGAAGTCGAGATGCTGCGCCGCGGGCAGGGCGAGGTGTTTCACGGCGAGGGCATCCTCGCCATCACCAAGGCGCTGCTGCAATCCGGCGTCGCCTATGTAGGCGGTTACCAGGGCGCGCCCGGTCTCACACCTGCTCGACGTGCTGGTGCAGGCGAAGGACTATCTCGACCCAGTTGGGTGTGCACGTCGAGGCCTGCGCGAACGAGGCCTCCGCCGCGGCGATGCTGGGCGCATCGATCCACTATCCGCTGCGCGGCGCCGTGACGTGGAAGTCGATCGTCGGCACGAATGTCGCCGCCGACGCGCTGTCGAATCTCGCATCGCCGGGCGTAATGGGCGGCGCGCTCGTCGTGATCGGCGAGGACTACGGCGAGGGCGCCAGCGTGATCCAGGAGCGCACCACCGCGTACGCGCTCAAGTCATCGCTCATCCTGCTCGATCCGCGGCCGGAACTCGGACACATGGTGCGGATGGTCGAGGATGGCTTCGCGATGTCGGAGGCGGCAAATACACCGGTGATGCTGCAATTGCGCATCCGCGCCTGCCACGTCCGGGGCAGCTTTGCCTGCAAGGACAACGTGGCGCCGGCGATTTCGCATCGGCACTTGCTCGAAGCGCCTGCCGCGTTCGATTACGGGCGGCTTTCGCATCCGCCTTCCACGTTCCGCCACGAGAAGCTCAAGACCGACGAACGCTTGCCCGCCGCCCGCCGCTTTGTCGTCGAGCACGGCTTGAACGAGGTCTTCGGCGGCCATCGCGACGACCTGGGTCTCATCGTTCAGGGGGGGCTTTACAACTCGCTCGTCCGTGCGCTCCAGCAACTCGGGCTCGCCGACGCGTTCGGGGAGAGCGCGTTGTCGATGCTGGTGCTGAACGTCACCTATCCGCTCGTGCCGGAACAGGTCGCGGACTTCTGCCGGGGCAAGCGCGCGGTGCTGGTGGTCGAAGAGGGTCAGCCGGATTTCATCGAGCAGGAGATCCTGGCGATCCTCTCCCGGCGGAAGTCCGGCACGCGCGATCGCGGGAAAGGACGTGCTGCCGATGGCCGGGGAATATACGGTCGAGGCGATCGCGCGAGGCATGGTGGCATTCGTCGCGCGTCACGCACCGGAACTGTCGCACGACGCCGGCCGCTGCCTGGCTCGATGCAACGGCGGCGAGGCGCGATGCGGTGGCTGCCCAACTGGCCGCACCGTTGCCGCCCCGACCACCCAACTTCTGCATCGGCTGTCCGGAGCGGCCCGTGTTCGCCGCGTTGAAGCTCCTGCAGCAGGACATCGGACGCCTCCACATTGCGGCGGACATCGGCTGCCACTCGTTCGCGTCGTTCGAGCCGTTCAATTCCGGCCACACGATCCTGGGCTACGGGATGAGCCTCGCGAGCCGGGCCGGCGTCACTCCGGTCATGCAGCGCCGGACGCTCGCGATCATGGGCGACGGCGGCTTCTGGCACAACGGTCTGGTCAGCGGCGTGCAGTCGGCCCTGTTCAACGGCGACGACGCGGTGCTGATCATTCTGAAGAACGGCTACACGTCGGCGACCGGCACGCAGGAAATCATCTCGACGCCGGACGACGCGTCGAAGGCGCAGGCGAGCGATCCGGGCGCGAGCCTCGTCCACCACAACGTCGCGATCGAGCGCACGCTGAAGGCGATCGGCGTCAAGTGGCTGAAGAGCGTGGACAGTTACCGCGTCGACGAGATGCGCCGAGTGCTGGAAGAAGCTTTCAGCACCGGCTTTACCGGACTCAAGGTCATCATTGCCGAGGGCGAGTGCCAGCTCGAGCGGCAACGGCGCGTGCGACCGTGGCGGGCGAGCATGCAAAAGGCGGGCAAGCGCACGGTTCGGGTGAAATACGGCGTCGACGAGGACACCTGCTCCGGCGATCATTCGTGCATCCGGCTCTCGGGATGTCCGACGCTGTCGGTGAAGGACAGCTCCGATCCGCTGAAGGTCGATCCGGTCGCGACGGTGCTCGACGGATGCGTCGGCTGCGGACTGTGCGGCGAAAACGCGCACGCGGCGACGCTCTGCCCGTCGTTCTATCGCGGCGAAGTGATCCACAACCCGCACTGGCGCGATCGCCTGGGTGCCGGAATCCGCAGTGCGTTGATCGGCGTTCTCCAGCCGAAGTAGCGGAAGACCCGATGGCGCGGCCCATTACCATCCTGATCGCCGCGCTCGGCGGCGAAGGCGGCGGAGTGCTCGCCGAGTGGCTGGTTTCCGTTGCAACGCAGGCGGGCTACCCCGTGCAGAGCACGTCGATCCCCGGCGTCGCACAACGCACCGGCGCGACGACCTATTACGTCGAGATCTATCCCGAACCGGTCGCCACGCTCGGCGGACGCCGGCCGGTCTTGAGCCTGCTGCCGGTCCCGGGTGCCATCGACCTCGTCGTCGCCTCCGAGTTGCTCGAGGCGGTGCGCACCGTCCAGAGCGGGATGGTGAGTCCCGATCGGACGCTGCTGATCGCGTCGGTCAGCCGCACGCTGACCACGACGGAAAAGTTGGCGCTGGGCGATGGGCGCTTCGATTCGGCGGCACTCCTAGACGTGGCACGCAGAAACAGTCGCGAGCTCCGCGCTCTCGACCTCGAGGCGATCGCGCGCGACGCCGGGACGGTGGTAAGCGCCGTGATGTACGGTGCGATTGCGGCGAGCGGTGTGCTGCCTTTCGCACGCGAAGCGTTCGAGGCGGTGATCCGCGAGTCCGATCGCGGCGTCGAGGCGAGCCTCACCGGATTCGCCAGGGCATGGGACGCGATGCAGACTGCCGCGATTCGTCCGCCGCAGGAACGGAAGGCGAGTGCAGCGCCGCCAACCGCGTCTGCACTGCCGGAGCGCATCAATGCGACGTTTCCTTCGCCCGTGCAGGGGATTGTCGGCATCGGCCACGCACGGCTCGTCGAGTATCAGGACCGCAATTACGCGGAGCTGTATCTCGATCGGTTGAGCCGCGTGCTCGAAGCCGAGCGCGCGATCGATGGCCAGGGCGTCCACGCCTTTGCGTTGACGCACGAGAGCGCACGCTTCCTCGCGCTTTGGATGGCCTTCGACGACATCGTGCGCGTGGCCGACCTCAAGTGCCGCGCGAGCCGATTCGCGCGCGTGCGGCACGAAGTCGCCGCGGGCAACGGTGACATCGTGCGCATCGTCGACTACCTCAAGCCGGGGCTGCCGGAGTTCTCGTCGCTGCTGCCTGCCGTGTTCGCGCGCCGCCTCGCCGGATGGGACCGCCGCCGCCGGGCGCGCGGCAAGGCGCCGCTTTCGTTTGCCCTCACCTTGCGCACCGACAGTGTGTGGGGCTTCGCGACGTTGCGGACCATGGCCGGCCTGCGCTGGCTGCGACGGCACGGTACGCGCTTCGCGCAGGAGCAGGCACTCATCGAGCGCTGGCTCGAGGCGATCGTGGCCGCGGCGCGCGAGGACTGGCAGTGCGGTTTCGAGATCGCGCTTTGCGGCCGCCTGATCAAGGGTTATGGCGCGACCAACCAGCGTGGCAAGGAAAACCTGATCTGGATCATCGACCGCCTGGCGGCCGAGGGCACATTCGCGACGGTCGAGCAACGCGGGCAAGCGATCCGCGAGGCGCGGGAAGCTGCGTTGGCGGACGATGCCGGGACTGCGCTCGATCGGGCGCTGCTGCGCCACGGCGTCGCGGCGCGGCCGGCCAAGGCGCAGCCGATCGTATGGGCGCGGCGCCCGCCTGCGTGAGGACGGGGGAACTGGCGCGTTCCCGCCGGCGATCGGTTACCATTTACGGCTGCCGCGCGCGCGGATCCTCCCCCGGTACCTCCCATGAGTGAAAAGAAATTCGCATCGCAGGCCGACCTGGTCGAAAAGAAGGTCAGCTTCGACCGCTTGTCCGACCACGCCTACGCATACACCGCCGAGGGCGATCCCAACACCGGCATCGTCGTCGGCGACGACGCGGTGATGGTCATCGACACGCAGGCAACACCGGTGATGGCGCAGGACGTGATCCGGCGCATCCGCGAGGTGACGGACAAGCCGATCAGGTACGTGATGCTGTCGCACTACCACGCGGTCCGCGTGCTCGGCGCGAGCGGATACAAGCCCGAGCACATCATCGCCAGCCGCGATACCTACGACCTCATCGTCGAGCGCGGCGAGGCCGACATGAAGAGCGAGATCGAGCGCTTTCCGCGGCTGTTTCGCGCCGTCGAGTCGGTGCCGGGCCTCACCTGGCCAACACTGGTATTCGAGCGCCGGATGACGCTGTGGCTCGGCAAGTTGCAGGTGGAGATCATGCAGCTCGGCCGCGGCCACACCAAGGGCGACACGGTGGTCTGGCTGCCGCAGGAGAAGATCCTCTTCTCCGGCGACCTGGTGGAGTACGACGCGACGCCCGTATACGGGGGATGCGTATCTCACGGACTGGCCGGCGACGCTCGACGCGATCGCCGCGCTCGGTCCCGAAAAGCTGGTTCCGGGCCGGGGCGCGTCGCTGGTGTCACCGGCCCAGGTGAAAGCCGGCCTCGACGGCACGCGCGCGTTCGTCACCGAAATGTTCGCGGCAGTGAAGGAGCGGGCTGCGAGCGGCAAGGACCTGCGCAGCGTTTACAAGGAAACCTACGCCCTGCTCAAGCCGAAGTTCGGCCACTGGGTCATCTTCGATCACTGCCTGCCGTTCGACGTCACCCGGGCGTACGACGAGGCGACGCAATACCGCGATCCGCGCATCTGGACCGCCCAACGCGACAAGGAGATGTGGGAGGCGCTCGAAGGGTGACGCACGCGGCGCCATGAAGACCTACACCAACCCTGTCTACCCGTACGTGCGGCCGTCGGACCTCGATGCGCCCGCCGGCAAGCGGCCGGTCGTCGTCGTCGGAGCGGGACCGGTCGGTCTCGCGGCGGCGATCGACCTCGGCCAGCGCGGCATTCCCGTGGTGCTGCTCGACGACGATCGCACGGTGAGCGTCGGCTCGCGCGCCATCTGCTACGCGAAGCGCGCGCTGGAAATCCTCGACCGACTCGCCTGCGGCCAGCACGTCGTCGACAAGGGCATCGGCTGGCACGTCGGCAAGGTGTTCTTCCGCGACGAGCTCGTCTATCGCTTCGACCTGCTGCCGGAGCCCGGGCATCGGCGGCCGGCCTTCGTCAACCTGCAGCAATACTGGTTCGAGGAGTTTCTCGTCGACCGCGTGCGCGAGTTGGACGCGGTCGAGCTCCGCTGGGAAAACAAGGTCGTCGGTGTCGCCGCGCATGCCGATCGCGTCGAGGTGAGGGTCGCCACGCCCGACGGCGACTACACGCTCGCCTGCGACTGGCTGATCGTCGCCGACGGAGCACGGAGCCCGGTGCGCCAGATGCTCGGGTTCGAGTTCGAAGGGCAGGTGTTTCATGATCGCTTCCTGATCGCCGACATCCACATGACATCCGCGTTTCCCACCGAGCGCTGGTTCTGGTTCGACCCGCCGTTTCACCCGAACCAGTCGGTGCTGCTGCACCGGCAGGCCGACGACGTCTGGCGGGTCGATTTCCAGCTCGGTTGGGACGCGAACCCCGACGAGGAGCGCAAGCCCGAGCGGATCCTGCCGCGGCTCAAGACAATGCTCGGCGACAAGGCGGACTTCGAGATCGAATGGGCGAGCGTCTACACGTTCCAGTGCCGCCGGATGCCGCGATTCCGGCACGGCCGCGTGATTTTTGCGGGCGATGCGGCCCACATCGTCTCGCCGTTCGGCGCCCGCGGCGCGAACAGCGGGATCCAGGACACCGACAATCTCGTCTGGAAGCTCGATTTGGTGCTAAAGGGTCACTCCCCCGACCGACTGCTCGACACCTACGATGCCGAGCGTACCTACGCGGCCGACGAGAACATCCTGAACTCGACCCGCTCGACCGACTTCATCACCCCGAAGAGCCGCGTCTCCCGCACGTTCCGCGATGCGGTGCTGGCCCTTGCGAAGAAGCATGCGTTCGCGCGCAAGCTGGTCAACAGCGGGCGGCTGTCGGTGCCCGCCATCCTGCGCGATTCCGAGCTCAATACCGCCGATCGCGATCCGGATTTCTCCAAAGCGCCAGGCTCGATGATCCCCGGCGCGCCCGCCGCGGACGCGCCGGTGCGCGGAGCAGACGGCGAATGGCTGCTGAGCTACCTCGGCGGATCGTTCACCCTGCTGGGTTTTGCCGATGCGGTCGGGCCGCACGGCGTCGCGGCGCTTGCGCGCGAACGGATTCCCTGCAAGGTCGTGCTGGTGGGCGCCAAGCCGGTGGGCGGCGCGAGGATCGTCGACGATGTCGAAGGGCTCGCGGTGCAGCGCTACGACGCCCGACCGGGCACCGTGTACCTGCTGCGCCCGGATCAGCACGTCTGCGCGCGCTGGCGCGAGTTCGATCTGCCCAGTGTTCGTGGGGCGATCGCGCGCGCGACCTGCAACGACTGAGGAAGCACGCCATGGCCACGCTCAACACCGCATTGAACCTGACTGCGCCCGATGATTTCTACGAGCAGCTGATCGCGACGCACCGCGGTCTCACCGACGACGAGAGTGCGCTCGTCAACGCCAAGCTCGTGCTGCTGCTCGCCAACCACATCGGCGATCCGGGTGTTCTTGCGCAGGCGATGGCCGCCGCGCGCGACGGCGTCGGAACGACCGCACAAGGAGCGACACGATGAAGCACTACATTCGTTTTCCCCGCGCCGATGGCACGCACAGCCGGCAGGCCCACGCCGATCTGCCCGACGGCACGTTCGAGCGGGAGATGGGCAAGGAGGGCTTCTTCGGTCCGGCCGCGCACTTTCATCACAAGCATCCGCCGACCGCCTGGGACAGCTTTGCCGGCGCGTTGAATCCGCACGCCTATGACCTCAACAAGCTGCCGGCGACGGGGCCCTCGCCGTGGGACGCGACGCCGTTCATGAGCAACGGCGACGTCCAGCTCCGGCACTGGCGGACGGACCGGGCGATGGACCATCTGGTGCGCAATCAGGACGGCGACGAGCTGCTGTTCATCCACGATGGAGCCGGCGAGCTGTATTGCGATTGGGGCCGGCTCGCCTATCGCGACGGCGACTACATCGTGATTCCCCGTGGGGGCATGTGGCGCATCGAACCTTCGACACCGACGACGATGCTGCTGATCGAATGCGTCGAGGGGACGTATACGATGCCCGAAAAGGGAATCCTGGGTCCGCACGCGATCTTCGATCCGGCAATCCTCGAGGTGCCGCAGATGGATGCAGCGTTCCGCAAGCAACAGACGGACGACCCGTGGAAGGTCGTCGTCAAGCGCGTGGGCAAGCTGTCGACGATCCGCTATCCGTTCAATCCGCTCGATGCGGTGGGCTGGCATGGCGATCTGTGTGTGGTGCGCGTCAACGTGCGCGACATCCGGCCGCTGATGAGCCATCGCTACCACCTTCCGCCGTCGGCGCACACGACCTTCGTCGGCAGGAACTTCATCGTCTGCACGTTCGCGCCACGGCCGATCGAGAGCGATCCGGGGGCGCTCAAGGTGCCTTTCTATCACAACAACGACGACTACGACGAAGTGATCTTCTATCACCGCGGCGAGTTCTTCAGCCGCGACAACATCAAGCCGGGCATGGTGACGTTCCACCCGTGCGGCTTCACGCACGGCCCCCATCCGAAGGCGTTCGCGATCGGCGCCAAACATGCGCGCAAGGAAACCGACGAGTACGCGGTGATGATCGACACGCGGTTCCCCCTCGAGGTTGCGGCGTTGCCGGAGGGCGTGGAGAACCGCGACTACGTCGATTCGTGGAAAGCGAAACCTGCGTAGCCACGCAAAGGGAAGGCCGTGCCGTACGAGGAACTGATCGGGGAGGCGCGCAAGGCGACCGTATCGTTCGCCACGTCTGCGGATTGCCATGCGGGCGTCGTCGGCGCAGCACTTCTGACCGACGATGGCCGCGTGTTTTCCGGCTGCTCGATCGATTGCTCGTGCGGGATCGGCTTCTGCGCCGAGCACGCGGCGATCGCGGAGATGCTGAAGCACCGCGCGACGCGCATCCGCGCGATCGTCGCCTCCAACGAGGATGGGCGCATCCTGCCGCCATGCGGGCGCTGCCGCGAGCTGATGTTCCAGGTCGATCATGCCAACCTCGACGCCGATGTGGTCATCCCCGGCGACCGTATCGTGAAGCTGCGCGAACTCTTGCCGTACCCTTGGCAGCACCATCGGGCGCCGGGTTAAAGGGCTCGCGCGAGATCAACCGAGAAAAGCCGTTTCATCAGGGAGTCGCGATGACCTACGAAAACATCCTCGTCGAAACGAAGGGCCGCGTCGGCCTCATTCGCCTCAATCGTCCACAGCGGATGAACGCGTTGAACGACGCGCTCGCCGGCGAGCTCAAGGACGCGCTGGCAGCGCTTCGACGCCGACGGCGCGGTCGCCGCGATCGTGATCACCGGCAACGACAAGGCGTTCGCCGCCGGCGCCGACATCGGCGCGATGGCCGAGTGGGACTACCAGAAGGTCTACGCCGACAACTACATCACGCGCGATTGGGAGCACGTGCGCCACATGCGCAAGCCGGTCATTGCCGCTGTTGCCGGCTACGCGCTCGGCGGCGGCTGCGAGCTCGCAATGGCCTGCGACCTCATCATCGCGGCGGACACGGCGAAGTTCGGCCAGCCCGAGGTCACGATCGGCACCATGCCCGGGATGGGCGGCACGCAGCGGCTGCCGCGTGCGGTCGGCAAGGCGAAGGCGATGGACTGGTGCCTGACCGGCCGGATGATCGATGCGGCGGAAGCCGAGCGGAGCGGGCTGGTCGCGCGCGTCGTTGCTGCCGACAAGGTCGAGGACGAGGCGCTGGCCGTCGCCGCGAAGATCGCGTCCTTTTCGCTGCCGGTCGTGCTGAAGATCAAGGAGGCGATCAACCGCGCGTACGAATCCTCGCTCGCCGAAGGGCTGCTGTTCGAGCGGCGCGAGTTCCACGCCACGTTCGCGCTCGAGGACCAGAAGGAAGGAATGCGCGCGTTCGTCGAGAAGCGCAAGCCGGCATTCAGCAACCGCTGACCGATCGCTCGACCGACCGGAGCTTGCCGAGCGTAGAATCGAGCGGATGAGCGAATCCACGCCGCGAAACGGACCGCAAGACATCCTCGTCGACCGGCCGGCGCCGGGTGTGGTCCGGATCACGCTCAATCGTCCCGATGCGCGCAATGCCCTGCGCACGCAGACGCTCGCCGAGATCGCCTCCGAGCTGACGGGCGCCGTAACCGACGACGACATTCGCGTGGTGGTGCTCACGGGCGGGCCGAGCTATTTCGCCGCGGGCGCGGATCTGCGCGAAATGGCGCCACTCGGCCCGGTCGACGTTCTGCTGCACGAGCGGCAGCGACACTGGCGCACGATCGCGACGTTTCCGAAGCCGATCGTCGCGGCTGTCAACGGCTATGCGCTGGGTGGCGGCTGCGAGCTCGCATTGTGCGCGGACATCCTCGTCGCGGGAACCAACGCGCAATTCGGACAGCCCGAAATCAATCTCGGGATGATCCCCGGCGCCGGCGGAACGCAGCGCCTGGCGCGCGTTGCGGGCAAGGCCCTGGCGATGCAGATGGTGCTCACCGGCGCGCCGATCGACGCGCGGACGGCGCTGGCCGCCGGCATCGTGATCGAAGTGGACGAGCCGGAAAGCGCACTCGCGCGTGCGGTCGAGATCGCGACGATCATCGCGGCGAAGCCGCGCGCTGGCGGTCCGCCTGGCGAAGGAAGCAGTGCTGCGTGCCTACGAACTGCCGCTGTCCGAGGCGCTGGCCGCGGAGCGCCAGACTTTCGCGCTGCTCGCGGCGAGCCATGACCGCAACGAAGGCATCGCGGCGTTCCTCGAAAAGCGTCCGCCGCGGTTTACCGGTCGTTGATTAGGGACGACCGACCGTGCCGAATTGCAACACCCGCCTTGCGGATCGCATCGCTCGCTTCGTCGCGTTGGGCGCCGTTGCGCTCTTCTTCGCGGGCTGTGCATCGACGACGATGCAGGCCACGTGGAGGGACCCCGGGTTCACGGGCGGTCCGTTCCGCCTGGTTTTCGTCCTCGGTCAAAGCGCCAGGGACGTGACGGCCCGGCGCGTGCTCGAGGATGTGCTGGTCGCGAAGATCCAGGGGGCCGGCGGCCAGGCGGTGCCGGCCTGGCGCTATCTGCCGAGCGACGCGCAGGCCGACGAGCCCACGTTCAACGCGGCCGTCGCCGCGTCAGGGGCCGACGGGATGCTGATGGTCCGTCTGCTGGGCATCGATACGCAGACCAGTTACTCGACGATGCTCATCCCGGGGCCGGGCTTCGGCTGGTACGGTTTCTATTCGGGCTGGTACGCGGTGCCGCAAGTGACCCAATACCAGATCGCGATCGTCGAAACGACACTCTTCGACGCGAAGACCCGCCGGATCGTCTGGAGCGGAACGTCGGAAACGTTCAACCCGACGAGCGTGCAGAAGGACGCGCCGGGGTTCGCCGATCTGATCGTCGCGTCACTGCAGAAAGAGGGCTTCCTCCCGGCGCCGAAATAGCGTGCATCACTGGCGCGGGGTGGTGAAGCGCATCGAGCCGGCGTCGACCTTCAGCATGAGCACGAGGTCGTTGCCGTCGAAGAGCTGTCCCGAGACATGCTGCAGTCCGTTGAGGAACTCCGCATCGCGCGAACCGGGCGGACACATGGCCCTGGTCAGCGCGATCGGCCCGAAGCTCAAAGCACTGCCGTTGAGCGTGTAACTCGCGGACCCGCGATTGCAGTCGGCACGGATGTTCGCCTTCCCGCCGGGCTGGAATTCCAGTGTATAGCGTTCGGGTGCGTCGGGAACGATGCGCTTGTCGTCGCTCATGAGCGTGCCCTTCCACGCCCAGACGGTACCGGTCAAGAGCGCATCCCCCGCCGCGGCAAGGGGTGGAGGCGGCGCGTTGACGTAGCCCGGAAGCACCGGAGCGCGGTATTCGCTCGGAGCACACGCGGCGAGCGAGATCCAGAGAAGCAACGTGAGCGCGCGGCGCATCGAAATCTCCTGCAGTGTCGGATGGGGTGTGGCGAAATCGCGACCGGCGCCGCCGCCGCGCGATTCTAGCATCGTGGGATCGCGACGTTGGAAGAGAGCTGGCTGCGCGATTCGTCGGGGTCACGCCGTTGTAACATGGCATATCTTTCGCCGCGGCCTGCGCCGCCTGAGCGAAGCATTCCCGCGAGCGTCATGCCCTTGGACGTGCAACGCATCTGCCGCCGCATCGGCGTGCCGCGGTGAGCGAGGATCCCGCACCGCCGATTGCTTCGGACCCCGTCGGTGGAGCAGCCGCAGGCGTTCCGCTGCTTGTGGCGTCGCGTGAGCGCACTCGGCGTCGCGCAGATCGTTTCGTGGGGAACGTTGTTCTACAACATCGCCGTGCTCGGCGCGGCGATGCGCACCGACCTCGGATATCGGCGATTTCGCGCTGTTCGGCAGCTTCACGGCCGGCCTGCTGGTTTCCGGTATGGTGTCGCCCCTGGTCGGCAGGCAGATCGACGCCCGCGGCGGACGCCGGATCCTCGCCGGTGGATCGTTGCTCGGCGCCGCGGCGTGTGCCGCGCTTGCTGCTGCGCAGGGTCCGTTGACGTTGCTCGCGGGCTGGCTCATCGCCGGTGTCGCGATGGCCGGGTGCCTGTACGACCCCGCGTTCGCGACCCTGCACCGAATGGCGGGCACCCGGTATCGGCGGACAGTGACCGCACTCACGCTGTTCGGCGGCTTCGCGAGCACGGTGTTCTGGCCGCTGTCGCAATACCTGCTCGATTCGCTCGGGTGGCGTGCGACGCTTGCGATCTACGCCGGGCTGCATCTTGTCGTCTGCCTGCCGCTGCATCTGTGGAGCGTCCCCCGCACCCATGAATCTCGCGCGACGTCCGTGCCGGCCCGAGTTCCGATGGAACGGAGCAATCGCGGCGACGCGGTGTTTGCTTGGCTCGCCACGGCGCTCGCACTGGCGGCATTCATCGGTTCCGCGATGGCCGCGCATCTGATCGGGCTCCTGACGGCGACCGGTCTTTCCGCGCGCGATGCGGTGCTCGTGGGCTCGCTGATCGGTCCGATGCAGGTGGCGGGGCGGATCATGGAGTTCGCCTTCGGGCGGCACGTGCGTGCCCGTGTGGCGGGGACGCTCGCGTTCGCGCTGCTGGCGGTCTCGCTGGTTGTCTTCACGCAGGTGCGCGGTGCATGGATCGTCGCGCTGGCGTTCGCGATCCCCTATGGCTGGAGCAACGGCGTGATGACGATCGTCCGCGGCACCGTTCCGGCGGAGCTGTTCGGCACCCGCGGCTACGGCGCGTTGCTCGGCCGCCTTGCCGGGCCGCAATTCGTGCTGAAGGCGGTCGCTCCGGTGACGCTGTCGCTGCTGTTCGCGATCGATCCCGAGCGCACGCTGACGCCGTGGGTGCTCGTGCTGCTCGCGACAGTTGCGCTTGCGGCGTTTCGGCTGGCGATCCGCGCCGCAAGAAATTGACGGCTGCCGGAGAGCCTACTTGGCGCCCATCAGGGCGAGCAGGACGCCTCCCGCCACGACGCTTGCCACCTGCCCGGCGGCATTGGCGCCCATCGCGTGCATCAGCAGAAAATTCTCGAAGTCCGCATCCTGCGCCACCTTGTGGACGACGCGTGCGGCCATCGGGAACGCGCTGATGCCGGCGGCGCCGATCAGCGGATTGAAGCGTCCCCGGCTCGCGAGGTTGAGCACTTTGCCGAAGACGAGTCCCGCGGCCGCATCAAGGGTGAAGGCGATGATACCGAGGACCAGAATGGCGAGTGTGCTGGGCTTCAGAAACTCGGCGCCGATCATGGTGGAGCCGATCGCAAGCCCGAGGAAAAGCGTGACGACGTTGGCAATCTCCGCCGTCGACGCCTTGGTGAGCCGCTCGACCGCACCCGACTCCTTCATCAGGTTGCCGAGCATCAGCATGCCGATCAGCGGTGTCGCGAACGGCACCAGCGTGCCGATGAGCACGGTGACGAAGATCGGGAAGAGGATGCGCGTGCGACGGCTGATCGTGCGCTGGCTGTAGGGCATGCGGATCGCCCGCTCCTTCTGCGTCGTCAGCGCGCGCATGATCGGCGGAAGGATGATCGGCACCAGCGCCATGTAGCTGTACGCGGCGACCGTGATCGGGCCGAGCAAATGCGGCGCCAGGATTCCGCTGACGTAGATCGACGTTGGACCGTCGATCGCGCCGATGATGCCGATCGAGGCGGCTTCCTCGCGGCTGAACCCAAGCACGAGCGCCAGGATCAGCGTGAGGAAGATTCCGAACTGGCCTGCGGCTCCCAGCAGTACCATGCGCGGATTTTCGAGCAGGGGGCCGAAGTCGGTCAGCGCCCCGATGCCGATGAAGATCAGGAGCGGGAACACCTCGTTGGCCACACCCGCGTGGTAGAGCAGGCGCAGCATGCCATCCTCGCCGATGAGCGGCGACAGCGGGAGATTCGCCAGCAGGCAGCCTGCGCCGATCGGCACCAGCAGCAGCGGCTCGTAGTTGCGGGCGATGCCGAGGTAGAGCAGCACGCAGGCGATCGCGAGCATGATCGCCGACTGCAGGGATACGTTCGCGATCCCCTGCAGCAGCAGGTGCAGCGATTCGCCGCCAGCCATACCTCACCCCTCCCGGAAGCGGACGATCGGGTCCCCGTGCCCGATGGCCTGCCCGACGGCAACGCACACCTCGGCGATGGTGCCGGCGCGCGGCGACTTGATGTTGTTCTGCATCTTCATCGCGTCGAGGACGGCGATGGTCTGGCCGCGCTCCACGACATCTCCCGGCCCGACGTTGACTTCGACGATCACGCCCGGCATCGGCGCATTCAGGGCGTGGGCGCTGGCGGACGCCGACTTGCGGGGGGCGGCGGCGGGGCTGCTGGCCGGCACCGACACGGATCCCGCGGCGCGCGCTGCCACCTTGGTCGCCGGCGACGCCGGGCGTACCGCGTCCGTGCGGATCGGGGCAATTCCGGGCGTGATCGTCGCCTCGGGCAAGTCCTCGTCGCCCGACAGCGTGACCTCGTAGGACTGGTTGCCGACCATGACCTCGAAACGGTCGGCAGCCAACTCCTCGATGTCGATGACGAATGCCTGGCCGCGGATCTCGAGCGTGTAGCGTCTCATGGCTTGCCTCGCCGCTGCCAGCTGCGGTTCTGGCGCGCGCGCCCCGACGCCAGCCAGCGCGATGCGTACAGCAAGCTGCCGGGCCAGTAGCTCCGCATGACCGGGGCAGCCTGGCGCCGGCGCACTGCCTTGTGCCTCAGCACCGCGACCGTGATCGCCGCAACCAGATCGGCATCCATTCCATGCACCGTGGGTGTGATCGGAACCTGGGCGCCGATCGCCTCATCGCGGATGGACGCGACGCGCTCGGCCTCGTCGATCGAGGCTTCGGCCGACATGGGTTCGGGGGTCGCGCCCTCGAACCGCAGCACGAGAACGAGCAGACCCCAGAGCAGCGCGAGCAGCCCGAACACCAGTCCCATTCCAAGGACGGTCATCTGCAGTCCCCAACCCAGATTTTCCATCCGCCGGCTCCGCTGCCCAGGCTACGACGGGAAGATCCCGTGTTTCTTGGGCGGGGTCTGCTGCACCTTGGTGCGCAGGATCTCGAGGGCGCGGATCAAGCGCGGACGCGTTTCGCGCGGCTCGATCACCTCGTCGATCTGGCCGACGTCGGCGGCGCGGTAGGGGTTGAAGAACTTCGTCCGGTAATAGTCGAGCAACTCGCGCTCCTTCGCAGCCGGATCCGGCGCGGCTTTGACCTCGTCCCTATAGAGTATGCGCACCGCCGGTTCGGCGCCCATCACCGCGATCTGCGCTGTGGGCCAGGCGAAGGCGAGGTCATTGCGCATCTGCTTCGAGCTCATCGCGACGTAGGCGCCGCCCATCGCCTTGCGCGTGACGATCGAGATCTTCGGCACTGTCGCTTCGCAGTACGCGTAGATGATCTTGGCGCCGTGCCGGATTACGCCGCCGTATTCCTGATCGGTTCCCGGCAGGAAACCCGGCGTGTCGACGAAGGTGACGAGCGGAATATTGTAGGCATCGCAGGTCCGGATGAAGCGGGAAATCTTGTCGCTCGCGTCGATGTTGAGCGCGCCCGACAGGTACGCCGGCTGGTTCGCAACCACGCCGACCGAGTAGCCATCCATCCGCGCGAATCCGACCACCGCGTTGGGGGCGAAGTTGGGATGGATTTCGAGAAAGCTGTCGCGGTCGAACACGGACCCGATCGCATCGCGCATGTCGTAGGGCTCATTCTCCCGGCGCGGGATCAGCGCGTTGAGCGACTCATCCATCCGGTCCCGCGGGTCGTACGGCTGGATCTGCGGCGGATCCTCGTTGTTGTTCTGCGGCAGGTAGCCGAGCAGCCGCTTGACCATCTCGATGGCGCTGCCCTCGTCGGCGGTGTCCAGCTGGGCCACCCCGCTGCGGCCTGCGTGCACGTCGGGGCCGCCGAGCGTTTGCGCCGTCACGTCCTCGCCGGTGATCGCCTTGATGACGTCCGGGCCGGTCAGGAACATCGAGCTGCCGGCCGCCATGATCACGAAATCGGTCAACGCGGGCGAGTAGACCGCGCCACCGGCGCAAGGTCCGAGGATGACCGAGATCTGCGGGATGACGCCGGAGGCCATCACGTTGCGCACGAATACTTCGCCGTAGGCGGCAAGGCTGCGCACTCCCTCCTGGATGCGCGCGCCGCCCGAATCGTTGAGCCCGACGACGGGAATGCCGCTTTCCAGCGCGAGATCCTGAATGCGGCAGATCTTTTGCGACTGCACCTCCGAGAACGAGCCGCCGAGGACCGTGAAGTCCTGCGCGAAGACCGCGATCCGCCGGCCGTTGATCTTGCCGAAACCGGTGACGATGCCGTCGCCCGGGAACCGCTGCTTGTCCAGTCCGAACTCGGTGACGTTGTGCGTCGCGAGCGCGCCGAACTCCTGAAACGATCCCTCGTCGAGGAGCAGCGCCAGTCGTTCCCGGGCCGTGAGCTTACCCCGCGCGTGCTGCTGCTCGATGCGCTTCGTGCCACCGCCCAGGATCGCCCGCCCGCGCATCTCCCGCAGCGTCGTCAGCAACCCATCCCCGTCACCGTCGATCATCGGTCGCTCCCCTGGAACAAAGGCCGCGCCCTGGCAAGGCGGTGCACGGAACTGCGCGACCGGCTGGATTGTCGCCCCGTTCGTTCGCGGCGCTCAAGCCTTATCGATCCTGCGCCCTGGGGCGGAGCGCCCGGTCGCGGCGATTCAGCCATGGTATCAAAGGGTCCGTTCCACCCGACGTCGCAGCGTTCGGCCGTCGCGTCGGTTACCGCTTGCTGGGCTTGGCGCGATGATCACGCCAGCTGCGCCACCATCGCCACAGGACCCATGGAATTCCCACCACGGACAGCAAACCCCAAGCGGTGGCGGCGATGTCGGAAGCCGGGCGTGGCGGCGGCAGCAGATCCGGATCGCGAAACTCGGACGGGAATGCACGCGGCGGCAGGGGAATGATCTGCGCCATCCCGGGCTCGGCCGGGACGCGCGCGTGGTATTCCCAGGGGGTCACCGCCGGCGCGTCGCCGAAGACGCGGCTCGACGGGAACTGCGGAAAGCGAAGAAAGACGATGGCTTCGACATCGGCCGCGACCATCCGCGCAAGCGTACCCGTGGGCGCGGTTGACGCGTCCGAGGCGAGTGCCAGCAGGTTTGCTCCCGCTTCCTCGAAGGCCGCGGCGGGCATCAGCCGCGTCTGGTCCTCGGTCAGGTAGTCGAAGGACATGCGCGCCTTGGTGATCGAGCGATCCCTTGCCGCGATGAAGGGAAAACCCAGCGCGGCGACGACCCGGCTCGTCGGCCCCCGGGCCGGAATGGCCCAGCCCAACGCGCGCAGCGCATCGACGCTGATGCTGGCGCAGTTCATGGATGCGTGCTGATAGACGAGCTGGTGGCGCCAGAACTGGTTGTAGACGCGGTTGAGCCCGGCCTGCAGCAACGCGCTCGCGCGATCGGATGAAAGCACCGCGACGATCATGTACGAAGGCCGGTACCATCCCTGGCCGCTGTTGAGGTCCGCGAGGTAGTTGTCGAGGGGGGCGGGTGCCGCGAGAATGCCCTTTTCGCTTTCGACATCGAGCGAGTAGAAATTGTTGGCGAGCCAATCGCCGATCGCGCCGTCGTCCTGCGTGCGGCCGGTGACGAGGGTGAAGTGGCCGCCGTGCGCCTCGTCGTCGTCACCCTGCGCCCCGTTGACCATGATGCCGATGACCGCACGCCCCGGCGGCACCGCGTCCGCGCCCGGATTGCGCTGCCACAACGTGGTCGTGGCGAACGGACTGCGCGCTCCACCGGCAGGTTCGGCGCGGACGAGGGCGCGCAATGCCTCGGCGGCGGGTAGCGCCAGTGCGAGCGGACTCGCCGTCGGGGCCCGATCCAGGCGGAAATCCACGGGCCAGATCGTGCGCGCAACGAAGGTTCCGTCGACGATCCTGCCGCGTATCTTGAGGTCCCGGTGACGCGAGATATTCCGCCGACGAGCCGTCGAAGTAGGATCGGTTCATCGCGATCTTCGGCGTGAGCGAGAAGCGCAGCGAACCGCGAGCATGGTCGAGCATCGTCGCGTCCGCCGACGAGCCGGGCGCCGGCGATGATCTGCGGCGCCGCCATCCAGACGAGCGGCGGGTACTCGGCGGCGGCATCGCTCGGACGCGCAGCAAGCCACGCCACGAGATCGTCGGTCGCGCGGACTCCCGTTGCAAACGTCGCGCAGGGCACGCCGGGCTTGGGGACAGCGATCGTCTCCCGCGCGAAATACCAGAGCGCCTGCCGGATAGGCGGGCAGTCGCTGCAATGCCCATCGGCCAGGCGGAAGTCCGCGGCCCGGTAGAGTCCGACGGACCCCCCGCTCCGCAGGGCGGGCTGCACGAAGTCCGCCGGAGCGCCGGCAGCGAAAGCGGGCATGGGCAGGAGAAGGAAAGCGACCAGTGCGGCGTAGCGGGTCCCGTGTCGCGGCCCGGCTCGTCACATCGCTTGCATTATGGCGCAGGAAGGTCGATCGGCAATTTCGGCCCCGCCGAAGCGCTGGCGTTCCTCGCGGCCATGAGGCTACTTTGCGGCGTGCCTGGTAGCGGCCTCCTGATCGGCGTGGATACCTGGAGGAAGGACGAGGCGCGATTACATGCCGCTTACGACGGACATGCCGCGCGTGTTCGCGTCCGGTGAGCGGATATCACACCGAGAACTCGTACAAGTACGCACCCGCCGAATTCGCCGCGCTGCTCGAGCGCGCCGGGATTCGCGGCATCCGCTGCTGGCAGGACGCTGCTGGCGACTCCGCGGTCTTCTACGCGGACTGATGATGCGCCGTCAGCGCGCTCCACGCGCAAGACGCAGCCCGGAGAACTGCCAGCGCGCCTCGGGCGGAAAGAAGTTACGGTAGGTCGCGCGAATGTGCGAGCGTGGCGTGGCGCACGAGCCGCCGCGCAGCACATACTGATTGCACATGAACTTGCCGTTGTACTCGCCAATGGCGCCCGCGGCCGGTGCGTAACCGGGATAGGGCGCGTACGGGCTCTGCGTCCACTCCCAGACGTCGCCGAAGAGCTGCGCGGGCGCACCGGCCGGCGGTTCGGTGCGCAGCGCCAGCGGATGCAACGCCCCGCTGTCGAGAAAATTGCCCTCGATCGGAGCGCCGGCGGCGGCGTGCTCCCACTCGAACTCCGTGGGCAGCCTCGCGCCCGCCCAGCGCGCGTACGCATCGGCCTCGAAATAGCTCACGTGCGCGAGCGGAGTGTTCGGGTCGATCTCGACGCGCCCGGTGAGCGTGTAGGTCGTCCAACGGCCGTCGCGCTTCTCCCAATAGAGTGGCGCGGTCCACCGTTGCGCCTCGACGGTGTCCCAGCCGAGCGAGAGCCAGCATTCCGGGCGGCGGTATCCGCCATCCTCGACGAAAGCCAGGAAATCGCCGTGCGTGACCGGATGCGAAGCCAGCTCGAACGCCGCGACGAATGCGCGATGTCGCGGCAACTCGTTGTCGAAACAGAAATCCGTTGCCCGCGTGTCCGACCTCGACGAGGCCGCCTGCATAGGGCAGCCAGCGTCGCTCCCGGGCCTTGACCGGCGTGAGCGGCCATCGGTCCCGGTAGGCGGGCTCCAGCGGATTCATCGACAGCAGGTGCTTGACGTCGGTCAGGATCAGTTCCTGGTGCTGCTGCTCGTGCTGGATGCCGAGGTCCAGCAACGCGGCAAGGGTCGGATCGTCCGTCGCCTGTTCGAGCAAGGGCGCCATCCGCTGCTCGACGTGGCGCCGGTACGCGCGCACGTCGTCGAGCGATGGACGCGAGAGAAGACCGCGTTGGGGACGTGGGTGCTTGTCGCCGACCGCGATGTAGTACGAGTTGAACAACACCCGGAAATTCGGGTGGAAGGGGCGGTAGCCACGCAGGTACGGCTCGAGCACGAACGTTTCGAAGAACCAGCTCGTGTGCGCCAGATGCCACTTGACCGGACTGGCGTCGGCCATCGACTGCAGCGCGCAATCTTCCGCCGTCAGCGGCGCCGCGAGCGCGAGCGTGGTCGCGCGCACGGCGCGAAAGAGCTCCTCCAGCCGCGGCGCGCCGGCTCGCGCTCGCCGTCTTCGTCCGCCGGGAGGGTCGAACTCGTGGCATGGCCAAGGTGTCTCCTCGCAGAGCTCAAGCTACCGTCACGTGTGCGGTGCCGGGCGTTATCTCGCCGATCACGGCGGCGCGATCGAATCCGTCGTTGCGAAAGATCGCGAGCACCTCCTCCGTCGCTTCCGGGGCACAGGCGACGAGCAGCCCGCCCGAGGTCTGCGGATCGGTGAGCAGCGCCCGCTCGATGGCGGAGGTCCCGGCAGCGAGCGTCACGTCGTGCCCGTACCCCGACCAGTTGCGCCCCGATGCGCCTGTGACATGACCTTCGCGCGCGAGTTCGAGCACGCCCGGATGCAACGGGATCCGCGCAAACTCGATGGTCGCGCCGACGCTCGACGCACGGCAGACTTCGAGCAGGTGTCCGAGCAAACCGAAACCTGTCACGTCGGTCATGGCGTGAACGGGTTCCATCGTGCCGAACGTGACACCCGGGGTGTTGAGCTGCGTCGTGCTCGCGAGCATTGCCGCGTAGCCTTGCGGGGAAAGCTTTTCCTTCTTGAGCGCCGCACTGTAGATGCCGACGCCCAGGGGCTTGCCGAGCACGAGCTGGTCTTTCGCCACGCGCCCCGGCGTTGCGCTTGACGTTGGCGGGATCGACGAGGCCGATGACGACCAGCCCATAGATCGGCTCGACCGAGTCGATGGTATGGCCGCCGGCCACCGGAATGCCGGCGCTCGCGCATATGGATTCGCCGCCGGCGAGTATCCCGCGGATTGTTTCCACGGGCAACTTGTCGACCGGCATCCCGACCAATGCCAACGCGAACAACGGCGTGCCGCCCATCGCGTAGACGTCGGAAATCGCGTTGGTGGCCGCGATGGCGCCGAAATCGTGCGGGTCGTCGACGATGGGCATGAAGAAGTCCGTCGTGGCAACGATCGCCTGGCGGTCATTGATCTGGTAGACGGCGGCGTCGTCGGCAGTCTCGACCCCGACGATGAGGGCGTCCGACAAGACGGAAGGTACCGGCCTTGGCCAGGATTTCCCGCAGTACCGCGGGGGAGATCTTGCAGCCACAACCTCCGCCATGGCTCATCTGCGTGAGGCGAAGCGGGGCGCGAGCGGGGGCGTTCATCGTCGAGTTACTCCTTCGCGAAGCGCGGTACGCCGGGGCAAGCCACCGCGACGCTGGCTTGGTTGCCGCCGGCGCGATCGAGGATTCTACCGGTGCCGGCCCGAGTGGTCTCCTGAACGCACGGGTGGCGCGCAGTCGGTCGCCTTGCCTGCCAAAACCACGAAAACGTGACACAGATCAAATCAACCGTTGGCATGACGCTATCGCGGAAGAGTGCTCCAGCGTAGCATTCACGGCAACGCGATTGCGGGGTGGTCTCGCGCAGGCGGACGCGGGCGCCACGGCTGCGCAACACCCGGTTCGTCGCATCATTCGGAGCGGACGGCTTGAAGTCGAAGGATTCTGCACCCCACGACCTTATTCTGCAGGCGGTTCGTCGGTCGCGGGCGACCGTCCTCCCGGCATCAAAGTCGATTCCTGCGACGCGGCACGGCGCGCACAGCTTTCCCGGAGCACCCGATCAGGACGCCTCCGTGCCTTGGCGCCGATCGAAGCCTGTACGCGTCGTTCCGACCGACATCCGTGCGGCCTGATGGAGACCTGACATGAATGCGCATCCGATGTCGCAGTTCGAGATCGTTTCCCGCGAGGACTTCTCCGACGTCACCTATCTGCTGGAATTCCGCCACCCGCTGATGGCCAAAGCCGCGAGGCCGGGGCAGTTCGTCATCGTCATGTCGCATCCGGAGGGCGAGCGCATCCCGCTGACGATCGCGGATTTCGACCGGCAGAAGGGGACGATCACGCTGGTGATCCAGGCCGTCGGCAAGACCACGCGCGAGATGCAGCAGACCTGCCAGGTCGGGACAACGCTGTACGCGGTGGTCGGCCCGATGGGCATCCCCAGCCCGATCGGGCACGCGAAGAAGGTGCTGTGCGTCGGCGGAGGGCTGGGTGTCGCGCCGATCTTTCCGCAGGCGCGCGCGTTCAAGGAGAGCGGCGCGTACGTGATCGGCGTCGTCGGGTTCCGCACGCGTGACCTCGTCTTCTGGGACAAGAAATTCCGCGCGTGCTGCGACGATTTCATCCTGTGCACCGACGATGGCTCGGCGGGCATGAAAGGCATGATCACCGAAGGGATAAGGCGCGCGATCGAATTGCACCCCGACATCGACGAGTGCGTCGCGATCGGGCCGCCGGTGATGATGAAGGGTTGCGCGGAAGCGACCCGGCCGCACAAGATCAAGACCGTCGTCAGCCTGAATCCGTTGATGGTCGACGGCACGGGGATGTGCGGCGGCTGCCGCGTCAAGGTGGGCGGCCAGGTCAAGTTCGCCTGCGTCGACGGCCCGGACTTCGACGCCCATCAGGTCGATTTCGACGACCTGATGACGCGGTTGAAGCGCTTTGCGGAGGAAGAGAAGGCGGCCATGCAGCGTTGGTCGGAGAACTGCCGGCTGTTCACGCAGACGCCCGCGCAGCCGGCGGAGCCCTCGATGGACTCGGAACGGTACTAAGCGATGGCCAAGAAACGAACGATTCGCACGATCCCGCAGCAGCGGACACCGATGCGCGAGCAGGATCCGCGCATCCGCGCCAAGAATTTTGCCGAGGTGGCCCGCGGCTACAACCTCGACGAAGCGCTCGTCGAGAGCGAGCGTTGCCTGCGCTGCCCGGACCAGCCATGCATCGCCGGCTGCCCGGTCGGCATCGACATCCCGGCGTTCATCGAGAAGATCGGCCAGAAGGATTTCCGCGGGGCCTACGACGTCATCACCGCCACGAATCTGTTGCCGGCGGTATGCGGCCGCGTCTGCCCGCAGGAGAGCCAGTGCGAGGGCGTGTGCACGGTGGGCGATTCGCTGGAACCGGTGGCGATCGGCCGGCTCGAGCGCTGGGTCGGCGACAAGGCGATCGCCGAGGGATGGACGAACATCCCCTACATCGAGCGCAACGCGTATCGGATCGGGATCGTCGGCTCCGGTCCGGCGGGCATGGCCTGCGCCGCCGACATGGTGAAGGCGGGATGCGACGTGACCGTCTACGAGGCATTTCACCAGCCTGGCGGCGTGCTGCGCTACGGCATTCCGGATTTCCGACTGCCCGAACGAGGTCATCGACGCGGAGATCGCCAACCTCGCCAAGCTGGGCGTCAAGTTCGAGTGCAACACGCTGGTGGGTCGCCTGTTCACGATCGAGCAGATGATCGACGAGCTCGGCTTCGATGCGGTGTTCGTCGGCACGGGCGCCGGCTACCCGACGATGCTGGGCATTCCCGGCGATTCGCTCAACGGCGTGCTCTCGGCGAACGAGCTGCTGACCCGCTGCAACCTGATGCGTGCGAAGGAGTTCCCGAACTACGACACGCCGCTGCCGCTGGGCCGACGCGTCGCGGTCGTCGGCGCCGGCAACACGGCGATGGATGCGATGCGAGTCTCTCTGCGACTTGGGTGCGGAGGAGGTCCATTGCGTCTACCGGCGCAGCCGGACGGAATGCCCGGCCCGCGCGGAGGAAGTCCATCACGCGGAGGAGGAGGGCGTCGAATTCCACTGGCTGACCAATCCGGTGGAGATCATCGACGACGGCAAGGGCGGCGTGCGCGCGATGCGCTGCATCCAGATGGAATTGGGCGAACCCGACGATTCGGGCCGGCGGCGCCCGGTCCCGGTCGCGGGCAGCGAGCACGAGCTCGAGATCGATCTGGTCGTGTTCGCGATCGGCACCAACGCGAACCCGATCATGGGCCAGACCTCGAAGCTCAAGCTCAACAAGCGCGGCTACATCGATACCGATGCGGACCTCGCCACCTCGGTGGCCGGCGTGTTCGCCGGCGGTGATATCGTGACGGGTGCGGCGACCGTGATCGAGGCGATGGGCGCCGGGCGCAAGGCGGCGCGAAACATGAAGGCCTATCTGGGCCTGCGCGACGCCGACGCACCATATGTCGGCGATGCCAGGAGCGGTGCGGGGACATTGTTCGGCATCGATTTGAGAGAGCGCAACTTCGTGCGC
Organism: uncultured beta proteobacterium; assembly: GCA_963809965.1. Classification (GTDB taxonomy): domain Bacteria; phylum Pseudomonadota; class Gammaproteobacteria; order Burkholderiales; family Casimicrobiaceae; genus CAIWHR01. Next base: position 81,192 of record CAWELU010000055.1, read on the forward strand.
GTCCGTGTGGCATGAGGAAACCGGAGCAGCATAAGAGACCATGATGGAAACCACTGTCCGACAATCTTCGCCGAAGTCCGACCGCGAGGGCCGTGAGCTGGCCGGCCGAAAGCCCGTGACCACGCTGGACCAGCACGTCGTCGAGGTGATCAGCGATTCGGGCGAAGGTGCGCAGCGCTGCGGCCAGGCATTGGGTGCCCTCGCCGCGCGGATGGGCAATGGAGTCTGGACCGTCGAGATCATCCCCGCCGAAATCCGGCCGCCGGCGCGCAGCGTGGCCGGTGCGAGCGGCAATCGCATCCGGCTGGGAGCGCGCCGCGTGACCAACGGCGGCGATCAGACGAATCTCGTCGTCGCGTTCAACGAGCAGGTGCTGCTGGGCCGCGTGCGTGCGGGCGAGCTTGCGGGCGACTGCATCATCCTGCTGGAAAGCATGTGGCGCGGCGACGCCGACCCGAAGATCGCCGGCTCCTACGTGGAGACGTATGACCGGCTCGTCACCGCCGGCTATCAGGTCTACGAAGTCCCGATGGAGCGGGAATGCCGGACCCTGGTAAGCGACGCGCGGCGGGGCAAGAACATGTTCGCGCTGGGCATGCTCTGCAGCATCTACAGCCTCGACTTGAAGCTTGCACGCGAGCAGATCGCGCTCACCTTCGGCAAGAAAGCCGCGGCCGTGATCGAAACGAATGTCAAGCTGCTGGACGCGGGCTTCAAGTGGGCGGAAGCGAACCTCGAGATCAAGTACCGGATCCCGGCCGAGCGCGCAAGCGAGCCGCAGATCGTGGTCAACGGCAACACTGCATTGGCGCTGGGCGTTCTCGCGTCGGGAATGGAAATTTGCGCGATGTACCCGATCACGCCGGCGACCTCGGCGTCGCACTACCTCTCCGACGTCTTCGAGAAAGTCGGCGGCGTGGTGCACCAGGCCGAGGACGAGATCGCGGCCTGCGCCTTTGCGATCGGCGCATCCTATGCCGGCAAGTGCACGGTCACCATCACCTCCGGACCGGGCTACTCGCTCAAGCAGGAAGCGATCGGCCTCGCCGTGATGGCCGAGATCCCGCTGGTCGTCGTCAACGTCCAGCGAGGCGGGCCGAGCACCGGACAGCCGACGAAGGCGGAGCAGGGCGATCTCCTGACCGCGATGTTCGGCAGTCACGGCGACGCGCCCAAAGTGGTGATGGCGGCCTCCACGATCGAGGATTGCTTCTATTCGATCATCACCGCGCGCAAGATCGCCGAAACCTTCAACATGGTGGTCGTGGTCCTGACCGACGCGAACCTGGCCACGTCGCAGAGCCCGTTCCCGCGGCCGCAGTTTCGCGACGACTGGATCGCGCCGCCGGTGGAACAGAGTCCGGTTCCGGCCGGCGTGAAGCCGTATGACTGGGATCCCACGACCGGCCTTGCGCGCCGCTTCATTCCAGGCCAGCCGAACGGCATGCACACGGTGACCGGGCTCGCGCACGATCGCGCGAGCCACGTCGCCTACGATCCGGAGATCAACGAGGAGGGGCTCCGCGCGCGCAGCCTGAAGCTCGCCGCGCTCGCGAAGACGCTGAAAGCCCCGCCGCTGTTCGGGGACCCCGAGGGCGACCTGCTCCTGATCGGCTGGGGGAGCAACAAGGGAACGATCGAGGAGGCGGTGGAGCGCGTGCGTGCGGAAGGCGCGAAGGTTTCGTCGATGCACCTGCGCTTCCTGCAGCCGCTGCCGCCGGGGATCAAGGAAGCGATGGCGCGGTTCCGCAAGGTGATGACCATCGAGAGCAACTGGAGCGACGATCCGAAGGACGCCATCATCGACGAGAACAACCGCCGCTATTCGGCGCTCGCGATGCTGCTGCGTTCGCGCTACCTGGTCGACGTCGACTGCTGGAGCGAAGTACGCGGCCAGCCGATCAAGCCGGGCCGGATCTGCGAAGTCATTCGCGAAAAACTGCAAGCCTAGGGAGCCGACGACCATGACGACTGCCGCCACCGAATGCGTGATCCGGCTCTACGAGGAGCGCCATCAGCTCGAGGACTACCAGAGCGGCGTGCCGCGCTGGTGCTCCGGCTGCGGCGACAACGCGATTCTCGCCGCGGTGCAAAGGCTCTGCCGCGACGAGCAGCTGCGCCCGGAAAAAACGGTGTTCGTCTCGGGCATCGGCTGCTCGAGCCGGTTCCCCCACTACATGAACACCTATGGCTTCCACGGCATTCACGGCCGGGCGCTCCCGGTCGCGGAAGGGGTGCGCATGGCGCGGCCCGACCTCGACGTGTTCGTCAACACCGGCGACGGGGATTGTTGCAGCATCGGCGCCGCGCACTGGATCCATGCGATCCGATACAACATGAACATGACGGTTTTCCTGCACGACAACCAGATCTATGGTCTCACCAAGATGCAGGCCTCGCCGACGTCGCCGCGGGGAACCAAGAGCAACACGACGCCGCGCGGCAGCTATCTCGAAGCGCTGCAGCCGCTGTCGGTCACGCTCGGCGTGCAGAACGTCTCGTTCGTCGCACAGGCCGTCGATTGGATACCGGAGGTCCTGTACGACATCGTGAAGGCGGCGTACCACCACAAGGGGTTCTCGTTCGTCCGCATCGTCCAGCGCTGCCCCGAATGGCTGCCGAAGATGTTCGAGCCCTGGCTCCACGATCCGAAGAAGATCCGCCTGCTGCACCACGACCAGGGACTCGCGATCAGTCCGGCGCTGGCGAAGGTCTACACCAACCAGGAACGGCACGATCCGGCGAACCTCGACCGCGCGCGCGAGATGGCGGCGTCGATGGACCCGATCCCCGTGGGAATCCTCTACCGCAATCCCGAAGTCCCGTGCTACGAGGACCTGCGCGGCAGCTCCTTGCTGCGCACGACCGGCCTTCTCAAGCGCGGGCTCGAAGCGGAATTGGACAAGTTCACGGTCTGGCCCGAAGGCATGGAGCCGCAGGCGCAGGGCGCAGCATGAAGGGTGAGCGCGCTTGAGCGGCCCGGAATCGGCTTCGGCTCGGCCGACGTAACGAGCGACACGACACGAACATGGATGCGGAACTTCGAGAACACGTAGCGTTTCATCTGACCGGCCGGCGGGCGGGCGCGGGACTCGACGCCGTCGAATCGCTCGACCTACTTCCCGCGCTCCTTGCCCGTTATCGCGATCTCACGTCGTTGCGCTACGACTTCCCGGTCGTGCTGATCCGCGATGCTGCCGGCAGCGAGGCTGTGCAGCCGATATCCGCGATCGTCGACCGGCTGTTGACCGGCATCGCACAGGGGGATGACGCGGAGCGTACGACGAAGCAGGTGCTGAAGCTCGAGCGGCAGATCCGCGCACTTGCCGCCGCGGGCGCGAAGGGGACGTTGGCAAGCGCATGGGACGCCGCGGCCGCGAGCCTGGGGGCCAACGAGGAACCGGGCCTTTCCGCCAGCCTCGAGCGAGCCCGCGCCGCGCTTCCCGTCGACGGCGAAATTGCCGACTGCGACGCCGAATTGGCCGCCCGAGTCGTGACGCACCTGTTTCAGGTTCGCCAGGCCGAGAAGGCCCGCCGGTTCCGCGCGACGGTCGAACGGCTGACCCAGAAGCTCGCCGACATGCTGCGGGCCGATTTCGTTCGCTCGGAAGCAGGGCGCAGCGCCGAAAGCCTCAAATCGGCGATGGGCTCGCCGCAGGACGACACATTCGACTTCGCCGCACTTTCGACGCTGCTGAAGGCGGCAAGTCCCAAAGGAGGCATGCCGGAAACGCGACGCCGCCGGATAGAGTGGCTGGTCGCGACGCTGCGCTCGCATCCCTTCGATTCTCTCCCCGGTGACCAGGCGACGGATGCGGCGTCGCAGCGATACACGTTCGACAACTGCACGAGCGCGCTTGCCGCCTACCGCGAGCGGCTCCCCGGCGTCGCCGAGGTGGCGAAGGCACTGGCGATTGCGGAACTGGAAATAGCCGGTGCGTACAAGGAATCGCGCCACGATCTGTTCTTCGAGGCGTTCGGCGACGGCGGCCTCGACCCGGCGGACCTCGCGCTGTTCCCGGATTACCTCGTCGTGATCAACGCGCGCGCAATCGATGCCGCGGAGAACACGACGCTCACCCAGGTTTTGTCGGCGGGCCTGCCGATGAAGGTGCTCGTGCGCAGCGACGACGTGCTCGACGAACTGGCGCTCGGGGAGGGCCACATCGGTTTCGGCCGGCTGAGTCGCCCGGTTGCGACGATGGCCATGGGCCTGAACGAGGTCTTCGTCGCGCAGGCGAGCGCATCGCACCTGTATCGCTATCGAGGAACGATCGCGCGGGGGCTCGAATTCCCCGGGGCCGCGCTGTTCCGCGTCTTCTCGGGTGCGAACGGCAACTGTTCAAGCTTGCCGCCTTATCTCGTGGCCGCGTCCGCGATGGAGTCGCGGGCGTTTCCGGCATGGAGCTACGATCCGTCCGCCGGTGCGGATTGGGCGTCGCGCTTCGACCTTGCCGACAATCCACAGCCGGAACGCGACTGGCCGGTCGCATCGTTCGTGTACGAAGACGCCGATCACCAGACCGTGCGCGAGGAGCTTGCCTTCACGCTAGTCGATTTCGCCGCCTGCGACCGGCGGTATGCCCGCCACTTCGCGCGCGTACCGCGTGCGCAGTGGACCCCGCGGCTGCTTCCCGCAAGTCGATTCTTGGAAGGCGAAGCGAAAACGGGGTCGGAGGACGTTCCCTGTCTGGCGATGGTCGACGGCGAGAACAGGCTGCAAAAGGTGATCGTCGACGAAAAGCTGATGCGCGAGGCCCGCCGGTGCCAGGCGATGTGGCGCAGCCTGCAGGAGCTGGCGGGCATTCACAGCTCGCACGCGCAACGAATACTTGCGCGCGAGCGCCAGGCGCGGGCCACGGAGGAGACTGCGCCACCACCCGACGGTGGCAAGGAATCATCGTCTGCGGCCGTCGCGGCTAAGGCCGCCAAACCGCAACCTGCGCCGTCGGACGCGCCCACGCCCGTCGGCACAACGTCCGAGCCGGCGTCCGACGACCCGTACATCGAGACGCCCCGCTGCACCACCTGCAACGAGTGCACGAATGTCAACAACAAGATGTTCGTGTACAACGAGAACAAGCAGGCCTACATCGCGGATCCGGATGCGGGCACCTTCAAGGACCTCGTCGAAGCGGCCGAAGGCTGCCAGGTCGCGATCATTCACCCGGGCAAGCCGCGCAATCCGGCTGAGCCGGGTCTCGAAGAGTTGATGCGGCGCGCCGAGGCGTTCCGTTAGCGGCGCGAGACGGGAAGCAGGGGTCCCCCGCCCGAAAGCGCGCGAGCCGGTAAACAGTGGTGCCACGGGGTCCGCGGTCGGACGAACCAACCGCCGGGCCGCGGGTCGAATCCCGTTGCTGGCAGCGGAATCCTGTTCCGAAAACCACACCTTGGCCGTGGTAATGGCGGTCCGTGAGAGGACCGGCTTTCCACGCGCCGCCTGCTGGCGTAGCATCGCGGCAGCGAAACCGCCGACTTGGCCATTCCCCGCCCGTGCCGCCTGCGCCGCGGGATGTGGCCGGCATGCGGACCGCGCTACCTGGAGAGACGCGTTTGAATCCGACGGATATCGCGCATCCCGACTATTTCCACAAGGTCGTCGATTGTCAGTGGGCGTGCCCGGCCCACACTCCGGTTCCCGAGTACATCCGATTGATCGCGGCGGGCCGCTACGGCGATGCCTACCTCGTCAACTGGAAATCGAACGTCTTTCCCGGCATCCTCGGTCGCACCTGTGATCGGCCGTGCGAGCCCGCGTGCCGCCGCGGCCGCGTCGAGGAGGGCAGCGAAAAGAAGATCAAGCCGGAGCCGGTCGCGATCTGCCGGCTGAAGCGCGTTGCCGCCGACTACAAGGAAGACATCCGCGACCGCCTGCCGCGACCGGCCGATGCGAGCAATGGCAAGCGCATTGCGCTGGTCGGCGCGGGACCCGCGTCGCTCACCGTCGCGCGCGATCTCGCTCCGCTCGGCTACCAGTGCGTCGTGTTCGACGGCGACACACGCGCAGGCGGCATGATGCGCACGCAGATTCCGAAATTCCGGCTGCCCGAGTCGGTGATCGACGAGGAAGTCGGTTACGTGCTCGATCTCGGCATCGAGTTCCGGTCGGGGCAGTGGGTCGACAGCCTCAAGGCGCTGCTTGCCGAAGACTGGGATGCGGTGTTCGTCGGCAGCGGCGCGCCGCGCGGACGCGACATCGACGTGCCAGGCCGCAAGGAGGCCGCGGCGCACATCCACATCGGCATCGACTGGCTGTCGAGCGTGTCGTTCGGGCACATCACGACCATCGGCAAGCGCGTGGTGGTGCTGGGCGGCGGCAACACCGCGATGGACTGCTGCCGCAGCGCGCGGCGGCTCGGCGGCGAGGAGGTGCAGGTCGTCGTGCGCTCGGGATTCGACGAGATGAAGGCGTCGCCGTGGGAGAAGGAAGACGCGATGCACGAGGGGATTCCGATCCACAATTTCCTGGTGCCGAAGGCAATCACTCACGACGACGGCAAGCTCACCGGCGTGACCTTCGAGAAGGTGGCGGCGCGCTACGATGCCAAGGGCCGCCGCGAGCTGCTGCCGACCGGCGAGCCCGACGTGCATTTCCCCTGCGACGACGTGCTGGTCGCGATCGGGCAGGAGAATGCTTTCCCGTGGATCGAGCGCGATCTCGGCATCGAGTTCGACGCTGGGGCCTGCCGGTCGTCGACAAGGCGACGATGGCCTCGACCCGGCCCGGCGTGTTCTTCGGCGGCGATGCCGCGTTCGGCCCGAAGAACATCATCTGGGCCGTCGCGCACGGCCACGAGGCGGCGATCTCGATCGACAAGCACTGCCGCGGCGAGACCGATCGCCGAGCGGCCGCCGCCGCACGTGGATCTCCTGTCGCAGAAGATGGGCATCCACGAGTGGAGCTACGACAACGCGATCACGCCCGACAAGCGCCACAAGGTGCCGCTGAAGGACAAGGTGATCGCGCTGAAGGACATCCGGGTCGAGGTGGAGCTCGGCTTCGACGCCAAGCTCGCGTATGCCGAAACGCAGCGCTGCCTCAACTGCGACGTGCAGACGGTGTTCAACGAGCGAGCTGTGCATCGAGTGCGATGCCTGCGTGGACATCTGTCCGATGGATTGCATCACGTTCACCGGGAACGGCGAGGAGGCCGATCTGCGCACGCGACTGCGGGCGCCGGCGCCGAACCTCGCCCAGGACCTCTACGTTTCCGGCGCCGCTCAAGACCGGCCGCGTGATGGTGAAGGACGAGGACATGTGCCTGCACTGCGGCCTGTGCGCCGAGCGCTGTCCCGACCGGCGCCTGGGACATGCAGAAGTTCCTGCTGGACATGGCGCACGCGGGCGAGATTCCGCAAGCCCGCCGTCCACCGAGCCGGGCCCCTGCCACTACCGCGCTTGCCGCAGATTGACGACCGGTCGCATGAAGCCGCTCTCCCGCGTCAACGATTTCGTCGTCAAGTTCGCCAACGTCAACGGCTCCGGGTCGGCGTCGGCCAACGGCCTGTTCGCCAAGGCCGTGCTGAAGATGGGCGTGCCCGTCGCGGCGCGCAACATCTTCCCGTCCAACATCCAGGGCCTGCCGACGTGGTACGAGGTGCGGGTCGTCGAGGCGGGCTGGCGCGGCCGTCGCGGCGGCGTCGACCTGCTGGTCGCGATGAATCCGGAGACCTGGGACGCCGACGTCGCCGAGATCGACGCCGGGCGGCTATCTGTTCTACGACTCGACCAAGCCGCTTCCGCCGTCCAAGTTCCGCGAGGACGTCACCGTCGCTCGGGATGCCGCTCACGGCGATCTGCAACGCCGAGTACAGCGACGCGCGGCAGCGCCAGCTGTTCAAGAACATCATCTACCTGGGCGCGCTCGCGGGCCTGCTGGCGATCGACCCGGCCGTCATCGAGGAGCTGCTCGCGCGAGCAGTACCGGGGCAAGGAGGCGCTGCTCGAGTCCAACCGCAAGGCGTTCCGGCTCGGCTTCGATTACGCGGCGGCGCATCTTCCGCCGATCGGGCTCAAGATCGAGCGGCGCGACAAGGTCGGCGATCGCATCTTCGTCGACGGCAACAACGCGGCGGCGCTCGGCGCGGTCTACGGCGGCGCGACGGTGTGCGCCTGGTATCCGATCACGCCGTCGACGTCGCTCGCCGAGGCCTTCGCGCGACATTGCCGCGCGTACCGCGTCGACAAGGCGACCGGCAAGAACCGGTTCGCGATCGTGCAGGCCGAGGACGAGCTCGCCTCGATCGGCATGGTGATCGGCGCCGCGTGGAACGGCGCGCGCGCGTTCACCGCCACGTCGGGTCCCGGCATTTCGCTGATGCAGGAGTTCTTCGGCCTCGCGTATTTCGCCGAGATCCCGGCGGTGCTCTTCGACGTGCAGCGCGGCAGCCCGTCGACCGGCATGCCGACCAAGACGCAGCAGGCGGACCTCCTCTCCTGCGCCTACGCGTCGCACGGCGACACCAAGCACGTGCTGCTGTTTCCCGAGGACCCGAAGGAGTGCTTCGAGATGGGCGCGCAGGCGTTCGATCTGGCCGACCGGCTGCAGACGCCGGTGTTCGTGCTGCTCGACCTCGACATCGGGATGCAGGACTGGCTGACCGAGCCGTTCGCCTGGGACGACAACCGGAAGCTCGATCGCGGCAAGGTGATGAGCGCCGCCGAGCTCGAGGCCGGCAAGGATTTCGGGCGCTATCTCGACGTCGACGGCGACGGCATCCCGTACCGCACCTATCCGGGCACGCACCGCAAGCGCGGCGCCTACTTCACGCGCGGCACGTCGAAGGACCGCTACGCGCGCTACACCGAGGACGGCACGGCGTACGTCGACAACATGCAGCGGCTGCTGCGCAAGTTCGAGACGGCGAAGTCGCTGGTGCCCGCGCCGGTGATCGAGCGGGCGGCGCAGCCCACGCGCGCCGGCGTGATCTGGTACGGCTCGACCGGCGCGGCGATGGCGGAGTCGCTGGTCGCGCTGGCCGCGCAGGGCATCCACCTCGATCAGCTGCGCATCCGCGCCTTCCCGTTCGCGGATGCCGTCGTCGATTTCATCGACGAGCACGATCACGTGTTCGTCGTCGAGCAGAACCGCGACGCGCAGCTCAAGATGCTGCTCGTCAACGAATGCGCGATCGACCCGGCGAAGCTCGTCTCGGTCCTGCACTACGACGGCAACCCGCTGACCGCGCGCTTCGTCACGCGCGAGATCGCCGAGAAGGCGCGGCTGTTCAACGTGACGCCGTTGCGTTCCAGGGAACAGGGAACAGGAATCAGGCATCAGAAAGGTGCCGCGTGATTGCTGACTCCTGACTTCTGATTCCTGACACCTGTCCCCTGCCGATGACCTACCTGACCAAGCCGAAGCTCCACCACCCCGGCCTGCCGACCAACGCGCTCGGGCTCACGCGGCGCGACTACGAGGGCTCGGTCTCCACGCTGTGCGCCGGTTGCGGCCACGATTCGATCTCCGCCGCGATCATCCAGGCGTTCTTCGAGCTGGCGATCGCGCCGCACCGCGTCGCCAAGCTCTCGGGCATCGGCTGCTCGTCGAAGACGCCGACCTATTTCCTGAGCGCGGGCCACGGCTTCAACAGCGTGCACGGCCGGATGCCGTCGGTGCTGACCGGCGCGGCGCTCGCCAACCGCGACCTGATCTATCTCGGCGTCTCCGGCGACGGCGATTCGGCGTCGATCGGCCTCGGCCAGTTCGCGCACCTGATGCGGCGCGGCGTCAACATGATCTACATCGTCGAGAACAACGGCGTCTACGGTCTCACCAAGGGCCAGTTCTCGGCGACCGCGGACAAGGGATCGAAGGCCAAGCGCGGCGCCGTCAACAGCGACGAGCCGATCGACCTCGTCCAGCTCGCGCTGCTGCTGGGCGCGACGTTCGTCGCCCGCGGCTTTTCCGGCGACAAGGGCGAGCTCGTGCCGCTGATCAAGGCGGCGGTCGCGCACAAGGGCGCCGCGTTCATCGACGTCGTCTCCCCGTGCGTCGCGTTCAACAACCACCCGGGCTCGACCAAGAGCTACGACTACGTCCGCGCGCACAACGAGGCGGTGAACCGGCTCGACTTCATGCCGGTGCGCGAGCCGATCACCGCCGACGGTGCCGCCGGGCGGCGTGCAGGAGGTGATGCTGCACGACGGCGGCACGATTCGCCTGCGCAAGCTGCACGCCGAGTACGACGCGCGCGACAAGGTGGGTGCGCTGGCGTATCTCGAGGCCCGTCGTGCGCACGGCGAGGTCGTCACCGGCCTGCTCTACGTCGAGGAAGACACCGACGATCTGCACGACTCGCAGAACACCGTCGCCGTCCCGCTCAATGCGCTGGGCGACGCCGAACTGGTGCCCGGCAGCGCCGCGCTCGCCGGATTCAACGCCGCGTTCGCGTAGGTAACCTCCGCCCGCCCGCCCGGCGCTAGAATGTCTCTGTGCGGATCTTCTTCACGATCCTCGGGATCGCCGGCAGCGTCGTCCTGCTGCTGCTGCTCGGCGTTGCGATCGCTGTCTGGACGGTCGATCCGAACGACTTCGTCCGCCCGATCCAGGGGTACGTCAGGGACGCGACCGGACGCGAGCTCACGATCGGTGGCGGCATCGACCTCAAGCTCGGGCTGATACCGAAGCTCGTCCTCAGCGATGTCCGGATCGGCAACGCCCCATGGGGGAAGGCGCCCGATCTCGTCACGGCGAAGCGGGTCGAAGCGCAGGTTGCGCTGTTGCCGTCTGCTGCAGCGGCGATTCGAGCTCGTGCGGCTCAATCTGCAGGATCCGGTCATCGCGCTCGAAACCGACGCGCGCGGGCGCGGCAACTGGGAGTTGGGTGCGGCGACCAGCCAGACGCGCCACGGACGCGAAGCCAGCCGCGGCGCCCGAATCCTACGTATTCGGCAACATCGCGATCGAGAACGGTGTGCTCACCTATCGCGACGGCGCCACCGGATCCGTGACCAAGGTCGCCATCGACGCATTCTCGGTTACCGCGCGCGACCCCGGCTCGCCGGTCGACGCCGAGTTCCGCGGCCGGATCGACGATATCGCCGTCGCGCTCACCGGCAGCCTCGGCCCGCTCGCGACCCTCGCGCAGCGGAATCTGCCGTATCCCATCGCGGTGAAGGGCGAGGTCGCCGGCCGCAAGACGTCCGTTGCCACTCAGGTCCGCCGCGCCGACGACGTCGTGGAGCTCCGGGATCTCGAGGTCACGGCCGGGCAGAGCAACGTGAAGGGCCAGGTGGACATCCGCAGCGTTGGACCGCGAACGCGGCTGTCCGTCAATCTGACCTCGCCGTCGCTCGCCATCGAGGACCTGCCGCTGCTGCCCGCAGCTGCGCCGGCCGCGACACCGAAGCCGGCGACGGGCGCGCAGAAGGGCCCTTCCCGTTATCTGTTTGCCGACGACGCCGTGCCGCTCGACGCGCTCCGCGCGCGCGATGTCGACGGCGAGGTGACGATCGGGCGCCTCGCCCTAACTGCCGGTCGGCATATCGATGGAGTGCGCGTGCGCTTCGTGCTTCGCAACGGCAAGCTCGACGTCTCGTCGTTCCAGGCATCGGTATTCGGCGGCAGCGCGGCCGGCACCTTGACGATCGACGCGACGCGAGGACGGGATCCGGCAATCAAGTTGCACGTCGACGGTCACGACCTCGACCTTGCCGCGTTGTTGGCGGCGGCGGGCAGACCGCGGGAAGTGCGCGGCGGCAAGACTCAGCTCGCGATCGACGTCGTGACGCGCGGCGACTCGCCGCGCGAGTGGGTGAGCGCAATGACCGGCACGGTCCGCGCGGTGGTCGGGCCGGCCACACTCACCAATACGAAGGTCGATCCTAACGTGCCGATCGATCGCATCGTGGATGCGGTCAACCCGTTTCGAAATGTCGACCCGACGACCGACCTCAAGTGCGCGGTGATTCGGCTGCCACTCGAGCGCGGCATTGCCCGCATCGACCGCAGCGTCGCGGTCGAGACCGGGAAGATCGACGCTTCGGCGAGCGGGACGCTCGATTTCCGCGACGAGACGATCGATCTCGCGATCAAGCCCCAGGTGAGGGAAGGCATACCAATCAAGATCCCCGAAATCGCCGACCTCGTCCGCGTGCGCGGGACGTTTCAGGCGCCGGTGGTGGGTGTCGATGCGATGGCCTCCGCGGCCGTCATCGCGCGCATCGGCGCCGCGATCGGCACGTCCGGATTGTCCGTGATCGGCGAATCGCTGCTCGCGCAGGGCGCTCGCGGCGGTCCGAACCCCTGCGACGTCGCGCTCGGACGCGCACCGGCAGCGAAAAGCGCGCCGAGCGGCGCACCGAAAGCGGGCAGTGCGCCGACACCCGCCGACGAACTCGGCAAGGCACTCGGGAAGCTCCTCGGTCGCTGATTCAGGCAGCTTGAGCGCGGAAAGCCGGCCGAATTCCGCTTACCACGCCTCCGGCTGAATTTGGGTGACGCGGCCGCCGGGAAGTTGCACGGTCGCGGCCGTGGGTGATGTGAAAGTAATGGTCATGCCGCCGTCGTTACCCACCATCGAGGGCTTTTGGTAGGCGCACGATGCGCACTGGCCGCTATGATATTTGTCGAGCGTTCCCATCGCCGCTACGCCGCCGCCCGCATTGGCCAGAGGCCCGACGGCGAGATACCAAACCGGGTCGCCGGCCGATGTATAGCTATACATGGTGGCGACCAGCACGCCACGTTGCACCTGAATGTTGTAGCCCGTACCCGATTCGTTCGGATTCCACCACAAGCCGGTTACGGGAGTGAAAGCGAGCGGGGGCGCGCCGCCACCTGGTTGCGCAACCGCCCCTGGGATGGTGTAACCCGTCAGCACCGCGGCGTTGGTTCCGTCGTTCATCCTGACCATGCCGACGCCGGGCGCGTACCAGACTTCACGAACCAGGCCCGAGCCGCGCTGCTCGCGCACGTGCAACGCGTTGGCAAACGTGCCGGCGGGTGTGGTCACGGTTTCCAGCGCCATGGCCTGATAGGAGCTCGTGTAACTCTGTCCGCCCATCATGCTGTTCGTCCCCGTGACGCCGGCTTGCCACATTTCCATGTTCTGGTAGCCCCCTCCGGGTCCACCCATCATCGTTCCCGGACTGACGGGATTCTTGAGCAGCCACTCGGGATTGGTGTAGGTCATCATCGAAAACTGCGTACCCGCGGCGTTCGCACCGGTGCCGCCGAAGTAGCGCATGCCGTCCGGGTCCATCCGATAGAAGTCCGTTGCGTCCGGCGCGCAGGTGACCCCCACATTGCACACATACGTCGTGTGCATCGCGGTGAGCCCGGAAACCCCCGCCCAGGTCTGTCCGGCACGCATGACGGCCGTGGCCGTAGCCCATGGTCCGCCGGTATACATGTAGTCGTACCGTGCACCGTCGACCAGTGGAAAGTACTGCGCCGTGGACATCGGCCCAGCCATCATCTGGCCGATGCCGGTGCCGGAAATTGTTGCCAACAAGCAAACGCCAATGAATCTGTACATGCGGCTACTCCGTAATGTTGCGGTTGCGGCCCGCGATTGCAGATGCGAGCGTGGGTCCCGTGTCGAGTCCGTTGCAGGCAGATGAATGCGATACTTGACCGGCGTCTGGGATTGCAAACATTGTGCGCGCGACGCTTCGCCAATGATGTGACCCAGGTCACACAATTTGGTTCGGCCGCAATAGATGCTGTTCCGATGAACATCGCTCGCAATGGGATTACGGGAGCATTACGAATCTGTAATCCCGGCGCGAAATGAGGTGACCGCGTCCGACTCGCCCGCGTCGCACGACATTCAGGCTGCCTTGCTCGTCGTCAAAGTGTGCCGACTTACGTTTGGGCAGAATTTGCGAATTTGTGCGTCGTGTGGAGCCGCGGCGTCCAGTGGGCATGCCAGGGATGGAGTGAAGAGAATCATGGGAGCACGGTCACGCAACAAGCGGAACGCGGTGTCGCGAAATGCCGGGCAGAGCCCGTCGCGTTCAAGCTCCGGCGCGGTGCTTTCACCGCGCGACGGCAAGCATGATCTTCGGCCCGATCGGCTCCCGCTCAGCCCCGGACCGCGAATGCCGGCGGAGGCGATCGAACGGCTTCCGGAGTCGGCCTGGATTCTTGTCTTTGCCGGTTGGCTGGTTGCCAGCGTGTCCACGCTGGGGGCTTTGTTCTTCAGCGAGGTCATGGAACTGCCGCCGTGCGTGCTGTGTTGGTACCAGCGCATCTTCATGTTCCCGCTCGTCCTGCTGCTGCCCCTAGGCCTGTTCCCGTTCGACCGAAGCATCGTGCGCTATGCGCTGCCGCTGGCACTGGTCGGCTGGCTCATCTCGCTGTTCCATCTTCTGCTCGCCGCTGGATTCATTCCGGAGAGCTTGAAGCCCTGCACGCAAGGCGTGCCGTGCACCGACGTACAGATCGAATGGCTGGGCTTCGTGACGATTCCTCTGCTTTCCTTCGTCGCCTTTTCAATCATCAGCGCCGTCGTTATCGCGGCGCGTCTCAGGATTGCCAAATGAACCGAAAGATCCTCTTTGTCGGCTCTGCCACATTATTGGTGCTCGCCTTTGTCGTCGGCACGCTGGTCTACAAGAGCGAGAGGTCGCAGCAAGGGACACAAACTGTCGAGCGCAACCAGGCCAGCCTGGTCCGATTCTATTCGCCGACGCTCGGCAACCCGGACGCGAAGGTGCACATTGTCGAGTTCCTCGATCCGGCATGCGAGACATGCCGCGCCTTCTACCCCTACGTCAAAGAGATCATGGCTGCCAATCCGGACAGGATTCGGCTGTCGATTCGTCATGTGCCGTTTCACAAGGGGTCTGATCAGGTCGTGAAGATGCTGGAAGCGGCAAAGAAGCAGGGCAAATACTGGCAGGCATTGGAGGCGGTCCTGGCTTCACAGGGATACTGGGTGGTCAATCACGCTGCGCAGCCGGACCGCGCCTGGAATTCCCTCGAGGCGCTCGGTCTGAACCTCGAGCAGGTCAAGATTGATATGAATAATCCGGAGATCGCGCAGCGCATCGAACAGGACCTCGAGGACGCCAAAGCGCTGAACGTGACGAAGACCCCGGAATTCTTCGTCAATGGCCGTCCGATGCCGAGCTTCGGCCTGGAACAGTTACAGAATCTGGTGAAGGAGGCCCTCCAGACCGCCTATTGATGACTTTCGTTTGCTGTCGGCAGTACAGGCCGCAATCGGATGGGTGATTTGCGCGTCGATCGCGTTCTGCAGACAGAGCACTGTCAGACCGATGGCCCGCTGATTACATCTGTGCAACTTCGGTCCGCACACCCGCGGTCGCCGTCGCGCGCGCTGCTTTGCCAGTGCTGCGACGCAAGGGCCATTCCTTGACCAGCGCGTAGATTGCGGGAATCACGGCCAGCGTCAGGATCGTGGATGAAATCATCCCGCCGACCATCGGCGCTGCGATCCGGCTCATCACCTCGGAGCCGGTGCCCGTGCCCCACATGATCGGCAGCAGGCCCGCCATGATGGCGACGACGGTCATCATCTTCGGGCGCACGCGCTCGACCGCGCCTTCCATGACGGCATTGTAGAGGTCGGCCGCGGTGGCGGACTTTCCCTCCGCCGCGCGCTCGGCCTGGATCTCCTGCCACGCTTGATCGAGATAGATCAGCATGACGACGCCGGTCTCGGCCGCGACACCGGCCAGGGCGATGAAGCCAACGGCGACCGCGACCGAAAGGTTGTAGCCGAGGAACCACATGTACCAGATGCCGCCCACCAGCGCGAAGGGCACCGACAGCATGACGATCAGCGTCTCGGTGAGGCGCCGGAAGTTGAGGTACAGCAGCAGGAAGATCAGGAGCAGGGTCACGGGAACGACGACCTTCAGCTTCTCGGCGGCGCGCTCCATGTACTCGAACTGGCCGCTCCAGGTCGCGTAATAGCCGGGTGGGAACTTGACGTTGTCGGAAACCGCCTTGCGGGCCTCCGCTACGTACGAGCCTATGTCGCGGTCGCGGATGTCGATGTAAATGTAGGCCGAGAGCAACGCGTTCTCCGTGCGGATCCCTGGGGAGCCCTTGGCCACTTCGACCCTGGCCAGCTGCCCGAGCGGAATCATCGCGCCGTCCATCGTGGGAACCAGAACGGAACTGGAGATCTGTTGCGGATCGGACCGCAATTCCCGCGGGTAGCGCACCGTTACACCGAAACGCTCGCGGCCTTCGACGGTCGTAGTCACCATCTCGCCGCCCAATGCCGTCGCGATGACATCCTGCAGGTCGCCGATCGCGAGCCCGTAACGCGCCAGCGCCGAGCGATCCGGCTCGATGTTGAGATAGAACCCGCCGGTGATCCGTTCGGCGAAGGCGCTGGTGGTCCCCGGCACCTGTTTGACGACGGCCTCGATCTCCTTGGCCAGCCGTTCCATCTCGTCTAAGTCCTTGCCAAAGACCTTGATGCCGATCGGCGTGCGGATGCCGGTCGACAGCATGTCGATCCGAGCCTTGATCGGCATGGTCCAGGCGTTCGAGATGCCGGGGATCTGGACCGCCTTGTCCAGCTCGGCAATGAGCTTGTCGGTGGTCATTCCCGGCCGCCACTCCGACTCGGGTTTGAGGTTGATGACGGTTTCGAACATCTCGAGCGGCGCGGGA
>CAWELU010000056.1:0-28629 GCA_963809965.1 uncultured beta proteobacterium
CATCCGGGGTGACTTGGCGAAGGCAGTCGCAGACCTCGTGCGGGAATGCCTGCACGACAAGACGAACTATTCACGCGCCGGCCATGGGCCCGCCTGCGGGAAAAATGCCGCGATTGCGCGCAGAATGGGAAACGGCGCGTGGGAGCCGAGGCCAATCCCGCGGCGCGCCGATCCTTGAACCTCGGGCCATGCCCGTCCACAACGCCGACATCGCGCGGGATGTTCGAGGAGATCGCCGATCTCCTCGAGATCGGCGACGCGAACCCGTTTCGCGTGCGCGCGTATCGCAATGCGGCGCGAGTCGTCGGCGAGCTGCAGCTCGACATCGCGGCGACGATCGGCCGACGGGCGGGACGCTGCCCAAGCTGCCGGGCATCGGCGAGGATCTCGCCGGCAAGATCCACGAGATCGCCACCACCGGCCACTGCGCGCGCTCGACCGGCTGCGCCGGACGCTGCCGCCCGCGATCACCGAGCTGCTGCGCATTCCCGGCATCGGCCCGAAGCGCGTGAAGAGCGCTCTATCACGAGCTCGACGTGCAGACGCTGCCGCAGCTCTACAAGGCGGCGCGCGAGGGGCGCATCCGCGAGCTGCCCGGCTTCGGCGAGAAGACCGAGACGAACATCCTGCAGGCGGCCGGGCGCATCTCTCGAAGGCGCGGCGCTTCAAGCTCGCGGTCGCCGCGCAGTACGCCGATGCGCTCGTCGAATACCTGCGCAAGACGCCCGGAGTGCGCGACTGCGTCGTCGCGGGCAGCCTCCGACGCATGCGCGAGACGGTCGGCGACGTCGACATCCTGGTGACGGCTGCCGCGCGCGAGCGCCGTGCATGCGCGCTTCGTCGCATACGCGGAGGTGAAGGAAGTGCTGTCGCAGCGGCGCCACGCGCTCGAGCGTGCTGCTGAAGTCGGGCCTCCAGGTCGACCTGCGCGTCGTGCCGCCGGAGAGCTACGGCGCGGCGCTGCACTACTTCACCGGCTCGAAGGCGCACAACATCGCGCTCCGGCGGCTCGCGCAGGAGCGCGGCCTGAAGATCAACGAGTACGGCGTCTTCCGCGGCGAGCGCCGGATCGCCGGGGACACCGAGGAATCGGTCTTCGCGGCGGTCGGACTGCCCTGGATCCCGCCCGAGCTGCGCGAGGACCGCGGCGAGATCGAGGCGGCGCGCGGCGGGAAGCTGCCGCAGCTGGTCGAGCTCGCCGATCTGCGGGGCGATCTGCACGCGCACACCAACTGGACCGACGGCCACCACACCGTGCGCGAAATGGCGCAGCGGCCGCCGCGCGGGGCCTCGCGTATCTCGCGATCACCGATCACTCGCGGCGGCTCACCGTCGCGCGCGGGCTCGATCCGGAGCGGCTTGCGCAAGCAGATGCGACGAGATCGCCCGCGCCGCGGCAGGGCTCAAGGCTTCACGCTGCTGACGGGCATCGAGGTCGACATCCTCGACGACGGCACGCTCGATCTGCCCGACGCGGTGCTGGCGGGGCTCGACGTCGTGATCGCCGCCGTGCACAGCCGGTTCGACCTGTCGCGCGAGCGGCAGACCGAGCGCATCCTGCGCGCGCTCGATCATCCGCTGCGTCACGCTGCTCGCGCATCCGCTCGGGCGGCTGATCGACCGGCGCGAGCCCTACGACGTCGACATGCTGAAGATCATCCGCAAGGCGAAGGCCCGCGGCTGCCACCTCGAGCTCAACGCGCATCCCGAGCGGCTCGACCTCATCGACATGCACTGCCGGATGGCGAAGGACGAGGGCGTGCTCGTGAGCGTGAATTCGGACGCGCACAGCGTGCTGGAATTCGACAACCTCAAATTCGGGATCGGCCAGGCGCGCCGCGGCTGGCTCGAGAAGGGCGACGTGCTCAACACGCGAGGGCTCGCCGAAGTCAAGCGGCTGCTGCGACGCGAGGAAGCGCGCAAGGGCGTTGCGATCGGGGAGCATTGAGGTGATTCGGAGGGACGGATGATTCCGGAAGGACGGCGCCGCGCGTTGCTGAGAATCGCATCGGCGTGGGCCACGTTCGCGCTGCTGCCGGGCGGCGCTCCGATGACGTTCGCACAGGAGGGCACGACCATGGCGTTCACGATCAGCTCGACCGCATTCGCGCCGAACGGCGCGATTCCGACGCTCTACACCTGCGAGGGGAAGGACATCTCGCCACCGCTTGCATGGCAAGGCGTTCCGCCCGGGACGAAGAGCCTCGCGCTCATCGTCGACGATCCGGACGCGCCGGATCCGGCGGCGCCGAAGATGACCTGGGTGCACTGGGTCCTCTACGACATGCCGGCGACGTCGACCGGTCTCGCCGAGGGCGCCAAGCCGGCGGCGCTTCCCGCCGGAACGCGGGAAGGCGTCAACGACTTCGGCCGCACCGCCTACGGCGGGCCATGCCCGCCGATCGGGCGGCACCGCTATTTCTTCAAGCTCTACGCGCTCGACACGACGCTGTCCAAGCTCGTCCGAGTGGACAAGGCCGCGCTCGAGAAGGCCATGCATGGACACGTGCTCGCGCATGCGACGTTGATGGGCACCTATAAGAAATCGCGGTGAAGCCGCCCATCGCGCAAGACCCGCAGTGCGGATAAAGTACCTGACCCCGTTACACTTGCCCGATCCATGCGCTTCACCGTCGCGACTTACAACATCCACAAGGGCTTCTCGCAGCTCAACCGGCGGATGGTGATCCACGAGCTGCGCGAGCGGCTGCACGGGCTCTCCGTCGACATCCTGTTCCTGCAGGAGGTGGTCGGTGTGCACGAGCGGCACGCGGCGAGGCACCGCGACTGGCCGGTCAAGGCGCAGCACGACTTCATCGCCGACAAGGTCTGGAACGAGGTCGCCTACGGCCGAACCGCCATCTACCGGCACGGGCACCACGGCAACGCGGTGCTGTCGCGGTTTCCGATCGTGGAGCAGGAGAACCAGGACATTTCGGCGCACGCGTTCGAGAGCCGAGGCCTGCTCCATTGCACGATCAAGCTGGGGGCGCGCCGCCCGACGCTGCATTGTCTCAATGTCCATCTCGGCTTGTTCGAGCGCGGCAGGAAATGGCAGGTGCACGCGCTGTGCGAGCGCATCCGTGCGACGGTGCCGAAGGACGCTCCACTCGTGATCGCGGGGGATTTCAACGATTGGCGGCACAAGGCGAACCGGACGCTCATCGACGAGCTCGGCGTCGTCGAAGTCTTTCAGACGTTCCGCGGCCGGCCGGCGCGCACGTTTCCCTCGCTGCTGCCGGTCTTCCGACTGGACCGCATCTATGCCCGCGGTCTCGACATCGTCGATGCGCGTGTCCATTACGCGTTCCCCGCGGCACGGCTGTCCGATCACGCGGCACTGGCCGCCACGTTCGACACCGCGAAGAAGCAGAAATGAGCCCGTTCCTGGCGGGCAACCGCGTGACGTTGCTGCGGAGCGGGGGCGAGTATTTTCCGGCGCTGGTGGTCGCGATCGATCGCGCCGAGCGCGAGGTGTGGATCGAAACCTACATCTACGCCGACGACGACGTGGGACGCATCGTCACCGCGGCGCTGGTCCGCGCGGCATCGCGGGGCGTCGTCGTGCGCGTGATGGTGGACGGGTGGGGCGCCAAACACTACCTGACGCGCTCGATCGAGCGTGAGCTCGAGCGGGGCCGGGTCACGCTGCTCAAGTACCGGCCCGAGGTCGCCCCGTGGCAATTCCGGTCGCATCGGCTGCGGCGCTTGCACCGGAAGCTCTGTCACGTCGACGGCCGGATTGCCTTCGTCGGCGGCATCAACGTCATCGACGACGTCAACACCCCGGGTCAGAAGCCGCCGCGCGTGGATTTCGCGGTTCGCGTCGAGGGTCCCTTGTTGTCGCCGATCGTCCGGACCATGCAGCGGGTGTGGGCCATCAACGAGCTCGTGCAGTTCAAGAAGAGCGAGGTCCCGCTCTTTCCGTCGCCCAGGCGGGGAGTGCGCGCGGGGGCGCAAGCCGCCAAGTTCGTGATCCGCGACAACCTGCGCCATCGCCGCGACATCGAATTCGCATACCTCGCGGCGATCCGTACGGCAAAGCACGAGATCCTGCTCGCGAGCTCCTACTTCTTTCCAGGAATCCGCTTCCGCCGCGCGCTGATCGCCGCCGCCCGCCGTGGCGTCAAGGTGACGGTGCTCCTGCAGGGCCGGGTCGAGTATCGGCTGCTCCACTATGCGACCCGGGCACTCTACGGTCAGCTGCTGACCGCGGGCATCGTGATCCAGGAATATCACCAGTCGTTCCTGCACGCGAAGGTTGCGGTCGTCGACGGTCACTGGGCGACCGTGGGATCATCGAACATCGACCCCTACAGCCTGCTGATGGCGCGCGAGGCCAACGTGTTCGTCCGCGATCCCTATTTCTCGGAGCAGCTGCGCGACGAGTTGCAGCGGATGATCGAACACGGCGCGCGGCGTGTCGGCCCGCAGCACTGGGCGCTGCGCCCGCGCGTGTACAAGGCGCTGGTGTGGACCGCGTACGGCATCGTGCGCGTGGGAATGGGACTGCTCGGCTACGGCGGCAACGAGTGGTTCCGCGGCCCGCGCTGGAAGCGCCTGCAGGGCCGGGCGCGGTCGGCATGATGCGCCGCCACTCGTCCTCGTCGTTGCCACTCCCGGGTCCGGCGCGCGGCGCCGACTGGCGCGTGATCCGCAGGCTCCTTCCCTATCTGCTGGCGTACAGGGGCCGCGTCATCGCGGCACTCGGCGCGCTCGTCGCTGCGAAGCTCGCCAATGTCGGCGTGCCGGTGTTGTTGAAGGCGATCGTCGATTCGCTGGACACGAAGACGGCCGTTCTCGCGGTGCCGCTCGCGCTGATCGCCGCCTACGGCCTGCTGCGCCTGTCGACAACCGCGTTCACCGAACTGCGCGAGTTCCTGTTCGCGAAGGCCACGCAGCGGGCGGTGCGCACGATCGCGCTGGAGGTGTTCCGCCACCTGCACGCGCTGTCGTTGCGCTTCCATCTCGCGCGCCAGACCGGCGGCCTCACCCGCGACGTCGAGCGCGGCACGCGCGGGATCTCGACACTCATCAACTTCACGCTGTTCTCGATCCTGCCGACGCTGGTGGAGATCGGGCTCGTGTCGGCAATCCTCGTCGTCCGCTACGACTGGACGTTCATCGCGATCACGCTGACCGCGCTCGCCCTGTACATCCTGCTGACCGTGGTGATCACCGAGTGGCGGACCAACTTCCGCCGCCAGATGAACGAGCTCGATTCGAAGGCGAATACGCGTGCGATCGACAGCCTGCTCAACTACGAGACGGTCAAGTACTTCGGCAACGAGGAGTTCGAGGCGCGCCGCTACGACGAGAGCCTGCAGCGCT
Organism: uncultured beta proteobacterium; assembly: GCA_963809965.1. GTDB lineage: Bacteria > Pseudomonadota > Gammaproteobacteria > Burkholderiales > Casimicrobiaceae > CAIWHR01. The sequence goes on from CAWELU010000056.1 coordinate 5,332, forward strand.
GGGAGAAGGCGGCGGTGAAGAGCCAGACATCGCTGTCGCTCCTGAACGTGACGCAGAGCGCGATCATCGCGATCGCGGTGACGCTGATCATGTGGCGCGCGACTGCGGGCGTGGTTGCCGGAACGATGACGATCGGCGACCTGGTGCTCGTCAACGCGTTCATGATCCAGATCTACATCCCGTTGAACTTCCTGGGTGTGCTCTACCGCGAGATCAAGCAGGCGCTCGCCGACATGGAACGGATGTTCGCGCTCGCGGGCGAGCACACCGAGGTGTCCGACGCGCCGGGAGCGCCGCCGCTCGCGGTCGGCGCGGGCGAAGTCCGTTTCGAGCACGTGGATTTCGGCTACGAAGCGAACCGGCAGATCCTGTTCGACGTGAGCTTCACGATCCCGGCGGGCAAGACCGTGGCGGTCGTCGGGCCGTCGGGCGCCGGCAAGAGCACGCTCTCGCGCCTTCTGTTCCGCTTCTACGACGTGACCGGCGGGCGGATCACGGTCAATGGGCAAGACATCCGCGCGGTGCGTCAGGATAGCCTTCGCGCGGCGATCGGCATCGTCCCGCAGGATACCGTGCTGTTCAACGATTCGATCGAGTACAACATCGGCTACGGTCGTCCCGGGACGACGCACGACGAGATCGTCGCGGCCGCCGAACTCGCGCAGATCCACGATTTCATCGCGAGCACGCCCGAGGGCTACGCGACGGCAGTGGGCGAGCGTGGGCTCAAGCTCTCCGGCGGCGAGAAGCAGCGTGTCGCGATCGCGCGGGCGGTGCTGAAGGGGCCGCGTATCCTGATCTTCGACGAAGCGACGTCCGCACTCGACTCGAAATCGGAGAAGGCGATCCAGGCAGAATTAAGGCGCATCGCGCAGGATCGCACCACGCTCACCATCGCCCACCGGCTGTCGACGATCGTCGATGCCGACGAAATCCTGGTTCTGGACCGCGGCCGGATCGTCGAGCGGGGGACCCATGCAGCATTGCTTGCGGCGGATGGCGTTTACGCCCGGATGTGGCAACTGCAGCAGACGGAGGCTGGCGAGGAAGGAGCCCGCGACTCGGCTCCCGTCCGGTCGCTCTCCCCGGCGACGGAGGTCGGCGCACTCCTGTCCGGCGTGGCGATCACCGGGGCGAGCGACTCCGAAACGCCGGTTCCCCCGTAGGCATCGCGATCCTTCCCGGGCGCGACGCTGGAGCGCCGATCAGTCGGCGGAAGGTCGCGGTACGAACCTTGCTTGTGGTAAACAACGGCGCGGCGGACGGTTGCCGATCCCGTCGGTGGTCGACATGTATGTGGGCGACGATCCGGTACCTGTGGTGGACAGGTATGTGGCGGACAAGGGGGAACTGCGGTTTCCTGGCAAGAATACGTGGCGTCGTCCAGGTATTGGCGCCGCGAAATCGCTGTGCTATAAACGCCAAACTTGAGGTCCGACTTGATAAAGCGACGCTTCATATTTGTTTTTTCTGGCGTAATAGCCTTCGTATCCGCGGCGGCGGCGGCGCAGGCACCGACCGAGCACGACCCCAACAAGCTGAAGCTCGCTTCGGCCAACGTGCTTGTCCTCGACGCATCGGCCAACGAGCCGGTCTACGCCAAGGCTGCCAACGAGGTTACGCCGATCGCGTCGCTGACCAAGCTGATGACGGCGATCGTGACGCTCGACGCGGGCCTGTCGCTCGACGAGCCGATCGCGATCGACACCGACGACTTCGACTACCTGAAGGGGACGCGGTCGCGTCTGCGAATGGGCGCGGAATTGCCGCGGCGCGAGATGCTGCGGCTTGCGCTGATGGCCTCGGAGAACCGCGCGGCGGCGAGCCTGGCGCGCAATTACCCCGGGGGCACCGATGCTTTCGTCGCGGCAATGAACGCGAAGGCGCGCGCGCTCGGCATGACGCGGACGCGATATGAGGACCCGACCGGACTGTCCGCACGCAATGTGTCCACCGCGAGTGACCTCGCACGACTGGTCAGCGCCGCGGCGGAGTACCCGCTGATCCGCGATTTCAGCACGACGCCGAGCCACTACGTCGAGGTCCAGCCGACCGGCCAGTTGCTAGGCTTCAACAACACGAACCGGCTGGTCGCGAGCTCCGGATGGGACATCCTGCTGTCGAAGACCGGCTACATCCGCGAGGCCGGCAAGTGTCTCGTGATGCTGGCGACGATTGCGAGCAGGCCGTTCGTCATCGTGCTGCTCGATTCGGCGGGCAAGTACACGCGCCTGGGCGACGCGGAGCGGGTGCGCTACTGGCTCGAGACCGGAGGTTCGCTGCCGGTTGCCAGGGCGGCGGCCAAGCCGGCGAAGATGAAGACTGCCGTCAAGGGCACGCTGCGTCCGGCGAATTTCGCGCGCTCGGCGAGAACCCTGAAGTCCGCGAAGTAGCTCTGGTCCGATCGCTGCGCAGGCCGTTGGCTGCGCCGATTTCGTTCGGCCGTCGATCGGCACCCGCCGCGGCGGGAGCACGCACACGTGAAGAACTGTTCACCCTGATCGATGCGCCGTGCGCCGGTGCTCCTCCAGGAGTTCCTTCGCATGAGCGCGGGTCTTCGCCGTGATCGCTTTGCCTGACAGCATGCGGGCGAGCTCCTCGACCCGGGCAGGGCCGGTCAGGGCCTCGACTTTCGCGCACACGCCGTATGCATCGCCGTCCTTGGTCACGCGGAAATGCGTGTCGGCGAAGGCCGCGACCTGCGGCAGGTGTGTCACGCAAAGCACCTGCCGGCGCTCGCCGAGCGACTGCAGGAGTCGGCCGACCGTGGCGGCAACCGTGCCGCCGATGCCGGCATCGACTTCGTCGAAGATCAGGGTGGGAACCTCTCCGACTTCGCTCGTCACGACCTGGATCGCGAGCGCGATCCGCGACAGCTCGCCGCCCGACGCGACCCGCGCCAACGGCCCGAGCGGCTGCTTCGGATGGCTGGCGACGCGGAACTCGACCTGCTCCCGGCCATGGCTCGCCGGCGCGGCCAGGCGCTCCAGCGCGATCTCGAGCCGGCCGTCGGCCATCGCGAGCTCCTGCATCGCTGCCGTTACCCGCTCCTCGAGCTCGTGCGCCGCGAACTCGCGCTTTGCGGATAACTGGTGCGCAAGCGCGTCGTACGCCGCTTCGGCATCTGCGGCGCGCCTCGCCAGCGCCGCACCGTCTGCGGATTCGGCAAGCATCGCGAGCCGGGCTTCGGTTGCGGCGAGCAGTTCGGGCAGTGCCTCGGGCCGGGTGCGGTGCTTGCGCGCGACGTCGTGGATCGCCGACAGGCGTTGCTCGACGCGCGCAAGATCGGCGGGGTCGAGATCGAGCTTCTGGCGGTAACTGCGCAGTGCGCGCGCGGCTTCGTCGATCTGGATGCGCGCGGGCTCGAGGAGATCGACGATCTCGGCGAGTGCCGGGTCGTGCGCCGCATTGGCTTCGAGTTTCGCCACGACATCGCGGAGCCGACATGCGATCGCATGGTCGTCCCCCGACAGGGCGTTCTCTCCCGCCGAGGCGGCTTCGATCAGGGCAGCGGCGTGCGCGAGCCGCGACTGCGACTGGGCGAGCGACGTCCATTCGTCGGCGGAAACGGCGAGTGCCGCCAGCTCGCGCCGGCGGTCCGCGAGGACCTCGCGTTCCGCGGCCGAAGCCATGGCGACCTGCGCGGCGGCGTCGCGCTTGTCGACGGCCGCACGCCACGCACGCCACGCCGTGCCCGTCTCGCGGGTCAGCGCCGTGAACCCGCCGAATCCGTCGAGCAGCGCGCGCTGTGACTCGACGCTCGTGAGCGACTGATGTGCGTGCTGGCCGTGCAGGTCGACCAGCATGCCGCCAATCTCCCCCAGTTGGGCGAGCGTTGCCGAATGACCGTTGATCCAGGCGCGGCTCCTGCCCTGCGCGTCGAGCGTACGGCGCAGGAGCATCGTGCCGTCGCCGGCATCGAGACCTTGCTCCGCCAGCCATCCAGCGGCGCCGGGTCGCTCGGCCACGTCGAACGTTGCCGCGAGCTCGGCACGATCGGCGCCGGCACGCAGCTGCCGCAATTCGAACCGATCGCCGAGCAGCAATCCGAGTGCGTCGAGCAGGATCGACTTGCCGGCGCCAGTCTCGCCGGTCAGGACCGAGAGCCCGCCGTCGAGCTCGAGATCGAGAGACTCGACGACGACAAAGTTGCGGATCGACAGGAACCGGAGCATGGGGACGGGTGGAGCGGATCCGACCGCGCGCCTTCGACGACGGTACGCGACGCGGCGTCAGGAATCTCCGGTCGTGGCCCGCTTCCCGAGGCGCTCCGGCGTCTCGCTCCAGTGCAGCTTCTCGCGCAGCATCGTGAAGTAGTCGTGGCCTTCCGGATGGAGAAAGCGCGCCGAATGCGCCGCGCGCGCGACGACGACACGCTCGCCTTCCGCCAGCGGGAAATGCGCCTGCCCGTCGCAGTGCAGTGCGGCATCGCGCCCGCGCTCGACGCTGATCGCAATTCGCGCCGAATCGGCCACCGCGATCGGCCGGTAGGTGAGCGCATGCGGCGCGACCGGCACCAGGGCGAATGCCGGCACCTGCGGATCGAGGATAGGCCCGCCGGCCGACAGCGCGTACGCGGTCGAACCGGTCGGCGTTGCCACGATCACGCCGTCGGCGCGCATCGCATAGACGAAACGCCCATCGATCTCGACCGCGCACTCGATCATCGTGCCGCCGCCGCCGCGATTGAGGACGATGTCGTTCAACGCAAGGGCGCCGTCGCGGGAGCCATCCAGGCGCTCGACTTCGGCCGCGAGCAGCGTACGCCGTTCCTCGAGGTAGCGGCCGGCCAGCATTTCGGCGAGCGTCGCCTCCATGCGGGCGATCGGGATGTCGGTGAGAAAGCCGAGGCGGCCCTGATTGATTCCGATCAGCGGCACATCGTAGGGAGCGAGGCGCCGGGCGATGGCGAGCATCGTGCCGTCGCCACCGACGACGATCGCGACGTCGACGCGTGCACCCAGCGCATCGGCCGCGGCCGACGGGTAGCCCGACAACGGTGTGAATTGCGCCGTTTCGGCTTCCAGCACGACTTCATGGCCGCGTGCGGCGAGGAACGCGGCCAGTCGCGACAACGGTTCGGCGATGCCGGGACTTGCGTAACGGCCGACGAGTGCCACGCGGCGGAACCGGGCGGCGGCGGAGGAACGGGCGGGAGCCGACATCGCCGCGATTAAAGCACAGGCGCTGCCGCGGCGTCTGTAGAATAGTTCCCATGCTCGACCAACGTGCCCAGCGCCTGCTCAAGACCCTCGTCGAGCGCTATATCGTCGAGGGTCAGCCGGTCGGTTCGCGCGTGCTTTCCAAACAGTCCGGACTCGAGCTCTCACCCGCGACCATCCGTAACGTGATGGCGGACCTCGAGGAGCTGGGGTACATCGCGAGCCCCCACACGTCGGCCGGACGGATACCGACGCCCAAGGGGTATCGCTTCTTCGTCGACAGCCTGATGGTCGTCAAGCCGTTGGAGCAGGTCGAGATCCACCGGCTCGAAGGCGAGTTGACGGCCGACCAGCCGCAACAGCTCGTCAATGCAGCCGTGACGCTGCTCTCGCAGCTGACGCATTTCGCCGGCGTCATCGCCACACCCAAGCGGCGGGAGCCCAGCTTCCGGCACCTCGAGTTTCTGCGTCTGTCCGAGCGGCGCGTGCTGCTCATCATCGTGACGCCGGAGGGAAACGTGCAGAACCGGATCCTGCACACCGACCGGTCGTACTCGCACACGCAGCTGATCGAGGCGACGAACTTCTTCAACGAGCATTACGCCGGCCAGCCGTTCGGCGCGCTGCGCTCGCTCCTCGCGGAGGAGCTCAAGTCGTTGCGCGAGGACATCGTGGGGCTGATGACGGCCGCCGTCGAGCTGGGCGGCGCCGCGCTGCACGAGGGCGAGGCGCTGGTGGTCAGCGGGGAGAAGAACCTGCTGTCCGCGTCCGACCTCACCGCGAACATGGAGCGCCTGCGGCGCCTGTTCGAGCTCTTCGAGCAGAAGACCTCGCTCCTGCATCTGCTCGATGTCTCGCAGCGGGCTCAGGGCGTGCAGATCTACATCGGCGGCGAATCGGGGCTCGTGCCGCTCGACGAGTGCAGCGTCGTCACCGCAACTTACGAGCTCGATGGTCGGGTGATCGGAACGCTCGGCGTGATCGGCCCGACACGGATGGCCTACGAGCGCGTGATTCCGATCGTCGACATCACGGCGAAGCTGCTGTCGAACGCGCTGACCCTTCAACTGAACGATTGATGCCGGTGGCGACGCATCCGAATGCAGCGCTCATCGGCCGCCTCTACGGTGCGCTCGCCCGCCGCGATGCCGACGCGATGGCCGCTTGCTACGCGCCCGATGCGACGTTCTCCGACCCGGCATTTCCGCAACTCGATGCTGCAGGGGTCGCGGCGATGTGGCGGATGCTCTGCGCACGCGGCAGGGACTTGTCCGTCGCGGTATCGGGCATCGACGCCGACGCCACGACAGGCCGCGCGCACTGGGTCGCGACGTACACGTACTCCGCGACCGGTCGCAAGGTGGTGAACGAGATCGACGCCACCTTTACCTTCCGCGACGGGCTCATCGTCCGGCACGTGGATCGCTTCGACCTGTGGCGCTGGCTCGGGCAGGCGCTCGGCGCGAAGGGTACCCTGCTGGGGTGGCTGCCGCCGGTCCAGCAGGCGATGCGTCGAACGGCGGCGAAGTCGCTGGCCGACTGGCGCGCCAAGCACGCGGCGTAGATCTTCCAGTGAACGCAATCCTGCCCGAGCCGCCGTTCGAGCACGACCGGCCCTCGAAGGTCGGTGTCCTGCTGGCCAACCTTGGAACGCCCGACGCGCCCACGGCGGCAGCGGTGCGCCGCTATCTCGCGGAGTTCCTTTCCGATCCGCGCGTCGTCGAGATTCCGCGTGTCGCGTGGAGCGTCATTCTCCATGGCGTGATCCTGCGGACGCGCCCGGCGCAATCGGCGAAGAAATACGCGATGATCTGGAGCAACGACGGCTCACCGCTGCTCGCGCACAGCGTGAAGCAGAAGACGCTCCTGACCGGGTATCTCGGTCAGCGCGTGAAGGATGCAGGTTTCGCTGCCGAACTCGTGGCGGTCGAGCTCGGGATGCGTTACGGCAACCCCCGGCTCAACGGGGCGATGGACCGGCTTCGGGCGGCCGGCTGCGACCGCGTCCTGGTCGTCCCGCTGTTTCCGCAGTATTCCGCCAGTGCGACCGCGTCGGTCATGGACGCCGTGTACTCGCGGGCGCGGCGGATGCGGCGCGTGCCGGGCCTGCGCACGATCGACTCGTTTCACGACGACCCCGGCTACATCAAGGCGCTGGCGCAAGGGGTGAACGACTACTGGATGCGCAACGGCCGGCCGAATACGCTGCTGATGAGCTTTCACGGCCTGCCGCGGCGCTCGCTCGACCTGGGCGACCCCTACCATTGCCATTGCCACAAGACGGGACGCCTGCTCGCCACCGAGCTCGGACTCGGGCCCAAGGATTACGCGGTGACCTTCCAGTCGCGCTTCGGACGGGCGCGATGGCTCGAACCCTACACCCGCGACACGCTCCTCGCGCTGGCCAGGGACGGGGTGCGACGGGTCGACGTGGTCTGCCCCGGTTTCGTCGCCGACTGTCTCGAGACGCTCGAAGAGATCGGGATCGAGGGGAAGCAGGCGTTTCTCGGCGCCGGCGGAGCCGAGTTCCATGCCATACCTTGCCTTAACGAGCAGCCTCTCTGGATGGCGGCGCTGACCGACATCGTGTACCGGCATCTGCAGGGGTGGCTGGTGGCGCCGCCGGATCCGACGGCGGCCGAAATGACGCTCGCACGCGCCAAGGCGCTTGGCGCGAGCCGGTAGTCTGCGATCGGCCGCAGCCACCGCCCCGGCGATCGTCCGGCGGCGGGTTGAAATGCCGGTGAACGCCCCCACTCTGCCTACGGGTGTCCGAACGACCCCGAAAAGATCCCGAAAACGGACCCGTAGGAGCCTTGATGACCATCCAGGACCGACCCGAACCGGCCACAACTGCGGCCCCTGCGACGCCGCCCATCGTGGGCGCGTCGCAAGGACCGGACATCGTTGCCGAGCCGAAACCCGCCGATCCGGCGCCGGACATCGGCGCATTGCTCAAGCGCGCCGAGGACGAGGCAGCCGAGCTCAAGGATGCGTGGCTCCGCGCCCGCGCGGACATCGAGAATGTTCGCAAGCAGGCCGCGAACGACCTTGCGCGAGCCCACAAGTACGCGATCGAGCGGTTTGCCGAGGACCTGTTGCCGGTCAAGGATGCGCTCGAATCGACGCTGGCCGCGGGCAATGCGGCGCCGGACGCGTTACGGGCCGGCGTGGAGCTGACGCTGAAGCAACTCGCCGCCGCGTTCGACAAGGCCGAGATCACCGAGGTCGATCCGGCCGGCCAGAGGTTCGATCCCCACCAGCACCAGGCGATGACTACCGTCGAAAGCGGTCAGCCTGCCAATACCGTCGCTCAGGTATTCCAGAAGGGCTACCGGCTGCACGACCGCATATTGCGGCCCGCGCTGGTGGCGGTGGCGAAGGCGAAGGAAGACGGTGAGAGACCAGACGTCGCTTGAATCCAGCCATGTCGCCAGCATCTAGCGCTATGACCCGACCGCGAAGACGCACGGCACGCAAGGCTATTCGGAGCAAACCCGGCGCGCCTTGAGGCGCCTTTGCGGTGAACGAAACGCAGCAACGAGAACCCCGGAAGGAAACGAACATGGGCAAGATCATCGGCATCGACTTGGGCACCACGAACAGCTGTGTGGCCATCATGGAAGGGGGCCAGCCGAAGGTGATCGAGAATTCGGAGGGCGCGCGCACCACCCCTTCGATCGTCGCCTACCAGGACGACGGCGAGATTCTCTGCGGCGCCTCCGCGAAGCGGCAGGCGGTCACGAACGCGAAGAACACCCTCTTCGCCGTGAAGCGCCTGATCGGCCGTCGCTTCGAGGAAAAGGAGGTGCAGAAGGACATCAACCTGATGCCCTACAAGATCGTGCGCCACGACAACGGTGACGCCTGGGTCGAGGTCCGCGGCAAGAAGATCGCGCCGTCGCAGGTGTCGGCGGAAGTGCTGCGCAAGATGAAGAAGACCGCCGAAGACTACCTCGGCGAGGAAGTCACCGAGGCCGTCATCACGGTTCCGGCGTATTTCAACGACTCGCAGCGCCAGGCGACCAAGGATGCCGGCCGGATCGCGGGCCTGGAAGTGAAGCGAATCATCAACGAGCCGACCGCTGCGGCGCTGGCCTTCGGCCTCGACAAGAAGGAAGGCGACCGCAAGATCGCGGTCTACGACCTGGGCGGCGGCACGTTCGACATCTCGATCATCGAGATCGCCGAAGTCGAGGGTGAGCACCAGTTCGAGGTTCTGTCGACCAACGGCGACACGTTTCTCGGCGGCGAGGACTTCGACCAGCGTGTGATCGACTACATCGTCACCGAGTTCAAGAAGGAGCAGGGAGTCGACCTCAAGAACGACGTGCTCGCGCTGCAGCGGCTGAAGGAAGCCGCCGAGAAGGCGAAGATCGAGCTGTCCTCCTCGCAGCAGACCGACGTCAACCTGCCGTACATCACGGCCGACCAGTCCGGCCCGAGGCACCTGTCGCTGAAGCTCACGCGGGCGAAGTTCGAGTCGCTGGTCGAGGACCTGATCGAACGCACGATCGAGCCCTGCCGGATCGCGATCAAGGATGCGGGCGTGAAGCTGTCCGACATCGGCGACGTGATTCTCGTCGGCGGCATGACCCGCATGCCGAAGGTCCAGGAAAAGGTCAAGGAATTCTTCGGCAAGGAGCCACGGAAGGACGTGAACCCGGACGAGGCGGTCGCGGTAGGTGCGGCCATCCAGGGCGGCGTGCTGAAGGGCGACGTCAAGGACGTGCTGCTGCTCGACGTGACTCCGCTCTCGCTCGGCATCGAGACGCTGGGCGGCGTGATGACCAAGCTCATCCAGAAGAACACGACCATTCCGACCAAGGCGCAGCAGGTGTTTTCGACTGCCGACGACAATCAGTCGGCGGTGACGATCCACGTGCTGCAGGGCGAGCGTGACGTGGCCTCCGGCAACAAGAGCCTCGGTCAGTTCAACCTGGAAGGAATTCCGCCTTCGCCCCGCGGCATGCCGCAGATCGAGGTCACCTTCGACATCGACGCCAACGGCATCCTGCACGTGTCGGCGAAAGACAAGGCGACCGGCAAGGAGAACACGATCAAGATCAAGGCGAGCTCGGGACTGTCCGAGGCCGAGATCCAGGCGATGGTGAAGGACGCCGAGTCGCATGCGGACGACGACCGCAAGCAGCTCGAGGTCGTGCAGGCCCGCAACGCGCTCGATGCGCTGGTGCACAGTGTGAAGAAGTCCGTGGGCGAGTACGGCGACAAGGTCGGCGCCGACGAAAAGGCGAAGATCGAAGCGGCGGTGAAGGACGCCGAGGACCTGCTCAAGGAAAAGGATGCCGGCAAGGACGCGCTGCAGGCGAAAGCGGAGGCGCTCGGCAAGGCCGCACAGAAGCTGGGCGAAGTGATGTACGCTCAGTCGCAGCAACAGGCCGAAGCCGCGAGCGCTGCGGCGGCCGGCGGCGAGGGTGGAAGGAAGGAAGAGAAGGTCGTGGACGCCGAGTTCACGGAAGTGAAGAAGGATTAGCGCGAGAAAGACTGGCGCGCCGCGCGAAAATCGCGGCGCATTGATTGGCCGGATCGGGGCGGGCGCCGCTCGATCCGGCCGCTTGTCGTCGGGACAAGATCGATGTCGCCGTCGGGTGTCGACGAGATGGCTGGGACCAAGCCGCGCGAAAGTGACTGATGGCCAAACGCGACTATTACACCGTACTGGGCGTCAACCGTGACGCTTCCGAGGAGGACATCAAGAAGGCCTACCGGAAGCTCGCGATGAAGCATCATCCGGATCGCAACCCGGACGACAAGAGTTCCGAGGAGAAATTCAAGGAGTCGAAGGAGGCCTACGAGGTTCTCACCGACACCAAGAAGCGCGCGGCCTACGATCAGTTCGGGCACGCAGGCGTCGATCCCTCGGCGGGCTTCGGCGGCGGCGCCCGCGGATTCGGCGGCGGGCCCGAAGGCTTCGGCGGCTTCGCCGACGCGTTCGGCGATATCTTCGGCGAGATCTTCGGCGCGCAGCGTGGCGGACGCGGCAACGGCGTCTACCGCGGCGCGGACCTGCGGTACAACCTCGAGCTTTCGCTGGAGGAGGCCGCGCGCGGCAGCGAAGCGAAGATCCGGATCCCGACCATGGAGGGTTGCGAGACCTGCCATGGCAGCGGCGCGAAGCCCGGGACGCATCCGAAGCAGTGCACGACCTGTCATGGCCGTGGCGAAGTGCGGGTGTCGCAGGGGTTCTTCTCGATCCAGCAGACCTGTCCGACGTGCCACGGATCGGGCAAGGTGATTCCCGATCCCTGCACGATCTGCCACGGCGCCGGGCGCGTGAAGAAGCACAAGACGCTGTCGGTGAAGATACCTGCGGGCGTCGACCAGGACGACCGGATCCGGCTCACCGGTGAAGGCGAGGCCGGGATGAACGGCGGACCGCCAGGCGATCTGTACGTCGTGGTCAACCTGAAGCCGCACCCGGTCTTCCAGCGCGAAGGGGCGGACCTGCATTGCGAGATGCCGGTCGGCTTCGCCCTCGCGGCACTCGGCGGCGAGATCGAGATACCGACGCTCGACGGCCACGCCAAGATCAAGATCCCGCCGGAAACGCAGACGGGCCAGGTGTTCCGGCTTCGCAACAAGGGCATCCGACCGGTGCGCGGTTCGGTCACGGGCGACCTCTTTCTGTCACGTGGCGGTCGAAACGCCGGTCAAGCTGACCGCGCGGCAGAAGGAACTGCTGCGCGAGTTCGAGGCGATCAGCGCCGAGGATCCGGGCAAGCACAATCCGCGCGAGAAGAGCTGGTTCGACAAGGTGCGCGAGTTCTTCGGGCCTTGAGGTCGCAAGCGATCGCGAACCGCGCATGTCCGACCCACGATGAACGCGGCTGCGAATCCGGGCGTGATCGGTATCCTCCTCGCGGCGGGCCGCGGCGTGCGCTTCGGCGGGGACAAGCTGCTCGCCCGATTGGGGTCGGAGGCGAGCGGGGCGCCGCCGCGCGGCACTCGCTCGGGCGCTGGGTCGAAATCAGGGGCGCAAGGCAGTCTCGACGGCGAATGCGTCGGTACGGCAGCGTGCCGCAATTTGCTCGCGGCGCTGCCGCGGGTGATCGCAGTGGTACGACCTGACGACATCGCGCTCGCCGCGGCATTGGGTGCATCCGGTGCGCGGATTGTCCGCTGCGCCAACGCGGACGACGGCATGGGCGCGAGCCTGGCGTGCGGCGTTTCGTCGACACCGGACGCGACGGGTTGGATCGTCGCGCTCGCCGACATGCCGTGGGTCTTGCCGGAAACGATCGCGCGCGTCGCGGCCGCCGTGACCGAGGGTGCGCCGGTCGCCGCGCCGTTTCATCGCGGTGAGCGCGGACATCCGGTCGGATTCGGGAGGGTCTGCCACTCGGCGCTGGCGGCGCTCACCGGGGACGAGGGAGCGAAATCGATCGTCGCCGCGCACCGCGACAGCCTTGCGCGGATCGACGTCGATGATCCCGGCATTCTGCGCGACGTCGATACGCCGGCGGATTTGCGGTTGCCGCGGTAACGGAACGCGCTTCCCGGGAACGCGCTTCCCCGCGGCGCGCGGATCACCTTAGTCAGCTGCTGCCTTCCGGCTGCCACATGTCGGGCTGGCGGCTGACCAGCCGCGCCTGCTCTTCCTGCACCTTCCACCACGAAAGCAGGTCCTTGCCCTCGAGCGGCCGAGCGATCAGGTATCCTTGCGCCTCCTCGCAGCCATGGGCCTTGAGGAACTCGAACTGCGTGGCGGTCTCGACGCCCTCGGCGATCACGCGCAAGCCCAGCGAGTGCGACAGCGCGATGATCCCCTGCGTGATCGCCTCGTCGTTGCGGTTCTGCGCGAGACCGTGGACGAACCGCTGGTCGATCTTCACGGCCTGGATCGGCAAACGTGCGAGATAGGAGAGACTCGAGTAGCCCGTGCCGAAATCGTCGACGGTGATCGAAACGCCGCGCTCCTTGAGCTTCACCAGTGTCGCGACTGCCTTCTCCGGATGGGTAATGATCACGCTTTCGGTGATCTCCAGATCGAGGTAATGCGCGGACAGCCCGCTCGCGCCGAGCGCCTCCTCGACGACGGCGAGCCAGCCGTCGTGCTGCAACTGCTGCACCGAGAGGTTCACCGACAGCCGCAGCATCATTCCCTGCCGGTGCCACTGGACGACCTGGCGGCAGGCGTCGCGCAGCACGCGCGCGCCGAGTGCCTGGATCATTCCCGATTCCTCGGCGATGGGGATGAATTCCGAGGGACCGATCACGCCGCGCTCCGGGTCGCGCCAGCGCAGCAGCGCTTCGACACCGCAGGCGCGTCCGGTCAGCATCTCGATCTGCGGCTGGTAGACGAGGAAGAACTCGTCGTCCATCAGCCCGCGCCGCATGTCGGTTTCCAGCTGCAGCCGCGCCTGCACCCGCGCGTTCATGTCGGCCGTGTAGAAGCGATAGGCGTTGCGGCCGACGTCCTTCGCCGCATACATCGCCGTATCCGCCTGCTTGATCAGCGTCACCGGATCGTTGGCGTCGAGCGGGAACATCGAGATCCCGATCGAGCAGGTCAAGGTCGGCGTCTGGTTGGCGAGACGGAACGGCGCCAGGAACGATTCGCGCACACGCGCGAGCACGGTCATGGTCTCGAATGTGGCGTGCGCCGGGTCGAGCCCCGGCAGAATCAGCACGAATTCGTCGCCGCCGAGCCGCGCCACGGTGTCGGATTCGCGAACGGCGCCGGTGAGGCGTTGGGCAACCGCCTGCAGCAACTGGTCGCCGGCGTCGTGGCCGAGCGTGTCGTTGATCCGCTTGAAGTGGTCGAAGTCGAGGAAGAGGCACGCGACGTGCGTGCCGTTGCGCTGGGCCAGTGCCAGGATCTGCTTCAAGCGCTGGTTCAGCAGCGACCGGTTCGGCAGCCCGGTGAGAATGTCGTGCTGCGCGAGCTTATAGGCATGCGCGGTGGCGATCTCCAGTTCCCGCGTGCGCTGCGCCACCTTCTCTTCCAGCGTACGCTGGTAATTCGCAACTTCCGACTGGGACTCCCCGAGCCGCTGCGTCATGTGGTTGAACGCGTGCGTGAGGAGGCCGAGCTCGTCGGTCGACGTCGCGGGCACGTAGACATCGAGCTTGCCGGCACCGACCGCGCGCGCGGCGCGCATCAGCCGGCGCATCGGTGCGACGAGGTCGCGGGTCAGCAGAAACGTCGCGCCGATCGTCAGCACGATGAGCAGCGCGACGACGGTGAGTGCTCCGATCACGTACTTGCGGAATTGCTGCTGCTGCCGCTCGAAGGTCATGCCGAGGCGAAGGTAGCCGATCGGCCCGGTGCCGACGCGCGGTTGCGGCGACGCCGAAGCATCGGGGCCACCACCGTCGACCGTGGATACCGCGGGCGCCGCGGTCGGCAGCACCTTCGGGCGTTCGATCGCGCCGATCAGCTCGAGGTAGCGGTGCCCGCGGTCCCTGCGCACGCTGGCGATGGTCGCGCCCGGCGGCGGCAACGCCGCGTCGGCGGCCAGCGCTGGCGGTACGCCGGTCGGCAGTGTTTCGGAAAAACGCCGAGCGGTCACCGGATTGCGCTGCGCATCCAGAACCGCGACGTAGGCGACGTCGCCGCCGAACGTCAGGCTGTCGAGAACCGCATCGAGATGCGCGCGGTCGCCAGCGTCCAGCGCGCGACCCGATACCTCGGTCAGTACCGCGAGCACCGTCGAGCCGCGCGCGCGGAGCTCGATGCCCTCGTCGCGCCACTGCTGCCAGAGGTAGAAGCCGGTCGTCGCGATGGCGGTCAGGAATATCAGCCCGACCGTCAGCAGGTTGAGCTTGGTCAGCAGCCCCATCTTGAGGGGCGGGAGATTGAGCGGCGAAGTCGAATCCGTTGCGAGGAGCGTGCGATCCTTGCCGAGGAATTTCATCACGCCGCTCAGCCCGCCACGGGGATCTTCCCGATGCGCTTACGCCACTCGCGCGGACCGGTCTCGTGCACCGACGTTCCGTTGGCGTCGACCGCAACGGTGACCGGCATGTCGCGCACCTCGAATTCGTAGATCGCCTCCATGCCGAGGTCGCCGAAAGCGACGACCTTCGCGCTCCGGATTGCGCGGGCCACGAGATACGCGGCACCGCCGACCGCCATCAGGTAAGCGGCGCGGTGCTTTCGGATCGACTCGACTGCCACGGGCCCGCGCTCCGCCTTGCCGATCATCGCGATGAGGCCGGTCCTGGCGAGCATCATCTCGGTGTACTTGTCCATCCGCGTGGCGGTCGTCGGGCCCGCGGGACCCACCACTTCGTCGCGCACCGGATCGACCGGGCCCACGTAGTAGATCGCGCGGTTCCGGAAATCGACGCCCGAGGGCAACGCCTCGCCCTTCGCGAGCAGATCGGCGATTCGCTGATGCGCAGCGTCGCGGCCGGTGAGCATGCGACCGGAGAGGAGCAGTGTCTCGCCCGGTTTCCACGACGCGACTTCGGCCGGCGTCAGCGTGTCGAGGTCTACGCGCTTCGCTGCCGCCGACGGAGCCCAGTGGACGTTGGGCCACCGCGCAAGATCCGGCGGCTCGAGCTTCGCCATGCCCGAGCCGTCGAGCGCGAAGTGCACGTGGCGCGTCGCCGCGCAATTGGGGATCATCGCCACGGGCTTCGACGCGGCGTGCGTCGGATAGTCGAGGATCTTGACGTCGAGGACGGTCGAAAGGCCGCCCAGCCCCTGCGCGCCGATGCCGAGCGCGTTGACCTTGTCGTAGAGCTCGACCCGCAGTTCCTCGATCGCATTGCTCGGTCCGCGGCGCAGGAGCGCGTGCATGTCGATCGGCTCCATCAGCGCTTCCTTGGCGAGCAGCATCGCCTTCTCGGCGGTGCCCCCGATGCCGATCCCGAGCATGCCGGGCGGGCACCAGCCCGCGCCCATCGTGGGCACGGTCTTCAGCACCCAGTCGACGATCGAATCCGACGGGTTCAGCATGACGAACTTCGACTTGTTCTCGGAGCCGCCACCCTTGGCGGCGACCCGGACGTCGACCGTGTCGCCGGGAACGATCTCGTAGTGGACGACGGCGGGCGTGTTGTCCTTCGTGTTCTTCCGGGCGCCCGCAGGGTCCGCGACGATCGACGCGCGAAGCTTGTTGTCCGGATCGAGGTACGCGCGGCGCACGCCTTCGTCGATCATCGCGGCGATCGACATCGTCGCGCCCTCCCACCGGACGTTCATCCCGATCCGGACGAAGGCGACGACGATCCCCGTGTCCTGGCAGATCGGCCGGTGGCCTTCGGCGCACAGCCGCGAGTTGGTGAGGATCTGCGCGATCGCGTCCTTCGCGGCGGGGGATTGCTCGGCCTCGTACGCCTCGCCGAGCGCTTCGATGTAGTCCAGCGGATGGTAGTACGAGATGTACTGCAGCGCGTCGGCGACGCTGGCGATCAGATCTTCCTGCCTGATCGTGACCATGGGGACTCCGGAACTAGTGGCGGTCGCCCTCGGCGGATGCTGCCTTCGCAGCATGGAGGCGCGCCTGCGGCATCATTCGATCCACCGCGGCGATTGCCAGCGCGGAGACCAGGAAAGTGATGTGGATCACCGTCTGGGCAATCAGCACCTTCGGCTCATAGGACTGCGCATTGATGAACGTCTTCAGCAGGTGGATCGACGAGATGCCGATGATCGCGGTGGCGAGCTTCACCTTCAGCACCGACGCGTTCACGTGCGACAGCCACTCGGGCTGGTCCGGATGGCCCTCGAGCCGCATGCGGGAGATGAAGGTCTCGTAGCCGCCGATGATGACCATGATGAGGAGGTTCGAGATCATCACGACGTCGATCAAGCCCAGCACGACCAGCATCACGATCGTTTCCGGCGCGGCCTTGATGGTCTCGGCGCCGACCGGCGTTATGTTCTTCAGGATCAGGTCCAGCGCGTCTCGGTTGCCGAACGCCGATTCGACCAGGTGGGTGAGCTCGATCAGGAAGTACCAGACGTAGACGGCCTGGGCGACGATGAGGCCGAGGTAGAGCGGAAGCTGCAGCCACCGGCTCATGAACAGGAGCCGGGGTATCGGTGCGAGGGGACGAGTGGTCATGACCGGAGCGTGTCGGGACGTCGGATTGTCGATCGATGAATCGTGGTCGAGCCCTGATTCGTCGATCGACAAGTGCCGACGCATGGAATGAACGTCCAAGTTTATCACCGCCGTAAACGCGGCCGGCATTTCGGGCCAGGGCTGCCGGACGTTCCGCGCCACAGAGGCGCCGCACGCCCGGGGATTGCGCTGCGTCAAGGCGGCGCGTTGCGCGGGGCGTGCGCTCTTGGTTAGACTGCGAGGCCTTGGTGATAATCCCGGCCGGCCTCTGAAGTGCGGGGACGGCGCCCCCTGAAGGAGAGCGGAGCATGTCTACGATCGAGTCGGTATCGACCGAATCCCGTATGTTCGACCCGCCCGGCGCGTTCGTCGCTGAGGCCAATGTCAAGAAAGCCGACTTCGAGGCGCTCAACGCCAGCGCTGCGCGGGACTTCGAGGGATTCTGGGCGAAGCAGGCACGCGACGAGGTCCTGTGGCACAAGCCCTTCACCCGGACGCTGGACGAGACCAACGCCCCGTTCTACAAGTGGTTCGACGACGGCGAGCTCAATGTCTCGTACAACTGCCTCGACCGCAACCTCGCGAACGGCAATGCGGAGAAGATTGCGATCATCTTCGAGGCCGATGACGGGGCGGTGACGAAGGTCACGTACCGCGAGCTCTACCACCGCGTCTGCCGCCTCGCCAACGGGCTCAAGTCGCTGGGCATCCGGAAGGGCGACCGCGTCCTCGTCTACATGCCGATGTCGATCGAGGGGGTCGTGGCAATGCAGGCGTGCGCCAGGATCGGCGCGACGCATTCGGTCGTGTTCGGCGGCTTTTCCGCCAAGTCGCTGCACGAGCGCATCATCGACGCGGGCGCCGTCGCGGTGATCACCGCCGACGAGCAGGCGCGCGGCGGGAAGCACCTGCCGCTGAAGGCGATCGTCGACGAGGCGCTCGGAATGGGCGGATGCGAGAGCATTCGTCACGTCGTCGTCTACAAGCGGACCGGCGGCAACATCGCGTTCTCGGCGCCGCGCGATCTTTGGCTGCACGAGCTGACGGCGAAGCAGGCCGACGCCTGCGAGCCCGAGTGGGTCGGCGCGGAGCATCCGCTCTTCATCCTTTACACGTCGGGATCCACCGGCAAGCCGAAGGGTGTCCAGCACAGCTCCGGCGGTTACCTGCTGTGGGCGATGCTGACGATGCGCTGGACCTTCGACATCAAACCGGCGGACATCTTCTGGTGCACTGCGGACATCGGCTGGGTGACCGGGCACACCTACATCGCGTACGGCCCGCTCGCCGTCGGCGCGACCGAGGTAGTGTTCGAGGGCATCCCGACCTATCCGGATGCCGGGCGCTTCTGGCAGACGATCGCGAAGCACAAGGTCTCGATCTTCTACACGGCACCGACGGCGATCCGCGCGCTGGTCAAGGCGTCGGGCGTGACGCCGGCCACCGCCCCGAAGAACTACGATCTGTCGAGCCTGCGCCTCCTCGGGACCGTCGGCGAGCCGATCAATCCGGAAGCCTGGATGTGGTACCACGAGAACGTCGGCGGCGGCCGCTGCCCGATCGTGGATACCTGGTGGCAGACCGAGACCGGCGGCCACCTGATCACGCCGCTGCCGGGCGTGACGTCGACCGTGCCCGGTTCGTGCACGCTGCCGTTGCCCGGGATCATGGCCGCGATCGTCGACGAAACCGGTCACGACGTGGAAAACGGCCACGGCGGCATCCTGGTCATCAAGCGGCCCTGGCCCGCAATGATCCGGACGATCTGGGGCGATCCGGAGCGGTACCGCAAGTCGTATTACCCCGAGGAGCTGGGCGGCAAGCTCTATCTCGCGGGCGACGGCTCGGTGCGCGACAAGAAGACCACGTACTTCACCATCATGGGCCGCATCGACGACGTGTTGAACGTCTCGGGACACCGGCTCGGTACGATGGAAATCGAATCGGCACTGGTCGCGAATCCGCTCGTGGCCGAGGCCGCGGTGGTGGGCCGGCCCGATGACATGACCGGCGAGGCCGTTTGCGCATTCGTCGTGCTGAAGCAGGCGCACCCGTCGGCTGCCGAAGCGGAAAAGCTCGCGAGGGAGTTGCGCGACTGGGTCGGCAAGGAGATCGGGCCGATCGCGAAGCCGAAGGACATCCGTTTCGGCGACAACCTGCCGAAGACGCGTTCGGGCAAGATCATGCGGCGGCTGCTGCGCTCGATCGCGAAGGGCGAGGAGATCACGCAGGACGTCTCGACGCTCGAGAATCCGGCTATCCTCGAGCAGCTGAAACAGGCGCTGTAGGCGGTCCTTCCGAAATGACGGGAAGCCCCGGGGTCGCGCACCGCGCCCCCCGGGGCCTTTCCCGCTCGCCGTTGGTGCCCAAGCGCGACGGCACGCGGGCGTGTGTCGTTCCCCTCGGCGTTTGCCTGCCTCCGGTTTCTGTAAACTACCGGCCGGCGGTCCATGTGGGTCCGCCGGCCTGATTCGGTTTCTGGCCTCGCTGCACGTTCCCGTGAACGAACTCCAGTCTACGCTGTTCTGGCTCCGGCTCGTCCAGCTCCTCCTCGCGATCCCGCTGTTCGCGCTCGCAGGGCAGGGCGCCACGAGTGTGCTCGCGCGGATGATGGGCCAGCCGCCGCAGCAGAATTTCATCTACCGGCTGTTCGAGATCGTCGCCTCGCCGGTGGTGAAACCCTGCCGCTGGATCACGCCGAAGTTCATCCCGGACCGGCATCTGCCGCTGGTTGCGTTTTCGCTGCTCGCTGTCGGTTATGTCTGGACGATGCTCGCCGTCGCCAACGCGTGCATGGGAGCCGGCTTGCCGATCAGCCAATGCCTCGAGGGTCGGTGACGATGCCGATGCGCGACTTCATCAAGCGCTGGTTCTTCAATCAGATCGCGGCATGGTGCATGCTGTTCCGGCAGCGCGACCAGGCACTTGTTTACTATCAGAAGATGCTGGCGATTGATCCCGACGATGCGCTGGCGATGGCGTCGATCGCTTACCATCGGGCGCAACAGGGCCACAACCGGGAAGCGCTGGCGATGTTCGACCGCGTCGTGGCGCTGAAACCGGGAGACGCCGAGGCGCATTTCAATCGCGGCTTCCTGTTGCAGGCCTTGAATGACCACGACAGCGCGATGGCGGCATTCGACCGGGCGCTGGCCATCAACCCGGACCACGATCGTGCGCTGTACGGCAAGGCGCTGTCGCTGATCTCCACACGGCGCCTGGAAGAGGCGGTGCCGCCGCTCAAGAAGAACACGAAGTTGCAGCCGATGAGCCCCTATGGCTGGTACCAGCTCGCACGCGTTCAGCACGAACTCGGGCGGTCGGAGGAAACGCAGAAGGTCCTCGACCACCTGGCAAGATTCGAGCCGAAAGTTGCGCGGCAGCTGGAGCGCGAGACGGGCTTGAAGGCAAGTACGTTGTCATAACGCGGGAGTCCGCGTCCGGCTCGCCCAATGTGCGCAGCGACCGGCACGTGGCACGACTGGCATGCGCACGGCGTGCGGTTCGCGCATCCGGCGGGCTGTTGCCGCGAGGAAAAGCTGGCTATACTCGCCCCGTTCGGCTGCCCCCGGGGCGGTTGCACGCACAACAATAATGCGAGCTGGCCGTGCGCGACCGGCGCACGATTTCACGGGTTGTTCGTCAGGAGGAGCCTGCCATGCAGTTGACTGAAAGACACCTGGAGTACTGGAGCAAGAATCTCAGCATCACCGGGATCTTGCTCTTCATCTGGTTCGTGGTGACGTTCGTCATGGGCTTCTTCGCCCGTGATCTCAGCTTCAATTTCTTCGGTTGGACTTTCGCCTTCTGGATGGCGGCACAGGGCTCGCTGATCATCTACGTGGTCATCATCTGGTACTACGCGCGGTACATGAACAACCTCGACCGCGAATACGACGTGCACGAAGGGGAGGACGAATAATGGCCGGCGCTCCAGCAGCATCCGGAACGGGGGGAATGTTCTCGGCAGGGTCGCAGAAGGGATTCAACGCCCAACTCAAGAAGGTCTACACCTGGTACACGGGCGGATTCATCGTCTTCGTCATCGCGCTCGCGATCGCGGAGCAGATGGGCCTGCCGCGCCGATGGATCGGGTACGTCTTCCTGCTGGCGACGGTTGGCCTGTACGCCGGCATCGGCGTGATGAGCCGGACCTCGGACGCCGCCGAATACTACGTGGCCGGCCGCCGCGTTCCGGCGCTGTTCAACGGGATGGCGACCGGCGCCGACTGGATGACGGCCGCATCGTTCATCGGCATGGCGGGCACGCTGTACCTCACCGGCTTCGGCGGCCTCGCGTTCGTCATGGGCTGGACCGGCGGCTACTGCCTGGTGGCGCTGTTCCTCGCGCCCTACCTGCGCAAGTTCGGCCAGTTCACGATTCCCGACTTCCTCGGCGCGCGTTACGGCGGCCACATTCCGCGGACCATCGGGATCTTCGCCGCGATCCTGTGCTCGTTCACCTACGTGGTGGCGCAGATCTACGGCGTCGGGCCTCATCACGACGCGGTTGACCGGCGTGCCGTTCGAGCTCGGCATCTTTCTGGGGCTCGGCGGTATCCTGGTGTGCTCGTTCCTGGGTGGGATGCGCGCGGTGACGTGGACGCAGGTGGCGCAGTACATCATCCTGATCATCGCCTACATGATCCCGGTGGTCTGGCTGTCGGTGAAGCAGACCGGCATCCCGATTCCGCAGCTCGTGTACGGCAAGCAGCTCGAGAAGGTCACCGCACTCGAGGAAAAGTTCATCAAGGATCCGAAGGAGCTCGAGGTCCGCAACATCTTCAAGGCGCGCGCGGACGAGGCGAGCGCGAATCTGAAGGGGCTGCCCGCGTCGTACGCTGCCGCCAAAGCCAAGCTCTCCGGCGAGGCCGAGAAGCTCAAGGCCGAGAATGCGCCGGCCGACCAGGTGGCGGCAGCGGAAAAGGCATTGGAAGCATTTCCGAAGGATGAAGCTGCCGCGAAGGCTGCAGTGGACCAAGGATGCGGGCTCGCGGCCCGCGCGGCGCCGCCGCTGCGGCATGCCGAGGCGTTTCCGGGCAAGGACGACGCGGCGCGCGACGTATCGCGGCGCAACTTCCTGGCGCTGGTCTTCTGCCTGATGATCGGCACTGCGGCCTTGCCGCACATTCTGATGCGTTATTACACGACGCCATCGGTACGGGAGGCGCGCAATTCGGTCTTCTGGTCGCTGTTCTTCATCTTCCTGCTGTACTTCACGGCGCCTGCGCTCGGCGTGCTGGCGAAGTTCGACGTCTACACCTTCGTGGTCGGCTCGGAGTTCGCGAAATTACCGCAATGGGTGGCGTCGTGGCAGAGGGTGGATCCAACGCTCCTGTCGATCGTCGACGTGAACAAGGACGGCATCGTGCAGCTCGCGGAAATCGCGATCGGCGGCGACATCATCGTGCTCGCCACGCCGGAGATCGCGGGGTTGCCGTACGTGATCTCGGGCCTTCGTCGCCGCGGGCGGGCTCGCGGCCGCGCTGTCCACCGCCGACGGGTTGCTGCTGACGATCGCGAACGCGCTGTCGCACGACTTCTACTACAAGATGCTCGATCCGAACGCGTCGACCGCTCGCCGGGTGACGATATCCAAGATCCTGCTCCTCGTGGTGGCGCTGATTGCGGCGTCGGTGCGGCGCGGGAACGGGCGGATATCCTGTTCCTGGTTCGGCGGCGTTCTCGCTCGCGGCGGCGGCGTTCTTCCCGGCGCTGGTGTGCGGGATCTTCTGGAAACGCGCCAACAAGTGGGGTGCGACGCTCGGCATGGTCGCGGGTCTCGGCATCACGTTCTACTACATGGCGACGACCCAGCCGTGGCTGCGCGGAGTGTTCGGCGTTACCGGCTCGATCACCGACAACACCTGGTGGGGCATCGGCGCGATCTCGGCGGGCCTCTGGGGCGTTCCGCTCGGCTTCGTCGTGATCATCATCGTCAGCCTGCTCACGCCGGCGCCCGACAAGGAGACGCAGGAGCTCGTCGAGCACGTCCGGTTCCCGAACCTCGCCGGCGACACGATGGTGACGCTCAGGCTACGTAGCGCGCCAGCGCAGTCTCGGCGACGCAAAAAGGCCCGCAGCGATGCGGGCCTTTT
>CAWELU010000057.1:0-136418 GCA_963809965.1 uncultured beta proteobacterium
CACTTGGATGTTGGCAATACACCATCCTCAAGGCGACGTGAAGAAGGCAAGCCTTGGCAATGTCTTTGGGGCCAACCCAGCACCCGTAACGTTTCCTGGCCTCGGCACATTTCCCCAGTACTCTATGTACATGGTCGACTGGGAGATAGGCATCGTCGAACCTGGAAGCAGCGGATCCGCATTCTTTACCTTTAATGAAGGTAGAGGTGCTCTGCAAGTCCGCGGTACGCTGACGGGAGGCAATACAACGTGCAGTGGGCTTGGTTCGCGCACCTACTACCAACGCTTCGATGCGATTTACCCGTACATTGCCGCCGCATTGAATGCGCCGCCGCAAGGCCCCGATCTCAACCAGCACGGCTTGACCGGTTCCTGGTACGAGCCGGCGACCAGCGGACAGGGGTTCGAAGTCGAGGTGTTTCCCGACCTGTCGGCGCCGGGAACGGGTTTCGTCTTCGTCAGCTGGTTCACCTACGACACCGTCGTCGGTGCGGCGGAGCGGCAGCGCTGGTACACGCTGAGCGGGCTGGTGATGACCGGACAGCCCAGTGCCGCGCTGACGATCCGCCAGAACACCGGCGGAAACTTCAATGCTCCGCCGATCACGGTGGGACAACCGGTCGGAACCGCGACGTTGACCTTCGACACCTGCGCGAGCGGTCAACTGTCGTACAGCTTCACCGACGGCACGGGCCGGACCGGGAACATCCCGTTGACGCGGCTGACGCCGAACGTGACCTGCTCCACATCGAGCGCGCGTCCCACCAACGCCGACTTCGCTCTTTCGGGGAACTGGTTCGATCCGGCGACCTCGGGCCAGGGCTTGACGGTCGAGGTCAACCCGTCCGGCACGATCTTCGCCGCCTGGTACACGTATGCGCCGAACGGCGCCGGCGCCGGGGCAGCTGGGCAACGCTGGTACACGGCGCAGCCCACCGCGCCCTTTTCGCCGGGCACCCGGTCGATCCCGGTGACGATCAAGGAGACCACCGGAGGATCGTTTGACGCACCAACGCCTGCGGGCCAGCAGACTGTGCCCGTGGGGACGGGAACGTTGGCCTTCCAGAGTTGCTCGGCCGCGACGTTGCGCTACAACTTCACCGGAGGGAGCAGCAGCGGCGCGTCGGGAACCATCACCCTGCAACGCGTCGGCCCAGTGCCACCGGGGTGTACGCAATGAGCCGACTCGCGGAGCCGTCGCGCTAACTACGTATCCGCGCTAGATCCTGTGCCGCCATTAAGGCATCCAGCTTGACGATCGCTGGCGACGATGCACTGGCACGGAAAATCAGCCCGCGCCGTCGATCAATTCGCGTAGAAGGCGAAGTACTTCTCGCAGTTCCTTGCGGTCTGCAAGGGCCGCCTTCGTGTAGCGCCCATGGGTGGGTGGGCGTCCACCCTTGCCGCCGTGCATGCGGCACACCGCACGTTCCCGCATCGCGGGTTGCCCGCATGGCTTGTGCGTGCGCCGGCACCGCGCGCGGCAGCGGGGATGATCCTGCAGCTCGCGCGGCATAGGGTTACCCATTTTTCAATTTGCTCCCCCGGCGCTTAGCCCCCCCGGTCTGCACGTTGCCGATGACGGCTTGCGCGCCCGGCGCGACGTTGACGTGCTGCACGGTCACCGTCTGATTGCCGCCCGTCCGCACTCGTTGCAGCGTGAGCAAGGCATCCTGAAAGACCGACATCAGCCGCGCCGCCGCGTTCGTCAGTCGGCACGCCTCAACGGAGTCGCCCTCCCGCATTGAACGTCCGCCGGCCTCATACGCTAGGGCGCGATCCATCAGGCGCAAGCTCGCCTCGTGGGCGACGGCCATTTGATGCGCCAGCATCTTTTCCAGACTGTTCGCTGCGCCGATGCTCTCGGCCGCGTCCACGCCCATCGCCAGCGTGTTAAAACTCGGCTGCAACAGCAGGTCCGTCCGCCGGATGCTGGCATCCTCGGCGATCCGGTCCGCGCCCGCTGCGAGCGTTTCCCGGATGTACGACCGGGGCCCCGGCAGTCCGCGTGTTTGCTCCCGAACCACTTCGCCGCCCGGTCCGGCGTCGGGCGCCTGGGCAAGCGCCAGCAACTCATCTGCCTGTTGCTCAAACATCAGCGCCAATGGCGCGCCAGGCTTATCGCGTCGCTCCGTGTACGCCTCGCGTCGCTTCTCGAGCGCCAGCTCCGTGAGGCTCTTGGGCTTGCTCACTCGTCCGCCCCGGCCGTCACCGCGTCGATCACCTCGGGACCGTATACGATCCGCGCCACCAGTCCATGCCGCAGCAACGCGGCGCACGCGGCCTGCGCCTCATCCTGCGTCCGGTAGCGGCCCCATTCCCGATGCCGGGCGCCGTCCACGACGACGACGAACGGATGCCCGCGCACGGCCGCCGGGGTCATGGATCGGACTCCAGGATTGGCACGATCACGGCACCGGGATAGAGTGCCGCCACCTCCGCGCGCGTCGCCTCGGGACAGAAGATCACTTCCATCGGCTCAAGGCCGGGATAGCGAACCTGCCAGCACCGGGCCGGAGCCAACGCCGAGCGGGCCAGATCAAGCAGATTCATGGTCGAGCACCGTTGCGAAATAAACGAAATAAACGAATTAAACGAAATAAGCCCCCCCCTTTTTTCGTCAATTTCGTTTCTTTCGTACCGTGTCCGGTCATTTCGCGACTCTCCACACCTCGGCGGTCCGTCCGTCGGTCTTGACCGATTCGCAGGTCGCCCGACCCTTGCCGCGCAACAATTCGAGCGCAGCGCCGAGCCGTTCCGACGGCACGTTGCGCTTGAAGGCCTCGCTGATCTCCGTCCGGGTCAAGCCGGTATCACCTGCCTGCCGCAGCCGGCGCATGATCTCGTCGGCGGTCCGGTCGCCCAGGCTCGCGCCGAAGATGTGCTTCGCCGTCTGGTCGCAGTATTCCCAGATCGCCAGCCCTGCGAGCAGATGCGCCACGTCGATCTTGTCGCTGCCGTCGAGCAGGCAGTAGATCAGGGAGAGCCTGATTACCTGAGCCTCGGCCCGCGCCGTCACGGCGCCGTGCAGCCCGCTACTACCCGCCGACAGCTCGGGGTAGACCTTGATCCACATGGCCCGCGCATCCGTCGTCATGCCGATCCTGCCTCGGGTCCGCGCCAGAATGGCCGGCGCGCGCAGGCGATCGGCGAACGTGTGCACCTTGGCGTCATCTGCCTGGTCGCCGCCGAACGGCAGCAACTTGGATCGCTTGACTGCGACGTAGAGGAAACGATTGGCGAATCCGTTGGCGCAGTCGGTCGCCGTCAGGTCTGCGCACAACTCGTCGGCGGTGATGTGGCCAACGACGCAGACGTGCGCGCCGGTCGCGCTCTCGGGGGTGTTCTTGGTCAGGGTGCGAAGGTTGCCGGAATCCCACCCCTCCCGAATCGTTGCCGATAGGATGTTGCCAGACCTCTGCGCCGTCCGGAGTGCCGTTGCAAATTCGGATTCCCTGACGAGCAGCCGCTTATCGTCAACGCCGGTGTCCGCAATTTCGGTCACCCGCTCGCCGTGCTTATTGGTCGACGTTTTCTCGACTGGATCGCGAACCGCATGAATGACCCCTTCGCCTGAAGAAAGCCCGCTTACCGGCAATTTCCATTCCGCGATGCGCCCGAATATGTCGGCGACGTGATCCCAGGACGTTCCCTTGCGCGCCTTGGATGTCGGCCCAACCATGACCGCGTACAGGTTTGCATGATGCTCGGTCCGCTCAACGCGGTAGTGCGGTCCGCGCCCGACTAGCGCGCCGAACGCGACGAGAAACTGCACCAGGATCGCCGCCGGGTCGGCTTCCGTGTTCGGCTCGATCATCCGGACGAATTCACCAGCGATGCCGTGCATCGCAGCGGAATCCATTGCAGCAGGCCACGGCGGGGCTTCGGGTGCGCTACTGGCGTCGGATTGGGCCATTGCATCGTCCGGCGCCCGCGCGTTCGCTATGGCCTCAATTACGGCCTCGCGTGCCGCATTTTCTTCAGGCGTCGCCGGGCGGAACTCGCTCGCGTCGAACTTCATGGCGAGTCCTCGCGATTCACCGACAGCACGACTAGCTTTGCGCCCGCGTCACGAATGTGCGCGACAAGACGCTCGCCGTGAATTTCGTCCTGCTCGGGGACAAGTACGATCACCTCGACACCCCGCAGGAATCCGAAGGTGAATTGATCTGGCGAATCGCTTGGCGGGCAGACCACGCGGCCCGGATCGAACGCCAGGGCGTAGTTCCACTCGCTTGTGACGATAACGCAGCCGCCGCCGGCGCGCGGGCGCAAGCCAAGGTCCAGCGCGGCCTTTAGCTGCCGGCCGAATGCCGGCAACCGTTGCACCGATCGCCGAACATCGGTTACTCTTGCATCGCAGATTGCAGTAGGAAGCGCCCCCGCCCCCGTGCCGAGCGACCGGCCGGGGGTTCTGTTTTGGGGCCTCATGTTTGCCCCGCCGCCTTGCGCGCAGCGTGCAACCGCGCGACTAATTCGCGGATTTCGTCGTCGGATTTGCCGGCGATCCGCGCTGCGTTGATGGCCTCTACCTCGGCCTCCACCCAGCCAACGGACCTTGCTCCAATGGATACCGACGACGGGAACAGCCCCGCTTTGATGTGCTCGTACAACGTGCTCCGGGGATGCCCGGTCTTGCCCTCAACCGTCGGGCGACGAAGGATAACCATGCTCGTAACTCCGTAGCATTCACCGGAACTTACCGGCATGGTTTCGTCATTATGTGCGGAGATTCGCTCGCCACAAGGCTTTAGCGAGAATCTCCGCAATTGGCTATTTCGACCGGCCGCGCCCCCCTTCCTTGCCGGCCAGTGAAAGCTTGTCGTGTAGGTCTTGACGCGAGCACGCTGCCGCTCGCAACTCGGCGTTCTCCGCGCGCAACTGCGCCAGTTCGCCGTGTAGCCGTCCGATCTCCTGACGGCATCCTTCGAGCGTGCCGGGAGTCTGAAAGACGACTGGCGCAAAACCGTTAACGCCAATCGCACCGGCCGGGGGTGCTGCAATGGCATTCGCCGGCACGTCGGGAAACAGTCCGGGCCATTGCTCGTTCAGCCACCGCCCCAACTCGGACACGTCGAACCTCGCCCCGTCCAATTGCTTGAGCAGCTCCCGCTCAACATGATCGTTCAGGAGATGACGCGCCTTATCGCGGCAAATGCGGTTGTCCACGCCATCGCGCGATACGATTAGCGCGACCGCCTGCGCGCGTGTAACTTGCCTACCCGCCTGCAATTCGGCGCTTGTGGGAACCGGCGTCAGTGGACGTTTGCTAGGCATCGCGCCCCCTCGGCGCCCCTATGGGGTGCCACGTCAGGCAACTAGGGATGTTGCCGTTCGCGCCGTCGCGCTAGACGTGGCGTTGTGTCTGCCGCCCGCTGGCCTTGCGGTCAATTTCGCAGCGCTGAGGAAACACGTCGCGCGGCGTCGGTATGCACCGTATCCCACCACTTACGGTAGGCCTCAGAGTCGAGATTGAAATCTGCGGAACGCATCATTTCGATTAACGAATCGAAAACCCTCTCAACGTGTCCTCCGGTTAGCCAGAGCATCCGCACAATTCCAAGTTGCTCCGTCTGCCGCTGAACCGTCGCTCTCTGGGTGTGATGGTCAAACATCCGCGTTGCGACCGCCGAAATGGCGATAACCATCGGCGCGTATAGACCGTCCCAAACATAGTGTCCCGCAAGTGCGAGAGTTATGGCGAGGCCGACAGCCCAATGGATTAGCTTGGAGTCCTTGTACTTGCGCAGGTTCTCCTGAGCATCGAACAGCTTTGGCGTGACGGCTGCACTGCTGGTAACGCACGCGGCGACAATGTCCATTCTTCGCTGCAATTCGAGTCGTTCAATTCCTGACCAACTCTCATGCGTATCCATCGGCATTCCCGGTTTGTTCTTCGGCGCACGCCAAGGTGGGCAATGCGATTGGGCCGGCCAAGAGGGTCTACGCCCTCCGTTGCAGCGGAATCACCTGCGCGCCCTGCGCCAGCGCGTCGAGCATATCGGCCCATTGCTGCATCATCTCGCGCCGCTCCGGCAGATACTCGGCGCGGTTGTAGGCGCCGCGAATCTCGTTGCGCTCGCAATGCGCTAACTGGCGCTCGATCACGTCCGGGCGAAAGCCCGCTTCGTTCAGGATCGTGGACGCCACGGCGCGGAAGCCGTGCCCGGTCATCTTGCCCTTGTAGCCGAGCCGGTAGAGCGCGAACAACATCGTGTTGTTGCTGATCGGCTTGTCCGGGATTGCGACCGGGAAAGACGTAGCGGCTGCCGCCACCGATGGCGCGCACCTCGCGCAGTATCGTCGACTGCTTGCCGCGAAAGCGGGACGACGTGCTCGGTTTTCATCTTCATGCGTGCCGCCGGAATGATCCACACCGCCGCGTCCAGGTCGATTTCCGCCCACTCCGCGCCGATCAATTCGCCGGTGCGAACGAACGTCAACGCCAGCAACCGCAGCGCGTAGCCCGGTCAGCTTGTCGCCGAGTGCTCCGTAGCCGTCGATCGCACGCAGCAGCTCCGGCAATTCCTCGGCCGTGACCGCAGCTTGATTCTTCTTCTTGTGGGGCGTCAGAGCGCCGCGCAGATCGGGCGCCGGATCGCGCTCGCAACGCCCGGTGGCGACGCCATAGCGGAATACCTGCCCCGCCACCTGTAAGACCCGATGCGCCAGATCGTAGGCGCCGCGCTGCTCGATCTTCCGCACGGCCGCCAGCAGCATCGGTGCCGTGATCTCGGCAATCGGCTCGCCGCCGATCTCGGGAAACAGATTCGATTCGAGCCGGCGCAACACGTCGGTCGCGTGCGTGGGCACCCAGGTATGCGCTTGCTTGGCGTACCACTCGCGCGCAACGGCCTCGAAACTGTTGATCTCGCGCCCGAGGGCTTCGTGCTTGTCTGCCTTGCGCTTGGCGCCGGGATCGACACCATCGGCGAGCAGGTCGCGCAGCGCGTTGCGCCGGCTGCGCGCTTTCGCCAGCGTGACGGTAGGCAGTGTGCCGAGCGACAGTAACTTGCGCTTGCTGCCGAAGCGATAGGCGAAGCGCCACCAGCGGCCGCCGGATGGCGCAATTTCCAGATATAGCCCGCCGGCATCGTGCAAGCGTTTCGGCTTCGCGCCCGGTTTCGCTGCGTCGATCTGCTTCTGATTTAGGGGCATGAGGGTAACTCATGGGGTATTGATGGCAGATGCCGCAAAAGTTACCGCCACTTGCGGCCGGCTGTCAATGGACGATTTCGGCCCTTCCGGGACTACGGAAGAGGACTTTACAGAGGGAGATTCGGGGAAACTGCGGACTTGCTTGGACGTCTCGGATGCGAGACTGGCGGAAGGTGTGAGATTCGAACTCACGGTGCCGTTGCCGGCACGCCGGATTTCAAGTCCGGTGCATTAGACCGCTCTGCCAACCTTCCTTTTGCCTATGTAAACCGGCTTTTTGTCCGCGTTTGCGTTTCTGCTCGTGTACACGGTGTTGTACATGTCCAACACTCGCATTCGCGGCGTATGCAGCAAGGTGCGACGGACCCAAGCGTAGCGCTGGACCATGGACGGCGAGCGCCATTCCCCTAACTCCTGCAGGACCGGTAGTGGCGTCCCGTTCTGGACGTGCCAGCTAGCCCATGTGTGGCGTATAGATCATGCCACCGGGAATCCTTCAACCCTGTGCCGCATGCTTGTCTTCCGTGCCAGTCGTTTTCCTAAGCGGCCTGCCGCGCTGAGAGAAGGGAAACCACCAAGCTCCAGTTCCGTCCGGTTTTCTCTTGTAGAGCCGCATTCGTCCCCCTTGCGTCCGATACTGTCTGCGGAGCCGGCCGATTATATCCTCGTCAACAAGGACCCACCCCCGGCCGACCTTGGCGGCGGGCAGGCTGTCGTGCTTGATTTTGCGAAAAACTCCGCCAACCGAACCATCGCCAGCGTGTCCCTCTCACAATACGTGAGCGGGGCCCCCTCAAGCACTTTGCTCCGTTCCGCGGGTGTCATCGGATCGATCATCTCGAAGTAGATGGGCTCGACCATGTCGCCGCTCTGCACGGCATCAAGGTTGGCGTAGTCGAGATCGGGCGCGATCGTGGGCAGCACGCACTTGATCGAGCATGAGCCAATCATCGCGGGATGGTGGTAATGCGCGCGGACGCAGGGCAGCAGGTCGCGGAACGCATGCGCCTACTTTGGCGATTAGAGGACCGCGACGTGATCGGCCGCACACAACAGGCCGCGGAGAGTTCGAGCACCGTGTCCGACAGAGCGTCGTATTCAGCAATCTGACTAGGCGCGCTCCGCCGGAACGCTGCATGATCGCATTCGTGTGCAGTCGACGGCCGCGTGGAAGCGCCGAAGCGGGTTGCGGCCCCATACTGCTCGCCAGGGAGCGTAGTGCGCTACGACCGCAGCGGGCCGAGCCCGGCTCAATCGTCTGCGGTCCCAGTTACTTCGCCTGAACGGGGTCTGCGGCGGGAGCCATGAAACCGAAATAGGCAGCCACGACACCAAGCACCAGGTGCAGCCAGACGTCGTTGCCGTAGATCGGCACCAGTCCGAACAGCGTGTTGGTTGCGGGGAGCAGTCCCAGAACGACCAGCAGGCCATAGGCTACCGCCACGATCTGCGCGTAGACACGCGGCGCGAATAAACCGGCGAACGCGACGATGCCAAGTATCCCGAACAGCACATGCACGAGATTGTGGAGTAGGTTCACCGGCAGCAACCCCATGATGAGCCCATAACCCGTGGCTACCGAAAGCGGCGGTGCGTCGGCAGGAACCGGATGCAGCATTCCCGGAATGAAGCCGCTAGCGCCGGCAAGCAGGAAGACGATGCCGAAGACAAGCGCAAACGTGCGTGTATTTATGTCGGTTGCTCCCCAAGAGCATCGCGCCTGACGCGAGGATCGTGCCAGTGCGCGACCAATTTCAGTGATGCTATACGACCCGCCCGGCCGTTTCTGTGCGCCAGCGAACATTCGTGAACCGGAGAAGTCGCTGCGGGCAGCGGGGAACTTGCGCGACACGCACGATTTCGCGGTCAAGGGTCCCAACGTGCCCACGCATCGCGCATGGCGGCCGGATGAGATCGTCAGACACCCGCAAATGACTGCAATGGAGCGCAATGCGCGACGGCCGCTGTTGGCCGAGGCTGTGCTAAACGCGATTTCGCTCCGTTTTCGGGGGTATAAGAACCCCTCCCGACCCCAAACAAGACGCATACAGCGCGTTCTAAAAGGTCATCGTTGCCGACACCTCGTTTCGTGTAGAGTCTTTACACCAGCGACCGTCGGGGCGAACAGGGCTTCCCGGCGTTTCGCGTCATTCGGTCGCCAACGAATGGCCGCGCCTGAGTGCGGCGGCATCGAGCTCTCTCCGCCCGATGCACCTCGCGGACTCAACTCTTGCGGTCAATTTACAGCGCAGTCCAACGTGAGCCAGCCCCCGTCCACATCGGCCCCAGCTCAGGAAGTCTTCAACCAATTTAGGGCCGTCTCGTAGTCCGCAAACGGAAAGTGCTTAATCTCTGCCGCTGTGAAGTGCTTGGCAAGGGCCTCGGCCACGCGAGCGATGGGGCTATCCGTCACCAACGCCACTCGTTCGACTTTTTGATGGTGGTCCCTAACGAAGCGGATGTGCGCGACAAAGCCCGCGAAGCTCTCCCAACCTGGGAACGACTTGGCGTGAATGAGCACTCCATGAATGTTGGAGTGATCTGCGAGGTATGCGTCCACCGTTGTACTTAGTCCGGCGAAGTCCTCTTGCGTCAACGACGCGTTGGGATTCAGCACGACGATGCCTTCCGGTTTCACTATCGTGTATTCGAGCATGAAGTCCTCCATCGAGAAAGATGGCGCAATCGACGTTCGCCGGCCACTCCGCGGATCGGTCACATATTACGTGGCGCGCTCCGCCTTGACTCCTGCCACAGGCAGAGGTCGACCCGTTGCTGCCCGTCGCGCGCTGCAGAAGCGGACGGTCGCGGGCTTCGCTGAACGGCCAAGAGCGCCATCTGACATGGACGACTCGGCGCCCGGAAACCGTAGTTGCGAGATACATGGCGATCCAAGACGAACGAGGCGCACGCTGGTGGGGGTACACACCGAACGCGATGTCTTGCCTGACCGCTTCGCACATCATCAATGGGCGGGCTGGGTCTTTCGACTAGCGGTAGTGATAGGTCTGCGAGGCGCCGCCGGCGAAATATCGACAAGCGCCAACGTTTTGCCGTTGCGTTCAAGTTTCTGGCCGGGAGGCAACTTGAGGTAAGGCGCCGATTCGTCGAGAGTGAGTCCGTATGTAAAACTCATCGAGCGCCCACGGTAGCTGCCAACCCCGTAGCCTTTCTCCAGGCTCAAGCGCTTGAAACGATAGGTTCCGGCGCCGCCATTGCTGCATCGCATTTGCCCTTGACCACCAAGCTCAGCGCTGGAAGTGAACTGTCCCGTGCAAGTAACGTCGGGATTCCGTTGCGCATGGATAGCGATTGTGCCTGCCCCGCTCAGATGGCCTTCGGCCTCACCCAAGAACAGGTCGTTCGCCATTATCGCGATGACCGGGCCCGTTTTGGAAAACAGGTCTGCCGCTGCCACGTTTGCCCACTCGGCAAGTCCGAGAGAAGCTGCGAAAACCGCAATCAACATCTTGTCCATTGATGCCGGCTTCGTTCTAAGTGTGTTCAACGATGGAAGTATGTGTCCCCGGAGGACCACACATCGTAAGCGCTGGTACCGCTCGGGCCGCCTTCGGCGCCGGTGGAGCCTGGGATTGTGGCGGCGGTTTAGGCGCGGCAACAGGTGGACGCCATCGGCAACGATCCATCACGAGAACACGCCCAGGATGCCGTACGCTGCGCATTTGGTCTGTTCGATAGCGCACGGATCTGGCGTTGTTTCAGTTACGCCGACGATGCGGCTGGTACGGCCAGGGACAGCGCACCGGCGCGGCATCGGCCGGGCCGGCCGAGCCAAAGCGTGCTCTATCGCACTTAGGCAGAGACCAGATTTGTTCGCGTAGTGGTAGCGTGGCATCCGACGGCACCAGACTCAAAGCGGTGAACGACCGGGAGTTCGGCTTCACCAATGCGAAGCTGAAGCGGCGGAGTGCGGGCCGATTGCGGCCAATGTTGTCTACGAATGCCGGCAGCTTCTGCGGCAGACCTCGCGGTTGTTGCCTAGCGTCACCGGACAACACCATTGCCGGGCGCCTTCCCCGGAATGACGATACGAACCTGCTTCGGTGGTGCCGGGGCCGGAGGCCGGTAGAACGAATGGAACTGCTGCACGAGCTTCACGTATTCCCGCGTTTCCGCGAACGGTGGAATCGTGTTGTCATAACGCATCACAGTCCTTTCGCCGGCGTTGTAGGCAGCGAGCGCGAGTTCGAGGTCGTCCGCGAACCGCGCCAACAGGTCACGCAGGTAACGCGTTCCCACACTCAGGTTGATTGCGGGATCGCGCAGTTTCTGCTCGACGGAGCCCTTGCCGTCGCCCACAACCCCATAGCGCTCACCGGTTTCGGGGATGATTTGCATCAGTCCAACGGCGCCCTTCGGCGACACCGCCTCGGGCTCAAATGACGACTCCACGGCGATGACCGCCTTCACCAGGGCGGGATCGAGCCGCTGCAACTTCGCGTGCCGTGCGATCAGTGACTCGAACCGACTTGCGTTGCGATGATCCATCACCCGTTGGAACACCGACGTACGTTCAAAGGCGGCATGCGCTCGCGTCTCGGCGACGGTAGCGGCATTCGGCGTCTCGAAACTGCTTCCGCCTTTGAAAAAGAGCTGGTAACGGTCATCGAGTTTCTTGGTCGAAATGCGAGCCGTCCCTGTCTCGTCGACATAGCCCCAAATGTCGGCGCGCGCCTTCACGTTGACACCGAGGGCGAGGGCCGCCAAGCACTGCGTCATCAGGACGTGCCTAAGATATGGTCGCACTTGTCGAAATCGTCAAAGCCGGAGTTTGGGAGTTGAACAACGACCTCGTTGGGCAACGCGACCCGTACCATTTCGCTCTCGCGGCGCCCCAATCCATCTTCCGGCGCCACGAGGTTCATTTGCAGAGCGTGCAGGTCAATTCCGTCACGTATTCCGCCACGGTCTGTACGCAATCAAATCACACATGGCATGCCTGCATGGTGCGCGGAAGCATGATTCATGGCCCGACGCCCTCGGTCGATGTCGCCGCCGAGGCCGGACGGCCGTCGTTCAGGACTACTTAATGCGGACGCGCATGACCTTCTGGTCGTAGTCCGCCTCCATCTGCAGCGTAATCTCGACTCCGCCTGCAGCGTAAACGCGCCCACCGCTGCGTCGGCAAGTATTGCGCTCATATTGGCAGGGCCCCATTTCCGGGTGTTTCGCGCACAGCGCGCCGACCTTCGGCGAGAACTCGATCGCCGTTTCCCGGCGCACGTTCCCGGTTTCGGAGACGCAGACATAGACTGACCCGGCGGGCACGACTACGGGCAGGGCTGAGCGCGGCAGGGTGGTTACCTCGGGAACGATATTCACGCCGGATGGCGGAGCGGGTTTGCCCGGGGGAGTGATCGGCATTGGTTGTCCGGGCAGAGCAGACGCCGACAAAGCGAGTGCCAACGACAAGAACCCGAACGCGCGATTCAGCCGCATCGTCGCCCCTCCGATAGTCCGAGCAGAGCCTTGGCGCCACAGTCACCTAGCCGAACGGCGAAAAGCGCGTCCCGCGGTCACGGGCTGCTGCGCAATCCGTCGGGCATGTCGCTAATCTAGCGCAATCCGAAGAACGAGAGCAGCGCGATGATGATGACGATGGCGCCAACGATGTAGACAATGCGGTCCATAGGCGTTTCCTTTGCGTCAAGGTCCTTCGAACGGCGTGCCGGACGATAGCCACGCATCTCAACATGCATCATCTCCCCTCCCCAGCCCGGTCGTCGGTTCGCCAGCGCACACAAACTCAATCCAAGTAGGGAGTTCACTGGTCCATTTGCGCACTCACTACCCGCCGGCAGGCGCGGATCGGCGGGGCCGCGTTCCGCACCGCACAGACGGCGGCCGTACGTCCGCGTAGGTTTGCTTCAACGGTTCCGATCGCGAAACTTTACGCCTAGTGCAGCGGGCGGCCCTCGCGGTTGGGATACGTGTGGCGTTAGGCTCGCATTCCCTGATTGGCCGCGTTGCGCGTAATCTCTGTCCAACGACGGGCGCCCAAGATCGCTACGTGCTCAGGCCAACACGGCAGACGAAGTGCAAGCCAAGGCCACGATCAGGCCTCAGGCCAGTCTTGCTTTCATGGACTGCGTGCCTCGACTTGACGACGGCGCTGGCGCGTGAATGGACCAGTCAGGGTTGTGCGGGCGCATAAATCTTCCGCACGTACTCGTCCAACATGCGCGTCGCGCAGAACCGCGGCCCGATGGTGCGCAGTGATGCCTTGATGCGCGCAATCCAGGCGTGCGGGATGCCCGCGGCATCGCGGTCGTAGTACATCGGTATGACTTCCCTTTCCAGTAAATCGAAGAGGGCTGCCGCGTCCCGGGCATCTTTCGCCGACGCGTCGACATCCTCGCTGCCATCGAT
This sequence comes from uncultured beta proteobacterium, assembly GCA_963809965.1. Taxonomy (GTDB): domain Bacteria; phylum Pseudomonadota; class Gammaproteobacteria; order Burkholderiales; family Casimicrobiaceae; genus CAIWHR01. The sequence continues at coordinate 13,549 of CAWELU010000057.1, forward strand.
CGCCCAGCCGTTGCCGCCGTCGTAGGCTTCGGCCCACCAGCCATCGAGCACGCTCAGGTTCAGTACGCCGTTGCATGCGGCCTTCATGCCGCTGGTGCCGCTCGCCTCCAGCGGCGGCCGCGGCAGGTTGATCCAGACGCCGCACCCATTCGTCAGGATGCTTGCCAGGCCGATGTCGTAATCCTCGAGGAAGGCGACGCGCCCGCCGATGCGCGGGTCGGACTTCAGATCAAACATGCGAGCCAGGACGCGCTTGGCGTCATCATCGCGGGGGTGAGCCTTACCGGCGAATAACAACTGTATCGGCTGGGGGGCGTCCAGCAAGCGCAACATCCTTTCAGGATCCTGGATTAGCAAATGAAGCCGCTTGTAGGTCGCCAGCCGGCGTGCAAACCCCAGTGTGAGCACCTCGGCGTCGAAGGTGCTGGCGGCCTTCATGGCGTACTCCATCGCATCGCCTCGCGTGAGCCGGTCGGTTACGGTCTTGGACCGGACCCAATGCGCCAGCCATCTGCCGTACTCCTGCCGGACGGCCCACAGCTCCGCATCCGGTATCCTGTCAACGGCCGTCCAGGTCGCGGGGTCGGTGACCCGCTCGTGGGCCTGCCAGCCTGGCATGAGGTACTCGTCCAGCAGACGTCGCATCAGCGGTGAAATCCAACTCGGCACGTGGACGCCGTTGGTGACATGGGTGATGGGCACCTCTTCGGCGGAACGACCCGGGAAAAGCCCTTGCCACATGCGTCGTGCAACGCTGCCGTGGATCTTGCTGACGCCATTGGTCGAACGGCTCATGCGCATCGCCAGCGCTGTCATGTCGATGGGCTCGTCGCGGTCGGCGGGATTGAAGCGAGCCAGCGAGAGGAGGTTCTCCATGTCGCCGCCCAGCCGCCGGGCCGCGCCGGGAAACACCGTCATCACCTCGCCGATCGCGTAGGTTTCGTTGCCGGCCGGCACGGGGGTGTGGGTGGTGAATACTACTCGCCGACGCACCTTCTCGTGGGCTTCGGCGAAGCTCGCACCGTGCTCCCTTTCCCGGCTAAGCAGTTCTATGGTGGCGGTGGCCGCGTGACCTTCGTTCATATGAATGATGGACGGGTCGATCCCCAAGGCATCCAGGACGCGCATCCCGCCGATGCCAATGAGCGCATACTGGGCCAGGCGAATTTGGCGATTGCCTTCGTAGAGCCGGGCGCTCACAAAGCGCTGCCGCGGCGTGTTCCCTGGCACTTCGGTGTCGAGCAAAAACAGCGGCACTCTCCCGACCTCGACCCGCCACACATTGACCGCCACTGCCTCATCCCAGATCGGCACCTCCACGGTGAGCGGGCCACCATCCTCGCGCGTGACCAAGGCGCACGGGCGACGTTCCGGATCGGTCTCGTACCAGTACTCGTGCTGCCAACCTGCTGCGTCGACGCGCTGGTGAAAGTACCCCTGCCGGTACATCAGTCCCACGCCGACCATGGGCAGGGCCCGATCCGACGCCTCCTTCAGGATATCCCCCGCCAGCACGCCTAGCCCGCCCGAATAGATCGGCAGGGAACGATGCACGCCGAACTCGGCGCAAAAGAACGCGATCGGGTGTTCCAGAGAGGCTACCCCGTCTACTTCGCGCGCCGGTCGCGCCAGCTCTTCCTCTAGGGAGTCACGCAGCGCCTCCGCCCGCCTGACCAGTGACGGGTCGGACGCCGCCCTTTCCAGAGATTCGTGGGTTGCCTCCTGAAGAAAGCGGACGGGGTTTTGGCGACACAATCGCCACCGGTAGCTGTCCACAGCGCGAAACACGCGCTCGCCATCCGCGTGCCACACCCAATGGAAGTTGTAGGCGACCCGCGCCAGCGGGGCGAGCCGCGCCGGAATCTCGCGAGCAAGCGACTGCGCTGCCCGCCGGACGTCCCTGATTCCGCTTTGGGTACCTTCGTTTCTCTCGTGCATGGACCCGTTCCTTCTGTGAGGAGCGCGGATGGCTTGGCGACCAGGCGGTGCGGAGATCGAATTCGTGGACCGATTCGCACTGGGCCCGCGGGCCGTTCTCGCCTTGGCAATGAACGTTACTCTACCCCGTTGCCGCAACGACCCGCGCCTGTCTGCGTTCGAGCCTTACCCAGCCGAGATCGGCCCACCTGGCCCCCGGGAAGGGGTCCGACAAGTCGCGAGCAGTCGCCTTCCGCATCGCGGCATCTTGTTTACCGCGGTACGCCCTCGCTTTGGTCGTGGCATTCTGCGCACTCTGCTGCCCCTCCGGGTGTAGCTCCTGATACGCTTCATATTCCGCGGAGCCGCCGACGTAGATCTGGCTCCCTGGCGCGGTGATGCGGATGTTTGGAAGCTGATCGACGTCAAGCTGTACAACTTCGACAGCCAAGCCTCGAAAGACGCCTCCGATCGCGACGAGCGGTCGAATCTGGCGCTGGCTGAGAAATGCCGGGTTGGCGAGGTGAAGGACGACAATGGCTTCCTGGGCGCCTGGCGACTGATCTGCCGTGTGCCGCATTACCGGAGTGGCGACGAATGGACTCACGCGGCTTCCGAAGCAAAGGTGACGACGAGGGCGGCGCGGTGAGCTCGCCGCGCTTCCTGCAGATCGCGCGGGACGACCCGGCGGCGATTCGCGCCGAGCTGCTCGGCGGCCTGACGGCGTCGACGCCGAGGATCTCGCCAAAATATCTGTACGACCCGCTGGGCTCGCGGCTGTTTTCGGCGATCACCGAGTTGCCCGAGTACTATCCGACACGCACCGAAGCCGCGATCTTCGCCGAACATCAGGGCGCCATGGCCGAGGCGCTTGGCCCGGCGGCAACGCTGGTCGACCTCGGAGCCGGCAACTGCGAGAAGGCTGCACGCCTGTTTGCGGCGCTGCGCGTGCGCCGCTATGTGGCAGTCGATATCTCGGTGCGCCATCTGCGCGAGTCGCTGGAGAACTTGCAGCGGCAGCATCCGACCATCGAGATGCTTGGAATCGGTCTCGATTTCTCGCAACTGCTGCGGCTGCCGGCCGAGGCCGGCGCAGGGCCGCGCACACTGTTCTACCCTGGTTCCAGCATCGGCAATTTCACCCCCGACGAAGCGCTGGCCTTCCTGTTCCAGGCATGCACCGAGTGTCGCGGCGGGTCGCTGCTGATCGGCGTCGATCTGGTCAAGCCGGTCGACGTCCTGGAACCTGCCTACGATGACCCGCTCGGCGTGACCGCGGCGTTCAACCGCAACATGCTGCTCCATCTGAACCGCCTGATCGGCACCGACTTCGACCTCGCCGACTGGCGCCACGTCGCCTTCTTCAACGCGGCGGAGTCGCGCATCGAAATGCATTTGGAAGCGCTGCGCGATACGACCGTGCGCTGGGCCGGCGGCGAACGCGCACTTCGCAGCGAGGGAGCGCATGCACACCGAGAATTCGTACAAATGGCGCATCGAGGATTTCGCCGCGCTGCTCGAAGCGGCCGGCTTCCGGGCGCCGCGGCACTGGTGCGATGCGCGCGGCTGGTTTGCGGTGTTCGCTGTACATGCGTGAGCCCCTGCCGCCGAAAGGACCGTAGCAGGTGCCGCCAGAGGTATCAGTACGGGGCGCAGCTGCGAAACCCGTTGTGCAGATCGTTGCGCTCGGGTGTGAAGTAGTTGCGGTAGCGCGGATGCGCCATGCGTGGCGAAGTTGCCCGGCTGGCGCCGCGCAGCACGTAGCGGTCGGCGAACCACGGCGCCGAATAGTCGCGGTAAGGGTGGGCCGCAAAGCCGGGGTAGGGCAGAAAGCTGCTTGCCGTCCATTCCCACACCTGGCCCCAGCGAAATTCCGGCCGGGTCAGGGCCGCCATCTCCCACTCCGCTTCGCTCGGCAGGCGGCGGCCGGCCCAGCGGCACCAGGCGTCGGCTTCGCTCCAGGTGAGATGCGTTGCCGGCGCATCGAGCGAGCAGGGCTTGCCACTGCCCGAAGACGCGCTGCTGCCACTGGCCGCCCTGCTGGCGCAGGTAGCGCGGCGGCGCAGCGCCGCCTTGCTCGACGAAGGGCAGGTAGCGTCGCCAGCTGACCACTTCGGAATCGATTTCGAGGGCGGGCAAGGCCACCTCGCGCGGGGCGAGCTCGTTGTCGAAGGCGAACCCGTCGCCGACCCAGCCCAGCATCCAGTTCCGCGCGGGAAACGCGAGCGGACGCGCTTCCGGCAGCGCGGCAGTTGCCGGCGCGAGCAGCGATTCGGGCAGCGGAATGTCGAGCGCCTGCGCCATGTAGATGCCGGCTTCGCCGTGCATGTCTTCGTGGAACAGCACCAGGCGGAAGAAGTAGAGCGCCGTCGTCGGTCTCCGGCGTGGCGGCGAGCAGGGCCAGCGTCTCCGCCAGGCCCTCGGCCAGATAGGCGCGCGTCGCGGCAAGGTCCGGCAAGTCGAGCTGCCACCGCGTCGCGTGCGCGACACGGCTCGAGTCGTACAGCGCGTCGGCCTGCGGCAGGCGCCCGGCGGGACGTTCGTGATCGGGATCGCAGGCGATTCCACGCGCGCGCTGCCGGTTGCGGGCGATCCAGTAGTCCTGGAACCAGCCAACGTGCCCGGCTTCCCAGCGCGGCGGATTGATCTGCGGCGAATAGGGAACCACCAGCGAATCGCCGAGCGCAACGGCATAGGCGTCGAGCAGCGCCAGTGTGCGCGCCCGGCTGTCGCACAGCGCCGCGGTGAGCAATTGGCGGCCGCCGCGGCGGGCTGCCTCGGAAAGGGCTGTGTTCATCAGCGGACCGGGAGCGATGACTGAGGGTTCGAGTAAGCCGCAACTGGTGATCGTCAGCCCGGCGTTGCGCGGTGCCAACAACGGCAACTGGCAGACAGCCCGCCGCTGGCAGCAGCATCTTGCCGGCAAATGCCGCGTGCGCATCGCCAGCGCCTGGCCGGATTCGCTCGCTGCCGGCGACGCGGCCATGATCGCGCTGCACGCCCGCCGCTCAGCGGACGCGATCGCCGCGTGGAGCGCCGCGCATGCGCAGCATGGACTGGCTGTGGTGCTCACCGGCACCGACCTCTATCGCGACATCGTAACCGATGCTTCGGCGCAGCGCTCGCTGACACTGGCGCAGGCGCTGGTCGTGCTGCAGGAACGCGGGCCGCAGGCGCTGCCGGAGTCGCTGCACGGCAAGGTGCGGGTGATCTTTCAATCCACCACGGCGCGGCAGCCGCTGGCCAAGTCGCGGCGCCATCTGCGGGCGGTGATGGTCGGTCATCTGCGCGAGGAGAAATCACCGCGGACGCTGTTCGCCGCTGCCCGCCGGCTCGCCGGCCACCGCGACATCTTCATCGACCACATCGGCGAGGCGCTCGATGCGGCACTCGGCGAGGAGGCGCGCGCGACGATGGCGGCAGTGCCGAACTACCGCTGGCTGGGCGGGCTTGCCGCACGAGGCGGTGCGCCGGCGAATCCAGCGCGCGCACCTGCTGATCCACGCCAGCCGCATCGAGGGTGGCGCGCATGTAATCATGGAAGCGGTGGCGAGCGGCACGCCCGGTGCTCGCCTCGGCCGTCGACGGCAACGTCGGCATGCTGGGGGCCGATTACGCCGGCTACTTCCCATGGAACGACGCCGAAGCTCTGGCGACGCTGTTGCTGCGCTGTCGGGAATCGGCCGGCACGCAGGGCACCGGCGAACAGGGTGAGAACCTCTATCAGCGGCTGATGGCGCAGTGCCGGCAGCGAGCGTCGCGTTTCGCGCCGGCGCGCGAGCGCGTCGAGTTGCACAGGCTGGTCGAAGAATTGCTGGTCGACGACTTGCGAGGAGCGGACTGAATGCAACCGGCGATGACCCCGATTGTCCGCGACATCGTCCTGATCGGCGGTGGCCACAGCCACGTCGGCGTGCTGCGCATGTTTGCGATGAAGCCGCTGCCCGGCGTGCGGCTGACAGTGATCTGCACCGATACCGACACGCCGTACTCGGGCATGCTGCCCGGTTACATCGCCGGACATTACGATTTCGACGAAGTGCATATCGATCTGCGCCGGCTGGCCGAAGCCGCCGGCGCGCGCTATTACCGCGACGAGGTGATCGGCATCGACCGCGCCGCGCGCAAGGTGCTGTGCCGCACGCGGCCGCCGGTGGCTTACGACGCACTGTCGATCAACATCGGCTCGACGCCGCAGCTTTCCCGCGTCGACGGCGCCGCCGACTACGCGGTCCCGGTCAAGCCGATTCACCGCTTCAACGAGCGCTGGCTGGCGCTGCTAGGACGCGTGCGAGGGCATGCCGGGCCGACGACGATCGCGGTGATCGGCGCCGGAGCCGGCGGTGTCGAGCTGACGCTGGCGATGCAGTACCGGCTGCGCAGCGAAGTGGTGGCGTTGGGGCGCAATCCGGACGAACTGCGCTTTCACCTCTTTTCCGCCGACCCGACCATATTGCCGACGCACAACGCGGCGGTGCGCCGCGCCTTCGACGCGGGTGCTGGCCGAACGCGGCGTCGCGATCCATCGCGATTCCGAAGTGATCGCGGTCGCCAGCGGCGGCCTGCAAACGCGTGGCGGGGAGACCCTCGCCGCCGACGAGATCGTCTGGGTGACCCAGGCCGGTGGCGCTCCGTGGCTGCGCGAGACCGGGCTGGCGCTCGACGACGAAGATTTCATCCGCGTGCGCGACACCCTGCAGAGCGAGACCGATCCGCTGATTTTCGCCGCCGGTGACTGTGCGTCGATGCCCGGCAGGCCGCTGGAAAAGGCCGGTGTTTTCGCGGTGCGCATGGGCAAGCCGCTGGCCGAGAACCTGCGGCGAGCGGTGCTGCGCCGGCCGCTGCGGGTCTATCGTCCACAGCGGCGCTGGCTGGCGCTGATCAGCACCGGGGACCGGCACGCGGTCGCCTCGCGCGGCGCGTTCTTCGCCCGCGGCGACTGGGTGTGGCGCTGGAAGGACTGGATCGATCGCCGCTTCATGCGCCGCTTCAACGAACTGGGCCCGATGGCGGAACACGCGGCGACGACGGCCGAGGCCGTTCCGCTCGACGAGGGCGAGCGGACGCAGGCGATCTCGGCGATCGCCATGCGCTGCGGCGGCTGCGGCGCGAAGGTCGGCGCGACGGTGCTGTCGCGTGCGCTGGCCAACGTCCACCCGATCGAGCGCGACGACGTGCTGATCGGCTTGAACGCCCCCGACGACGCGGCGGTGCTGCGCGTGCCGCCGGGCAACGCGCTGGTGCATACGGTCGATTTCTTTCGCGCCTTCATCGACGATCCCTGGCTGTTCGGCCGCATCGCCGCCAACCACGCGCTCGGCGACATCTTTGCCATGGGCGGCAGGCCGCAGTCGGCGACTGCGATCGCCACCGTGCCCCCGGGGCTGGAAAGCAAGGTCGAGGACACCGTGTTCCAGATGATGGCCGGCGCCGTCGCGGTGCTCAACGAGGCCGGCTGCGCGCTGGTCGGCGGCCATACCGGCGAGGGCAGCGAGCTGGCGCTGGGCTTCGCGATCAACGGGCTGATCGACGAACAGCTCGGCGGCGTCCTGCGCAAGGGCGGCATGCGCCCCGGCGACGTGCTGATCCTGACCAAGCCGATCGGCACCGGCACCTTGTTCGCGGCGCACGCGCGACTGAGAGCGCGCGGCCGCTGGATCGACGCGGCGCTCGCATTCGATGCAGCAATCGAACCGGCTGGCAGTGCCTTGCCTGATCGCGCACGGCGCGACCGCGTGCACCGACCTCACCGGCTTCGGCCTGCTCGGGCACCTGGTCGAGATGACCCGACCGTCGGGCGTCGACGCCGAGATCGATCTCGCCGCGCTGCCGCTGCTCGACGGGGCAGCCGAAACCGCGGCCTCGGGCATCCTCAGTTCGCTGCAGCCGGCCAACGTGCGGCTGCGCCGGGCACTGCGCAGCCCGCCGGATGCGCTGCGGCACCCGAATTACCCGCTGCTGTTCGACCCGCAGACGGCGGGCGGGCTGCTCGCCAGCGTGCCGGCGGAAGACGCCGAGGCTTGCATCGCCGCGCTGCGGGGCCTGGGGTACGCGAGGACCGCCTGCATTGGCCGCGTGCTGCCGGTCGGCGAGGCAATGGAACCGATTCATCTGCGCATCTGATCTGGGCGCACGAGCCGTGGGCGAGGCTGTGGTTCTGCAGCGCCTTCAGCACATCGAATCCGCTGCCGAACGCTAGGCTGGTGTCGATCAGGACCAGATCCGGCTGCAGGGCGAACACATCGCCAATGCTGAATGGCGGCATGTGGATCTCGGTCCAACACGCGCATGACCGAGTTCGACCCTGCAGAGCGGGTCTAATTTCCCAGAAGCGGACGGTCAACGGATCAAGTTGACGGGAAGTAGCGGCGAGGAGCGAAGGCCGCGAAGACCCCGAAACGTTACATCACTAACTCAACTCGTCCGCACGCAGCAGCAGCGTCTGCGGGATCGTCAGGCCGAGCGCCTTTGCCGTCTTGAGATTGATCACGAGTTCGAACCGCGTCGGTTGTTCGACGGAAAGATCGCCTGGTTTGGCGCCCTTCAAGATCCGGTCGACGTACCGGGCGGTGAGTTGCGCGTACTCGACTCGCGTTGGCCCGTAGGCGATCAGACCGCTTGCCGGAAGATCATGGCTGGCGGCCAACGACGGCCAGCGGCAACCCGTGAGTCTGCGCGAAGCCCGCGATTGCGTCGCGGTTGGATAGGATCAGCGGTTCCGGGGGAAGCAGTATCGATTCCGTGTTCGCGCGGCGGATGGCCGCGAACGCGGCCTCAAAATCGCCCTGGCCCGAAACGTCGACCACCTGCGCCTGCATCCCGAAAGCCACGGCGTCCGCCCGCATTTGCTTGACATACGCAGCAGCGTGTTCGTTGGTTGGATTGACGAACACGGCGACGCTCCGCAACCGAGGAGCCGCCTCCTTGAGGAGTTGCAGTAGCTTGCCAGCGAATTCGTTGGCGAGGTAGCTCGAGCCGGTGACGTTGCCACCCGGCTTTCGGAAGTCGGCGACGATCCCAAGCTCGACCGGGTTCCCCACGCCGACCATCACGATGGGTATCGACTTCGTCGCCTGCATGAGCGCGCGAGTGGCCGGCACAGTCTGGACGAGAATCAGGTCAGGACCCTGGGCGACGAGTTCAACCGCCGCGGACGGCAGGCGTTCGTTCTTACCATCCGTCGTTCGCGGCTGCCAGAAACACGACGTTCCGACCGTCGGTCCACCCGAGCTTTTCCAGCTCGGGTCGCAGCTGATTGAGGAAACCCTCAACGTCGGCGCGGGCAAACGCGGAGAGAAACCCAATGCGGCGCGTCGTTATCTGGCCTTGGGCCCGCAGGTTTGGGGACAACCGCAGCAGGGCGACTCCGGTTATGGCGACGAATGTCCGCCGGTCCGTCACTGAAGTCACCTCATCGACCAATGGAGATTCGGCAATACTACGCCTCGCAGCGCAGCTTCACCCCGTCGGCGTTCTTGCTACTTCCGAGCATATTGGACGGTGACGCTGACCGTCTGGTATTGGCGGCGGGGCGGCATGCAGATGACGGCCATCATGGCATGGTCGCGCCGTGGAACGCCATGCGGCGATCGCCGCCCTCGCGGCGAGTGGGGTGATCGCCTGGCCGCAGATCCTGCCGGAGCGACGGAGTAAGATTGACGCCGCTATCCCCCGGCAACGAATCTTATCAATGCGTCGGTGACGCGTTGCGTTGACGGTGACCAGAATTCTTTTGTGAGAGGGTTTGCATGAGCAAGCATCCCGTGCGCCGCGCCGAACGGGCGCACCCCAGGGTTGAGAAGGATGCGGTCGAAGTCATGGAGCCGGCCTCCGGAGCGATCCCGTTCGTCAGCTTCCGCTATTCGTACACGGAGATTTCGGCGTTCGGTGGCAAGGCCCGTGTGAGGTCCCGCAAGACGCGCTTGGAGGATGGCAAGCTCACCTCGGAGACCTTCGAGGGCGAGCTGCATGGCAGCGCCTACGCGCGGATGGTGAGCGAGGCGCAACATCAGTTCCTTGCCCAGACCGCGTTGTTGATGAAGTCGCTGTCGTGGTTGCTGCCGTTTTCCGGGAAACATCGTCCCGACCGCGACTGATTCATACCAAGGAGCGTTGCAGCCTCGATTCATTGCAACCCTGGACGGTGCAATGCTTCAAGAGCCCCTGGCGTGCGTACTGGGTCGTGGGTTCGAACGGGTAAACGGAAGGAAGACTGCCATGAAAGATGCTGCCGTGAAGACGATCGGACTCATCGGTGCCGGGCACATCGGAAGCCAGATCGCCCGGCTCGCGGTGAGAAACAACTACAGCGTGGTGATCAGCAATTCGCGCGGGCCGGCGACGTTGTCAGCGCTCGTCGCGGAACTCGGACCGAGAGCGCGGGCGGCGACACCTGTCGACGCGGCGAAGGCCGGAGACATCGTCGTGGTCACGGTGCCGCTGAAGAACTACCGGGCCGTTCCGGTCGAGCCTCTGGCGGGCAAGATCGTGATCGACACGAACAACTACTACCCCGAACGTGACGGCCATATCGCCGAGCTCGACAATGAGTCGACCACGACCTCCGAGCTCCTGCAGGCGCACCTGCCGACCTCGAAGGTCGTCAAGGCTTTCAACCATATCTACGCCGCTGCGCTCACCACCGACGGGCAGCCAGCCGGCACGAAGAATCGCCGTGCGCTGGTCATCGCCGGCGACGACCAGGGGCCAAGGCCACGGTCACCCGTCTGCTCGACGAGTTCGGCTTCGACACGGTGGACGCGGGGCCGCTGAAGGAAGGTTGGCGCATCCAGCGCGATACGCCCGGCTACGGTCCGCGTCGCACGGCGGAGGAGTTGCGCCGAGACCTCGCGGCGGCGAAGCGGTACGCGGACCATTAGCCACTTTCCGGCGCAGAGCTGGGTGCAAGCTCCGCGTCAACCGGCGCACTCTTCGTAACCGTCTGCGCAAAGCCGGCGCGACGGCAATTATTCTGGTCCTTTCGAGGAGGGGTTCGAGATGCAACTCGTCACGGTAGCGATCGACAAGCCTGAAGCGACCAACTTCATCCTCGGCCAGACGCACTTCATCAAGTCCGTCGAGGATCTCCACGAAGTGCTGGTGGCGTGCGTTCCGGGCATCAAGTTCGGCTTGGCCCTCTGCGAAGCCTCGGGCCAATGCCTGGTGCGATGGTCGGGTACCGACCCCGCGATGGTGGAGCTCGCGCAAAGGAATGCGAAGAGCCTTGCGGCCGGGCATTGCTTCATCATTTTCCTGGGCGATGGCTTCTATCCGCTCAACGTGCTCAACGCCATCAAGATGGTTCCGGAGGTGTGCGGCGTCTTCTGCGCCACCGCCAACCCCACCGAAGTGATCCTCGCCGAGACGGAACAGGGGCGCGGTATCTTGGGCGTGGTGGACGGCTTTCCTCCCAAGGGCGTCGAAGGTGACGAGGACATCGCGTGGCGGAAAAACTTGTTGCGTCAGATCGGCTACAAGCTTTGATGGAAATCGGCCACCGGCGATCGAGGCGCCGACGACCCGCGCGCGCCTGCGGGTGGCGAATTGATAGCTACGCCGCGATTGGCGTCTGGAACAGACCGGGGCAGTGCTGCCGCCAAGCGTAGTGATCAAACGCGGCACGAGCGGGTGCGCCGGCGCGTTGCGCCGGCCTGGAGTTGGCGAGCGCGCGATGAACGCGCGCGGCGACGCTGCCACTGCGGAGTTGCTAACGAGATATCGAGAGAAGTGGCCTCGGAATTTGCGACTCGTCGCTAGGTAGAACGACTAATCATTGCCCGAAATAGTCAAACGAGCATGAGAGTTCTCACACAATCATCTTGTGCCAGGTTTTTGGGGGTTTTCTGCAACATTAATCTTTCTAAAGCAAATGGTTAGAGTCTTGCGTTCGGAGTAGATCGCTCTGCCAACCTTCCGATACCTGCCGGAGCCAGGTCCCCCCGCCGCGGCGGCTCGCCGATCCCGGAACCACTTGAAGCTGCGCGGCCGGCCCGCATGTTAGCACTTGGGCCAGGGTGTCGAGGCGGGCGGAAGCCGTTGAACCGGCGCAGGAAACCGTCCGTGTTGAACCCGGGCAGGAATCTGTTAGTCTAAGAGGCCTGATCGGTCCGCTGCGGACCGCGCGCTTCGTTCTCGGAGGAACCATGGATCGCAAGTTCGAACCGGTAATGACGTCGGGCACCGCAATCCCCGCGTCGGCCCCAGCGCCGAAACGCGCCGAAATCGCCGTCGACCAGGGCCGCGTCCTGCGCAACACGTATTGGCTGCTCGCGCTGGCGATGCTGCCGACCCTCGCCGGGGCGATTGCCGGCATGGGGCTCAATTTCATCGCCTTGTTCAAGGCGGCGCCGATTGCAACGCCACTCGGCATGTTCGCCCTGATGCTGGGGTCGTTGTTCGTCGTGACGCGCCTGCGCAACAGCTCGTGGGGTGTGCTCGCGCTGTTTGCGTTCACGTTCATCTCCGGCCTGATGCTGACGCCGATCCTGACCGTCGCGGCGGGCTTCAAGAACGGCGGCCAGCTGGTCGCGCTGTCCGGCGGCCTGACGGCGGCCGTGTTCTTCGCACTGGCCGCATACGCGACGGTGACCAAGCGGGACTTCAGCTTCCTCGGCAAGTTCCTTTTCGTCGGATTGATCCTGCTCATCGTCGCCTCGCTCGCCAACCTGTTCTTCCAGGTGCCGGCGATGGCGCTGACGATCTCGGCTGTGGCGGTGATGCTCTTCTCGCTCTATCTGCTCCACGATCTGTCCAGAATCGTGCGCGGCGGCGAGACGAATTACGTGATGGCCACGCTGAGCCTGTTCCTCGACCTGTTCAATATCTTCATCAGCCTGCTGAACCTGCTGCTCGCGTTCTCCGGGCAGCGCGACTGATCGGCGGGGACCCTCGAGCAAGGGCGGGGCAACGCGAGTTGCCCCGCTTTTTTCTTGCGTCAGCGCTCGAACGTTGCGATCGACTCGACGTGCGCCGTGTGGGGAAACATATTGACCACGCCCGCGGCGGCCAATGTGTAACCGTGGTCGTGGACGAGGACGGCCGCATCGCGCGCGAGCGTCGCGGGATTGCATGAGACGTAGACGATGCGCGAGGGCGGTCCGTCGCCCGGGAGCGCCTTGACGACGGCGATCGCCCCTTCGCGCGGCGGGTCGACGAGCACTTTGTCGAGTGGTCCGAGCGCCTCGTAGCTTGCGGGGGTTGCCGCAAACAGATCGGCAACGCGAAACGTTGCACGATCGGTCAGGCCATTGCCGGCGGCATTCTCCGCGGCACGCCGGACCAGCGCCGCATTGCTCTCGACGCCGACGACGCTCGCGCCGCGGCGCGCGATCGGCAGCGAGAAGTTGCCGATGCCACAGAAGAAATCGGCGATGCGCTCACCGGGCCGCGGATCGAGCAGCGCGATGGCCCGGCGCACCAGCGCGCGATTGATCGCCGGATTCACTTGCGTGAACTCGGTGGGCAGGTAGAGCAACGTCAGATCGAATTCGGGCAGCGCATACGCGAGCTGCGTGGCGGAATGCCGGAACGGTGCTGCCGTGTCGGGCCCGCCGGGCTGCACATGAAATTGCACCCCGTGCGCCTCGGCGAACGCGCCCAGCGCCGCCTCGTCGGCAGGCGCGAGCGGATCGAGTATCCGCAGGACGAGGACATCGATGGGAGCCGCGCCCTCGCCGACGGCGAGCTCGATCTGCGGCAGGCGGTCGCGAATGGTCAGGCTGCCTACGAGCACGCGCAGTTTCGGCAGAAGGTCGGAGATCCTGGGCGGCAGCACGGCGCAGGACGTCATGTCGGCGACGTAACTCGATTTGCGCTCGTGGAATCCGACCAGCACGCCACCCTTGCGTGCGACGTAGCGTACGGACAGCCGTGCCCGGTGACGGTAGCCCCAGGCCGGGCCATGAATGGCGGGCAGGACTTGGCGCGCACGCACGCGCCCGAGATGCCACAGGGTGTCCTCCAGCGTGCGCTGCTTGACTGCGACTTGCGCCCCGGCATCGAGGTGCTGCAGCGAGCACCCGCCGCAGACGCCGAAATGCGGGCAGCGCGGCGTGACGCGTGCAGGGCTCGGCTCGAGGATTGCGTCGGCGCGGGCGACGTCGTAGGTCGGCTTTCGCTTCAGCGTAACGATCCGCACCGTCTCGCCGGGCAGCGCCCCTTCGACAAAGATGGCCTTGCCATCGATACGGGCGATGCCGCGTCCTTCCTGGTCGAGCGACGCGACATGAACGTCGGCGGGCGACGCGCTGCCGGGCGGCAGTTGGAGGCGGTGAAGTGGTCATCCGTGTGAATCGATGCGCGCGCGGCGGCAAGCGAAAACGGTGCATTGCCATTGTAACGGTGCGGCGACACCGAGCCGGGCATCGGCAGGCGAATGCGCGCCTCGCCGCGGCCGCGCGCGGTGCGTGCCGGTCGAGTAGAATTCGCGTGCAAGCCGGCCGTGACGTGCCCGGAAATCCCGCAATGAAGCTATTGGCGCTCGATACGTCGACCGATTGGTGTAGCGTGGCCGTCGGCGACGGTGCGCGTTGGCACCGCCGCGACGAGCACGTCGGGCAGGGACACGCGGAGCGATTGCTGGTCATGGTCGACGAAGCGCTGAACGAAGCTGGCTGCGCGCTCCGCGACGTCGACGGAATCGCATTCGGTGCGGGTCCCGGATCGTTTACGGGCGTGCGCATCGGCTGCGGCGTCGCACAAGGGCTGGCGCTCGGTGCCGATCTGCCCGTCGTGCCCGTGCCGTCGCTCGCTGCGCTCGCCCAGGAAGTCTATCGGGATCGCCAGCGCCGCTTCGTTATCGCCTGCCTCGACGCGCGGATGCGCGAGATTTATGTCGCGGCGTACGTGCGCGACGGCGACGCATGGTGCGAGAGCGCGGCGCCGGCCGTCCTGCCGCCGGCACGCGTTGCGTTGCCCGTCCGGGGCCCATCGTGCGGAGTGGTCGGGGGCGGGCAACGGTTTCATCGCTTATCCGGCGCTCGCCGGGCAGCTTGGCGTCGCGCACCTCGATGCCGATGCCCGCCCCACGGCGCAAGCGGTCGGCGAGCTGGCGTTGCCGCTGCTTCGCGCCGGCGAAGGAGTGGCGGCCGCCGCAGCGCTTCCGCTCTACGTTCGCCACCGCGTCGCCCTCACGACCGCGGAGCGCGAAGCAGGGCTCAAATTTTGATCGCTTGCGAGATGGCGACGCCGAGCTTACGTGCGGGTGCGACCGTACTGAAGTGGCGACCCCTGCGCGAGGAAGACATCGCGGAAGTCGCAGTGCTGGAAACGCAAATCCACGCGGCCCCATGGACGCCCGGCAATTTCCGCGATGCGCTCGCCGCCGGATACGCTGCGCACGTCGGCGAACGCACCGGCCGCATCGTCGCCTACGGCGTGCTGATGCTCGCACCCGGCGAAGCGCAGATCCTCAATCTGACGGTGGTGCCAGAGGCTCGCCGCGAAGGGCTGGGCCGCGCGCTGCTTCGCCGCTTCGTGGCGGACGCATCGCGCCTTGGCGCCGACCAGATCTTCCTCGAGGTCCGCTGCTCGAACAGCGCGGCGATCGGCCTTTATCAGGCCGAGGGATTCGCTCCCGTTGCGCGCCGCGCGGGCTACTATCCGGGTCCTAGCGTCGATGCCCCGCGCGAGGATGCGTTGGTGATGCGACGTGACGTCGTCAGGTCCGCGTTGCTGGCGCCGGAAGCCTAAGGCGCGGACCTTGCCCACCATGCCGACGCGAGACGATCTCCTGGCCGAGCTCGGCCTTGTCCCGGCCTGGCGCCTCAGGAAGTCGGTGTCGTCGACCGCCGGCGGGTCCGCCGCCGCTTCCTTCACGGCGACGCAGCCAAGTCCGCAGTCCGAGCCCGACGCTGCCGACCCTCCGGAAGCAATCGACGCACGCAAGGCGCGCATCTCGGCGCTCGAATGGCGCGACTTCGCGGCGGATGTCGACGCCTGCACCGCGTGCGCCCTCGCGCGAACCCGGCGCAAGTCGGTACCGGGTGTCGGCGACACTCGGGCCGAGTGGCTGTTCGTCGGCGAGGCACCGGGGAGCGAAGAGGACGCCAAGGGCGAGCCGTTCGTCGGACAGGCCGGCAAGCTGCTCGACGCGATGCTCGCCGCGCTCGCCCTCAAGCGGGGCGAGAACGTCTACATCGCCAACGTGCTCAAGTGCCGACCCCCGAACAACCGGACACCGGAACCGCGCGAAGTGGAGTCCTGCCGGCCCTACCTCGACCGGCAGATCGCGTTGATTCGGCCGCGGGTTATCGTCGCGCTGGGCAAGAGTGCCGCGACGACACTGCTCGAGGTCGAGGCGACGATCGCGAGCCTTCGCGGCCGGGTCCACCGTTACCGCGATGTGCCCCTGATCGTCACCTATCATCCTGCTTACCTGCTGCGCAATTTGCCGGACAAGGCGAAGGCGTGGGAAGATTTGCTGCTGGCGCGGCGAACGCTGCAGCAAGCGGGCGGCGAGGGCGGCTGACATTCCCGCTTCGCGGCACCGGTTGCGATGCCGCCGATCCGACCCCACCTTATTGTCGCGGGCCCGCAGCCCGCGTCCCTGCTCATCTCCGGAGGAACCATGATCCGCAAACTCGCTGGCCTCGCTGCGATCGTCGCGATATTCGCACTCGCCGGCTGTGGTTACAACGACCTGCAGCGGCAGGACGAGGGTATCAAGGCCGCGTGGTCCGAAGTGCTGAACCAGTATCAGCGCCGCTCCGACCTCGTCCCGAACCTCGTCAACACGGTGAAGGGCTACGCCGCGCAGGAGGAAAAGGTGCTGACCGAGGTGACCAATGCGCGGGCGAGCGTCGCAGGGATCAAGGCCACGCCCGAGCTCGTCAACGATCCGGTGGCCTTCCAGAAATTCATCCAGGCCCAGGGCGAACTGCAGGGAGCGCTGTCGCGCCTCCTCGTCGTCGTGGAGAACTACCCGCAGTTGAAATCCGATGCATTGTTCCGCGATCTCACCGCCCAGCTCGAGGGCACAGAGAACCGGATCACGGTCGCGCGCAACCGCTACATCAAGAGCGTGCAGGAGTACAACACGACCGTCCGCCAGTTTCCGACCAATCTGACGGCGATGCTGTTCAGGATGGACGCAAAGCCCAACTTCGCCGTCGAAAACGAAGCGGCCGTCAGCACGCCGCCGAAAGTCGATTTCAGCAAGCCTGCAGGCTCCGCGGTGCCGACGAAACCCGACGCGAAGGGCGCGGCGGCCCCCGACGCGGCCGGCGATCTTCTGAAGAAGGGTTACTGACTCCGGCGATGACGCCCACCCGCGGCTCGGATGACCGCGGACGCACCGAACGCATCGAGCCCTTGGGATTCGATCGCGAGACCGCCGTGCCCCGCGCGGTGCCTTGGCTAAGCGCCTTCCCGCGCCTGCGAATCGTGCGGGCGTGGGTGGCGCTAGCAGTTGCGGCGGCGCTCGTTGCGTTTGCCCCATGCGCTACCGCTTGGGAGGCCGGCAGCGACGGACTGGCGCCGATCCCCCCGCTCACGTTGCGCGTCACGGACCTGACGCAAACCTTGAGCGCGGCCGAGCGCGGCGCGCTGGAAACGAAGCTCGCCGATTGGGAAGCGAGGACGACGAATCAGCTGGCGGTACTGCTGGTGCCGTCCACGCAGCCCGAGCCCATCGAGGCGTATGCGATCCGCGTCGCCGATGCCTGGAAAATCGGCCGCAAGGGCAGCGACAACGGCGCGCTGCTCGTCGTCGCGAAAAATGACCGCAAGGTGCGCATCGAGGTGGGCTACGGGCTCGAGGGCACGCTCACCGACGTCACGTCGCGCCGCATCATCGCCGAGAGCATCGCGCCGGCGTTCCGTGAAGGCCGCTTCGCTGCAGGCATCGAGGCCGGTGTCGACCGGATCATCGCTGTCGTCGCCGAGGGAAAGCCGCTGCCGCCGCGCGAGGCCGGCAATGCCCGGCAACGGACTGGCGGTGTCAATCTCGAAATGCTGATGCTGGTGCTGTTTGTCGTCGTTCCCGTGGTGGGCAGCATCCTGCGGGCGGTATTCGGTCGCTTGCTGGGCTCGACGGTGGGCGCCGGCATCGTCGGCGCCGCGGCTTGGTTCGTCGCCGGCTCGCTCGCCATCGCGCTCGTGGTCGCGATCGTCGCGTTCGTCGTCATGATCTTTGTCGGGATGGGTGCGGGACCCAAGGGTCGCGGCGGTGGCGTATGGGTGCCGAGCAGTGGTGGGCGCTGGGACGGTGGGGGCGGCGGGGGCTTTTCCGGGGGCGGCGGATTTTCCGGCGGCGGCGGAAGCTTCGGGGGCGGCGGCGCCTCCGGAAGTTGGTGAGCGAGGAACAAGCGATGCCGTGGCAACGTCCGTACCGGTTCTTCCGACATCTCGCGACCGATCATCGCAGCACGCGGCGAGCGTTCGACGAAGCCACGCTGGCACGAATCGAAAAGGCGATCGCCGAGGGCGAGCAACGCCATCGCGGACAGGTCCGCTTTGTCGTCGAAGCGTCGCTCCCGCTCGCTCGGGTGCTGCGGCAGGTTGCGCCGCGTGAGCGCGCGCTCGAGGTCTTCGGGCTCCTGCGCGTCTGGGACACCGAGGACAACTGCGGCGTGCTCGTGTATTTGCTGCTTGCCGACCGCGACGTCGAGATCGTCGCCGACCGCGGCATCCATGCTCGGGTGGGCACCGCCGCGTGGGAGGCCGTTTGCCGGAGGATGGAGGCGGCGTTTCGCGAGCGGCGCTTCGCCGTCGGCGCCGAGGCGGGGATCGCCGAGATCAACACATTGTTGGCGGAGCATTTTCCGCGCGGCGAAGTTGGTGGCCGGAACGAACTGCCTGACCGGCCGATCGTCCTTTGAAAGTCGGGCCGGGGCCCGCCTCAATCACCGGATGGTGATTTCGACCGGAACGGCACGGCGTGCCGTTCGACGCCGATCATGTGGGTGAGATCGCCCCGCACCTCGTTCATTCGGTGGCGCAGCATCACGAGGGCCATCGTGCCGGCGACGAACAGTCCGAACAGCAGGATCGCCACGTTGACGGTAATTCCCGCGCCGAGCATCGACGCGTAGAGCCCGACCATGACGAGAATGCCGATGTTCTCGTTGAAGTTCTGGACCGCGATCGAGTGCCCGGCCCCCATCAGCACATGGCCGCGATGCTGCAGCAGCGCGTTCATCGGCACGACGAAGAAACCCGCGCATGCGCCGATGGCGACCATCAGCACGATCGCCACCGGCATGTTCGTCACGAAGATCATCGCCATGACGATGAAGCCCATCGCCGCGCCGATCGGCAGCACGCCGACTGAGCCCCGCAGCGTGACGTAGCGTGCCGCGACAATTGCGCCGACGGCGATGCCCACCGCCACCACGCCCTGCAGCATCGATGCCTGCGACAGGTTGAAGCCCAGCGCCTTCGCTGCCCAGTCGATGACTATGAACTGAAGCGTCGCGCCCGCGCCCCAGAAGAGCGTCGTCGTGGCGAGCGAGACCTGCCCGAGCTTGTCGCGCCAAAGCAACGACACGCAGTGCGAGAACTCGCGGATCAGGAACCACGGATTCCGGTTGACGATCCGGTGATCGACGCCGGTGTCGGGGATGAACCAATTGAAGATTGCGGCGACGAGATAGAACAGCATGATGACCGCGATCGCCGCCTCGGGCGGCGTGTCGACGCCGGTGTCGAGGTACGGAAGGTCGAAACCGAGCAGCGTCGTCGAGAAGCGGGGTCCGATCAATGCCCCGCCCGCCAGTACGCCGAGAATGATCGAGGCGACGGTCGTGCCCTCGATCCAGCCATTGGCGACGACGAGTTGCTGCGGCGGGAGCAGCTCGGTCAGGATCCCGTACTTGGCGGGCGAATAGGCGGCGGCACCGAAGCCGACCACTGCGTAGGCGGCAAGGGGGTGCACCGTGAACAGCATCAGCGCGCAGCCCACGATCTTGATGCCGTTGGTGATCAGCATCACCCGGCCTTTGGGCATCGAGTCCGCGAATGCACCGACCAGCGGCGCGAGCACGACGTAGGAAAGGACGAAGCTCTGCTTTAGGGCCGGCGTCATCCAGGACGGCTCGGACAGCTCGCGCAGCAGCGCGATGGCGGCGATCAGCAACGCGTTGTCGGCGAGCGAGCTGAAGAACTGCGCCGCCATGATCGTGTAGAAGCCGGGCTTCATCGTGCTCCGGGGCGTTGCAGGGGCCCCGCGAATGCAGCGAAGCGGGCGTCGGGCGTGGGTATAATCGACATGGGCGCCGGCGACGTTTTATACCACGATTGCCGGGTGGGCCCAAACCGCGCCGGCCGCGCCCGCCGGCAGTCTTCCGCGACGCCTCGAAACCGTTCCCGTCTCCGGATCGCGCGCGATGTCCCGTCCGCTGTACGCCCAGGTGAGCCTGCCGGCCCTGCGCTGGAACCTCGGCCGCGTGCGCGAGTGCGCGCCAGGTTCGCAGGTGCTGGCGGTGGTGAAAGCCAACGCCTACGGGCACGGCCTGGCGCGCGTTCTGCCTGCGCTGGCCGGTGCCGACGGGCTTGCGTTGCTCGAGCTCGATGCGGCCGTTGCGCTGAGGGCAGCGCACTATGCGCGCCGCATACTTCTGCTCGAAGGATTCTTCGCCGCCGACGAGCTTCCCGAGATCGCGGCGCGGCGGCTCGCCGTCGTGGTCCATCATCCGGATCAGGCGCGGATGCTGGAACTCGCCCGGCTCGAACGACCCATCGAGGTATTCGTCAAGATCAACACCGGAATGAATCGGCTCGGCGTTCGTCCCGCCGAAGTGGCCGCCCTCGTGGGGCGGTTGAGCCGCTGCGAGTCGGTTGCAGCCTTGCGGCTGATGACGCATCTTGCGCGCGCCGACGAGGATGACGGCCTCACCGATCAGCTCGCCGCCTTCGAGGCGGCGACGAAGCCGCTGCCGTATCCACGTTCGATCGCCAATTCGGCCGGGGTATTCCGGTACGCCGAGGTCGGCGGGGATATCGTGCGACCGGGGATCATGTTGTACGGCGCTACGCCGTTTGTCTCCGATTCGGCGGAAAAGCTCGGCCTGCAAGCCGGCGATGACCCTGCGCTCGTCGCTCATCGCTGTGCAGGAGCTCGCCGCCGACGAGAGCGTCGGTTACGGTGCCGCGTATAGCGCGTCTCGCGCGCACCGGATCGGTGTGGTCGCCTGCGGCTACGCCGACGGGTACCCGCGCCACGCGCCGAACGGGACGCCCGTGCTCGTCGCAGGCAAGAAGGCCCGGCTCGCCGGGCGCGTGTCGATGGACATGATCACCGTCGATCTGTCCGACGTTCCCGAGGCGCGCGTGGGCAGCCCGGTCGTACTGTGGGGTGAGGGAATGCCGGTGGACGATGTGGCGCGCGCCGCGTCCACCGTCGGTTACGAGCTGCTGTGCGCGGTCGCGCCGCGCGTTCCGTTCGTCGTCACCAACGTCGCGCGGGTCGACGTCGAGCTCTAGACCAGGAGGCTGTCGTGTACATCGTCGTCACCGGCGCCGCCGGCTTCATCGGCGCCAATCTCGTCAAGGGGCTCAATCGGCGCGGCGAGACGCGCATTCTCGCCGTCGACAACCTCGCGCGCGCGGACAAGTTTGCGAACCTCGTCGATTGTGAAATCGCCGACTATCTCGACAAGGACGAATTCATGGCGCGCCTCGCCGATGGCGATTTCGACGACGACGTCCGGGCGGTGTTCCATCAGGGGGCCTGCGCCGACACGATGGAAGCCGACGGCCGGTACATGATGCGCAACAACTACCGCTACTCCGTCACGCTGCTCGACTGGTGCCAGGACAATGACGTGCCGTTTCTGTACGCCTCGTCGGCATCGGTTTATGGCGGCGGCAGCGTGTTTCGCGAGGAACGGGCCTTCGAAGCGCCGCTCAACATCTACGGCTATTCCAAGTTCCTGTTCGATCAGTACGTGCGGCATCGGCTACCGGAATGCACCGCGCAGATCGCCGGGTTCCGGTATTTCAACGTCTACGGTCCGCGCGAGCAGCACAAGGGGCGGATGGCTTCGGTCGCGTGGCATTTCCAGCGCCAGTACCGGGACGAAGGCCGCGTGAAACTGTTCGAGGGCTCGGGCGGATACGCCGCGGGCGAGCAGCGGCGCGATTTCGTTGCGGTCGACGATGTCGTCAAGGTCAATCTCGATTTTCTCGACCACCCGGAGCGATGCGGCATCTTCAATCTGGGCTCGGGCAAGGCCGCCACGTTCAATGCCGTTGCGGTCGCGACGATCAATGCCTGCCGCGCATTGGCGGGCGAGCCGCCGCGCACGTTGGTGGAGCTCGTCGCCGCGGGCGCGATTACTTATATCCCGTTTCCGCCGGCGCTCGTCGGCAAGTACCAGAGCTACACCGAGGGCGACCTTACGCGTCTGCGCACCGCAGGCTATCGCGCGCCGATGCTTTCGATCGAAGAGGGCATCCCCCGCTACGTCGAACGGCTGATTTCCCCGACGACGCCGACCGCGTAACGTGGGCAGCGCATGGCGGAATGCGGCGCGGTGCGAGGCTGGCTCTCCGTCGTGCGCTTGCTCACCAACGATGGAGGACGTCATGAAAGGATTGCTTTTCGCGCTCGGGCTCTCGCTCGTGTCGTGCGCGGCGCTCGCCGCAATCAACCTCAACACCGCGACCAAGGAGGAGCTCGTCGCCCTGCCCGGGATCGGCCCGGCGAAAGCGCAGGCGATACTCGATTACCGGCAGGAACACGGCACCTTCAAGTCGCTCGAGGAGTTGAAGGACGTCAAGGGCATCGGCGCGAAGCGCTTCGAAAAACTCAAGGGCGAGTTCACCGTCTCGGGTCCGGTCGCGACGAAGGCAACGACACCGGTGGTCGCCAAGTCGGCTGCAGCGTCGGCGCGTCCCGCGCGGAGCAATGCGTCCGGCGCGAAACGCGAAGCGACGGGCGGCGCCATCAAGCCGTAGCGTGCCGGCGCCGTGCCGGGACCATCCACGTCCACGGAAGGACACGACGGCACAGGACGCTCGGAGGCGGTGTCTCGCGCACTCGGGGGTTGTCGCCAACGCACGAGCGGAGCCGAGCACAACAACGCAGGGCGCGGGAGATGTCGGCTACAATGGCTGCCTTCTCGCGAGCCCTGCGCTCTATGTATCCGACGCTCGAATCCACCGTAGGCAACACGCCGCTCGTGCGCCTGCAGCGGCTCCCCGGTGCCACTTCGAACGCGATCCTCGGCAAGCTCGAGGGCAACAACCCGGCCGGCTCCGTGAAGGACCGTCCGGCGTTGTCGATGATCGTCGGCGCCGAGGCGCGCGGCGAGATCCGGCCCGGCGACACGTTGATCGAGCCGACGTCGGGCAACACCGGCATTGCGCTCGCCATGGTCGCCGCGATGAAGGGCTACCGGATGGTCCTGGTGATGCCCGAGCACCTGTCGGTCGAGCGCCGGCAGGCAATGCGGGCCTATGGTGCGCAGCTCGTGCTGACGCCAAAGGCCGGTGGCATGGAGTACGCGCGCGATCGGGCGGTGGAAATGCGCGACGCGGGCGAGGGCATCATCCTCGACCAGTTCGCCAATCCCGACAATCCGCTCGCGCACTATCGCGGCACGGGGCCGGAGATCTGGCGCGATACCGCCGGGCGCATCACCCATTTCGTGTCGGCGATGGGAACGACGGGAACGATCATGGGAGTCTCGCGCTTCCTCAAGGAACAGAATCCCGCCATCCAGGTCGTCGGCGCGCAGCCGGAAGAAGGCTCGCAGATCCCGGGCATCCGCAAGTGGCCGGAAGCCTACCTGCCGAAGATCTACGACCGCTCGCGCGTGGACCGGGTCGAAAACGTGTCGCAAGCCGAAGCCGAAGCGATGACGCGGCGCCTGGCGGAGGAGGAGGGCATCTTCTGCGGAATCTCGGCCGGCGGCGCGTGCGCCGTGGCATTGCGCGTATCGCGCGAGGTCGAGAAGGCGACGATCGTCTTCGTCGTTTGCGACCGGGGCGACCGCTACCTTTCGACCGGGGTGTTCCCCGAGTAACCGCGTTGAGGCCGCTGCCGCCTTCCTCGGCATGGTCGCGACGCTGGGCCCCATGACGCCGATTCTCGTTTTCGACATCGAGACAGCTCCCGATATCGCGGGGCTCCGCCGGGTGCACACGCTCCCGGCCGGGCTCTCCGATGCCGCCGTGCTGGATTGGGTAACGCAGCAACGCCGTGCACAATCCGGCACGGATTTTCTGCCCTTGCAGTATCAGCAGGTCGTGGCCGTCGCCTGCGCGCTGCGCGATGGCAGTGGCTTCAAGATCGCGTCGGTCGGCAGCGCCGGGGACCCCGAAGTGGAGCTTATCCGGCGCTTCTTCGATCTCATCGACAAGTACACGCCGCAACTCGTCTCGTGGAACGGCGGTGGCTTCGACCTCCCGGTGCTCAATCACCGCGCGCTGATCCACGGGGTCACGGCGGCGAAATACTGGGATTGGGGCGACGATGATCGCGAGTTCAAGTGGAACAGCTATCTGGGCCGTTACCACACGCGCCATCTCGACCTGATGGACGTGCTGGCGATGTACCAGCCACGGGCGTCAGCGGGACTCGACGCGATGGCGCGCTTGTGCGGCTTTCCGGGCAAGCTCGGGATGGAAGGCAGCGAAGTTGGCGCTGCCGTCGCGGCCGGAAAGCTCGACGACGTTCGGCGCTACTGCGAAACCGACGTGATGAACACCTACCTGCTCTATCTGCGCTTCCGGCGCATGCGCGGCGAGTTGTCGGCCGGCGAGTATGCGAAGGAGGTCTCGCTCTCGCGCGAGAAAATAGCCGCGGCGAACCAGCCGCACTGGCAGGCGTACCTCGCGGCGTGGGACGCGAAGGCAGAAGCGTAGAGGCGAGCGGCGACTGTGCGCGTCTCGAGCGGTGACGAGAGACACTGGGCGAACCTTGCGCTCGGCGTCGCGGAAGACGCCGACCCGCCACCCGCCAGTTACGCGACATGCCGCGCGAACCTCTCGGCATCGATCGCGCGCGCGAGGGCACGAAACGCCGCGTCGGTCACGGCGATAGGGGCGACGACAATCGCTTCGGCGATCCGCGGAAAATTCCGGGCGATCGCGCGCGTGTAGGTCGGGTCGTAGTGGCGCGCGAGCAGTTCGCCGACGAGCGCATCCCAGTCTCCGCTGGCCGCAGCGGCGGTCCAGCGCTCGATCGTCGCCTTCCCGTGCAGCGGGACGAGCCGTGCGAAGCGGGCCGCGAGCATCGCGTGATCGTCGAGAAAGTGCGCGTATTCCTCCTTCAGCAGCGCGATCCGCAATGCCGGGGGGGTGGCGACCCGGATGCACTCCGCCGCGCGCATCGCCGCCAGCAGCGAATCGGGCAGTTGCAGCGCGCCGATCTTCCTGCTCTCGGATTCGACGTAGACGCGTCGCGCGGGGTCGAATCGTTCGAGCGCCGCCAGGAGAGCGCTCTCGAAGGCCCTTTGCGACGGCTGCGGATCACCGGGCAAATCGCCGAGCAGCGAGCCGCGGTGCCGCGCGATCGCTTCCAGGTCGAGCGCCTGCGCTCCCTCGGCGGTGAGTGCAGCGATCAACCGGCTCTTGCCGGAACCGGTCAGGCCGCAAACCACGCGGTAGCGGTAGTGCTGTGGCACCGTGTCGAGGCGCGCGACCACATGCCGCCGGTAGGCGCGGTACCCGCCGTCCAACTGCACGGCACGCCAGCCAATCTCGTTCAGGATGTGCGTGAGCGACCGGCTGCGCTGGCCGCCGCGCCAGCAGTAGACAAGCGGCGCCCAGTCGCGCGGCCGATCGGCAAAGGGCCCCTCGAGCATCGCCGCGATGTTGCGCGCCACGATCGCCGCGCCCGTGCGCCGGGCGTCGAAGGCCGATACCTGCGCGTGCATCGTGCCGACGCGAGCGCGTTCTGCGTCGTCCAGCACGGGGTGGCTCGCCGCGCCTGGAACGTGGTCCTCGTCGAATTCCGATGGACTGCGTACGTCGATCCGGTCCCGGTAGTCGCGAAGCGCCTCGATGGGCACCTTGCGCCCATGGCCGGACGGCCCGGGAGCCGTCATTTCGAATTCGGCGCGACAAGCAGCGGCTTCAACGCCGGCCAGACGTTGTCGAGGATTTTCGCTTGTGCCTCGGCTGTGGGATGGATCCGGTCCGCCTGGAAATACTCGAGCTTGTCGCCAAAGTTCTCGAAGAGGTGCGGCACGACCGGGACCTTGTGGGTCCGGGCGACATCGATGAAGACGGCCTCGAACTCGCGCAGGTAGTTCGCGCCGTAATTCGGCGGCAGCTTGTGACCGAGGAGGAGAACCTTGGCGCCAGCCGACTTGGCTCTTTTCACCATGTCGTCGAGATTGGCGCGGGTCGTGGCGAGGGTGCCTCCGCGCAAGGCGTCGTTGCCGCCCAGTTCGATCACGACAACGGCGGGCTTGTACTGCGAAAGCAGCGCCGGCAGGCGCGACCGGCCGCCGGCCGTCGTATCGCCCGAAATCGATGCATTGACGACCTGCTGGGGCAGTTTGTTGACCTTGAGTCGCGCGGTGAGGAGCGCTACCCAGCCTTTCGCATTGCCGAGCCCGTACTCCGCCGAGATCGAATCGCCCACGACCAGCAACACGGGTACCTTGGCCGCCGCGCGCGCATCGGGGGCATTGACCAGCGCCGCAACCAGCGCAGCCGCCGCGACGGTACGAAAGGTTGGGAGCGCGAATCGGTTCATGGGTTGCGGAAGCCAAAAAGGTCATTGTAGGCGAGTCCGGCACGTGCCCCAAGCCCGACACACCGCGGGCCACGGTAGAATCGCGGTGCCGGCGATATTTGCCGTGCCACGCTTGATTCCCGGTTTTCGGGGTCCATCTACGGGCGGCGGTCCCGTGTCCCAAGGTCGCGCATTGCCATGTCCAAGCCGATCATCCGCGCTACAGGGCTCACCAAGGTCGTCGTCAGCGGCGATGCGCCATTGACGATTCTCGACGACGTATCGTTCGAGATCGGCGCGGGGGCGTCGATTGCGATCGTCGGCGCTTCCGGATCGGGCAAGACGACGCTCCTCGGCCTGCTGGCGGGCCTCGACCGCCCCACGGCCGGCGAAGTGGAGCTCGACGGGGTTTCCCTGTCGGCCCTCGACGAGGACGCGCGCGCCGCGCTGCGCCAGCGGCTGCTCGGCTTCGTGTTCCAATCGTTTCAGCTGCTGCCGGCGCTGACGGCGCTCGAGAACGTGATGCTGCCTCTCGAACTCGCGGGAGCCTCGGATGCTGCCCCGAAGGCTCGCGATTGGCTCGCGCGCGTCGGACTCGCCAAACGCACGACCCATTATCCGAAGCAGCTTTCGGGCGGCGAGCAACAGCGGGTAGCGATCGCGCGCGCCTTCGCCGGCGAGCCCAAGCTCCTGATGGCGGACGAGCCGACCGGCAATCTGGACGTGGCGACCGGCATCGATGTCGCCCATCTGATGTTTCGGCTCAATCGCGAATCGGGCACGACTCTGATGCTGGTCACGCATGATGCCGTCCTCGCTTCGCGATGCCAACGCAGGCTGTCGCTGTCGGCTGGGCGGCTCGTCGGCGACGAAGCGGCCGTGCCCGCGTGAAGACCCTGCAACTCGCGCTGCGCATGCTGTCGCGCGACTGGCGCGCCGGCGAACTGACGGTCCTCGTGCTGGCACTCGTGCTCGCCGTCGCGAGCATAGGAACGGTCGGCTTTTTCGCCGATCGCGTCAAGGGCGCACTGACCCGGCAGGCCAATCTGCTCATGGGTGCCGACGCGCTCGTGTCCGGCGACCGGCCGCTGCCCGATTCGTATGCTGACGAGGCGCTGCGCCTCGGACTCGCCGCGACACCGGCAATCCGATTCAACAGCATGATCCAGAAAGGCGGGACGACGGAAAACGCCGTGCTTGCCAGCGTCAAGGCGGTGGGCCCGGGCTATCCGCTGCGCGGTGCCGTGACCCTGGTCGACCCGCTCCAGCCGGCAGGCGTGCGTGCGACCGGGATCCCGGGACGAGGCGAAGCATGGCCCGAGGTCCGCCTCGCGCAGCGTCTGGGTCTCGAGCCGGGAGACCGCGTTGCCGTGGGCGAGGCGACGCTCACCGTCACGCGAATCGTGCTGAAGGAACCGGAGGTCGCGACCGGCCTCTTGTCGAGCGCACCTCGCCTTCTGATCAATCATGACGACCTTCCGTCCACCAATCTGCTGCTGCCGGGCAATCGCGCCACGTACCGCATGCTGGTGGCCGATACCGCGGATCGCGGCGCGCTCGACGCGTGGATCAAGTGGGCGCAGCAGGAGCTCAAGCCGGGGCAACGACTCGAGAACGTGCGCGACGTGCAGCCCGAAGTGCGGCAGACGCTCGAGCGAGCGGAGAAATTCCTTGGGCTGGCCGCACTGGTCGCCGTGATCCTGGCCGCGGTTGCAGTCGCGCTCACGGCGTCGCGCTATCTGCGCCGGCATCTCGACACGGCGGCGATGCTGCGCTGCCTCGGCGCGTCGGAGCGACGCACGCTCGCGCTATTTGTCGTCCAGTTTGCGGTGCTCGGCGCCGCCGCCAGCCTCGTCGGTGTCCTCCTCGCCCTCGCGGGCCAACAGTTGCTCGTGGCGGTTCTGGTGGCAATCGCGAACACCGAACTGCCGTTGCCCGGCGCGCTGCCAGCCCTCGCCGCGTTCGCGACCGGCATCCTCCTCCTGTTCGGTTTTGCGCTGCCGCCGTTGATCGCGCTCGCGAGCGTGCCGCCGTTGCGCGTGCTGCGACGCGACCTGCCGCGGCCAAGGCCGGGCGGTCTCGTCGCGTACGCGCTCGGCGCCGCCGTGATTGCGCTGCTGATTGCGTGGCAGGCACAGGACGCGAAGACCGGCGGCATCATGGTCGGCGGCATCGGCGGGCTCCTCGTCGTCGCGGCGCTGGTGGCGTGGTCGTTGATCGCATTGTTGAAGAAGCTGCCGCAGCGCGGGGTCACCTGGCGCTTCGGCCTCGCGAACCTGCGTCGCCGCCCGCTCGCCTCCAGCCTGCAGATCGGCGCGCTCGCACTCGGCGTGATGGCCTTGCTGCTGCTCACCGTGGTTCGCGGTGACCTGATGAAGAACTGGCGCGCGAGCCTGCCGCCGGACGCGCCGAACCACTTCATCGTCAACGTGCTTCCCGATCAGGTCGACGGCGTGAAGAGGGCGCTGCGCGAAGTCGCCGGCCGTGAGGTGATGCTCTATCCGATGATCCGCGGCCGCCTCGTCGCCGTGAACGGCGAGCCGCTCGACACTGCGAAGTTCACCGAGGCGCGCGCCCGGCGGCTGGCCGAGCGCGAGTTCAATCTCTCCTACGCGACCGAGCTGCCATCGACCAATCGCATCACGGCAGGGAAATTCTGGGGATCCGATGCGGGCCCCGATGCGGGGCTGTCGATGGAAGATGGCATCGCCGAATCGTTGCAGCTCAAACTGGGCGACGTCCTGACGTGGGACATCGCCGGTTCATCGGTCACCGCGAAGATCACCAGCCTGCGCAAGGTCGACTGGGACAGCTTCCGGCCGAACTTCTTCACGCTGTTCCCGCCCGGCGCGCTCGACGACATGCCCACTTCCTACCTGGGCGCGGTCCGGGTCCCCGAATCGGCGCAGGGCGGCGCGTGGCTGTCGGCACTGGTGGCCCAGTATCCGAATGTCCTCGCGATCGACGTCGGCGAGGTGATGCGCCAGGTGCAGGGCATCATGGATCAGGTCGCGCTCGCCGTCGAGTTCGTGTTCCTGTTCACGCTCATCGGCGGGTTGCTGGTCCTGCAGGCGGCGATCGCGGCCACCCAGGACGAGCGCAAGTTCGACGCTGCGGTGCTGCGTACGCTCGGCGCCTCGCAGGCTCAGCTCACTGCTGCGCAAGTCGCGGAGTTCCTCGTGCTCGGGGCACTGGCGGGATTCCTCGCGGCCGCGGGCGCGACCGCAGTGGGCTGGCTGCTCGCGGATCGCGTCTTCCAGATTCCGTTCACGGTCAACCCGCTGCTTTGGGCGTACGGCGTCTTCGGCGCTGCCCTGGCGGTTACGGCGGCGGGATGGCTCGGGACGCGCGCGACGGTTCGCCAGCCGCCGCTCGCGGTGATCCGGCAACTCGGATAGCGAACTCCAAAAATGCGTGCAAAGCTCATGGCCTCGACCGACCGTCTCGACCCATCCCCGCGCGGGCTCGGCGAGCAGCCCGCGGCGCCGGTTACGCCCTACCAACGCCTCGGTGGCGACGCCGGCGTGCGGGCGCTGGTCGACCGCTTCTACGACCTGATGGATCTCGCGCCCGAGTTCGCGGGCATCCGCGCATTGCATGCGCCGACGCTCGATCACGCGCGTGCCAAGCTGCACCTGTTTCTGTCCGGCTGGCTGGGCGGACCGCAGGTCTATATCGCGAAGTACGGTCACCCGAAGCTGCGCGCGCGGCATCTGCCGTTCGCGATCGGAGTCGCCGAGCGCGATCAGTGGCTCGCGTGCATGCGGCGCGCGCTCGCGGACACCGGCGTTTCCGACGACTTGGCCGCCGAGCTGATGCCGGCGTTCGGCCAAACCGCGGACTGGATGCGCAATCGCGAGGGGTGAGGTCGGGTCTGGGCCCACTTGATTACATGGACCGCCCCGACGATCGCGCGGCTCGGCGCCGAACCCTCGTGGTCGCCAACGCAGTAAAGCTATACTGCACCGGTCGGCTGCAACGAGCTGCACAACCGAGCAGCCTATACCACCCACGATCTGTGTAACCGGAGGATTCCTATGTACAAGTCACAATCGCTGCCGGCGCTTTCCTTCGCCGCATTGATGGTGCTGACAGCGCCCGTCGGCGCGATCACCAACAACTGGATCGAGGACAACGAGCACCCGTTCGTTGGCTTGGCCGTGTTCTACGATGCCGACTGGCGAATTCCTCTGGCGCTGCAGCGGGTCGCTCATCAGCCCGACGAAGTTCCTGACCGCCGGGCATTGCGCGGATACGGCCGAGGGTGCCGTTACGGCGCGTGTGTACTTCCAGCAGGACGCAGGCGCGAACTACGACCCAGTCACACAGAAAGATCCGATAACCGGCTATCCCGATGAATGCGCGGCGGGAACGCTGGGCACATTGTGCGCGACATCCGACGAGCTCTACAACTACGGCTTTGCCGACTTCGCCGGGTTTCCCGACACGCACGACGCCGGCTTGGTGATCCTGGATCAACCGATCTACCTGCCGATGTACGGCCAGCTTCCGACAGCCGGCGCGCTGGATGGCCTCGATACCGAACGTGGAACGAAGGACACGATTTTCACGGTAAGTGGCTACGGCCTTTCCTATCGCACCCAGGAGCACTCGGCCGTCCCCAACATCTCGTTCCGCGAGCGGCTGATGGCGACGTCGACGCTGACGAACCTCAGGAGTGCGCAGAACGGCGGTTATAACGTGCAAACGAATGGCCATGGCAACGAGCGCGGCGGGACGTGTTCCGGTGACTCGGGCGGTCCGGTCTTTCTCGGTGACTCCGCCTCCAACCTGATCGTCGCGGTCACGTCGTTCGGTCTCGATCCCCTCTGCCGCGGTCCGGACTTCGGATACCGCGTGGATCGAGAAGAAGTTCTCGACTGGATCAATAGCCACTAGGCTCGCGCGATGCCGGGGCAGCCTCGTTGTGCCGGACGAGGCCTCCGGCCTCACCTGGCGGTTTGCCGATGACCACCCGCGATCTCGAACCCGGCATCGTCACCGACCTGACGGACCGCCTGACCTACGCGGGCTACCTGCGGCTCGATCGGCTCCTGACCGCCCAGCATCCGCTGTCGGGCACGGCACAAACACCGCCGCGGCACGACGAGATGCTGTTCATCATCCAGCACCAGACCTCGGAGCTGTGGATGAAGCTCATGATTCACGAGCTTGCAGGCGGCGATCCGCAATGTGCGCGACGATCGGCTCGACGCGTGCTTCAAGATTCTCGCCCGCGTGAAATTGATCCAGAAGCAGCTCTTCGAGCAGTGGGCAGTGCTGGAAACACTGACGCCGTCGGAGTACGAGGCGTTTCGGCCGGTGCTGGGCAGCTCGTCGGGCTTCCAGTCCGCGCAGTATCGCGCGCTGGAGTTCCTGCTCGGGAACAAGCACGCGGCAATGGTCGATGTCTTTCGCTACGACCCGGAAGCGCACGCGGAACTGACGCGGCTGCTGCGCGCCCCGAGCCTTTACGACGAATTCCTGCGCCACCTGGCACGACGGGACCTGCCGGTGCCGGCGTCGTGCGTCGAACGCGACTGGTCGCAACCGCGCGCGCAAAGCGCGGAGGTCGTGGCTGTCTTCAAGACCATCTACGACGATCCCGAGCATTGGTGGGACGCCTACGAAATGGCCGAGAAGCTGGTTGACGTCGAGGAGTCGTTCCAGCTGTGGCGCTTTCGGCATCTGAAGACCGTCGAGCGCATCATCGGTCACAAGCCGGGCACCGGGGGATCGAGCGGTGTCGGCTTCCTCAAGCGGGCGCTCGACCACCAGTTCTTTCCCGAGTTGATCGCCGTGCGCACGGTGATCGGCGCGAAGTGACCACGGCGCTGTCCGGTTTGGGCCGCATCGAAGCAGCGATCGCGGCGATGGGTGCCGATCCGCTGACCGAGGCGGGAATACGCGCGCACGTCGCCCCGCTGTTCTCCCGGGTTCTCGCCGCGAACAGCGGCCGCATTTACCTCGCCAATCACTCGCTCGGCCGCCCGCTCGATGCGACGGCCCAGGATGTCGAGGCGGGGCTTGCCGCGTGGTACTCGCGGATGGGCGATGCGTGGGAGGACTGGGACGCGGAAATGCGTGCGTACCGGGCGCGGCTCGGTGGATTGATGGGAGCGCCGCGCCCGGATTGCGTAGTGCCCAAGACCAGTGCCGGGCAAGGCCTGCGCGCGGTGCTCAACACGTACGATTCCGTGCCGAACGTCGTCGCGACGCGCGGTGAGTTCGATTCGCTCGACCTCATCCTGCGCGAGTACGCGAACCGCGGGCGGATCGCGCTGACGTTCGTCGAACCGCGCGAGAACGGCGATTTCGATGCAAACGACGTATGGGCGGCGATCGTCCCCGGCACCGATCTCGTCGTCACCTCGCAGGTCATGTTCCAGACCGGACAGGTTCTGCCCGCGTTGCCGGCAATCATCGCCAAGGCCCATGCGGCGGGCGCGCAGCTGTTGCTCGACGTCTATCACGCCCTCGGCGTGTTTCCGGTGGACGTGGCGGCGCTCGACGTGGATTTCGCGGTCGGTGGAAGCTACAAGTACCTGCGCGGCGGTCCGGGCGCGTGCTTTCTCTATGTCGCGCCGCGCCACCTCGATGCCGGCCTGCGCACGCTCGACACGGGCTGGTTCGCGAAGGACCGGCCGTTCGACTATGCGCGTCCCGACCCTCCGAGCTACGCCCAGGGCGGCGATGGCTGGCTCGAGTCGACGCCTGCCGTGTTGCCTTTCTACCAGGCGCGGACGGGGCAGGTATTCACGCAGGCGATCGGCGTTGCGCGGCTGCGCGAGTATTCTCTGGAGCTCCAGCAGCGCCTCGTTGCACTGCTTGGCGAGGCTGGATTTGCAGCGCGCGGCGGCACCGACGACCGCGGCGCATTCGTCATCGTTCGCGATCGCGCGGCACGCGAGTGGTCCGCCGCACTCGGCGCGCGCGGCGTGCTCACCGATGCCCGTGGCGAATGGCTGCGGCTCTGTCCGGACGTCCTGACGACCAAGGCCGAACTCGTGTCGGCCGCGGCCCGGCTCGCTGCGGTCGCGTGTCGTTCCTAAGGTGCGTTGCGCGTGATGAAGGTGACGAGCGCCAGGAGCGCCAGCACGAAGGCAAGTCCGGACAGCAAGCCAACGACCACCACATGCAGCGGCTTGATCGTCATGTCCTGCTGCATGTGCCGGCCCTTGCGGACACCGAAGAAGCTCCAGAACACCGCGCCCGCGACCTGAAGGAGCGAAGCGTGCCGCTGTTCGGCCGGTGCCGGTGCCGCCGATTCAGGGGTGGATTGGTCGTCGGATTTCGTCATGGCTTCATAAGCGATCGTCGCGCGCCTCGGCGCCGAAGCGCTCGCGAATGCGGCTCTCGTCGAGCTCCCCGAAGGTATAGGACGCCTCCAGCCACATCACGTTGATGATGCCGAAGGCGAGTGCCAGGCCGACTCCCAGTATCCAGGCGAAATACCACATCGCGAACCCTCCGGCTTCGAATCAGTAGAGCCCGTGGCTGTCGCCGCGCACGTGTTGCTCGGTTACCTTGCCGCGCATGATTCGGTAGACCCAGCTCGTGTAGACGACGATCACCGGCAGGAAGATCACGGCGCCCCAGAACATCACCTGCAGCGTGCGGTGACTCGACACCGCGTCCCAGACGGTGAGGCTGCTCGCAGGATCGCTGGACGAGGGCATGATGAACGGAAAGAGCGCGAAACCGGCGGTCAGGACGACGGCCGCGACTGCGACGCAGGAGAACGTGAAAGCTAGCCCGGCGCGGCGCCAGGCCAGGGCGGCGAGCGCCAGCGCCGTTGCGCCAAAGGCGGCAAGCGGCGCCGCCGCGGTCCAGGGATGCTTCGCGTAGTTGTAAAGCCACGCGCTCGGCATGCGCTCGACGGTCTTGGCGAGTGGGGAGAACGAAGTGTCGGGCGCCGGCATGGCGACAATCCGGTACCCGTCGATCCCGTTGGCAATCCAGACGCCCGCCGCCGCGAAAGCCACCAGGAACACGGCAGCGGCGATCCGCGCTGCCCGGATGGCGCGCAAGCGCACCACTCCTTCCGTGCGAAGCTGCAGGTAGAAGCCGCCGTGCATCGCCAGCATCGCAACGCTCACAATGCCGGCGAGCACGCCGAACGGCCCGAGCAGGTCCCAGAACGATCCCGTGTAGAACACGCGAAGGTCGCCGTCGAAGTGAAACGGCACCCCGAGCAGGAGATTGCCGAACGCGACGCCGAAAACAAAGGCTGGAACCACGCCCCCGACGAAGAGCCCCCAATCCCACGCAGCGCGCCAGCGCGGGTCGGCGACCTTGCTGCGATAGTCGAAGCCGACCGGCCGCAAGAACAACGCGAACAACGTGAGGATCAAGGCGATGTAGAAGCCGGAGAATGCGGTCGCATAGACCAGCGGCCACGCGGCGAACGTCGCGCCGCCCGCGGTGATGAACCATACCTGGTTGCCTTCCCACGTGGGGCCGACCGCGTTGAGCAGCACCCGTCGCTCGACGTCGCTGCGGCCGACGAAAGGCAGCAGCATGCCGACGCCCAGATCAAAGCCGTCGAGAACCGCGAAGCCGACCAGGAGCAGGCCCACGAGCAGCCACCAGATGAGCTTCAGCGTTGCGTAATCGAAGAGGAAGATCATGCGCCGCCCTCGTTGGCGATCACCCCGCGTCCCGATTCGGCGTGATACCGCCCGGTGCCGAGGCTCGAAGGACCGAGCCGCGCGTACTTGAACATCAGATACATCTCCACGACGAGCAGCGCCGTGTAGAACGCGACGAAGCCGCCGAGGCTGAACCAGACCTGGGCCGTCGAAACCGACGAGACGGACAGATGCGTGGGCAGCACCTCGCTGATCGACCATGGCTGGCGGCCGTACTCGGCGACGATCCAGCCCAGCTCCATCGCGACCCAGGGGAGCGGGATGCTCGCCAGCGCGAGCTTCATGAGCCACCGATTCTGCGCGAGGCGGCGTCGCGCAAGCACGTAAAAGGCCGCGGCGAACAGGAACAGGAACCAGAAACCGAGCCCCACCATGATGCGGAACGACCAGAACAGGGGCGCGACCTTCGGGATGGTGTCCTCCGTTGCCGCGCGAATGTGCTCCGGCGTCGCGTCGACGACATTGGGCGCATATTTCTTCAGCAGCAATCCGTATCCCAGGTCGCCCTTCAACCGGTCGAACTCGGCCATCGCCTCGGGCGAGCGGTCACCCGATTTCAGCCGCTGGAGTGCGGCATAGGCATGCATGCCGTTGCGGATGCGCACCTCGTGCTCGGCCTTGAGCTCCCTGATGCCCGTGACCGGCGTGTCGACCGATCGCGTGGCGATGAGCCCCATCACCCACGGGATCTTGATGGCGAAATGGGTCTTCTCCGCGTCCTGGTCGGGGAAGCCGAAGACGGTAAACGCCGCGGGCGGCGCTTCCGTCTCCCACTCGGCCTCGATCGCCGCGAGCTTCACCTTCTGTACCTCGCCGGTCGTGTAGCCGGATTCGTCGCCCAGGACGATCACCGACAGCGACGAGGCGAGCCCGAATCCCGCCGCGACCGCGAACGAGCGCACGGCGAACGACGGGTCGCGCAGCCGCAGCAGATAGTACGACGAGATGCCGAGAACGAACATCGACGCGGCCACGTAGCCGGCCGCGACCGTGTGCACGAACTTGGGGCCGGCGACGGGATTGGTCACCAGATCGAAGAAACTCGTCAATTCCATGCGCATCGTGTCGGGGTTGAATTCGGCGCCCACGGGGTTCTGCATCCACGCATTGGCGATCAGGATCCACAGTGCGGAGAGGTTCGAACCCAGCGCAACGAGAAACGTCACGCCCAGATGCGCGACTTTCGACAACCGGTTCCAGCCGAAGAAGAACAGGCCGACGAACGTCGACTCGAGGAAGAACGCCATCAGCCCTTCGAGCGCCAGCGGCGCGCCGAAGATGTCGCCGACGTAGTGCGAGTAATACGCCCAGTTGGTGCCGAACTGGAACTCCATCGTGATCCCGGTGGTGATCCCCATCGCGAAGTTGATGCCGAAGAGCTTCCCCCAGAACTTCGTCATGTCGCGGTAGATCTCCTTGCCGGTCATCACGTACACCGATTCCATGATGACGAGGATCCAGGAGAGCCCCAGCGTCAGCGGGACGAACAGAAAGTGATAGAGCGCCGTTACGGCGAACTGCAGGCGGGACAGGTCGACGAGATCAGCGGACGGCATCGGGCGCCTCCGCAGCGCTCGGGGGGGCGAGAAGGCGGCTTTCGACGCGTTCCCGATCCATCGTCATCTGCGGCGCCGCCGGAGTCCGGAAGAACGCGAGCCAGATGAGGCCCAAGGCCACCGCCTTGACGAGCAGGACGAGCGTGATGTCTCGGGCCAGGGGACTCATGCGGTGACGGGGCGAGCGCCGTGCAGCACGCGGCGCGGCCCCGCGGGCCGCTGGAAGAGACGCTGCAGGGGGCGCTGCGCGCATGGCGATCCATTATGCGCTCGGGGGAGCACCCGTCAAAACCGCGGTCGCGGGGAAGGCCGGCCATGTTCGGCGCTTGAATAGGCGGGCGAAGACCCCATCTCTGTCGTAGTCTTCGACCCGAGGTTCACCATGCGCTTCGACAAGCTCACGACCAAGTTCCAGCAGGCGTTCGCGGATGCCCAGAGCAAGGCGCTCGGCAACGACAGCGGCTTCATCGAGCCGCAGCATCTGCTTGCCGCGCTGCTCGAGCAGGAGGATGGCGGGACGGCTTCGCTGCTGGCCCGGGCCGGCGTTGCCGTCCCGAAGCTCAAACAGGCGCTCGACAAGTCCATCGAGCGGCTGTCCAAGGTGGAGGGCACGGGGGGCGAGATCGGCGTCTCCCGCGATCTGACGAACCTCCTCAACCTCACCGACAGGGAAGCGACCAAGCGTGGCGACCAGTTCATCGCCAGCGAGCTCTTCCTGCTCGCGCTGGCCGGCGACAAGGGCCCGACCGGGCAGCTGCTCAAGGACCACGGGCTGACGCGGAAGGCGCTCGAGACCGCAATCGAAGCGGTGCGGGGCGGAGCGGGCATCGAATCGCAGGAAGCCGAGGGGCAGCGGGAAGCGCTCAAGAAATACACCATCGACATCACCGAGCGGGCCCGCATAGGCAAGCTCGACCCGGTCATCGGCCGCGACGACGAGATCCGCCGCACGATCCAGATCCTGCAGCGGCGCACCAAGAACAATCCGGTGCTGATCGGCGAGCCGGGAGTGGGCAAGACCGCGATCGTCGAGGGGCTCGCGCAGCGGATCGTCAGCGGCGAGGTGCCGGAGACACTCAAGAACAAGCGGGTCCTGTCGCTCGACATGGCGCTGCTGCTGGCCGGCGCGAAATACCGCGGCGAGTTCGAGGAGCGCTTGAAGGCGGTGCTAAAGGACATTGCCGCCGACGAAGGCCGCACCATCGTCTTCATCGACGAGCTGCACACGATGGTGGGCGCCGGCAAGGCCGAGGGTGCAATCGACGCCGGCAACATGCTGAAGCCCGCGCTTGCGCGCGGCGAATTGCATTGCGTCGGCGCGACGACGCTCGACGAATACCGGAAGTACGTCGAGAAGGATGCCGCGCTCGAGCGCCGCTTCCAGAAGGTGCTCATCGACGAGCCGTCGGTCGAGAGCACCATCGCGATCCTGCGCGGCCTGCAGGAACGCTACGAGATCCACCACGGCGTCGAGATCACCGACCCCGCGATCGTCGCGGCGGCCGAGCTCTCGCACCGTTACATCACCGACCGCTTCCTTCCCGACAAGGCGATCGACCTCATCGACGAGGCCGCCGCGCGGATCAAGATGGAGATCGACAGCAAGCCCGAGGCGATGGACAAGCTCGACCGTCGCCTGATCCAGTTGAAGATCGAGCGCGAGGCGGTGAAGAAGGAAACCGACGAGGCGTCGAAAAAGCGGCTCGGTCTGATCGAGCAGGAGATCGGAAAGCTCGAGCGCGAATACGCGGACTTGGACGAGGTGTGGCAGGCGGAGAAGGCCAACGTCGCCGGGACGCAGCACATCAAGGAGGAGATCGACAAGGTCAAGCTCGCCATGGAGGACGCCCGGCGCAAGGGCGACTGGCAGCGGATGTCCGAGCTGCAATACGGGAAGCTGCCCCAGCTCGAGGCCCAACTCAAGAAGGCCGACAGGAAGGAAGCCGGGGAGGCGAAGAAGCCCCATTTGCTGCGCACGCAGGTCGGGGCCGAGGAAATCGCGGAGGTCGTGTCGCGCGCAACCGGCATCCCCGTTTCGAAAATGATGCAAGGCGAGCGGGACAAGCTGCTGCACATGGAGGACGCGTTGCACAAGCGGGTGGTCGGCCAGGACGAGGCGGTGCGCCTGGTCGCCGACGCGATTCGTCGCTCGCGCTCGGGGCTTGCCGATCCCAACCGGCCGTACGGCTCGTTCCTGTTTCTCGGCCCGACCGGGGTGGGCAAGACGGAGTTGTGCAAGGCGCTCGCCGAGTTCCTGTTCGACTCCGAAACGCACCTGATCCGCGTCGACATGTCCGAGTTCCAGGAGCGGCACTCCGTCGCCCGTCTCATCGGCGCACCACCGGGCTACGTCGGTTACGAGGAGGGCGGCCATCTGACCGAGGCCGTGCGCCGGAAGCCCTACAGCGTGATCCTGCTGGACGAGGTCGAAAAGGCGCATCCGGATGTCTTCAACGTGTTGCTGCAGGTCCTGGACGATGGCCGGATGACCGACGGCCAGGGGCGCACCGTGGACTTCAAGAACACGGTGATCGTCATGACGTCGAACCTCGGATCGCACAAGATCCAGCAGATGACCGATTCGGGCGAGTCGGAGGCGTTGATCAAGATCGCGGTGCTGGCCGAAGTGAAGAAGGAGTTCCGGCCCGAGTTCGTCAACCGGATCGACGAGATCGTCGTGTTCCATCCGCTCGGCGAAGCGCAGATCGCGGATATCGCGAAAATCCAGTTGCGGGCGCTGGAAGCGCGGTTGGCGAAGCTCGAGATCAAGCTCGCCGTGTCCGACGCCGCGCTGAAGGCTGTTGCCGCCGCGGGCTTCGATCCGGTCTACGGCGCGCGGCCATTGAAGCGCGCGATCCAGCAGCAGATCGAGAACCCGCTGGCGCGCGAAATTCTTGGCGGCAAGTACGCTGCCGGAAGCACGGTCAAGGTGGGTGCCACCGGCGGCGAGATCACGTTCGCAAAGAGCTAGAACGAGCGGGGTCGGGACCCGTCCCGACCCCGACCCCGGTTTGGTACCACGCGGCGTGAACCTCGTCGCGCCGTCAGAGATAGGGGACCCAGCGCCGCCCGGCAGGCGCCGCGTCGACCGAGCGCAGCCACTCCATCGCGCGGGCCGCGAGCCTGGGCCGTATGACCGGACTGCGGACCGCGTTGATCGAGTGTGCGAGCGCGCACACCATCGCGTCGTTCAGCGCCTCCACGATCGTGCGACCGCCGCGCTCGATGGTGAACACGTCACCGGCATCGAGGATGATGTCGCGCGGGTCGCGTTCGTGCGTCAGCCACACACGCCCGCGCGTCACGCGCAGCGTCGTGCCGCGCGCTCCGTCGAGCAGGACGAGTTCGTGGGGAGCGAGTTCCCAAACCTTCGTGTAATCAGCGCAAGCCATGGCAGACCTCCTCAATCATGCGTAGAATGCATCCGTTCGTAGCTTGCCGGCCCGGCCGCGGTCACTTCGCACCGCTACCGTGATAAGACCGACAGCTGAGGCGATTCTGGACACTCGCGAGGACTGCGGCAAACGGTCTTTCCGAATGCTCTGCATGAGTTTGGCGAATGCATAAGGCCCTGCGGCGGCTTCCATCCCTCGACTTCCTCAAGGGCTTCGAGGCGGCTGGGCGGCTCCTTTCGTTCACGCTGCGCGGCACGGGAACTCTTCCTCACGCAGTCGGCGCTGTCGCGCCAGATCCAGGCGCTCGAGGAAGGGCTGGGGGTGAAGCTCTTTGTGCGCAAGCACCGGGCCTTGGCGCTCACTCCGGCGGGCAGCGCGTTCCACCGGGCGGTCAGCGAGACACTGCGCGCAGTCGCATCCGCTGCCGAGGCAGCTCAGGGCGTGTCACGAGCGCCGGGCCTCACGCTCACGACCACGGTTTCGTTCGCGTCGCTGTGGATCATCCCCCGGCTGCCGGCGTTTCGCGCGCGGCACCCGGACGTCGAGGTCTACGTTTCCGCCGACGATCGTCTCGTCGATCTCGGCCGAGGCGACGTCGACATCGCCATTCGCTACCTCGCCGACGCGCGCGCGCCGGAGGGCGCGGTCCGCCTGTTCGGCGAACGCATGCTGCCGGTGGTCAGTCCCAAGCTCGTCCGGCGCGGCGGCACGCCGCTCGCGAAGCCGGGCGACCTCGCGCGGCACGTGCTGCTCCACCTCGACGATCCGGAAGGCCGCATGCCGTGGCTCGAGTGGGGTCAATGGCTCGCCGCGAACGGCGAGCCAGGACTGAAACCGGCCGGTTCGCTGCGCTTCACGCTCTACGACCAGGTGATCCAGGCAGCCGTTGGCGGACAAGGCGTGGCGCTCGGCCGCATTCCGCTGATCGCCGAGCATCTGCGCGACGGCCGACTCGTGGCGCCATTCCCGAAACGCTACGATTCGGCACGCGGCTACTATGCGGTGGTCGCGCCGCACGCCACAGAGCGGATCGACGTCGCCGGTTTCGTTGCCTGGCTGCGCGACGAAGCCCCGGCCGAAACGGGCCGAAGCGAAACGACGGAACATCCAAACAAGGAAGCCGCCGCGAAAGGAGGCCACCGATGATCGACCGAACCGAGTCGATCGCGCACGCGCGGGCTCAACCCCTCTCCCTGGATCGTCCGCTTTGCACACCTCGTGCCGGCAGGCGCACGCGTGCTCGATCTCGCCTGCGGGAGCGGCCGCCACGCGCGCTTCTTCGCGGCCCGCGGCTGCGAGGTCCTGGGCGTCGACCGCGATGCCGAGGCGCTCGCGATCATGTCGGGCATCGCCGGCATTAAGGTCCGCAGGCTCGATCTGGAGGCCGGATCGTGGCCGCTGGCCGGCGAACGGTTCGAGGCCATCGTGGTCGACCAATTACCTGCACCGGCCCTTGTTCCCGTCTCTGCTCGCGGCGCTGCGCGAGGCACGGCGTGCTGCTGTACGAGACCTTCGCCCGAGGCAACGAGGCCTATGGCCGGCCATCGAATCCGGATTTCCTGCTCGAGCCGGACGAATTGCTGCACGTCGTGCGCGATCGGCTCCGCGTCGTTGCCTTCGAGCAAGGTCATGTCGCCGGCGCGGGTACGGGTGCGGTCGTGCAGCGGCTCGCGGCCGTCGGACGCGCTGGCGCGTGGCCCCCGCCCCTGGAGGCGCGCTGACCGGCCGCCGAACGGATGAACCGCTCGGGACCACGCCGGTCGAATGGGGTAAAATTCGTCCTTTTGCAGGCTTTCCTCAATGTTGACCGGTAGCATCGTCGCAATCGCGACGCCGATGAGCGAAGGCGGAGCGCTCGATCTTTCTGCGTTCGGCAGGCTCATCGATTTTCACGTCGCCAACGGGACCGCCGGCATCGTCGCTGTCGGCACCACCGGCGAATCGCCGACGGTCGATGTCGACGAGCACTGCCTGTTGATCAAGTCCGCCGTCGAGCACGCACGCGGCCGCATTCCGGTCATCGCGGGCACCGGCGCAAACTCGACGTCGGAGGCGATCGAGCTCACGGCCTACGCGAAAAAAGTCGGTGCGACGAGTTGCCTGTCGGTGGTTCCGTATTACAACAAACCGACGCAGGAAGGCCTCTACCGGCATTTCCGCGCGATCGCCGAGGCGGTCGACCTGCCGCTCCTTCTCTACAACGTTCCCGGCCGCACGGTGGCGGACCTGGCGAACGAGACGGTGCTTCGCCTGGCACAGGTGCCGGGCATCGTCGGCATCAAGGATGCCACCGCGGACCTTGGGCGCGGCAGCGAGCTCATCCGGGCCCTCGCCGCCGCCGGCAAGCGCGACTTCGCGGTGTACAGTGGTGAAGACATCACGGCACTGCCACTGATGCTCATGGGTGGCCACGGGGTCATTTCGGTGACGGCCAACGTCGCGCCGAAGCTGATGGCCGAAATGTGTGCGGCAGCGGCCAGGGGTGATTTCGCCGGCGCGCGGGCGCGCAACGACCGGCTGCTCCCGCTGCACCGCAAGCTCTTCGTCGAGGCCAATCCGATCCCCGTCAAGTGGGCGCTGGCCCAGATGGGTCTCATCGCCAACGAATTGCGGCTGCCGCTGCTGCCGCTGTCGCCCCAGCATCACGAAACGGTCCGCGCCGCGCTGCGCGAAGCGGGCTGCGTATGACTCTTCGCAAGGTGTTCCGCATGGCCGCCACGTACTCTTTCGCCCGGGGGCTGGTGCTCGCGGCTTTCGTCGCGTTCGCTCTCGCCGGGTGCGAATCGCCCAGCCTTTCGATGTCCAAGAAGATCGACTACAAGTCGACGTCCTCCGCGCCCTCGCTCGAGTTGCCGCCGGATCTCGCGTCGCCCCAGTACGACGACCGTTACAACGTCACGACCGCTTCGGGGCTTGCGGCGCAGGGCGCGAATCGGCCACGGGGCAGCGAAGTGATCGCCCCCAACGCGAACGCCGAGGCGCGGGTCGTCCGCGGGGGAACCGAGCGCTGGCTCGTCGTGCGGACGACGCCCGAAAACGCGTGGAACACGAGCCGGCAGTTCTGGACCGAGACCGGCTTTGCGATCGCGATCGAGCAGCCGATGCTGGGCGTGATGGAAACCGATTGGGCCGAGAACCGCGCGGAACTTCCGCCCGATTTCATCCGCGATTCGATCGGCAAGGTCGCCGACATCTTCTACACCACGTACAAGCGCGACAAGTTCCGCACCCGGATCGAGCGCGGGTCGGAAGAGGGAACCGTCGAAATCTACGTATCGCATCGCGGGATGGAGCAGGTGCCCACGACGATGATGGGCGAAGGAAAGGTCACGCCCGCCGCGTTCGCGTGGGCCGTGCTGCCGCCCAATCCCGGCCTCGAGGCGGAAATGCTGACCCGGCTGATGATTCGCTTCGGGAACACCGCCCCGCAGGCGGCACAGGCGCTCCAGGCGGCGGCTCCCGGCAGCGCCACGGCCGCGCCGGACCGCGCTCGGCTCGAGAAGTCGGCGGATGGCGTCAATCGGCTCGTCGTCGACGACACCTTCGATCGCGCCTGGCGGCGCGTGGGCCTCGCGCTCGACCGGATCGGCTTCACGGTCGTCGATCGCGACCGCTCGAAGGGCGTCTACTTCGTCCGCTACGCCGATCCCGATCTCGACGGGGGCAAGAAGGACACCGGATTCCTGTCCAAGCTGATGTTCTGGAAGGATAACGCCGCGGAGAAGCCGGAGCAGTATCGA
Organism: uncultured beta proteobacterium; assembly: GCA_963809965.1. GTDB lineage: Bacteria > Pseudomonadota > Gammaproteobacteria > Burkholderiales > Casimicrobiaceae > CAIWHR01. The sequence goes on from CAWELU010000057.1 coordinate 57,433, forward strand.
ATCGCCGTCGCACAGGCGGAGCCGCGCGCGCTGGTCACGGTCGAGGATCCGAACGGCGCGCCGGACAAGAGCGCGACCGGCGAGAAGATCCTGGCGCTGCTGAAGGATCAGTTGAAATAGCGGCGCGTCCTTCGGGACCGTTCGAGCTCCCTCGCGTGCGCTTCGCATCTCTCGGCAGTGGCAGCGAGGGCAACGGCCTCGTCGTCGAGGCGGCCGGCACCGCTGTCCTGATCGATTGCGGTTTCGGCATTCGCGACAGCGTGGCGCGCCTCGCACGACTGGGGCTCACCCCCTCCGCGCTCGCTGCGATTCTCGTCACGCACGAGCACTCTGACCACGTCGGAGGCGTGCCCGCATTCGCCGCGCGGCACCGCATTCCGGTGTGGGCAACGTTCGGCACGCTGGCCGCGGTGTCCGAACGCTTCGAGGGCATGGCGCAGGTCTATGGCTTCGACAGCCATGACGCGCTTCGCGATCGGCGCGCTCGAGATCTCGCCGATCCCGGTGCCGCACGATGCGCGCGAGCCCGTCCAGTACGTGATCGGCGATGGCGTGCGCCGCGTCGGCGTGCTGACCGACCTCGGCGTGTCGACACCGCACGTCGAGGCAAGCCTCGACGGTTGCGACGCGCTGGTGCTCGAGTGCAATCACGACACGACGATGCTGGCCAGCGGCGATTACCCGTACCCGCTGAAGCAGCGGATCGCCGGCCGCTTCGGGCATCTCGACAACGATGCTGCGGCAGGAATCCTCGGGAGCATCGACACGTCGCGGCTCAAGCACCTGATCGCGGCGCACCTGTCGAAGCAGAACAACACGCCGGATCTCGCGCGCGCCGCGTTGGCGGCGGCGCTGGGGTGCGGCACGGACTGGATCGGCGTCGCGGATCAGGCGCTGGGCTTCGATTGGCGCGAGGTCTAGTGGCGCGAGATGGGAAGCAGGGGCCCACGCGCGCTTCATGCGTGGGGATGCGACCAGGCGAGTCGACGCATGCGGCCGACGCTCGACCCACGCATGAAACGCCGGTGAAGGAGGCCGCAGGGAGCGGATGGAGAAACGGCAGGAGCTCTACAAGGGGAAGGCGAAAACCGTCTACGCGACCGACGACGCGAATCTGCTCGTCATGCATTTCCGCGACGACGTCTCGGCGTTCGACGGGGTGAAGCTCGCCAAGCTCGCGCTGAAGGGCGAGACCAACAACAAGATCAACGCGTACGTGATGGGAAAGCTCGCCGCGGCGGGTATCGCCACGCATCTCGTCCGCGTGCTGAACGAGCGCGAGTCGCTGGTGAAGGCGATGACGATGGTGCCGATCGAATGCGTCGTGCGCAACCTGTGCGCGGGTTCGATGGCCAAGCGCTACGGGATCGAGGAGGGCACCCGGCTCAACGAGCCGATCTTCGAGTTCTTCCTCAAGAGCGACGCGCTGCACGATCCGCTGTGCAACGAGGACCACATTCGCGTGCTCGGCTGGGCGACGCCGGTCGAAATCGACGAGATGAAGCGACTCACGCACAAGGTCAACGCGGTGTTGAAGCCCATGTTCGCCGCCGCCGGGATCGACCTGGTCGATTACAAGCTCGAGTTCGGCCATCCGCGCGACGACCCGCGCGGCCCCCTCGTTCTCGGCGACGAGTTCACGCCGGACGGCTGCCGGCTTTGGGACGCGAAGACGGGAGAGAAGCTCGACAAGGACCGCTTCCGTCGCGATCTGGGCAGCGTCATCGAGCACTACCGCGAGGTCGCACAGCGCATCGGCGCACCGCTTTAGCCGGCGCAGGCCGCCATACGCCGGCGGGGAACGATCAGCACCGCGATTCCGGCTTGCGCCCCGGAGCGGGCATCAGAGTCCGAGCACGGTCCCCGTGATGCCGGGTTCGCCGGTCGCCCAGATTTCCTCGAAACGCCTGGCCAGCGGGTTCGTCGCATGCGGCGCGTCGATTGCGAGCGTCGCGCGCGGCTGCTCGATGTGGTAGCGATGCAGGAAATGCCGGCCATCGACGATCGATCAGCGGATCCATCGCGCCTTTCGCGCCGGGACCGGTCCGGTAGATCGTGATCACGTGGGAGAAGAGCTTGAGGAGGTTCGTCATGCGCGGACACGACCGCTCGAGCCAGCGGGTGTCGTGCACGATGATGTCGAGTCGCGCGTTGCGGTTGGTCCGCAGGAACGTGGCGAGGTTCTCGGCCCGCGTCTTCCCGTTCCATCCGGTTTCGGACAGGTCGTAGTCGAACACGCGGATCGAGTGTCGGGCGCGACCGATCAGATCGTCGATGGCGGCTGTCTGGGCGGCGATCGTGTCGAGCACCTGCTGGTGCTCGACCGGCGGCGCGGCCGCCGGGTCAGCGGGCGGGGTTGGGGCGGAGGTAGCCATCGCGATACCAACGGTAAAGGAGTGCGCTCAACGCCGACGGCGCGGCCGCCACGACGCGCGGAGGCAACGCACGCGCGTTCGCAAGGCGCCTGACGAGCCCGGCACCCGCCGCCGGCCACGGCGTTGCGCTGCCATTGATGAACACGTGGCCGTTATCGTAGAGCAGTTGGGTTCGCGTGTCCAAACGCAGACCATGCCGCGCCGCGCGCTCCAGGAATACGGGACGCGACGCAGGCCACCGTGGCTGCTCGAAGAATACCGTGGGCTTCGGCTCCGACAGCCAGCAGCCGAGGAAGTGCGCGACCAGCGCCGCGTCCCAGCGGACTCCGGAAAGCATCCGTGCGTACTTCCGGTGCATTGCTGCCGAAATTTTCGCCGGCTCGCGGGTGGGGTACAGGTCCGGATCCGCATAGCGTCCGGCGAGGTCGATCCGGTCACGCAGGAAGTCGAGGAAGGCCGTGGCCAGCTCCGTTGCGCCGGCCGCTCGAAATCCGATCGAGTACGTCGTGCAGGCCTCGAGGGCGACGCCATCGTGCGCATACCCCGGGGGAAGGTAGAGGAGATCACCGGCCGCGAGCACCGCATCGTGCTCGGGTACGAAGCGGCGAAGGATCTTCAGCGGCAGGCGGGGCCGCAGCGCGAGGTCGTCCTGACGGCCATACCGCCATCGGCGCCGACCGAAGCCCTGCAGCAGGAACACATCGTACGAATCGAAATGCGGCTCCGACGCCGCCGCCCGGCGCGGCGTAGCTCACCATCAGGTCATCCAGCCGTGCGAACGGCAGAAACGAGAAGCGTCGCAACAACGCGTCACCGTCGGACGCGACCAGATTCACGCCCTGCACGAGCAGTGTCCAGTTGCGTGCCGGCAGCGCCTTCACGTCGGCGCGCCGAAACGGTCCATGCGCGAGCGTCCAGCGGGCTCCGTCGCGCACCACCAGCCGCGATTCGACGTCGTCGCGGAGCGCGAGTGCCGCGAGCGAGGGGAGATCGAGAAAACCGGAAAACCCCGGCATCGACTGGCGTACGAGCAGCGCGTTTCTGTGCCAGTACCGCGACAGGAAAGCGGCTGGACTCATGCCGCCGAGCAGGTCCGAGACCGTGCCGCTCGGCTCGCTGCGTGGGGGCACGATCGCGGCGGGCATGCGGCGATTATAGCGATGCCGGGCTGCCCGCCTGGGCTACAATGACCGCGAATTGGGGATGGCGCGACGCTCCCTCCAGGAGGCGCCCGAGTCGCGTGCCCGCCCTTTTTTTCGCCCGGAGCGTCGATGAACATTTTCGCCAATACCGTCGTGACGCTGACCTTCGAGCTCTACGATTCCGACGGTTCCCTGCTCGAATCCACCGACGAGCCGATCACGTACCTGCATGGCGGGCACTCCGGCATGCTGCCGAGGCTCGAGGCGGCGCTCAATCAAAGGAAAGCCGGCGATGCCGTCTCGGTGGACGTCGAGCCCGTTGACGGGTTCGGCGACTACGATCCCGAGCTCGTGAAGATCGAGCCGGTCGAGCGGCTGCCGTCCGAGGTCGAAGTCGGCATGCAGTTCGAGGCTTTCGCGAACCCGGGTGACGAGCGCGGCAGCGGCGTCGTGTTCACGGTCACCGACATCGCGGACGGCAAGGCGGTCCTGGATGGCAATCATCCCTGGGCCGGCAAGCGACTGCGCTTCGACTGCCGGATCCTCGACGTCCGGCCCGCGACGGCGGAAGAAGTCGAGCATGGCCACGTGCACGGGGCTGGCGGACATCATCACTGACGGCGAGCGTTGAGCTCTCCGGTGCCTGCGATCCACGCTCGATGGTTCGTGGCGCCCAGGCGTGGCAGGATTCCCGGCCGCTTCCCCTCAGCGCCCCGAGAGCTTGCGCAATTCGTAGAGTGCCGCCAGCGCATCGCGCGGTGTCATCACATCCGGATCGAGCACCTCGAGTCGCGTGAGTATCGCGCTGGCTTCCGGCGTCGATGTGGATGCCGTCTCGGGTTGGCCTGGCGATGCGCCGAGTGGCGCGAACAGTTCCGCCTGCGCCGTTCCTCCCGCATTGAACCGGTCGAGCCGGGCGAGATAGCCCCTCGCGCGACGGATCGCCTCGGCGGGGACGCCCGCGAGCCGTGCCACCTGCAACCCGTAGCTGCGGTTGGCGGGGCCGTCGGCGGCGGCATGCAGGAACACGATGCCGTCCGCGTGCTCGACGGCGTCGAAATGCAGGTTCGCGCAACCCTCGATTTCCGAAGGCAGCGCCGTCAGCTCGAAATAGTGGGTCGCGAAGAGCGCAAGCGCACGATTCTTCTCGGCCAGCTGGTGCGCGATCGCCCAAGCGAGGGCGAGTCCGTCGAACGTCGAGGTGCCACGGCCGATCTCGTCGATCAGCACCAGACTCTGCGGTGTCGCGCGGTGCAGGATCGCCGCTGCCTCGGTCATTTCGACCATGAACGTCGAACGCCCGCCGGCAAGATCATCCGCCGCCCCGATGCGCGTATGGATTGCGTCGAGCGGCCCGATCTCGGCCGATGCCGCAGGCACGAACGAACCGCAATGCGCCAGTAGCGCGACGACGGCCGCCTGCCGCATGTACGTCGACTTGCCGCCCATGTTGGGCCCCGTGATGATCAGGAGCCGCCGGTCGGGCGCGAGACAGAGATCGTTCGGAATGAACTCGTCGACCTGCCGTTCGACCACCGGATGCCGGCCGCCGCGGATGGCGATGCCGATCGTCGGCGTGAAGACCGGGCGCGTGAGGTCGAGCGCTTCCGCGCGCTCGGCGAGCGTTGCCAGTACGTCGAGCGTCGCGAGCGCGGTTCCCGCTTTCTGCAGCACGGGTATCGCCGGCGCGAGATCGGCAAGCAAACGCTCGTAGAGGAGCTTCTCGCGGGCGAGCGCGCGCTCCTGCGCCGAGAGCGCCTTGTCCTCGAACGCCTTCAGTTCCGGCGTGATGTAGCGCTCCGCGTTCTTGAGCGTCTGCCGGCGTCGGTAATCGTCGGGGATCCGTCCGACGTTGGCGTGCGTCACCTCGATGTAGAAGCCGTGCACGCGGTTGTACTCGACCTTGAGATTGGCGATGCCGCTGCGCTCGCGTTCGCGCGCTTCGAGCGCCACCAGGAACTCGCCGCAGTGCTCGTCGATGGCGCGCAGTTCGTCGAGCTCGGCATCGAATCCCGTAGCGATCACGCCGCCGTCGCGCACCTGCGCTGCAGGCTCAGGCGCAATCGTCGCGGTGAGCAACGTCGCCCACTGCGGATCGACATCCAGATCGGCGGCGAGCGACGCAACGAGCGACGTTACGCTGCCGGCGATCGGCGTACGAATCGCGGGTAGCCGGGAGAGGGTCTCGCGCAGCGCCGCGAGATCCCGCGGTCGGGCCGAAGCCAGAGCGATGCGTGCCGCGATCCGGTTCAGATCGGCGGTCGACGCGAGCTCGGCGACGAGTCGGCGACGCGCGGGGGCATCCGCGACCCATGCTTCGACCGCCGAATGGCGCGCCGCCGCGGCCGCCTGCGATCGCAGCGGATGGGTCAGCCAGTGCCGGAGCAGGCGGCTTCCCGCAGCGGTGGCACACGCGTCGAGCAGCGAGAGCAGCGTCGGCGCGGTCTCACCCCGCAACGTTTCGGTGATTTCGAGATTGCGTCGCGTCGCCGGGTCGAGCAGCAACCCGTCGCCCGCGGTTTCGACGGCAAGCGAGCGGACGTGCGCGAGAGTCGATTGCTGGGTGCCGGCCGCATAATCGAACACCGCGCCGGCCGCACCGACTGCGAGATCGCGATCTTCCACGCCGAACGCCGATAGGTCCCGCGTGCCGAAATGCTTCGCCAGCGAGCGGGTTGCAGCCGCGCTGTCGAACTTCCACGCGGGCAGTGTTCGCATCGGAACGCGACCACCGGTCGGCGGTGACGGAGCCTGTTCCGGAACCAGCAGCTCCGCGACGTCGAGCCGCTCGAGTGCCGCCGCTGTTTCGGACGACGGCACCTCCGTCAGCGTGAACTGGCCGGATGCCAGATTGAGCCACGCAATGCCCGATCGGTACTTGCCGGGGTTCGACCGCGACGAGCAGGCGATCGCGCTTTGCCTCGAGCAGGTTGGCGTCGGTCAGCGTTCCCGGCGTAATGACCCGGAGAACCTTGCGCTCGACCGGCCCCTTGCTCGTCGCCGGGTCGCCGATCTGCTCGCAGATCGCCACCGCTTCGCCGAGCTTCATCAAGCGCGCGAGATAGCCTTCGACTGCGTGGAACGGGACGCCAGCCATCGGAATCGGCGCGCCCGCCGATTGCCCGCGGGCCGTCAGCGTGATGTCGAGCAGGCGCGCCGCGCGCTGCGCATCCTCGTAGAAGAGCTCGTAGAAATCGCCCATCCGGTAGAACAACAGCTTGTCCGGATGCTCCGCCTTCGCGCGGAGATATTGCTGCATCATCGGCGTATGAGTCGATCGCGATGCCGGCGCGGAGGGCGGTACGGGCGCGGTATCGGGCGACATGCCGGAATTATACGGAGCATGATGTCCGACCGCTGAAATCGCTTGCGTTGCGGCCAGGCCAACGTGCAGCATCGGCTGCCCAGTCGCCGCGGGCATTAGAATGTTCTTCGACCGGGTCAACCTTTCCCCGCGCGACCTCTTCGAGCGCCGACGGTTGCGCGCATGGCCGGATTGATGCTGCAGCGGCGACGGCCCGAGTCGCCTGACGAGGCAAGAGCGTGAGACACTCCCGACCGTTGGCAGACCCATTGGCACACGTGCGGCGCGGCCGGGACGGGGAGACAGGACATCGCGCATCTCGCTTCGAGTGTCGGGCGAGTCCGCATGATTCCGCATACGCTTCGGCCGGGTGCCCTTTCGCTCGACCTGTTGCGCGCGCTGTGGTCGGCTGCGGCGCCGATCGCCATCGATCCCCAGGCGCGTGGCGTGGTGGATGCGGCGGCAACGACCGTCGCCACCGTCTCGCTCCGAGCATCGCGTCGTCTATGGCGTCAACACCGGATTCGGCCTCCTCGCGCGCACGCGGATCGACGACGCGAGGCTCGTCGAGCTGCAGCGCGCGCTGGTGCTGTCGCATTCGGCGGGCACGGGACCGCTGCTCGACGACGCGGTCGTGCGCCTGGTCATCGCGCTCAAGGTCGCATCGCTCGCGCGCGGCCATTCGGGAATCCGGTGGAGCGTCATCGAAGCGCTGGTCGCCATGGCGAACGCGGGCATCGTTCCCTGCATTCCGGCGCAGGGATCGGTGGGTGCGTCCGGCGATCTCGCGCCGCTCGCGCACCTTGTCCGCGGTGCTGATCGGCGAGGGCGAGGCGAGAGTCGATGGCCGCATCCTGCCGGCACGCGACGCGCTCGCGCGCGCCGGGCTGCAGCCGGTCGCACTGGGGCCGAAGGAAGGCCTGGCGCTGCTCAACGGCACGCAGGTGTCGACCGCGCTGGCGCTGGCGGGCCTGTTTGCGGCCGAGCGGGCGATCGCGGCGGCCTTCGTCGCCGGCGCGCTTTCGGTCGATGCTTGCCTTGGCAGCGATACGCCGTTCGATCCGCGCATTCATGCGGTGCGCGGCCATCGCGGCCAGGCGGACGCGGCGGCGATCTACCGGAGGCTCCTTGCGGGCAGCTGCGATCCGTGCGTCGCACAAGGACTGCCCGCGGGTGCAGGATCCCTACAGCCTGCGCTGCCAGCCGCAGGTGATGGGCGCCTGCCTCGACCAACTCCGGCGCGCGGCCGAAGCATTGCTGATCGAGGCAAATGCGGTGTCGGACAATCCGCTGGTGTTTCCGGATACGGGAGAAATCCTGTCCGGCGGCAACTTCCACGCCGAGCCTGTTGCCTTTGCCGCCGACAATCTCGCCTTGGCGATTGCGGAGGTGGGGGCGATGTCGGAGCGACGCACCGCGTTGCTGATGGATACCAACCTCTCGGGGCTGCCGCCGTTTCTGGTCGAGAACGGCGGGGTGAACTCGGGGTTCATGATCGCGCAGGTGACCGCTGCCGCGCTTGCGTCCGAGAACAAGGCGCTCGCGCACCCGGTGTCGGTCGATTCGCTGCCGACGTCGGCCAACCAGGAGGATCACGTCAGCATGGCGACGTACGCCGCGCGCCGCCTGACGCCAATGGCCGCGAACACGGCGCGCATCGTCGCGATCGAGCTTCTCGCCGCCGCACAGGGTGTCGACCTGCGCCGGCCACTTGACGACATCGCCGCAAGCTCGCGGCGGCGATCGGCGCTCATCCGCGCCGACGCGGCGTTCTGGGATCGCGATCGTGCGTTCGCGCCGGATCTCGAGGCGATCCGCTTGCGCGTCGAGCGCGGGGATTTCGTTCCCTATGCTGACGGGGCCTTGGTTTCCGGCTGACGCCGGGGGCGAGAGCAAGCGGCGGGGCAGGCAGCAGCAACCAGCAGCTCGATCGGCCCCGTGACGCCGGCGCGCCGCTGCGCGACAATTCGACTCCTGCGGCGATCGTCTGCCGCGCCGGAGAACCGCCATGCACCGTGACGACCTCGATCAACTCGCCGCTGCACGGCGCGGCACGCGTTTCGCCGACCGCGTGATTCGTGCGCCGCGGGGCAGCGAACGCACCGCGAAATCGTGGCTCACCGAAGCCGCGCTGCGGATGATCCAGAACAACCTCGATCCCGAGGTCGCCGAGAATCCGAAGGAGCTCGTCGTCTATGGCGGCATCGGGCGCGCCGCGCGCAATTGGGAATGCTTCGATGCGATCCTCGCCGCGCTCGCGCGAGCTCGAGGACGACGAGTCGCTGCTGATCCAGTCGGGCAAGCCCGTCGGCGTGTTCAAGACGCATCCGGATGCGCCGCGCGTGCTGATCGCCAATTCGAACCTCGTGCCGAAGTGGGCCACGTGGGAGCACTTCAACGAGCTCGACCGCAAGGGCCTCATGATGTTCGGCCAGATGACCGCCGGCTCGTGGATCTACATCGGCAGCCAGGGCATCGTCCAGGGGACCTACGAGACCTTCGCCGAGGCCGGCCGGCAGCATTACGGCGGGCAGCTTACCGACAAGTGGATCCTGACCGCCGGACTGGGCGGAATGGGCGGCGCACAGCCGCTCGCCGCCACGATGGCGGGCGCGTCGATGCTCGCCATCGAGTGCCAGCGGAGCCGCATCGAGATGCGCCTCGCGACGCGCTACCTCGACCGGCAGGCGAAGGATCTCGACGACGCGCTGTCGCTGCTCCGCGCGGCATGCGCGAACCAACGCCCGGTTTCGGTGGGGCTCTTGGGCAATGCCGCCGAGATCCTGCCGGAACTGGTGAAGCGCGGCGTGCGTCCGGACATGGTGACCGACCAGACGTCCGCGCACGATCTCGTCTACGGCTACCTTCCGGCGGGCTGGAGCGTCGAACGCTGGAAGGCGGCGCAGGACGATCCGGCGCAGCATGCGGCGCTGACGGCGGCTGCGAGGAAATCGATCGTCGCGCACGTCGGCGCCATGCTCGCTTTCCGGAAGCAGGGCGTGCCGACGTTCGACTACGGCAACAACATCCGGCAGGTCGCCTTCGACGAGGGCGTGAGCGATGCGTTCGCGTTCCCCGGCTTCGTCCCCGCGTACATCCGGCCGTTGTTCTGCGAAGGCAAGGGGCCGTTCCGCTGGGTCGCGCTCTCCGGCGACCCCGAGGACATCTACCGGACGGATCGCAAGGTGAAGGAGCTCTTTCCCGACGACGCGCACCTGCACCGCTGGCTCGACATGGCACGCGAGCGAATCGCCTTCCAGGGCTTGCCGGCGCGCATCTGCTGGCTGGGTCTGGGCGAGCGCCACCTTGCCGGTCTCGCGTTCAACGAGATGGTGAAGTCCGGCGAGTTGAAGGCGCCGATCGTCATCGGCCGCGATCATCTCGACACCGGATCGGTGGCGAGCCCGAATCGCGAAACGGAAGCGATGGCCGACGGGTCCGATGCAGTTTCCGACTGGCCATTGCTCAACGCGCTGCTCAACACCGCAGGTGGCGCGACGTGGGTCTCGTTCCACCACGGCGGCGGCGTCGGCATGGGCTACTCGCAGCACGCGGGAGTGGTCATCGTGTGCGACGGCACCGAAGCGGCGGCCAAGCGTATCGCGCGCGTGCTCTGGAACGATCCGGCAACCGGTGTGATGCGCCACGCCGATGCTGGCTATGCACAGGCAATCGACGTCGCGCGGGCGAAGGGATTGAAGCTGCCGATGCTTGGGCGCTGACGACGCAGCGGCAGGCGCTGGCCGGTCAGGAGCGGACTCAGGGTGCCGCCAACCGTGGCGTCGAGCGGGTGCCCGGCGCGCGACGACCGGTAGAAAACATGACCGGCCGCCGCGCGCCACCCGCTTAACGACGCCGGCGGCAACGGAGTCCGCTCCTGACCGGCCCGCGCCTGGCATACGACGCCGGCGACCAACAAGCCGACTCCGGACTCGCCCGCCCCTGCTTGGCGGTGAGCCGGTCCAGCGCGACGGTCGTCAGGCCGCCATTGCGTCGCAGGATCCGGCGGGCTTGAAATTGACCCGTGCTACCACAAACTGTTTTGTTTTCGGATCGAGATAACAGGAGTGATGCCGTGACTGAAACGACCACCGCGCGCGCCGACCGCGAGACCCTGGGCTTCCAGGCCGAGGTCCGACAGCTGCTGCAGCTGATGATCCACTCGCTGTACTCGAACCGCGAGATCTTCCTGCGGGAGCTGATCTCCAACGCCTCCGACGCCTGCGACAAGCTGCGCTTCGAGGCGCTGCACAACGAAGCGCTGTTCGAGGGCGATTTCGAGCTGAAGATCCGCGTCGACTACGACCCGGCGGCGAGAACGCTGCGCGTCGCGGACAACGGCGTCGGCATGAGCCGCGACGAGGTGATCGCCAACCTCGGCACGATCGCCAAGTCCGGCACGCGCGAGTTCTTCTCGCAGCTGACCGGCGACCAGCAGAAGGACGCGCACCTGATCGGCCAGTTCGGCGTCGGCTTCTACTCGTCGTTCATCGTCGCCGACAAGGTGACGGTGCTCACCCGCCGCGCGGGCGAGAAGCCGGACCAGGGCGTGCGCTGGGAGTCGGACGGCGGCGGCGAGTTCGCCATCGAAATGGCGGAGAAGGCCGACCGCGGCACCGAGATCACGCTGCACCTGCGCGAGGGCCAGGACGACCTGCTCGACGGGTCGAGGCTGCGCTCGATCATCCGCAAGTACTCGGACCACATCGTCCAGCCGATCCTGATGCCGAAGGAGGAGTGGAAGGACGGCAAGCAGCGAGAAGGAGGACGAGCGAGGAGACCGTCAACCAGGCGTCGGCGCTGTGGGCGCGACCGAAGAACGAGATCACCGACGAGCAGTACAAGGAGTTCTACAAGCACGTCGGCCACGACTTCGACGATCCGCTGGCCTGGAGCCATGCGCGCGTCGAAGGGCGGCAGGAGTACACGCAGTTGCTCTACCTTCCCGCGCATGCGCCGTTCGACCTGTGGGACCGCGACGGCACGCCATGGCATCAAGCTCTACGTGCGCCGCGTCTTCATCATGGACGACGCCGAGCAACTGCTGCCGACGTACCTGCGCTTCGTGCGCGGCGTGGTCGATTCCAACGACCTGCCGCTCAACGTCTCGCGCGAAATCCTGCAGGAGTCGAAGGACATCGAGGCGATCCGCGCCGGCTGCACGAAGAAGGTGCTTGGCCTGCTCGAGGACCTGGCCGCCGACGACAAGGACAAGTACGCGACTTTCTGGAAGGAAGTTCGGCCGCGTGCTCAAGGAAGGCATCGGCGAGGACTTCGCCAACAAGGACAAGATCGCGGGCCTGCTGCGCTTCGCCTCGACCCACGCCGACACGCCCGACGAGACCGTGTCGCTCGCCGACTACCTCGGCCGCGTCAAGGAGGGCCAGGAAAAGATCTATTACGTCACGGCCGAGACGTTCAACGCCGCGAAGAACAGCCCGCACCTCGAAGTGTTCCGCAAGAAGGGCATCGAGGTGTTGCTGCTGTCCGATCGCGTGGACGAGTGGGTGGTGAGTCACCTGACCGAATTCGAGGGCAAGTCGCTCGTCTCGGTCGCCAAGGGCGGGCTCGATCTGGGCGCGCTCGAGGACGAGGCCGAGCGGACGCAACGGGAGCAGGAGGCGAGCGACCTCAAGGAACTCGTCGAACGGATCAAGGCGAGCCTGGGCGAGCGCGTCAAGGACGTGCGCGTGACGCATCGCCTGACCGAATCGCCGGCCTGCCTCGTCGCCGACGAGCATGACCTGAGCGGCAATCTCGCGCGGCTGCTCAAGGCCGCGGGTCAGCACGCGCCGACGTCGAAGCCGATCCTCGAAATCAACCCGCAGCATCCCGTGGTGCTGCGCCTGAAGGGCGAGGACAAGAAGTTCGACGACTGGGCCGCGGTGCTGCTCGATCAGGCCCTGCTCGCCGAGGGCGGGCAGCTCGACGATCCGGCCACGTTCGTGAAGAGGATCAACCAACTGATGCTGGAAATCGGCGGGAGCGAATCGCGCATCATCATTCCTGGATGAGCCGCGTGGCCTCACCCGCTGCTCATTCCGCCATGGGGCTCGGCGTTGGTGACGGCGCGACCATGTCAGAATGACAAGGTCACCGCTGCTCTGCACTTATCGCCTCCATGCCCAGACACGTTGTCGCGCCCAAAGAGTTCGAACCCGAGTTCGTCAAGGGGCTCACCAGCATTTTCGAAGAGAAGATCGTCTTCAACCAGCTGTTGGGACTCAAGATCACCTCGCTCAAGCCGGAACGCGTGAGCGGGCGCATCGACATGCGGCACGATCTGATCGGACACTTTTCCTACAACCGCCTGCACGGCGGCGTGATAAGCGCCGGTCTCGATGCGATGGCCGGCCTTGCCGTGATGGCCGCGCTCGGCGCGCGCCACATGGACGAGCCGGTGCCGCAGCGGTTGGCTCGCTTCTCCCGCGTCGGCACCATCGACATCAGGATCGACTATCTGCGCCCGGGCATCGGCGAGCATTTCGAGTTGCGCGCCGAAGTGATGCGCATCGGTTCGCGGGTCGCGTCCACACGCATGGAATTCCTCGGCGCCGACGGCACGCTGCTGTCCACCGGAACGGCTGCCTACATCGTGTCCTGATCCGCGCTCGCGTGCAGAGCCGGGGCAATGATCCAGCGTGGGGGCCACGGCTTCCCGATGGCATGTTATCCTCGCCTAGAACGTTCGTTCGATAAGACCTGAGGCGGCCGGCTATTGCATTTCTGCGACGGCCGGCCACAAATGGAAATGCCGACACTCCTTTCGCTGGCTGCTGGTCCGGCATCTGCCGGCACCGTCGATTTTCTGGCGCCGCTGAACGCGCAGCAGCGGCTCGCGGTGGAGCACGGGACGGGACCGCAGGGACGCGACGACAGCCCGTTGCTGGTCATTGCCGGCGCCGGTTCCGGCAAGACCAATACGCTTGCCTACCGCGTCGCGCACCTGGTCCGCAGCGGCGTGGACCCGCAACGCATTCTCCTCCTGACGTTTTCGCGCCGGGCCGCGGCGGAAATGGAGCGCCGGGCGGGGCAGTTGCTGCATCGAGCGCTGGGCGCCGCGACGAGGTACGCGCCCGGCGCGCTGCGGTGGGCCGGCACGTTCCACAGCGTCGGCGCCCGCCTGCTGCGGGAGTACGCCGCACGGATCGGTTTGCCGGAGTCCTTCACGATTCTCGACCGCGGCGACGCCGAGGACCTGGTCGCGATCGTACGGCACGAACTCGGGCTGGACGGGACGCAGCGCCGCTTCCCGACCAAGGCCACCTGCCTCGCGATCTATTCTCGCGTTGTCAACAGCGAAGCGGCACTGACCGAGGTTCTCGAGCGCAGTCATCCCTGGTGTGTTTCATGGGAAGCCGAGCTCAAGAAACTCTTTGACGCCTACGTCCGGGCGAAGCAGGCACAGAACGTCCTCGATTACGACGACCTGCTGTTGTACTGGTCGTTCATGGTCAAGGAACCATCGCTAGCTCGGGAGATCGGCGAGCGCTTCGACCATGTGCTCGTGGACGAGTATCAGGACACCAACCGCTTGCAGGCGTCGATCCTGCTGGCGATGAAGCCGGACGGTAAAGGCGTCACGGTGGTGGGCGATGACGCGCAATCGATCTATTCGTTCCGCGCCGCGACGGTCCGCAACATCCTCGACTTTCCGCAGCAGTTCACCCCGCCCGCCCGGGTCGTAACGCTGGAGCGCAACTACCGCTCGACGCAGGCCATCCTCGATGCCTCCAACGCCGTGATTGACCTCGCGCGCGAGCGGTTCACCAAGAATCTCTGGACCGACCGCGTCTCGTCGTGCAAGCCGCGACTCATCACGGTCCGCGACGAAGCCGATCAGGCACGCTGTGTCGCCGAGCGCGTGCTCGAGCAGCGTGAGCAGGGCATGGCGCTGAAATCGCAGGCGGTGCTGTTCCGCAGCTCCAGCCATAGCGCGCAATTGGAGCTCGAACTCGCCCGTCGCGGCATTCCCTTCGTCAAGTACGGCGGACTCAAGTTCCTGGAAGCGGCCCATGTGAAGGACGTGCTGGCCGTGCTCCGGTGGGCCGACAATGCACGCAACCGCATGGCCGGCTTTCGCGCGGCGTGCCTCCTTCCCGGCATCGGACCGGCGACTGCTACGCGACTCCTCGACGTGCTCGATGGAGCAGCCGACGTGATGTCGGCGTTAGCCGCATTCAAGGTTCCCCCGTCGGTGGAGGCGGATTGGAGCGCGTTCCGGACGATGTTTCGTGCGCTCCACGCGCCAGCGGTGGATTGGCCTGCCGAGCTGGAAGTCGTTACCCGATGGTACGAACCACACCTGCAGCGCCTCTACGAGGATGTGGCCGCGCGCCAAGCGGACCTCGTCCAGCTCCAACACATCGCGTCGACCTTCCCGTCCCGCGAGCGCTTCCTCACCGAAATGGCGCTCGACCCTCCGGACGCAACGAGCGGCGAGGCGGGCGCACCGGGAAAGGACGACGACTACCTGATCCTGTCGACCATTCACTCGGCCAAGGGACAGGAATGGAAGTCCGTGCAGATCCTCAATGTCGTCGACGGCTGCATCCCCTCCGACATGAGCACCGGAACGACCGAAGAAGTCGAGGAGGAGCGGCGTCTCCTCTATGTCGCAATGACGCGGGCCAAGGAGGCGCTGCAGCTGCTCGTGCCGCAGCGTTTCTACGTCCACCAGCAATCCGCGTACGGCGATCGGCACGTTTACGCGTCGCGCAGCCGCTTCATTCCCGACGCTACTGACCGCGTTGTTCGAGTGTTCGGTCTGGCCCGTCGCGGCACGAGCCGTGGAAGAGACACGCGCTCCGCAGCATCCGTCGCCACCAGTCGATCTCGCGGAACGCATTCGCCTGCTATGGCGATGAGAGGACCGCCACGCGATCGACCGCGCACAACAATTGGGAACGGTGGCGGCCGGACTTCGGACCATTCGTGAGCATTCGTTCTTGATGCTTGACCATCTCGGTTCGGCAACAGTGAACGTTCGGACGTTGTCGATCAACGGCCCTTCCTGGCCTTGGCCGGCACCCGGATTGCGTCGATGAACGCCGCGAGGGCAGGGGATACCTGGCGTCGACCCGGGTAATAGAGGAAGAACCCGGGAAACGGCGGACACCAATCCTCGAGCACTCTCGTGAGCGCGCCAGCCTTCACCAGTGAGGAAACCTGGTCCTCGATCAGGTAGCGCGAGGCCCAATCCGGCCAGCGCGGAATCGAGCACCATCAGCTCGTCATCGAAGACGAGCGGTCCGTCCACCCCAACCTCGAGCTTGTGGCGGCCCTGCTCGAACTCCCACTTGTAGATCGTCCCCGCGGTCGGCAACCTGAAGTTGATGCAGCGGTGTTGACGGAGATCGTGAGGCGTTGACGGGGCTGGATGCGACGCAAAGTACTGCGGAGATCCGACGACGGCCATCCGAAGCTGTCCCGTCACCGGTACGGCCACCACGTCCTTCTCGAGCGACTCGCCAAGGCGAATGCCGGCGTCGAACCGCTGCGCGACGATGTTGGTCAAGCCAGGATCGATGAGGATTTCGACGACGATCTCGGGATAGCGCTGGGTGAACCGGGGCAGGACGGGCGCTACCACCATTCGAGCAGCAGATCGGGATGCGGTGATCCGGACGTGTCCCGAGGGCCGCTCGAGCAACCGCCCCAGCTCCTCGACCGCGCCGGAGATCTCCTCGATGGCAGGACGAAGCCGCGCGAGCAATCGCTCGCCGGCCTCCGTCGTCGAGACGCTTCGCGTGCTGCGGGCCAGCAGCTGGATGCGCAGCCGCTCCTCGAGGCGCCGCATCGTATGGCTGAGCGCCGACGGAGAAACGCCGAGCCGCGCGGCCGCTCGCGTGAAGCTGCGTTCCTCCGCGACGACGGCGAACGCCGCCAGGCTGCCCCAGTCTTCCCGGTCCATTCCTGACAATAAGTCAATACCTCATTCGGATTCTACGTCTTTATCCAGGGAGTTGAAACGCGGATCATGTTCACCGGAATGGAGGACATTTCGTCTTGGATCTTCATGGGGGAAATATGCAGAAGCGCACTCTTGGAGAAAGTGGACTGGAGGTTTCGGCCATCGGCTTGGGCTGCATGGGACTGAGCTTCGGCTACGGTCCGGCGGTCGACAAGAAGGACGGAATCGCGCTGATCCGGTCGGCCGTTGCGCGGGGCGTCACCTTTTTCGACACCGCCGAAGTCTACGGCCCGTTCACGAACGAGGAGCTGGTGGGCGAGGCACTGGCCCCGTTCCGCGATCAGGTGGTGATCGCAACCAAGTTCGGCTTCGACATCGACCCGAAGGACGGCAAGCAGCTGGGCCTCGACAGCCGTCCCGAACGCATCAAGCAGGTGGCCGCGGCATCGCTCAAGCGGCTCAAGACGGATGTCATCGATCTCTTCTATCAGCATCGCGTCGATCCGAACGTGCCGATCGAAGATGTCGCCGGCGCGGTCAAGGACCTGATCCGCGAAGGCAAGGTCAGGCACTTCGGTCTTTCGGAGCCGGGCGTGCAGACGATCCGGCGGGCACACGCCGTCCAGCCGGTCGCCGCGGTTCAGAGCGAATACTCGATGTGGTGGCGAGAACCCGAGCAGGAGGTCCTGCCGACGCTCGAGGAACTCGGCATCGGCTTCGTTCCCTTCAGCCCGCTGGGCAAGGGCTTCCTCACGGGCGCGATCAACGAGAACACGACGTTCGACAGCACCGACTTCCGCAATGTCGTTCCCCGCTTCACGCCGGAGGCCCGCAAGGCGAACCAGGCCCTGGTCGATCTGCTCGGCGAGATCGCAGCCCGGAAGCAGGTGACGCCCGCCCAGATCGCCATCGCCTGGCTCCTGGCCCAGAAGCCGTGGATCGTTCCGATACCCGGCACCACGAAGCTGCATCGCCTGGAGGAAAACATCGGCGCGGTCGCCGTCGAACTGATGCCCGAGGAGCTTCGCATCATCGACGGTGCCGTCTCGAAGATCACGGTACAAGGGGCCCGGTATCCGGAACATCTGCAGCGCCTGGTAGGTCGCTGAACGTCTCTCACATCAGAAGCGCAAGAAGGAAACAGCAACCAGTCTGGACGCGCGGAGAAAACCCTATGACTGCGAAGCATCGGAGGTTATTGAACGTACTCTGCCTGATCTCGGCCGGCATTGTTGCTTCAGCATGTGCAACGTCTGGCGGGAATGACAAGCCCGAGCCGCTGATCATCAAGGAGCAGGGCAGTTTTGCAGTCGGTGGAACCGTGATCACCCACCCCGGCACCTACGACCCCATGAAGCAGCAGGCCCCGGACGGGCAGACGTTTCACGGTGATCACGCCTATGTGTTCTATCAAGTCCCGTTCAACGCCCGCAAGCTTCCTCTCGTGCTCTGGCACGGCTTCGGACAGTTCTCGAAGACATGGGAAAGCACACCGGATGGGCGCGAGGGCTTCCAGAACATCTTCCTGCGCCGCGGCTTCGGGGTGTACGTGATCGACCAGCCACGACGTGGCAATGCAGGACGCAGCACCCTGCCAATGACGATAACGCCTACGCCCGACGAGCAAACCTGGTTCAACATCTTCCGCGTCGGTATCTGGCCGAACTATTTCCCCGGCGTGCAATTCTCGCGCGACCCGGAGGCCTTGAACCAGTACTTCCGCCAGATGACGCCCAACACGGGTCCCTTCGATGTGGAGGTGATCTCGGACGCCGTTTCCGCGCTGTTCAACAGAATCGGGCCCGGAATCCTCGTCACCCATTCACAAGGCGGTGGGCCGGGCTGGGTCACCGCCATGAAGAATCGCAACGTCCGTGCCGTCGTTTCCTACGAGCCCGGCAGCGGCTTTGTCTTTCCGAACGGCGAGGTGCCGCCTCCGATGCCAAGCTCGGGCGGCGCCCTGGAGGCGGTTGGCGTGCCTCTGTCCGAGTTCATGCTGCTCACGAAGATCCCGATCGTCATCTTCTACGGCGACAACATTCCAGCGGAGCCGATGGCGGTTCCGAGCCAGGACCAGTGGCGCGTGCGCCTGGCGATGGCGAGGCTATGGGCGGACGCCGTGAACCGCCGAGGGGGTGACGTTACCGTCGTGCACTTGCCCGAAGCGGGCATTCGCGGCAATACGCACTTTGCATTCTCCGATCTGAACAATCTCGAGATCGCGGGCCTTCTGTCCGAATTTCTCGGGAAGAAGAGGTTGGATTGACCATGCGGGTGGGTATCCTCGGTTCAGGCCTGATGGGCGGCAAACTCGGAACGATCTTCGCGCGGGCCGGACACGACGTGGTATTCAGCTACGCGCGCAGCGAGCAGAAGCTCAAGACTCTGGCTCGCAACGCCAAGGGCAACGCGACCCACGGCACACCGCGTGAGGCGGCGCTTCAAGCAGACGCCGTTCTGCTGGCGGTGCATTGGTCGCGCATGCAGGACGCGCTGAAGCAGGCCGGCGATCTATCCGCCCGATACGTCGAGCCGTTCGCACTGCTCATCGGCGAGCTGGCGTACGGAGATGCCGGCGGGCCGGAACTGGCGTATCGGTTCGAACGGATTGGGTAATGAGACCGACGAGGTGCTAAACGCCCTCTTCGCGGGAAACAACTTCCGACCAGCGACGCTGTGCGCGTGACCAATTCGAAGCAAGCGCCGAGAGTGCAACGTTCGGCTAGACGCGGGACTGCCGCCTGCAATTCCTAGGCACTTCGGAGCGGGACTTAGGCAGCAGTTCTTGCGCCAAGTCAAGGATCTACTGGTCGGGGTGAGAGGATTTGAACCTCCGGCCTCTACGTCCCGAACGTAGCGCTCTACCAGGCTAAGCTACACCCCGAATGGCCGTTGGCGGCCGCGATGCCTCGACCCGCGCGCGGGAAACCATCGGTTGCGCCGGCCGCCGCCCGACAATTGCACTGGAACGCCTTGTTTCAGAACGTTCTGCGGGCGGCAAAGGACGCCAATTCTAACAGACTTTCCCGGTGTGGCGAAGCCGGCAGGCCGTCCACGCAGGCCGCCGCTGCCTTGCTTTCCACAAGCGCTCGCTCACGGGAATAGACGAGCGCGCCGGTACGGGCCAGGACGTCGATCACGGGCTTCAACTCGGTGCGCCGGCCGTTGGTGATCGCCGCGCGGATCAGCGCTGCATCGTCGGCGTTGCCGGTCGCGATGGCCCAGATGAGCGGCAGCGTCATCTTGCCCTCGGCAAGGTCGTCGCCGAGGTTCTTGCCGATCGCAGCCTGGTCGCCGCTGTAATCGAGCACGTCGTCGACGAGCTGGAACGCCGTGCCCAGGTGCATGCCGTAACGGGCGAGCGCCGCTTCGCGCTCCGGTTGCGCGCCGCCCAGCACGGCGCCGAGTTGCGTGGCGGCTTCGAACAGCTTCGCCGTCTTGCGTTGGATGACCGCCAGGTACGTGTTCTCGTCGAGATGCGGATTGCCGGAGTTCATGAGTTGCAGCACCTCGCCCTCGGCGATCACGTTGGTCGCGCGGGAAAGGATCTCCAGAACCCGCACTGACCCGACGCTCACCATCAGCTCGAACGCGCGCGAGTAGAGGAAATCGCCGACCAGCACCGACGCCGCGTTCCCGAACGTCGCGTTGGCTGTCGCGTGTCCGCGGCGCAGATCGGATTCGTCGACCACGTCGTCGTGGAGCAGGGTGGCCGTGTGGATCATCTCGACGACCGCGGCCAGCGTGTGCTGGTGCCGGCCATCGTACCCACAGGCGCGCGCGGAAAGGATCACGAGCGCCGGCCGAAGTCGCTTGCCACCGCCGCCGATGATGTACTCGGCGACCTGCCGGACGAGTGCGACGTCCGAATCGAGGCTCGACCGCAGCGCACGGTCGACCTCCAGCATGTCCTCGGCGAGCAGGGCCTTCAGGGATTCTGTGGTCACGGGGAGGTCGCAGAAGCGTGGTGCCGGCGGCGGTCATCGAGGCCGGCGTTTACCGGGGCCTGGGGTCGGCTGCCCCGTGGCGAACCGCGCCAAACGGGTCGGGATTGTAACCGATGGGGCTCGCCGTCTTCGCTGCCCGACGTTGGGGCATTCGACACGTCACTGCGCCGGACTTTGACAAGGGTTGCGCTAAACGATTAGAATACAAGGCTTTCCGCGATCCGCGCGGCTGAAATCACGCAACTTGCGCGCCACGGCGGTTAGCCGACCGTGGAGCGCCATCGGAACGGAGTATCCCCATGTACGCGGTCATCAAGACCGGCGGCAAGCAGTACAAGGTTGCCCCCGGCGAAAAACTCAAGGTCGAACAGCTGCGAGCGGACGTGGGCGCCGAAGTCGTGCTCGATCAGGTATTGCTGGTCGGTGACGGCGAAAGCGTCCGTCTTGGTCAACCGGTCGTCGCCGGGGCGACGGTCAAGGCCACCGTCGTCGCGCACGGACGTGGCGAGAAGATCAAGATCTTCAAGATGCGCCGGCGCAAGCACTATCAGAAGCACCAGGGCCATCGCCAGAACTACACCGAGCTCAAGATCGACAGCATCGTCGCCTGACCCGGAGGACACACCATGGCACACAAAAAGGCGGGCGGCAGCTCACGCAACGGCCGCGATTCACAGGCGAAGCGCCTCGGCGTCAAGTCGTACGGCGGCGAACAGATCAATGCCGGCAGCATCATCGTCCGGCAGCGCGGCACGCTCATTCATCCCGGCACCAACGTCGGAATGGGCAAGGACCACACGTTGTTCGCCCTGGTCAAGGGCAAGGTCGTGTTCGCGACCAAGGGCCCCGACAAGAAGAAGTTCGTCAGCATCGATCCGGTTGCAGCATAGCGACCCGCCCGCTCCGTCCGCGGCACATCCGCGGACGAACGAAGATCCCGGCCGGGCGCCGGGATTTTTTCGTCCGGTGCCACCGGAGCCGCTCCTTCCTTCCTGCGGTGTGTATCCCCACGCGCTGCCCGCTCGCGGGGCTGCTGCCGTCCGGCCCGTGCCGCTACCGCCGCTCCAGCCACCAGAGCATCGCCATCGTGAGGGCGACGAATGCGACGAGCGGGAACACCGCGGAGAACAGTGGCGGCCAGTCGTTCAGCACGCCGAGATTCGAGAACAACCGGACGAAGAGGAAGAAGGTGAGCCCGAGAATTGTTCCGGCGAAGATCCTGAATCCGATGCCGCCCTGTCGGCGCTGGAAGTACGAGAACGGCAGCGCCACGATCATCATCACGATCACGGCGACGGGAAAGAAGATCTTGTTCCAGAACGCGATCTCGAAGCGAGTCGTCTTCTGCGCGCCGCCGCCCAATAGGCGCATGTTCTCCCATAGCGTATTGAGCTCGAGTCGTTCCGGCGCGACCTGGTAGACGGTCAGCAGCGATGGCCGCAACACCGTTTCCCACACCCAATCGTCGGTCGTCGTGACCTTGATGGCCGTCGGCGAAAGCTCGGTTGCCTCCACGGCGTTCAGCCGCCATTTGCCGTTGCCGGCGAAGCTCCCCGATTCCGCCGTGCGGACCGTCTTGAGCCGAAGTTCGTCGTCGAACTCGTAGATCGCGATGCCGACGAGCGTCATGTTGGCGAGCACGCTGCGGATGTTGACGAACGTCTGGTCCTGCTTGAACCAGAAGCCGGACTGGAACTGCTGCGCGACCACGCTCGACGTGTCGCCCCGCGCCTGGGCTCGGACCTTCTGTGCAAGCCAGATTGCCGGCGGGGCCACGAATTCGCCGGCGAGAAACGTCACCAGCGCCAGCGGGATGCCAATGCGCACCAGCGACCATGCGACCTGACCCAGCGAGGCGCCGGATGCGCGCATCACCGTGTATTCGGAGTTGGAAACGAGCTGCGCCAGCGCGAACAGCGTGCCGATCAGCGCTGCCACTGGAAAGAGCTCGTACATCCGCGAGGGGAGCTGCAGGGCGACGTACAGCAGCGCCGTCGATATCGTGTAGTTGCCGCGGCCCACATCGCCCAGTTCATGGATCAGGTCGAAGAACGCGAACAGCATGACGAGCGCGGTGAAGATCAGCATGATCGCCGAGAGCACCTCGCGGCCGATGTAGCGGGTCAACGTCTTCATGCGGTCGCCGCTTTCGCCGACGCGCGGAAGCGGAGCCGCCCGAACGGCGAAATCTGGTGGCCCAGGAGGATCAGGACGACGCCGATCGCGATCGCGTGCGGCAACGTGAATCCCGTCCAGAATCCGAGCTTTCCCTGCGCGATGAAGCTCTGGACGATGTTGAGGCAGTTGCTGTAGATCATGTACACGAACGCCGCGGCGATCAGGTTGAACGAGCGCCCCATTCGCGGGTTCACGTACGCGAGCGGCACCGCGAGCAGCGTCAGCACCAGCGCGGAAACCGGCACCGAGAAACGCCAGAACAGCTCGGCCTGCTCGATCGCCCCGTCGGCGACCATCAGCAAGGGTGTGGGGATTGCCTTGGTCGATGTCGGCAATGCGCGAAGCTCGGCAGGCTCGATCCTGCGCCCGAGCGAACCGAACTCGACGACGCGAAACTCCGTGCTGCCGGGCTTGCCCTCGTACTGGCGGCCGTCCTTCAACACGATGAACCGGTCACCGTTCGGCGCCACCTCCAGCGTCCCGGAGCGGGCGACCGTCGTGGCGTCCTTGCCTTCTTCGATCGAGTGCAGGAAGACGTTGCGCACCGTACCGTCGAACGTGTTGATGCTCTCGACGAACATGACGAGATTCGCACGCCGGAATTCCCGGAAGAGTCCCGGCGTGATGAGGGCCACTTCGTCGCGCGATTCGAGCTGCCGTTCGTACTCGAGCTTGCGCCGCTCCGCCCAGGGTGACAGGAACAGGGAAAGGACGACGATGGCGACGAAAAAGGGGGCAGCAAACCACAGGATCGGCGCCAGGCACGCGGTCAACGACTGTCCGGAGCTGAACCAGACAATCATCTCGCTGTCCCGATGCCACCGGGAAAGGGTAAGCAGCACTGTGACGAACAACGTGACCGAGAGCAGGATATTGAAGTAGAACAGGGCGTGGAAGCCCAGCAGCGCCAATATGCCCTCGGGCGCAACGGTGCCGCCCGCCGCGCGGGTCAGCAGGCGCAGAACCAAATTGGTGAACAGGATCCCCAGCAGGACGACGAACAGCCCGATGGCCGTCGCGGTCATCTCGCGCACCAGGCTGCGGCGAAAAATCATGACGGCGGAAGAATTTTGACTTTTATCGGCCGTTTTGCCGATAATGCGGTCCAGACCGCCTTACGGCAAAAGAAACAAAACCTGGACACGGATGGGGACGATGGAATTTACCATAAAAAGCGGCAGTCCCGAGAAGCAGCGGAGCGCCTGCGTCGTGGTGGGCGTGTTCGACAACCGCAAGCTTTCGCTGTCCGCGGAGCTGATCGACCGTGCGTCGAACGGTTATGTCAGCGAAATCATCCGCCGCGGGGACATGGAGGGCAAGCTCGGCGCGACGCTGCTGCTGCACAACGTGCGCGGCACGCTTGCCGACCGCGTGTTGCTGATCGGCCTGGGCAAGGAGCGCGATTTCCGCGACAAGGAGTTCCGTTCGGCGATGACCTCGGCGGTCAAGCTGCTGAACGAGACCGGATCCTACGAGGCGGTCCTCTATCTGACCGAGGAAAAGGTCAAGCGGCGCGAAGTCGCCTGGCGGGTCGAGCATGCCGTCGTGGTCGCGATGGAGGCGGTGTACCGGTTCGACCAGATGAAGAGCGAGAAGTCGGAGGTGCGCCGGCCGCTGCGCAAGCTCACGCTGTCGGTGCCGCAGCGCTCGGACCTGGCGGCGGGCGAAGCCGCGGCTGCGCGCGGGCTCGCGATCGCCCACGGCATGGACCTGGCGCGCGACCTGGGCAACCTGCCCAGCAACTTCTGCACGCCGAGTTACCTCGCCGAGCGTGCGCTGGCCATGGCGCAGGAGTTCCCCGACCTCAAGGTGACCGTCCTCGAGCGCAAGGATATGGAAGCCCTCGGGATGGGCGCGCTCCTTTCGGTGACCAGCGGCACGGAACAGCCGCCGCGATTCATCGTGATCGAGTACCACGGCACCGGGCGCAAACAGAAGCCGCTGGTACTCATCGGCAAGGGAATCACCTTCGATTCCGGCGGCATCTCGTTGAAGCCGGCGGCGGACATGGACCAGATGAAGTTCGACATGTGCGGCGCGGCCAGCGTCATGGGCACGCTGCGGGCCGTCGCGGAGCTGAAGGCGAAGCTGCATGTCGTCGGTCTCGTCGCCGCATGCGAGAACATGCCCTCCGGTCGGGCGACCAAGCCCGGCGACGTCGTCAAGAGCATGTCGGGCCAGACGATCGAGATCCTGAACACCGATGCCGAAGGACGGCTGATTCTCGCCGATGCGCTGACGTACGCGGAGCGTTACGAGCCCGAGGCTGTCGTCGACGTCGCGACGTTGACCGGCGCGATGGTCATCGCGCTGGGACACGTCGCGTCCGGCGTGTTCAGCAACAGCGAGACGCTCGCGCGCGCGTTGATCGCGGCCGGCGACGACGCCTACGACCGCGGCTGGCAGATGCCGCTGTGGGACGATTACCAGGAGGATCTCAACAGCAACTTCGGCGACTTCGCCAACGTCGGAAGTCGCGCGGCCGGCAGCATCACCGCGGCGTGCTTTCTGTCGCGTTTCGCGAAGAAGTTCGACTGGGCGCATCTGGACATCGCGGGGGTCGCGTGGAAGGACGGCAAGAAGAAGGGAGCGACCGGCCGGCCGGTCCCGCTGCTGACGACATGGCTCCTGAACCAGGAGTCCGTGCCACCGACGTAGCGCCACGTTCGGCTGACGCCCTCCCGCGGCGATGACGACGATCGATTTCTACACGCACTGCGCCAACCGCCTCGAGGTCGCGACGAGGATCATCGCCAAGGCATGGGCGCAGCACGGCAGCGTGCGCGTGCTTACGTCTGGCGAGGACGCCACCGTCGAGCTCGATCGGTTCCTCTGGCTGTGGCCGGCGACGGGATTCATGCCGCATTGCCGGCTCGCTTCTCCGCTGGCCGGCGCCACGCCGATCGTGATCGACCACCTGCTCGAGCATCAGGGCCCGGCCGCGGTTCTGGTCAACCTGCACGCCTCGCCACCACCGTTCTTTTCGCGGTTCGACCGGCTGGCCGAGATCGTCGGCGCCGACGAAGCGGATGCGGCGGGGGCACGCGAGCGCTGGAAGTTCTACAAGGCCCGCGGGTACGAGGTCCGCTCGCACGATATGTCGCGGTTGGGATAGGCAATGCCCACCGCACGCGAATTGCTGGAGCAGGCCGATGCGCTGATGCGTCGCAATCGGGAGCGGGTCGAGGATGCCGCGATTCCCGAGCTCACGGACATGGTGCCGGAATCGGCATTGGAAGAGCCTGCGCCACCGGTCGTGCTGGAAGACGTGCCGGAACGCGCGAAGATGAACGGGACGATTGAGTCCGCATCGATATCCGAATCGATCCTCGCCGAGGGCGAGCCGTCGGTGTGGCTCGACGAAGCAGCCCTCGGCGCGGAGAGCATTATCGGGACTGCGCCGGATTCGATCATTGCCGTTGTGCCCGAGTCTGATGCACCGCGTGTGCCCGAGGCTGCGCCGGAATTCGCGATTGACTCGGTGAGTGCGCCGGAGGCATATCCGATAGCGGTGGACGAGTTCGACGTCGTGAGTGCGCCGGAGGCACATCCGATTGTGGTGAACGAGCTCGACACCGCCCAGGCGCTGGAGCCGCAATCGACAACGGTGGACGAAATGAAACCGTGGGATGCGCCTGCATCGACGGAGACGGTCGACGCGCCGTCGGCGGACCCGTTCGCAATCGCCCCGGACGAGTCGATCGTGCCGAGCGCGCCGGTGTTGGTGGAGTCACGCGAAGCGCCGTCGGCGCTGTGGATCCCGGTCGACGCGAACACGCCAGAAGTCGTCCCGGCGCAGGAAGACCAGGTACCCATGCCCGTTGCGATTCCGGACGAGGCGATCTCCCAGCCAAGTGCCCGCGGCGACGACATGGCGCGATGGGAGGCGCTGGCCGAGGAAATCCGGATGCAGGTGCTGCAGCGGATCGACATCTTCACCGACACCGGCCTCAAGGAGCAGTTGAACGAGCGGCTGCAACCGCTCGTCGATCGCGCAAGCGCGGAGCTCGTCGGAACGATCAGCATGCATGTCGGCCAGCTGTTGCGCGCCTACGTGGCCGAAGCGATCGAGCGCGAGATCGAGAAATGGCGAGCCGGCGGCGGTTGACGTGAAGCGCGCGCACGGTGCGGATTTGCAAGGCGGACGGGCGGCCCGGGGCTGCCCGTCCGGCTTCGGGGAGCGACGACGATGATCATCGTGATGGAGCGTGAAGCGACCGAAGGCCAGGTTGCCGCGGTCGAGGCGAAGATCCGGGCGAACGGTCTTGACGTCCACGTTTCGCGGGGCACCGAGCGCACGTTGATCGGAGCGGTTGGCGACGAACGCGCGCTCGATCCCGAGATGTTCGACCCGATGCCGGGGGTGGAAAAGTCGCTGCATATCCTGAAGCCGTACAAGCTCGTCGCCCGCGAATGGCACAAGGCGAACACGGTGATCGACTGCGGCGGCATTCCGATCGGCGGCGCGACCGTGCAGGTGATCGCGGGGCCGTGCTCGGTCGAAACCGAGGCGCAGATGAATGCGGCGGCGGAAGGCGTGCGCGCCGGCGGCGCGCGGCTGATGCGCGGCGGCGCATTCAAGCCGCGGACTTCACCCTATGCTTTCCAAGGCAAGGGCGTGGAAGGCCTCAAGCTGCTGAAGGACGCGGCGGCGCGGCAGGGCCTGCCGGTCGTCACCGAGCTGATGGACGTGCGCATGCTCGACGCCTTCGTGGCGCATGGCGTCGACGTGATCCAGATCGGCACGCGCAACATGCAGAACTTCGACCTGCTGAAGGCGGTCGGCCAGGTGACCACACCGGTGATCCTGAAGCGGGGGATGAGCGCGACGATCAGCGAGTGGCTGATGGCGGCCGAGTACATCGCGGCCGGGGGCAACCACAACATAGTGTTCTGCGAGCGCGGGATCAGGACCTTCGAGACCGCGTACCGCAATGTGCTCGACGTCACCGCGATTCCCGTGTTGAAGCGCGAAACGCACCTGCCGGTCATCGTCGACCCGTCGCACGCGGGCGGTAAGGCGTGGATGGTCCCGGCGCTTTCCTGCGCGGCCGTTGCCGCGGGCGCGGACGGACTCCTGATCGAGATCCATCCGACACCGAGCGAGGCCTGGTGCGACGCCGACCAGGCCCTGACGCCGATCGAGTTTGCGACCCTGATGCATCAGCTCGTGGGCATCGCGCGCGCGGTCGGCCGCGACCTCTAGCGCAACCGGGACCCGGCGCGGGGAGCGGATCTCGCGCATACGCGTGGGCCAGCGCGAGGCGCGACGAGGGCCGCGTGGCGTACCATCGGTTCTCATGTTCGAGCTCGACGGAATCGAGCACCGGTACGGCGCGGTGACCGCGGTGCGGGTCGATGCATGGCGCGCGGCCGCCGGCGAGCACTGGCTGCTGGCGGGTCCGTCGGGCAGCGGCAAGTCGACGCTGCTGCACATCCTCGCCGGGCTGACGACGCCGACGAGCCGGGGTCGTCGTCGTCGGCGGCACCGATCTCGCCACGCTTGCACGGCGCCGCGCGCGACCGCTGGCGCGGCCGCACGATCGGTCTCGTGCCGCAGCGGCTGCATCTCGTCGGCGCGCTCGACGTCGCGCGACAACCTGCGGCTCGCGCAATACCTGGCCGGGTATGCCGTGGACGCAGCGCGCGTGGGAGCGTTGCTCGAGGCGGTCGGCGTCGCGGATCTCGCGCATCGCTATCCCGCGCGAGCTGTCGCAGGGGCAGGCGCAGCGCGTCGCGATCGCGCGCGCGGTCGTCAACCGGCCGGCGCTGGTGCTGGCCGACGAGCCGACGGCGAACCTCGACGACGCGCACGCGGCGGCGGCGCTCGATCTCCTGCGCGCGCAGGCGATCGCGAGCGGCGCGACGCTCGTCGTCGCGTCGCACGACGCGCGGGTGCGGCCGCTGCTGCCGCATCGCTACGCCTTGCCCGCCCGCCGCGCCGATGACGTCGATCGCGAGGAAGCCGCATGATTCGGGTGCTGCCGATGGCGAGGGCATGAACGTCGTCCGGCTCGCGCTGGCCTACGCGCGGCGCCGTCCGCTCGCGACGATGCTGAACGTCGCTGCTCGCTGGCCGTCGGCGTCGCGACGATGACGCGTGGTGATCGCTGCTTGTCGCGCGAGCTCGAGACAGCGGCTCGCGCGCGAGGCGGCGGGCATCGACCTCGTCGTCGGCGCCAAGGGCAGCCCGCTGCAGCTCGTGCTCGCCGGCATCTATCACGCGGACGTGCCGCCCGGGAACGTGCCGCTGGCCGCGGTCGAGGAGCTGGCGCGCAATCCGCTGGTCGCGGCAGGTGATTCCGCTGGCGCTCGGCGACAGCTTTCGCGGATTCCGGATCGTCGGAACCGAACCGTCGTTCATCGCGCACTACGGCGCGACGCTGGCGCAGGGGACGGATGTGGACGGCACCGATGGAAGCGGTGCTCGGCAGCGAGGTGGCGCGCGCGATCGGGACTCGCGATCGGCGGCGTCATTCACGCGGCTCGCACGGACTTGGCGAGGGCGGCGGGGATCATGGCGACGCGCCGTACCGCGTCGTCGGCGTGCTCGCGCCGACCGGGCGCGTGATCGATCGGCTCGTGCTGACCGGCGATCGAGAGCGTCTGGAAGGTGCACGAGCACGTCGATCCGGACGACGACCATGCCGCTGCCGCGACGCCGCACGAGACCTCGGCTACCGGCAGCGCGAACCGGGTCCGCGGAACCGGCACGCGAAGTCACGCTGGCGCTGGTCAAGTACACGAGCCCCGTGGCCGCGGCGAGCCTGCCGCGCGCGATCAACGCCGAAACGGTGCTGCAGGCGGCGTCGCCCGCCTACGAGTCCGCGCGGCTGCTCACCGTGTTCGGCGTCGGCATCGACGTCGATCCGCGGCTTCGCGCTGCTGCTGATCGGCTGCCTCGGCGTTCGGCCTGTTCGTCGCGCTGACGCAGGCGCTCGACGAGCGGCGCTACGATCTCGCGATCATGCGCGCGCTCGGCGCGTCGCGCGGCACCGTGGTGGCGGTGCTGCTGATCGAAAGCCTGCTGCTCGCGGCGACCGGGCTGGTCATCGGGCTCGTGCTCGCGCACGTGCTCGCGGCGAGCGTCGGGGCGTGGCTGCCGGCCGCCGGCGCCTCTCGCGGCCGGCGCGCGGGCATGGCAGCCGGAGGAATGGGGCATCGTCGCGCTGGCGCTCGGTGCGCGGGTATAATCGCCACGCTGCTTCCCGCATGGCGCGCGTACCGGCTCGATGTCGCCGCCACGCTTGCGGATCAGTGAACTTGCGACCGGCGCGGCGGCCGATGAATTGCGAAGTCCGTGCGCCGGTGGGGGTGCCATGAGCCGTATCGTTGCCGTGTTCGCGCTCGTCGTCGCCGGTGTCGCACTTCGCGTCTGGCGATGACGACAGGCATTCCGCAGTCCGGATTGCCGAGCGCCATCGATTACGGCGCGACGCTCCTGCCCGAGCGCGCCGGCGTCGTGTCGTGGAAGCACGCTGGCGCAGGTGACTCCGGTGCAAGCAGGGCGGCAAGATGGTGGCCGAGTTCTCGAAGGACATCCTGGCGCTCGACAAGCAGGACGTGAAGCGTCCAGGGCTTCATCATTCCGCTCGACATGGGCGACAAGCAGAAGCGATTCCTCCTCTCCGCGGTGCCGCCGCACTGCTCGTTCTGCCTGCCGGCGGGCCCGGATGCGGTCGTCGAGGTCGCTCGCGAAGACGCCGGTCAAGTACGGCTTCGAGCCGATCCCTGTCGTCGTCGGCGGCGGTACCGGGTTGTTTCGTCAGGCTGCACCGGTGGTGCGCCGTAAGGCAGCGGGCGGCGCGAGCGACCAAGCGCGTAGCGAGACAAATGGAGCACGCCATGAACCGACGCAATTTCCTCACTCGTGCGCTGGGTGTGCTCGGGGGCACCGTGGCGCTACGTCAGACCGCACCCGTCTACGCGCAGGGATCGACCGTCGCGAAGATCGTCAAGACCGAGGCGGAGTGGAAGAAGCTGCTCACACCCCAGCAATTCCACGTGCTGCGCCAGGAAGGGACCGAGGCGCCGTTCACGAGCCCGCTGAACAACGAAAAGCGCAAGGGAACGTTCGTCTGCGCCGCGTGCGAGTTGCCGTTGTTCGACTCGGGCACCAAGTACGACAGCGGCACCGGCTGGCCGAGCTTCTACGACCACATCCACGGTAACGTCGAGACGAAGGTGGATTTCAAGCTGCTCTACCCGCGCACCGAGTATCACTGTGCGCGTTGCGGCGGGCACCAGGGGCACGTGTTCGACGACGGCCCGAAGCCGACGGGCCTGCGTTACTGCAACAACGGCGTCGCGCTGAAGTTCGTCGCGGCCTGATCCGGTAGCACCGTCGACGCCGGCCCGGGTTGCGTGCCCAGGACAACGCTGCCGGCCCTCCTATCCGGCGTCGGGTGGCGCCGGCATTCCGCTATAATTTCAAGCTTTTGCACACCCGTGGCCGGGTCGGCCGCGGGCGCCGCCATGGAACTCGCCAAGAGCTTCGAACCGCACGCCATCGAGGCGAAGTGGTACCCGCTGTGGGAATCGCGCGGCTATTTCAAGCCATCGATGCGCGAGGGTGCGAGCGCGTTCTGCATCCAGCTGCCGCCGCCCAACGTCACCGGTACGCTGCACATGGGCCACGCGTTCCAGCAGACGCTGATGGACGTGCTGATCCGGTATCACCGGATGCGCGGCGAGAACACGCTCTGGCAGCTCGGCACCGATCACGCGGGGATCGCGACGCAGATCGTCGTCGAGAATCAGCTGAAGGCCGAGGGTAGGTCGCGGGAGGAATTGGGCCGCGAGCGCTTTGTCGAGCGGGTGTGGGCCTGGAAACAGGAATCCGGCTCGACGATCACCAACCAGATGCGCCGGCTCGGCACGTCGGGCGATTGGTCGCGCGAGCGGTTCACGATGGATCCCGGCCTGTCGGCGGCGGTGCTCGAGACTTTCGTCCGCCTGTACGAGGACGGCCTCATCTATCGCGGCAAACGGCTCGTCAACTGGGATCCCAAGCTCGGCACCGCGGTGTCCGATCTCGAAGTCGAAAGCGAGGAAGAGCAGGGCAAGCTCTGGGAGATCCGGTACCCGCGCGTCGACGGGCAGGGCGACGTCGTGGTCGCCACGACGCGGCCCGAGACGATGCTGGGCGACGTCGCCGTCGCGGTGAATCCGGACGACGAGCGATACCGAAGCCTCGTCGGCCTCACCGTGACGCTGCCGCTGACCGGGCGCACGATTCCCGTCATCGCCGACGACTACGTCGATCGCGAATTCGGCACGGGCTGCGTGAAGATCACGCCGGCGCACGATTTCAACGACTGGCAGATCGGCCAGCGCCACGGCCTCGCCCCGATCCCGATCCTCGCGCTCGACGCGACGATCAACGACAACGCGCCCGCGAAATACCGCGGCCTCGACCGCTATGCCGCGCGCGCGGCCGTGCTCGCCGATCTCGCCGCCCACGGTTTCCTGGTGAGCGAGAAGCCGCACCGGATGGTGGTGCCGCGGTGCGGACGCACCGGCGAGGTCGTCGAGCCGATGCTGACGGACCAGTGGTTCGTCGCAACGAGGACACCGTCGCCCGCGACGCATCCTTTCTTCCCGGGCCGGACGATCCAGGATCTGTGCCTCGCCGCGGTGGGGGATGGGCTCGCGAGCCCGCGCGACGGCGCGAAGGGGCGCGTCGACTTCGTGCCCGACCAGTGGCTCCATACCTACCTGCACTGGATCAACAACATCCAGGACTGGTGCATCTCGCGGCAGCTGTGGTGGGGACACCGCATCCCCGCTTGGTACGACGACGCGGGCAACGTCTACGTCGCGCGGGACGAAGCGGCGGCGCGCGCGCAGGCGCGCGCGAAGCTCGGCCGCGAACCCGCGACGCTCGAGCAGGATCCCGACGTGCTCGACACCTGGTTCTCCTCCGCGCTGTGGTGCCACTCCACGCTCGGCTGGCCGGAGCCGACACGGGAACTGGCGACGTTCCTGCCGTCGTCGGTGCTGGTTACCGGCTTCGACATCATCTTCTTCTGGGTCGCGCGGATGATCATGACGACGACCTACTTCACCGGCGAGGTGCCCTTCCGCGAGCGTGTACATCAATGCGATCGTGCGCGACGAGGAAGGCCAGAAGATGTCGAAGTCGAAGGGCAACGTGCTCGACCCGCTCGACCTGATCGACGGGATCACGGCCGACGCCCTGGTGGAAAAGCGGACGTCCGGCCTCCTGCTCGAGAAACAGCGCGTGCCGATCGAGAAGCGCACGCGCAAGCAGTTCCCGAACGGCATCCCGTCGTTCGGCGCCGACGCCGTCCGCTTCACGTTCGCGAGCCTTGCCACCTACGGCCGCACGCTCAATTTCGACTTGAGCCGCTGCGAGGGCTATCGCAACTTCTGCAACAAGCTGTGGAACGCCGCGCGCTTCGTGCTGATGAACGTCGATGGCCGCGATGTCGGGCTCGATGCCGCCGCTGCCGGTTACGCTTTCGGCGGCCGACCGCTGGATCGTCTCGCGCCTGCAGCAGGCGGAGGCGGAAGTCGCCACGCAGCTCGACCAATACCGCTTCGACCTTGCCGCGAAGGCGATCTACGAATTCGTCTGGGACGAGTACTGCGACTGGTATCTCGAGCTCGCGAAAACCGATCTCGCGCGCGGGGACGAAGCGGCGCAGCGGGGCACGCGCCGCACGCTCGTCCGCGTCCTCGAGGTGACGCTGCGCCTCGCGCATCCGTTCATCCCGTTCATCACCGAGGAGCTCTGGCAGAGCATCGCGCCGCTGGCCGGCAAGGCGGGCGAGAGCGTTTCGCTTGCGCCGTATCCGCGCGCCGAGCCGGCGAAGCGGGATCCGGGCGCCGAAGCCGAGATCGCGGCCTTGAAGGCTCGTATCAATGCAACCCGTGCGTTGCGCGGCGAGATGAATCTGTCGCCCGCCCAGCGGGTGCCGCTGTGGGTTGTGCCCGGGACGGCCGAGGAACGCGCTTCGATCACCGCGACCTCCGGCTACATGCTCCCGCTCGCCAAGGTTTCGGAGGTGAAGATCGTCGACGAGCTGCCGGGCACCGACGCGCCCGTCGAGGTCGTCGGCGAGACGCGCCTCATGCTGCACATCGAAGTCGATCCCGTCGCGGAGCGCGAGCGCATCGCGAAGGAAATCACGCGGCTTCAAGCCGAGATCGTCAAGGCCGGAGCAAAGCTCGCGAACGAGGGTTTCGTCGCACGCGCGCCCGCGGCCGTGGTCGAGCAGGAGCGTGCGCGGCTGGCGGCCTTCACCGCGACGCTCGACAAGCTGACGACGCAACGCGAGCGACTGTCCCGTTAAGCACACGTTCCGCGCACTCTCCAACCGGAACTTCCGGTTGTTCTTCATCGGTCAGGGCACCTCGCTCATCGGCACCTGGCTGCAGCAGGTCGCGATGGGGTGGCTCACCTATCGGCTGACCGGGTCGGCGTGGCTCCTCGGCGTCGTCGCCTTCTGCGGCAGCGCGGGCATCCTGCTGTTCGGAACGTTTGCCGGCGTGGTCGCCGACCATGTGAATCGGCGGCGTGCGCTCTACGTCACGCAGTCGCTGATGCTCGCTCAGGCAGTCGTGCTGGCGCTCCTCGTCTGGTCCGGGCACATCGCCGTGTGGCACCTGATCGTGCTCGCGCTATGGCTGGGCGTCGTGTCGGCTTTCGACATTCCGCTGCGCCAATCGCTGTGGGTGCACCTGGTCGAGGATCGCAACGATCTGCCCAACGCCATCGCGCTCAACTCGTTCCTGGTCAACGTCGCGCGCGCCATCGGGCCGGCGCTCGGCGGGTTATTGCTCGCGGTGGCGAGCGAAGCCGTGTGCTTTGCCCTGAACGCGCTGTCGTTCCTCGCCGTCATCGTCGCGATCGGCCGGATGCGCTGGGCGCGCGAGCCGTCGCCCGTCGCCCGCAAGGGAAGCTGGTGGGCGAGCTGGGTCGAGGGCTTTCGCTATGTGTCCGACCACGGACCCGCGCGCACGCTGCTGATCCTGGTCGCGCTGCTCTCGTGGACGATCAACCCGTATTCGTCGCTGCTGCCCGTGTATGCGAAGGACATCTTCGGCGGCGGTCCGCAGACGCTCGGCTTCCTGCTCGCCGCGGCCGGCGCGGGCGCCCTCGCAAGCACGCTCTATCTCGCGAGCCGCACGACGGTCCGCGGCCTCGGGCGCGTGATCGGCATTGCGACGGCGACCTGCGGCATTGCGCTGGCCGCGTTTTCGTATCTCGCAGTCTTTCCGTCGCGCTCGCGCTGATGGTGCTCGTGGGTGGCGGCGTCATCCTCGCGGCGGCGGGCACGAACACGATCCTGCAGACGATCGTCGAGGACCGGATGCGCGGGCGCCTCGCCGGATTCTTCTCGCTGGCGTTTCTCGGCGTCGCGCCGCTCGGCAACCTCGCGGCCGGCGCACTGGCCGGTGCGTTCGGCGCGCCGGCGGCATTCGCGCTGAACGGAGCGATCGCAACGCATGGCCGCCGTCTGGTTCTGGCGCGCGCTTCCCGCGCTGCGTGACGTCCTGCGCCCGATGTACGTCCGGCTCGGCATCATCACCGACGAGTCGTAGCCGGCGTTCGCACACCCGCCGAGGGGCCCCGCACTTTGGACATTCAGACCCGCGATTCCAGGCGCTCGACGAAGCCGGTCACTTCCTCCCGGTCGTGATAGAGCTGGCGCAGGGAAATTCGATAGCGCTGCCGGCGCGGTTGCCGCAGCACCTCGTCGATGATCTGCCGCAGCGGCCGCATTTCGTCGTAGCGCTTCTTCATCGGCAGCTTGAGGTTGAAGATCGCGCGCCGGGCGAAGCCATCGGCCATCCATCTGGCGACGACCGTGGCGATCTTCGACGGCTGGTCGGCGATGTCGCACACGAGCCAATCCACCGGCCGGCGCGGTCGGAAGGTGAGGCCGTCCGCGCGGACGTGGGTGACGAGCGGGTCGGTGGCCACTTCGCCCTTCAGCGCGCCGTTGTCCACCGCGGTGACGCGCACGCCGCGCTGCACGAGCTGCCAGGTCCAGCCGCCCGGTGCGGCGCCGAGGTCGACGGCGCGCATGCCGGCGTCGGATTGCCTCATGCTCGCGGCCGGCGAGGAACGTGCGGAACGCTTCGGCGAGCTTGAGCGTCGAGCGCGAGGGTGCGGCGCGTGGCAGGTGCAGTCGCGGGATTCCCATCGGCCATGGGCTGGCCCAAGGGGCGACGCTGGCGCCGATGTACGCGTGCGCGCCGTCGACGAACAGCACATGGAGGTTGGCTCCCGAGCGTGCGGTGCACGCCTGGCCACCGGCGCTCTCGGTCGACGTGCAACATGCCGCGTTCGACGAGCACGTGCGCGAGACGCGCGGCGAGCGATCGCGTGAGGCCCGACAGCTCCTTGCCGTCGTTCGTGTCCGGCGTCTCGAGCCGCAATTCACCGAAAACGGCGCGGCCGCGCGCGGCGTGAGGCACGCCCGGCAACGGAAACTCGGCGCGAAAATGCTCGACCAATGCCGATAGCGCGGCGATGCGATCCGGGCGTCCCTTCGTCGCGGCCGGATCGAACAGCGCGTGCGGCCCGGTGCCGAAGAAGAGCGACCGGACGAAGATCGGCGGCACGTTCGCGAGGGCGCTTGGCCAGCGTTGCGCATCGAACGGACGCGGCGTGGCCACCACGAAGCCGCGGCCGATCGGCGCATCGAACGGCGAGGGTTGCCTGTGCGTTCGCGGCGACCCGCGCGAGATCGGTGGCCGCTTCCGGCTCGAAGCCGGCGCGGCAATGGGCAACGAGTACCGCGGGAGGTGCCACCTGCGGCATCGAACAACCGCCAGCCGGACGCTCAGACCTTTTCGGGTTCCTTCGCGGTGCGCTTGATCAGCAAGGCGGGGACGGGCCGGCCGTGGCCGAAGCCGGGGCGCTTCCGATGCGCCGATGCCTGTGCATGCGCCGTAGTGCTTGTCGCCGCTTCCTCCGGCGCGCGCGCGATGGGCGGCTGATCCGGGTTCAGTGCATAGGCGCGTTCGCGTTCTTCGCGCCGATCCTCGCGAGGCGCACGTTCGGCGCGCGCCCGGGAGCGGACGCGGCAGGGTGTGGCGCGTGGTGCGCGAGGGGCGCGCTCGCATGTTCGGCGTGTTCGCGCGGCGCGCGCGCGTGGCGCCGTTCGGCTGCTGCGGGCGCGGCGTTCGTGCAGCGCTCGGCGCGCGCGGTGCGCGCTCCGATCGCGCGGTGGCCGGATCGAAGCCTTCGGCGACGACGATCGGCACTTTGACTTTCAGCAACCGCTCGATCTCGGCGAGGTAGCGCTCCTCCTCCGGCGCGACGAACGAAATGGCCTCGCCGGACGCGCCGGCGCGGCCGGTGCGGCCGATCCGGTGGATGTAATCCTCGGGAATGTGCGGCAGTTCGTAATTGATCACGAGCGGAATGTCGTCGATGTCGAGCCCGCGCGCCGCGACGTCGGTGGCCACCAGCACCTGCAGCTTGCCGTCCTTGAAGGCCTGCAGCGCTTCCATGCGCATCTGCTGGCTCTTGTCGCCGTGGATGGCATCGGTGATCAGCCCGTCCTTCTCCAGCTGGCGGGCAAGGCGCGCGGTGCCGTGCTTGGTGCGCATGAAGCACAGCACCTGGTTCAGGCCGCGCGAACGCACGAGGTGCAGGAGCAGCGCACGCTTCGCCTCGGCGGGCACCTTGTACGCACTCTGCGCGACGGTTTCGGCGGCCGTGTTGCGTTTGGCGACCTCGATCAACTGCGGCGCGTTCAGGAGCTGGTCGGCGAGCTTCTTGATCTCGCCGGAAAACGTCGCCGAGAACAGCAGGTTCTGGCGCTTCGCGGTGGCCGGCAGCAGCGCCATGATCCGCTTGATGTCGGGGATGAAGCCCATGTCGAGCATCCGGTCGGCCTCGTCCAGCACGAAGATCTCGACCTGGCCGAGATACACGCTCTTCTGCTCGATGTGGTCGAGCAGCCGGCCCGGCGTCGCGACGAGGATCTCGACGCCGCCGCGGACGATGGGGAGCTGCTGCTTGATGTCGACGCCGCCATAGACCACCGTCGAGCGCAGGTTGGTGTACTTGCCGTACGTCCGAAACGATTCCTCGACCTGGACGGCCAGCTCGCGCGTAGGCGTGAGAATCAGGGCGCGGACCGGATGGCGGGCAGGCGAGGGGCTGGCGTTCGCCATCGGCGCGAGTTTCTGCAGGATCGGCAGGGCGAAACCGGCGGTCTTGCCGGTGCCGGTTTGCGCGCCGCCCATCACGTCCTTGCCGGCGAGAACGACGGGAATCGCCTGCACCTGGATCGGCGTGGGCGTCGTGTAGCCGGCCTCTTCCACGGCCCGCAACAACTCGGGCACGAGGCCGAGCTCGGCAAAGCTCGTTGCACTCATGAACACTCCTGGTCGCGGCCTACCGCGCGAGGGCGGTTTCCGGTCCAGGCTGCGGGGAAAAAGTGTGGACCGTGGGACGCAACTCGCGATCCCGAGGATCGCGTGCGTCCCACACTTTGCGTGGGCGGTGACCGGAACGGCCGCCCGAAACGGAATTATAGGCTAAGTTTCGGATTTTGCGAAAATTTTGTGGCGCGGACGCCGGTCGCCCGGACGCTATAATTGACAGGTTTTTCGGCCTCGCCACGCGTCATCCCGCGCGCGAGCGGCCGGCCCGTACACGCCATGACCACGCCCGCCGCCGCCCTGCGCAACATCGCGATCATCGCCCACGTCGATCACGGCAAGACGACGCTCGTCGACAAGCTGCTGGT
Source organism: uncultured beta proteobacterium (assembly GCA_963809965.1). GTDB lineage: Bacteria > Pseudomonadota > Gammaproteobacteria > Burkholderiales > Casimicrobiaceae > CAIWHR01. Next base: position 96,029 of record CAWELU010000057.1, read on the forward strand.
CCAGGCGGGCACGTTCGCCAAGCACCAGCACGTCGGCGAGCGGATGATGGACAGCAACGACCTCGAGCGCGAGCGCGGGATCACGATCCTCGCCAAGAATTGCTCGATCCGCTACGGCGAAACGCACATCAACATCGTCGACACGCCGGGACACGCCGACTTCGGCGGCGAAGTCGAGCGCGTGCTGGGGATGGTGGACGGCGTGCTGCTGCTGGTCGACGCGGTCGAGGGGCCCGATGCCGCAGACGCGCTTCGTCACGCTGAAGGCGTTGAAGCTCGGCCTCTCGCCGATCGTCGTCGTCAACAAGGTCGACCGCCCCGGCGCGCGGTCGGAGTGGGTCGTCAATCAGACCTTCGAGCTGTTCGACAAGCTCGGCGCGACCGAGCATCAGCTCGACTTCCCCGTCGTCTACGCGTCCGCGCTGAACGGCTGGGCGACGCTCGACGTCAACGTCGCGAAGGCGCACACGCCGCCGGAGGGCGCCGACATGCGTCCGCTGTTCGAGACGATCCTCGCGCACGTACCCGCACCGATCGGCGATCCGGACGCGCCGCTGCAGTTCCAGGTTGCCGCGCTCGACTACTCGAGCTACGTCGGCCGGCTCGGCATCGGCCGCATTCGTCGTGGTCGCCTCGCTGCCGGGCAGGAGGTCGCGGTGCTCAATGGGGCGCTGGCTGAAGGGCAGATCGCGCCGCGCGCGCGCGTCGGGCAGGTGTTCGCTTTCGCCGGCCTCGAGCGCGCTCCGGTCGAATCCGCGCAGGCCGGCGACATCGTGCTGGTCACCGGCATCGACGAGCTGACGATCGGCACGACGCTCGCCGATCGTCGAGAAGCCCGAGGCGCTGCCGCCGATCGCCGTCGACGAGCCCACGCTCTCGATGTATTTCCAGGTCAACACGTCGCCACTCGCCGGCCGCGAGGGCAAGTACGTGACCTCGCGCAATCTTGCGCGACCGGCTCGGGAAGGAGCTGCTGACCAACGTCGCGCTCCGCGTCGAGGAGACCGGCGACACCGATTCGTTCCTGGTGTCCGGACGCGGCGAGCTGCATCTCACGATCCTGATCGAGAACATGCGCCGCGAGGGCTACGAGCTCGCGGTGTCGCGGCCGCGCGTCGTGCTGCGCGAGATCGATGGCGTGACCTGCGAGCCGTTCGAGGCGCTTTCGGTCGACGTCGAAGATGTGCACCAGGGCGCGGTGATGGAGGCGTTGGGTCCGCGTCGCGGCGATCTCACCCACATGGAGCCGGACGGCCGCGGCCGCGTGCGGCTCGAATACCGGATTCCCGCGCGCGGCCTGATCGGCTTTCAGGGCGAGTTCATGAACCTGACGCGCGGCACGGGGCTCATGAGCCACGTCTTCGACGGCTACGCGCCGCTGAAGGGCGAGATCCCCGAGCGCCGCAACGGGGTCCTCATCTCGCAGGAGGACGGCGCGGCGGTCGCCTACGCGCTATGGAAGCTGCAGGAGCGCGGCCGGATGTTCGTTTCGCCCGGCGAGGCGCTCTACGAGGGCATGGTGATCGGCATCCACAGCCGCGACAACGACCTCGTGGTCAATCCGATCAAGGGCAAGCAGCTCACCAACGTCCGCGCGTCCGGCAAGGACGACGCGATCGCGCTTACGCCGCCGATCGCGTTGACGCTCGAGTACGCGGTCGAGTTCATCGCCGACGACGAACTGGTCGAAGTGACGCCGATCTCGATCCGAATCCGCAAGCGCTTCCTCAAGGAACACGAGCGCAAGAAGGCCAGCCGGGAAGCGGCGTAGCGCGGGACGGTCTTCATTTCCTGCGCGCACCCACCGCCAGCGCCTGCAGGTTCCGGTCCACGGCCGCGGGCGGCCCCAGCGTGCGCACGGCATCCTCGAGCTCATCCACCGTAATGCCGAACTCGGCGTGCGCGGCAGCGAAGCCTAGAACGATCAGATTGACGACCGCGGGAGAGCCGAGCTCGAGGGCATAGCGCTCGGCATCGATCGCGTTGACGCGGATATCGAGCTCGTCCAGGCGTGTACGCAGCGATTCATCGAGTCCGTTCGCCGAGTTCACGAACACGGACCCGCCCGTGCGCACGAAGGTGAGATTGCGGATCGCCTCGTTACGATCGAGGCCCACCAGCGCATCGGCCGCCCCACGCCGGATCAATGGCGCATCGCTGCCGCCGATCTTGAGGTGGGACATCACGCTGCCTCCCCGCTGACTCATGCCGTGGTTCTCGGAGGCCAGCACGGGGTCGCCACGCTTGAGTCCCACCTGCGACAGGACCTTGGTGGCGTAGACAACGCCCTGGCCGCCGATGCCGGCGATGACGAGCTTGATCTCCATTCGTGCCGGGCCGCTACCGGAAGGCGGCCCTTGATGGGCAGGTACTCGTCATTCGTGCGGCACCGGTTGTGGCGCGGTGGTCGCGGCCTTCGCCACGATGAACCCCTTGTGGCAGGCATCGATGCACTGCCCGCAGTCCACGCAGACGCTGTAGTTGACGTCGACGCGAGACTTGTCGGCCCGCAAGACGAGCGCCGGGCACTCGAACGCCTCCACGCAATACCGGCAACCGTCGCAGTCCTCCGTGATGATCACCGGCACCGGCGCCACGGTTACCGGTGCATCGTCGTAGAGCACGCACGGGCGATCCGCGATGATGACGGCGACGCCGCCCTCGTCCGCTTGCGTGAATGCCTGCGCTTCCTTCAACAGCACCTCGAACGGCCCGCGCTCGTACGGGTCGGCGACGCGAAGGAACCGAACGCCGCAGGCGCGCACGAGCGCTTCGATCGGCACACGGGTGGCAGCGCTGCCGTCGGCGGCATAATCATTCGCGGGTGTCGGCTGCGCACCCGTCATTGCGGTCGTGTGATTGTCAAGAATCAGCAGGACGAATCGAGCGTTGGTGTGGACCGCGTTGATCAGCGGCACGATCCCCGAATGGAGGAAGGTCGAGTCACCGATCGTCGCGATGATCGGCCGGTTGTCCTTCGTGACCCGGTTCGCGTGGTAGAAGCCCGACGCGAGCGTCACCGAGCCGCCCATGTCCACGCAGGTGTCCACCACGCGCAAGTTGGTGCCCAGCGTATAGCAGCCGATGTCGCCTGGATAGATCGCCTTGGGGCCGAACGTCGTGCGCAGATTGAAGAACGCGGAGCGGTGCGAGCAGCCGGGGCAAAGACGCGGACGACGGGGGGGCAGCGCAAGCGCGGCAACGAGCTCGGCAAGTGCGGGATCTTCCGCCGAGGAAGACACAGCGATTCCGGCCAGACCGAGCTGCCCCGCGATCACACTCGTGATCACTTCGGGCGTAAGCTCGCCCGCGTTCGGGACGGTCGCATCGAGGCGTCCGCTGACGTGGGTGCGATCGGCGATCTGCAGCTCGATGCAGGCGTCGGGCTCCTCGATGACGAGCACGCGTTCGAATCGGGAAACGAAGTCGGCCACCAGGCGGCGAGGCAGCGGATACGGCGTGCCTATCTTCAGCATCGCGACACTCGCGCCGAACTCGGCCAGCACGTCATGCGCCGTTGCGAAGGCATTGCCGGAGGCGATGATTCCGAGCGCGTTACCTGGCGCCGCGCGGGGTGGCTCGACGACATAGTTGAACGGAGAGCCTGCGAAGTCGGCCTCGATCGCTTGGAGCTTGGCATTGAGCTCGTGGTGCAGCTTCAGGCGATGGACTGGCGTCGCCGCCCAGCGCTGCTGGTCCTTCCGGAACTTCGGGTTGCCGGCGAGCGCCGGGATCCCGGCTCCGTCGACGTCGATGCTCTGGACCGCATGGCAAATGCGCGTCGTCGGACGGAGGATGACCGGAACCCGATGCTTCTCCGACAGAGCGAAGGCCGCGTTCAGCATCGCCAACGCCTCGGCCGGCGTCGCGGGATCGAACACCGGCACTTTGGCGGTAAGCGCGAGCAGGCGCGAATCCTGCTCGGTTTGCGACGAATGCGGGCCGGGATCGTCGCAGGAAATGACGACGAAGCCGCCGACCACACCGGTATATGCCGCACTGAACAGGGAATCCGCGGCGACATTGAGCCCCACCTGCTTCATCGCCACCGCCGCGCGCAGGCCGCTCCAGCTCGCGGCCAGCGCCACTTCGAAGGCGACTTTCTCGCTCGCGCTCCATTCCGTGTAGATCTCGTGCGCGAGTTGTTTCTTGAATTTCACCACGCCCGCGAGAATCTCCGAGCTCGGGGTGCCGGGATACGCCGTGACGACGCGACAGGCGTTGCGGGTGAGCCCCAGGGCAATCGCATCGTTTCCGAGGAGGAGGCGCGTGGTCATGGGCTTGCGAAAGCGATCCTGGCAGTGGTCGATGCGACGATTCTATTCCCGATGCACAGGCGACTGGGGTGCAACGGGCCGACCGGACGCGGGGTCCGGCCGCCCTGGCGGCTAACCTACGCCGGCACTTTCGGCAGGTGCGTCATCGCCTCGTCGACCAACGCCTGCGGATACTCGTAGTCCTGGAGCTTGCCTTGATGGTAGGCGTCGTAGGCCATCATGTCGAAGTGGCCGTGACCGGAGAGGCAGAAGGCGATCACCTTCTTCGTTCCGTCGCGCTTGCACTTCAGGGCCTCCTGGATTGCCACAGCGACGGCATGCGCGGACTCGGGGGCGGGGATGATCCCTTCCGCCTTCGAGAACCGGACCGCCGCGTCGAACGTCTCGAGCTGCTTCACCGCACGTCCTTCGATGTCGCCATGGTCGACCAGCGCGCTCACGCTCGCCGCCATGCCGTGGTAGCGGAGGCCGCCGGCGTGAATGCCCGGCGGCATGAACGTGTGGCCCAACGTGTGCATTTTCATGATCGGGGCCATCGCCGCCGTGTCGCCGTAATCGAACGTGTAGCGTCCCTTGGTCAACGATGGGCAGGAAGACGGTTCGGCGGCGATCACGCGCGTCGTCTTCTTCTCGGTGAAATTCCGGTGCAGGAAGGGATAGGCGAATCCGGCGAAGTTCGAACCGCCACCGGCGCACGCGATCACGATGTCGGGATATTCGCCGGCCATCTCCATCTGTTGCAGCGATTCGATGCCGATCACCGTCTGATGCATCAGCACGTGACCGAGCACCGAGCCCAGGCTGTATTTCTTGACCCCGTTGGAGGTGGCCGCCACCTCCACCGCCTCGGAGATCGCCATGCCCAGCGAGCCGTTGTTGTCGGGGTCCTTGGCGAGCACGGACCGGCCGAACTGCGTGCGGTCGCTCGGGCTGGCATACACCTCGGCCCCGAAGTTCTGCATGATGATCCGGCGGTACGGCTTCTGGTGGTAAGACACCTTCACCATGTAGATCTCGAGCGGGAGATCGAAGAAGTGACACGCCATGGCGAGCGCGCTGCCCCATTGACCGGCACCGGTCTCCGTGGTCAGCGCCTTGGTGCCGGCTTCCTTGTTGTAGAACGCCTGCGCCACCGCGGTATTCGGCTTGTGCGAGCCGACGGGGGAGACGCCTTCGTACTTGTAGTAGATGTGCGCAGGAGTGTCGAGCATCTTCTCCAGGCGATGGGCGCGATACATGGGCGTCGGGCGCCACAGTTTGTAGATGTCGCGCACCGGCTCCGGAATTTCGATCCAGCGCTCCTGGCTCACCTCCTGCATGATGATGTTCATGGGGAAGAGCACCGCCAGAAAATCCGGCGTCACCGGCTGCATGGTGCCGGGGTGCAGCACGGGCTGCGGCGGCACCGGCATGTCGGCGTTGATGTTGTACCAGGCCTTGGGCAGCTGCGTTTCGTCGAGCAGGAACTTGTGCTGATGGTTCATGGGAAATCTCCTTCAGGGGCATTGCATGGGGACGGCGGTACGGCCGCTGCTGCAATTCTGGCGCCGCGGTGTGTGGGGGGACAAACTCGGTGGTCGGCTCGCCGCGCGATGGGCGGGCCATATGGCGCGAAGGTTTCGGAAGTCGACATGCGGGACACGATCAGCCCCTCGTTCGCTCGAGGCTAGCAGTCCGCGCAACCATGGCGTCGGTCAGCGTCCGGAGGTGGCGTCGCGCGCGAGGACCGGGTGTCGAGCCGAGCGCCTCGAAGTAGCGGGCGAGGTTGGCGCTCGCGGCTTCCCTGGGCCCGCTGTTGCCAGCCGATGGTTGCGTCCGGGCAGCCTCCCGGTCCAGGAGCCGCTGCTCGAGGTATTCCGCATCGAGCTCGACCGCAGCGATGCTCCGGCGCAGCAACTTCACCGCTTCGGCCTCGGCGCCGTGCGGGTCCTTGCGGATCGCCCGACGCGCCTGGCGCAGCGACCACACCACTTCCTTCTGCCAGCGCCCGACACCCGCCATCGCCGAACGGACGGCGCGTGGGTCCAGTTTCCTTCCACGACTGCCGATCCAGCAGCAGTACAGCAGCAGGTTCACATCCGCGCCACACTCGTCCTGCAACGCCAGGCACGCTTCGGCCACGCCACGCTTCCGATAGGTGCGGAGCGAAAAACGCCAGAACGCAAACCCTTCGCGTCGCATCAGTGCTGCCGAATGGTCGACACAATGCCGCACGCCGTGGCAGATCGGCACGACAATCGGCGCGACGTGCTCATTTCGCCACGCGAATCGGATCCCTGGACTGCTCGTTGCGACCGTGGCCGGTCCAACGCTTGAACAGGTTGTGTTCGATGCCGACCTGGTCCAGTGCCTTGCCGATGCTCTGGTGAATGATGTCCATGATCGTGGCGGGCTGGTGGTAGAACGCCGGCATGGGAGGCAGGATCACTGCGCCGCAACCGGCGGCCTGCGACATCAGGTCGAGATGGCCCTTGTGCAGAGGCGTCTCGCGCACCATGAGCACCAGCGGCCGTCGCTCCTTGAGAGTTACGTCGGCCGCACGTACGACCAGATTGCAGGTGAAGGAATTGGCGATGGCCGACAACGTCTTGATCGTGCACGGTGCGACGATCATGCCGCGCGTGCGGAAAGAGCCGCTCGCTACGGCCGCGCCCACGTCCTTGTTGCTGTAGACCACGTCGGCCAGCCCCCGCACGTAGTCGCTGGAGTGCTCCGTTTCGATGGCCAGGTTCATCCCCGCCGCTTCGGAGAGAATCAGGTGCGTTTCCTGCCCCAGATCCCGCAGCACACGGAGCATCTCCACGCCGTAGACGACCCCCGTCGCGCCGGTAATCGCCACCACCAACGGCAGACTCATTCGCGCTCCCTTCGCGTTGCGTGCACTACGCCCTCAACTCGTCATCGCCGGGTGCTCCGCTTCCGAGGACTCGAGCACCGGGAATCCGGCGGCTTCCAGCGCGACGATGACATCGTGAACCTCTCGCGCATGAAAGCGCAACGTAACCTTGCGCTCCGGATAGCCGCCTTCCGGTGGCGCGTCGTTGCGTCCCACCGGATAGAGCGCCTGCAGAACCGCACCCGCTGCTTCGGCAACGTCGGCGATCCGGCCCAGCACCCCGGGACCCAGCCTGACCGGAGCCAACGTGACACCATTGCGCCGCTCCCACGCCCCCAGAACATGGGCTGCAAGCTGGAAGATTTCGTTGGCGGAGATGACGCCCACCACCTCGTCGCCGTCGAGAACCGGAAACTGCGCCACACCCAGTTCCCGTCCCTTCGCGAGGCAATGTTCCATCGTGTCGCTCGCCTGGACGGTCGCCGGATTGCGCACCATGATGTCCTTGACCTTGAGTCGGGTGGCGAAATAGTTCAATTCGTCCGGACTCTGCGTGCGCAACACGAAGTGCCCGGTGCGCAGCACGTTGGCCCGCGTCACTAGCCCGCGCAGCCTGCCGCCGTCCACCACGGGCAGCGCGTGCAGGTTACTCTCCGCGAGCAGACGCTTGGCCTCGGAAACGAGCGTGTCGCTGGGAATGGTCAGCGGCTTGGCCTGCATCCAGTTGCGTACCATCACGGCCGTTACTCCTCGACGCCAGGGCCTGTCGAACGCGCCCGATGGCGAGGTGGCGCAAGCCGGCGTGTATCGCGGCCCGGCTCGCGGGTGATCGGTTGCCACGCAGGGTTTCTCATGCCGGTGCCGGCACTTTCGCTTCCGCGTACAGCCGGAGGAATTCGTCGACGGCAACGCGCGCGAACTCGGGTGTGTAGAGGTTGAGATCGACCTCTTTCACTCGCCCGGGATCGGCGAGCCTTTCCTTCAACCGGGCGACGAACGCAGCATCCGCAATGGGGTCGTAGATCGGCCGGCCCTCCCGGTCGAGCGACGACCAGCCCTTGCGCGGCACGAGGAAGGTCCAGGCGCCGCGCGCACGATTGAGCCGATCGGCAATGACGTCGGCCGCCTGGCGCAACTCGGCGGCGGTCGTGCGGACCTGCACGCGCAACGCATCCTGCACGTACTGGGGCCGGTCCTTCGTCTGCTCCAGCATTTCGGGCCTGCCGCCGTAGGACAGGATGTCCAGGCCGCACGGCGCCAGCACCATCGGGATCCCGCGTTCCACCGCGGCCATGAGCCGGTCCGGTCCCGGGTCGCGGTTGCCCTTGAACAGGTGCTCCATGATGCCGCCGGTGCAAAGGTCGAGCACGCCGTGGAAGACGCCGTCGCGGATCATCTCCTCCATCGCCTTGTCGCCTTTGCCCTGCGCGTGACAGACGACGGGCGTGAAGCCGGCCTCCTCCAGCATGCCGAGCGCCGCCTGCACCGCCATCTCGCCGAAGCCGAACGAGGAGACCGCCACGCAGGGCCGGTCGAACCGGATGTCGGTGCCCTGCGTCATCTCGACCATGCCGCAGATAGCACCCACCGCGTTGACGATCTGCGCCTTCAGGAGCGGATTCATCTTCACGATGTCGAGCACGGTGTGGTGCATCGTGATGTCGCGCGTGCCGACGTACTTGTCGATGTAGGCCGGGTGCGCCGCCATGGGCGACGCCATCAGCTTGGGCATGCCGAACGGAAGGCGCTTCATGATCGACGTCGCGACCAGCGTCGCGGTCCCGCCGCCGATGCCGATGATGCCGTGCACGCGGCCCTGCTTGACCAGTTCGTCGACGATCGCGGCGGCGCCGGCAATCTGGTTGTTCGTGGCGGTGTCCCGGTCGGAGCGATACTTCTCGCGGACGACGTCGATCGACAAGCCGCCGCGCGCGGCGACTTCCTCGGTGCGGATGTCGCCGGGGAAGGGTGGCGGCTCCTCCATGCTGAAGTCGAGCAGGATCGGCTCGTGCCCACGCCCGGCAATGAGATCCTTGACGAACACGATCTCCTCGCCCCGCGTGTCGAGGTTGCAGACGATGACGATGCCCTTGCGCTCGCTCATGGGTGCGCCCTTGGCGCCTTGCGCCGTCCTGGTCAGAGCGGAACGATGAGCTTGAACCAGAACTTGTTGCCCTGCGGCTGGTTCTCGGTGTCGGTCTCCCACTGGTACTTGAAGATCGCTTTGACCTTGCCGACGTCGAACATCACCTGCGGACCCACGGCGAAGGCCTTGCCCTTGAAGCCGTCGGGCGGTGCCGTCGGGCCGCTGTCGTCGGTCGTCTGCGTGTAGTAGTAGCCGCCGACGCCGAGCGCCCAGCCGGGGAAGTGCTTCGCGAACGTGTAGTCGAAGTGGAACGCCTGGCCGCTCTTGTAGTTGGTGTCGGGGTTCTCGAGGTTGAAGTCGTACATGAGCTTGACGGAGGCCTCCCAGCCCTCGTCGGAGATATAGCTCACGGCGTACACCGGCTCGAACGTCCAGTAGTTGAGCCCGATGTTCGCGAGCCGGTATTGGTCGTAGGAACCCGTGGGCGCGTAGACGTCGACCAGCGACATCACCGAATGCAGGTTCTTCGAGTGGTGCCAGCTGACGACAAACGGCGAAAAGATGATGTCGCCGATCCCGCCCTTGCTGCCGTCTCCCGGCCCGAACGGCGGCGGCACCGTCACGTCCACGTGGACCAGCGGGAGGAATACGTGCCAGACCCAGTTGCCGCCCAGGACCTGGTAATCGCTGACGTGGATGAAGCGCAGCACGTCGGCCCACGCGTTGAGGTCGAATCCGGGAATGATGTTGTTCCCGCTGCTGTTGTTGAAGTCGTTCGCGTTGTAGTTGAGCAGGTAGTTGATGAGGTAGTTGCCGGGCGGCGGCACGGCGCCGACCATGAAGTCCTCGGCGCCGTTCGGGTAGGCGGTCTTGCCGCCCTCCGACGCCGACGCTGTCAGCGGCAGGACGGCGAGGGCCATGGCCAATGCCGGAACCAACTTGCGCTGCTTGTTCATGTCTTCTCCCTTCGGGGGTAGCGTTCGTTTCGTTCGATGCCTGCCGTTCGGGCCTACATCTCGTGCGTCTTCGCCTTCTTCGGAGCCTGGGGCCGCGTGAGGCGCGGAATCATGTCCGCCACCGGACTCGAGCCCAGGAAGCCGTATTCGTTCCAGCGGTCCGACACCTTCTGCAGCACTTCCCGGTCCATGAAGATCTCGTTCGGCTTGTTCTTCCACTCGTACGGCGTGCAGGCGTCGAGCAGGATCCGGCTGGTGATGTCCCGCGCCTCGATCGGCAGGCCCGGATCGAGCGGCGTGGAGCGGCCGCGATCGATGATCTGCGCCGAGCGCTTGGGATCGAAGCGCGTGGCGAGCGCCCACCAAATGCGGTCCCAGTCATCCGCCGCGATGTCGTGATCGACCGTGATGACGCCCTTGACGCCGTAATGGCCGGTGGTGCTCGCGATCACTGCGTTGCCGACGTGGTTCGAGTGCCCCGGATACATCTGCTTCACCGACACGATGACCCAGAATCGGCCGCAGGCCTCGGGCGGGATGTACACGCTCTGGATGCCGGGTACCTTCATGGTCTCGAGGTCGTACCAGAGCGTCGCCGTGCGATTGAGCGACTGGATCATGTGGATGTCGTTGATCGGCTTGCCGACGGTGGTCGCCCAGAACACCGGCTTGTTGCGGTGGAGGATGCGCTTCACGCGCAGCACCGGTTTCGGGTAGTCCTTGCCCTTGTTGCCGGAGTAGTAGCCGGTGTACTCGCCGAACGGACCCTCGTCCATCAGCTCGTTCGGGTCCATCCAGCCCTCGGCGATGATCTCCGCATTCGCGGGCAGTGTGAGCCCGGTGAGTTCGGACTTGAACACCGGCACGGGGCGCCCGCGCAGCGACCCGGCGATGTCGTACTCGTCGGTCTGTGAGCTCACCAGCGTCGAGCCGGCCAGGAACAGCACGGGATCGCAGCCGACCACGTAAGCCGCCGGCATGAGCTCCCCGCGCTCCTGGTACTTCTTCATGTGCATGTCGCCGTGCTTGCCCTTGATGATCTGCGAGCCCAGGATGTTCTTGCCGAGCACCTGCGAGCGATAGGTGCCGAGGTTGGTCCAGCCGGTGTCCGGATCCTTGGTGACGAGGTAGCCCGCGGTCACGAAGAAACGCCCGCCGTCGTCGGGGTAGAACCACGGGCTCGGAAACATCTCCATGTCGACCTGGTCACCCTCGACGACGTTTTCCATGACCGGCGGCTGGTCGACGTGGCACGGCTTGATCATCTGCTTGGTGGTGAGCTCCATCCACTTCTTGGACAGCTGGCTCATGGAGAGCGACGGATCCTGCTCCAGCGCGATGGCGAGCCGCTGCGGCGTGGTGAAGGCACTGGTGAACACCGGAATGTCGTAGCCCTTCACGTTCTCGTACAGCAGCGCCGGGCCCTTCTGCTCCTCGTTCACCTTGGAGATGTGACACAGCTCGAATTTCCAATCGACCTCGGTCTTCACCCGATGCAGCATGCCGTGCGCCTCGCAGGCGTCGATGTAGCTGCGCATGTCCTCGATCGGTCGTACGTCGGTGCGTGCGTTCATGATTCCTCTGTCGAGTTCTCGAAAATGATGCGTACCGGATCGATTCCGGACTAGCCGACCTTCTTTCCTTCCAGCATCCCGGACAGGATGTAACGCATGGCCGAGCCGTCGGCGGCAGCGATCGCGGGTCGCTTCTTCTGGCTCCAGACCGTCTCGGGTCGCGCCTGCAGGATGAAGATGTTCCCGCCGGCGGGCAGATCCTTGTCGACCGCCCACTCGATGTCCATCGGGCAGCCGTAGTGCTTTTCGATCTGCTTCCCCATCCAGGCCAGCTCCGTGATCTCGTCGTCGATCAGCGATTGAACTCCCTGCCGCTCGAACGGCACTTCCATGGCCTGCGATGTCTGCGTTTTCGGATCGACCGTGTAGCAGATGTGCTTCTGCGAGATGGTCCGGTCGATGATGTCCAGCGTGATCTTGTTCACGACGAAGTGGTCCGGCGTCACCTCGCCCGAGACGACCGACTCGCCGAAGCCGAAATTCGAATCGATGACGATCACCGAGCGGTCGCCGTTGGCCGGATGGATGGTGAACATCACCCCCGCCGTGTAGGACTTCGCCATCTTCTGAATGCCGACGCTGATCGCCACCTGCTCGTGCGCGAAGGTGCGGTTGGCGCGATAGGCGATGGCGCGGCCCGTGTACAGGCTGGAAATGCACCGCCGCGCGTGATGCAGCACGTCGTCGATCCCGCGAATCCACAGGTAGGTGTCCTGCTGCCCTGCGAAGCTCGCTCCGGGCAGGTCCTCGGCCGTGGCGCTGGAGCGCACCGCGACGGGAACCGCCGGCATGCAACAGCGCACCGCGAGCTTGCGGTAGCACTCGGCGACCAGGTCCTCGATTTCCGTGGAGAACGGCTGGGCTTCGATCGCCTGGCGGATCGATGCGCTCACCTTTTCCAGCGTGTCCAGGTCCCCGGCGTCGACGTCCTGCAGCAGGGACTCGACCACCCGGTCGAGCCCCGCTTCCGCCATGAAGCGCCGGTAGCCCTCGGTGGTGAGCGCGAAGCCGGGTGGCACGCGCACCCCGGCATTGATCAACTCGCCGAGCGAGGAGCACTTGCCGCCGACCAGGGATACCGAATCCCGCCGGCAGTCCTCGAACCAGCAGACCAGGGGCGTTGCCACGTTCACCGTGCGCTCCCCTGGCCGGCCGATCGTCGTCGCGGCGCCGCCATGGCTCATCAGCGCGCGATCGTGACCGCGCCGGTCGAGCCGTCGACCCGCAGCATCATGCCGGTCTTGATGATCTTTGTCGCGTGGCCGGTGCCGACCACCGCCGGCATGCCGTACTCGCGGCAGACGATCGCGGCGTGGCTCATCACCCCACCGACATCGGTGACGCAGGCCCCGATCTTGGCAAAGGCCGGTGCCCAGGAAGGCGAGGTGGTCGGCGCGACGAGGATCTCGCCCTGCTGCAACAGGCCGACCTCGCTCACCGTCTTGCACACGCGCGCCTTCCCTTCGATGATGCCGGGGCTGCCCGCGAAGCCCTTGAGCTCCTTGATGGTAGCCGGATCCTTGACCTCCTGCACCGCCGCCCAATCGGCCAGCGATTTGTTGGTGACGCCCCAGAGGACGATGGTGAAGGGTTCCTGGATCACTTCCGGCGCGGTGCCGATGGCGGGCGGCGCGCTCCATTCCTTGAACTTCTGCATCACGCCCTTGCGCCAGGCAATCTCCTTCGGCCAGGTGTGGGTGCCGCGCGGCGTGACGCCGGTGGCCCAAGCGGTGACGATGTCCCACAGCGCCTGCTTGATCTCGTCGCGGCGCAGCAGCCACACGTCATCGACGTCGGCAATGACGCCATGCTCCTTCATGATCACCGCGACCTCGCGCATCTTGTTCCAGAACACCGAGTGGAACCAATGCTCGACATAGAACAGGTGGTTCTCGACGTACGGGAACACGGTCTTGGCGCAGCCCAGGAGCTCGTCGAACTGCTTGCGGTCCTCCTCCTTCTCGATCAGGCCGCGGTACTCGGCGGTGATGCGGTCGCGTTCGGCGCGCACCTTTTCGGTCGGGCGCTCGATATTGACGCCCTCCTTGAGTTTCTGGATGTAGGTCTGGATGCCGGACAGCGGCACGTTCATCTGGTCGTTCCACGAGCGGTCGTGGTGGAACCAGCCGGTGCCGGTGGACACCTGGAACCAGGGCTCGCGCGACAGGTTGAGCGAGGTGAGCCACTCGATGCCCTTGGGCAGCTTCTTCAGTGCCGCCTCGACATCGGTCCATTCCGGGCTGAAGGTGACGGCCGCGTCGACGCCGAGTTCGAGGGCCCGCTTGGCGAGCTTCTTCAGCTCCTCGTCGGGCTGGTACATGATGACGTCGATGCCCGAGATCATCTGCGTCACGCGCTGCGCCGGAATGCTCGGGAAGAGCTTCTGCACGAAGTCGAGGAAGAAGACGTAGGCGGCGTAGCCGAGGTTCAGGAACTCGAAGTGGTACTGCCAGCACTTGATGCCGAGGTTGATCAGGTCGTCGTAGTTCTTGAGCAGGTGATAGCCTTTCGATTCGCCCACGGCGTCGGTCACGACCGAAAGCTCTTCCATGTCGGCCAGGCGCGGGATCTGCAGGGCCTCCAGCTCGCGGATGGTGGCTTCCATCTTCACCTTCCACTTCGCTTCGAGCGCATCCCAGTTCTTGTAGTAGTGGCCGGCGCGCTCCATGAAATGCGGAACCCGGCTGCCGATCTCCTCGGGATTCTTCACCGGCACCGGCGAGATGTAGACGTAGCCGTTGATCATGCGATGGTCGACGCCGCGCACCGGCGGCACCATGAAGATGCGGTTGTTGTACTGGGAGAGCGCCAGGAACCACGCCTCGTCCCAGATCGTGTCGAAGGGATACAGCGGCTCGGGGTAATGCAGCCCGTCGTAGAACCAGAACGTGTCCTTCTCGTACTGGTTGCGCACGGGATCGTCGGTGACGAACTGGTACTGGTAGGGGTACATCCGCTCCCAACCCTCGGTGCCCGGAATGACGTTGGCCTTGATCTCGTGTGGGCTCGGAAATTTCATGGGCTGACTCCCGCGGGTTCGTGGATGGTCTCGGAGGTGACCGGCGCGCTTTTCGTCGGCTGGTGGCCCCGATACGTTCGCAACGTCCGTGCCATCGGGAAATGGCGCGCAGCAGCAATCGAAGGCGTAAAGGCAACGCGGTCGCGTCGGACAGACGGGCATCGCGGTGCATGATGCACTGCGAAATAACTGCTCCATTGGAGCGACTGAACCGACGCGCGCGAACGCGTCGTCGGTCATCGGCGCTTGATCATTTCGTGAGCAACGCGGGTTCGTGCAGCGCGGTTTTCATCAAATGCTCAATCGACGTACAGCCTCGCCTGCACCGGTGGCGGCGATGCACAGCGCCCGCCGCTTACGCGCGCGTCGCGCGCGCGAGATTCCTTGACCCCCATCAAGCCGGCGCGCGCGAATTGCTGCTAAGACTCTACCCTTCGGAGGAGCGCCCGGCCTTGGTCAAACTTCGCAGCATCGAGCGTGCGGCAAACGCGGTAAACGACGACCTCCGGGCGCAAGTGCACTTCTGTGCCAGGACCGGCCAGATCTGGCTGCACGAGCACCGCATGCTCCTCGTCCACGCCGAGGCGCAGGCGTTGTTGCGCAAGGAGTTGATCGACACGCTGGGCATGGAGCGGGCCCGGGGGCTCCTCACGCGCATGGGTTATGCCTCCGGTGTGCGTGACGCGGAGCTGGCGCGTGCCCGCGCCCAGACCTCGAACGACGTCGACGCCTTCATGACGGGGCCGCAGCTGCATACGCTGGAAGGCATCGTTCGCGTCACGCCGGTCAAGCTCGAGCTCGATCGCCACGCGGGGAAGTTCTACGGCGAGTTCCTTTGGGAGGATTCGTGGGAAGGGCAATGGCACCGGCACTACTACGGTGTGCATTCCGATCCGGTGTGCTGGACGCAGATCGGCTATGCGTGCGGCTACACCTCCGCCTTCATGGGCCGCACGATCCTGTACAAGGAAGTCGAGTGCAGCGGCTCCGGCGACAACAACTGCCGCATCGTCGGCAAGCCCATCGAGGAGTGGGAGGACGCGGCCGAGCACACGCGTTTCTTCGCCCCCGAATCGATCGCGGATCAGCTTCTCGATCTGCAGACCCAGGTCGCGCAGTTGCGCTCGACCATCGGCGAGAAGGAAAAACTCCCGACCGACATGGTCGGAAACTCGCCTGGTTTTCGCGCCGCGTATGAGCTGTTGCGGCAGGCGGCAGGGAGCCAGATCACCGTGCTCTTGCTCGGCGAAACGGGCGTCGGCAAGGAGCTGTTCGCACGCTGCTTGCACGAATCCGGACCGCGCCGCGAGCGTCCCTTCGTCGCGGTCAACTGTGCGGCGATCCCGCACGAGCTCGTCGAGTCGGAGCTTTTCGGCGTGGAGAAAGGCGCTTACACGGGGGCGCTGGCGTCGCGTCAGGGTCGGTTCGAGCGCGCCGATGGCGGCAGCCTGTTCCTGGACGAGGTTGGCGATCTGCCTCTCTCCGCCCAGAGCAAGCTGTTGCGCGTGCTGCAGGAAGGCGAGATCGAGCGTCTGGGCGATCAACGGACGCGCAAGGTCAACGTGCGGGTGATCGCCGCCACCAACGGTGACCTGCTCCGCTTGGTCAAGGAAGGGAAATTCCGCTCCGATCTGTACTACCGCCTGAACGCGTATCAGATCCAGATCCCGCCACTGCGCGAGCGCAAGGAGGACATCTCCTCGCTGGCGAACCGCTTCCTGGAAAAATACTCGGCGATCCACGGCAAGCGGCTGCGCGGCTTCACCGACAAGGCGAAGCGGACGTTGCTCGCCTACCGGTGGCCGGGCAACATCCGTGAACTGCAGAACATGATCGAGCGCGGCGTGATCCTGGCGCCGAGCGGTACGCGCATCGAGGTCGATCACCTCTTTTCGTCGTGTTCCGGAGAGCGCGCGGAGGAGTTCGGTTTGAGCATCGACGGCAGCCTCGACGTCACCCGCTGGGAAGCGGGAAAGGACCTGTGCGAAGCCGTGTTCAACGGCGTCATGACGCTCGACGATCTCGAGGTCATGCTGCTGCAGACCGCGATCGACAAGGCGCGCGGGAACCTCTCGTCGGCGGCACGCATGGTCGGCCTGACGCGGCCGCAGTTCGCCTATCGGCTGAAGCGGCTGCACGAGGAAGAGCAGGCGCGCGAGAGTCCCGCGGCGCCAGTTCTCGCGGAACGTCCCCCGGTCGATCGCTAGCCGCGGCAGCGGGTCGTCCTGGCGCCGCGATCGACGCCGGCAACGGCAGTCGCTGCCGTTGCGGCTTCGCTGCTGGCGTTCGTTGCACCGGCACCGGACAGCCGAACGCTCCGTAGTAAACTCGACGCGTCATGCCCGACGTCGCCGCCATTGTCATCGTCGTCGCCCTCGTTGCCATTGCTGTACTGGTCGCGTTCGCGCTAGCGCGGCTGTCCACCCTGGTCGTGGCACGCGACGCTGCGGCGCGTGAAGCCGCCGAACTGCGCACGCGAATCGAGGTGCTGATCGCGCAGGGCGCCGATTTCGAGCGCGACATGCGGCAGGACCTAGCCAATGCCCGAGTCGAGCAGGCCGCCGCTGCGCAGACGGCCCGGACGGAGCTGGGAGCGACGCTCGCCCGACAGGCTCAGGGGATGCTGCAGCAGCTCGCCGGAATGGGGGGCACGCAGAGCGAGCAGATGAAGCACTTCGGCGATCGCCTCGCCCAGCTGACACAGGCGAGCGAGCAGCGACTCGAAGCGGTGCGCGCGACGGTGGAGCAGCGACTCGACGTGCTGCGCAGCGAAAATGCACAGAAGCTCGAGCAGATGCGCGCGACCGTCGACGAAAAGCTGCAGACGACGCTCGACGAGCGGCTGGGCGCTTCGTTCAAGCAGGTTTCCGAGCGCCTGGAGCAGGTGCACAAGGGACTGGGCGAAATGCAGACGCTCGCAGCCGGCGTCGGCGACCTGAAGCGCGTGCTGACCAACGTCAAGAGCCGTGGCGGCTGGGGTGAGGTCCAGCTTGGCACGCTGCTCTCCGAGATGCTCGCGCCCGCGCAGTACGAAACGAACGTGGCGACACGGCCGGGCAGCGCGGAGCGCGTCGAGTTCGCGGTCAAGCTTCCGGGCAAGGCCGACGACGGCACGCCGTGCTGGCTGCCGATCGACGCCAAGTTCCCGCTGGAGGATTACCAGCGGCTGCAGGATGGAATCGAACGCGCCGACGCTGCTGCCGTCGAAGCGAGCCGCAAGGCGATCGAGATTTTCTTCAAGGCCGAGGCGAAGTCGATCCGCGAAAAATACGTCGAGCCGCCGCATACGACCGATTTCGCCATCCTGTTCGTGCCGACCGAGGGTCTCTACGCCGAAGCGGTGTCGCGACCGGGGCTCGCCGATGCGTTGCAGCGCGAGCACCGCGTGATGCTCTGCGGGCCGATGAACCTGGCGGCGATGCTGAACAGCCTGCAGCTCGGATTCCGGACGCTCGCCATCGAGAAGCGCTCGACCGAAGTGTGGCGAGTGCTCGGGGCGGTCAAGACCGAGTTCGGCAAGTTCGGGGAAATTCTCGCCCGGACGAAGGAGCGGCTCGACCAGGTCGGACGGACGCTCGAGGACGCGAGCCGAAAGAGCACGACGATCGCCAGGAAGCTGCGCGACGTCGAGGCGTTGCCCGAGGCGGAGGCCGACCGGCTCTTGACCGGCGAGAGCGCCGGTGGCGTGCTCGAGGGCGAAACCGCGGCAACCCCTCCGGACCCCTGAACCGGGTCTGACCGGCGGTCCGCGATGTTCGAGGCTCTGCGCAGATGGCGGCGCGAGCGCGTGTTGAAGCGCGCCGCAATTCCCGACGCCCTTTGGCGCGAGGCGGTGTCTGCCCTGCCGTTCCTCGCACTCTATACCGACGACGAGCTCGCGCGGCTGCGCACGCAGGTGGTCCTGTTCCTCGACGGGAAGGCGATCGTCGGCGCGCGAGGCCATGTCGTGACGCCGCTGCAGCGGGTGATCATCGCACTTCAGGCGTGCGTATTGGTGCTCAATCTCGACCTCTCCTGGTACGACGGCTGGGAAAACGTGATCGTGTATCCCGACGAGTTCGTTCCCGGCTGGGAGTGGGAGGACGAGGCCGGAGTCGTCCACCGCAACGCAGATGCGCTCGCCGGAGAGGCGATGCCGGGGGGGCCGGTCGTGCTGTCGTGGCCCGATGTCGAGGCGAGCGCCGATTGGGAAGCCGCGGGCATGAACCTCGTCATCCACGAGTTCGCGCACAAGATCGACATGGTAAGCGGCGAGGCCAACGGCTGCCCGCCGCTGCCGGCGACGATCTCGCCACTCACGTGGCAAACCGAGCTCGTTGCCGCGTTCGAGGATTTCAGCGCGCGCGTCGACCGCGGCGAGTACACCGACATCGATCCCTATGCCGCCGAGAGCCCGGCCGAGTTCTTCGCGGTGCTCTCGGAGGTATTCTTCTCCGACCCGGCGCTGCTGAAACGCGACTACCCCGATGTCTATCGGCAGTTCACGCTGTTCTATCGCCAGGATCCGGCGGCGCGTGCGGGGGAACGACTGGAAGTCTAGCCGCGAGCTGCGGATTGAATTTTCGCGATTGCGGCGTATCCTATGCGCCGACGGAAGCGCCGCGCGCAATTCGGCGCTGCCGCACCCAACCGGGGAACCCTACGCGCGGCCACAGGTCCGCGTTATTCGACCTTCAGGAGGCCAAATGCAAATCAGGAAGACCGCGCTTTTCATTGCGACGCTGTTCGCCGCCGGCACGGCGTTCGCGTTCCATTGTCCGCAGGAGATGAAGAAGATCGACGATGCGATGGCGAAGAATCCGAAGCTCACCGCGGCGCAGATGGACGAGGTGAAGAAATACCGCGCCGAGGGCGAGGCGCTGCACAAGGCCGGCAAGCACCAGGAGTCCGTGGACACGCTGGCCAAGGCCGAGAAGATCCTCGACATCAAGTAACGATCGACTGCGTCAACGCCCTGCACCGGCGCGGCATCCCCGCGCCGGTTTCCTTACCATTCAGTGCGCAGTGCGGCGCGCAATGGGGATGCGGGGGAGTCCGGGGCGGGTACCCGCTCGATGCCACGGTTGGCGGCACCCTGAGCCTGCCCCAGACGCCCCCGCATCGCCAACCCGGCACCCCGGCCATCAACGGGCCGCGCGCGCGAGCAGCACCACCGCAACGAGGATCAGCGCGCCCCCGGCGAGTTGAATCGGGGCGATCGTCTCGCCAAGAACGATTGCGGCGAGCGTCACCGTGACGAGCGGTTCGACCGTCGACAAGGTCGATGCGCGCGTCGGGCCGATGCGCTCGAGGCCCGCGAAATACAGCGTGATCGCAGCGACGGTCGAGACCAGCGCGATCCCAACGACAGCGGCCCAGCCGGCTGGGGTCTGCGGCCACTGCGGACCGCGAACGAGGGCCGCGGCGACGAAAACGGCAGCGGCGCTGGCGATCACGACCGTGCTCATTGCGAGCGGCGGCGCGTGCCGCCCGAGCAACGCACCGACGATGATATAGATCGAGTAGAACGTCGCCGCGGCGAGCGCGAACCCGATGCCCGCTGCGGCGCTGGCGGTGTGCGCAGAAGCGACGGGCGCGCTCAACGCCGGCGCAACGGTCAGTGTCGTGCCGGCCAACGCCAGCACCAGCGCGAAGAGTTTGGCCGCGTTCAATCGCTCGTGCAGGAAGGCCGCAGCGAGCAGCGCGACCAGCGCGGGATGCAGGTAGAGCAGCAGCGCCACCAGGCCGGCTGGCGCCAGCGTCAGCGCGGTGAAAAAGGAAAACGCCTGACCGCCGTAACCGAGCGCGCCCAATCCGATAAGTCCGGCGAGGGTCGTTCCCCGCGGCAACGCTACCCCTCGCGCATGTGCGATTGCCAGCATCGCCGCCGCCGCGATCGCGAACCGCAGGGCCAGCAGCGTTGGCGTATCGACTCCGGATGCGTACGCGAAACGCGCGAGAATCGCCATCGCGCCGAACGCAGCGGCGGACACGATGACGAAGGCGAAGCCGGCGCGCACGCCACGGGCCGCTCCGCTCACTTCGTCAGGTCCTCACTTCTTCGTGCCCTCGATACCCTGCGTCGCCGCCGATCGCTGCGCCGACTTCGGCCGGAACGCCTTGCAGACTTCGTCGTTCGTCTCGATGTACGGGCCGCCGATCAGATCGACGCAATAGGGCACGGCGGGGAAGACGCCGTCGAGTGTTTCCTTGATGGCTTTCGGCTGGCCGGGAAGATTCAGGATCAGCGCGCGGCCGCGGACGACGCCGACCTGCCGCGACAGGATCGCGGTGGGCACGTACTTGAGGCTGACCTGGCGCATCTGTTCGCCGAAGCCGGGCAAGACCTTGTGGGCAATGGCGAGCGTAGCTTCCGGCGTGACGTCACGTGGCGCCGGACCCGTGCCGCCGGTGGTCAGCACCAGGTGGCACCCGGCACTGTCGACGAGCTCGACCAGCGTGCGCTCGATGACCGCCTGCTCGTCGGGGATGAGCCGCGTTTCGAACCGCCAGGGCGAGCGCAAGGCGGCGGCGAACCATTCGGTGAGTCCGGGGATGCCCTGGTCCACGTAGACGCCGGCGGAGGCGCGGTCGGAGATCGACACGAGGCCGATCAGCAGCAGGTCGGATGCGTTCATCGTGTCGTGTCGAGAGCTTTCAAGGTGCGAAACAACTCGCGAAAGGCGTGGGGTGGAGCACCATGGGCGCGTTCGTCCCGCGAGCGCGCGATCAGCGAGCGCAACCGCGCGCGGTCGAGTCGCGGGTACTCGACCGCGAGCGCATCGAGCGCATCCGCCTCCGCCAACAGCCGCTCGCGCCAGCGTTCGAGGGCTTGCTGCCTGGCGACGTCGACATCATGACCGTGCGCCCATGCGTCGAGCCGCGCGCGGATCGGTTCGGGGTCGACCTCGCGCATCAGCTTGCCCACGTATTGCAGCGCCCGTTTACGCCCGCCCCATGCCGTGACCGAACGCGCATCCCGGATCGCCTCGACCAGGCGCTCGGGCAGCGCCACGTCGGCCGCGAGCTCGTCGAGCCGCTTCGGGTCGAGCTCGACCAGCGCCACACCGAGGTCCTGCAGCGCGTGCATCTGCGCCTTGCGCCGGGTTTTCGATGGCGTTTCCGCGCCGTTGGCGGGAAGCGGCGGATGGGCATTCGCATCCGTGGGGGATGGCTGGCGCCGTTCGGGGTCGAACCGGGACATCGTCGGGGCGGGTTCCTGGGGGGAAGCGGCGGGCGGCATTGCGTCGAGGGCCGTTTGCTATCATAACCGAGCGTTGTCGTGCGGACCGGTTCCCGCGCGATTCGCTCGCCCCCAGAGTCCGTCGATGACCGCCCTCACCGAATCCGCTTACCATCTTTCCCGACGCGGTGTCCCGACCGATCCGGCGCATGCCGGCGCGGATCGTTTCCCGTTGCCCACGGCCGAGATCGAGCGCGTAGCCGAGGCGGTGCTGGCGGCGGCAACGGCCGGCGGGGCAACGGCGGCGGAGACCGAAGTCTCGCAGGCGGTCGGGCAGAGCGTTACCGTGCGCAAGGGGGAGGTCGAGACGATCGCCTACAACCGCGACAAGGGGATTGCGGTCACTGTCTACCTCGGCCAGCGCCGCGGCCACGCCAGCACGGCGGACTTCGCCCCGGAAGCGATACAGGCAACCGTCGACAAGGCGCTCGCCATAGCACGGTACACCGCCGAGGACGTGGCGGCGGGTCTCGCCGACCCCGAGCGTCTGGCGCGCAGCTTTCCCGATCTCGACCTGTATCACCCCTGGGACCTCGCGGTGGACGACGCGATCGTGCTCGGACGCGAGGCGGAGGCTGCCGCGCTCGCCGTCGATCGCCGGCTCACCAACACCGACGGTTCCACCGTCGCCTGGAACGCTTCGGAGTTCAAGTATGCAAACACGAATGGCTTCCTTGGCGGCTATCGCAGCACGCGCCACCACATCGACTGCTCGGTGATCGGCGATCCCGGCAACGACGGCGCCATGCAGCGGGATTACTGGTACTCCGCGGCACGTGCTCCCGCGGATCTGCAGGCGGCGGCGGCCGTTGGGCGGGTGGCCGGCGAGCGGACCATGCGGCGATTGAATGCCCGCAAGCTCGGCACGATCGAATGTCCCGTCCTGTTCGAAGCGCCCGAGGCCGCGGACCTCATCGGCTTCTTCGTGGCCGCGGTTTCCGGAGGCTCGCTGTACCGCAAGTCGTCGTTCCTGCTCGATTCGCTTGGCTCCCGCGTGTTCGTGCCGGCGGTGTCGATCCGCGAAGAGCCACACCTGCCACGTGGACGCGGCAGCGCGCCGTTCGACAACGAAGGAGTGGCGACCGCGCCACGCGACGTGGTGCGGGACGGCGTGGTGCAGGGTTACTTTCTGGGCAGCTACTCGGCGCGCAAGCTCGGGATGGCGACGACCGGCAACGCTGGCGGCAGCCACAACCTCGTCGTCGCGCATGGCGGCGAAGATCTGGCGGGACTTTGCCAGCGGATGGGACGGGGATTGCTCGTGACCGAGCAACTCGGCCACGGCGTCAATCCGGTGACCGGCGACTATTCGCGCGGGGCGGCCGGATTCTGGATCGAGGGCGGCGAACTCGCGTATCCGGTCGAGGAAATCACGATCGCCGGCAACCTCAAGGACATGTTCCAGGGCATCCTCGCCGTCGGTAGGGACGTCGACCGTCGGGGATCGCGCCTCACTGGCTCGATCCTCGTGGACCGGATGACGGTCGCGGGCCACTGATGGCGGGCGCGGTCGGCCTCGTGTCCCGCAGCGGCCGACGTTCGTGTCTGCGCGCGTGCATGGCGACGATTGCACCGCGTGCTGCCGATACGGGACATTGAGCGACGATGTTCGAGCCCGTGCTCAATTGGCTGCGATCGTTCAGCGACCCGCTGCGCAGCCCGACGAGCGCGGCGCGCTGGATCGCCGAGCTGCCGGTGTCGGACGTCATGGCGGTCCAGAACGAGGCGCTGGAACTCGTCACCGCGTTTCCGGGCGCCCGCACGATCCCGGGTCCCGCCCAGCTTGAAGCGCTGCTGCGCATCGATGCGCGGCTCGAGCCGGTCATCGTTCAGTTGACGCAGCAGTACACGACGAACTACCAGAAGAGCACGGGGGTCGAATCGCGTCTATGGCACGCGGTGTTCGATCTGGTCAAGGCGTTCACTGCGGCCTACAACCTCGCGCTGAAAGCGGGCTATCCGCGCGCGGACAACAAGCGCTGGCGTGCCGTGCTGCCATGGCTCCTGGTGCGGCTGATGCATTTCAAGGCGCTGGACGGCAAGTTCCGGCTTTTCCGCTATGGCCACTGGATTCCCTCGCAGTGGCGCGACGTGCACGAGCTCCATGAATTCGCGCGGCAGCGCGGTTGGCAACGGGAGCAGCTGGTATTCGGTGCCGGCGCGTTCGCCCGCCCGGGGGCCAGCGAGGAGGAGGAATACCTGAAGACGCTGCTGCTGATGCGGCTGGATTCCGGCAATTTCACGCCGGACCAGGTGGAATGGGTGGCCAAGCAGCTCGATGATTGGGCGCCCTCGCTGATGCTGGTGCCTGCCCCCGTCCGAGAGCACCACGTTCTTCGTCGACCTCTCCGGATCGCAGGGGTTGCGGCGCCAGGATCGCCCGCGCTCGGGCGGCCGGGTGCTGTTTCTCGATTCGACGCCCGCGTACACGCGGATCGTCGAGCGGATGCGCTGGCTGCCCGAGCACGACGAAGAAATCGCGGCGCCGGGTGAGCTGCCGCCGCGCGAGCAACGTCTCGTGCTGATGCGCCTCGCGTCGCTGTTCGGCCCCGATGCGATCGCCCATTCGGCCCGTGCCACGCGCCACGTGGCCGACGACAATGTCCGCGTCGTCGTCGGGCTGCAGGCGCTCACGCGCGCGATCGCCGAGGTCGAACGCCTGCCGGACGCCGGCGCGCACGCGGGCGGTGGCCACGAGCTTCGACGAAGTCACCGAAATGGTCCACCCGAGCGTCGGTCCCGACTCGATCGCGCGCCGGATACGCGGGTCGGTCTGGAAGATGGAGGATCGCAGCGACTCCGGCTGCCGGCTGACCGCGCCCGGCCGGGAGGCGCCGTCGACGCTGGGGGAAATCCTGGCGCTGCGCGACGGCGAAGCGTGGTCGCTCGCGGTTGTCCGGCGGATACAGCGCCACCAGGTCGACGAGGTGACGATCGGTATCGAGATCATCGGCCGGCGGCTGGTCCGGGTCCTCCTGCGGAGCTGGGTCGACGCCGAGCGACCCGGGACGCGCCGGCGCGGACCGTCCGTTCTTCGGGGTCTACCTCCCGGCCCATCCGGAAAACCGCCAGTCGGCGCAGCGAAGCCTGATCGGTCCGGACGACAAGTTCGTCCAGGGCGGCATGATCGAGCTCGACACCGGCAACGCGCGCTACCTCATCCGGCTCACGCAGACGCTGGAGCGCCAGGCGGGCTGGGCATGGGTGCTGTTTTCGGCCGTGCGCAAGCTCTCCGCGTGACATCGGGGCCCTACCCGGAGGCGGCCGCAATTCCCTCTCGCCGGACCCCGGGAATTCGGATAGAATTCTCGGCCAGCAGCAGCGGACCTGGTGGCGGACGCAGACTCGCAATTGCCTGACGATCCCGCGGCACCTGTCGGATGCGGCAATCGTCGGCTAGCCCGACTTCATCGTCCAGAGGAGATCCTGATGGAACGTCGTTCCTTCCTGAAAAACACGGGCTTGGCCGGCATTCTGGCGGCCGGGTCGGCGCCGGCGTTCGCGCAGGCCCCGCCCACCGTCAAGTGGCGTTGCGCGTCGAGCTTTCCGAAGTCGCTCGACACGATCTACGGTGCCGCGGAAGTCGCGGCCAAGACCGTCAACGACGTCACCGGCGGCAAGTTCCAGATCCAGGTGTTCGCCGCGGGCGAAATCGTTCCGGGCCTGCAGGTCGCCGACGCCGTGCAGACCGGCACGGTCGAGTGCGGCCACACGGCGCCGTACTACTACGTCGGCAAGGATCCGACGTTCGCCTTCGGCACGGCCATCCCGTTCGGGCTCAACCAGCGCCAGTACGACGCGTGGTGGTACTTCGGCGGCGGCGAGCAGCTCTACAACGAGTTCCTGAAGTCCTACGGCATCACGTCGATCCTGTGCGGCAACACCGGCGCGCAGATGGGCGGCTGGTACCGCAAGGAGATCAAGACCGTCGCCGACCTGAAGGGGCTCAAGTATCCGCATCGGGGGCTTCGCGGGCCAGGTGCTGACGAAGCTCGGCGTCGTGCCGCAGCAGATCGCCGGCGGCGACATCTACCCGGCGCTGGAGAAGGGCACGATCGACGCGGCCGAGTGGGTCGGCCCGTACGACGACGAGAAGCTCGGCTTCAACAAGGTCGCCAAGTTCTACTACTACCCGGGCTGGTGGGAAGGCGGTCCCGCGTTGCACTACTTCTGCAACACGAAGTCGTACGACGCGCTGCCGGCCGAGTTCAAGGCCGCGCTGCGCGCCGGCTGCGCCGAGGGCAATACCTACATGATGGCGAAGTACGACGCGCAGAACCCGGCGGCGCTGCGGCGGCTGGTGGCCGGCGGCACGCAACTGCGGCCGTTCTCGAAGGCGATCATGGACGCGTGCTACGCCGCCGCGATGGAGGTCTACGCCGAGACCTCCGCGAAGAACGCCAACTTCAAGAAACTCTACGACAACCTGTCGGCGTTCCAGAAGGACCAGATCCTCTGGTTCCGCGTCACCGAGAACACGTTCGACAACTACATGGCTTCGGCCGGCCAGGCGGCAGGCGCGGCGAAGAAATAGCGCCGCCGCCCGCGTTCCGACGCGAACAAGCCCCGCTGCCCGCGGGGCTTGTCCTTTCGCGGACCCCATTTCGCCGGAACGCGCGTCGTCGGCGGTCGCGCCGCTACTTCGCCTTGAACGCATCCTGCAGGTCGGCGCCGGCCTTGTCGGCATCCTCCTGCTGCTGGAAGGCCTTCTCGAGCGGGTCGGCCGCCGCGCCCGACTTCTCGGCGTCCTTGCCATCCGCTGCCGGCGGCTCCGCATCGGGTGCGAGCGGGTCCGACGACGGAATGTCGATCTCGATCTTCGTCGGGTCGACGGTCGGCGCGTCGCTCTTGTAGACCATCACCATCTGCGGGAACAGGATGACGAGCCCGATCATGATCACCTGGATGATCACGTAGGGCACCGCGCCCCAGTAGATCTGCATCGTCGTGACCGGCGCCATGATCTTGCCGCTGAGCTTGTCGAGGTACTCCTTGGCCGGCGCGACGCTGCGCAGGTAGAACAGCGCGAAGCCGAACGGCGGATGCATGAACGACGTCTGCATGTTGACGGCCAGCAGCACGCCGAACCAGATCAGGTCGATGCCGAGCTTCTCGGCGACCGGCCCGAGCAGCGGCACGACGATGAACGACAGCTCGAAGAAATCGAGGAAGAAGGCCAGCAGGAACACCAGGATGTTGACGACGATCAGGAAGCCCAGCGCGCCACCGGGCAGGTCCGACAGCAGGTGCTCGACCCACTTGTGGCCGTCGACGCCGTAGAACGTCAGGCTGAAGACCCGCGCGCCGACCAGGATGAAGACGACGAACGCGGTCAGCTTCGCGGTCGACTCCATCGCCTGCTTCAGCAGCTTGAAGTCGAGCCGCCGGCGGGCGAGCGCCATGATCAGCGCGCCCGACGCGCCCATCGCGCCGCCCTCGGTCGGCGTCGCGACGCCCAGGAAGATCGTGCCGAGCACGAGGAAGATCAGCGCGAGCGGCGGGATCAGCACGAACGTTACCCGCTCGGCGATCCGCGACAGCAGGCCCAACTTCAGCACGCGATTGACGACCGAGCGCGAAGAAGGCGACCGCCACCGCGACGCTCGCGCAGAGCACGATCCGCTCGTCGGTCGCGGTGTCGGGCTTGTATTGATTGAAGTAGAGGTACCAGAATGCGACGCCGGCGGCCACGGCGAGCAGCGGTGAGGATCGACAGCGAGCGAGTCCCGGGAGAACCGTCCGGCTCGCGGAAGGTGCGCGCCGCCTCGGGCAGGGCCGGAACCCATTCCGGCTTGACGAACGAGATGAGCACGATGAAGCCGGCGTACAGCCCGGCCAGCACGATGCCCGGAATGAAGGCGCCGGCGTACATGTCGCCCACCGAGCGGCCGAGCTGGTCGGCCATGATGATCAGCACGAGCGAGGGCGGGATGATCTGCGCGAGCGTGCCCGACGCGGCGATGGTGCCCGAGGCGAGCCGCCGGTCGTAGCCGTAGCGCAGCATGATCGGGAGCGAGATCAGGCCCATCGAGATGACGCTCGCCGCCACGACGCCCGTCGTCGCCGCGAGCAGCGCGCCGACGAAGATCACCGCGTACGCGAGGCCGCCGCGAATCGGTCCGAACAGCTGCCCGATCGTGTCGAGCAGGTCCTCGGCCATCCCGGATCGTTCGAGGATCAGCCCCATGAACGTGAAGAACGGGATCGCGAGCAGCGTGTCGTTCGACATGATGCCCCACAGCCGCTCGGGCAGCGCGCCGAACAACGACGGCTGCAGCAGGCCCAGCTCGATGCCGATCAGGCCGAACAGGATGCCGTTCGCCGCGAGCGCGAAGGCGACCGGGTAGCCGAGCAGCAGGAAGACGACCAGCGCCGCGAACATCAGCGGCGCCATGTTGGCGGCGATGAAGGCGGTCATGCCTCGGCCTCCTCGACCCTGCGTCAGGGAGCTCATGCCTCGGCCTCCTCGAACCTGCGTGCGCGGCATCGAAGGGTCGGAGCGTCGGCCTCCGAAGGCATTCGCTTTGCTGCCGATCCCCGCAAAATGCGCGGGGCCCCTCGTCAGGTAGCTCATGCCTTCTCTCCCCGTTCGCGGAGGATCGCCTCGGCGAGCGCCTTCTCCGTCTTCGATCGGATCGTGCTTCTCGTTCGGGTCGGGTCCGAGCCCGCGGAGGTGTGCGACGAGCTTGATGAGCTGCGAGATCCCCTGCAGCACCAGCAGGAAGAAGCCGACCGGCACCAGGAGCCGCGCCGGCCAGACGACGAGCCCGCCGGCGCTGGCCGACATCTCGTTGATGTCCCACGAGCGCACGAACACGCTCCACGAGAGGTAGGTGATGATGAGCGCTATCGGCAGCAGGAAGAACACCGTGCCGAACACGTCGATCCAAGTCTGCGCACGGTTCGAGAGGCGCCCGGCGATGACGTCGATCCGGATGTGCTCGTTGCGGAGCAGCGTGTACGGCGAGCACAGCAGGAAGATCGCCGAGAAAAGGTACCACTGCGCCTCGAGGAACGCATTCGAGCTCATGTCGAACGCCTTGCGGATGATCGCGTTGGCGGCGCTGATGATGACCGCGACCAGCACCAGCCAGATCATGCTGCGGCCGATGCGCGCGTTGAGACCGTCGATCAGGCGGGAGAGGGCGAGCAGAGCATTCACGGTGCCTCCGTTTCGACTGGCGGCGCGACGGCATCGGCCGCGCTTCTTCTTGTGGGACCGGCAACGGGCCGGCACGGACGCCGGCCCTGTGGCTCGGGGATTATATGCGGATTCTTCGACCGGGCGCACTAGCGCGGGGGCCTGGCGGCGGCGGCAGATCCGGGCGGGGGAGCCGCCGCGGAGCGCCGTCCCGCGGGTGCTAGAATGTGCGTTTTCGCAAACCCCCTGCGGTTCCCCCCATGTTCCGTCGCTCCCACACCATCGCGCAGGCGGATCC
This sequence comes from uncultured beta proteobacterium, assembly GCA_963809965.1. GTDB lineage: Bacteria > Pseudomonadota > Gammaproteobacteria > Burkholderiales > Casimicrobiaceae > CAIWHR01. The sequence continues at coordinate 125,438 of CAWELU010000057.1, forward strand.
CGGAACTCTGGGCCGCCATCGCCGCCGAGAACCACCGCCAGGAAGAGCACATCGAGCTGATCGCCTCGGAGAACTACGCGAGCCCGGCAGTGATGGCCGCGCAGGGGACGCAGCTCACCAACAAGTACGCCGAAGGCTATCCCGGCAAGCGCTACTACGGCGGCTGCGAGAACGTCGACGTCGTTGAGCAACTGGCGATCGACCGCGCGAAGAAGCTCTTCGGCGCGGAAGCGGCGAATGTCCAGCCGCATTCCGGCGCGCAGGCGAACCAGGCGGTGTTCTTTGCCGCATTGAAGCCGGGTGACACGATCCTCGGGATGTCGCTGCCGCACGGCGGACACCTGACGCACGGCTCGCCGGTCAACATCAGCGGCAAGTGGTTCAGGATCGTGCCGTATGGCCTCCACCGGGAGACCGAGCTCATCGACTACGACGTGCGTCGAGCGTCTCGCGCACGAGCACAAGCCGAAGCTCATCATCGCCGGCGCGTCCGCCTATTCGCGCGTCATCAAGTGGGAGCGCTTCGAGGAAATTGCGCGAAGCGTCGGCGCGCTGCTGATGGTCGACATGGCGCACTACGCCGGGCTCGTCGCGGCGGATGTCTACCCGAGTCCGGTTGGCATCGCCGATTTCGTCACCAGCACCACGCACAAGACACTGCGCGGACCGCGCGGGGGCTTCGTCTTGGCGAAGGCCGAGCACGAGAAGGCGCTTAACTCCGCCGTGTTCCCCGGCTTGCAGGGCGGGCCGCTGATGCACGTGATCGCGGCGAAGGCGGTTGCGTTCGGCGAGGCGCTCTCCAAGGATTTCCGCCGCTACCAGGAGCAGGTGCTGGTGAATGCGCGGGTGCTCGCGAAGGTGTTGCAGGAGCGCGGTTTGCGCATCGTCTCGGGTGGAACCGACAGCCACCTGTTCCTGGTCGACCTGCGCGCGAAGAAGATCACGGGCAAGGATGCCGAGGCGGCACTGTCGAAGGCGTACATCACCGTGAACAAGAACGCGATTCCGAATGATCCCGAAAAGCCGTTCGTGACATCGGGCATCCGCATCGGCAGCCCGGCGATCACGACGCGTGGATTCACCGAGCTCGAGACGGAGGAACTGGGTCATCTGATCGCCGATGTGCTCGACGCGCCACAAAGCGACAAGGCGATCGCGCACGTGCGCACCAGCGTCGGCGCGCTGACGCGGAAATTTCCAGTTTACGGATGAAGTGCCCCTTCTGCGGCAGCACCGAGACGCAGGTCATCGATTCGCGGGTCTCGGAGCCGGGTGACTCGATCCGCCGCCGCCGCCGCTGCACGGGCTGCCAGAAGCGCTTCACCACCTACGAGACGGTCGAGCTGCGCCTGCCGCAGGTGGTGAAGACCAACGGAACGCGTTCCGATTTCGACGTCAACAAGGTGCGCAACGGCTTTCAGCGCGCGCTGCACAAGCGCCCGGTGCCCACCGAGTACGTCGACCAGGCGGTCGATCGCGTCGTGGCCCGAGTGCTCCAGCTTGGCGAGCGCGAGATCCCCTCGCGACAGATCGGCGAGATGGTGATGCAGGAGCTCTACAAGCTCGACAAGGTCGCCTATATCCGCTTCGCGTCGGTCTACCGCAGCTTCCAGGACGTCTCCGACTTCCGGGACGCGCTGAAGGAAGTCGAGGCGCCGGCGAAGCGCGGCCGCAGATAGCGGTCGGCATTCGCGGGATTCTCCCGTTCGCGATGGCCGCCTTCACCGACGCCGACCGGGTGCACATGGCGCAGGCGCTGGCACTCGCGGAGCGCGGCCTCTACACGACGACGCCCAATCCACGCGTCGGCTGCGTCATCGTCAAGGACGGCGTAGCGATCGGCGAGGGCTGGCACGAACGCGCGGGCGGCGCGCACGCGGAGATCAACGCCTTGGCCGATGCCGCCACGCGCGGGGTCGACCCGCGTGGCGCGACGATCTATGTGACGCTCGAGCCCTGCAATCACACGGGGCGCACGCCGCCGTGTACCGAAGCCCTGATCGCCGCGGGCGTCACGCGAGTCGTTGCCGCGATGACTGACCCGAACACCGCGGCGCGGGGAGGCGCCGAGCGATTGCGGGCAGCCGGCATCGCGTTCGAGGCCGGTCTTCTCGAGCGCGAGGCGCGGGAACTCAACATCGGCTTCGTTTCGCGGATGACCCGCGCACGACCCTGGGTACGGCTCAAGGTGGCCGCGAGCCTCGACGGCCGCACCGCGCTCTCGTCCGGCGAGTCGCGGTGGATCACGGGCGAGGAGGCGCGCGCCGACGGGCATCGCTGGCGGGCGCGTGCCTGCGCAATCCTCACCGGCATCGGCACGGTGCGTTCGGACAATCCGGAGCTTACGGTGCGTGCGATCGCGACGACGCGCCAGCCGCGCCGTGTGGTTGTCGATCGCCACGCGGAAACGCCGGCGGACGCACTGGTGCTCGCGGGGGAGGGCGCGTTGCTGGTCACCGCGGGCGCGCGCAATCCCGCCTGGTCGGATCGCGCCGAAGTCCTCGCATTGCCGGACGCCGCCGGCCGCGTCGACCTGGTCGCGTTGATGGCGGAGCTTGGCCGGCGCGAGATCAACGAGGTCCATGTCGAGGCCGGCGCCCGGCTCAACGGCGCGCTGCTTGCCGCGGGGCTGGTCGACGAGCTGCTCGTCTATCTGGCGCCTTGTCTCGTTTTCGATCCCGCGCTCGGCATGGCGCAGTTGCCCGCGGGCATCGCGCGGCTCGCGGACCGCGTCCCGCTGGCGTTCGAAGAGGTGACGCGGATCGGCGCGGATCTGCGGCTGCGTCTTCGCGTCACCGGAAGGGAGGTCTGATGTTCACCGGCATCGTGGCGGCGGTCGGCAGGATCGCCAGCGTCGCGCCGCAGGGCGACGGCTTGCGGCTCGTCGTCGCGCCCGGCGGGCTCGACGTCGCCGACGTCGCAGTGGGCGACAGCATCGCGGTCAACGGTTGTTGCCTGACAGTGGTGGCGATCGAGACGGATGCGCTGGCCTTCGACGTTTCGGCCGAGACGCTGCGTTGCACGGCCGGTCTCGACGGCACGGCGGACGTCAACCTGGAAAAGGCGCTCCGGCTGGCCGATCGCCTCGGCGGGCACCTGATGACCGGGCACGTCGACGGCGTGGGCTCGGTCGTCGAGTTCGCGCCGGTGGACTCGGCAGCGACCGGCACGGAACCCGACGAGCGCAGTTGGCGGCTGGTGGTCGAAGCCCCCGCCGCGCTCGCGCGCTTCATCGCGACAAAGGGGTCGATCGCCGTCCAGGGCGTGAGCCTCACCGTCAACCAGGTCGCCGGCGCGCGCTTCGAGGTGAACCTGATCCCGCACACGCTCGCCGTCACGACGCTCGGCGCGCTTACTCCCGGCGCGCGCGTCAATCTCGAAGTTGATCTCGTCGCGCGGTACGTCGAGCGGCTTTCCAGCGGTGTTCTCTAGGTGACATTGCTTGGGGGTCGGTAACACGAGTACTTCTTGATCGACACCCAAGAAGAACAACCCTGCCGCGAGACGACCACTTGCGGCGTCCGGCGCGCTACTGCTACGTGAGCAACCCAAATTGATAGTCACGCGTTCCCGGAAGTCGGCATGCAGCGACGCTGGACGAGCCCAACGGCCTCATCGAGCGAACTCATCGGCAACTCGAAGCATTCCAGTTTACGCATCCACCGAACGAGATTCTCGACCCGCGTCTCGTCGAGGAGCCGCGGCAACATCGTGCATTCCTGCAACAGACGACGCAGCGCCTCGGAATTCGGGATGGGCCTGAGTTCGGTCTGAACGCCCTCCTCGTAGCGCGGAAAGATCAGCCAGCGGGCGGGCCGCGTGGTGTCGGCCGGAACACGGCGGTGCGCCGGCGGTGCCAGGTAGCGAACATGCTTCCCGTCCTCGCGCAAATGAACGTCGATCGCGGCCGCCTCCGGGCAGAATCGTGCGAGCACCTGCATGACGCCGGGCTTGATCCCTAGTGCCAGCGGAAACGGTCGGATGTCGAGCGTCTCCTCCTCCAGCAGTGCAACCTCGTCGGAGAAATAATCGAATCCGGCGAGCACAAGGCCGAGCGTCAGCGTCGACTTGCCGCTGCCGGACGCGCCCGGCAACAGGATGCAGGCATCGCCGTTGGATACGACACCGGCGTGAACTTCCAGAAAGCAGCGGTGCCGGTTGCGTGCGGTCTGCGCCACCAGCTGCTTCATTACCGGCGTGAGCTGGAGCAGATCGCGGCAATAGCCGCGCGGTACGAGATCGTCGAGGACGACGTGGCCCGCGTCGGTCTCGACTACATCGTAGGTCACCGGGTCACCCGCGGGCGCGTCGACCTTGAGATGCGCGAGCGCGGCATGAACACGATCGGCTTGCGCCGTGGAGGCAAATCGAATGCGGAATTCGGTCGTCAGCATCCGATAGTATCGTTCGACGACCGGTGCGCCGACGCGTAGCAGCCTGGCGTCCAGCGCGAAATCCAGCGGCGTACGCTCGCCGTCGACAGCTGTGGTGAGCAACGTGTCGGTCCAGGGCGACGGCTTGTTTCGCCGCGAGTGACGTTCACGCAGCCGCTTCGCCTGCGCTTCGAGCTGGGACGGGTCCAACGCAACGAACGCGGCACAGTCGGCGGCGGCGACGCGCAGATCTTGCGCCGTCCCGGAAGGATCCTCGGAAAACGCAGCGCGCAGCCGCGGATTGACGAGCAGCCGCGCAAGCGCGGTTGTGAACGGCAATGCCGTTTCCGGGAGAATCGCGGGCCGTTCGATGTATCCCGCGCCCCACCACTGATCGAGAACACCCGCCACATGCGCCCGCGCGTTCGCACGAGCAACGCCCAGGACTTCAGCGTAGTAGCCGACGATGTCCTCCTCCGGCATTCCCGCCTCGATGCAGCACCACACCAGCGCGGCGGAGGAGTTGAACACGTACAGTTCCTGCCGCGGCGTCGAGAAGAAGACCCCCTCCTCACCCAGGACGAATAGGCATCCGTCGCCGGTCGTACGCAACGGCGCTGCCCGGTGCCTACTGCGCGCCGCCGGCAGGCTCATGGGTACCGGCGAGCGCTTTGAGGCGCCGCAGTTCCGCTTCGAGAAATGACGACGGCGGAAACCTTGCCTCCCATTGCAGGGTCACGGCCTCGACCGCGCATCCGTCGAGCGCGTGCGCGAGCAGCGCCCACAGTTCGTCGTCGATCGGCGTGTCGTGCATGTCGTCCCAGCGACCGTCCACCTCGCGGCATCCGCCTGCATGCACGTGCACGATCCGCGACCGATCGACTTCGTCCAGCCAGCCGCGCGGGTCGAAGCGATGATTCCGCGCATTGACGAGCAGCGCGGTCGCGTCGAGCGAAATACCGCAGCCGGCAAGCTCGCAGAGCCGGTTGAGAAACGCGGGTTCCGACATTGAGCCGCGGATGACGAGCGGCGACGCGAGGTTGCGGATCAGCAGCGGTGTGCCGCATGCCTCCATTACGCGACGGGCTCGATCGGCGACGATGTCCAGCGTTACGCCGTTCAGGACGACCGGGCAGCTCCCACCGAAGTCGATGCCCGGTGCATAGCGGAATCCCAAGTGGTCGCTGACCCACGGAGAGCGCATCTCCGACACGAACGATGCCAGCGACGCCAGCTCGCTGCCATCGACCTCAGGGGACGCGAGCGACAGCGTCTGACTTCTGACGACGAGTGGATAGCGGGCGCGCAGGACGCGTGCCAGTCCCCTGGCGTCGCCGAAGAAGCGCTCGGCGAGAACTTCGACGCACTCGACGCCGTTCGACGGGTGGTCGAGCCACGCCGCAAGCGCCGGGTGGAACGACAGCCCGACGCGGGTCAACGAGGTGCTGGTGAAAAGTGCAACGGACGGCGGATGGTCAGGACGAGCCGGAGCCGCCGGAGCCGACCCTCCTCCGTTTATCGCCTGCGCGTCCTTGTAATTTGCGGCCATGAGCAATGCGATCGCCGGTGCCACGGCGCTGGCCTTGCCCAACTTCTTGATAAACTCCCGACGAACGTCCGCCTCAGTAGTTTCTTGCGGCGAAGTCGACTGCGGCGCGTCCTGGTCCATGATTCACCCCGTACTGGTCGAGCGCAGTTGACGATATCCCAAATCGGGGAGCGACGCCAGCGCTCCCTTCGCGTCGGGTCGGCCGCGTGCGCTCGCGCATTCCCATATCGCGGCCGCGCGCGCGAAGCCGGGCACGGACGCACACACAGTGGGCGATCTGTGCAGAACAGAGTGTTTAGAACACTCCCTACGCACTCTGGCGCGGCATGTCTCGGCGCTGTCACGGGTCTGAGCACATGCCGATCGACGTCCTCGTCGTGGGTCGTGGCGCGCTGACAACGTCTGTCGCCGAACGACTATCGCGTCGGGGCAGTATCGCGGTTGCTCATCTAGAGTCGATCGACGCGATGCCAGCAGCGGCACTCGCTTGCATGGCCGTGGCCGTCCATTGCGCGGATGGCGCTGACAACGCAACCGCGAATTTCGTGCGGATCTGCCGCGAAGCAGCAGTGTCCTCGGTCGTCGGTCGATTGACGGAGCACACAGCCGTCGTCGCGCTCGATTTCCCGGGCAACCGATCCGAAGTGGCGTCCGGGCTGCCCCGAGTGCGCGCGGCTTCACACCGAGACTGATCTGTCGCTGGGCCTTGATGCATCGAACCGAATGTCGGCGTCGCGTCGCTACGACCCCGAAGACATCGATGCAACGGCGAACCTCGTCACTCTCGCTGTCTGCAAGGCGCTCGAAGTGTCGCAAGGCCTACGGCCTGCGGACGGTCTGGCGACGGCTTTCGACTTCGACAGCCGAGGCGTCACGGTCGAGCTGGTCCGCAAGCATCCCGCATGCCCGGTATGCATTCCGGCTGCGCCCGCGGACAGAGGTGAACTGCGTGCCGAGGTCATGCAATGGCGCGACCGGTGTCTTCGCGCACCCAGTGCGCCGGGCGAAATCGCAACGCTGCTCTCGCGGCTGCGAACCCTGACCGGGAAACACTTCGCTCTGTTCGACGCGCCGGACGAGCGATCGCCAGTCGAGCGCAACGCGGTCCGGCAATTCTTCCGAGCACGCGGCGTCGCTCCGAAGGACAATCCGCTTGCCAACGCGCATTTCGTGCCGACGCTGGGGCGGGGAGGTCTCGGAGTCGAGCCTTCGCAACAGGTCACCGTCGGCTTCGACTTCGTCAATGCCGGAACGGCGGAGGCGATTTCGCTGGTGGAGGGACTCGAGCGCGTATTCGCAATGTCGTTTTGCCCTCCGCATCGCGTCGTGAAGTCGCGATACACCGACGTCGCGCGCGACGCGTTCGATCCCCGCCGCTTCCCGCTGTTTGCCGAAATGCAGTACGCGCAGCCGGGCTTTCCGCTGCGCCGCTTCGATCCCGACGCGGACATCGACTGGATCTGGGGGCTCGATCTCGCCTCCGGAGCGCCCGTACTGGTGGCGTTCGATCTGGTCTTCGCCAGCTCGCCTTCGACCCGAATCTACCGCGCCAACAGCAATGGCGCCGCCTGCCATACCAGCGTGCATCAGGCGATCGTCAACGGCATCTACGAAACTGTCGAGCGCGACGCGCTGATGGTAACGTGGTTGAACGAACTGTCGCTGCCTCGCCTGGTGCTCGACGCGGGAGCCCTGATCCGTGGTCCGTCCGTGGTACGCTGAACGACTGGACTCCACCTCGTGCATGTCGACATCAGCACCGACCTCGGCATTCCGGTGCTGCTCGCGGTGCTGCGAGACCGCCGCAACCCGGACTTCTTCCTGATCGACATGGTGGCGTCGCGTCGACGCGCCAGTGCGCACTCTGCCAAGCTCTACCGTGGAGTCGTCCCAGTTCTTTATGCCTTATCTCGTGGACGGCAATCACCTCGTGAACGTGCGGCGATGCCGGACGCCGATCCGCAGCACGTTTGAGAATTTCTCCGAACACGTCGCCTACTACCAGGCGGAGCAACGGAATCCGTCGCGCGGACGTTCCTGACGGCTCGGCGCCGCTACTCGGCAGTTGGGGCAAGGCGCACGCCTACGCAGCCGACAAGCCTCGGTCGGCGGGAAGAACTGGATCTTCTGGTCGCGCGGCTGGCCGCGAACGGCTATCCGGTGATCGTCGTCGACTGCACGTCACCCCCGCTGGTGCGACCTCGGGCTCCACGCGGTCCAGCGTGCTGATACCGGGACTGCAGCCGCTCAACTGCGGCCACCACCTGTCGCGCGCTCGGAGGCGAGCGCGTGGTGACGGTCGCGCAACGAATGGGGCTATGCGACGCGCAGGCGCACGCTGGACGAGCTCAATCCTTGGCCGCATCCGTTCTGGTGAAGGGTTCGCGCATGGCTGACGAGCGCTACCGGCTTTCCCCATACTGCGTCTTCTGGATGGACCCGGATGGCAGGACGGCGCAGCTCGTCAACGGCCTCTACGGAAGCCGCTTCCAGATCACTGCCGACCTGCTCCGAGCGCTGTTCGAGGCCTCGGAAGGTGCTGCGCTGGACGACATAATCACCCGCACCCCGCAAGGCGCTCGCACGGCGATTACGATGCTCGTCGACGAGAAGGTGCTCGTTCCGGTGCGCGACGCCGACAATGGGTCGCGTCCGACCCTTTTCGCAATCGCCTCCAGCCGGTGGAGCTCGCCTTCCATCGTGGTGTCAACGAAGGCGGCTACTTCGCGGACGACGTCGACACCACCACACCAATTCCTTCTCCGGCGAAGGCTGCTCGCGGCGGCGCGACGTTCGCGCTGCGGATGCACGACAGGATGATTGACGACGTGGGTTTCACGGAGTGCCTCGTTCGACGCCGGTCGAACCGCGTGTTCGGTGCGGACCCGCTGGAGCGGCCTCGATTCGAACGGTTTCTCGAACTTGCGGCGCGAGCGTATGCACTGCGCGAATCGCCGGGCCTGGGCTGGGTTTCGATGCGCCATTACCCGAGCGCCGGCGCCCGCTATCCGCTCGAGATCTACCCGGTCGTCTATAACGTAGAAACGCTGCCGGAAGGCATCTATCACTATCGCCCGTTCGGCCATTGCCTCGAGGCGATCGGTAGCGATCGTGAGCATCGCGAAAGGTTGGTCGAGATGGCGTGCCACCGGATGGCGCCTCAGGCGAGAGGCCACCCTGCGGTGCTGTTCCTCGTCACCGCCGTTTTTGCGCGAACCTGCTGGAAATACCGCGGCATGCCCTACCACGCGATCCTGATGGAGACCGGGGCGCTGTACCAGACGATGTATCTGGCGGCGACGGCGCTCGGGCTCGCGTCGTGCGCGATCGGTGCATTTCCGGAGCTTCGCCACGGCGAAGCTTCTCGGCGTCGATTCGCGCGACGAGGCGCAGGTCGGTATGTTCGCACTCGGCACGGGCGATACTGGCGGGCCGCCGAATCCGCAGATCGTCGCCCTGCGGCGGGACGACGCGTCGCCGTTCACAGGCGGCGCGCCGGTGGGCGCCGTCGAGTGCACTTTCGCCGACGGTACGAAGCAAGTCGTGCCCATCGCTCAGCTGTCGCTCGAGAGCGACCCCGCGGGCACCCTGCGCTGCCGGTTCTTGCACCGTGGGGAAGTCGCCGACATCGGCGACGATTGTCGCGACGACGCGCGGCGCCTGCTCGAAAGCCGCGACTAGGGGAACCCGTAGCGGGCCTCGGGGCCCCTCGCGTACCCGCGGTCCGGACAGGCGTTCGCGGGACGCCCTCGCCACACCGCGCCGTCCGGAGAGCGCCCGCGGGAATCCCCGGTGCCGAAGCGCTGCCACGAATGCTACATCGGCGTAGGGGCGTAGTTGTGCGCGAAATTCGGCGAAGGGATCGAACATGGTGAAGTCTCATCCTGCGCCGGATTGATTACGTGCGCTAGCAGGGCGCCAACGAGTGAGGCAAAGCCGCATGGGACGTATCAGGTAGTAGAGCCATTGGAGTCCGCGCGGCAACTGGATTAATTCGCGATCCTTGTCATTCGGTTTGATCACGCTGTCCAGACAACGCCTGAAGTAGGGTAACGCGTCGACGAGTCGCTCCTTCACCAGACCCGCACACAGGAACTGCGCCGCCAATGACGTGGACTGCCAGGTTTCCACTGCCACATAGCGACGCGTCAAACGACGACGGAGATATGCCACTACTGGATCCTGGTCGATACTGTGCACAATCACATCCGGCAGCGGCGCAGCGAGCAATGTGCGCGCGAGATCGAGGCACAGCAGAAGCGCCCGACGGCTGCGCGCGGCAGTCGCGCGGGCCAACAAAACGTCCCACTGTAGATCGCGTTGTGTGCGCAACAGCTCTGAAACATCACAAACCCACCGCAATTGCGCGAGCGATCGGTTGAACCCGTTCTTGAGGAGCTCTGGCATTGCATGAGAATCGTGTCTTCGGGGTCAAGGCAGGGCACGTCGCGGCCTAGCAGCAACACGGATTGACGTCGGGCGAAGGCACCCGCGAGATCGAAATCAAAGCCGATGAAATACTGCTCCAGTTGTGCTGGTGCGATGCGCCAATGCAGGTCGACTGCGACATTGGCACGCCGGAACTCGGTCTCCCAAGTAAGACGCTTGACGATTTCCGCGTAACCCAGACCCTCAAGCACCTCCCGCGCACCCTTGACGTCCGGCTCGCGGACCAGCAGATCGACATCAAAAAACTGTCGTAGGTCGAGCCGCCCATATGCTGCCAAGGCAAGAATGGGTCCCTTGAACGGAATTCCATGAATCCCCTTACGTGCGAATCCCTCCAATATCTCCAACAGCGCCTGCATCGCTCTCCGGTTATTTCTGGTAGCCGTGGCGCGGTAGAGTTGCAGCGACTCGATGAGTTCCGCCGGGACGCCGCCCGGGTCCAGCGATGCAAGGCTTTGGTGAAGAAGCGGCACGACCCGGTGTTCCAAGGCGAGGTGCACGACACGGAACCAGTCGATGTCCTCATTCAGCAGTGTCGCCACGCGCGCGCGCGTCACGGCATCAAGCTCAGTTCTTGCGCAACACAGAACTAACTGAACTTCAGGCGGTA
>CAWELU010000058.1:0-6906 GCA_963809965.1 uncultured beta proteobacterium
CACACTAGCGGTTGCGTCGGTTTCGGTGCCGGTCGCCATGATTGTCGGCCCGGGCGACTGCTGGAGACTATCCGGAACGGGCCATACGCGCGTGATAGTTCCCGCGCCGACCGGAAATTTGCTCGACCTCGTGGCGCGCACGGTAGTTGAGGGTCTCGCCAGGGACCTTGGGGCAGCCGCGGTAGTCGAGAACTGGGCCCGGATTCGGGACCAACATCGGAAATCAATACGTGGTGAAGGCCAAACCCGATGGGTACACCCTGTCGTTTGGCGCCGCGACACTGGCGATCAACCCTAGCGTCTATCCTAATCTTGGCTACGACCCGCAAAAAGACCTGGCTCCCATCGCGCTCGCGACGCGCATCAACAACGTCGTCGTCGTCAACGCGAGCGCGCCGCCGCGCAGCATTGCCGAGCTTATCGCGTGGTGTCGCGCCAACCCGGGCAAGCTCAACTACACTTCGCCGGGCGTTGGGACCTCGGTGCATCTGGACGGGGAGCTATTCAGGTCCCTGGCCGGTGTCGATATCGTGCACGTGCCGCAGAAGACGACGTCCGACGGCATCGTCGCACTCCTGAACAGCGATGCTCACATGGCGTCGCAGAGCCTTCCGTACGTCTTGCCATACGTGCAAGCGGGGAGGCTCCGCGCGCTTGCCGTCACGTCTTCACACCGATCTCCACTGTCGCCCATGTGCCGACGATGAGCGAAAGCGGGCTCGCGGGCTATGACGTGTCCACGTGGTTTGGACTGCTCGCTCCAGCCGGAACCCCGCCTACAGTGATCCAGCGGTTGCACCGCGCGATGCAGAAATCGCTCTCCGACTCGGAAATCCGACAAGGTCTTTTCTACCATGGGCGCAGAGCCCGCGACGGAAGGTCCGGACGAATTTCGGGTGTTACTTCGCAACGAGACCGAGCGCTGGGGGTCTATCGCTCGGAAAAGCCTCCGTCCGGGTGGAGTGAACTTCGTTGTCGACGGGCGGCAAGACTCCGATGCGGCATCGTTGCCGATCAATCCGAGGCCAAAGCGCGCCGGCCAGGATGGAAACAGCGATCTGAACGACTGCTTCGTCAGGATTCAACGTCTGCTTCGGGCTATCGTGGCCGACGGCTCAGGGTCGACTGCCGGCATTGACGCGATTTGATCGAGCGGCCGCTGTACAACGCAGGGCACCCATCGACGTGTGAAGGGCTGCTGCGGATCGTAGTGCCGTCATTCAACGCCGGCGAGCGGATGAGCGTGAACGACCCGTTGCCGCCTGTCGAGCGCCGGATGAGCGGACGTTCGCGGGCTAGCCCGAGCCACTACGAGCTATCACACGCCGACAGCTTACTGAATCAGGTCGTCCGCTCGCGCCAGTAGCGATTGCGGAATCGTCAACCCGAGCGCCTTTGCAGTTTTTAGGTTGATCACCAGCTGGAATTTGGTGGGCTGCTCGACCGGAAGATCTGCCGGTTTGGCGCCCTTGAGGATCTTGTCGGCGTAGATGGCGCCGCGACGATTCAACTCGATGAAATCGGGTCCATATGACATCAACCCGCCCGCGTCGACCAATTCCCGGATCAGATACATCGTGGGAAGTCTTGCGCGCATCGCCAAGTTCGGGACGCGCTGCGGCGGGTTGTGCAGGATAGCGTCTCCTACTACCCACAGGGCATCGACCTTTGCTACGACCGCGGCATCGATGGCGCGCTCGATGTCCTCCGGCACTCGGACCTCATACACTTCTAGTTGCACCCCCAACTGCCGCGCGGCGGGGGGCGCTTCCATCGGAAAGAGTGCGTTGGTGACTTCGTTGCTCGGGTTGAGCAAAGCAGCAATCCGGACTGCCTTGGGCAGCGCTTGCGTGAAGACCTCGAGCGACTTGCCGATGAAGCCGCCCGGGACCACCGTCGCCACGCCTGTGACGTTGCCTCCAGGTCGGGCGAGGCTCTCGACCAAGCCGACGCGAACCGGGTCGGCGACCGCGAGGAACACGATAGGAATAGTGGACGTGGCGTTCTTGGCTGCGCGGCTCGTCTGCGGAGTGGAGGCGACGATGAGGTCCGGCTTGAGATCGACCAGCTCCTGCGCGAGCGCCGCCAACTGATCGACGCGCCCACCCGCGGCGCGATAATCAATGTGCAGGTTACCGCCCTCTACCCACCCGGCGCTGCGCAGCCCAGCGCGGAACGCATCGACACCGGCGCCGCCCTCGCAGCGAATAAAGCAGAATATACCGATGTGCGCAACCTTCTCCATTCGCTGCGCGCCAGCATTCAGCGAGGTGGCCAGGAGGCCTGCGACGATTACGCAAAGTAACGTGTGCCGGCTGGTCACCATAACAATCAGCGATTCATGGAATCACCTGGTCTGCGCAACGCACGCCAAACGCCCACTTCTGCCAGGCCCGCGCAGTATGCTCCAGATTCCAGCTCCTAGGGCCGCAGAGTTCAGTTACGTGGATCACTCCCGAGCGATAGGGCACACGCAACGACCGCTCTAGAGCGAACAGAGAAAAGGTGACGCCCGGCTGCTGTTGGCCGGTAGCGCCCACTGACCGGCGTCAGCGCAATGTCCGCCATCGCGGCATTGCTGCCGTTGGCAGCGGGAAGCTCAACGGCAGCAACGGTCGATCTGAGACGTTCGGCGGCCGAGGGATAGCGCGAATCCCGGCTCCGCTGAAATACCTGGGTATCCGTTGTCGCTTCCGTCGTCGTCAGAAAGCCGCCCGGCAGCGCGACTTTCCCATTTTCGATTGGTGGAGAACCACGGTCGACCTCGTTCAATCGTGACTACAGCACTGATGGCGAAGCACTTGGTCTTTCCGATAAACAGACATTTACGGGAATGTTGGTAGCTTTCTCGGACGCGCATCGCCGCGGCTCTGCCCCACCTGCCAGGGTTCGACGATGATCATATCTCGATCTTGGTGCCGAGCTCGATGACCCGGTTCGCCGGGATGTTGAAGTAGTCTCCGGCGGTGCGCGCATTGCGCGCCATCGCCGCAAACAGACGCTCGCGCCAAAGCGCCATGCCGCCGCCGCGTGTCGGAATGACCGTGGATCGGCTCAACAGGAACCAGATTTCCGACGGGTCGAGCTTGAGTCCATGCGGCTCGCACAGCTCCAGTGCTTTCGCCACGTCCGCGCGATCCATGAACCCGAAGTACACGATCAGCCGGAAAAATCCCAGGCCGAGCGACTTGACCTCGAAGCGCTCATAGTCGGGGACCCATGGCACGTCGCGGATGACGACGGTAAGCATGATGACGCGTTCGTGCAGCACCTTGTTGCATGCGAGGTTGTGCAGCAGCGCGCGAGACAGCGTGTCCACGCTGCCCGCCATGTACAACGCGGTGCCGGCCACGCGCGGAGGCGGATGGTCGGTGAGCGAACTGACGAACGGCAGGAGCGGTACGCCGAAGAGCGTGAGCCTCGCCCTCGCAATCTCCCTTCCACGGTGCCAGGTCGTCATGATGGTGAACACCATGGTGCCGAGCGCCAGCGGAAACCAGCCTCCTTCGACGACCTTGAGCAGGCTCGAGGCGAAGAACGCACCGTCGATCAACAGGAAAAAGCCGGTCGCTGCGATACATAGAAACAAGCTGTAGCCCCATGCGTAGCGAATCACGAAGAACGTGAGAAGAGTCGTCGCGAGCATCGTTCCGCTCACTGCCACGCCGTAGGCGGAAGCGAGTTTCGACGACGAGCCGAATCCGATCACCGCCGCGACGATCACGATCAGCAGGAACCAGTTCACCCCCGCAATGTAGATCTGGCCGATCTCGCCGGCCGAAGTCTGGGCGACGTTCATGCGCGGCAGATAATCGAGCTGAATCGCTTGCTTGGTAAGCGAGTACGTGCCGGAAATCGTTGCCTGCGACGCGATCACCGTCGCCGCCGTGGCGAGCCCAACCATCGGATAAAGGGCCCAATCGGGAGCCAGCAGGTAGAAAGGGTTCTCCAGGGCTTTCGGATCGGCGATCAGAAGCGCGCCTTGCCCGAAATAGTTGAGCGTGAGCGCAGGAAACACGAGTCCGAACCACGCGATGCGGATCGGTGCATTGCCGAAATGCCCCATGTCCGCATAGAGCGCCTCCGCGCCGGTGAACGCAAGCAGCACGGCGCCGAGAACGACGAACGACGCGAAGCCGTGCTGCGTGACGAAACCGAACGCATGAACCGGGTTGAGCGCCCACAGCACCTGCGGACTCTTGAGGATGCCGTACACGCCAAGCCCGGCGATGGCAATGAACCAGAGCATTGCGATCGGGCCGAACAACCTTCCGACGACCGACGTGCCGTGTCGTTGCAGCGCGAACAGCGCCACGACGACGCCGACCGCAATCGGCACGACCACGGGCTTGAACGCGGTCGTTCCGACCTCCAGCCCTTCGACCGCCGACAGGACGGAGATCGCCGGTGTGAGGACCGCGTCGCCATAGAAGAGTGACGCGCCGAACACGCCGAGCAGCAGAATGGGCGCGCGCAAGCGGGGTCGGTCCTTGATCGCCGACGAGGCAAGGGCGAGCAAGGCCATGATGCCGCCCTCGCCCTTGTTGTCGGCGCGCATGATGAGGATCACATACTTGAGCGTGACGACGAGCATCAGCGCCCAAAAGATCGCCGACACGCCGCCGAGGATGTTCTCGACGGTGAGCGGGATGCCGTGGGCGGGATGGAACGTTTCCTTGGCCGCGTAGAGCGGGCTCGTGCCGATGTCGCCGTAGACGATGCCCAACGCGGCAAGCGTCAGCGACGAGATGGGCTCCTTGACGTTCGAATCCCGATTCACGATGCGCCTCCTTCGGTGGACGCGACGCTACTCCGACGCCTTCCCATTTGCAAAGACAGGCGATCGTAGATAACGCCGTCTGCCTGTGTCGATCTCTATCCCCCAGTGCACAACGCGTCATTGCGATCGTGAGCAGCACAAACGCCATTTCGCTCGGGCGAATCCATCTTGCGTTTGCACGAAGGCTATTTCCTCTCGTACGTTATCGCACGGCCAACACGGTGATCTGGCCGGCCTAACACGCGAGCTGGCGCTCAATCCGGCCGTCGCCCGGTCTGCTGACGGGGACGTACCTGCTCGCGATCAGAATGAGGCAAATCCCAGGCCTTGGGCCCGGTGATGACCGCTATGGCGGACGAGGCGCTACGACCGCTCCTGGGCCGCAGGCAGACGGTCACCTCATCTACAGCTTCGGCGTGCTAGCAGCTGACGCGAGCAGGCTGGGGTGGGCCGCTCTCGTCAAGGTATTGCGCGGGGCTCATCGCGGCGGGATGAGCTCCTCCTCGCGAGCGAGCGCAGCCGCGTAGCTGATCGCGCTCTGACATCGCCAAGCATGAGCGGGCGGGTATTGGGCGACCATTTTCTCCTGCGCCATGCCGTCGGCGAGATTGTCGAGGATCACGGCGACCATGATGCGCGTGCCCTTGATGCATGGTTTGCCGTGACAGATACCAGCGTCGGCAGTGTGAACAAGGCGTCAAGCGATCGCCGTCGGTTGCGTCGGTCATCAAATGCACTTACGGCACGCCGGCCTTGCGCAGCCCCCAGACGGCACGGCGGACGTCGTCATCAGCGACGGCGTCGTGAATTTCGCGGTCGACAAGGCGAACGTGTTCCGAGAGGCCGCTCGCCTGCTGAGTCCGGGCGGGCGGCTGGCGCTCGCCGACATCGTCACCGAAGTGCGCCTTCCCGACGCCGTCACCTGCAATGCAGACCTGCATCGGTGGTGCCGCGCAACGGGACGACTATCGCGGACTCATCGCGGCGGCCGGGCTGCGCGTCGTTCGCGAAGCGGAGAACACGCCGTACGCGTTCATCTCGGACAACGCGCGGAAGGCGAGCGGGAAGTTCGGCGTCAAGAGCATCTCGCTCTTGGCGGTGAAGCCGGTCGGGCCCGCGGAGTCTACAAAGGCGGGCAGCCAAAGCTCACGCCGATGCAGGCACAGGAGTTGCGCGCGAGGGCGAAGAAAGGGACCGCGAAGGTAGACCTCGCGCGGCACTACGGGATCAGCAGGCAGGCCGTGTACGACTACCTGCGGGCAGGTCGATACTCGCCGATCAGCCCCCGATCCGCGTATCCGCTTCTGTCGCCTGCTCCTGAACCATCCCGCTCGGGCGTCGGGAGAAGCATGGCGCCGAGTGTTGAAGTGTACGAGCGGCAAAGACCGACCCCCAGCAGCCGGCAGACGAGCGACGCAAAGTACGGCGCCGTCACTCGTCGACCTGCACGACGACCTCGTGGCCGTCGACCACGTGCTTGAATTGCGCGAGCCGTCGGTTCCGGTCGAACCACGCGGTGGCCTGCCAGTCGCCCGAGAAGTCGAAGCGCTCGGCCGGGATCTTCTTGTTCGCGACTGTGAGCGTTTCTTCCGAGCGCGCGCCCTTCACGTTCATCAGCTTGAACACCTTGAGATCGAAGAGCAGCGACCGGTCCACGATCGCGTAGTGCCAGACCGAGGCGGGGAAAGCCTTGCCGGGCAAGTCGACCGGCTTGCCGTTGAGCGCGCCCTTGTAGAGTTCGGGTCCACGGTCGAGCGCGGCCTCGTAGATCTTGCCGTCGTCGTCGGTACGGCCGCGGAGTTGGTGCAGCTCGCCGCGACGCCACTCTTCGTGGAGGTTCTGCTCGAAGTTGAACACCTTGACACCGAGGATCGACAGCGAGGCGCGTGTCCGGAGCGTCTCGACGTCGCCCCCTTCGCCGTAGTCGACCGTGTAATGGATCTGCCCGGCCTTCTTGCCGTCGATGTAGATCGAGCCGAAGTGATTCTCGCTCCGTCCGCCGGCCTGCGTAGTCGAGGAAAGGCCGATCACTTCCCGACGGCTATCAGCGACCTCGCTGTATGGCCGCGTCTGGCCGATCGTTAACGGTAGCAGTTCGACCCGTTGCTGTCGTTGAGCTTCCCGCT
>CAWELU010000059.1:0-109940 GCA_963809965.1 uncultured beta proteobacterium
CGTCGGGGTTCGACGCCCCGATTTTGCGGCACTGCAAAGCGCGGTCGGTCGCAGTCCGTGACATGGCCGACGAGCTGCAGGATCGACGCTGCACAACCGTCAATGCGCTCCGCCCGCGTCAGCCGCACTCGTCTTCTGTGGGTGCGTCATCCAGACCAGCGGCACCAGCATCAGAAAGATGACGGCCGAGCCGTAGAAGATGTCGTCGGCCGACAGCACGTGCGCCTGGACGTTGATCAGGCGGTCAAGTAGCGCGAGGCTCTGCGAACTGTCGAAGCCGGATGCCTGGAGATTGGACAGCGCCTGGGTCGCCGCGGGATTGCCGGTGTTGATCGCCTCCGTGAGGTGGGCGTGGTGCATCGCCGCGCGATTGTCCCAGAGCGTGGTCGAAATCGATGTGCCAAATGCGCCAGCCGTAATCCGCGCGAAGTTGGACACGCCGGAGGCGCTCGGAATTCTTTCCGGCGGCAGCCCAGAAAGCGTGATCGTGACGAGCGGGATGAAGAAGAACGCCACCGCAGCACCCTGAATGATCGTCGGTACGATCAGCGTGCCCATGTCCACTTGCGCATTGAATCGTGAACGCATGTAGCTGATCAGCGCGAACAGAAGGAACGCGAGTATGGCCATGTAGCGTGGATCGACCCGCCCGACGCCGCGACCGACCAATGGCGAGAGCAGTAGCGCGAGGAAGCCGACGGGAGCCAAGACGTATCCCGCGTCGGTCGCCGTGTATCCCATCTGTGTCTGCAACCAGAGCGGCAGGATGACAACGTTGGCGAAGAAGACGCCGTAGCCAATCGCCAGCGTCAGCGTCCCCATCGCGAAATTGTTCCCGGCGAACAGCCGCAGGTCCACCACGGGATGCTGTTCGGTCAATTCCCAGATCAGGAAGAAGACGAAGCCGACGACCGCGATGACCGCAAGCGCGACGATCGTGCGGCTTTCGAACCAGTCGAGTTCCTTGCCCTTGTCGAGCAGGATCTGCATCGCCGCGATCCAGATCACGAGCAGCGCCAGGCCGACCGTATCGATCGGGCAGCTTGTGCGTCGGCGTCTCGCGACGATGGTAGATACTCCACGTCAGGTATGCCGCCAAGAGGCCGACGGGAACGTTGATGTAGAAGATCCACGGCCACGAGAAGTTGTCGGTGATCCAGCCACCGAGGAGCGGACCCGCGACCGGGGCGATCAGCGTCGTCATGGACCACATGGCCAGGGCGATGCCCGCCTTTTCGCGCGGATAGCTCGATAGCAGCAAGCGCCTGCGACAACGGGATGAGCGGCCCCGCGAAGAGCCCCTGCAGCACCCGGAATGCGATCAGCGTCTCGATGTTGGGCGCCAGCCCGCACAGCCACGAGAACACCACGAAGAGAAGCGCCGAAAGCAAGAACAGGCGCACCGACCCGAACCGCTGGGTAAGCCAGCCGGTGAGCGGCACCGCGATCGCATTGGACACTGCGAAGGACGTGATGACCCACGTTCCCTGGCTGGTGCTTACGCCGACGTCGCCCGAGATGGCAGGAATCGACACGTTCGCGATGGACGTGTCGAGAATGACCATGAACGTCGCCGCGGACAATGCAAGCGTGCCGGCAATGAGGGGCAGACCCGAAAGCGGCGCAGGGGATGCAAGTGGGGCGGAGGCGCCGGACGGGGGGCCGCCGGGAGAATTGGCGACCGTTGCGGAAGTACTCATGCGGCGCAGGCGCTCGCAAATCGAGCGGCGGGTCGGCCGAGCGCCTAAAGCGGCGCGGGCGACGGGCCCTTCGCCGCCGCCGCCGTCGGAGGCGCCGCATGCGAAGTCGCCTCGGTGACCGACGCACCGCGTCGCGCACGCGACTCCGAAGCGACACCGTTCGCGTTCCGCGCCACGCCGAGATTGGCCGAGATCGTCCTCTTCACGAGGGCATCGGCTTCTTCCGCATCATGCGTGAACACCGCCGTGGTGTAAGGCGCCGTGGTGCGCGGCGCCGCAGCGAGCGTGGTCCCGGTGTCATTGGTCACGTCGACATCGACTTCCATCGACAGCCCGAGGCGCAGCGGATGCTCGGCCAACTCCTTCGGGTCGAGGGCGATGCGCACGGGAAGACGCTGCACGATCTTGATCCAGTTGCCCGTTGCATTTTGTGCGGGCAGGAGGGCGAAGGCAGCGCCAGTGCCGACACCGAGCCCGATGACCGTCCCGTGATACTCGACCGTGCTGCCGTACGCATCCGCGGTGAGCTGCACCGGCTGCCCGATCCGCATCCGGCGCAGCTGCACTTCCTTGAAGTTCGCGTCGACCCAGAGCTGATCCAGCGGGATGATCGACATCAGCAGCTGCGCCGGCGGCGACGCGCTGTCCGACCTGGACGGTGCGCTTGGCGACGTAGCCCGACACCGGCGACGGCAACGTCGTGCGCGCGTAGGCGAGATAGGCCTCACGCACCTTGGCCGCGGCGCGCTCGACATTCGGATGACTCTCGACCGACGTGCCTTCGGTAAGTGCCTGATTGGTCGCCAGCGTTTGCCGCGCCGACGCCGCCGCTGCCTCGGCGCCGGCCAGCGCCCCGCGCGCATTGGTGACGGCCGATTGTGCGTGGTTCATCTCCTCGCCGCTCACGGCACCCGAGTCCGCCAGCGTCATGCGCCGCGCGAGGTCGTCCTGAGCGCGCGCGAGTTCGGTTCTGGCACGATCGACCTCCGCGTCCCGCTGCGCGATGTTCGCGGCCCATGTCGCGTTACTGACATACATCGTGCGGACCTCGCGCACGGTCTGCGCGAGTGCCGCCTGCGCCTGCTCCAGCGCAATCTCGGCATCGGCGCGATCGAGCGTGACAAGCGGCTGACCGGCCTTCACGAAGTCGGTGTCGTCGGCATGGACCGAAAGCACGATGCCCGCGATCTGCGGAGTGATCTGCACGACGTTGCCTTGGACATAAGCGTCGTCGGTACGCTCGTGGTGGCGTGAGTAGAGCGTCCAGTAGCCACCATACGCGAGACCTGCGAGCAGAAACACTCCGCCCGCGATCAACAACATCCGACGGCGCTCCGCCTTGCGCGGGGTGTGGTCCGTGTTCGGAGCAGGCATCCGGTTTCCCTGGACGGAAGAGGGCGCGTCAGCGCCGGCTGCCGGCATCCATCACCGCGGAGATGTTCATCGGCGCGGCATCGACATACCCGCCGCCGAGCGCCCGCGCGAGGTTCACGTCCAGTTCGAATGCGCGCGCCCTGAGGTCGGCGTCGAGCCGGTCCTGCACGAGTTGCTGCGTCTGCGCGGTCAGGACGGTCAGATAGTTGCCGAGCCCCGCCTTGTAGCGAATCATCGCGAGATTGTAGGCATCGGTAGTCGCGGCGCGCGCCCGGGCCTGCTCGGATGCGACGTTCGACAGCTGATTGATGGACGACAACGCGTCCGCGACGTCGCGCACCGCGTCGATCACCGCCTGGTTGTAGACGCTGACGGCGGCATCCCGATCCGCCTGCCGACCACGCAGGTTGGCGTTGAGGCGTCCGCCCTCGAAGATCGGCAGATGCAGGGCCGGACCGACACCCGCGACGCCGCTGCTCGTGTCGAGAAGCTTCGACACTCCGATCGAGCTGAGCCCGACGAACGCGACAAGGTTGACATTGGGATAGAACATCGCCTTCGCGACTTCGACCTCCTGACCCGCGGCTTCGATGCGCCAGCGCGACGCAACGATGTCGGGTCGCCGCGAAACGAGGTCGAGCGGAACCGTCGCGGGGAGCACGGTGCGCGGCACGCGCGCGTTGCCGATCGTGGCGATCGTCTCGCCGCGCTCCGGTCCCGCGCCGACCAAAGCGGCGATCTGGTGCCGCGCGACGGCGACGGCGTCGTCGTACTGCGCAAGCTCAGTGCGTACGGTCGCCAGCGCCGCTTCCGCTTGCTTCACCTCGACCCTGGTATCGAGCCCGGCCGAAAAGCGCTGCGAGGTGATGCGTACGACCTCCTCGCGCTGCACGATGGCTGCACGCGAGACCTCGCGCTGGGCGAAGAGTCGTTGCAGGTTGAAATAGGTGCGGGCGATGTTGGCGGTCAGCAGGACGCGCGTCGCCTGGGCGTCGGCCGCGGCGGCTTGTGTCTGCGACAAAGCGGCCTGTAGCGCCGCGCCATTCTTGTTCCAGAAGTCGATCTCGTAGGCAAAATCGAGGGTGAGGCGGTTGTCGGTCTCCCAGCTACCCGCGAGCGGGGGCGGGAAAACGTAATTCTCGGAATAGCGCTGGTACGTGATCGCGCCGGTGCCCCCGATCTGCGGGAACAGTGCCGACCGCGCGACACCGGCCGCCGCCGCGGCCCGTGCGGTGCGCGCCTGCGCTGTGGCGAGCGACGGATTGCCGGCAAGGCCGTCCGCCATCAGCGCATCGAGCTGCGTGTCGCCGTAACGGCGCCACCAGTCCTCGCGCGGCCATTCCGCAGCGCCCGGCTTCGCGCCGAGCGTGGCGACGTCGATGGTGCGGTGGGGCGTCGGTGCGCCGTCCATATTGGCGCACGAGGCAAGGGTGATTGCCGTGGCGACGGCGACCAATGCGGGCAGGAGGATGTTTGCGAGTCGCGCTGCCACGGACGAAAGTTCGTGGCGATGACCGAACGCCCTGCAGGCATCAATTCGATTCGGCATTGGCGAGCATCCGGCGGACCATCGATTTGAAGGTTGCGAGCTCCTGTGCGGTGAAGCCACGCAGCAGCCCATTGAAGACACGTGACAGGCCGTAGGGAATATCCCGGCACAGGCGACTGCCTGCACGGGTCAATTCGAGGCGTACGACCCGCGCGTCAACCGGGCAGCGCGATCGCCGCACGAGGCCTTTGGCCTCGAGACGATCAAGCATCCGCGTCATCGCCCCCGTGTCGACACAGGCAACGCGGGCAAGCTCAGCCGCGGTGTTCCCCAGGCCGAAGTGAATTGCGAGCAATGGTCCCCATTGGACGCCGGTGAGATCGTGTTCGGCCATTTCGGCGTCGATTGCGCGATCCATCTGAATGCGCAACTGGCGAAGCAGGAAGCCGATGCTCTCTTCGACTCGGTATTCGTCGCCACGGTAGAAGGGCGGGTCGCCGGGGTACGCGGAAATGCATCTGCGCCGCGCGCCCCGGCCAGCGCTCAATTTCCCTGTCATGGCAGCCAATATTACTGCCTAGGCAGCTAATGTCAACCGGGTGTTCGGCCGGGCGGGATGTTGGCGTTCTTGCGGAAATAGTTGGTCGGGTCGTACTTCGCCTTGAGCGCGGCAAGCCGCCGCCACTGTTCATCGGAATAGGCGGCGCGAACTCGATCGGCGGCGTCGTCGCTGGTGAAGTTGACGTACACACCTCGGCTGTGCGGCTCGAGCGCATCGAAGAGCCGACGCACCCAAGCGATGTGCCGATCGGCCTGGCCGACATCCTCGGGAAGCCAGGACGCGACGATGTTGATGTCGTGCGCGGCGTCACGGTTCGGAAATGCCGTGGCGTCCGCTGGCACGCGTGCCACCGCGCCGCCGAAGGAAAAGATCGGCACCGCCGACAGCGGCGACGTGATCTGCGCGCAGTGCGCGACGATCACGTCGATGATCGGGTCGGTGAGCGGCCCCAGCTTGTGCGACTTCCAGTAGTAGTGCCGACCGTGCGGCAGCGCGGCGTCGAACATCTTCTGATACGCCACGTAGGGTTTCGGCGCGATCGCGTTCACGACGGGCTTCGCGACCCCGCGCAGGGGCCGGAGAATCTCCTCGCCCTCTTCAACCGGGCCGGCGTAGATGGCGACGAGGGCAACGATGGGCTTGCCGTGAAGCGCGGCGGGAATGATCGGGAGCGGCGGCGCAAGCCGCAGGTTCGCCATGACTGCCGACTTCGTCGGGCGCGTCCGCGACGAATTCGCGAAGGAACCGCAACACCAGCGGCGCGTCGTCCATCGGCCACGCCACCATGCCGGCGAGCACCGTCGGGCCCAGAGGGTTAAGCTCGAACGTGAAATTCGTGACGATGCCGAAGTTGCCGCCGCCGCCGCGAAGGCCCCAGAACAGGTCGACGTTCTCCCGGTCGTTGGCGACGACGAACTCGCCGTCAGCCGTGACGACGTCGCACGAGCGCAGCGCGTCGATCGTCAGCCCGAACTTGCGCATGAGGTGCCCGATCCCGCCGCCGAGCGTCAAGCCCGCCACGCCGGTGTGGCTGACGATGCCGCCCGTCGCTGCAAGTCCGAATGCCTGGCTCTCGCGGTCGAGGTGCGAGTTCAGACACCCCCCTTGAACCTGGATGGTCCGCGCGAGCGGGTCGACCCGCGAGCCCGTCATCGCCGAGAGATCGATGACGAGGCCGTCGTCGCAGATGGCATGGCCAGCAACCGCGTGTCCTCCGCCGCGCACCGAAGGTCTGAGCTCGTGCTGGCGACCGAATCGAACCGCCGCGATGACGTCCGCCACACCCGAGCAGCGGGCGATGAGCGCCGGCTTGCGCTGGATGTGGCCATTCCAGATCTGACGCACGCTGTCGTACGTCGGATCGTCGGGTCGGATCAGCTGGCCCTGGAAGCTGGCCGCCAGGTCGTTGATCGCCGTCTTGTCGATTGATGTCATCGGATTTTGTCCCGTCTGCGTTCAATGTCGCGCCGATTATCGGTTTCGCTACCGTCAGCGTTGCAGCGCCCCCGAAGGCCTTCTCGCTACGAGATCGATGAGGGCCGACATCCCGCTGTGGCCTTGGCCCTCGTGTATCACCGCGTCATAGGCGTTGAGCTCGAGAACATCCCAATCGCGAAACTCGCTTTCCAGCCAATCCCGCGTGTACATGTTCTCGCGCCGCGGCGGCCCGCCAGTGCCGTAGTCCACCTGCTCGGGCCGATAGCCTTCCAGGAGAATCAGGCCGCCCGGGCTTACCGCGCTCTTCATTCCGGCGAAAACCGGCTCCCGGAGTTCGGGAGGCAGGAACTGGATGAATATCGCCACCAACGCGTCGTAGGTCTTGGAGGTCCAATCCCAGGTGAAGATGTCGGCAAGACGGTTGTCAACGTGGAGCCTTCGGCGCGCTGCCAAGCGCTTGGCTTTCGCGACAGCGTTGGGGGCGAAGTCGAAGGCCGTGACCTCGATTCCCCGTTCGGCCAGAAAGACGCTGTTGCGACCTTCTCCATCGGCGACGCACAGAGCGGATTGACCGGGCCGGATGCAATCCGCATGGGCGCGCACGAATGCATTCGGCTCTTCCCCGAAATGGAAGTCCTCGCGCGCATATCTCGCGTTCCACGTCTGCAGCGGATTGTCGAATCCGGTCATCGTCCAAGCGCTTGCTGTTCTTCACCTCTTGGCGGGCGACGTGGCCGCCGTACCTCTTCGATTCGAGATCTGCTTGATCGCAACGGCCACGATCGATGCCCCAAGCGCTGTCATCGTGGCCCCATCCTGCAATAGCGCGGTCAACACAGCTTCGATGAGGTTCGGATTGCTTTGTTCCACATAGCGCACAAGTTCATACACTTGGCTGGACGTCGCGAGTGCGGCGTCCTCGAACGAAACTGGCACGTCGGGCAATCGAGCATTGGGAAGAAACTTGGCAAATACCCCACCGCCGATTACCGCAAGCGCCAACGGGCCGACGGAACCGAGCAAGCGGCCCAGCAGACGGGCGCGCCGCTTGAGATCAAGTTTGCCAAACGCGCCCGCCACGATCGCCGGCACCGATAAAATCGCCTTTGACGGGTCTTGGGCGCCGAGCACCGGCGTCGATGCGCTCTTGCCGGTATGCCGGAGCAAGTGGGGGCGCTTTGCGATCTTCATTACGACCTCCTTCGCGAGATGCTGGACGGAATGACCGACTGGGGACGAAATGGTCGACCCCACGCTACCGATTGATTGCGCGAAAAACTGGACTTCGGCGGGGACCTGATCGGTGCAACCGCCAGGTCCGACCCCGAGGACTCGGACAAAGTTCCGCACGTGACGCAAGGCTCGTTCCCATCGCTGGAACGGACGAGTCGCGACGAGCGCGGGAAACCTTCCCGCCGAGACGCACAGCGAGCCTCCACTTCCCGAAGGGCTCGCCGCATGGTTCACGGCAGGTCTTAATGGAGTGAGAGTCGGCGATGTACGACTGGTGCCGATGCCGACAAAGACTCCGTCGCCCGCAGGCGACGGCCCATCTCGGCCCGTCGCATACCTGATCGCGCCGATCATCGATGCCAAGGGAGACTACGTCGGCCTAATCGCGGCGGAACTGGGCGCACGCTGGCTGGAGGATCTCGCGAATGGTCTTGAGGGGGAGCAACTCGGATCGGCCGGTACCGAAGCGCTGCTGCTGGGCGAAAATGGCACGGTGCTGATCGGACCGGCAAATCGTATTGGGCAGCGCTGGAAGAGCGCTCTTGGAGCGACCGACGCTATTGCACCGAACGTTGCAGGCAATGTGCGCAGCGCCGGCGGTGAATGGCAGTCGCGTGTCGAACGTCTGGATGACGGTGGCCGATACCTGGTCGCGCGCGCGAAGCAAGCAACGTCCGACGCCCTGCATGCTCTGGGCTGGCGGGTCGTGGTGCTTCAGCCGTTGCCGGATGCTACGCTGGGCGCGCGAGCCCTGCAAAGTCAGATCGCTTCCGTCCTGGTCGGCCTGGGTTTGCTCGCCGCGTTGCTAGGCGCGCTGCTGGCACGCCGCGTCGCACGCGACTTGGAAGCAATCGCGCGCTCGGCCGACGCTGTCCGAACCGGCGCAATGCAAAACATCACGGTTCCTCCGGGGCGGAACGAAGCGGCACGGTTGGGACGCGCACTGGACGGGTTGCTCGCTTCGCTGCAGCGTGAACGCGGCGCCTTGCAGACCCTGAATGCCGAGCTGGATCAACGCGTTGCGGCACGGACCCGCGAGATCGAGCGAATGGCGGAACAGGCACGTTACGATGCCGTGGTGCGCGAGCGCCTGAAGCTCGCCCGCGATCTGCACGACACCCTGGCGCATTCGATGATGGCGATGCTCACGGAGATCCGGCTTCTGAAGAGGATTTCGGCCACCAACCCCGAGGCACTGGGGGAGGAATTGCTGCGCGCCGAGGAAACGGCCCATAGAGGATTGAAGGAAGCCCGCGCTGCGATTGCCCAGATGCGTTTTAACCCGGTGCGCGATGCGGGGCTTGCCGCGGCGCTGGGCGATTATGTCGAGTTGTTCGTCGAGCGGACCGGCATTCCAGTCGATTACACGAGCGATGCGCGGGCAGGTGCATTTGCCGACGAGCGGGCGGAAACACTCTTTCGAATTGCCGAAGAGGCGCTGCGCAATGTCGAACGGCATTCCGGCGCAACTCGCGTTACGCTCTCGCTACATGCGTCGCCCAACGGCGACGGATTGACCCTGACTATCGCCGACGATGGCGTCGGTTTTGACGCAGATGCACCGCGTCCTGGACACTACGGCCTCGCGGGCCTGCGTGAGCAGGCGCGACTGATCGGCGCAGTCCTCACGATTCGCAGCGCCCCACAGCAGGGTACTACGATCAGCGTTGCGCTCGCACCAAGACCGGACTCGTAAGCTGATCCAGACCCCAAACAAAATGGCAACCGGATCGTGCGAGAGATCATGCTTTTCGCGTCGTTTTCCGTCAGTTGACCGCGGGACGCGAGAGGGCGCCGATCAA
This sequence comes from uncultured beta proteobacterium, assembly GCA_963809965.1. Classification (GTDB taxonomy): domain Bacteria; phylum Pseudomonadota; class Gammaproteobacteria; order Burkholderiales; family Casimicrobiaceae; genus CAIWHR01. The sequence continues at coordinate 9,598 of CAWELU010000059.1, forward strand.
AGGAGAGACAAGCCGTGGCCGCAACCTGGTTCGATCAGCAATGGATCCGCGTATTGGGGCCTGATCTCCTGGCCCTGGCCGTGAGCGTCTTCATGATCGGGGCCTATTACTTCCACCTGCGCTTTCGGGTGCGCCAGAATCCGGCTTATTCCATCCACTTCGTCAACGAGTCCGCGCGGCGGCTGTGGGTGGAGCACGTCATGGCCAATCCGTCCAAGGACGTGATGGCCGTGCAGACCCTGCGCAATTTCATCATGGTCGGCATCCTGATGGTTTCGACCGCGACATTGCTGATCATTGGCACGCTCACGCTCTCGGGGCAGGCGGACAGCATTGCGCGCAGCTGGCACGCGGTCAATTACCTGGGGCCGCCGTCCGCCGAGTTGTGGAGCCTCAAAGTGATGTGCCTGCTGGCGGACTTTCTTGTGGCCTTTTTCGCGTTCACCATGGCCATTCGCCTCACCAACCACGTCCTGTTCATGATCAACGTGCCCAGGGAGCTCCGGGAAGGGAACGACGCGTTGGCGCCGGAAGCGGTCGCCCGCCGCCTCAACCGGGCAGGCTACATGATGGCGGTCGGAATCCGATCACTCTTCGTCGCGGTTCCGCTCGTATTCTGGCTGTTCGGCCCGGCATTTCTGGTGATCGCAACGATCGGCCTTCTGATCGTGCTGTTCCGAATCGATCGGAACCAGGTCATCATTTGAGCATTGGGTCAGCGATGTGGTCGCCGGGCCCGGCCGCGTTCAGGTCCGAATGTCGGAGCCGCACCTCGCGAATCCGTCATTGCCAGACTCCGCCGCACTCAAAGCTGATCCTCCGGCACGAGGGGACCGAGCAACAGGTTCTGCAGGCGCAGAAAGACGGTGGCGTCCGGCTCCTCGGTCAATACGACCTCGCCCTCGTCATCCATCGTGAGCCATTCGAGGCTCGCCCCATCGGGCGCAAACCGCAAACGATAGGCGCTTTGCAGCTTGCTGATGGTGATGACCCGGATGACTTCCCTCGCGAGCTGCGGATTCTCGGCGATGATGCCGAGCTCCGTGTTCTTGTTCGCCGAGCGCGGGTCGAGATTCATCGAGCCGATGAAGACGACCGAGCGATCGATCACCGCCGTCTTGGCATGCAGGCGCCCGAGCGACGTGCCGGGCAACATGAGCCGCTTGTTGCGCTGGATGCGCGTGGGGCTCAACTCGTACAGGTCGACGCCGCTCTTGAGCAGATCGACCCGATAGCGGGAGTAACCGGTATGCACGAGCGGCTCGTCGTTCGCGGCGAGGGAGTTGGTGAGGATCGTCACCTTCACGTTGCGCTCGCGCAACTCGCCGAAGGTCCGCACGCCCAACGGCCCAGGAATGAAGTATGGCGATGAGATGACAACTTCGTGCTTTGACGCCATCACGAGGTCCATGACGCTCATCGTCACGCTCATCGACCGCGCCATATCGTCGGACGTCGCGGTGACCTTGGCGGGGGGATCGGCGAAAGCTTGCGCCTTCCCCCAATTCAAGCCGAGGCGCCCGGCGTCGAGGTCCTCGCTGATCGGGCCGTAGCCCAGGATGTCGATCGGCGGCAATTCGACCGCCATCATCTGCTCGCCGTCGTCGACCAGCCGGTCGAATTCACGGCGACGTTCGGCGCGATCCGGCGGTGCAGCGATGATCAGTTCGGCCGGATACACGTAGGGGCTGTTCCAGTAGGCGTCGAAAATGGCCGCGAGCTGCGGCACTACGGCGCCGACGATGAACGCGTCCATGTCGACGAAGTTGTCCGTCATGCTGCGCATGAAGTATTCGTCGGCGATGTTGCGTCCGCCGGCGACGACCATCGCGCCGTCGGCGATGAAGAGCTTGTTGTGCATCCGGTGGTTGAGCCGGCCGAACTCCGGCAGCGAAGCGACGTATTTCGACAGCAGGCCATCGCGGCCGCAGCAGAAGGGATTGAAAAGACGGACCTCGACATTCGGGAACGCGGCGAGCCCGACGAAAAGCGGATCCCCGCCGAACGTATAAAGGTCGTCGACCAGCAAGCGCACGCGCACGCCGCGCAAGGCCGCGTCGCGCAGATTGCGCAGCAACAGGCGGCCGGTCTTGTCGTTCTGGATCAGGTAGTACTGGACGTCGAGCGAATGCCGGGCCCGCTGGGCCAGCTCTATCCGTGCGTCCAGCGAATAGCTTCCGAGCGGCATCAGCCGGAATCCGGTCAGCTCCGGGGATGGGCTCGACTCCCGCGCGATCCGGACGAGCGGGCTCGCGGGATCGGGAACGATCGCGGCAGCGTGCGGTCGCTCGGGCAGGGGCGGAAGCATCCCGCAACCGCCCAATGCGAGCGTTGCCACGAGCGCGCCCAACACGCAATCGCGCCCGTGCGACGTGCCGACTCGGGCGTCGGTTCTTCCGACCGGATTCGGCCGGTGGCGCCGGCTGCCACCCAGGCGCACCCGGCGGGGCTTGCGTGATCCGAACACCCCCGCGAGAATGGCCTCGAGCACGGTGATCGCCGCGGTGCTGACGGAGGTCGACATGAATCGTTTTCTCGCCTTGATTCTGGCCGCGCTGGGCATGGCGCTGCCGGCCCGGGCCGCCCTGGATATCGGAGAGGTCGCGCCGGATTTCACGACGCCGGCCGCGCTCGCCGGGAAAGTGTACAAGTATTCGCTGGCCGAGTCGCTGCGGAAGGGACCCGTGGTGCTCTACTTCTTTCCGGCCGCGTATTCCGAGGGCTGCTCGATCGAGGCGCACAACTTTGCCGAAGCGATGGCGCAATTCGAAGCACTCGGCGCATCCGTGGTCGGCGTCTCGGCTGACGACATCGAAACGCTGTCCAAGTTCTCCGTCCAGGCCTGCCAGAACCGGTTTCCCGTTGCGTCTGACCAGGCGCAGACGGTGATGAAATCCTACGATGCCGTGTTGCAGACGCGGCCCGAGTACGCCAACCGGATCTCCTACGTCATCGCTCCCGACGGCAAGATCATCTATCACTACATGAGCCTCAATCCGACCAAGCATGTCGAGAACATGCTCGCCGCGTTGCGCAGTTGGTCGGAGCAAAAGTCGAAGTAGCTGGGACGCGACGGCGACGCGCGAACCTGTTTCCCCGCGCGGGCTACATGTTCGGATAGTTCGGCCCGCCGCCGCCCTCCGGCGTGACCCAGTGGATGTTCTGCCGCGGGTCCTTGATGTCGCAGGTCTTGCAGTGCACGCAGTTCGAGGCGTTGATCTGCAGCCGCTGCCCGGATCCATTTTCGTTCGCCACGAACTCGTAGACGCCGGCGGGGCAGTAGCGCGCTTCGGGTCCGTCGTAGAGCGCAAGGTTGACGTTGACCGGGACCGACGGGTCGCGCAGTTGCAGGTGCACCGGCTGGTCTTCCTCGTGGCTCGCATTCGACAGGAACACCGACGAGAGCTTGTCGAAGGTGAGCACGCCGTCGGGTTTCGGGTAGTCGATCTTCGGCATCTCCGCCGCCGGCCGCAGGCATTCGTGGTCGGCCTTGTGGTGCTTGAGCGTCCATGGCACGAGCCAGCCCAGCTTGAGATCGTGCAGCCACATCTGCAGGCCGCCGTGCATCGTGCCGAGCATCATGCCCCAGGCGAGGCCCGGCTTCGACGTTGCGCACCTTGTAGAGCTCGTCGTACACCCACGACTTGCGGTACGCCTCCGGGTAGGCGGTGAGCTCGTCGTGCTGGCGGTTCGGCCGTGACGGCGGCGAACGCGGCCTCGGCGCCGAGCATGCCGGTCTTCATCGCGTTGTGCACGCCCTTGATGCGCGGCACGTTGAGGAATCCGGCCGCGCAACCGATGAGCGCGCCGCCGGGAAACGCGAGCTTCGGCACCGACTGCAACCCGCCCTCGTTGATCGCGCGCGCGCCGTACGCGATCCGCTTGCCGCCCTCGAACGTCCCGCGGATCGCCGGATGCGTCTTGAAGCGCTGGAACTCGTCGAACGGCGACAGGTGCGGATTCTCGTAGTTGAGGTGGATGACGAATCCGACGGCGACGAGGTTTTCGTCGAAGTGGTACATGAACGAGCCGCCGCCGGTCTTCGAATCGAGCGGCCAGCCCTGGCTGTGCGCGACGAGGCCCTTGTGGTGCTTGTCCGGCGCGACCTCCCAAAGTTCCTTGATGCCGATGCCGTACTTCTGCGGGTCGACGCCGTCGCGCAGGTTGAACTTCCTCATCAGCTCCTGCGGAGAGCGAGCCGCGGCAGCCTTCCGCGAACAGCGTGTACTTCGCGTGCAGCTCCATCCCCGGCTGGTATTCGCCCTTGTGCGAGCCGTCTTTCGCGATGCCCATGTCGCCCGGTCGCGACTCCGCGCACCGAGCCGTCGTCGTTGTAGAGGATCTCCGCCGCCGCGAAGCCCGGATAGATTTCGACGCCCCGCGGCCTCCGCCTGCTGCCCGAGCCACCGGCAGACGTTGCCGAGGCTCACGATGTAGCTGCCGTGGTTGGACAGCATCCGTGGCATCGACCAGTGCGGGATCGCGATACGACTTTTTCGCGGTGAGGACCACGAAGCGATCCTCGGTGACCGGCGTCGTCAGCGGCGCACCCTTTTCCTTCCAGTCCGGGATCAGTTCGGTGAGGGCCTTGGGATCGATGACCGCGCCCGACAGGATGTGCGCGCCGACCTCGGAGCCCTTCTCGAGCACGCAGACCGAGACTTCCTTGCCCCCTTCCGCGGCGAGCTGCTTCAACCGAATCGCTGCGGACAAGCCCGACGGTCCGCCGCCGACGATCACCACGTCGTACTCCATCGCTTCGCGTTGCACGATCGTCCTCCTTCCCCTGGGCGAGCCGCCAGCGCTCCCGATGGTGGATTGTATAATGTGGGCCCGTCGTCCCGGGAGTGACGCGACCAGCCGGCTCATCGACGTATGCGGCAGTGGCGCCGGGCCGCCGCGCGTTCGCCCGGTTCCACCCGCTCCCGATCACAGGCCATGACGCACAAACCGCGAATGCTCGTCCACACGTCGCGCCAGCCGATCCGCTGGGGCGACATGGACTTGCTCGGTCATGTCAACAACACGGTCTATTTCCGCTACTTCGAGCAGGCACGCATCGAGTGGGTCTATGGACTCGACCCGGAGACGCAGCCCTACGACGGTACCGGTCCGGTGATCGTCAATGCGAGCTGCACGTTCCTGGAGCCGCTTGTCTACCCCGGCGAAGTCGAGGTGAGGATGTATCTCGGCGAACCCGGGCGCAGCAGCGTCGGCAGCTACTACGAGCTCCGCATGAACGGCAGGAAGTACGCCGAGGGCGCGGCGAAGATCGTCTGGGTCGACCTCGCCAGCGGGCGCAGCGTCGCCGCTGCCGGAGTCGGTGGCGGCGCCGTTGCGCGCGCTCGACGCAGGCCGGACGGCAACCGCAAAGTCGGATTGACCCCGCGCGATCACCCGTCCAACGCAGCCGATCGAAGTCATGACGACGCCAAGCCCGCTGTGGCAGCCATCGCCCGAGCGCGTTGCGCGGGCCAACATCACTGACTTCGCGCAACGCATCGCCGCGGCAACCGGCAAGGCCTTACCCGATTACGGGTCGCTCTGGCGCTGGTCGAACGACGAGCGCGAGGCGTTCTGGCGCGCGATGTGGGATTACGCCGGCGTCATCGGCACGCGCGGCGCACGTACGCTCATCGACGCGTCCCGGATGCCGGGCGCGAAATGGTTTCCGGATGCGAAGCTCAACTTCGCCGAGAACCTGCTCGCGCGGCGGGCCGCGGACGATGCCGGCGACGCGCTCGTGTTCCGCGGCGAGGACAAGCTCGAGCGGCGCGTGTCGCATGCCGAGCTGGTCGCGACGGCGTCGCGCGTTGCGGCAGCGCTCGGCGCGGCGGGTGTCGACGCGGGCGATCGCGTCGCCGCGTATCTGCCCAACATGCCCGAGGCAATCGTCGCGATGCTCGGTGCGGCGAGCCGCGGCGCGATCTGGTCGTCCTGCTCGCCGGACTTCGGCGTGCAGGGCGTGCTCGACCGCTTCGGGCAGATCGCGCCGCGCGTGCTGTTCACCGTCGACGGCTACTGGTACAACGGCAAGCCGCTCCCGATCGCGGACAAGGTCGCCGAGATCGTCGGCCCGGCTGCCGACGGTCGAGCGTGTCGTCGTGGTTCCCTACCTGGCGGCGACCGGGCAGCCGGCGCTTGACCTTGGCGGCATGCGCAACGCGGTCAGTTGGGACGAGTTCGTCGCGCCGCCACGCGGCGGGTCCGATCGACTACGTCCGCCTGCCGTTCGACCATCCGCTCTACATCCTCTATTCGTCGGGCACGACCGGTGTGCCCAAGTGCATCGTCCACGGCGCGGGCGGGACGCTGCTGCAGCACCTGAAGGAGCACCTGCTGCATGGCGACTTGAAGCGCGGCGATCGGCTCTTCTACTTCACGACCTGCGGCTGGATGATGTGGAACTGGCTCGTCTCCGGCCTCGGAGCGGGCGCCACGCTGCTGCTCTACGACGGGTCGCCGTTCATCAACCGCGGCAAGGAGCTGTGGGACTACGCCGAAGCGGAGCGCATGACGCACTTCGGCACCTCGGCCAAGTACATCGACGCGGCCAAGAAGATCTGCCTCGTTCCGCGCAAGGACTACGAGCTGACGCAGTTGCGCACGATGTTTTCCACCGGCAGTCCGCTCGCGCCGGAGAGCTTCGACTACGTCTACCAGTGCGTGAAGGACGACCTTTGCCTGTCGTCGATCGCCGGCGGCACCGACATCGTCTCGTGCTTCGCGCTCGGCTGCCCGACGCTGCCCGTGTGGCGCGGCGAGCTGCAGTGTCGCGGACTGGGCATGCAGGTCGATGTCTACGACGAGAACGGCCGGTCGCTGCGCGGCGAGAAAGGCGAGCTGGTTTGCACCGCGCCGTTCCCGTCGATGCCGGTCGGCTTCTGGAACGATCCGGATGGTGCGAAGTACCGTTCCACCTACTTCGAGCGCTTTCCGGGTGTCTGGTGCCATGGCGACTATGTGGAGCTGACCGCGCACGACGGGCTGATCTTCCACGGCCGGTCGGACGCGACGCTCAACCCGGGCGGCGTGCGGATCGGGACCGCCGAGATCTATCGGCAGGTCGAGCAGCTGCCCGAGGTCGTCGAGAGCCTCGTGATCGGCCAGGACTGGCCGCCGGGCGAGGTCGGGGACGTCCGCGTCATCCTGTTCGTTCGGCTCGCGGACGGGATGGTGCTCGACGCCGCACTCACCGAGCGGATCCGGGCGCACATCCGCGCGAACACGTCGCCGCGGCACGTGCCGGCGAAAGTGCTCCAGGTCACCGACATCCCCCGCACGAAGAGCAACAAGATCGTCGAGCTCGCCGTACGCGACGTCGTGCACGGGCTGCCGGTGAAAAATGTCGAAGCGCTCGCCAATCCCGAGGCGCTCGAGCAGTATCGCGATCGCGAAGAGCTCAAGACCTGACGCGCCATCGCCTCGTCATTCCCACGAACCCGACCGAGGACCCATGCTGATCGATACCGAACGCTCGCTTTTGCTCCTGCTCGACCTGCAGGAGAAGCTGCTGCCCGTGATTCACGAGAACGAACGGGTCGTCGCCAATGTCGGCTGGCTCGTCCAGCTCGCGCAGCGGCTGGAGGTGCCGGTGGCGGCGACCGAGCAGTATCCGAAAGGCCTCGGCCCGACCGAGAAGACCGTGCGCGCGATGCTGCCGGATGGCGCGATCGCCACCAAGAACCATTTCTCGGCCGTGGCGGCGCAGTGCCTGCGCTCGTTGCCCGGAGCCGATCGCGCCCAGGTGATCGTCGCCGGCATCGAGGCACACATATGCGTGCTGCAGACGGCACTGGAATTGCTGGAGGAGGGGCGGGAGGTCTACGTCGTCGCCGACTGCGTAAGCTCGCGGCACGAGTCGGATGCGCGGATAGCCCTGCTGCGGATGCAGCAGGAAGGCGCGCGGATCGTCACGCGCGAGATGGTCGTCTACGAATGGCTGGGCGAGGCAGGCACGCCGCGCTTCCGCGAGATCTCCAAGGAATTCCTGCGTTGACCGGTCGATGAACCTGATAGCCGTCCTCGCTGCGCTTGGACTCGAGCAGTGGCGTGCATTTCGCTGGCGGGCTGCGCTCGAGCAGCTGTTCGTCCGTTACGCGCGGGCGGTCGAGCAGAAACTCAACGGCGGTACGGCCCAGCAGGGCCTGCTGGCAGCGGTCGCAGTGCTCGCTCCGCCGCTCGCCATCGCCGTCGGGGTCTTCTATGCGCTGGCCGCGGTGCATCCGCTGCTCGGCTTCGCCTGGAACGTCGCGGCACTGTATCTGTTGATGGGCTTTCGGCGTTTCAGTCACGCGTACACGGGCGTGCGCAACGCACTTCGCGCCGGCGACATCAACGCGGCACGCCGCGCTCTCGCGGCCTGGCGGGGCGGGGTGACCACCGATTTGACGAGCAACGAGGTTGCGAAGCTCGCGATCGAGCGTGGCCTCTCCGACTCGTATCGGCAGGTATTCGCGACACTGTTCTGGTTCACGGTGCTGCCCGGGCCCGCGGGCGCGGTCCTCTATCGCACGGCTTCGCTGCTCGCGGACGAATGGCGCGCCGATGTGCGCGGCGCCGATACCACGCCGATCGCGCGGGCGCGGGAGACGTTCGGTGGTCCGGCGCGCAGGCTGCTTTGGCTTCTCGACTGGGTGCCGGTGCGGCTGACCGCGCTGTCGTTCGCGATCGTCGGCGACTTCGAGGATGCTGCGTTCTGTTGGCGGACGCAGGCCAGGGGATGGTACGAACAGGAGGGCGGCGAGCACACGGGCATTCTGCTCGCAAGCGGGGGTGGCGCACTCGGCGTGATGCTCGGAGGATCGCTACCGGTGCTGGAAGGCGAGCCCGAGTACCGGCCGGACCTTGGCACCGGCGAGGAAGCGGACGTCGATCTCCTGCCCAGCGGGGTCGGGCTCGTGTGGCGCGCGCTGGTCCTCTGGCTGCTGTTGATGCTGCTGCTTACGCTCGCCAACTGGGCGCCTTAGCAAGAGCGGAAAGCCGCTATCGACCCGGCGCGCGCGCGGCTTCGCTCTCCGCGATCAACGTGTGCAGCAGCGCGACTCGATGGGGCGCCACCTTTCCGGCGGCGACGGCGTCCCGGATCGCACATCCCGGTTCCCGGTTGTGGTGGCAATTGCGGAACCGGCATTGGCCGAGGAACGGTCGGATGTCCACGAAAGCATTCGCGATCGCGTCGGGCGCGAGGTGCGACGAGGCCGAACCCTTTCATCCCCGGCGAATCGACGATCCACCCGCCGCCGAGCTCCGCCGGAAGCGGATACAGCGTTGAATGCGTCGTCGTGTGGCGGCCGGCGAAGAGCGCCTCCGAAATCTCCGCGGTCTTCGCGGCTGCATTGGGCACGACGGCATTGAGGATCGTCGACTTGCCCATTCCCGACTGTCCGATCAGCACCGTGCGCCGGCCGGCAAGCCACGGCAGGAGCGGGCCGAGCTCGCGCCTCGCCGACATCGGCACCACCGCATAGCCCAAGCCCGCATACGGCACTAGCCGCGCGAGGAGCGCATCGAAGCCAGCCTTGTCCGACTTGTTCGCGGCGAGCACGAAGCGGCAGGTCTCGGCCTCGGCCGCCACCATCCAGCGGTTGACGAGCTCCTCGTCGATCGTGAGATCCGGAGCCACGACGCCCACGACCTGGTCCACGTTGGCTGCGATCAGCTTCTCGTTGAACGCGTCGGAGCGGTAGAACAGCGTCGTTCGTGGCGCCACCGACTCGACTGCGGCGCCGCCCGCGACACGAGCGACGTACACGCGATCGCCACAGGCCAGTGTCATGCGGCGCCCCTTCAACACACAGGCGACGATCTCGCCGTCGTCATGTCGCACGATGAAATGCCGCCGATGACTGGCGATGAGAATGCCGCTCCGCTGGACATCCGCGGAGCCGGCATGGTCGATGGCGCGTTGCTCACGCGCGGGGGCCCCCGCTGCCCGGCTCACGCCGCCAGCCGTTCGACCTTGGCGGCGCAAACGCAATCGTTCAGCGTAACGCCGCCGGCGCTGTGCGTCGACCACGCGACGACGCAGCGGTCGTAGTGGACGCCGAGGTCGGGGTGATGATCCTCGCGGTGCGCGATGTAGGCCAGCGCGTTGACGAACGCGATCGTCTCGAAATAGTCGGCGAAGCGGAACGTCTTCTCGATTCGATTGCCGGAATGCACCCAGCCGGGCAGTGCCGAAAGCCGCTCACGCAATTCGGCATCAGCCAAGCGTGGGGCGCCCGACGTGCAGTGCAACGATGCCAGGGCGATGAGGCCGTGGTCATCGCCGCTCGTGCCGGATGCGGTCACGGCTTGAACTTGTAGAACTCGAGGTTGAGGTAAGCCGCAATGTGCTCCTCTTCCTCGGGAAAGTAGCTCTTGCCCAGATTCGTGTTGCAGACCTGCACCTGCGCGAGCAGCTGCGCCGGCGTCTTGACCCGGTGATCGGCACGACGGTAGATCCGGTCGGGATCGCCGGGGAACTGCTTTGCGTGGCAGCTGATGCAGTCGCGCTCGACCAGCACCTTCCCGGCTTTCGGATCGCCCGATCGGAACGGGGCGGGCTGTTGCTGCCCTATCGCTACGCCCGGCGGCGCAAGCACGGCGGCGGCGACGAGAACGAAGAAAAGTCGAGGCATCGGTATCCTCCTGCGCAATGCGCACGGTTCACGCCGGATCGAGCCGCGCGATGCGCACGGCTGCCGGCGGGTGCGAGTCGTGAAACGACGAGTACAGCGGGTCGGGCGTCAGCGTCGCGGCGTTGTCCTCGTAGAGCTTGACGAGCGCGCGGACGAGCGACTTCGCGGATGCGTGTCGGGCCGCGAACGCATCCGCCTCGAACTCGTGCCGGCGCGAATACAGCGAGGCGACCGGTGCGAACACGAACGTGAACACCGGCAGCGCGAGGAAGAACAGGATCAACGCGACGCCGGGTCGGTCGAGCGCCGGAGGCGCCCCGAGGCCGGCATAGAACCAGGGCGACGCGGCGAGCCACGCGAGCAGCGCGAGAAAGGCGAGCGAGGCCGCCGCGGACCAGGCGAGCCGCTTGAATACGTGCTTCAGCTTGAAGTGGCCGAGCTCGTGCGCGAGCACCGCCTCGACCTCGTCGGGCGCGAGCCGGTCGAGAAGCGTGTCGAAGAACACGATGCGCTTGGCGCGACCGAACCCGGTGAAAAATGCGTTGCCGTGGCTCGAGCGCCGCGAACCATCCATCACGAACAGGCCCCGGTTCTCGAAGCCGCAGCGCGCGAGCAGCGCCTCGATCGCCTCGCGTGCGGGTCCCGAGGGCAGCGGCGAGAACTTGTTGAACAGTGGCGCGATCACCGTGGGATAGAGCGCCAGGACGAGGAACTGGAATCCCATCCAGGCGAGCCATGCCCAGATCCACCAGTACGGACCCGCGACGCGCATCAACCAGAGGATGAGGGCGACGAGCGGCAGCCCGAGCGCGGCGCCGACGAGCACGCCCTTCACGAGATCGGCGAACCAGAGCGCGCGCGTCGTCCGATTGAACCCGAACTTGGCCTCGATGCCGAACGTGTGCAGGTACGAGAAGGGGAGGCCGGCCAAACCGGCGATGAGCGCGACGGCGACGACAAGGCCGAGGTCCTGCGCGAGCGGACCCCCGGGGAACGATCCGGTCCAGGCAGCCAGTGCAGCAAGGCCACCGCCCAGCGTCAGCACCAGCAGCACGGCGGACTCGGCCAACGCTTCGACCATGCCGAGCCGCGTGCGCTGCACCGTGTAATCGGCGGCTTTCCGGTGTGCGGGGAGGCCGATCCGATCCGCGAACGCCGCCGGAACGGCGTCGCGGTGGGCGGCCACGTGCTTGACGTGGCGGAGGGCGAGCCACAGCCTGAGGCCGAGCGAGGCCGCCAAGGCCGCGAGGAAGACGACGGTAAGTACGGTGGCAGTCAACGATAGCGGGCGCAAAGCCGGCGGGCCCGCGCAATGTGCGAAAATGAAGCGTTTCATTCTACGCCAAGCGGTGTCCGGGCGTTTCTCGCGCGCGGAAACCCCCACCCGATGCCCCAGGACGCGAGTCGCCTCGTCTGGATCGATCTGGAAATGACCGGTCTCAAGCCCGACGCCGACCGGATCCTCGAGCTCGCACTGGTGGTGACCGACGGAGATCTCAATACCGTTGCCGAGGCGCCGGTGTGGGTCGTCCGGCAGGACGACGCGACGCTCGCGGCGATGGATGCCTGGAACCAGGGCACGCACGGCCGCTCGGGCCTGATCGACAAGGTGAAGGCTTCCGTCCTCGACGAGGCCACGGTCGAGGCGCAGGCGCTCGAATTCCTGCGGGAGCACGTGCCGGCGAAGGCCTCGCCGATGTGCGGCAACTCGATCTGCCAGGACCGGCGCTTTCTCGCGCGCTGGATGCCCGCGCTCGAGGATTACTTCCATTACCGCAATCTCGACGTCTCGACGCTGAAGGAGCTCGCGCGCCGGTGGAAGCCGGACCTGATGAAGGGAGTCCCGAAGGAAGGCAAGCACGAGGCGCTGGCCGACGTCTACGAGTCGATCGCCGAGCTCAAGTACTACCGCGAACAGTTCATCAGGGTCTGAACGCGCGATGAAATACTGCAGCGCCTGCGGCGCCGACCGCATCGAATTGCGCATTCCCGACGGCGACAACCTGCCGCGTTTCGTCTGCGCGGCCTGCGGCGCGATCCATTACCAGAACCCGAAGGTGGTCGTCGGCTGCCTGCCCGAGTGGGAGGACCAGGTGCTGCTGTGCCGGCGCGCGATCGAGCCGCGGCGCGGGCTGTGGACGCTGCCGGCCGGCTTCCTCGAGAACGGCGAGACCATCGTCGCCGGCGCGGCGCGCGAGACGCTGGAGGAGGCGAACGCGCGGGTCGAGATCGGCGAGCTGTACACGATGATCAGCCTGCCGCACATCAGCCAGATCTACGTGATGTTCCGCGCCCGCCTCCTCGACCTCGATTTCGGGCCCGGACCCGAGAGCCTCGAGGTGCGGCTGTTCCGCGAGGAGGAGATCCCGTGGGAGGACATCGCCTTCCGGACCATCGGCCGGACGCTGCGCAATTTCTTCCTGGATCGCAAGCTCGGCGCGTTTCCGACGCGGGTCAGCACGCTGGAGCGCCGCGCGCCCCGCCCCGATCTCGCCGGCGCGGCCTGACGCCGTGCAGCGCGCGCGAACTTCGGTAGACTCGCGCAAACAATGCGATTGGAAGCGCGGCACCCGAGTGAACCCATCGCGATCAAGCGCAACCAACCTGGAGGAACTCGATGCATACGCTGCATTCGACCCTGGCGCGGCTGCCGCGATCGGCGTCGCCGTCTGCTCGCTTCGGCTCCTGCCGCCGCGCAGCAGCAGAACCGCATCTCGATCACGACCGGCGGCACCGGCGGCGTCTACTACCCGCTCGGCGGCGGCATGGCGAACGATCCTGTCGAAGTACGTGCCGGGCTTGCAGGCGACCGCCGAGGTCACCGGCGGCTCGGTCGACAACCTGAAGCTGATCGGCGCGGGCAAGTCCGAGGTCGGCTTCTCGATGGTCGACGCGGCGTGGGAGGCCTACAGCGGCATCGACAAGTTCAAGGACAACAAGGTCAACGCGCGGACGCTGATGGTGCTCTATCCGAACAAGATGCACGTCGTCACCGTCGACGGCACCGGCATCACGAAGCTCTGCCGACCTCAAGGGCAAGCGCGTGTCGACCGGCTCGCCCGGCAGCGGCGTCGAGGTCATGGCGCTGCGCGTGCTCGAGGCGGTCGGGCATCGACCCGAAGAAGGACATCAAGCAGGAGCGCCTCGGCGCCGCCGAATCGGTCAACGCGATCAAGGACCGCAAGATCGACGCGTTCTTCTGGGTCGGCGGCGTGCCGACGGCGGCGGTCACCGATCTCGCGGCGACGCCCGGCATCAAGATGAAGCTGATCGACCACGCCGAGGCGGTCGACGCGATGAACAAGAAGTACGGGCCGCTGTACGTCGAAGGGCACCATCGCGGCCGGCTCGTACGCGGGGCAGGACAAGCCGAACGCGAACATCGACGTCTGGAACATCCTCGTCACCAGCGACAAGATGAGCGACGCAGATGGCCTACACGATCGTGAAGACGCTGTTCGAGAAGAAGCCCGAGCTCGTCGCCGTGCACAAGGAAGCGCAGAACATCGATCTCAAGAACCAGGCCGTCGGCTCGCCGATCCCGTTCCATCCGGGCGCGAAGAAGTACCTCGAGGAGCAGGGCGTCAAGGTCAAGTGACGCCGCATCACGCGGGCGTCGGTGCCGCGCACGCGATCGGCGCGCCGCGTCACGGGTTCGCCTCCGCATGGCGGAGCGCGATGGCTGACGCGCCGCAGACGCGCCGAAGCCGCGTCGCCGCCGGAGCCGGCGGTCAGCGACGAGCGGCTGCAGCGAGGCCGAGCGAGTTCATCGAGGAGGAGGAGGGCGCGACCAGCCGCTATCGCGGCTCGCTCGCCGCGGTCACGACGGCGCTGCTGGTCGCGATGTCGCGTCTTCCACCTGTACGCGGCCGTCGAGATCGTTCCGGCGCAGGTGCTGCGCCCGGTCCACGTGGGCTGGATGCTGCTGCTCGTCTTCCTGCTGTTTCCCGATCGCGCAGCGCTTCCGCAATCGCCTGATGTGGTGGGACGTCGTGCTGCGCGCTCGCTCGGCGTGGCGAGCGATCGCCTACCTGCTCGCCGGCGGCGACGACTTCTGGGACCGCAACACGCTGCCGAATCGCTCCGACATGTTCTTCGGCGTCGCGTTCGTGTTGCTCGTGCTCGAGGCGGTGCGCCGCACGTCGGGCTGGATCATGCTGTTCGTGATCGCGCTGTTCCTCGCCTACGCATTCGTCGGACCGTGGCTGCCCGGCCAGTGGGCGCACCGCGGCTACGACGTCGCGAGCCTGGCGGGATTCCTGTACCAGACGCTCGAAGGCATCTTCGGCACCGCGGTCGACGTCTCGTCGTCGCTCATCATCCTGTTCACGATCTACGGCGCGTTCCTGCAGCACGCGGGCGCCGGCAAGTTCTTCCTGGACTGGAGCTTCGCGGCGATGGGCGGCAAGCACACGGGCGCCGGGCGCACCGTGGTGCTCGCGTCGTTCCTGCTCGGCGGGCCGTCGGGCTCCGGCGTGGCGACGACGGTGACGATCGGCTCGGTCGCCTATCCGATGCTCGAGCGCGCGGGCTACGGCAAGGAGGCCGCCGGCGGACTGCTCGCCGCCGGCGGACTGGGCGCGATCATCTCGCCGCCGGTGCTCGGCGCCGCCGCGTTCCTGATCGCCGAGTTCCTGAAGATCAGCTACCTCGACGTGCTGCTGATGGCGACGGTGCCGACGCTGCTCTACTACGTGTCGCTGTTCCTGATGGTCGAGATCGACGCGCGCAAGTTCGGCATGCACGCGGTCAGCGTCGCCGCGGAGACACCGCCTCGGCGAGCTGACGCGCAAGTACTGGTACCACTTCGTCTCGCTCGTCTCGATCGTCGCGTTCATGGTGCTGGGGCTTCTCGCCGCTGCTGTCGGTGTTCTGGGCGACCGTCGTCACCTACGCGGTGTCGTTCCTGCGCCGCGACACGGCGATGGGCCTCCGCAAGCTTGCTCGCGCGCTCAAGGACGGCTCGCAGCAGATGCTGCCGTCGCCGCGACCTGCGCGGCCGCCGGAATCATCGTCGGCGTGGTCGCCAAGACCGGGCTCGGCCTCAAGTTCAGCGCCATCGTCATCGCCTACGCCGGCGGCAGCCTGTTCCTGACCGCGATCTACACGGCGCTGATCGTCTGGATCATCGGGCTCGCGGTGCCGGTGACCGCGAGCTACATCATCTGCGCGGTGATCGCGGCGCCCGCGTTGACCAAGCTCGGCGTGCCCGATTTCGCGGCGCACATGTTCATCTTCTATTACGCGGTGCTGTCGGAGGTCTCGCCGCCGACCGCGTTGTCGCCGTTCGCCGCAGCGGCGATCACCGGCGGCGATCCGTACCGGACGACGCTGCAGTCGTGGAAATACACGCTGCCCGCGTTCGTCGTGCCGTTCGTCTTCGTGCTCGATCCGTCCGGCGTCGGGCTTCTGCTCAAGCCACCGCAGGACGGATCGTGGCTGCATGTCGCGTGGATCGCGTTCACGCGCTTGCATCGGCATCGCGGCGCTCGCAGTCGGGAACGCAGAAATGGCTGCTGCGCGCATGCAGCCAGCTCGAACGCTGGGTGCTCATTGCCTGTGGCCTGCTGCTCGTGTATCCGGCACCAATCGCCGACGTGGTCGGGCTCGGCGGCGTTTTCGTATTGCTGAGCTTGCAGTGGCTGCAACGCCGCCGGGTGGGCTAGGCGACGACCGCGAGCCCGGCCGCCCGCAGCGCCTCGTGCAGCGCTCGCACGTGCTCGTGGCCCGTCGTTTCCACGTCGCAGACGACCCGCACCGCCGAGAGATCGGGTCCCGAGAATGCGCGGTCGTGGACGATCTCCTTGATCGAGGCGCCGGTCGACGCGATGATCTCGGCGAGGCGCGCAAGCCCGCCGGGCCGATCGCTGATCGACACGGTGAAGCGGCAGAGCCGGCCGTCGGCAACGAGACCGACTTCGATGACCCGTCCGAGCGCCGACGAGTCGATGTTCCCGCCGGCCAACACCAGCACGACCCGCTTGCCCTTGAGTTGATCGAGCCGGCCGCCCAGGAAGGCGGCAAGCGGCGCCGCGCCGGCGCCTTCGACCACGCTCTTCTCGAGCTCGATCAAGCGCAGGATCGCGAGCGCGATCGACGCCTCGTCGACCGTGACGACCTGATCGACAACGCGCTTGACGATTCCGAAAGGCGCGTCGCCCAAGCGCGCGACGGCGAGCCCGTCGGCGAGTGTATGTGAAAGGTCGACCGTCACCGGTGCGTCCTGCGCGAGCGCCGCGGTGAGACAGGCAGCACGCTCGGGCTCGACGCCGACGAGCATCACGTCGGGCCGCTTCGCCTTCACGGCCGTGCCGATGCCAGCGATCAAACCGCCACCGCCGACCGGAACCACGATCGCCTCGACCTGTGGCGCCTGTTCGAGGATCTCGAGGCCCATCGTGCCCTGGCCCGCGATCACGTCCTCGTTGTCGTAGGGATGGATGAACGTGAGTTCTTCGCGTGCCGTGATTTCGCCGGCGTGCGCGCGCGCCTCGCTCAGGTCGGCGCCATGCAGCACCACGCGCGCTCCGAACTGCCGGCAGTTCGTGACCTTGATCAGCGCCGCGAATTTCGGCATCACGACGGTCGCGGGAATGCCGAGCAGGCTCGCGTGATAGGCGATCCCCTGTGCGTGGTTCCCGGCGGAGGCGGCGATAACGCCGCGCGCGCGCTGGTCGCGCGAGAGCTTCAGGAGCGCATTGCGGGCGCCACGCTCCTTGAAGCTGCCGGTTCGCTGCAGGTATTCAAGCTTGCAGGAGACATGCGCGCCGGTGAGCTGCGACAGCGGGATCGATTCGACGCAGGGCGACAGGTAGACGCCGCCGGCGATCCGGTCGCGTGCAGCCTCGATGTCGGCGAGCGCGAGCATCAGAACGGCAGCGAGATGCCAGGCTTCGCGGCGGTGAGAACGCGGCGGAACTCGCCCTGGATGCGTGTGAGCGCCGACGCATTGTCGGCCTCGAACCGCAGCACGACCACCGGCGTCGTGTTCGATCCGCGCGCGAGTCCGAAACCGTCGGGGTATTCGACCCGCAGGCCGTCGATGCGGACCACGTCGGTCGCGCCCGGAAACTGCGCGGTCGCGGCGAGTTGCGCGACCAGCGCGTGGTGCTCGCCTTCGGCGCAGGAGACATTCAACTCGGGGGTCGACACCGAGTCCGGGAGGGCGTCGAGCACCGCACCGGGGTCGGCATGCCGGGAGAGGATTTCGAGCAATCTCGCACCGGCATACAGGCCGTCGTCGAAGCCGTACCAGCGCTCCGTGAAAAAAGTGTGGCCGCTCATCTCGCCGGCGAGCGCCGCGCCCACTTCCTTCATCTTGGCCTTGATCAGCGAGTGGCCGGTCTTCCACAGGAACGGTTGCCCCCCATGGCGCGTGATCCACGGCTTCAGGTTGCGCGTGGACTTCACGTCGTAGATCACGATGGCGCCCGGCGCGCGGGAAAGCACGTCCTCTGCGAACAGCATCAACTGCCGGTCCGGATAGATCACGTGTCCGTCGCGCGTGACGACACCGAGGCGGTCGCCGTCGCCGTCGAAGGCGAGCCCGAGCTCCTGCTTTCCGCTCGCGAGCACGCGGATGAGATCGGCGAGGTTCTTGGGTTGCGAAGGGTCCGGGTGGTGGTTGGGAAACGTGCCATCGACCGCGCAGAACAACTCGGTCACCTGACAGCCCAGGCGCCGGTAGAGTTCGGGCGCGAACGCTCCGGCGACGCCATTGCCGCAGTCGACGGCAATCGCCATCGGGCGCGCGAGCCGAATGTCGCCGGCAATTCGCTCGAGATAGGCGGGGCCGATGTCGGTGGTGCGGTACGTGCCCGAGCCCGTTGCCAGCGCACCGGATTCGATCCGCGCCTTCACCGCCCGGATGTCGGCACCGGACAGCGTGGTGCCCGCGATCACCATCTTGAGGCCGTTGTAATCGGGCGGATTGTGGCTGCCGGTGACCATCACGCTCGACTGCGTCCCGAGATGGTGCCCGGCAAAGTAGGACATCGGCGTGGTGACCATGCCCACATCGATGACGTTCGCGCCCGACGCGCGCAGGCCCGCGGCAAGCGCGGCGCACAGCTCGGGGCCCGAGAGGCGGCCATCGCGCCCTACCACCACCGTGTCACGTCCGCGTTCCAGTGCCAGCGAGCCGAGCGCCTGCCCGATCGCTTGGACGATCGGGGGCGTAAGCGTGCGGCCGACGACACCGCGGATGTCGTACGCCTTGAAGATTTCGGACGGAAGGTTCATGGAGGACCTTGGTGTACGGTCTGGCGGCGCCCGTCAGCACCGGGATCGGCGGCAACGGACGAAAAAGTGTAACAGGCGCGACGGCAGCCAATCGATGTGGCCGGGAAACGGGCCCGTCAGAAAGCCGACGTGCCCGCCCTCGTCGGGTTGCTCGAGCAGGACGTGGCTGCTCGCGTCGTCAGGCGAGGGCAGCGATGCCGCAGGAACAAAGGGATCGTTCTTCGCGTTGAGCACGAGTGTTGGCAGCGCGATCGTCGGGAGCCATGGCTTGGACGACGCGCGTCGCCAGTAATCCGCTGCGCCGTCGAATCCGTGCAACGGTGCGGTCACGGCATCGTCGAATTCGAACATCGTCCGTGCGCGCCGCACCTTGGTCGCGTCGAGGAGATCGGGATGGCGGTTCGCGAGCGCGATGCTCTTGGGTTTCAAGGTGCCGAGGAAATTGCGGGTGTAGATCCGGTTGAGCCCCTGGCCGAGCGCGTTTCCGGCTGCGGTGAGGTCCAGCGGAGTGGAAACCGCCGCGGCCGCCACCAGCGTGCGGTTCGCCTCGGACCCGGCGCGTCCCAGCCAGTTGAGGAGCGCGCTCCCGCCGAGCGAAACGCCCACTACGAAGGTCGGCGTGCCCGCGGGAACGCGTTCGTGGATCGCTGCCAGAATGGCGCCGACCTCCTCGTGGTCGCCGGAATGGTACGCGCGCGGTGCCCGGTTGAGTTCCCCGCTGCAACCGCGGAAATGAGGAATAACGCCGCGCCAGCCGATTGCAGGGACGGCTTTCATCAGGGCGCGCGCATAGTGCGATTCGGATCCGCCTTCGAGGCCGTGAAAGAGAACTACCAGCGGCGTCGGGGTGGGTGCAACGGGAGCCGTCGGGGCGGTGGTCGCGATCGTCGCTACGGTCGCGGCCGGCGCATCGACCCAATCGAAATCCCAGAAATCGCCATCCGGAGCGTCGACGCGTTCGCGGCGAAACGCGACTGTCGGACGTGGCAGCAGATAGGGCCATATCGTCTGCGCGTGCCCGCCCGGCAACCACGCGGGGCTCACCAACGGTGGCGCCGCGGCGGCCGATTCCGTGTCCAGTGCGACGGCGATGCCGTCAGCCTTGGGCAAGCGCTGCCTCGAGTCGCTTGACGATCGTCTTCAGCACCTTCACGCGCGCGTACTGCTTGTCTTCGGCTTCGACGAGCGTCCATGGCGCGAGCTCGGTGCTGGTCCGGTCGACCATGTCGCAGACGGCGCTTTCATAGTCGTGCCACCGCTTGCGGTTGCGCCAATCCTCGGCGGTGATCTTGAAGCGTTTGAACGATGTCTTCTCGCGCTCGCGGAAGCGGCGCAGCTGTTCGGCCTTGCCGATGTGCATCCAGAATTTCACGACGACCGCGCCGGCCGCCGTCAGGTCTTCCTCGAACCGGTTGATTTCGTCGTAGGCGCGCATCCAGTCGGTGACGCTGCACAGGCCCTCGACCCGTTCGACCAGCACCCGGCCATACCACGACCGGTCGAAGAACGTGATGCCGCCCTGCGGCGGAACGTGGCGCCAGAACCGCCACAGGTAAGGGTGCGTGCGCTCCTCGTCGGTCGGGGCGGCAATCGGCACGATCACGTATTGCCGTGCGTCGAGCGCCGCCGTGACACGGCGAATAGCGCCGCCCTTGCCGGCCGCATCGGCTCCCTCGAACACCAGCACCAGCGAATGGCGGGCGAAGCGCTTGTGGCGCGTCGCTCGGGCGAGCTTCCCCTGATAGCGCTCGAGATCGCGTTCGTAGGCAGCGCGGATGAGTCTCTTGCCCAGATCGAGGTCGCGGATCAGCTTGACGTTGTCGATCACGGCCGGCGTGGTCGGGGCGAGCGCACGCGGTGGCGGTGGAGACTTGCCCGCGCCGAGCAGCCGTTCCATCGCTCCGAGCAGAATCGTGCCGACGGTCGTGTTGCGATAGCGCTCGTCCTCTCCCTCGACCACATACCAGGGTGCCTCGCCAGTCGAGGTTTCGCGCAAGGCATGTTCCCAGAGATCGTGCGACTTGCTGTACAGGCGATAGCGGGCCCAGTCCTCGCGTGTCACCCGCCAGCTCGTGCGTTTGTCGCCGTCGAGTTTGCGCAGCCGCTCTTTCTGCGCCGCCTTTGAAAGATGGATCCAGAACTTGACCAGCACCACTCCCTCGTCGGTCAACATCCGCTCGTGCTGGCGAATCGTGCCCAGCGCGGCATTGAGCGCATCGTCGTCGATGTCGCCACGGGTCCGGGCGGCGAGCGCTTCCGTATACCACGCATTCATGAAGATGCCGACCCGACCTTTCGGCGGCAGCGCGCGCCAGTAGCGCCAGGGGATGGGGCGCATCGTTTCCTCGGGCGTACGCGGTCCGAACGCGACGACGCGGATGTGGCGCGGGTCCATCCATTCGGTCAGCTTGTTCGCGGTCTCGCCGCGGCCGCCGCCTTCGACGCCGGTCACGATGAGCAGCACCGGCCCGCGAGCCGATTGGGCGAGATCGAATTGGGCGTTGAGCAGCGCCTCGCGCAGCTTCGGTTCCTTGCGGGCATACGCCTGTTTTGTGAGGCGGTGGCCGATTTCGGCGGATTCGAGCATCGTCGGTCGTTCCCGGTTTCAATGCCAGAAGGGCTCGCAGGCCTGGAAGCGGGCCCATGCCTTGGCCAGGCGCGGCGCCAGCGCGGCGCTTTGCGCTGCGACCCAGCCGCGAATCACGGCGGCAGCCGCTTCGTCCTTCGCCCCCGCTAGTTCCGTCGACAGCGCCGATGCGGTGGCGGCATCGTTGAACTGCCCCAGCACATCCTGCAATTCGGACAACGTATCGAGGTAAGCGCGCGAGCGTCGGCGTGCGAACAGCGGGGCGAAGAAGTCCGCCGCATAGCGCAGGCGCTTGGCGGCGATCCGAACCGCGTGCCGTTCCTGCTCGGAGGCGCGCGACAGCGCCGCGCCGCGCTCGCACAATTTGCGATGCCGGCGGGTCAGCAATGCTGCGGCAAAGACATCGGCGCGACGGTTGGCCGGACCCGCCGTTTCGCTCGCCACGTCCGCAGCCGGCTTTGCGCCAAAGTCCGCGGTCGCGCACAAGAGACCGGCCGCAAGCAGCACCCGGTTGAAGCGTGGGGACGCGACCGCGGCGCGTGCGTCCGCCCGAGCCGCTCGACGCCGTGCGGCAGCGCGGGCGCGTGCGCGTGCGACCCCGGGAGCCAGCGTATCACCGCGCCCGAAGGAGGCGGCAAGCGGAGGCAAGGTTTGCGTCGCGAGCACGTCCCAATCCCGCGCCCGCCCGAGGCTTTCGGCGAGCCACTTGACCTCGGCGCGAATGTCGTCGAGCGGTGCGGTCCGTTCAATGCGCGCCACGAGCGACAGGCAGGATCGCAGGCGCCGCGTGCCCACCCGCATCTGGTGGATCCATTCGGGATCGTCGTCGGCGAGTAGTCCCGGGGCGTTGGCCGCGATCTGTTGCAGGCACTCGCGGGCGACGAGGCTAAGCGCATCCTCGGCTGTCGCATCGGCCGCGAGCGCGACGCGCGTCGCGTGAACGGGCGCCTGAACCGCGAGACGATGCCCGCGGCGCAATGCATGGCCGCGTGCGGCCTTGCTGTCGGTCATCACCGTGAGCGGAACGTCGGCCTGGAACGCGAGCGCCAGCCGAAACAGATTGGCGGCATCGCCGGCCCCGAGCTCGATTTCGATTTCCGAAATGCGCTCTCGTCGCAGGCGCCGATCGCAGACCGCGCGGATCTCGCCACGATCGATGGCGAGCTCGGCCCGCGTCCCGTCCGCGAAGGCGAGCGGCAACGTCCGGCGCTCGAACTCCGTGGTGAAGGACCGCACGAAGCCGCCGCGCCTGGTCGCCTTGGCGATCAACTTTCGCCACGGCGTGGCGGCAAGGAGCGCGGGATCGAGCTTCGCATCGGGCAACGGCCACTCCCACTCGCCGCGTACCTGCAGAC
The DNA here is from genome assembly GCA_963809965.1 of uncultured beta proteobacterium. GTDB lineage: Bacteria > Pseudomonadota > Gammaproteobacteria > Burkholderiales > Casimicrobiaceae > CAIWHR01. The sequence goes on from CAWELU010000059.1 coordinate 32,403, forward strand.
CGGCGCCCGCCGCGGCCTCCGTGGGACCTTTGAGCGTCTGGATCCAGCGCCTGCCGTCGTACCGAACCCGCAATGCCACGTCGTCCCGCGCCAGGCGCGCATCGGCCGTGTCGTAATAGTGCGCCACGAGTTGCGCCGTGCGCATTCGCCCGCTGCGCACCGCCCGCAACGCCGAATGCCGCAGCAACCCGGCCACGGCGGTGGGATCGATGGCGAGCTTGAGCTCGGTTTCGGTGGGCATCGCGATCCGGGAGCGCCCCGGCGCGGTCGCGTCTATTACGCTTCGTCGGCGCGCCGCACCCGGCGCGAACGCACCGCATCGGCCAACATGCGCAGCGTTTCGACCGTCGTGTCCCAACCGATGCATGCGTCGGTGATCGATACGCCGTACTGCAACGGCTCGCCGGGAACGAGATCCTGGCGCCCGGCGTTCAGATGGCTTTCGAGCATCATCCCGAAAATGCGCTCGTCGCCCCCTGCGATCTGCGCAGCCACATCGCGCGCGACGTCGACCTGGCGCTCGTGCCGCTTCTGGCTGTTGGCGTGCGAGCAATCGATCATCAGCTTGGCGGCGAGACCGGCGGCGGCGAGCTCGCGGCACGTTGTCTCGACGCTGGCTGCATCATAGTTGGGCACGGTGCCGCCGCGCAGGATGATATGGCAGTCCTCGTTGCCGGCCGTATGCACGATCGCCGAGTGGCCGCCCTTGGTCACCGACAGGAAGTGGTGCGGCGCCGACGCGGCCTTGATCGCGTCGACCGCGATTCTCACGTCGCCATCCGTGCCGTTCTTGAAACCGACCGGACACGAGAGGCCCGATGCGAGCTCCCGGTGCACCTGGCTCTCCGTGGTTCGCGCGCCGATGGCGCCCCAGGCGATGAGATCCGCGATGTACTGCGGGGTGATCATGTCGAGGTATTCGGTGGCCGCCGGCAAGCTCGAGCTCGTTCACCTCCACCAGGATGCGCCGCGCGAGCCGCAAGCCTTCGTTGATTCGATAGCTGTCGTCGAGGTGCGGATCGTTGATGAGGCCCTTCCAGCCGACGGTCGTGCGCGGCTTCTCGAAGTAGACCCGCATCACGACGATCAGGTCGCCCGCCAGCTCCCGTCGCAGCGCGGCGAGTCGCGTCGCGTAATCGATCGCCGCGTCGTAGTCGTGGATCGAGCAGGGCCCGACCACGACCAGCAGGCGGTCGTCCGCACCGTGCAGCACGCGGTGGATTGCCTGGCGCGCTTCGTACGTGGTTTCGGCCGCTCGCCCGGAAGCCGGAAACTCCCGCAGCAGGTGCGCGGGTGGCGCGAGTTCCATGATCTCGCGGATCCGGGTGTCGTCGATCGGCAGCTTGGCCGTCGGGTGCGACTGCGCGGCCGCTCGGTTGCGGTGGGCGGTGGACGTGGGCACGGGGGACTCCGTAGGCTATTTTGCAGCAAAAACAGCATATTACCACTTGCCTCGCACGGGCGTCAGCATTTTGGCAATGGTCATGCTGCAGCGCAGCAGACAAAATTGCCACATCGTCCATCTGGCCGTCGGCGAAATCGTTGCCTCGCGCGTTTTGGTTGCCGTAGACTGGCATGGATCCGCCGGTCTTGCGACCGGTGCCGTACCGAATCTGCAGAAGGCGGCAAGGCCGGGCAAGAGCCGATCCGCCCCCGCAATTCTTCTTGGGAGACTCGCATGAAAAAGCTGTTGACCTTGGCGCTGACCGGCGCGTTCGCCGTATTGACCGCGGCTTCGCAGGCGCAGACGGCCGCGCCCGCGCCGCAACCAAAAGCCGCTGCTGCCGCAGGCGCCACAGCGCCTGCCGTCGCCCCAGCGCCGGCGGCAAAGGCAGCCACCCCGATGGCGCAGACGACCGCCCCCGCGCCGGCTGCCAATCCGCAGCAGGAGCGGATGAAGGCCTGCAACGTGAAGGCGGAAGGCAAGAAAGGCGACGAGCGCAAGGCGTTCATGAGCACGTGCCTGTCGGGCAAGGACGCCGAGCCGGTGAAAATGACGCAGCAGGAAAAGATGACTGCCTGCAACAAGAAGGCCGGCGATATGAAGGGCGATGACCGCAAGAAGTTCATGAGCGAGTGCCTGAAGGGGTGACCCCCGCGCGAGATCATGAAACACGGCCGGGTGACCTCCTGTCCATCCGGCCGCGACTGACAAGGCCCCACCGGGCGACCGGGCGGGGCCTTGTTTTGTCAGGAGCCAGGCGCTGCCGATGAGCGCGCCGGGCTTCAACCGAGCGAGATGCCGAAGAGCCGGCCGACCAGGAAGGTCACGCCGCCCGCCAGCCCGCCCAACACCAGCATGCGCGCGCCGGAATAGGCCGCATTGCGACCGGTGAAAAGCGAGAGCAGCGCGCCGACTCCGAACAACGTCACCGCGGTCACGCCGATCGACAGCGGAAGGGCGCGCGGCCCGGACGCCAGCACGAAATGGCGCGAGCGGCAGCAACGCGCCGGTGGCGAAGGACAGGAATGACGAAATCGCGGCGCCCCACGGCGAGCCGAGCTCATCGGGATTGAGTCCCAGTTCCTCGCGCGCCAGGGTGTCGAGCGCGTGCTCCGGATCGGCGACGAGGCGGGTGGCGAGCCGTGTGGCTTCCTTCTTGGGCAGTCCCTTCGCCGCGTAGATCAGCGCCAGCTCCTGCGCCTCGGCCTCCGGATACTGCGCGAGCTCCTCGCGTTCGAGGCCGATCTGGTACTCGAACAGCTCCCGCTGCGAGCGTACCGAAACATATTCGCCCGCCGCCATCGCGAAAGCGCCTGCGCACATGCCGGCGATGCCGGTAATCAGGACGAGTTGCGGGTCCGGCGATGCGCCGGCTACCCCGAGGATCAGGCTCGCGTTGGAAACGAGACCGTCGTTGACGCCGAAAACCGCAGCGCGCAGGTTACCGCCTCCGCCCAGGCCGCGGTGCCGATGCTCGACGCCGCTGCCGGCGATTGGCGTCGCGTGTCCGGCGTCGCGGGGCAGCGCGGCACCGTAGATGCCCATGCCGCGGACCTTCATCGCGGCGAGGATGCCTTTCAAACGGCGCGGACCGAGCCTTCGCACGAGCGCCCCGACGAGCCGGGTCCGCGCGTCCGCGACGTAAGGTCCGGGGGGCGCATGTCCGCGCGCGGTGAGCTGCGCTCGCCAGATCGCGGCCTGCGCTTCGGCTTCGCCGGCCAGGCGACGAAACAGCTCCGCACGCGGCGTGCCCGCCTCGGCTTCCGCACAGGCGAGATACAGAAATGCCGACCGCTGTTCCTCGTTCCAGCCTTCGAGCGGATTGGACATGGGGAGCTCTTCGATTCCGGCCGCGCTTCGGGCAGCTCAGGTTTGACGGTCGTGACGATTCGCGCTCATTGGAGCACCCTTGGCGCTAAAGCGTCGTCCCTCCGAGAGGGAGTACTTCGCGCTTGGCGCGGCCCGGTGCGCTCATCGCTGCGCGGCGAGCGCGACCTCGATGGTCGCCATGACGTCCGGGGTCAGCTTGTCGACCACGGCGAGCGCGCCCATGTTCTCGACGATCTGCCCCGGCCGGCTTGCACCGGTGATCACCGTGGAAACATTGGGATTCTTCAGGCACCAGGCGAGCGAGAGCTGGGCGAGCGTGCAGCCGAGATCTGCGGCGATCGGCGCGAGTCGCGCGACCACCGCGAGCTTGCGCTCGATCGGTGAGCCGTTCGGCTAGCCATTCGTAACCTTTCAGCGTGGCGCGCGTACCCGGCGGGATTCCATGGTCGTACTTGCCCGAAAGCAGACCCGACGCGAGCGGGCTCCAGGTCGTCGTGCCCAGCCCGAGGTCTCGATAAAGACGAGCGTACTCCTTCTCGACGCGGTCGCGATGCAGCAGGTTGTATTGCGGCTGCTCCATCACCGGCTTGTGCAGATGGTGCCTGTCGGCGAGCTGCCACGCGCTGACGATATCTGCGGCGCTCCACTCCGAGGTTCCCCAATACAGCGCCTTGCCGGACGCGACCATGTCGTGCATGGCGTGAACGGTTTCCTCGATCGGGGTCTCGGGATCGGCGCGATGGCAGAACACGAGGTCGACGTAGTCGAGCCCGAGTCGCTTCAACGAGCCGTCGATCGCCTGGCGAAGGTACTTGCGGTTGAGCGTGTTCTTCTCGTTCGGCCCGTCGTTGAGCCCCCAGTAGAACTTGGTCGAAACGAGGTAGGACGAGCGCCGCCAGCCGGACTTGCGGAGCACTTCGCCCATGATCGTCTCGGCGGACCCCTTGGCATAGACCTCGGCGTTGTCGAAGAAATTGACTCCGGCATCGTAGGCCGCGGCCATGCATTCGCGGGCAAGGTCCGTTCCCAGCTGATTGCCGTAGGTCACCCAGGAGCCGAACGAAAGTTCGCTGATCTTGAGGCCCGAGGCGCCGAGGCGTCGATATTGCATCGTGGTCATCGCCGACGTTTCGCACAGAGGGACGGTGAGGCCGCTGATGGTCAGGCGGTAGAATCGCGGCCACCCATTGTAACCACAAGGCCCGACCGATGCCCGTACGTCGCCGCGTTGCGTCTCGCAAGTCTCCGCTCACGGTCGCCGCGCTGTGGACGATCAAGCGCATCGCAACGCCGACGCTGTCGCCCGATGGCGCGATCGCCTGCGCAGCCGTGACCCGGTTCGACATGGAGAAGAACGAGGATGCCACCGAGTTGTGGCTGTTTCCGACCGGGTTCGGTGCCGTCCGCAACGGGAAGGCACGCCGACTCACCGCAGGCGACAAGGACAGCGGCCCGCGCTGGTCTCCCGATGGCAGATGGATCGCGTTCACGACCAAGCGCAAAGGCGACGAGGAAGCGCAGATCTACCTGATCGCACCCGACGGCGGCGAGGCGCGCCGGCTCACGACGCTCGCGACCGGATGCGCCGCGCTCAAGTGGTTTCCGGACGGCAAGCGCATCGCGTTCGTGTCCTGGGTGTGGCCCGACCTCGCGAGCGACGCGGAGCAGGCGAAACGTCGGAAGGAGCGAAAGGAAGCCAAGGTCAAGGCGCACGTCACGGAGCGCGCCGAATACCGCTACTGGGACCACTGGCTCACCGACGGACGCGAGCCGCACGTGTTCGTCTGCGACCTCGCGACCGGTCGTTGTCGCGACCTCGTCGCGGGCACCGGTCTCGCATTGCCGCCATGGGATCCGTCGGCAGATGACTTCGATATCGCGCCGGACGGCCGCCAACTTGCGCTCACCGTCGATCTCGCCGTCGAGCCGGGAATGATGAACCGGCGCGACATCGTGACGCTCGATCTCGTGACGAGGCGCAAGCGCGTGCTCACCGAACGCACCCGGACCGACGATGCCGGGCCGGCGTACTCGCCCGACGGCACCGCGCTGGTCTTCCACTCGTACGACACCCAGCGCTCGTTCAATGACCAGGGCCACCTGACGCTGCTCGACCGTCGAACCGGCAACATGCGCGCGCTCGCCCCCCGCCATGACCGCGGCATCGCCCACGTGCAATGGGCCCCGGACTCGCGATCGCTGTTGTTCGCGTCCGAGGACGCGGGACGGGTCGGCCTGTGGCGCCTGCCGGCGGGTGCCGCTCTGCCGTCGCTCGTCGTCGCGGGCGGCACGATCGGCGGCTTCGCCCAATCGCGCGACGGCTCGGTGCTCGCTTTCGACCGGTCGACGTCCATGCATCCGCCGGCGCTGTTCGCCTGCCAGCGCGACGGCTCGGGCGAGCGGCCGATCGAGGCGGTGAATCGCGCACTGATGGCGCGCCAGGCGCTCGGGGCCGTCCGCGCGGTCACGATAAGGGGATGGGACGGAGCGGACGTGCAGATGTGGATCACCTATCCGCCGAATTTCGATCCGAAGAAGAAATGGCCGCTGTTGCACTCGATCCACGGCGGTCCGCACGCCGCGCACCTCGATGCGTGGCATTTCCGCTGGAACGCGCAGGTATTTGCGGCGCACGGCTACGTGGTCGCGGCGGTCAACTACCATGGGTCATCGGGATTCGGCCAGAAGTGGCTCGAAACGATCACCGGTCGGTACGGGACGAAGGAATTCGCCGACGTCGAGGCCGGCACCGACTGGCTGCTGCGGCAGGGGTACATCGACCGCACGCGGCTGGTCGCGACCGGCGGCAGCTACGGCGGCTTCATGGTCGCCTACATGAACGGGCATACCGATCGGTACCGGACGTTCGTCTGCCACGCCGGTTGCTACGATTGGGTCAGCATGATGGCGACCGACGGCTACCGTTTTTTCGCCAAGGAACTCGGCGCGTTCCACTGGGACAACCCGGCACGCGTGATGCGGCAGTCGCCTCACCACTACGTGAAGCGCGCGAAGACGCCTACGCTCGTGATTCACGGCGAGCTCGATTACCGCGTTCCCGCCGCGCAGGCGCTCCAGTACTACGACACGCTCAAGGCGAAAGAGGTGCCGGCTCGTCTCGTCTGGTTTCCCGACGAGAACCACTGGATCCTGAAGCCGCAGAACTCGCGGTTGTGGTATCGCGAGTTCTTCGACTGGATCGGGCGGTACGCGCGCGGCGGCCCAGCGGGTCGTCGGCGGTAGTCGGCGTCGCCTCCTTACACAGCGGTCATCGGCGGGCCGCTCACCCGCTTTTCGTGCGCCTGCTGGCAGTCGACGCAGCGCATCGCCGTGGGGTAGACCGCGAGACGCGCCGGCGCGATCGCGACGCCGCAATCGACGCACTCGCCATAGGTGCCATCCCGCATCCGCGCCAGCGCCGCGTCCACCTGCGTCAGTTCCGCCAGCGCGTGCCGGACCTCGGCCAGGTCGAGCTCGGCGAGTCCGTCGGCAACGCCCCATTCGTCGCCGCTTTCCGCGATGCGATTGCGCAGGCCGACGACGCGGTCATCTCCGCTGCCGGCGAGCTGCGCCTTCACCTCGATTCGCAGCGCCGTGCGGCGCGCCTCCAGTTCGGCTTTCAGGCGGGCACGCTCGGTCGAGTTGAGGCCGTGGGTCGTCATGGCGATCAGGGGTTGGAAAGCGGGGGCAGAGCGCCTTCATTATCGCCTGTTTCGAGCGGCTGGGGAGCGCCCCGTGCAGGACTCGATCGGCGTCAAGACGAGTGCCGCCGGGACCGAATCGCGCACGTCGATGGGGACTGGCTGGTCGGAGGGCACCCGATCGCACTTCGCCGCGGGCCTGACGCGACCAACCCGTCGGTCAGCGTACCCGTTTTGCCGGGTACTCCTCGTCGATGTTGTCGCGAAAAAAACTCCACGGCGACGAGGCGCCGACCATCCGCCGGTAGGTGTCGGCGGACACGCCGCCGTACTCGAAGGTTCCGGAAGTGAGCTCGACGACGAGCACGCGCCTGCGCTCGTCGTAGCCGACCGCGCGGAGGTTGCCGCCGGTCAGTCTTTTCATTTCCATCGCTCGCCTCTGTCGATGCACACGCGCACGGATGTCCGCGCCAACGCGAGCGGCATCGCGTCTGCCAAGCCCGCACGCTCCGGGTGTTCGCGCGACGTCCAGTATCGCGCGCACCACGGCGGAGGGTCAATGCAATCGCGGCGCCGGCTGCACGTGCAACGCGCGTGTATGCTAGCGGCGCGAGCCCGCCGCGGTCTTGCCCGTTGATGGAGACCATCCGCCGAATTGTCTATCTGATCTTTCGCCCGCTGGCGGAATGGGATCTCATCGCCGAGGAAAAGTCCTCGGTGGATTCCCTCCTGCGCCGTTTCATCCTGCCGCTTTCGCTTCCGGCTCCGATCGCCACCGTGATCGGAATGGAAACGTTCGATCGCGCGTGGGACCCGGTGCACGGGTACCTGGTGCCGCCCGACCAGATTCTCGCGGCCGGCGCGACAACGTACTTCGCGTCGGTTGCGTCGATTTTCGTCCTCGCAGGAATTTTCGCGCTGATCGCGCCGATGTTCGGGGCGAGGCGCGACTACCTTGCGGCGCTGAAGGTCGCGACCTACGGGGCGATCCCCGTGCTCCTCGCGGGCGCGACACTGCTATTGCCGGTGATGGCGATCATCGGCGTCGTCGGACTGTGCCACACGCTTTACCTTTACTGGGTCGGTGTGGGGCGCGTGCTCAACGTGACCCCCGGCAGCCGGTCTGAGTTCATCGGCATCGCGATGGTTCTTCTGGTGTTCGTGTCGGTCCTGGTCGGTGCCGGCGCGGGTGCGATTGGACTCATCTAACGGAGTCGCTGCAATCGCGCCTCACGAGGGACGCCTGCGGGTCAATGCAGGGCGTTTCCCCACAGCTGTTTGAGTCGTGCGTCGCGGCCGCAGCCGGTCCGGTAGTACGCGTAGCGAACGGGATTCTTGACGTAGTAATCCTGGTGGTAGTCCTCCGCGGGCCAGAACTCCGCGGCCGCGACGATCGGCGTGACGATTCCTTCCTTGAACGGCTTCGACTTTTCCAGCGCCGACTTCGATGCCTCGGCCGCGCGCCGCTGCTCGTCGGTGTGCACGAAGATCGCCGTGCGGTACTGGCTGCCGATGTCGCAGAACTGCCGATCCTTCACCGTCGGGTCGATGTTGACCCAGAAAACCTCGAGCAGCTTCTCGTAGGACACCTTCGCCGGGTTGTAGAGGACCTGGACGACCTCGGCATGGCCCGTGCCACCCGCGGAAACCTCGGGGTAGGTCGGGTTGTTCTTGGTGCCGCCCATGTAGCCGGACGTGGTTGCGAGCACGCCGTCGAGCTTGTCGAAAGGCGGTTCCATGCACCAGAAGCAGCCACCGGCGAAGGTCGCCACTGCCGCGCCCGCCGGAACCGCCGGCGCCTTCGCGGGTTGCGCGGCCGCGGCACCGAATCCAAGCGCCATCGCGCCGAGCGACGAGCCATAGCAGCTTGTAGGGAACCAACGATTGCAGAATGCGCATGGCAGGCCTCTTTGCAGTCCGGGCGGCGCGACGCCGCCCACGATTCCATGGGTCGATTGTAGTCCGGCAGTCCTTACGCGCGATGCGAAGCGGACGCTGCCGCGCAACCGCGAGACTCGTGGAAGCGAAGATATCAGCCCCGGTGCTTTCGCGCGAGCGCAGGGCGCTCCAGCGACCGTTTGACCAGCACCGCGTCATCGAATTCGCCGTAGCCCGCACCGAGCGCGTCCGCGAACGCTGCTTGCGCTGCGCGGGCGAATGCGGCGTCGACGCCCGAGCGTTCCGCCAGCGCCAAGGCAATCGCGACGTCCTTGGCCAGGATCCTGGCTGCTGCCCTGGGCTCGTAGTCGTCGGCGAGCGCGCGGCCGACACGGTCCGCGAAAATCCAGCTGGCGCCGGAGCTCGCCCCGATCACGTCGAACACCTGCTTGAGATCGAGCCCCGCCCGCTGGGCCAGGGCCATCGCCTCGGCCCCGGCGGCAAGATTCGCCGCGGCGAGCAGGTTGTTGACGATCTTGACGGTCGATGCGTCGCCCGCGCGCGGGCCCAGTTCGAACAGGCGTCCCGTGATCGATGCGAGCACCGGCCGGACGCGCTCGAGGGCCGCGGGGTCGCCCGAGACCATCATCGTCATCGTGCCGGCCGCGGCCTTGGCCGGTCCACCGGACACGGGGGCGTCGAGCAGCGAGATGTTTCGCGTGCAGAGCCGCGGCGCGAGTGCCGCGGAATACTCCGGATCGACCGTCGAGCAAAGAAGCACGATGCCACCCGGCGCGAGCGACCGCCGCCGCTCCCTCCGCGCCGAACAGCACCGTTTCGACCTCACTCGAATCCACGACGAGTACGATCACGGTATCGCACTTTCGGGCCAGGTCGGCGGCGGATGCGGACGGCACCGCGCCGTTGCGCACGGCACGTTCCTGCGCTTCCGCGCGTATGTCGCGCGCCGTGGTCGCGATGCCGCCGCGCACCAGACTTTGCACGACGCCGCCGCCCATCGCGCCGGTGCCGATCACGCCGACCCGGTGCGCTCCCTCGCCCATGGCGGGAATTACTTCGGCGCCGCGTACGGCTGGCAATCCGCAAGGGGCATCGGGTTGCCATCGCGGATCAGCTGCAAATCGGTGCCCTTGCCGCGCAATTCCAGCGTGCCGTTCGAGAATCGAACGCCGGATGCGGCCGGAATCTGATAGAGGGCGACCCGGTCGCCGGTGGGCAGCAGCAACCGCGCTTCGCCGGTTTCGAACCGGACCACGAGCCGCTCGCCCCCCAGACGGCAGGTGAACGTGTGGCGCGCGGCTTCCTCGTCCTCCTTGCTTGGCGTGGCAGCGCACGCCGCGAGCGCCAGCGAAGTCACGATGATGCCTGCACCGCGAAGGCACGCGCGCGACGACACGTCATGCATACGCATCCGGAATCTCCGCCAATCGATCAAGGCGAGGATAGCATGCGGTTCCGATCGCTCTGACCGCCTGCGTGCTCGGCCGGGGACACGGAAACCGTTGGACGCACCGCCCGTCGCACGCCATCAACCCGGAATGGTCACCGGCGAGCGCTTCGGCGGAGCCGACCGGTGTGGAAAGCGGACGGTGGCGGGATACGAGAGCACTTCGACCAGCCTTCCCGTCCGGATCTCCCGCTGGACCGATTGCCACCACGCGGCGTCGAGCAGGTCTGCGTGGTAGTACATGAAGCATTCGCGGGTTCTCGGGTCGGTCAGCAGAAACGTCGCGAATTCTTCCGGAAAGACGTCGTGAGGTCCCACCGGGTACCAGACATCGCCGGACATCTCGTCGTAGTCGGGCGGCGGCGGCGGAATCCTGCGGAAATTGCAGTCGGTCAGGTACTCGATCTCGTCGTAGTCGTAGAAGACCACGCGCCCGAACCGCGTCACGCCGAAATTCTTGAACAGCAGGTCGCCGGCGAAGATGTTGACCGCGGCCAGCTCCTTCAACGCGTTCCCGTACTCCCGCATCGAGTGCGCCCGCTGCGCATCGTCGGCATGCTCGAGGTACAGGTTGAGCGGCGTCATCCGCCGCTCGATGTACAGGTGCTTCACCACGACGTGGTCCCCTTCGAACTCGATCGCCTCCGGCGCCAGCGAGCGGAGCTCGGCCACCAGTTCGTCGGAGAAGCGCGCGCGCGGAAAGGCAACGCCCGTGTACTCGAGGACGTCCGTCATGCGCCCGACGCGGTCGTGGTGCTTCACCAGCCAGTACTTCTGCTTGACCTTCTGCTTGTCGGTGTCCTTCGACGCGGCGATCCGGTCGCGGATCACCTTGAAGACGTAGGGGTAGGACGGGAGCGTGAACACCGTCATCACCAGGCCCTTGATGCCGGGCGCGACGATGAACTTGTCGCGCGAGTGCTTGAGGTGGTGCAGGAAATCGCGGAAGAACAGGTTCTTGCCTGCCTTCTGCAGCCCGACCATCGTGTAGAGCTCGGCCGCCGTCTTGTCGGGCAGGATCGCGCGCAGGAAGTTGACGTAGGCCGAGGGCACCTCCATGTCGACCAGGAAATACGCGCGGTTGGCCGAGAACAGGACCGCGAGGTCGGCGTCGTCCATCAGCAGCGCGTCGACGTAGAGCTTCCCGTCGGCATCGTGCTTGAGCGGCACCACGAACGGGTAGGTGTGGATGCCGTTGACGATGCGCCCGACGATGTACGCGGTCTGGTTGCGGAAGAACGGCGAGGAGAGCACCTGGATCTGGTGGTTGGCCTCGAGCCGGAACGGGCGCGGGAAAGCGGGCGCGGAACGCGGCGAGCAGATTGCGCAGATCGCGGCCGAAGTCGGCAAAACGTCGCTCGAACCGGAAGTCGAGCACGATGTCGATCAGGGCGTGGCGCAGCCCCTGCTGCAACGGATAGTAGCTGCGGTAGGACGGCGGGTCGGCATCGATGTGCTCGGTGGAGATGGCCGGCCGCACGAAGATGAAGCGGTTGTGGAAATAGCCGCGGCGCAGCGTCTTGACCGATACCGAGTTGAAGAACGTTTCCGCGCACTCCGGCTGCTTGTGGTCGATCAAGAGGCCGATGTAGTGCAGTTTCACGTGCTCCCACAGCGCGTCGCCGCCCGATCCGTCGAGCCCGGCGAACCGGAACTCGCGCTCGATCCGCTCGGCGGTCTCCTCCACGCGGCGGTCGTAGAAGTCGATCCGGTCGCGCGCGACGTGCTGGATCGCGAGCCAGTTGCCCGCCTCGAAATGCCGCTTCGCCGCCCGCGCGCATTCGCGGAAGAGCGCGTAATGCTTGTTGAAGCCTTCGAGCAGCGCAACGGCGATCGCCGGCGCCTGCTCCAACAGCCGGCTTGTCGCGGGCAGCGAGAGCAGAGGAGGTGATCGGGGTGGCCATCGGCACGACGCGGCTACTCCGAGGCCTTTTTCATCTCGTCGGTCGCCGCCTTGACGACCGCGTTGTGCTCCTCGATGGCCGCGTTGGCGGCCTTCACGTGCAGGTCGGCAATGGCGCGTTGTTCCTCCGCGAATTTCTTGATGCAATCGCCGTAGCCCCGGACTTCACCCTGCCAGGTACGCACTTGGCGGTCACTCGCGAGTCGGCCCGGGTATTCGCCCGGCTTTGTGCACGCTGGCTTGGGCAGGCTCGCAGGGTCCGGCGCGGTTTGCGCGAACGCCGACGCGGCAGCCGCGGTGATAACCGCCGCCGCCAGCCGGGTCGGAAGGGCGAAGCAAAGCCTGCGCATGGGAAAATCCTCAGTCGAACGCCAAAGGACTCTATTCTACGGATGCCGCGCCGGGGGCGGAAAGCCGCGCACTGCTCCCGTCGCGGAGGGCTCGAGGGTCAATCCGGCAATTCCTTCCATTGGCACGGGTACCGGGGCAGAGGCACCCATCCTGGCACGTTCGGACTGTGACGGGCACCAGGAGCTGTGCGCAGCCTCAACTGATCGAGCGCTCGGGAGGCTGCGGCACCCGGATGGTCGTGCTGGGGCAGTTGACCCAGAGCACCCGGCTACCGACGCGTCGGGCCACGCTCTCGGTCTGCTGCATTCGCGCGGCATTGCAGATCCTGTCGCCGTCGTATCCGGCCGCGGTCAGCGGGACGGTGGCGCATCCGCCGACGAGGATCGCGCCGACCGCGCCAGTCAATGCATAGAGGCCCCTCATTGCGCACCTCCTTCGGTAAGAACCATTATCGGCACCGTGAACGGGCGCCGCAAGAGGTCTCGTCTGGCCTCGCGACCGCGGTCAATGCGATGCAGCGCCACCACTGCGGTGTGCGCGCACGATGCTCGAACTGGCCGAGAGCCTCGAGAACCTGTGCCGGCGCCATCCGGAAATGGGACCCTGCCTCTTCGAGCGCGACGCCTGCCGTCGCCGCGGCGGTCGGGTCTACACGTCCCGGGGCGACGAAGTGACGCGCGCGATCGAGTCGGAGTACGCGCGCAAGGTGCGCCGCGTCACGTTCCAGGCCGACTCGCCGTCGAAGCGATGATTGCGCCGTGCCAGCGCGCCCGGCCGGATCATTGCGTTCGGGCAACGGTATTGCATTGGCGCATGTCGGCGGTCTCGAGCCCGACCCTGGACCGGCGCATTCGTTTGCTCGGCCGAGCCGTGCGTAAACGACTCGGGAACCGCGTAACCTTGCGTACGCTTGAGGATCCCCGAGCCGGTGTCGCGTTACGGCTTCAACGCGCGATAGAGGAACGGCAGGCTCACGTCCATCCGGTAGTCGACGTCGGTGTGGTTGTCGTCGATACTCCTCGTAGGTATGCCGGATTCCGGCTTCGGCCAGCCGCTGCGACAGGATCCGCATGCCGTAGTGGATGTGGTACTGGTCGCGCCAGCCGCAGTCGAGGTAGATGCCCGCGAGTTTCCGCAGATTGTGCGCGTACTTCCCGACGAGGTGAATCGGATCGTGCTTGAGCCAGGTGCGCCAACGCGCATCGATCGTCTCTCCGGTCTCGAGATTGAACGGCAGCCGGAAACCCAACGGGGCCTTCGGGTCCGGGTCGTAGGTCGCTGCCATGCAGACATTCATGATGGCGTGACCTTCGGCCAGCGAGAGCTTCTCCTTTTTCCAAACCGTGTCGAGGAAGCGCCGCACGCGTCCGTCGTCGAGGCCCACGGCGAGCCCCTTGCGTGCGCGCACCTCGGCGAGCGCGTCGTACACGCCTTCCTTGCGCTTCGGGTCGCGATGCTTGGCGAGCTCGTTCAGCGTGTTCGGCCAGTCGTGGCGATAGACGAAATCGAAGTAGGCGTCCCCCGAGTGATCGGCTATCGCCTCCCCAGTGACGCGCATGTTTCATCCCGTGCAGGATCGCCCCGTAGCCGCCCGACGATTTGCCGAAGCACCCGCGGTGTTCGCGCGTGCCAAGGGTGCGGAACTCGCGATCGACGAACGGAATGATCTCCCTGGTCAGATAGTCGGCGTAAGCGCCGATCGCCGACGAGTTGACGTACTGGTTGCCACCGAGCGAGGTGAAGCAGTCGGGGAAGACGAAGATCGCGGGGCCCATCTTCTTTTCGTGGACGAGCCGCGCCGCACGCTCGGGAACGTTGTCGCCGAACGGCTTCCAATTGGTGTGGGCGAGTCCCGATCCGGTGAAGCCGACCAGGTCGTAGAGGACCGGAAAGCGGCGGCCGCGCCCGCGCGTGACGCCGTCATCGTATTGCGGCGGCAGCCAGACGGCGAGCTTGCGCACGTGCGGGTCGCCGAGCGGGTTGTCGGCCAGCACGCGGGATTCGTGCTCGAGCACGACCAGCGTGCCGGAATGCGGCGCAGGGCGCTTGCGGGCCATCGGGGGGCTCTCCCTCTTGTTCCGGCGAACGGCAAACGCCGGACGCGGTGGCGCGATTGTGCCGTTGCGCACGACGTCGGGCAACCGGAGCGCAATGGGAGGACGTCGGTTCGTGCCGTCGCGCGCGCCGTTACGCCGAACGGGTCGTTGCCAGAGCGACCAGCGCAGCGCGCAGCCGGCGATGACGCGCGGCGAGTTCCTGGAAACGAAACTCGTCGTTTCCCTTGGCGCGCATCAGTGTCACCAGTGCCTTGCGGTCCCCCACGGGCCAGCGCGCAAGTCCCGGAATCTGTGCGAACAGAAGCGCGAGTAGCCGGAAGGCATGTTTTTCGTTCGTGGGCCAGCGTTTCGTGACCGGACGCGCCAAGTTCACGCACGAGCGTACTCGTTGCCACTTCCTCTGCCGCCCTGCGATCGCCGTGGAACCGATCGGCGATCCATTCGGACACCGCCTGGCTCAGACGAATTGGATCGCACGCCAGCGTCGTTTCCCGAAGACGAAGCTCGATGTCGCCTTGCGTGAACCGACGCAGGACAGGGATCGGCGTGCGATAGCCGGAGTCTAATTGCATCCGGACATACTCGTCGCTCGCAAGCCGCGCCGCGCGGGCGTCGATGGGGCGGAAGCCCAGCCGGTAGTAGAACCAGAAGGCGCCGGAGGCGAGCCCTTCCTTGTTCGTGCCGCCGAACTGTGACGGCTCCGCGATGAAACGGTCGACACGGAACCGATGCCCGTACACGTGCAGCACTTGTCCGAAGAGATACGCCGACTCGCCACCGCGAAACGGCGCGAACATGTTGACACCGATCCGGCAGGTGCCCCCGAACGGCCAGCCGCCGCCGTAGCCCACCGGTATGCCGTTCTTGAACAGCATCATCCCGACGTGGGAGTCGAGGGGGCTTCGGCGTTCGGGCCGCATCGGATAAAGCGCGATCGCGGCACCTCGTCCGACTTCCTGCCAGGCGACTTCGTCTGGGGAGGCTAGCGCAATCGCGTCGGTCTCGCGGCCGAGAGCGGCCAGCATCGCCCGTCCCGCATCGATGACCCGCAGGCGCTCGCTTGCCGACAGACGACGTGGCGGCGGAAGGGGAGTCGCGAGCAGGTCCGCGAGATGGACGCGGCGCACGAGGTCGTTGCGATGGAAGAATGTCGGCGCCGGCAGACCCCGGACGAAGGTACGCGAAAGGGGCGAGCCTTTCGGCCGCAGGACCGTGAACGGCTGCAGCGCGTCGAAGAGCTGCTCGCGCAACGCGTCGGTGCAGGCAAGCCGCTCGAATGCGGCGACGAGCCAGGACAGACGCGACCCGCGATGGCCGGCGCTGGCGCGCTCGAGGAATTCGAGCGCCGACTCCTCGGCGGCCACGAGATCGAATTCGATGGCGGGGAGTGCCGCCGCGAGGACCGATTGCAGGGCAACGCCGTCCTCTCCAAACGAATCGATTTCCGCGTGCTCGGGGAAGCGCTCGACCAGCCAGCGGACGATGTCCCAGCCGAAATGGATCGTCACCTCGCTCCACGCGATGCCGCTGTTGGCAAGCTTCCGGCGGGCGCGGAGCGGACCCCGCTCGGTCAGGGTGCGCGCGGCGCGCGCGACACGCCGCAACTCCGATCGCGCCGCGTCGCGCAATGCGCGCGTCTGCGGATAGGCGAGCAGGCACAGCAGACAGTCGTGGTACGCGACAAGGACCTCCGGGTCGGCTATTGCACGCCTCGCGCAGGCCTCGAGCACGCGTGCCTTGCGGGCTGCGTCCGAGGCATCGAAGTGGAGTGCCAGGGCGCGCAGCGATTCGACCGCTTCGAGGCCGAGATCGGCGCCGGCCGTCGAGGTCGGAAACGGCTTACGCGAGGGTGCGATGGTTGGAGCCATCCGTGCTGGTCTCGGTCCGGCCGCGTTGAAGCGAATTGGTGCGCATCCAAGGATTCAATGGATTCGGCGGCGCCGCAAGCAGGATCCGACGGGCATCGATGTTGCGGAAGCGCAACACCCGCCATGCAATTATTGCCCGATCTTGGCCGGGATCAAGGAACGTTCAAGGAGTTAGGACGATGATCTCGTCGGGTGCATCATCCCGGGGCAGTTGGCGCGAATTTTGTTTAGTTGAAACCGGCGGGCGCCGTTTACGTGGCGAGCCCCCCAACGACAATGCGCCGATCTCGGGAAGGCGGAGGATGCGGATCATGAGCTCGCTTGCCGTCGCGACGCAATTGCGGGAACCGGTAACCTCGTTTCGCACTCGTGTGTGCGCCACCGCTGAGCTCGCGCCAGCGGCGAGGCCGACGCAGCTGGAAACCACGAATACTCCGAACCGCCTCCCAAGTCCGGTCAGCGAGCGCGGTCGCGTGTCCCGGCAGGCAGGGCCTGGACGCGAAAACCACTTGGCGCCACCACAGCGCTGTCGCTGGAACGCCGACTACCTCTAGAGCGCTTGCCGGTTCGCGCCGGCGACGCCGATCGCAGCCGGCGACCAGCCCCGTATGCCGGAGGCGGGCTATTTTCCCGGGGTGCGCGGTCGATCCGCCGGTCAACGCCCTTTCGGGCTCGCCTTGGTTCGAGGCGCCACGCGCGGCACGGTTGCCGAAGGCGGCCGTCGCGCCTGGGGAACCTGTGTTCGCGGGCCAGTGTGCCCCTTCGGATTCGGATAGCTGCCGCTGCCTTTGTTCTTCGTCATGTAGACCTCCTTGCGCTTCCCGCGCGCAACACCACCATTAGGATCGTACCGTTTTTTCTGTGCTTGGGGGGTCACTGGGCGCTCAAATCGGCTGCGCGCCGCCGATAAGCGCCAGCACCAGCGGCGTCGTGGCCGCGGCGAGCGCGGTGGAAACGACCAGGCTCGTGGCCACCGGTCCGGAAAGCGCGCCAAATTCCCGGGCCATCAGGTACACGTTGGCACCCACCGGAAGTGACGCCAACAGCACCACGGCCTGGCTCTCCGTGGGCGGCAGATCGAGCAGGCGCGCAAGCACGAAGACGACCAGCGGCAGCGCTGCCAGCTTCAGGACCGAGATCGCCGCGCTTTCGCGCCAGCCGCCCGCGACGCCGTATTCGGCGAGTCCCATCCCCAGTGCGATCAGCGACAGCGGAACCGCGGCCTCGCCGATCATCTGCAGCGTGCGATCGGCGATCCCGGGAAGGGGAATTCCCACCCAGCCCCACGTGGTTCCCAGCAAGATCGCCGCGACAACGGGATTGCGGATAACGTTCCACGCCGTCTGCGTAAGACTCGCGAGCGACGCGCGACCCGTGCGAGCCCATTCGACCGATATGGTCACCAGCGTCCACAGGATTAGCGCGTTGAAGACGACGACCAGCGAGACGCTTGGCATCGCTGCGTCGCCCAACGTGACCTTCGCGATCGGCACGCCCAAGAGGACGTTGTTGGAGAAGACTCCGCCGATCGCGAATACCGACTGCCCGACGCCATCCAGCCCGAAGAGCTGGCGCGCGGCAACGCGGCCAAGCAGGAACACGATGAGGCAGCCACCGAAGAACGCGACCAGGAGCCTGGCGTCGACCGGCGGCATCCGCGAGAAATCGCTCATCAGGCGAAACAGCAGCGCTGGCACGGCCACCGAGAAAACGAATCGCGTCAGCGCGTCAGATGCGGTCCTGGGCCACCGGCCCCATCGCGTCAGCGCGTATCCGAGCAGGATCAGCAGGAAGAGCGGCGCGGTGAGTGCGAGGACGCGCGGGATCGTCTGCATGGACGACGCAATCGCGGCCGTTCAGCCCGCGCCGGAACGGGAACGGTCGTTCACATCAACGACCACGACCACCGAACCGATGAATGACGCGCGCTTTCGCCGGTGTCGCGCCGCTCGGGGATGGGTGTGGCCCTGTTCTCGGCCCGGCCCGCGTTGCCGTCGGTGTCGCGTGTTGGGGGGGTGAGGCCCGCCCGCCGGCGCTCGATTTCGTCCCCGGATTCGTGTGCGCTCGGCCGTGTTGCTGTCTTTGGGCACCCTTCGGTCGGTTCTGCGTCGCGCCCGGCAGGCCACCGCTCCGCGGATGCGCGTAGCCTTGTCGCTGCTGAATGGGCTGCGCTCGCGCATGCGGGTCCGGCTCGAATCCCGCGACGACCTCGCGCGGCAACGTGCGCTTGATCAGCTTCTCGATGTCGCGCAGGTAATCGTGCTCGTCCACGCAAACCAGTGAGACCGCCTCGCCGCTCGCGCCCGCGCGGCCGGTGCGGCCGATCCGATGCACGTAGTCGTGCGGCACGTTGGGCAGGTCGTAGTTGACGACGTGCGGCAGCTGGTCGATGTCGATGCCGCGTGCGGCGATGTCGGTGGCGACCAGCACCTGCAGGCTCGCGTCCTTGAATTCGGCCAGGGCACGCGTGCGTGCCCCTTGGCTCTTGTTGCCGTGAATGGCGAGCGCGGTGATGCCGTCGGCATTCAGCTGCTCCGCGAGCTTGTTGGCCCCGTGCTTGGTGCGCGTGAATACGAGCACCTGGAACCAACGCTGCGACGTGATCAGGTGCGCGAGCAGCTCGCGCTTGCGGTCGCGGTCGACCGGATGCACTTTCTGCGTGATGATCTCGACCGTCGAATTGCGGCGTGCAACCTCGATCAAGGCGGGGGCGTCGAGGAGGGCGTCCGCCAGGTCCTTGATCTCGTCGGAGAACGTTGCCGAGAACAGGAGGTTCTGCCGCTTTTTGGGCAGGAGCGCGAGGATGCGCCGGATGTCGCGGATGAAGCCCATGTCGAGCATCCGATCGGCTTCGTCGAGCACCAGGATCTCGACACGGGAGAGGTCCAGGTTGCCCTGGCCTTGGTGGTCGAGCAGACGGCCGGGGGTGGCAACGAGGATGTCGACGCCGCGCTTGAGCTGCGCGGTCTGCGGTCCGATGCCGACACCCCCGAAGATCACCATCGACGTTTGCTTCGCGTACTTGCCGTAGACGCGAACGCTTTCCTCGACCTGCGCCGCCAGTTCGCGGGTGGGGGTGAGAATCAGCGCGCGAATCGGCCGGCGCGGCGATTTCGAGGGGAGTGCCGCTGGGCTGGGCGGCATCGACAATCGCTGGAGCAGCGGCAGCACGAACCCGGCGGTCTTGCCGGTCCCGGTCTGGGCTCCGGCGAGCAGGTCGCCCCCCGCGAGCACGGCGGGAATCGCCTGCAATTGGATCGGTGTCGGCGTGGTATAGCCGTGTTCGGCTACGGCCCGGACGAGCGCGTCGGCGAGGCCGAGCGAGGCAAAGGACATGGCAGCTTTCGAAAAGCGCTCGGCCGGTCGCCGCATGCGGGCGCCAGTCACGGCCAAACGGATTTGCAGCAGGGGGTCGGAATCGACGGCGGCAGGGGGACTGGAGCGTGTGCCGCGTACGCGAATGATACCACCCTCTCGCGCCTGCGCGCGCGGGCCGCAACGAGGGATGTGGTAAATTGCACCGCGCAAAATCAAGCAGGGAATGAAGCGGCGACCGACCGAAGATCGGTCTGAGGGACACAACGCATCTCGTCTGCCGTCGGCAATGGGGCGGCAATCCGTCGAATCGAGCGTTGCGCGTAGCGCGCGGCGGGTGATCGGGGAAGAAGCGATGTTGCTAAATATCAGCGCCTTCGTTGTGCTCCTGACATTCTGGCTGCTTCTGTCCGGACAGTTCACCGCGTTCCTGATTGCGGCGGGGGTCGGCTCATCGGTTGCGGTGGTGTTCTTCGCCCGGCGCATGGAAGTGGTGGACCGCGAGGGGCACCCAATCAATCTGTGGCGGGTTGTCTTCTCGTACTGGCCATGGCTGGTCAAGGAGATCGTCAAGTCGGGTTGGGATGTCAGCAGGTTGATCCTGCATCCGAGGCTGCCGATCAGCCCGACCCTGGTGCGCTTCAGGCCGTCCCAGCAAAGCGTCGTCGGGCTGGTGACTCATGCGAACTCCATCACGCTGACACCGGGCACGATCACGGTCGAGGCCGGCAGCGAAGAGTTTCTCGTGCATGCGCTGACCCGGACGGGCGCCGAAGGGGTCGTCGACAGCGAAATGGATCGGCGCGTGAGCCGACTCGAGGCGGCGCAATGATGTTCGCCGCTGCCGCGCTGGCATTGCTGGTCACTTTGGCGCTCTCCATCACGCGGGCGATCCTCGGTCCAACCGTCTTCGACCGCGTCCTGGCCGGCAACACCGTGGGTACCGTCGCCATGATGCTGCTGGCGGTGATCGGATTCCTTACCGGACGTCCGGAATTCCTCGATCTCGCGATCACGTACGGCCTTCTCAATGTCGTAGGAACGATCGTCGTCCTCAAGTTCTTCCGGCAGGGCGATCTCGGCGATCCGGGCGAAGAGCGGGGCCGGCCATGAGCGTTGCGATCGATGCGTTGAGCTGGCTTTGCCTCGCTGGCGGTGGGCTTTTTTCCATCATCGGGGCGCTCGGGCTGATCCGGATGCCCGATTTCTTTACCCGAATGCATGCGGCGAGTGTGACCGACACGATCGGCGCCGGACTGCTGCTGATCGGGCTGGTCTTGCAGGCAGGGTTCACGTTGATTGCCGTCAAGCTGCTGTTTCTCGGACTGTTCATCTTCTTTACCAGTCCGGCGGCTACGCACGCACTGGCGAAGGCCGCCAGAGCGCGCGGCCTCGAGCCTCTCCTCGCGCCGGGAGACGAAACATCGAAACCCTGATCATCAATACCCTGCTCACGCTGATGGCGATATTGGTGCTCGCCATTGCGGGACAGCGCAATCTCTTCGCGGTCGTGGTCATGGCCGGCATCTACAGTTTTCTCATGGCCACTGTGCTGGTCGCGCTCGATGCCGTCGATGTCGCCATGACCGAGGCATCGGTCGGTGCCGGCATATCGACTGTGCTGCTTCTGGGCGCCCTGTATCTCACGAAAGGCGAGGAAGCGAAGGCTGCGGGCCGATGGGGTTTGCCCTTGCTCGCATCCGCGGGCGTAGGCGCGATCCTGGTGTACGGAACGCTCGGTCTGCCGGCGTTTTCCGACGCGCAAGCGCTCCGATTCATACCCATGTCGTCGCCACGTTACCTGGCCAAGTCACTCGAAGAGACTGGAGTGCCGAACGTGGTCACGTCCGTGCTCGCGAGCTACCGTGGCTACGATACTCTGGGTGAGACCACGGTCGTCTTCACGGCCGGCGCCGGGGTGGTCGCGCTCCTGCGGCGCCGTCGCCGCGACGGGGAGTCGCGATGAGAGGCGATCTCGTCCTGCGCGTGGTCGCCAAGCTGTTCATTCCGTTCACGCTGCTCTTCGCGCTCTATGTGCAATTCCATGGCGAGCTCGGTCCCGGGGGCGGATTCCAGGCCGGCGTCATCATCGCGGCCGCCGTCATCTTCTACGCGCTGATCTTCGGGTTGCCCGATGCTCGCCGCCTGCTGCCCGATGCCGTCGTCGAAGCGATGATGGCGGGCGGCGTGCTGATCTACGCCGGTGTCGGCATTGCCGGGTTGCTGCTCGGCGGCAATTACCTCGATTACTTCGTGCTCGATCCGAACCCGGTGCATGGCCAGGAGCGCGGGATCTTCTGGATCGAGGTCGGCGTGGCGGTGACGGTTTCGGGCGTGATGCTCAAGATCTTCTACATGTTCGCCGGACGCAAGCACGACCCCGAGGACTGATCGTGGTGGGGAGTCATTACGGCTACTGGGTTGCCGTCTTCATGATGGTCGCGGGACTCTTCATCGCGATCGCCACGCGGCAATCTGGTGAAGAAGCTGATCGGCCTCGGGATCTTCCAGACCTCGGTCTATCTGCTCTACATCGCGCCCGGCAAGCTCATCGGCGGCACCGCCCCGATTCTCGCGGAACGATTCAAGATTTACTCCAATCCGCTGCCGCACGTGCTCATCCTGACGGCCATCGTGGTCGGCGTGGCCACGCTCGCCCTCGGCCTCGCGCTCGTGGTACGCCTTCGGGAGGCCTACGGAACCATCGAAGAGGACGAGATCCTGGAGCAGGATCGCGCCGAAGAAGAACAAGCACGGCAATGATCCTCGAGCACCTCCCGGCGCTCCAGGTGGTGCTCCCCCTCGTCAGTGCACCGGTTATCGTGCTGGTGCGCCGCCAGGACTTCGCGTGGCTGCTTGCCACCGCGGCCAGTTGGATCGCCTTGGCAGTGGCGATCACGCTGGCCATGCGCACCGCCGAGGTGGGCGCAATCTCGTACGCCATCGGCAGCTGGCCACCCCCTTGGGGAATCGAGTACCGCGTCGACAGGCTGAGCGCATTCGTGCTGGTGCTGGTATCGCTCATCGGCGCGATCGTCATGCCCTACGCGCGTGCGAGCGTCGCCGCCGAGTTGCCGCGCGAGCGGCAGTATCTGTTCTATGCGATGTACTGCCTGTGTCTCGCGGGACTGCTCGGCATCACCATCACGGGCGATGCGTTCAACCTGTTCGTCTTTCTGGAGATCTCGTCGCTTTCCACTTACGTCCTCATCGCCCTGGGACAGGCGGCGCAACGCGTTGGTGGCGGCCTTCCAGTACCTGGTGCTGGGAACCATCGGCGCCACCTTTTATGTCATCGGCGTCGGACTCCTGTATCTGATGACCGGCACGCTCAATCTTGCCGATCTCGCGGCCCGCCTCGCCACGGTCGGCGAACTGCGACCGGTGCTCGCGGCGCTTGCCTTCATCACGGTCGGCATCGGGATGAAGCTCGCGCTCTTTCCGCTCCATCAGTGGTTGCCGAACGCCTATACGTATGCACCCTCGGTCGTGACCGCGTTCCTCGCCGCCACCGCGACCAAGGTGTCGGTGTATGTGCTGATTCGTTTCTACTTCGTCGTATTCTCGAACACGCTCGTCCTCCGGGTCCCGGCACTCGACGACCTGCTGATCGGCCTGTCCGTCGTCGCGGTGGTGACCATGTCGGTGGTCGCCGTCTTTCAATCCGATCTGAAGCGCATGTTCGCGTACTCGAGCATCGCCCAGATCGGTTACATCACGCTTGGCATCGCCCTGACACAACCAGCCGGGGCTGACGGGCGCGATCGCCCATCTGTTCAACCACGGGGTGACCAAGGGCGCGCTCTTTCTTCTCGTCGGCGGAATCGCAATGCGCTGCGGCGGGACCGGCTTCGGCAGCGTCGCCGGCCTGGGCAAACGCATGCCGCTCACCTCGTTCGGGATCGTACTCGCGGGCCTGAGCCTGATCGGCGTTCCGGCCACGGCGGGGTTCACGACCAAATGGTACCTCGTGGTCGGGGCGCTCGAGCATGGTTACTGGTGGCTCGCTGCGGTCATCGTCGGAAGCTCGTTGATCGCGGTCGCCTACGTATGGCGTTTCGTGGAGGCGGCGTACTTTCAACCAGCCGGTCCCGACGCGCCCCGCCATGGCGAAACGCCGCTCACGATGCTCGTTCCGGCATGGCTCATGGTGGCCGCCTGCATCTATTTCGGACTCGAGACGTCGTTCAACGTCGGTTACGCGAGTGGCGCGGTGGAACACCTGTTGCGAGGCACGCCGTGACGCCGGAATCCATCGTCGCCCTGGCACCCGCACTGCCCGCCGTCGCAGCGGTGTTGATTGCCGCGAGTCACCGGGTACCGAATCTGCGCGAAGCGGTCACTCTGGGCGCGGCTACCGCGCTGTTCGCTGCCGTCGCATCGCTGCTCCCTTCGGTGCTGGACGGCGGGCGCCCCGGCCTGCACCTGGTCGAGCTTTTTCCCGGCCTGGCGCTGGAATTCCGCGTCGAGCCCTTCGGTCTCATGTTCGCGCTCATCGCGTCGGGGCTCTGGCTGCTGAGTTCGGTGTATTCGATCGGATACATGCGGCACAACGGCGAGCAGCACCAGACACGCTTTTACGTCTGCTTTGCGCTCGCGCTTGCGAGCACGATCGGCGTCGCATTCTCGGGCAATCTGCTGACGCTATTCCTGTTCTACGAGGCGTTGACGCTGGTCACCTATCCGCTGGTAACCCACCATGGCGACGACGCAGGCGCGGCGGGGCGGCCGCACCTATCTCGGCGTGCTTCTGTTCACGTCGACGATGCTGCTCTTTCCCGCCATTGTCGCCACCTGGATCATCGCGGGAACGCTGGATTTCGTGCCGGGCGGGATCCTCGACGGCAGGATCTCGGCCGTCGGTGCGGCGATGCTGCTCCTGCTCTACGTATTCGGCATCGGCAAGGCGGCACTCATGCCGATGCACCGCTGGCTCCCGGCGGCAATGGTCGCGCCGACGCCCGTCTCGGCGCTGTTGCATGCGGTTGCGGTCGTGAAGGCCGGTGTCTTCTCGGTCGTCAAGGTCGTCGTCTACGTCTTCGGAATGGATGCCATGGGCGCGAGCTTTGCGTGGTTGCCGTACGTCGCGGGATTCACCATTCTCGCGGCTTCGGTTATCGCGCTTCATGCCGACAACCTGAAGCGCCGCCTCGCCTATTCGACGGTCAGTCAGCTGGCCTACGTGGTGCTCGCGGCCGCATTGCTTACCCCGATATCCATCGTGGGAGCGGCGCTGCACGTGGCGGCGCACGCATTCGGCAAGATCACCCTGTTCTTTGCGGCCGGGGCTATCTACACCGCGACCCACAAGACGCTGGTCAGCCAACTCGACGGCGTGGGGCGCCGGATGCCGTGGACGCTGGCCGCATTCGCCGTCGCATCACTGTCGATGATCGGCCTGCCACCGACGGCGGGCTTGGTGAGCAAGTGGTACATCGTGAGCGGGGCGTGGCAGGCGCAGCACTGGGTTGCGCTGGTCGGTCATCGGCGCGAGTACGCTGTTGAACGCCGGCTACTTCCTCCCCATCGTCTATCGCGCGTTCCTGCGCGACGCGCCACAGGGCGAGGTCGCGCGCTCGGAGGCACCGTGGACCATGGTGCTTGCGCTCGTCGCCACCGCGGCGTTGACCATTCTCATGTTCTTCTTCTCCGACTTGCCCATTGCGCTCGGGCGCGGGCTCCTGGGCGCATGACCGTGGAACCGCATTGGCTCACCCGTCCGGCAACGATCCGCAAGCTGTGGTGGCTGTTCATCGTCGTGCTTGCGGGGGTCGTGCTCGCGGGGCTGCTGATCGGTCCGGAGGGACATTTTGCCGTCGAGGGTCTGTTCGGCTTCAATGCGCTGTTCGGTTTTCTGGCGTGTGCGGCGCTGATCCTCATCGCCAAGGGAATCGGGATCCTGCTCAAGCGTCCCGACACTTACTACGACCGGCACGAGCACGATGCCTGACCTGCATCCGGGCCTCGTACTCGTCGTCGGCGCAGTGCTCGTCGCGACGCTGCGCGGGCGGGCGCGGGGCGCCGTCGCGCTCGTTCTTCCGTTGATCGCACTGGGTCTCGTCTGGACCGCAGCGGACGGCGCGATCTGGACGGGCCGGCTTGCCGGATACGAAACGGTTCCTTTCGCCGTCGACAAGCTCTCGCGCCTGTTTGCCACGATCTTTGCGCTGATGGCCTTCGGCGGCGCTTTGTTCGGACTCAATCAAATCCGCACGTCTCGAGCTTCCCGCGGCATTTCTGTACTCAGGTGCGGCGATCGGCGTCACCTTTGCGGGCGACCTCTTGACCGTGTTCGTGTTCTGGGAACTGATGGCGATCGGATCGACGCTCATCCTCTGGAGCGCCGGCACCACGCCGGCTTACCGGGCGAGCCTCCGGTACCTGATGATCCATCTGCTCGGAGGCGTGCTGCTCCTCGTCGGCATCGCCGGGCACGCGCTCGAGACGGGCTCGCTCGCATTCGTGGCCATGACGCCCGATGGCCTTTCCCACTGGCTGATCCTGGCGGCGTTCCTCGTCAATGCGGGCGCTCCGCCGCTTTCGGCTTGGCTGCCGGACGCCTATCCCGAGGCCTCGTGGAGCGGAACCGTGTTCCTGTCGGCGTTCACCACCAAGATCGCCGTCTACGCGTTGCTGCGCGGTTTCCCGGGGGCGGAACCGCTCATCTATGTCGGCATGTACATGATCTTCTACGGCATCGTGTACGCGCTGCTCGAAAACGACATGCGGCGGATCCTGGCCTACAGCATCGTCAACCAGGTCGGTTTCATGGTCACTGGCATCGGTATCGGCACCGAAATGGCGTTGAATGGAGCGGCAGCGCACGCATTCACACACATCATCTACAAGGCCCTGCTCCTCATGTCGGCGGGGTCGGTGCTCTACATGACGGGCAAGCGCAAATGCACCGATCTCGGCGGACTGTTCCAGAGCATGCCGATCACTGCCGCCTGCGGCATCGTCGGAGCGCTGGCGATTTCCTCGTTCCCGCTGACCTCGGGCTTTGTCAGCAAGTCGATGATCGCCCAGTCGGCTGCCGACGAGCATCTCTTGGTCGTGTGGCTCCTGCTGGCGGCTGCGTCGGCCGGCGTGTTCCTGCACGCCGGGATCAAGTTTCCCTGGTTCGTATTCTTTCAGCGGGATTCGGGCTTGCGACCGCCGGATCCGCCGCTCAACATGCGCTTCGCGATGATCCTGTTCGCCGTGTTGTGCGTGGGGCTCGGCATCTTCTATGCGCCGCTGTACAGCTTGCTTCCCTATCCCGTCGTGTATGAGCCGTACACCGGCTGGCATGTGATCGCGCAGCTGCAGTTGCTGCTGTTCTCGGGGCTCGCCTTTTTCGTGCTGCTGGGTTGGCTGCGGCGAACCCTTACGATCACGCTCGATGTCGATTGGAGCTACCGGCTGCTGTTTCCCGCAGCCATCCACGGCATCGCCGCGTGGATGACGCGGCTCGGTGCCTCGATCACGCGCCATGCCACGAGGTGGGCGACCTACAGCGTCGAGCGGATGCGTCGACTGTTCGGGCCGCAAAGCGCTCTGGCGCGGACGTGGCAAGTGGGAAGCATGGCCCTTTGGATGTTGGCCATGCTGTTTGTATTGCTCGTCGTCGAGTACTTGAACTAGCATCGTTGTTCGGATCGACAACGGAGGAGGGCCCGACGATGGGTAACATGACCGAACTCACCGCGGCGGATGGCTTCGTACTGTCCGCGTACCGCGCCGATCCGGACGGGAGGCCTCGGGGCGGTCTCGTCGTCGTGCAGGAGATCTTCGGCGTCAACAGCCACATCCGCAGCGTCTGCGATGGTTATGCGGCCGATGGCTATGTCGCCGTCGCGCCGGCGCTCTTCGATCGTTACGAGCGCGGCGTGGACATCGGCTACACACCCCCGGACATCGCACGCGGCCGCGAACTCAAGGCCAGGGCCGAGATCGACGCTGCATTGCGTGATGTCGCCGCCGCTCGCGACGCGCTTGCCGCGATCGGCAAGGTCGGCGTGATCGGCTATTGCTGGGGTGGGTTCGTCGCGTGGATGGCGGCGTCACGGCTTGCCGGGTTCGCGTGTGCGGTCCCGTATTACGGGGGCGGGATGCTCGATGCCGTCGGCGAGAAGCCCAAGTGTCCGGTCATGGCGCATTTCGGCGAGAAGGACACGATGATCCCGGCGGCCGGCGTACGCGAGCTCGCGGCCGCGCACCCGGATGCGCAGGTGTTCCTCTACCCGGCCGATCACGGCTTCAATTGCGACCAGCGCACATCCTTCGATGCCCAGGCGGCGGCGCTGGCGCGCCAACGCACGCTGCAGTTTCTCCGCCAGCACCTGGGTTGAAACGCCCCGTCTCGCGCCGCTAGGCAATCGTCCACTCCCGCCCGCAACCGCGGCAGCGTACGTCGAGCGTACAACCGGCGGGGGATTGCCGATCATCGTGCGCGCCAAGCACATCGAAGCGCGCGTACACGCCGCAGCCGCCGCACGTCGCGCGTTCGGCAAGGTATTCGGCACGCACCAGCAATCGGTGGAAGCGACGCCACGCGAACAGGCACAGGCCACCACCGGCCAGCGCGATGGTCACCAGCGCCAGGAGTCCGCCCGCGGATTTCCGGAACTCGGTCGCCTCGATGGCGAGGGCCATCATGATGAGACTCGCGAGGCCGGTGATCATGAAGGCGAAGCTTTCGTAGAGCTGCTGCTCGTACCAGCGCTTGAAGCCACGCTCGCGAATCGTGTCACCAGGTTCCACCGTGAACCGTCCCGTCGGCGAGTCAACACGCGCCGACGCGCGTCAGGAGCGCGTTGCGCCCGGCCGCGGCAGCAATGAACACGAACCGGCGCATGCTGTTCTCCCTTCGTCGGGCCGGGCAGGCCAGGCCAGGTCAGGTGATCGGTACGGCAAAGGTCACCAGCGATCTTCCGTCGAAGCGGTGCAGCAGGAATCCGGGCGGTTCGGCAACAGGCGTGATGCTCGCATCGGGCGCGAGCTCGAGCAGGAACTGATGCGCTGTGCTCGGTGCGGTCATCGCGTCCGTCGCGTGCCAGCGGCAATGGGTCACCCGATGAATGTGGCCGGATGCGACGAGCAGCACGCATTCGTGCCCTTCTACGATTGCGCCCAGGTCGTCTCCGTTGAGGAGGCGTGCGTAGTCGAGAAGCGGCGATCCGGTCGCGAACGGGGGATGATGCACGAACACGATTGTCGGCTGATCCGGCGCTGCGGCAAGCTCGGCGGCGAGCCAGGCGAGCCGCTGCGGACAGAGTTCGCCGGCTGGGGTCCCGGGGCGCAACGAATCGAGCAGCAGCAGGCGCAACTCGGGGAAGTCGACTGCGTACTGCAGGAAGCCGTCCTCCCCTGGAAGGCGGGGCAGCCCCGGAAACGCCCGCCGCAGCTTCCCGCGGTCATCGTGGTTGCCGACCATCAGCCAGTACGGAATTGAGAGCGGTGCAAGCAGCCCGGCAAGCCGCGCGTACTCGGCCGCATCGCCGCTGTCGACGAGGTCGCCGGAGAGCACCACGCCGTCCGGCAGCGGGTTCATCGCCTCGAGCTGCGCCACGGCGCGTGCCAGATTCGCGGCCGAATCGACACCGGCGCCGGGCGAAGCGCCGGGCACCGTGATGTGGAGGTCGGAGAGTTGTGCGATCAGCATTGAGCGGGCCCCGATGTGGGCACGGCGACGTCAATCATGCCGCAACGCCAGCATCGCCTTGAACAACGCGGGATCATCCCACGGCGCATCGACGCGGCAGTCACGAAGATACCTGCTTTCGGGATCGCGCAGCCACTCCTGCGGAAAGTGGGCGATGACGTGTTCCTCGCCAGGTGCGAGCCCCGCGCGTGAACGACCTGCAGTGCCCGTGAGAGCGGCATGAAGCGCCACGCACAGGTCGACATCGATCAACGATCCGACGGGAATGCCGTTGGTCATGCGGCGGTTGATTTCCAGCAGGTGGACTTCGCCGGTCTTGTCGTCGGCGATGTACTCGACGCCGAAGAGTCCGGACATCCCGAACCCTGCCACCAGCCGTTGCGACGCGGCGCGTACCTCCGGGGCGTGAAAATAACGGCCGACGGTGGTGGGCCCCTTCCATGAATCGCGGCAAACGACTCGGCCTCCAGCCGGTTCGCCGCCAGCGCAAAAGCGGGGACGCGAACACCCAGCGCATGAGCCGCACCCGGCAACAAGGTCTTGCCGACGCTGATCCGATAGTGAGCGGGATCGCCCAACGAGTCCCGGATCAGGCTCGCCAATTCGAGCTGCCGCGCGGCCGGCAGCGACTCCGGGGGCGATTGCACCAGAGCCTGCAAGAGCCGAAACGCCATCTCGTCGCAAGGCAGGAGGATACTCGGCGGCGTCGACACGACTGTCTCCGCCAACGCATCGAGCCATTGCATCGGCGTCGCCTGGTCCGGCAGATAGGCCATGTCTGAAACGAAGCGGCTCTTCTCCGCCAGCGAGCCACGCGGGACGAGCAGGGACACCGTGAAGCCCGCCTTCGCCATGGCACCGGGAATGCGCGCGGTGCCCGTCCACCGAGTGGCGGTCGCAACCAGGAGCGCTCGTGTCATCGCGGGTTCCGCGGCCCAAGCGCGTCACCGGCCCACCACATCGACGAGGGCGGGTCCGCAGTCGTCGCGCCCTTATGCACGGGCGAGCGCGACGAGGTATTCGGCGGCTTCGTCGTAGGGTCCGCCGTCGAGTGAACCGAAGATCTCCGGGTGGTCGAAGCCGCACCGCACCAGCGCATCGACGAGCTCGTCCGCACGATACAGACGCTGTCGTACCACGAAGTCGCGCCGCCCGGCATCCGAGGTGATCGACCAGTGCGACGCGAGTTGTGCGCCATCGGCTTCGAGCGCGCGGCGCTCGATGAACAGCGTATCGTCGATCTCGCCGGCCGAGAAATCGCGCCACTGTCGCATGACGACCTCGCGGCCGAGGATTTCGAGCAGCAGTTTTCCGCCCGGCTTGAGCGAGGCGTGGACGTGCTCGAGCAGACGCAACGTATCGGCGTCGCCGAAAAAGCCGAACAGGTTGTAGAGGCACAGCGCGACGTCGTAGGCGTGCAACTCCTCGAACTCGCGCATGTCCGCCTGCACGAAGCGCACCTCGACGCCTGCCGCCGCCGCCGCTTGCCGGGCGTACTCGACGAACGCCGGAACAATGTCGACGCCGGTCACGCGATGACCGCGCCGGGCGAGCTCGATCGCACGGGCGCCGGGGCCGGAACCCAGATCCAGGACGCTCGCATCGGGCGGTGGATTCACCTGCGCAAGGATCGCATCGACGTCGGCGACGATGCGGGCGAGACGGCGCGGCGCGAACAATGCCGGCGCCATCGCCTCCCACAGTTCCGCGGCGCCACCTGATTCGCTGGACTGCTGTCGATCCTGCGCGGCCATGGTGTCTCGCGTGCGGAGCTCGGAGCGTGGTGGAGGCCGATTGACCGAATGACCCGGGGCCGGACCCCTCGTCGGACCCCCACGGGAACGATGCGATAGTAATGGAAGTCCGACCGCGTTGTCCCTGGGATGCCCAGAAAGACGTGGGGCCGATCGGATGGCCGGCGCGGGCAGGTTACCCGCGGGTCGGGCGGCGGATTCTGCGGTGACCGACCTGTCCCGCTGCGATTAGATCAGGTCGCGCAGCGTCACGATGCGCGTGGCGCCACCGTCGAGCTTCAGACGAACCTTCGAGCCGGGCGGGGCGCTCAGACGCTGGCGGAACTGCGAGAGCGAAACGCTCCCGACCGGCTTGCCGTCGATTGCCACGACGACATCGCCTGCCTTCAATCCGGCGTTCGCGGCCGGACCTTCGGGCACGACCTCGACGAGCACGTAACCCCCTGCCGCGCGCTCGGCCCAGACGCCGGCGCGATCCTGCCATTCCGGTAGCCGATTGTTCGCGTTTGCCTCGAAATACAATGCGTCCTGGGCGAAATCGAACGTGATGTCGAATCGGCGCAGGATTGCGTTGCCCACGTTCCCGGCGCGATTCGGGTCCGCGAACGGGCCCCGCGTCGCGGTCGACAGATAGGTCAAAGGGTTCGAAATCGTCACGTCGCCCAGTTTCAGGGTCTGCGCGCGCGCCAGCAGCGCGCGGGCGTAGCCGCCGACGCCGGCGCCGGAAATGACCTCCCGCTTCGCGTTGAGCCGTTCGGCGAACCCGTTCTGCTGCGCGAAAGGTGCCGCGAGCGTGAGGGCGCTGCGCGAGCCCAGGTCGATGTCGAAGAAGCCCCCGATGCCGTCGACCGATCCCTCTACCTGAGGCATGCGGCCCATGAGTCGCATCGGAACTCGCACGCCGCCGCCGTCGTAGCGGAACCCGGCGGGGTGGTAAATCACGGCACGAAAGCGCGCGTGGTCGACCTTGATGGGAAAGCGCTTGAAAAGCTCGTGGCCGACGAGCCCGGCAACCTCGTCAAGGCCTTCGACGCGGCGCATGAAATCGGCGAGCGGTATCACCGCGAATGCCTGGTCCTCGAGGACGATGCCGCCAATGTCCAGCCGCGTTGCGCGCACGGTCGACGGTTCGGGCGAATCTTCGGTGGCGCCGGCGGCGGGCACCGCGTCGTCCGCCGCAAGCCCCAACGCCCGCGTGCTTTCGGGCGTGAGCGCATTCACGGCACCCGCGTCGAGCATTAACAGCACAGGTGCCGCGCCGTTGATCGCGACCCGAATGTACAGATGGCCGCTATGGATCTCGAAGGGCACCTCGACCGCGCTTTTGCCCGTGGGAAACACATAATCGGGCTTCGGCGGAGCGGGCCGTCCGAACGGGACGTCGGCGAGCGATGCGTTGAACTGCATCGTGTCGACGACAACGATTTCATCGCCGCGCCGATCGCTGCGCGTCAAGCGCACGCGAAACGGGATCGTCACGCCCTGTACGTCGCGCCAATCCATGTAGATCTCCGTGCGCGTCGCGCTGGGCTCCGGCTCCACTAGGCGCTCGATCAACCGGGTGTCGGCGTTCACCCACAGCTCGAACTCGCGCCCCCCGATGGGCGTGATCGCGACGACGTCGAAGTCTGCGCCGTCCGCACTCGCCCGCTCCTTGTATCGCATCCGGGCGGCGTGCCGGGAGGGATACCAGAAGGCAAGTTGGTCGCGGTAGGCGCCATTGGCGGCCAACTCCTTCGCCACCTCGGCACTTTCGATACGTGAGATTCCGGACGCGTCCTGAGACCAGACCTGCGTCCCGTCATAACCCATCGCACCGGACTGCGACCCGAGCGAGTAGCGCAGGTATGACCGGCCGCTGGTGAGCTCGCTCCACCGTTCGGCCGCGCCGGCGAGCCCGCCGGTGAGAATCGAGACCGTGCTGTGCTGTGTCGTCAGCAGATCCCACGCGCTGCCGCCGCTCGCGGCCTTGGCGGCTGCAAGCACCTCCGTCGGGTCAGGTTGCGCCAGCGCCGGGGCCGGCGGGAACCCGGCGCCGACAACGAGCAACAGCCACAGCGCGACCCCGCGGCCGACGCACGCCATGCTAGCCGCGACCGACGAACGGCATCTTGGTTGCCATCACGGTGAGGAACTGCACATTCGCATCCAACGGCAGGCTCGCCATGTAGAGGACTGCACTCGCGACATGGGCGACATCCATCAGCGGCTCGATCGCGATCTCGCCGTTGGCCTGGGGCACCCCGGTCGCCATTTTGGCCGCCATCTCCGTCGCGGCATTCCCAATGTCGATCTGGCCGCATGCGATGTCGTACTTGCGGCCGTCGAGCGACGTGGATTTGGTCAGGCCGGTGATGGCGTGCTTGGTCGACGTATACGGCGCCGAGTTGGGACGCGGCGCGTGTGCGGAGATCGATCCATTATTGATGATGCGCCCGCCCCGGGGATTCTGGCTCTTCATCAGCCGGAATGCTTCCTGGGTGCAGAGGAAGGCGCCGGTCAGGTTGATGTCGACGACGTTCTTCCATTGCTCGAATGCCAGGTCCTCGAGTGCGATGGCGGGGGCCCCGACGCCTGCGTTGTTGAACAGCAGGTCGAGTCGGCCGAATGCCGCCTTGGTTGCGGCAAACAGCTCTCGGACCGAGGTGGGGTCGCTCACGTCGGCCGCAACGGCCAGGGCCGCGCCCGCGGGCGCCGAAGCTTCAGCGATTGCTTTTTCGAGCGGCTCGCGGCGTCGGCCCGCCAAGGCGACACGGTAGCCGTTGCGCAACAACGAAATGGCGACGGCCTTGCCGATGCCGGTGCCGGCGCCGGTGACGATCGCGATCCTGTTCGGGGGTGTCATGGAGTCGGAGATCCTTTCCGTTTGGTGGCTCGCGGCACTGCGCTTCGAGCCGGCATTGTCGGGGTGTCCCGGTCGGCGGGCAAGCCTCCCTGCGGCCCGGCCCGCAAGTTGCTTGCTGGGGATTGCCGGTCCGAGCGAACGGAGGGGTTGCGCCGCCATTCCCGGCTCATGCTATTATGCCAATGTCATAGTCTGGGGCGGGGCGCGAGGACCGCGCCACGGTGTGGAGCGAGGGGCAATGGGCAAGACCCGACTGTCGTCCGCGAAATGCGCGATCTGCCGACATCCGGTATCGCCGCGGGCCAAACTTTGCGGCGACTGCAAGTCCGCGCTGAAACGGGCACGCCTCGAATCCGCGGTGTCGCAGTTCATGCCTCTGCCGATGATGCTTAGCGCGGCGGGCGATGCGCATGCCCGCGTTCACCGGCCTCACCATGGGTCGCACCGAAGCGCGCCCGTTGCGCGGAAAGCCCCAAGATCGTTCCCATCCAGCCGTAGCGCCGTTCTCGTCGCATTGTTCGCGTTGGTCGCTGCCGGCGCCGTTACCGGTTACTTTGTGATCACGGACCTCAATTTCGCCGCGCCTCGCGTTCCAGAAACAGACCGGGTGCCGCCGCGGTCCATGGACGCTCCGGCAGCCGCACCGGTGGCGATAAACCCGCCAGCCCCGTCGACGCCGACCGAGGCGCGCGATTCGTCCATGTCGGTGTCCGTGGACGTCACGCCGGTCGGGCCCACTGTCGTGACGACGGTCGGCACTCCGATGCCGGCCAAGACACGAAGCGCCGGGCGGGTCAGTCAACCTCCGCCGGTCGCAAAGTCGCCGTCGACCGCCGACGTTTCGATCGCGTCATTCGGACCCCCCGACGAACCTGCGGCTGCCGCGCCATCCATTCCGGAACCCACGCCGCCGCGCCCGCGTGAGGCAACGCCGGCTCCCGACCGCTGGCAAGCGATGAACGAGGCGCTCGCGAAATGCGCTCGCGAAGGCCTTCTTGCCGGCTTCTTGTGCGCGGAACGCGCGCGCCTGCACTATTGCGACGGGCACTGGGGACAAGTCACCCAATGCCCGACCGCGAACCGAAACGAGTACGGTAGCTAGACAGGGCAAACGCGCACCGCGGCGCCGCCGCGGTACGGCGGGTCAGCCCTCGTACTTGAACGAGAGCTGGACGCGCGCGCGATAGGCGACGACCTTGCCGGCCTCGACCTTCATGTCGAGCTTGGAGACTTCGGCAATCCTCAAGTCGCGCAGTGACTTGCTGGCGGCGCTCACCGCGTTCTTCGCGGCGTCCTCCCACGAGACGGTGCTGGTACCGATCACTTCGGTGACGCGATAGACGCCTTCGCTCGAGCTTTTCTTCGCCATGATGTCCTCTCCTCGGCAGCGCTGTTGCCCCCCGGCGCGATCGTGCGCCGTTCAGGGTTGCCTGATGATACGCGTGCCGCGACCGGCTGGCGAGGAGGAGGCGCCGACGACGCAGCGCGGTCACGGCGGACCGACCGGCCGTGTACGCAACCGCCGGGGTGGACTTACACTATTCCGTCCGCCCGGACTCTTGCGCCGTTCGTCCTTGTCGGCGCAACCGACGCGTCATGCGAGGAGACCGCGATGGCAATGTCTCGCTGCAGGACCGTTGTCGTTGCTGCGCTCGCCAGCGTGTGCTTCCTGGCGATGGCGCATCCTGCGCACGCCCAGGTAAGGTACTTCGACGTCGTTCCCGGAGGGCATCCGCACGATGTCGCTGCGACACCCACGGCCAACGGGCCGGTGTATTACACCGCGCAGCGCAGCGGCAAGCTCGGCATCCTCGATCCAACGAGCGGCAAGGTGGAGGAGATAGCGCTCGGGCCGAGATCCGCTCCGCACGGAGTGATCGTCGGGCCCGACGGCGCGCCGTGGATCACGGACGGGGGCCAGAACGCCATCGTGCGCGTCGACCCTGCGACGCATGCCGTCCGTGCGTGGCCGCTGCCGGGGGACGTCGGTTACGCCAATCTCAACACGCTGACGTTCGACCGCAAGGGTCGGGTCTGGTTTACCGGCCAAAGCGGGTACTACGGCCGGCTCGATCCGACCACGGGCGCGGTAACCGTTTGGAAGTCGCCAGGCGGAAGGGGTCCCTACGGGATCGCCACGACCCCTGGCGGCGACGTCTATTACGCGTCGCTCGCGGGCAATCACATCGCGCGCATCGATACCGAGACGGGTAAGGCGACCGTGATCGAACCGCCGACGCAAGGACAGGGCGCGCGACGCGTGTGGTCGGATTCTCGCGGCCGGATCTGGGTGAGCTACTGGAACACTGGGCAGGTCGGCATGTACGATCCGTCGACGCGGGCGTGGCGCGAGTGGAAGCTCCCCGGCGAGCGGCCGCGTGCCTATTCGGTTTGGGTCGACGACCGGGACAAGGTGTGGCTCACCGACTGGGCGGTGAACGCCATCGTGACCTTCGATCCGGCCACCGAGAAATTCGAGAGCTATCCGTCGAACAGGCCCGGCGCCGATGTCCGCCAGATGCTGGGCCGCGCAGGCGAGGCATGGGGTGCGGAATCCGGCACCGGGCGGCTGGTGATGGTTCCATCGCGCTGATCGCCCAAAGCGGCGGCATGGATCGGCGTCGGGCGCGGCAGGACGCTTCCGGAGCCAGCTCCGGCCGCCCGTCAGACTACGCAGCCGGCTCCCCTCCCGGTGTGCCGGCGCCCGCGGTGCGTTGTGTCGTCTCGTCCGGGAGCGCACGCACGCAAGTTCTACCGCTGCCGACACGCTGCACCGCGAGGTGGCCGCCGGTCGATCCCGCTCCGGACCGCGCAGATGCGCATCGCAATGCTCCACAGTTCGCGCGACGTCGTGGGCAACGGAAGGGCGAAATGTCGCGCCGTCGCATTCTCCGCGCCCGGCACTGCTGACGCCAATCCCGCGTTCCTGCACTGCGCGTGATGCGTTGCTGGGTGTCGCGAACAACGGGAACACGACGCGTCAAGTGGTAAAACCTTCCCAAGGGTGCGATGTGGCGTCGGGTTACCATAGCGCCGATCGCGACCCGCCCCCCACGTCAGACGGACCCCAATCATGCGTGTTTTCAACTTCAGCGCCGGACCCGCGGTGCTGCCCGAAGAGGTATTGCGCAAGGCCGCCGCCGAGATGCTCGACTGGCACGGCAGCGGCATGTCGGTGATGGAGATGAGCCATCGCGGCAAGGAGTTCATCGCCATCGCCGAGAAGGCGGAAGCCGACCTGCGCACGCTGCTCGCAATTCCCGCCGACTACGAGGTGCTGTTCCTCCAGGGCGGGGCGATCGGGGAGAACGCGATCGTCCCGATGAACCTGCTCGGCGGCAAATCGGTCGCGGACTACGTCAACACGGGCGAGTGGTCGAAGAAGTCGATCAAGGAGGCGAAGAAGTACTGCCAGGTGAATATCGCCGCGTCGGCGGAGGATCGCAACTTCACCTACGTGCCGGCACGCGACACCTGGCGGCTCTCGCCCGGCGCGGCCTATGTCCACGTCTGCACCAACGAGACGATCGGCGGGGTCGAATACCACTGGACCCCGGACACCGGCGACGTACCGCTGGTCGCCGACATGTCGTCGCACATCCTGTCGCGAGTCGTCGACGTCGCGAAGTACGGCGTGATCTACGGCGGCGCGCAGAAGAACATCGGACCGGCGGGCCTGACGCTCGTCATCGTGCGCAAGGATCTGCTCGACCGCGCGCTGCCGATCACGCCGTCGGCGTTTCACTGGAAGGAGCAGGCGGAGGCCGACTCGATGCTCAACACGCCGCCGACGTACGCGATCTATATCGCGGGACTGGTGTTCGAGTGGCTGCTCGCGCAAGGGGGAGTGGCCGCGATCGAGGCGAAGAACATGGCCAAGGCCGGCCTCCTCTACGATTACCTCGACCGGACCGCGTTCTATCGCAATCCGGTGCGACAAGGCGGATCGTTCGCGGATGAACGTGCCGTTCAAGCTCGCGGACGAGGCGCTCGACGATGCTTTTCTCAAGGGCGCGAAGGAGCGCGGGATGGTGCAGTTGAAGGGCCATCGATCGGTCGGCGGCATGCGCGCGTCGATCTACAACGCGATGCCCGTCGGAGGGCGTGCGCGCGCTCGTCGATTACATGCAGGACTTCGAAGCGCGGCACGGATAAGAGTGCCAATTCCCATGAGCAAATTCCAGATCCTCACGCTCAACCAGATTTCGAGCCACGGCCTGCACCGCTTCCCGGCCGCACGCTATGCGGTCGGCAAGGCAGCCGAGCATCCGGACGCCATCCTCGTGCGCTCGCACAACATGCACGAGATGCCGATCCCGCTTTGCGTCAAGGCGATCGGTCGGGCGGGTGCCGGGACCAACAACATTCCCGTCGCAGCGCTGTCGAAGCGCGGTGTCCCGGTTTTCAACGCGCCCGGCGCGAATGCCAATGCGGTCAAGGAGCTGGTGCTGGCCGCGCTGTTGCTGGCGGCCCGCAACCTCCTGCCGGCGCTCGAGTACGTCGCGGAGCTCAAGGCGGATGCGCCGGACCTCGAGGAGCGGGTCGAGAATGGCAAGAAGCAGTTCGCCGGCATCGAGTTGCCGCAGCGGACGCTCGGCATCGTCGGGCTGGGTGCGATCGGGAGCCTGGTCGCCGACACGTCGATCAAGCTGGGGATGAAGGTCATCGGCTTCGATCCCGAAATCACCGTGGATGCAGCGTGGCGCCTGCCGTCGAGCGTGCGCAAGGCGCACAGCATCGAAGAGGTGCTGAAGCAGTCGGACTTCGTGACCCTGCACGTGCCGCTGGTAGCCGCCACGCGGAACCTGATCGACGCGAAGCGGCTCGCGGTCACGAAGTCCGGGGCGGTGCTGCTCAACTTCGCGCGCGACGGGCTGGTCGACGAGGACGCCGTCGTCGCGGCGCTGCGCGAGCACCGGCTCAAGTATTATCTTTGCGACTTCCCGAGCGCAGCCCTGCTGCGCGAACCCCGGGTCACGGCGCTGCCCCATCTGGGCGCGTCGACGGAGGAGGCGGAAGAGAACTGTGCGGTGATGGTCGTCGACCAGGTGCGCGAGTACCTCGAACACGGCACGATCGCCAATGCGGTCAATTTTCCGAGCGTCGAGATGCCGCGGGAATCACCGTACCGCGTGGCGATCGCCAACGCCAACGTGCCCAACATGCTCGGGCAGATCTCGACGACGATGGCGAAGGCCGGGCTCAACATCCACAACATGGTCAACAAGTCGCGCAGCGAGATGGCGTACACGCTCGTCGACGTCGACAGTCCCGTCTCCGACGCCGTGATCGCGTCGATCGCGGCCATCGACGGAGTGCTCTCGGTCCGGGCGATTCCCGCCGAGGGAGCGCTCTGACCCGCCGGACGGCAGCGCCTTGGACCCTGACAATTCGATCGGGGCGCCCTCAGACTCCGAAGGCGACGGCCGGGACGCCAAACAGCAGCCGATGCAGCGTCATGACCGCGAGCGCGGCAATGACGCCGGCGGCGATCGCGATCAGATCGTGCCTCGACGTGGGAACGAACGTCTTCACCGCTTGCCGTTGCACGGCTGAGGCGAGATCGACGACGGCGTACGCGATAAAGGCGCCGAACAGCACCGTGCCCGCACGATCCCCGTTCGCAAGGAGATGCACCGTCGCCCAGATCAACACGCCGAGGAGCATCGGGTGGCGGAGCGCGTGGCGCAGGTATCCGCGCATGTTCGCCGCCGCCAGGAGTACGAACGAAACGGTCATTGCGTAGGGGGCGATGGCGCGCGCGGCCGGCCAGGGTTCGAACCAGCGCTCGCGCGCACCGGAGTTGGCGTAGCCGATCACGATCAGCGCGAGGCCGAGCGCCGACACCAGCGAGAAAGCGATCCTGTACCGGGGCTCGCCTAAACTCGCGACCAGCGCGCGGCGTCCGCGCGGGACGGTCGGGAGCAGATGGACGCCCAGGAATACGACGAGACCCGCAAACAGCAGCGACATCGTGCCTTCGCGATGAATCGGCACCGCATGGGGTCCGGCTGACCCTTCGGCCCGAACGGACGGCCGGTGCGGACCGTCAGCCCGCGGCCATTGTCGCACCGACGGGCTTAAGCCTGGTACACCACTGCGAACGGGCGGGGGAGGAGCCGCAAGTCGTTGACGATGCCGACGCGGACGAACGAGCTCAGATCGCGGAAGGCTGCGCGGATCTCGTCGATTCCGTCGGCCTTGGTCATCCGGCTCCGCCAGCCCAGCCGGCGCGGCGAGGACCGCGATCGCACGACGATGCCGAGCGGAAGCTCGTCCAGGTACTCTTCGAGGCTCATGTAGGTTCCGAACGGCGCGAGCGCCTCGATCTCGACCGGATTGCGCGTCCATTCGGCGTTGATGCGTGCCGCAAGATCCGCCGCCTTGGCCACGAGCGCCTTGGCGCGTGTCCTCGGCAAGGGCTCGACCACACGGGCGGAAGCGAGCTCGAGGAAGCGCTCCGTGGGGCGATACTCGCCCTGCTGGCTGCTGCGCGGGCGCAACATGCCTTCGGCGACGAGTTCGTCGACCAGCACCCGCCCCGCCACCGTATCCACGCCAAAGTCCTGCCGCAACGCCCTGGCGCTGACGCTTGCCCGCTCCGGAGGAAGCCCCGCCACACGGGCAAAGATCCGCCCAGCGGCAGTGCGCAGGCGCAGCGCATCGACTCCGAAGTACAGTCGCTCCGTGATGAGTGTCCGATCGTTCACTGCCCTCTCCTTCGTCGCCGATCGACGGCTATGACAATAGCATAAGCGCCCGACCGATGCAAGGGGTTCGATGCCGGGTCGCGGCGGGGTCACAGAATGCGATTGAACCAGAGGAGCGAGAGCAACGCCGAGGCGAACGCGGCGACTGCGGCAGCCGCGGCGACGAGCGCGGTCACCTCCATGTCCTTTTGCTCGAAGAAGATCTTGGTGTTGAGATTCTGGTAGATCTTCTGCAGGTCGGTGGCGCTACCCGCGTAGAAGTACTCGGCGCGGGTCAGATTGGCGATCGTCTTGAGTGACTCCTCGTCGAGCCGCACGCGCATCGACCAGCCTTCGGCTCCGATGATTTCCCCGGCCTGGGTCCCGATGCCGACGGTGTAGACGCGCACGCCGCGGTCCGCCGCCATCCGCGCGGACTCGATCGGGTCGGGTCCGGTCGTCGTCTGGCCATCCGTCAGCAGGATGATCGCGGCCGACGTGTACGAACCCGGCGGAACCGCTTTCGGCGCCGGATTCGCGGACGCGCCCGGCGCATCGAGCGGCGTGCCGCGCGGGGCTTTCGGGCGCGGATTGTACGAGCGCAGGTCGAACTCCGCATCCGGGAAGAGCATCTTGAGGGAAACGAGAATGCCGCTGCCGACCGCGGTGCCACGTTGCAGCTGGAAGCGCTCGATCGCGGTGAGGATCTCTTCGCGGTCTTGCGTCGGCGACTGCACCACGGATGCCGTCGCGGCAAACGATACGACGCCCAGGCGCGTCGTCTTCGGCTGTTGGTCGACGAACGACCGCGCAGCCTCCTGCGCCGCGACGAGCCGGCTCGGCTTGACGTCCGCCGCCCGCATGCTGCCCGATACATCCATGGCCAGGATCACGGTCTCGTGCTGCGAGGGCAAGGTCAAGACCGCCGTAGGGCGCGCAATGGCGACGAGGAGCAGCGCGAGCGCCACCAGGAAAAGGAACGGCGGCAGGTGGCGTCGAATGCGTCCACCGCCTGCGAGCGCCTCGCGCACGAGGTTGAGGCTCGCATATCGCAACGCGGCCTTCTTCCGTCGGCGCAACAGGAGCACGTATGCGGCGAGTGCCGCTGGAACCAGCAGCAGAAGCCACAGCAGCTCGGGCCAAAGGAACGTCAACGGGGCCACGGCGCGCTCATGCATGAAATCCGAGGTGATGCGGCAGCACGCCGCCGGTGGCGAGCTGGCTCCGGCGCTTGCGCAGATCGGCGAAGCGCAGAATGGCATCGACCAGATCGTCGTCGGTGGCAAGCTCGAGTGCGTCGACACCGGCCGACCGGAACGCCGAGCGCAGTTCGGCCTCGCGCTTCGCTGCGAGCTTCGCGAACCGTTTGCGGAAGCCGCCATCGTGCGTGTCGACGAACAACTGCTCTCCGGTCTCGGCGTCCTGGACGACGACGAGCCCGAGGTCCGGCAACTCCATCTCCAGCGGATCGTAGAGGCGAACGGCGACGACGTCGTGGCGTTGCGCCAGGTGGGCGAGCGGCTCCGCCCACCCTGGCGTGCTGATGAAATCCGAGACCACGAACACCAGCGATCGGCGCGGCGCGACGCGATAGGCGGTTTGCAGCAGATCGCGCAGATTCGTGGCGCTCGATTGCGTTACGGCCGGGCGTTGCTGCAGCCGGTGGAGAATATGGAGCACTTGGCGCCGGCCGCTGCGTGCCGGAATGACGGTGTCCACACTGCTGCCGTAGAACAGCGCACCGACCCGGTTGCCATGGCGGGTCAGGACGCGCGCGAGCACGGTCACGAACTCGATCGATACCGCGCGCTTTTCGAGCCGTCCGGAACCGAACGCCACCGAGGGGGAGAGGTCCAGCAGGAACCACGCCGCCACTTCGCGCTCCTCGTTGTATTCGCGGACATAGGGTGTCTGCAACCGCGCGGTGACGTTCCAGTCGATGTGGCGGACATCGTCGTGGTAGACATATTCGCGCAGGTCGGCCAGATCGAGCCCGTAGCCGCGGAAGAGCGTCCGGTAATCGCCATGCAGCACGCCGTCCAGGCGGCGGATGACCGTCCATTCGAGCCGCTTGAGGACCGCCTCAGGTGTCGGCGCCGGTGCTGCGGTCGATTCGGACATGGGTTTCCAGCGGTTTCTCGGGCGCCGGCACCTTCTGCATGATCCGATGGATCAACTGGTCGGCGGTGAGCGCATCGGCCAGCGCCTCGTAGGAAAGCGACAGGCGGTGTCGCAGGACATCGGGCGCGAGATCCGTAACGTCCTCCGGCAGCACATACGGGCGGCCGCGCAGGTAGGCCAGCGCGCGCGCGCCCTCGATCAGGTGGATCGTCGCGCGGGGACTCGCGCCGTAGGTCACGTAGCGGGCCAGGTCCTTGATGCCGTAGCGTTCCGGGTTGCGCGTCGCCGCGGCAAGGCGCACGGCATACTGCATCAGCGACGGGTCCACGTAGCCGGCGCGGCACTCGCGCTGCAGCGCCGCGAGCTCTTCGGTGGTGGCGACGGCCGCGACCTCCTGCGCCACGCCGGTCACCCGCTCGACGATCACGAACTCCTCCTCCTCGCTCGGGTAGCCCACGAGCACCTTCATCATGAAGCGGTCGACCTGCGCTTCGGGCAGCGGGTAGGTGCCCTCGGTCTCGATCGGATTCTGCGTCGCCATGACCAGGAACGGTTGCGGGACGCGGTGCGTTTCACCGGCGATCGTGACCTGGTATTCCTGCATAACCTCGAGCAGCGCACTTTGCACCTTCGCGGGAGCACGGTTGATTTCGTCCGCCAGGAGCAGGTTGGTGAACACCGGGCCCAGCGAGGTGTTGAACTCTCCCGTCTTCTGG
Source organism: uncultured beta proteobacterium (assembly GCA_963809965.1). Classification (GTDB taxonomy): domain Bacteria; phylum Pseudomonadota; class Gammaproteobacteria; order Burkholderiales; family Casimicrobiaceae; genus CAIWHR01. The sequence continues at coordinate 75,929 of CAWELU010000059.1, forward strand.
TTGTAGATGCGCGTCCCGACGAGATCCGCGGGCACGAGGTCCGGCGTGAACTGGATCCGCCGGAACGTGCCACGGATCGTGCGCGCCAGCGTCTTCACCGTCAGCGTCTTGGCGAGCCCCGGCACGCCTTCGACCAGCAGATGCCCCTGCGCCAGGATCGCCACCAGCACCCGCTCGAGGAAGTGGTCCTGGCCGACGACGATGCGCTTGACTTCGTAGAGGATGCGCTCCATCAGCGGAGTCACGTCGCTGCGGCTTCCCGTCTGGTCGTTCATGCTCTGTTGCCTCGGGTGATGTCGGGTCAGAATGGTGAAACACCGGCCGCCGCCGCAGCGTTTTCGATCGGAACGGCAAAACCGATGCCGATGAAGACACTCTGCTCGGTCGGATTCAGGATGGCGGTGACGATCCCGACCACCTCGCCGTCCATGGTCACCAGCGGGCCGCCGGAATTGCCGGGATTGACCGCCGCGTCGAACTGGATCAGGTTCGTCAGGAGGCGGTGACCCTGCGGCGATCGGTATTCCCGCCCCAGCCCGGAGACCACGCCGGCCGACACCGACGGACCGATGGCGAACGGAAAGCCCACGGCGATCACCTCGTCGCCCGGGGCAAGATCGGCCGTCGAGCGCAGCGTCGCGGCGGGAAGGTCGTCCGGGAGCTTCTTCGCCTGCAGCACGGCAAGGTCGTGCTCCGGCCGCACGCCGATCACCGTGGCCTCCGATTCGAGCCCGTCGTCGAACTCGACCTGTACGCGTTCGGCACCCGCGACGACGTGGAGGTTGGTCAGGATGATGCCGGTGTCGACGATGACCACGCCGCTACCTACACCTTGCAGCACGTGTCCGTCCTTTTCCTTTTCGTGTCCCAGGCCCCGAACCCGGACGACCGACTTGCGCACGGCCTCGTACGCCTTGGCCGCACGCGAGGGCATCGGCACGGTCTCGAGCGTGTGCACAACGGCGGCGTCGATGTCCTGTTGCGTGATCGTCCGCGGCGCGCGTGTGATCGCGGCATGCGCCAGGATCAGCGCCAGCGCGATCGATGCCGCGCCGGCCAGCAGCAGCGCCCGCTCGTGGCGCGTATGGAAGCGACGCCAGCGCGAGCCGAACCGCGACGTCAACCCGCCGGCCGGGGGCGCCGCGGTGAGCGGAGTCGTGCTCATCCGCGTTGGCGTCGATTCGCTATCCGCCGGCACCTTGCGCGCATGACCCGAGCTGCTGTACAGCGTGGCCTTCTTCATCGGCGATGGTTTCCGTCCGGCCGCTCCCGTTGGTCGGCGCAGCAAAAAGGTAACAGATAAATTGGCGCCGGACACGATTTTCCGACGGCGGGCCGTTGGTTTCGCGCCGGGCGACGGGGCGGCCTACGAACATGGCCGGCTTCCGCGTCGGCTTTCGTCGCGGCGGCCCATCGTCCGGTGGGCGACGTCGATGTCGCTGCGGGTTTGTCGGGGCGCAGGCGCTTATGCTACGTTGGTCCCGCTGCCAATGATTCGCATGCCTGACGAGAAGGCGCAATGCAGACCCCGCGCGTCGACCCGCTGCCAACTGCCAATGCGTTGCTGACGGCTGCGCACGCGGCGTTGGCGCGCGGTGATGCCGCGGCAGCAGAAGCAGGGTACCGGGAGGTGATCCGGCGATTCGGTCCCCGCCCGGAGTGGCTCGCCAATCTCGGTGCGATCCTGTCGACGGCGGGGCGCTTTGCCGATGCGGCCGGGGTCCTGCGTCAGGCAAGTGCCGCGCTGCCCGACCACGCGGGCGTGATGTCGAATCTGGGCTACGCGCTGCTCCAATCGGGCGTCACGGGGGAGGCGCTGGATTTTCTCGAACGGGCGACGCAGCGCGATGCCCGTCTTGTCGAGGCCTGGAACAACCTCGGACTCGCCTACCTTGCCCAGGGCGATTACGTCCGCGCCGAATCGGCGTTCTTGCGTTCCCTGGAGCTGTCCCCGCGCTACACACCGGCCTTGTCGAACTGGTGCGACGCGCTCCTGCGCCGCGGCCTTTTCGGGGAAGCGCGCGACTTCGTCGCGGCCCGGGCGCACGCTGATCCGGATAATCCCGATGCGTGGTTCAAGTACGGCTTCACGCTGACGCTGACGTGCGAGTTCGAGCGGGCCCGCGAGGTGCTGGAGCGCGCCGCGGCGCTCGACCCCGGCTACGCGCCGATCTATCACAACCTCGGCACGGTGGCGCTCTGGCAGAACCGCCTGGACGAAGCGATCCATTGGTTCCGCACGGCGCTCGATCGTGACGGTAACGATGCCGATGCACAGCTGGGGCTTGCGCAGGCGCTCCTCAAGCTGCGGCGCTCGGACGAAGGCTGGCGTCGGTTCGAAGCACGCAATGCACAGACGGGTTCGGTCGCCGGGATCAACATCGTCGACGTTCCACGTTGGGCCGGTGCGCCGCTGCCCGGCGGGACGTTGGTGGTCCACTGCGAACAGGGATTGGGCGATGTGCTGCAGTTCGCTCGTTTTCTGGCGACGGCAAGGGAGCGCGTGGGACGTTTGCTGCTTCATTGTGACGGGTACTGGTCGACACTACGACGGCTGGTCGGGACCGCTCCCGGCGTCGATGGCTTCGTCGATCGCACCGTGGGCCGCCTGCGCGCCAGCGCGATCTGTCCACTGTTGAGTCTTCCCGACGTGCTGCGGCTCGGCGACGCGGCTTTCGCGTCACGCGACGCCTACCTGGAACCGCCTGCGGCGGAGCGCGAGCGATGGCATCGGCGGATGGAGGACGTTGGAGAACTGCGAGTCGGTCTTTGCTGGGGCGGCAATCCGCGGATCAATCAGCCATTCGCGAGCCGGATCGACGAGCGGCGCAGTGTTCCGCCCGGGTTGCTGCAACCCCTGTTCGACGTGCCCGGCGTACGCATGTACAGCCTGCAGAAAGGTCCGGCCGCCGGGGCCGACGTCGCCGCAAGCCTCCGTTCGCGGCTCGTCGACTGGACGAGCGAGTTCGCCGACTATGCGGACACGGCGGCATTCGTCGCCAACCTCGACCTGGTGATCTCCGTCGACACGTCGGTTGTCCATTGTGCGGGGGCGATCGGCATCCCGGTGTTCATGCTCGACCGGTTCGACAATTGCTGGCGGTGGGGAACGGATTCCGCGGATCCGGGTTGGTACACGTCGCTGCGCGTCTTCCGGCAACCGGCGTTCGGCGAGTGGGAGCCTGCCGTCGACCGACTGCGACAGGAACTCGCGGCCTGGGCCGCTGCGCCCGCTGCGGCGCGGCGAGCGGCCCCTTGACTTTTGCCGCACCCCCGGCGCCCAATGACGCCGATTTCGCCAGCCGCGGGGAGCCTGTCATGCCGATTCGATCGTTGCGCAGCATCGTCGCGGGACAGCCCCCGATCACCGCAGCCAAGACCGCGACCGTACTCGAAGCGGCGCTGCTGATGAAGCAACAGGGGAAGGGCGCGTTGCTGGTTCTCGATGGGACGCGGCTGATCGGAATCTTCACCGAGCGCGACGCGTTGTTTCGCGTGATTGCCGCGCGCCGCGATCCGGCGAGCACGCGCCTTGCCGACGTGATGACCCCGCAGCCCCTGACCATCCATCCCGACGAGCCGTTCGGACGCGCTTTGCGGATCATGCACGAGGGGGGGTTTCGCCACATTCCGGTCGTCGAGCACGAGCGTCCGCTCGGGATCGTCTCGGCGCGCGACGCTCTCGACGACGACCTCTACGACTTGCGCGTGGATCTCGCGCAGAGAGAGGAAGAGCGCGACTGAACCGCATCCGCACGGCGCCACGCGGGCGCTGCGGCGGCATTGCCGCCTCGAAGTGGGCCGCGCCAACGGGGGAGCGGTCGGGTGACGAGCGGCCGGAATATCTCTTGCGTCAGGAGACGAGTAGCGCCTGACGCGCCAAGTCCGCGAGTGAGCGTTCGAGATTCGCGGCGGCGTTCGGTTCCGGCTCGCCCGCCCATCCGATCGAGGCGATCTCCCGGCGCGTGCGCGCGCCGTCGAGCAGGGGGAGCAGCCGACGCGCGTCCTCGCTGATCGTCACCGACTCGTGCCGCAGATTCGTAACCGCCGTGCCGCGCCGCGCCTGCAATATGGCGAGGGCGCTCGCTTGCGGACGCGAACCGGGGACGAGCACGAACGGTGCACCGTCCATGTGCAACTCCACGATTCCTGCGGCGTAGCAATGCAGAAGATGCGACGCCAAGGATTCCCGCGCGCCGTCCGTCCCGCCGCGACCGACGTGTTCGCCGGCCGCTGCACATAGATCGTCGAACGGCAAAGAGGCGGGCCAGGCGTCGGCCAGGATGCCCATCGCGGCCTTCGCGATCGGCAATCCCGTCGTCGTGGTCGCGCCATTCGGGGCGCGAAACTGCGCCCGTTCCGCCGAACCCGGGTCGGGCGGGGTGCCGACGGGCCGCGCCGCGGACGCGACCCGGAGCGGCATCAAGCGGGTCGGCGATACCTTGCGATTGAGCGCTATGCCATCACGAACGAGCAGGGTTTCGCGAAACGCGCGGTTGCGCAGGAAATCCATGAACTGCTCGCGCTTCAGCACGTCCGGCGCAATGCGCGCCAATGTCTGGGCGACCGGTGCCGCGAAGTCGCCCGGCATCATGGTCTTGAAATCGGTCTCACCCAGATAGCGCAGGCCGTGCCGCGCGACATGCTCGATGAACTGATAGAAATAGACCGGGTCGTTCACTTCTTCCAGATGCTCGTGCAGCAGATAGAAATCGGGTTGCGTGCGGACCCAGTCCGCTTCGGAACGCAGCATGCTGCCATAACCGGACGTGCTGCCCTGCAACGACTCGGCCAGAAAATCGAGCATCGCGCGGGCCTGCTGGACGCGCATGGCGGCATCGGTGAACTGGCGGGTGTGGTAGCGCATCGCGGACCGGACCACACCGCGCATCCCCCACCCGGGCAGCGTGTTGTAGCTGATGTACGCCACGCCGGACGGCGCGAGTTGCGCGGCGCAGAGCGCGATGAGTCTTTCCTGAACGTCGTCCGGGACCCAGGAATACACGCCGTGCGCGATGATGTAGTCGAAAGTCCCGAGCTCCGCGCCAAGATTGCGGATGTCGAGGTTAAGCAGCCGGATGTTGGCGAGGCCGAGCGCCTCGATGTCGCCCACACCCTGGCTCACCTGTACGGGCGAGAAATCGATCCCGATGAACTCCGCGCGCGGAAGGCACGCCGCCATCGGAATCAGGTTGCCTCCCGATGCGCAACCGAGCTCCAGCACTCGGCAGCGATCGACCGGCGGCGTCGTCATGCCGAAAAGCCAGGCGATCAACGCGAGCCGACCCGGATGCGTCTGCGGGAACGGAAAACTCCGATAGGGAGTTTCGTCGTAGCTTGCCTGCAGGCCAGCGCTCATCGCGTTCCCGAGCGCGCGTACCGTGCTTTGTGCCGATATAGTGCGCCGCGGCACGATCGCGCGCGGCACGGCGTGATCATGAACTCCTCATCTGGCCCGTTCCGTGATCTCGCCGTCGACGTACGCGAGGTACGCAACACCCGGCACGCCATCGTCGGCGGACGCGAGCGGTACGGTGAAGGACAACAGGCAAAGCGCGGCGGTTCTCATGCAATGTCAGGTGACGATGCTTGACGGCGATGACGGGTTACCGGCGGGCCTCGCCTCCCGACCCGAGTGACAGACCGGCGGCGACCGCGGTCGGTCCTGCATTCTCGGTTATCACGCCCATTGCGTAAACGGCACCGACCATGAATAATGACGGCGTCATGGGTCGGTCCCGCTTGCAGCTCAAAGGAGGCGCAATGTTGAATTTCTCTCACCGTGATCGCCCTGCCGTAGCCAAGGACACGGGCAAGGCCCAGCTCAAGCCCGCTCTGTACGATCCGCCGGGATCGCTCGCGAAAAGCGCGTCGGGCGCCACGCCAAGGCCCGCGTCCTCGCCGTACGCGACACCGACTCGCGACACGACGCACCCTCCCGTCCGCGACGACGCCGCAACGCCCATGCCCCCGAGCGATACCACTGGGCAGGCCGCCGTCCCCGCAGCGGTGCCCGCCGTTGCCGGCGCAGCGCCCGCCGCGGCCCCGGGAAGCAAGCTCTTCGTCGGCGTCAACATCAAGTTGAAGGGCGTGGAGATTTCCGATTGCGATGTCCTCGTCATCGAGGGGCACGTCGAGGCGACCGTGCACAGCAAGACGATGCAGATTGCCAAACCCGGAACGCTCGTCGGGACCGCTCTGATCGACGTCGCAGAAGTCCATGGCGAGTTCTCCGGTGAGTTGACCGCGCGAACGCGCCTCGTCGTGCACGGTACGGGCCGCGTGTCCGGCACCATCCGCTACGGCAAGCTTGTCGTCGCGGAGGGGGGCGAGATCAACGGCGACGTGAAGCGGCTGGAAGCATCGAATGCGCAAGCGAGAACGCCAACGCCTCCGCCTGTCGATGCGCGCAGGACGGCGGAGCCGGTGCACGGTGCGTCATGGGGAACATCGTCCGGGCCGGAGCCGTGATGCGCACGGGATAGCCCGCGGGCAAGATCGTCTGGCGGTGCGGCGGGCGCGCGGCTAGAGCAGCAGTGCAGCGACGAATACGCCCAGCATCGTAAACACGATCGCGACCTTGACGGCGGTTCCGATCACGAGGCCGAGCCACGTCGCGATGCCGACTCTGCCCGCGCGGACGAGGTCGCGCTGGGCGACGTACTCACCGATCGCCGCCCCGGCGAGGGGCAGGAACAGCAGGCCGACGAACCCCGTAAACACACCGGCGACGGTGCCGATCGTCGCTCCCGCGATGGCAAGCCAGCTCGCACCGACCTTCCTGGCGCCCGCGGCGGCGGCCACAAAATCGGTCGCCCAGGCGACGACGGTCAGTACCCCCAGGACCACGAGCGTCACGGCACCGATCCGTGTGAAGTCATCGATCCACGCGGCGAGCGCGACACCGCCGAAGACGAGCACCGCACCGGGCAATGCGGGAAGCACCGTGCCGATGACGCCGACCGCTATCATGGCGATGGCGGCAAACCAAAGCAGGAGACTCATCGCGCGATTGTCGCGGCGCATGCACATGCGGGCAAGTCCGCCGCATTGCCGCCGCGCTATTGTGCGGCCGTTCGGATCAGGCTCAGAATAGCCGTTCCTTCGCCGGAACCGGACGCATGGGATTCCTCTGGCCACAGGCTCTCTGGCTGTTACTGGCCGTGCCGCTCCTCGTCGGGCTGTACGTTGCGCTGCTTCGCCGCCGGAAGAAGGCCGCGTTGCGCTATGCGAGCCTCGGCGTGATCCGCGAGGCGCTCTCCGAGGGCGGGCACCTGCGGCGACACATTCCGCCCTTCCTTTTCCTCCTCGCGTTGATCGCATTGATCCTGGCGATCGCGCGCCCCACCGCAGTCATCACCCTGCCGTCGGAGCAACGGACGATCGTCCTGGCGCTCGACGTATCGCTCAGCATGCGCGCGGCCGACGTCGAGCCGAGCCGGATGGCCGCCGCGCAGGAGGCCGCGAGGACATTCGTGGCGGAGCAGCCCGACGACGTGCGGGTGGGCATCGTCGCGTTCGCAGGATCAGCCTCGCTCGTGCAATCGCCCACGCGCGACCGGAAGGATCTGATCGCGGCTATCGACCAGTTGCAGCTGCAGCGGCACACCGCAATTGGCAGCGGGATCATCGTGGCGCTGGCGACGATCTTTCCCGACGAGCGCGCAGAGCTCGACCCCGCGAAGTATGGAGGGCGCTTCCCGCGCGACGGCCCCGCGGGCAAGTCGCTCGATGAGCCGCCACGCAATGCCGAAGCGAAGGAGTTCAAGCCCGTACCGCCGGGATCGAATCGATCGGCAGCGATCATTTTGCTGACGGACGGCCGGCGCACGACCGGTCCGGATCCGCTCGAGGCCGCGCGACTCGCCGCCGAGCGCGGCGTCAAGGTCTATACGGTGGGCTTCGGCAGCGCGCAGGGGGCCTCGGCCGAAATCGACGGGATGTCGATCTTCATGCGCTTCGACGAGGAAGCACTCAAGGCGATCGCGCAGCTGACCGCCGCGGAGTATTTTCATGCCGCCAGCGCAGCCGATCTCAAGAAGGTGTATGAAACGCTGAACGCCCGCTACGTGCTCGAACGCAAGGACACCGAGATTTCGGCACTCGCCACCGCGATGGCCGCCATGCTCGCGGTTGCGGCGGCGGGAATGTCGCTCCTGTGGTTCACCCGGATCGGGTAGTCTTGTACGGGCCCCCGTAATCCATCCCGCCGCGCGCGCGCTCGGCGCTGCTCGGCCCGACGATGGTCCAGGCAAACGTAGCACGTTACGCGCGCACGGCCACGATGCGATGCCGTTTGGCAAACCGGGCGGGCAGTTGGACCCGGCGGGAGGAACTTCGTCCCGGGGGCGCGGTCTCGAGCGGGCCCGGTGACTTCCGCACTGCAAACGGATCCCGCGATTCGCGCCTGTTTGGCCGGGTTATATTGTCTGTCGGTGTAACGCCGTGCCGGGACCGCCATGCCATGTCCAACATCGCTTGCCGTGCGTCGCTGACGAGGGGGAGAGGTTGTTGAGCGAATTGTCGCAGTCCGTTGCCGTGCTCGGCTGCGCGCTGGCGCTGACATGCGCCGCGCTCGTGACCGGTTGCAGCGAGGTCACGAACAACCCGCATCCGTCGGGTTCGGAGAAGACCAACACGCTGTTCGTCCCCTTCACGTCGCGCTCGCCCAAGTACCTCGACCCGGCCAGCTCCTATTCCAACGACGAGACGCCGTATACCTACCAGGCCTACGAGCCGCCATACCAGTACCACTACCTCAAGCGGCCCTACGAGCTGATCGGGCGCACCGCGGAGGAAGTTGCACGGCCCCGCTATCTGGACGCCGCCGGGCGCGAGCTGCCGGACGACGCGCCGGGCGAGTCCGTGGCCGAAACCGTGTTCGACATCCGGATCAAGGCCCGGCATCCGGTACGCGCCGCATCCGGCGTTCGCCACGCGACGCCAAGGGCGAATACGTCTACCACCGGATGACGCGCGCGGACGTCGCGGACAAGCACCAGATCACCGACTTCCCGCAGACGGGCACGCGCGAGCTGACCGCGGACGATTACGTGTATGCGATTCGCCGGCTCGCCACGCCGCGCATCAAGTCGCCGTCATTCTCGACGATGGCCGAGTACATCGTCGGACTGAAGGAGTACGGCGAGCGCATCGTCGCCGCCGACAAGGCCCTGCGCCAGGATCTCGCGCCGACCGACCGTGACCTTCCGTTTCTCGATTTCCGGGAGCACTCGTTCGCGGGCGTCGAGGCGCTCGACCGGCACACGCTGCAGGATCCGCGTGAAGGGCAAGTATCCGCAGTTCAAGTACTGGCTCGCGATGACCTTCTTCGCGCCCGGTCCCGTGGGAGGCGGAGAAGTTCTACGCGCAACCGGGGATGGCCGAGAAGAACCTGACGCTCAACTACTGGCCGGTCGGCACCGGCCCGTACATGCTGACCGAGTACATCGAGAACCGGCGGCACGTGCTGCAGCGCAACCCCAACTTCCGCGGCGAGCCCTACCCCTGCGACGGCGAGCCGGGCGACCGCGAGCAAGGGCTATCTCGCCGACTGCGGCAAGACGATTCCCTTCGTCGACAAGGTGGTCTTCGACATCGAGAAGGAAGGCGTGCCGCTGCAGGCCAAGTTCCTGCAGGGCTACTACGATTCGCCGGCCATCGAGCGGCTCGACTACGGCACCGGCCTGATCGTGGCGATGGCGGACTCGAAGGAGAAGGAGAAGGAGTACCGCGAAAAGGGCATCAAGCTCCCCACGACCATCGAAGCGAACAACTGGTACATCGGCTTCAACTGGACTCGATCCGGTGGTCGGCAAGGGCGACACGCCCGAGCAGGCGGAGCGCAACCGCAAGCTGCGCCAGGCGCTGTCGATCGCGATCGACTGGGAGGAGCACGTCGCGATCTTCGAACGAGGCCAGGGCGTCGCCGCGCAGGGCCCGCTGCCGCCGTCGCTGTTCGGCTACCGCGCCGACGGCCCCGCGGCGTTCAACCCGGTCGTCTACCGGAAGCGGCCCGACGGCACGCCGGTGCGGCGGTCGATCGAGGAGGCGAAACGGCTGCTGGCCGAGGCCGGCTACCCCGACGGGCGCGATGCGAAGACCGGCAAGCCGCTGGTGCTCAATTTCGACTACCTAGTCCTCGGCGACACCCGGGACGCGCGCCGTGCTCGACTGGTACGTGAAGCAGTTCGCCAAGCTCGGCGTCCAGCTGGAAGTCCGCGCGACCGACTACAACCGCTTCCAGGACAAGATGCAACAAGGGCTCGGTCCAGATCTTCTTGCTGGGGCTGGCTCGCCGACTACCCGGACGCCGAGAACTTCCTGTTCCTGCTGTACGGGCCCGAACGCCAAGGCGCTGACGGACGGCAACGGCGAGAACAACGACGAACTACCAGAACCCGGAGTTCGACAAGCTCTTCGAGCAGATGAAGTTCCTCGACGACGGGCCGGAGAAGCAGAAGCTGATCGACCGGATGATCGAGATCGTGCAGCACGACGCGGTCGTGGAGCTTCGGCTACTTCCCGACGTCGGCGGCCGCCTACCACCAGTGGATCGCCAACGGCAAGCCGACGCAGATCATCCGCAACCACATCGGCTACCTGCGGCTCGATCCCGAGCTGCGCGCGCGCAAGATCGCCGAATGGAACCGACCGATCTGGTGGCCGGTCGCCGCTGATCGCGCTGGCTCTCGGTCGCGGCGCTCGTGCCGGCGTGGTTCGCGTGGCGCCGACGCGAGCGCGAGAATGCGGCGCGCACGCTCGTCCGGCGAAGGTCGCCGGCGCCGTGATCGACTACATCCTCCGCCGCGCTGCGGCTACGGCGTGCTGATCCTGATCGGCGTCAACCTCTTCACGTTCCTGCTGTTCTTCACGGTCAACACGCCGGACGACATGGCGCGGATGAACATCGGCGGCAAGCGCGTCACGCAGGACGCGATCGAGAAGTGGAAGGTCGAGCGCGGCTACGACAAGCCGCTGTTCTGGAACGCAGGCGGCGCCGGGCGCGAGCAAGCTCACGCGACACGATCTTCTTCGAGCGCTCGGTGCAGCTGTTCGCGTTCGACTTCGGCGCCTCCGACAGCGGGCGCGACATCGGCTACGAGATCAGGCAGCGCATCGGTCCGTCGCTCGCGCTGGCCGTGCCGACGTTCCTGCTCGGCCTCTTCGTCGTGATCGTGTTCTCGCTGCTGCTCGTGTTCTTCCGCAGCACCTACCTCGAATTCTGGGGCGTCATGCTGGCCGTGTTCCTGATGTCGATCTCGGCGCTGTTCTACATCATCGTCGGCCAGTTCTTCTTCAGCAAGCTGCTCGAAGCTGGTGCCGATCTCCGGCTTCGCCGGCGGCGCCGACCTCTTCGTGTTCCTGGCGCTGCCGGTGGTCATCGGCATCGTGTCGCGTCTGGGCGGCGAGGCGCTCTTCTACCGGACGATGTTTCTCGAGGAGATCGGCAAGGACTACGTGCGCACGGCGCGCGTCGAAGGGCCTCTCCGAGACCGCGGTGCTGTTCCGGCACGTGCTGCGCAACGCGCTGCTGCCGATCCTGACCAGCACGGTCGCCGTGCTGCCGCTGCTCTTCCTCGGCGCCCTGATCATGGAATCGTTCTTCGGGATCCCGGGCCTCGGCAGCTACACGATCGACGCGATCAACGCGCAGGACTTCGCGATCGTGCGCTCGATGGTGTTCGTCGGCTCGGTGCTCTACATCGTCGGCCTGATCCTGACCGACATTTCCTACACGCTGGCCGATCCGCGGATCCGGCTCGGCTAGCGCGCCGCGATGCCCAAGCCGTCCTGCTCGCCACCGACGTCGTGCTGTAGCTGCTGCTCGCTGGCGGTGGCCGCGTACGTCTGGCACGCGCTGCGCACGCCGACGCTGCGGCAGACCTGGCGCATCGTTGCGCGCGACGCGGCGGCGATGGCCGCGGCCGTCGTGCTGCTGGTGTTCCTGGCCGATCGCGCTGCTCGATTCGATCCACTTCCGCCCGCTGCTGCCGCCGGCAGCCGGTGCCGCCGCCGGACGCATCCGCCGGCCTATTCGCCGCGCACGCTGTCGGTGCTCGACGCGCTGCTGGCGGGCCCGCGCGAGGCGCGCGAGAAGACCTATTCGATCCCGCTCGGCACGCACCAGTACTCGAAGGAGTCGATGCTCGTCGACGGCAAGACGGTGCGCGATTATCCGCGGCTGCAGTTCGGCGGCGCGCACCTCGTCGACCCCGAGCGCGAGTGGGCAGGCGACGTGATCGCAGCGCTCGATGCAAGGCATTGCCGGCGGCGTGCTGGCGGCGGGCGCTGCTGTGGCTCGTCGTGGCGGCACTGCGCGCGCGCGGCGGGACGCACCGGTATTCGCGCCTCGCTGACGGCGATCTGGCGCGCAAGGCACCGACGTCCCGTGGCGGGCGATGCTCGTCACGGCCACGATCCTCGTGCTGTTCGCCGGCTGGGTCGCCGCGCTCTGGCCGGTGTATCACGTGTTCGGCACCGACCAGACCGGCAACGACGTGCTCTTCCAGGCGTTGAAGTCGATCCGCACGGCCGTCGTCATCGGCTCGCTCGCCACGCTCGCGACGCTGCCGTTCGCGATCGTGTTCGGCATTCTCGCCGGCTACTACAAGGGCCGCGTCGACGACGCCATCCAGTACCTCTACACGGTGCTGTCGTCGATTCCATCGGTGCTGCTGATCGCCGCTTTCGTGCTGATGATCCAGGTCTTCGTCGACAAGAACCCGCAGCTCTTCGAAACCGGCCTCGAGCGCGCGGACATCCGGCTGTTCCTGCTGTCGGTGATCCTCGGCGTCACCGGCTGGGCGACGCTCGCCCGGCTGCTGCGCGCCGAGACGCTGAAGCTGGCGGAGCTCGACTACGTCCAGGCGGCGCGCGCGTTCGGCGTCTCCGACGCCGGGCATCATGCGCCACCACATCCTGCCGAACGTGACCCACATCGTGCTGATCGTCGCGGTGCTCGACTTCTCCGGCCTCGTGCTCTACGAGGCGGTGCTCTCCTACGTCGGCGTCGGCGTCGATCCGACGACCAGCGAGCTTCGGCACGATGATCAACAGCGCGCGCAACGAGATGTCGCGCGATCCGGTCGTGTGGTGGAACCTCGCCGCCGCGTTCGTGTTCATGGTCGTGCTGGTGCTGTCGTTGCAGCTCTTCGCCAGCGCGGTGCGCGAGGCGTTCGATCCGCGCGCACGGGCGTTCCGCATTCGACGCGGACAAGTCGGCTGCCGTGGCCGCCGCAACGGTGGCCAGCGTCCCGGCGCCCGCTTGCAGGCAAGTAGACGAGCACCCATGCTGCGGATCGAAAACCTGACGACCGAGATCGACACCGAGAGCGGCCTCGTGCGGGCGGTCGACGCGCTCTCGCTCGTCGATCGAGCGGGGCGAGACGTTCGCGCTGGTCGGCGAGTCCGGCTGCGGCAAGTCGATGACCGCGCTCTCGATCCTGCGGCTGCTGCCCGACAGCGGGCGTGTCACGTCCGGTCGCGTCGACCTCGACGGCACCGACCTCACGCAATTGCCCGAAGCGCGGATGCGCGACATCCGCGGACGGCGCATCAGCATCATCTTCCAGGAGCCGTCGACCAGCCTCAATCCGGTGATGCCGGTCGGCCGACAGATCACGGAGGTGATCGAGCGGCACACGGCGCTCGCCGGCGTCGCGGCGCGAGCGAAGGCCGTCGACTGGTTGCGGCGCGTCGGCATTCCGGAGCCGGAGCGGCGCGTCGACGACTATCCGTTCCAGCTTTCGGGCGGGCAGAAGCAGCGGGTGATGATCGCGATCGCGCTCGCCGCCGAGCCCGACATCCTCATCGCCGACGAGCCGACGACGGCGCTCGACGTGACCATCCAGGCGCAGATCCTCGACTTGCTGAGGGAGTTGCAGGCCGCGCACAAGCTCGCGATGTTGCTCATCACCCACGATCTCGCGATCGTCGCGCAGATGGCGCACCGGGTTGCGCTGATGTACGCGGGCGAGATCGTCGAGGTAGCGACTGCGCAGGCGTTCTTCGCGAAGCCGCTGCATCCGTACGCGGTGAACCTGTTCGAGGCGCTGCCGGATACCGCGCAAGCGGGGCCGGCGGCTCGCGTCGATCCCGGGCACCGTGCCGCCGCTGACCCAGGCATTTCGCAGCTGTCGCTTCGTGGAGCGCTGCACGGAGGCCATGGATCGCTGCCGCGCGTCGGCGCCGCGGCTGCTCGACGTCGAGCCGCAACCACGCGGTGCGCTGCGTGCTGTACGAATCGGTGCCGGTGCCGGCCGTGTCGGTCGTGCGCGTTCCGGCGCAGGAAATGCGCCTTCCCGCCGATCCGCCGGCCGGCGAGACGGTATTGGAGGTCGCCGATTACCGCGTCTGGTTCCCGATTCGAAAGGGCATTCTCCAGCGCACCGTCGGCTACGTGAAAGCGGTCGACGGCGTTTCGTTTCGCATCCCGGCGGCGCGCACACTGGCCCTGGTCGGCGAATCCGGCAGCGGCAAGACGACCGTCGGCAAGGCGGCATTGCAGCTGCTGCGCCACGTTGCGCGGATCGAGGGCTCGGTGCGGCTGCGGGGACAGCGCCTGCACGAGTTGACAGGGCCAAGCCCTGCGCGCGGCGCGGCGCGCGGCGCAGATCGTGTTCCAGGATCCGTTCGCCTCGCTCAATCCGCGCATGCGCGTTGCCGAGATCCTGGAGGAGGGCATTGCATCGTTGCGCCCGGATATCGCGCCGGACGCACGGCGCGAGCATGTCGCGTCGCTGCTCGAACGCGTCGGCCTGCGGCGCGACGCGCTGACCCGCTATCCGCACGAGTTCTCGGGCGGGCAGCGCCAGCGGCTCGCGATCGCCCGCGCACTGGCGGTGGAGCCGCAACTGATCGTCGCGGACGAGCCCACTTCAGCGCTCGATGTTTCGGTGCAGGCGCAGATCCTGAACCTGATGCAGGAACTGCAGCGCGACCTCGGCGTGGCCTACCTCTTCATCACGCACAATTTCGGCGCCGTCGAGTACCTCGCGCACGAAATCGCGGTGATGCGCAACGGCATCCTGGTCGAGCAGGGGCCTGCGGAACGGATTCTCACGCAGCCCGAGCACGAGTACACGCGTGCGCTGCTTGCGGCCGTGCCACGACTTGAGCGCGCGGCCTGACCCAGGCGGTCCATAACCATTGTCCGTGAGCAATCGCGCCGCTCCCTTCGCTCCGCATTCGGTCGCCGTACTAGGCGCCGGGGCGGTCGGAAGCTACTTCGGCGCGAGGCTGGCGCGAGCAGGTGTCGCGGTCACCCTCATCGGGCGTCCCGTCCACAGGGAGGTGATCGAGCGCGACGGCTTGCACGTGGTGCAGGACGGATCGTGAATGGCAGGTTCGCGTGCGCGCCGCCACCGATGTCCGCGCCGCGCGCGACGCCGACGTCGTGCTCGTTGCCGTCAAGACGCCCGACACGACGACGGCGGCAGGCGCCCTCGCGCCGCACCTTCGCCCCGATGCGCGCGTCCTCAGCCTGCAGAACGGTGTCGACAACGCGGCGCGGATCGCCGCGGTGTTGCCGCAGCCGGTCTATGCCGCCGTGGTCTACGTCGGCGCGTACCTGGAGGGGCCCGGCCGGGTACGGCATACCGGTCGCGGCGACCTTGCCATCGGCGTCCCGCGATCGCTTGCGGCACGAGGTGACGCCGATGGCGACTTGCGCGCGATCGCCGCGATGTTCGAGTCCGCAGGCGTGGCCTGCCCGATTGCTTCCGACATCGAAGCGGCGCTCTGGACCAAGCTGACGCTCAACTGCGCCTTCAATGCCGTATCGGCGCTCGGCAACGCACGTTACGGCCGCATGGCGGCGGTTCCGGCAGTTCGCGCGGTGATGGATGCGGCGGTTCGCGAAACGGTTGCGGTAGCGCGTGCCGAGGGCCTCGGGCTCGACGCCGATGAGCTCATCGCCGCAACCTGGAAGCTCGCCGCCGCGATGGCGGAGCAATACTCGTCGACCGCGCAGGACATCCAGCGCGGCAAACCGACCGAGATCGACGCGCTCAACGGCTTCGTCGCCGAGCGCGGTGCCGCGCTGGGCATTCCCACCCCGGTCAACCGAACGCTGCACGCATTGGTGAAGCTGCGCGAGCTGGAATAGCGCCGCGACCTCTACTTCGGCGCCGGCTCGGACCGGGCGATTCCGACGCAGCGTGCCTCGTACTGCCTGGTCAGCGACTGCCGGCGCTTGGCGCTGGAGGCGCTTTCCGTGCGACCATCGTCTGGCCTCGCGGTCGGCTTCCGCGGCGAGCCTGCGCGTTTCGTCGAGCAATTGGGCGCACATGCTCGGGCTCGTGGAGCGCCCTTTGGCGTCATCCGGGAGCTTCATCGGCTTGCCCACGGAATCACATGGCGCATCCGAGTAGGTCGTCCTGCCGGTGCCGTCCGTGCACTTGTAGACCTGACCCTGGGCGATCGACATGCCGGCACAGATTGCGTAGGCGACCGCCAACTTCGTGGCGCGGCGCAGCAGATGCGTTGTCATGGCTCGCGTAGAACCAAGAACCACTGATCGACCCGCGCCCGGAACATGCACCGACGCGCTCAGGCGGCGGCCACGTAGCCGTTGAACAGCGTCGCGCAGGCGAGATGGAACTTGTCGTTGGGCAGCCGGCCCTCGGCATCGCGCGCCAACTCGGGCCGAATGCGCCGCAGGTAGTACATGCGCAGCCCGCCTTTGCTCTTCACTTCAAGCGTGCCGCGGTCCTCGAATTCGAACAGGCTTTTCACGCGGTGCATCGTTGCCTCGGAGAGATTGATGCAACCCGCTTCGCCAGCCGCTTCCATGCGGGCCGCCACGTTCACGGCATCGCCCCAGACGTCGTAGGTGAATTTCCTGCGACCGACGACCCCTGCCATGACCGGGCCGGTGTGCAGACCGATGCGAAGTTCCCAGCGCGGCAGGCGGAGTTTCTCGCGCTGCTGGTTGGCCCGCGCCATGTAGTCGTGAATTTCGAGCGCCGCGAGACAGGCGTCGACCGGATGCGTGCGCTGCGCGTCCGGCAGTCCGCCGGCGCACATGTACGCGTCGCCGATCGTCTTCAGCTTTTCCAGGCGATGGCGATCGGTGATCTCGTCGAAAGCCGAGAAGATCTGATCCAGCTGTTCCACGAGCCCCTTCGGGTCCATCCGTTCCGTGTGCTGCGTGAACCCCTGGAAGTCCGTGAACATCACCGTCGCGCCTTCGTAGAACTTGGGCGTGACACGGCCGTGCAATTTGAGCTCGTCGGCGATCCGGAGAATGATGGCCGGCAAGCCGTACTTGGACTTCTTCCAGTCGCGTGTCTCGTCGACCAGACCGATCACCGCGACCGGGCACTGGCAAATCTGCGCGGCGAGTTCCGTGAGCTCGTCGTAGGCCAACTCGGGCTTCGTGTCGAGGATCTGGTAGGCGTGAAGCGCGGTGAGCCTTGCGGACTCGTTTTCCGGTATCGGCGATGCCATGGCTCGTGTCCTCGTGGAAGGTCGGCAGGATCGGCCATCGGCAGGTCGGCGGGCCACTATTACGGACGCAGGACGATCACGTGTCAACTTGACCTATACTTCCCCCGCCCGATCCCGCCGACGGAGGCCAGGATGTCCGAGCAGAACGACAGGCCGCAAAAGCGGGTCCGGCATTTCCGGCAGATCCTGCTCTGGCCGCTGCAGCTGATGCCGATTCGCGAGGGCGCGCAGATCCAGAAGCACTGGGAACTGCTCGAGCGAGAGGGCGAGCGCAATCCGTGGCACGAAGTGGTCGACGAGTTCACCGGCGACGCCGCCCAGTTCAAGGAGCGCCACTACAACGAGTTCGTCACCTTCCTGCCGCACGTGCAGCGCTTCCTCTACGGCGAAAGTCGACGGGCGGGGCACGAAGCCGAGCGGGGCACCTCGCCGATGCGAGTCTTCCGCCGGGAGGACGTGGCCGGCGTGCGCCTGACGGTGCACGCGGACGAACATCCCGCTGCACTTGAACGTCGCGCACGTCGACCTGTACTTCTTCTTCGACATCGACGTGGTGCTGCTGGCGGTGGAGGTGTTCGCCGACGATCTGTCGCTGCTGCAGGCGCAGGACACGCTCTACCGCTTCGGCCGCGCCTACCCGGCGGGTTGGGACGAGCGGGGTCAGGGCGTACATTGCCTGCACCACGTGGAATGGCTCGGCGTCGACGGCACGGTGCTCGCGGACTCCGACTTCGAGAGAGCGGGAGAAGTATCTGTCGTTCGTCTGCCGCCACCGCGCGCCCCGCATCGCCGCGCACTGGGCGTTCCTGCTGCAGCCTCTGGTGCTGGATCACGCCGACGAACGCGGGCCCATCCGCTATCGTCAGGTCGAGTATTACCGCATGCCGGTGATGGGCTTTCTGGCGATGGACGACGTGCGCGCACTTTCGCGCGGCGATTTCATCCGTCTCGGACTGGTCACCGCCGCCAGCGCGGACGAAGCGCTGCCCTATTCCGACCGCCACGTCACGAGCTTCGAGGAAAGCTACTGCTACGACCGCTACTGGAGCGATCAGGCGGGCGGACCGAGCACGCGCTTCCTGTGCTGCGGTCATGCACTGGTGGCGGTCGGCGACGCCAACTCGCGGCTGTTCACGGACCGGGAAACGGGCGTGCTGAGCCAGTTCCGGCACCAGTACTTCCTGCTGTTCCTGATCGCGCACTTCCACAAGGCGGCGCTGCTCATGCTCTCGGACCGGTTGGTCGACGCGCTGAACCGGCTGGAGGTCCACAACGCCGAGTCGGTGAAGCGGTTCAAGCGCGAGATCCGCCAGAACTTCGAGATCTTCCTGCGCTTCACCCACCGCTACTGGTTCCACGAGCTATCCGACCAGGCGCAGGCCAAGGCATTGTTCGCCCTGTGCTCGCGGCATCTCGGTACCGACGCGCTGTTCGAAGAGGTGAAGGACGAGATCCAGGACATGAGCGACTACCTGGACAGCGACAGCCTGCGGCGACAGGCGAACACCGTCGTTCGTCTCACGGTGGTGACGACCTTCGGGCTGATCGGCACGCTCACGACCGGCTTCCTCGGCATGAACCTGATCGGTGCCGCCGACGATCCGCTGCCGCAAAGGGTGCTGCTGTTCGTCCTGTTCCTTGTTCCCGCGATCTGGCTCATCGTCTATTTCGTCGTCCGATCCAAGCGCCTGTCGGACTTCCTCGAGGCGCTGTCCGACGAACGGCTTCCCGCCCGCGCGAAGCTGGCGGCGGTGGCCGACGTGTGGCGGGCCAGGCCCCGGCGAGGTGCGTGAGCCGGTGGTGCAATGGTCGCTCTGACGACGTCAGGCACGCGTGTCCGCGCACTCGAACCGGCAAGCCAAAAAATGCAAAGGCTCGAGGGGCGACCCCGAGCCTTTTGTTTCGTAGACGGTCGTCCATATCCCGCCGTGGCGGGGAAGGCCGGGGCGAGCTTGGAGGCTCGCCGAACGTGGCCAGGCAGCGACCGGCGAAACGGCGTCACCCACTAAATGGGCGAACCCGATCGGCGGAGACAGGCATTGGTCGTCAACGCGTGGGCGTTCCTCGTCGCGCTGAGCCGCCGCCGCGGGCCTCTTCCCGCCACTGCGCCGGCCCGCAGGCTCCTTTCCGGCCTGCCGAGTTCCTGCCGTCCTGCTACGCACGCGCTCCGCGACTCGCGGTTTGCTGCGAACCAAGCGGGCCTTCTTCTACTGCCGCTCGCGTGCGCACACGAGGTTTCGCCTGGCCACATCGGGACGGCGTTCCTGCATCCGCCTTGCCCCGTCGCCCGATGCGCCTCAAACGTATTCCTGTCGCCGCGGCATGTCAACCAGCCGGATGGTTCACTCGCCCGGGATCGGCGAGCCATTTTGACGTGGCTCAAATTCGGCGCGTCAGCCGAATCCTGAAGTCCATTGCAGCGGTCCCGCTGCATCGTCTCGCTATTTGTGCTTTCCGACCTGATTGCCGATGACGCCGCCCACGATGCCGCCGCCCACCGCGCCTCCGACATCGCCGGTTATCGCCGCGCCGGCAGCGGCGCCTATGCCCGCTCCAACCACCGTGTCGCGTTCCCGTGTCGTCATGCTCCCGCACCCCGCGAGAGTCAACACGATGCACGTACAAGCCATGACCTTCGTCGTCGCCTTCATCGTTATCTCCTTCCCCGCGTGCCTGCCCGGGTTACGTTCAGCCGCCGTGAGCGGACTTCCGAACCTTCAACGTTGCAGGCAGGGACGAGATCGTACGATTCGACCACCTGTCGACATTCGGACACTGCGGCGTTCGCGAAATGTCCCTGCCATGCTGGAATCTTCCGTGCGCCGGGTACACTGCGGAAGCGATCAATGCCCGATTTGGCTGTAGGACAGGCGGCGACAACGAAGGCGGCACACGCGACGGGACGTTAGCGACGTGTAAACCTCAGGGACGGCGTGGGCGTTGAGGGGCGAGTAATTCACTGTCTTGATCGCTGACAACCGCGGAGACTCTATGAAGACAACACTTCGCACCGCTCTGGGATTCGCGGCACTTCTGCTCGCGCAACATGCCGTGTCGCAGGTCATTTTCTATGAGTATGAGGGACTGCGCGGACGCGTCTTCACCGCCGACCGTGCGATCGGCAATTTCGAGCGCTACGGCTTCAACGACCGTGCGTCGTCGGTCGTCGTCCAGAGCGGCCAATGGCAGGTCTGTGAGGACGCGGACTATCGCGGTCACTGCACCGTCCTGCGGCCGGGGCAGTATCCGTCGCTGCAGGCAATGGGGTTGAACAATCGCGTCTCGTCGGTCCGCCGGGTTCGCGGGAAACCGCAGTATGCCTACGCGCCGCCGCCACCGGTTCCCGCGCCGTACCCCTATTATCCGCACCACGGTGAGCGGTTGTTCACGGCCAACGTCGTGGCTGTCCGCGCGGTCCTCGGACCGCCGGAGCAGCGGTGCTGGGTCGAGCGCGAGCAGGTCGTCCACGACAGCGGCGCCAACGTCCCCGGCGCGATCATCGGCGGCATTCTCGGAGGCGTCCTCGGTCACCAGATCGGTAGCGGACGTGGCAACGATGTGGCCACGGCCCTCGGCGCGGTCGGAGGCGCGGCGATCGGCGCCAACGTCAACCGTGGCGGCGCTCAGGTCTACACGCAGGACGTCCAGAAATGCGCCGCGATACCCGGATCGGGACGACCCGCCTATTGGGACGTGTCCTACGTCTTTCGCGGGCGCGAGCATCGGGCGCAGCTGAGCGCACCGCCGGGGCCGACGATCACCGTGAATGGACGGGGCGAGCCACGGATGTAGACGCAGGGCCTAAGAGCATCACCCGGCTACTCGATCACCTTGCCTCGTGCGGCCTTGGTCTGCCCACGCTTCACCTTACTGTCGACGCGCCGACGCTGCGAGCTTTTCGTAGGACGGGTGGGTTTGCGCACGCGCGGAACGTGCGTGGCGGCATCGACCAGCTCCTGTAGACGCTCCAGCGCATCGGCGCGGTTGCGCTCCTGCGTCCGATAGCGTTGCGCCTTGATGATCACGACGCCTGCAGGCGTGATGCGCTGGTCGCCGCTCGCCAGCAGTCGGGCCTTGACTTCCTCCGGGAGGGAGGATGCCCGGACATCGAAGCGAAGGTGGACGGCGGACGCGACCTTGTTGACGTTCTGCCCACCCGCGCCTTGCGCGCGTATGGCGGTCCAGACGACATCGCTCTCCGCGATCGGATGGGTGTGCTTCGGTTCGCTCATGCGGGCTCAATTCCGGGGCTTCTCTGGGCCTGCATTGTCTTGCCACACGCTCCGTGTCCCCGATACCGCGCGGCTCGCGCGGGGATCAGGCCTTGACCGGTCGCCGGCGCCGTCCGGAACTTTCGAAGAGCTTGCCGATCAACGGCCAGAACAGCAGGACTGAACGCCAGCGTCGTGATCGAGCCAACGAGCCCGTTGGACCAGAACACGCGCAAATCGCCGCCGGCCCCGATCATCGACAGGCGGAACGCGTCCTCCGAGCGATTGCCGAGCACCAGCGCGAGCGTGAACGGTGCAAGCGGTATGCCGATCTTCTTGAACACGTAGCCGACGACGCCGAACAGCAGCATGATCCAGACGTCGAACATGGCGTTGTGGATGGCATAGGCCCCGATGGCGCAGGAAACGACGATCATGGGCGCAACGGCGGCGAACGGGACGCGCAGGACGGCGGCGAAGACCGGCACCGTGGTCAGCACGATCACCAGACCGACGACGTTGCCGAGATACATGGAAGCGATGAGGCCCCACACGAAGTCCTTGTGCTCGACGAACAGCAGCGGGCCAGGGTTGAGACCCCAGACCATCAGGCCGCCGAGCAGGATTGCCGCGGTGCCCGAGCCCGGAATTCCCAGCGCCAGCATCGGCAACAGCGCCGAGGTTCCGGACGCATGCGCAGCGGTCTCGGGTGCGAACACGCCTTCGATGCGTCCCGTGCCGAAGCTCGACGGATCCTTCGCGAATCGCTTGGCCAGGTTGTAGCCCATGAACGAGGCGGCGATCGCGCCCCCCGGCGTAATGCCGAGCCAGCATCCGATGGCCGACGAACGCAGCAGCGTCACCCAGTAGCGCGGCATTTCTTTCCACACCTTGAGCACCACGCGCAGGCTGATCGCCGCCGCATGACCGCGCAGCGCGAGCCGCTCCTCCATCGTGATCAGGATCTCGCTGATGCCGAACAGCCCGATGACCGCGACCAGGAAGTTGACGCCGCGCATCAACGGGTCGAAGCCGAAAGTCATCCGCAGCTGACCCGACACGGTGTCCATGCCGATGGCGGCCAGCAGCAGTCCCAGCGTCATCGAGATGATGGTCTTCTGCTTCGCTTCGCGGCCCAGCCCCACGAACGAGCAGAACGTCAGCAGGTAGACGGCGAAGAACTCCGGCGGCCCGAACCGCAACGCGAAGCTCGCGATGCGTGGCGCGAGGAAGGTGATCAGCAGCACGGCGACCAGCGAGCCGATGAATGACGATGTGAATGCCGCGGTGAGCGCCTCCGCGGCCTTGCCCTGCTGGGCCATCGGGTAGCCGTCGAACGTGGTCGCCACCGACCAGGCCTCGCCGGGGATGTTGAACAGGATCGATGTGATCGCTCCACCGAACAGCGCGCCCCAGTAGATGCACGAGAGCATCACGATCGCCGAGGTCGGATCCATCGTGAACGTGAGCGGCAGCAGGATCGCGACGCCGTTGGGCCCGCCCAACCCGGGAAGCACGCCGACGAAGATGCCAAGCACGAGGCCGACCATCATCAGCGCCAATATCTTCCAGGTCAGCAGGACGGCAAAGCCCTGCGCGAGGAGGGTCAGTGCTTCCATCGCGCAGGATCCTAGAACCCGAACGCCGCTTCCAGCGGGCCCTTGGGCATGATCACGTCGAACGCGACCTCGAACGTCGCAAACATGATCAGCGCGAACAGGACGCTCGTGAGCAGCGACTTCCACCAGGCGATGCGCCCGATGAACCGCATGAAGCCCGCGACCAGCAGAAGGCTCGCGACATAGATGCCGAGCCACTGTGTCAACATGACGAAGAGAAGCGTCGGCACGAAGACCTGCAGCACGCGCCGAAACTGGTCGCGGGTAACGAACGTCCTCGCCGAGTCGGTCCGCCGCACGAACGCGACGCCGAGGCCGTACAGCGAGGCGCCGGCGAGGATGACGCATAGGTAGAACGGGAGATAGCCGGACTGCGGGCCGTCCTTCGCCCAGCCCATCCCGCTGCGCCAGTTGTCGTAGCCCAGCACCAGCGCCAACGCGATCAGCAGCAGGTAGACGACCACCTCGACCGTGCGCGTGGTGGTCAGCGCGGGCGACTGGTCCGCCGGCGCGGTCGGGTCGTCGACGACGATCTCGTGGTCGGATGCTGGCATCGGGCTGGCCTCGGAATGGCGCGAACGGCCGGAATGCCTTCTCCCCGGGCGGGGGAGAAGGGTTCGTCGGATGCGCTGTCGGTTTACCGCGAGTTACTTCTCGACGAAGCCGGCCTCGATCATCAGCCTCTTGTTCAGTGCGTCGTCTTCCTCGAGGAAGGTCAGCATGTCCCTGCCCGTGAGGAAGACGGGCTTCAACGCCTGCTTCTCCATGTACTCCTTGTACTCGGCCGTCTGCGTCAGCTTCCTGAACAGGTCGACGTAGAAGGCGACCTGGTCAGGGGTCGCCTTGCCGGGAAGGAACATCGCGCGCAGCATCAGGTACTGCATGTCGAGCCCTTCTTCCTTGCAGGTCGGAATGTCGTTCCACGACTGGCTGTCGGTGATCTTGGTCTTGTAGGCGATCCGATCCTTGTCGAAGACGCACAGCGCACGCACCTGACCCGCGCGCCAGACCTCGAGATTCTCGGATGGATTATTGACGTTGGCGGCCGTGTGATTGCCGACGAGCTGGGTCGCCGCCTCGCCGCCTGATTTGTAGGGCAGGTACGCGAACTTCGCCCCGGTCTTCTGCTCCATGAATACGGTGAGCACGTGGTCCTCGCGCTTCGAGCCGGTGCCGCCCATCTTGAACGGCGGATCGGCGGCCTTGGCCGCGGCCACGAACTCCTTCACGTTCTTGTAGGGGAGCGTCGTGTTGTCCCACAGCACGAACTCGTCCATCGCGATGACGGAGACCGGTGTCAGTTCGCGCCAGTTGAACGGGATCTTGGCGGACAGCGGCAGCATGTAGATCAGCGAATAGGCGATGAGCACCTTGTTGGGATCGCCTTCGCTCGCCTTCATGTACATCAGCGCCTCGCCGCCCGACGCACCGCCCTTGAGCGAGACGACCATCGGTTGCTTCATCAGGTTGTTCTTCTGGATTGCCGCCTGCATCATCCGCGCCATCTGGTCGGAGGCGCCGCCCGCGCCGGCGGCCACGACGATCTCGACCGGCTTGGTGGGCTCCCACGCGACGGCCGGCGCGCTCGCCAGCACCACTGCCAGTGCGCACGCTGTCTTGACGAATTGGTTCATTTCCCGATCCTCCTGTGGCGTGTAGAGTGTCGGCGCCGCGAGGGTATCGCTCGCGTGCGTCCGACGTTGCGTCGTGGTGCGTGGATTACTGCATCCGGCGAACCTATTCCATTGCTCGGCGCTGGCCCGTCACGCGGCGCGCCGTTGCGCCGTCGTCGCGGTCTCCCCGCGGCTTTCCCGCAGATAGGCCAGCGCCTCCGCGACGCCGTTCTTCCTGTGCGGCACTTCGCGTACCGCGAGACCCATCTCGACGCCGCACAGCGTTCCGCACAGCATCAGGTCGTTGAAGAAGCCCAGATGACCGATGCGAAACACGCGTCCCGCGAGCTTGCCGAGGCCGGTGCCGAGCGACAGGTCGAAGCGCGCGAGTATTTCCTTGCGCAGCGCGTCGGCGTCGTGGCCGTCGGGCATCATGACGGCGGTCAGCGATCCGCTGTACTCGTCCGCGTTGCGGCATAGCACCTCGAGTCCCCAGCCGCGCACCGCGCGCCGCGTCGCTTCGGCGTGCCGCTGATGGCGGGCGAACACCGCCGGCAACCCTTCCTCGCGCAGCATCGCGATCGCCTCGTGCAGCCCGTAGAGGAGATTGGTGGCCGGCGTCGACGGGAAATAGCCCTGGCGGTTCGAGCGCGATGGTTTCGTCCCACCGCCAGTACGACCGCGGCAGCCGCGCGTGCTTGCTGGCGGCGAGCGCCTTGTCGCTGACGGCGTTGAACGAAAGCCCCGGCGGCAGCATCAGCCCCTTTTGCGATCCGGCGACCGTGACGTCGACACCCCATTCGGCATGGCGGTAGTCGATCGAGGCGAGCGAGCTGATCGTGTCGACCATGAACAGCGCCGGGTGTCCGGCGCGGTCGATCGCCTGCCGGATTGCGTCGATACGCGAGGTGACGCCGGTCGACGTCTCGTTGTGCACGGCGAGCACGGCCTTGAAGGCGTGCGCGCGGTCCTCGGCCAGTTTCGCCTCGACGAGCGCGGAATCGACGCCGCTGCGCCAGTCGCCGGGAACGAAATCGACCACGAGGCCGAGCCTTTCGGCCATCGCGCGCCACAGCGTGGCGAAATGTCCGGTCTCGAACATCAGCACGCGGTCGCCCGGCGACAGCGTATTGACGAGCGCCGCCTCCCAGGCACCGGTGCCGGATGCCGGGTAGATGACCACCGGGCCCGCGGTCTGGAAGACGGCCTTCAGTCCATCGAGGATTTCGAGCGTCAGGCGTGCGAACTCGGGGCCGCGATGGTCGATCGTCGGCTGGTCCATCGCCCGCAGAATGCGGTCGGGGACATTCGTAGGTCCCGGAATCTGCAGAAAATGGCGCCCGGACGGGTGCGCGTCGAGCTGGAACATGGGGCCTCCGGCGGCGAACTGCCTCGCGAAGTCGATGTGTCGCGATGGGCGAAAGGTATCATAACCCCCGTTTCCTTCAGCGCCCCGGCGCCACTCCCCCGCGCCCGTGAACGCACCCGAGCCCAAGCCCCTCACGTTCGTGCCCCGAGGCGCCGCGGGTGAACTCGCGCGGCGCCTGCGCGGTGCCGTCGCCGGCGACGTGCTGTTCGACCGTGCGTCGCGCGGCCGTTACTCGACGGACGCCTCGATCTACCAGGTCGAGCCGGTCGGCGTGCTGGTCCCGCGTTCCGACGCCGACGTGCGCGCGGCCTTCGACGTCTGCCGCGAGCTCGAGGTCCCGCTCCTGCCTCGCGGCGCCGGCAGCTCCCAATGCGGGCAGACGGTCGGCGCCGCACTCGTCGTCGACCACAGCAAATACCTCAACCGCGTCGTCGCCTTCGACCGCGACGCGCGCACCGTGACCGTCGAGCCGGGCATCGTCCTCGACGCGCTCAACTGCGTGGCTGAAGCCGCACGGCCTGTGGTTCCCGGTCGACGTCAGCACGTCCGCGCAGTGCACGCTCGGCGGGATGACCGGCAACAACTCGTGCGGGTCACGCTCGATCGCGTACGGCAACATGGTGCACAACGTGCACGCGATCGACGCGCTGCTCGCCGACGGCACCGCGGCCCGGTTCGGCCCCGAGCCGGAAATGGACACGGCCGTCCCGCGGATCCGTGAGCTGCTGCAACGGTTGCAGGCGCTCGGTGCGCGCGAGCGCGACGAAATCGAGCGCCAGGTGCCGAAAGTGATGCGGCGTGTCGGCGGCTACAACATCGATCTGTGCTGCCCGCAAAGCGAGCGGCCCTACACAGCCGACGACAGCGTCAACTACGCGCATCTGCTCGTGGGGAGCGAAGGCACGCTCGCCTGGTCGCGCGAGCTCACGCTCAAGGTCGCGCCGATCCCGAAGCACCGGACGCTCGGCGTCGTCAATTTTCCGACGCTCTATCGGGCGATGGAGTGCGCGCGCCCGATCGTCGAGTTGCGGCCGTCGGCGGTCGAGCTCGTCGACCGGACGATGATCGACCTCGCGCGGGGCAATCCCGCGTTCCGGCCGGTGATCGATCGCGCGCTGATCGGCGAGCCCGACGCGATCCTGCTCGTCGAGTTCATCGGCGAGACTGCCGACGCGTCAAGCCGAGCGCTCGGCGACCTCGTCGCGCTGATGGGCGACCTCGGGCTGCCCGGCAGCGTCGTGCAGATGACCGACGCCGGCGCGCAGAGGGCGCTGTGGGAGGTCCGCAAGGCCGGGCTCAACATCATGATGAGCATGAAGGGCGACGGCAAGCCGGTGTCGTTCATCGAGGACTGCGCGGTGCCGCTCGAGCATCTGGCCGACTACGTGGACCGGCTCACCGGGGTGTTCCGCAAGCACGGCACCCGGGGGACGTGGTACGCGCACGCGTCGGTGGGAACGCTGCACGTGCGGCCGATCCTCGATATGCGCCGCGACGGCGCGGCGAAGATGCGCGCGATCGCCGAGGAAGCGAGCGCGATGGTGCGCGAGTACAAGGGCGCGTTCTCGGGCGAGCACGGCGACGGCCTGGTGCGCAGCGAATGGGTCGCCTGGCAGTTCGGCCCGCGGTTGACGCGCGCGTTCGAGGAGATCAAGGACCTGTTCGACCCCACGGGCCTGATGAATCCCGGCAAGATCGTCCGCTCGACGCGGATGGACGACACGACGTTGTTCCGCATCGGCCCCGGTCACCACCCGTTGCCGCTCGACACCGCGCTCGACTGGTCGGACTGGAATGTGCACAACGATCCGGTTACCGACACCCTGACGGCGCCGGGCACGGGCGGCGATCCGGCGCACGGCTTCGCGAAAGCCGTCGAGATGTGCAACAACAACGGTCACTGCCGCAAGTTCGACGCCGGGACGATGTGCCCGAGCTACCGGGCGACCCGCGATGAGCAGCACCTGACGCGCGGCCGCGCCAACACGCTGCGGCTCGCGCTGTCGAGCCAGCTCGGACCCGACGCGCTTACGTCTACGGCCGTGCGCGAAGCCTTCGACCTGTGCGTCAGCTGCAAGGGCTGCCGACGCGAATGTCCGACCGGCGTCGACATGGCGAAGATGAAGATCGAGTTCCTCCACCATTGGCAGCGCAAGCACGGGCTGTCGCTGAAGGATCGCCTGGTCGCGCATCTGCCGCGCTGGGCGCCGTGGGCGGCCCGGGCGCCGTGGCTGCTCAACGCGCGCAATGCGATTCCGGGCGTAGCGTCGCTCGGCGAGTGGGGGCTCGGGCTCTCGGCGCGGCGTTCGCTGCCCGCGTGGCGGCGCGACACGTTCCTGCGCGATGCCAGCGCGCGGGACGACGGTCGCGCCACGGAGGCCGACGTCGTGCTGTTCGTCGATACGTTCACGAATTACTTCGAACCGGAGAATGCGCGCGCAGCGCTCGCGGTGTTGGGAGCCGCTGGCCGCCGCGTGCACATCGCGCGGGCAGCCAATGACGATGCCGACCCGGCGCGGCCTCTGTGCTGCGGCCGGACGTACCTTGCCGCCGGTCTGGTCGACGAAGCCCGGCGCGAGGCGCGCCGCGTGGTCGCCGCGCTGCTGCCACACGTCGAGCGCGGCGCGGCGATCGTCGGCCTCGAGCCGTCGTGTCTGCTGTCGCTGCGGGACGAGTTCCTGGTGCTGGGTCTCGGCGACGCGGCGCGGCGCTTGTCCGAACGCGCGTTCCTGATCGAGGAGTTCCTGGCGCGCGAGCAACGTGCCGGCCGCCTGCATCTCCCGCTTTCCGAGTTGCCGGAGAAGCATGCGCTGCTGCACGGCCATTGCCACCAGAAGGCGTTCGATGCGATGGGCGCGACGCGCGAGGTGCTGGGCCTGATCCCCGGCCTGTGCCGTCGACGTGGTCGAATCGAGCTGCTGCGGGATGGCCGGCAGCTTCGGCTACGAGACCGCACACTACGATGTCTCGATGCGGATGGCCGAGCTCTCGCTGCTCCCGGCCGTGCGTGCCGCCGACGCCGCGACGCTGATCGTCGCCGACGGCACGAGTTGCCGGCATCAGATCGCCGACGGCACGATGGCGACCGGACGACGGGACGCGGTGCATGTCGTCCGCGTGCTCGCTCGCGCGATCGATCCAGCGGGAGCGGCGCCGGGCGTATGATCACGGCGCGCATCCGCGTTGCGTGCGCTTCATGGAGGCGACAGGCGGGAGGCAACATGCGACGGCTGACGATCGTTGCAGTTCGCGGCATGGTGGCGCTAGCTCGGCCTGACTGCGGTGATGGCGATTCCTCTCGGAAACGCGATGGCTGCAACCTCGAAATCTTCCACGCCGATTCGCTGGCCGGCCCGATGCGCGAGCTGAAGCGCGCGTTCGAGACGCAGCATCCCGGCGTCACGATCAACCTGACGTCGGGTGTCTCGCGCGAGCTCGCCGGCCGCATCCTCAAGGGCGAGGCCTGCGACGTCTTCGCGCCTTCGTCGCCCGCAGTCGATCGACCAGGACCTGATGCACAAGAAGGTCGCGGGCTCCGACCGGGACGCCGCCACCTGGTACGTCGTGTTCTCGGCCAACGAGATGGTGGTCATCACCGCCAAGGGCAATCCGCTCGGGATCCGGAAGATCGGCGACCTCGCCCAACCCGACGTGAAGTTCGCGCGGATCACCGGCGAGAAGGACCTCGCGACCAACCGCACGATCGAGTTCGTCAAGCGTGCTGCGGTGCTTGAAGGCACGCCGCAGCTCGCTCCGGCGATCATCGACAAGGCCCCGGTCGATCCGGCGAAACCGACGGGCGTCCCCGACGTCGTCGACGCGGTCCGCGAAGGGCGCGCGAACGCTGGCAATCGTCTACTATTCGGCGGCCGTCGCCGCGCGCAACGACGTCGACGTCGTCCGCTTTCCCGACAGCGTCAACATGAGCGAGGCGATCCGCAACGCGGCCACCGTGCCGGGCACGGCGCGAAACGCGAAGGAAGCGCTCGAGTTCGTCGCGTTCCTGCTCTCGCCCGAAGCGCGCCGGATCCTGCAGGACACCGGCCAGCCGCCGGTGGTGCCGGCGATTCGTTTCGGCGCCGTGCCGGCCGACCTTCGCTGAAACGGTCGGCGGCGAGGCATTTGCTGATAGGACTTTGGAGGCTCCATGAAGACAGCGATTGCCGCCGCGCTTGCGTGCGGGGCGTTCATCTTCGCGCCGCATGCGGTCGCGCAAGTAACCTTCTATTCGCAGGATGGACTGCGCGGACAGGCTTTCACCGCCGATCGCGCCATCGACAACTTCGAGAACTACGGCTTCAACGACCGCGGATCCTCGGTCATCGTCCAGCGCGGCCGATGGGAGGTCTGCGACGACGCTTACTATCGCGGATACTGCACGGTGCTGACGCCGGGACAGTATCCGTCGCTCGCGGCCATGGGGCTCAACAACCGGATCTCGTCGGTTCGGCCGGTTGGCGGCCGGCCCAGTCACGCCTACGTGCCGCCGCCCCCGGTTCCCGCGCCGTACCCTTACTATCCGCAACACGGCGAGCGGCTTTACCCCGCCGATGTCGTTGCCGTGCGCGCCGTTCTCGGGCCGCCGGAGCAGCGGTGCTGGGTGGAGCGCGAGCAGGTCGTGCAAGGGGGCGGCCCCAACGTGCCGGGGGCCATCATCGGCGGCATCCTGGGCGGCGTGCTCGGCCACCAGATCGGCAGCGGCCGCGGCAACGATGTGGCGACGGCGATCGGCGCGGTTGGCGGCGCGGCGGTGGGCGCGAACGTCAATCGCGGCGCCCCGCAGACCTACACGCAGGACGTGCAGAAGTGCGCGACGGTCCCCGGCTCCGAGCGGCCGGCGTATTGGGACGTGACCTATGTTTTCCGCGGCATCACGCACCGCGCCCAGCTCGCGCAAGCGCCGGGGGCCGATCACGTGACGGGCGCGGCGACAGTGGATGTCGCGATCAATCCCAGGACAGTGCTCCTCCTGTCTGATACTCGGTCACCCGCGTCTCGAAGAAGTTCTTCTCCTTCTTGAGATCGATCATCTCGGCCATCCACGGGAACGGATTGTCGGCCTCGTCGAACAGCGCGTCGAGCGCCGATCTGCTGGCAGCGGCGGTTGGCGATGAAGCGCAGGTACTCCTTGAACATCGTCGCGTTCAGCCCCAGCACGCCGCGCGGCATCGTGTCCTCGGCGTAGGCGTACTCGAGCTCCACGCCCTTTTGGATCAGCGCTGCGGATCTCCTCGCGGAACTCCGTGCGTCCACAGGTGCGGGTTCTCCAGCTTGATCGTGTTGATGAGGTCGATGCCGAAGTTGCAGTGCATCGACTCGTCGCGCAGGATGTACTGGTACTGCTCGGCGGCGCCGGTCATCTTGTTCTGGCGGCCCATCGCGAGGATCTGCACGAAGCCGACGTAGAAGAACAGCCCCTCCATGATGCAGGCGAACACGATCAGGCTCTTCAGGAGCTTCTGGTCGGCCTCCGGCGTGCCGGTCCTGAACAGCGGGTTGGTGAGCGTGTCGATGAAGGGGATCAGGAACTCGTCCTTGTCGCGGATCGACTTGACTTCGTGGTAGGCGTTGAAGATCTCCGCCTCGTCCAGGCCCAGGCTCTCGACGATGTACTGGTAGGCGTGGGTGTGGATCGCCTCCTCGAAGGCCTGGCGCAGCAGGTACTGGCGGCACTCGGGCGCGCGTGATGTGGCGATAGGTGCCGAGCACGATGTTGTTGGCGGCGAGCGAGTCGGCGGTGACGAAGAAGCCGAGGTTGCGCTTGACGATCAGGCGCTCGTCGTCGGTCAGCCCGTCCGGGTTCTTCCACAGGTCGATGTCGCGCTGCATGTTCACTTCCTGCGGCATCCAGTGGTTGGCGCAGGCGGCGAGGTACTTGTCCCACGCCCACTTGTACTTGAACGGGCACGAGCTGGTTGACGTCGGACGTTGCCGTTGATGACGCGCTTGTCCTCGATGCGCACGCGGCGGAAGCCGTTCTCCATCGCCTGCCGCTCGACGCCCAGGTCGTGCACGGGTTCCCGCGACAGGATGCCGCCCCCGATCTTGCCGATGGTTTGCGCACGGATCGTTTCCGGCGTCGCCGCACCGACGAGCGGCGGCAAGGGCGGGGCGATGATGTCGTCGTCGAAGCTCAGCATGCGATGTTCTCCTGTGATCAATGCATCGCGCTCAATTTGTCGTACAGATAATCGGCCGCAAAATCCACACCATGGTGCCAGGCGATCGTGGCGAGCCCGTAGTCCAGATAGAACTCGGCGAAGCGCCGGCGGTCACGCAACGGCTCGAAATTTTCGCCGTACAGATCATCCGCGAGGTCGACCACTCCTTTGCGTCCATCGTTGAATTCCAGCCAGATCTTGTAGTCTCCGAGATAACGTGCCTGCGTCACATGTCGCTGTACGTGCTCGTAACGGGCCAACGCATCCTCCACAGGGCAGGTTGACGAACGCACCGCGCGCGATCCGAACGGCACGCTTTCTTCGCGTGTCGCGCGCCGCCTGCGGCCACCAGACGCGGACCGGTCGCCCGGCCCGCGCATGCTGCTCCCTAGTCGGCCCCGTCGGGCTCCGCCAGCAACTCCTGGCGCTGCGGGGACAATCCGGTGTACTGCTGGGAATCGGCGTCGACATCGCGGCCGTCGTACGCTGACGGCACGCTGGAGGCCGGCCAGCGCCAGTGGCGTCGGCCGGCCCTGTCGGTGTACGACTCCCACCGGTCGGTTTTTGCGTTCATCGCTTGCCCTCCTGTCCGGGTTTGCGGGGTTCGCTGCTATTTCCTCGCGCGGGTCCCGTCTGTCACTGCCTGCGGGACTGCCGCGTGTGCTGCTGTTGCGAGCTTCGTACGTCGCGCCGCGCGCTATTGGCACGCCTCGCAGGTCGGATCGTCGATCGCGCAATACTTGGGCTCGGGCTCGCCTGCTCTCGACGCTGCCTTCGCGACCCTGCGGCCAGGTGTCCGCCGCCGGTGGGCACGGCGTTCAATTCGCCGCCCTGGCCCGTGGACTTTTCGGCGGACGTCGCGGCCAGCGTGCGCAGGTAGTACGTGGTCTTGAGACCGCAAACCCAGGCGAGCTTGTAGGTCTCGTCGAGCTTCTTGCCCGAGGCCCCGGCCATGTAGATGTTGAGGCTCTGCGCCTGATCGATCCATTTCTGGCGCCGCGCGCCGGCCTCGACGATCCACCTGGGCTCGACCTCGAACGCCGTGGCGTAGAGGCTGCGGAGCTCCGCCGGGACGCGGTCGATCTTCGCGAGCGAGCCGTCGAAGTACTTGAGGTCGGCGACCATCACCTCGTCCCACAGGTTCTGCTTCTTCAGCTCGGCGACGAGATGCTCGTTGACGACGGTGAACTCGCCGGACAGGTTCGATTTCACGTAGATGTTCTGGTACTCGGGCTCGATCGAGGCGCCGACGCCGACGATGTTGGAGATGGTCGCGGTCGGCGCGATCGCGACGCAGTTGGAGTTGCGCATGCCGTGGATGCGGATGCGCGAACGCAGGGCGTCCCAGTCCATCGACGACGAATCGTCGATGTCGACGTAGCCGCCGCGCTCCTCGCGCAGCAGCTTCAGGGTGTCCTGCGGAAGGATGCCGCGGTCCCACAGGCTGCCCTTGTACGACGAGTAGCGGCCGCGTTCCTCGGCGAGCTCGGTCGAGGCCTGGTAGGCGTAATAGCAGACCGCTTCCATCGACGTGTCCGCGAACTTCATCGCCGCATCGGAGGCATACGGCGTGTGGAGCAGATGGAGG
>CAWELU010000060.1:0-21941 GCA_963809965.1 uncultured beta proteobacterium
CACCTCGTCCGCCCGTAGAAGCATCGACTGCGGTATGGTGAGGCCGAGCGCCTTGGCCGTCGTGAGATTTATCACCAGTTCCAATTTCGTTGGTTGGAGGACCGGTAACTCGGCGGGTTTGGCCCCATTGAGAATCCTGCCGGTGTAGATACCCACGCTGCGATACGCGTCCGCAACACTTGGCCCGTAGCTCATCAGGCCACCGGCCACCGCATACTCGCGGAATCCGAAAAGCGTGGCCACCGCGTAGCGGGCGGTCAGGGCGACGAGCCGTTCGCGCTGGAGCTGGAAGAACGGGTCGGGTACGACGATGAGCGCCCCAATTTTTGCCTGGGCGACAGAGGCCACAGCGGCGTCGATGTCCCGCGGCGCGCGGACGCGAAAGATTTCCACCTGTTGTCGCGTTGCGCGCGCGGCCCTCCGCGCCTCTTTCACGTAAGCCGCGTCAGCCGGGGCGTCAGCGCTGACCAGCAGCGCGATCGTGCCCGTCTTGGGCAGGAACTCGTGCAGCAACTCCACTCGCTTCGCCATCAGCTCAGCGCCGAACAGCGTAACCCCCGTGACGTTGCCGCCGGGCCGGCCGAGACTTGCAACCAGCCCCTGCGCCACGGGATCGTCGCCGCCGGAAAAGACGATGGGAATCGTCGCGGAGGCATTCCGGGCGGCCAACGTGGCGGCCGTTCCACCGGCCGCCACGATCACGGAGACTCGACGCTGGGCCAGCTCGGCTGCCATTGCGGGGAGCCGATCGTATTGTCCCTCGGCCCAACGAAATTCATGAAAGCCCGCCGATCCATCACTGAATCACCTCGTCCGCCCGTAGAAGCATCGACTGCGGTATGGTGAGGCCGAGCGCCTTGGCCGTCGTGAGATTTATCACCAGTTCCAATTTCGTTGGTTGGAGGACCGGTAACTCGGCGGGTTTGGCCCCATTGAGAATCCTGCCGGTGTAGATACCCACGCT
Source organism: uncultured beta proteobacterium (assembly GCA_963809965.1). Taxonomy (GTDB): domain Bacteria; phylum Pseudomonadota; class Gammaproteobacteria; order Burkholderiales; family Casimicrobiaceae; genus CAIWHR01. The sequence goes on from CAWELU010000060.1 coordinate 965, forward strand.
GCGATACGCGTCCGCAACACTTGGCCCGTAGCTCATCAGGCCACCGGCCACCGCATACTCGCGGAATCCGAAAAGCGTGGCCACCGCGTAGCGGGCGGTCAGGGCGACGAGCCGTTCGCGCTGGAGCTGGAAGAACGGGTCGGGTACGACGATGAGCGCCCCAATTTTTGCCTGGGCGACAGAGGCCACAGCGGCGTCGATGTCCCGCGGCGCGCGGACGCGAAAGATTTCCACCTGTTGTCGCGTTGCGCGCGCGGCCCTCCGCGCCTCTTTCACGTAAGCCGCGTCAGCCGGGGCGTCAGCGCTGACCAGCAGCGCGATCGTGCCCGTCTTGGGCAGGAACTCGTGCAGCAACTCCACTCGCTTCGCCATCAGCTCAGAGCCGAACAGCGTAACCCCCGTGACGTTGCCGCCGGGCCGGCCGAGACTTGCAACCAGCCCCTGCGCCACGGGATCGTCGCCGCCGGAAAAGACGATGGGAATCGTCGCGGAGGCATTCCGGGCGGCCAACGTGGCGGCCGTTCCACCGGCCGCCACGATCACGGAGACTCGACGCTGGGCCAGCTCGGCTGCCATTGCGGGGAGCCGATCGTATTGTCCCTCGGCCCAACGAAATTCGATCGTCACATTTTGACCCTCGATGTAGCCGCCTTCGTTCAGCCCTTTGCGGAACGCGGCAACGAACGGGGACCATTGTGCAGGCGATGCACTGCCGAGAAACCCGATCACCGGCATCGACGAGGTCTGCGCGCGAGTGGCGAGCGGCGCGGCGAGGATGGCGCCCGCAACACGGCCGATGAACGCTCGCCGATCCATTATTGAATCACCTCGCCGACGGATGATGGGCCGCCCATACTACGCCCCCAGCCCCGAAACTAAAGGTGGGCGGCGTATCGCCGGTCCAGCGGTTGCCGTTGAGCGGCGGCTTAAGAGGGCGAGGCGCTACGGCTGGTTGTGGCCGTTCAGCGACGCTCGAGGCGGGGTTGGGATCGTTGGGCATGGCGCGATGGTAGCGCCAGAAACAACAAGCCCCGCCGGAGCGGGGCCTGTGCTGACGCGGAACCTGTTACCGCTTGCGGCGCGAGAAGCCGAGACCGGCGAGACCAAGGCTGAGAAGCGCGAGCGTTGCGGGCTCGGGGACGGCGCAGCGCAACCGGTTCGTCGGATTTTTTTGCGATTCGATGCGTTGTTTATCGGTTTCGTCAGATCGCGCTTGCGACCTCGGTCTGAAGCGGAGTCTAGTGCGCGGGCAGTGCTGAAGCAGACGACTCGCTGACGACGCCGTCAACAGGAAGGGACGCGTCGCATCGAGCGGTTTCCCTGCCTGCGCGTGGCTTCGGTGTGCGCGACTCAGGCGTACAGCGATGTGCACCCTCATAGGGGATGGGACATGTTCAGACCGCTAATGACGGTTGCCGAAGCGCAGCTCGCGCCGGTTCAAAACATTTACCTGATAGGGAGAAATAAATGAAAACGGGATTCTTCATTCTTCTGGCTATCGTAGTAGCCGGCGCACCAAGCACGTTGGTCAGCGCAGCCGATGAAGGGCGCTCCGCTGGCAAGGTGAGCCACCTCGCCACCGAACTAGTAAGGTTTGAACCGAATCGCGGCCAAGCCCCATCCGCGGTGAGCTTCATCGGCCGGGCCAGAGACTACACCGTGAATTTCGAGAAGCGAAGCACCCGTCTGATGTTTCGACCCATGAGCGAAGCGACGCGCGCCACAGCTATTGATCTCAGCTTCATTGGCTCAAATCCCGAAGTCGAGCCGGTAGGGGCCGACCCTCTCCGCGGGACGACGAATTATTTCCTCGGCAACGATCCGGCCGCTTGGCAGCGCGGGGTCCCGAATTTCGGCAGGGTCATCGAACACGGACTCTACGAGGGCGTCGACGCCGTGTTCCACAGCGACGGCCACAATATCGAATACGACTTCGTCGTCTCACCAGGTAGCGATCCAGGAGTGGTAAGGCTGAAGATCGAGGGTGCTGAGGCCACCCTGGATGACACAGGCGCGCTCTTACTTCGCAGTAACGAAAGCGTCGTCCGTATGGCCCGCCCGCTCGCCTATCAATCCATAGCGGGCGAAAAGCGAATGGTTGCTGTTCGCTATCTACTCGATCCCGGTCCTATGATCGGGTTCGAGCTCGGAGAATACGATCACGGTCACAGTCTGGTCATCGACCCGACGCTCGTTTTTTCCACATACTTGGGCGGCAGTGGGGAAGATGTCGGCAATTCCGTGACGCCCGACAGTTTGGGTAATGTATACATCACCGGCCGGACAACCTCCAACGATTTTCCTGTAGTGGATGGCTGGCAAGACTACCGTGCGGGCGCACGCGATGCTTTTGTCACGAAATATTCCCCGACGGGGGAGATGCTCTATTCCACATACTTCGGGGGCAGCGGCGCGGAAAATGCGCTGAGCATCGGACTGGACGCGAGCGGCGCCATCTATGTCACCGGCGTAACTTCTTCTATTGACCTGCCGGTCAAAAATGCCGCGCAATCCACGTACGGCGGCGGAGGGCAGGACGGGTTCGTATTCAAACTGACCCCGGACGGTGACGACCTCGTGTACTCCACCTATCTCGGTGGAACAGGCTTTGACCAAAGCCGAACCATTGCCGTTGACGCGGACGGGTACGCCCATGTCGCCGGAAACACAGACTCGCCCAACTTTCCTCTATTGAATGCGTTGCAACCGAACTTCGGCGGTGGCATTTCCGATGCGTTTGTGACCAAGCTCGATAGCAATGGTGCACTGGTCTTCTCTACCTATCTGGGCGGCACCACGAATCTGGGCAACGACTTCGATTCCGGCCGGGGCATCGCGCTCGACGCGAGCGGAAATATTTACGTCGCAGGGGAGACGCGCGGCGGATTTCCCACAACGTCCGGCGCGTTCCAGACGACTTACGGCGGTGGCTTGAATGATCTGTTCGTCGCCAAGCTCTCCTCCGATGGCTCCAGCCTGCTTTACGCAACGTACGTCGGCGGCAGCGGAACCGATCAAAACCAAATCGTGATCGGAACGTCCTCCGGAATCCACGGCAAGATCATTGCGGTCGATCGAGATGGCAACGCATACATCACAGGCGACACGGATTCTTCCGATCTCCCGGTAAGAAACGCGTATCAGCCATTCAAGTCGGGCGATGTCGATGCGTTTGTATTGAAACTGAACGCGGCTGGCAGCGATGTTGTGTACTCGACCTATTTCGGCGGCAGCGGCTTCGACACGGCGCGTGGCATAGCCATTACCACTGGCGGCCGTGCCTGGATTGCCGGGTCAACCGCCTCGAGTGACCTGCAGGTTCGCAGCCCATTCCAGTCCACCTTCGGCGGCGGCGCATTCGACGCCTTCCTAGCGGAGTTCAGTCGTCAAGGGCAGCTTCGTTTCGCCAGCTATTGGGGAGGAGGCGGACTGGATGCTGGATGGAGCATAGCTACTGACCGTTTGGATGGAGTGACGGCCACGGGGGAAACCACTTCTTTGGGCTTCCCGACGCAAAATGCGACGCAACCGTTGTACAGCGGCGGCACGACGGACGCATTTGTTCTCCGATTGCAGCTTGACTGAAGTTGGCGCCGAATGACGGATCTAGGAAGAGGGACTTCCGAGGAGGGTCATGCTCACACGGAGCTTGTTGACAGCTGCATGTACGCTGTCGCTGTGCACGGTGTGCATGACTCCTGCCGGCAGACCGTTCTGAACCAGGGCTCTGGACCGCGCGGGTCGAATCACCGTTACAAGGTCCCTTAAGGCTGGTTTGGGCGTACCGTCTGCTTGTGCCTTGGTCGTTGAGCGCGACGCCTTGGCCGGTGCTGGGGGAGAGCATTCGCGCGTACGTTTCATCTACATGCCAAGACTTCGATGACGACGTCTCGCGCGTGGTACTCGCCGCACCTCTCACATATTCGCGATCTCAGAGCAATGTCGTATCTGCATGGGTTGACACCCGCCCGCCATTGGCGGGTGTGCGGTACGTATGCTCAACTGCGCCGTGACGGAGTCGATCTGCGTCATCATCTCATCGTACGTATGCTGAGCTGCCGGTTGCGAACCCGCTGGCCATCGCCTGCGGGTGACCGTCGATCGAAATTTGCGGAGCTGGCGGCACCCTAGCGTTTGGCGTATGGTTTCCGCGTTGCCGGAAAGCGAGCAGGAGCGTGTCCATTGTTTCGAGCCCTCGCTGGACCGTTCGCGTTCTACTTGCGGGGGCTGTCGCTTCCCCGCATGGGATTCGTCTTGCTGCTGACGACCATGATCGTCGCGCGGCAGTACAGCGCATGCTATCCCTCCAGTTGCGGCCTCGCGGTCGGCAACTACGCCGAGGGCGCGCGCTTCTTCGCCCGGCACTTTGTTAGCTGGTTGCCTATGCTGTTCCTGGTCACCGTCGCCGACAACTCGACGTCGAATGCTTCGTCGCGCATGCGGCTCATGGCGTACATGGGGGCGGTACTGGTCGGCGCAGTGGCCTACGCGCTGATGTTCGGTGCCATGCAGCCACAGCGTTACCTCGACGCTACGAGGGGCGTACGCTCGATCTACTTTTTCATGTTTTTCTCCCGGTCGCTCCTGTTCGGGGGGCTCGCCGCGGGCCTGCTTTTCTGGTTCACGCGCGAACGGCAGGACAGGCGAAGGCTGCACGAGGCAAACCTGGCGAGGCTCGCGCTGGATCGGCAGGCGATCGAGGCGCGATTGCAGACGCTCCAGGCGCAGATCGAGCCGCACTTTCTGTTCAACACGCTGGCGAACGTCAGGCTGTTGTACGAGGTCGACAAGCCTCGGGCCAGGCTGCTGATTCAAGATCTCGGCGACTACCTACGAGCTGCGCTTCCCCAAATGCGCGAGACGACCTCGACACTCGGACGCGAGGTCTCGCTGGCGCTGGCCTACCTGCGGGTACTGGCCGTGCGGATGGGCGACCGGCTGCAATTCGAGGTCGCGGTGCCCGCCGAACTGGAAGGCGCGAGCTTCCCCCCGATGATGCTGCTTACGCTCGTAGAGAATGCGATCAAGCACGGGCTCAATCCGCGCACGGGTGGCGGCAGAATCACTATTCGTGCCGAGCGTGTGACATCGGGGTTGCGGATCGTCGTCGCGGATGACGGGGTCGGCTTTCGCAAGTCCAGGGGCGGTGGTGTCGGACTCGCCAACACCCGGACTAGGCTGGTGACGTTGTACGGCGACGCCGCGAGCCTTCACCTGGAGGCGAATTCCTCTCGAGGCGTGGCGGCCATAATCGAATTGCCTCATCGGTCGGGAGACGCGAGCCTGCAATGAATCGCGACGGCAGCGTTGGCGTTATCGCTCCCCACGAAGGCGGTGGGTGGCTGCAGTCGGGCACCGTCCTGCTGCAGGCCTTTGGCTCGATCGGCTTGCGCCAATGGATATGGGCGACCGGCCTGGCATCGATTGTTCTGGTTTCCTACGTCCTCAGCATCGCAAACGCCGTGTTCGGCATACCCCCCGTGCAGACGTCCTGGCGATTTCCCGAGATCACGACGACGATTGCCGTCCACCTGATGGCTGCGTACTCGGTGCTGTTAGCCCTCACCGTCGTCAATTTGCGCGGGAAGAGCACGCGCCGTTATTACGCCTTTGCGGCCGCCGCCGCCGTCTCGGCAACCGTGTCGCTGGAGATGATCCTGATTGCCCTGTTGCCCAGTCCTTCGGGCTGGAACTTCGTCCCGGACGGTGCGACATGGATTTCGCGCCTGGCGTGGTCCCTGACCAATTGGTCGCTAACCATTGCCATGGTGGTCGCAGTGTATGCCTGGGTCAATCGTGCCCGACATGCCCGGTCCGCCCTGGACTCGGTGGAGCGGGAACGCGCTATGAAACGGCGCGAAGTGCTCGCGTCGCAGCTCGCGGCGTTGCAGGCGCAGGTCGAGCCGCTGTTCCTGTTGAGCGTCCTGGCGCAAGCAGAGGCGCTCTACGACCGCGATGCGGCGAGCGGCGATCGCATGCTGGACGGTCTTATTGCGTATCTTCAGGCGGCCCTGCCTCAGCTTCGCCGCGACGGCTCGGACCTGGAGCGCGAAAGCCGCCTTTGCGAGGCCTATCTGCGCCTGTTGCAGCTTAGGATGGGCGGTCGCCTCCAATTCGCAATCGCTATTCCGGCGGGTCTCGCCCATTGCGTGTTTCCCCCGATGCTCCTGTTGCCGCTCATCGACCACGCCGTTCGCATCGGGCTCGAGCCGTTGCCGTTCGGCGGATCGATCGAGGTTTGCGCTGGCGCCCACGATACGCGCCTTCGGGTCGAGGTTTCGCATACCGGACTCCAGCCGGGTGCTGAAGACGGGAGCAGTGCGCTGCTGGAAACGCTGCGGCGTCGGCTCCAGGGTTTGTACGGCGCCGGGGCCTCCCTCGAGCTCACGCCACGGGCCACGCGAGCCGCGATCGCCACCATTGAGGTACCGCTTGAAGACGCGCGCGATCGTCGCTGAAGACGAGCCAGTCCTGCGGACGGGGATGAGAAAGCTCCTCGGCATCGTCTGGCCGGAGCTCGAGGTCGTTGCAGTCGCGAAGGACGGTGAGCAGGCAGTGCATCTCTTGGAGCACCATCGCCCGGACGTCCTGTTTCTCGATATCCACATGCCCGGGTGCTCAGGCCTCGACGTTGCCAGGAGCGCCAGCGGCCGTTGTCACGTCGTGTTCGTTACCGGCTTCGACCAGTACGCCGTCGCGGCGTTCGAGCATGGCGCCGTCGACTACGTGATGAAGCCGGTGACGGCGGAGCGGCTGTCGACTGCGTGTGCCCGCGTGCGCGAACGGCTGTCGGGGCGACCCGCGAACCTGGACGCGCTTCTCGCCAAGCTTGCCGATGTCAAGACGAACAGGCGCGCCTACATGCGGTGGATCAACGTGGAGGCAGGCCCGAGAGTGAGGCTCGTCACCGTGGAAGAGATCTGCTACTTCCAGGCCGACACCAAGTACACGCGCCTCGTGACTGCCGAGCACGAGTCGCTCATTCGCATGACGCTCAAGGAGCTGCTCGACGAGCTCGATCCCGCCGAATTCTGGCAGATCCACAGGTCGACCATCGTCAATGTCAACGTGATCGAGGAAGTCTCGCGCGACGCGCGCGGCTGCCCGATTCTTCATCTCAAGACTCGCAGCGACGTTCTTCACGTCAGCCAGCCGTTCGCGCACCTATTCCGACAGATGTGATCGCCGCGGGCGCCGGCCCGCGCGGGCTTGGATTCGTCATCCTTATTTCGTCTTCGTCGCGGTTTTTTTGCTTTCGTCGGAATGCCCTTGGTACCCAGTGCGCCCGGATGCTCGAATCGAACAGCGCGTCGTTTTCTTACGATGGCGCTCGAGATGAATCGCATTCACCTATTCATCGGCAGGATGTCGGCCGTGACGGGTTTGCTGTGCCAGGCTGCCAGTGCTGGTTCGGCGTCGACACCGATCGACCAGTTGTTCTCGAACGCGGATGCAACCCTGTAATACATTTCATCTCGTCGACGTCGCGCCGAGCCAGCTCGGCGGCATGTCGCTGGTCGCTTCGCAGGCCGGTGGCGCTGCCCAGACGTTGGTCTTTCCCGCCGGATCCTTGTGGACCGGATGCGGTCGCCATGTGCGTCGGCGGCGGCATCTACGAGGACTGACGTGCCATGACACCAATCTGCAAAGCCGCCTCGTTCTCGTCGCCGGCCTCGGCCTAAGCTCCGCTTCCGGGTTCCGGACAGCGCACGCGGGAAGTTTCGGTCGATGCGCTGGACTCGGGCCGCATTTCCGGTGGGCAGCGAGCCGGCTGTGGGCGTCACCTCGTCAATGGCTGCTTACCGGAAAATTCCGCGGCGACTACGAACGGCAGGAGTTGGCCGAAAGCGCCAGTTGACGCGCCAGGACTGAACGGCCGGTTTTCTCTGCCTTGCTGCCATTAGGGGCACGAAGCTCGACGAGAAGCGATCGAAACCATAAATGAGATCGCAGCAAGCGCACTCGACTACTACGCCAGCTTGAAGAGTATCACCCGGCAACACCGGGAGACGCAGTTCCGCGAGGCGCGCGGGCTCGCGCCAGAGCCGGAGGAACTGATCGATCCTGGGACCTCCGCGGGCGAACCACCCAAGTAACCTTGAGCGACGATCAACCGAGCCTCGCTGCTCGTCCACCGGCACGAGCGGCGTTCGCGTCAGCGCGCACCGCCGTCAGTCTTCGCGCCGCGCGAGCGCATCAGTTTGTCGGCCTGCCGGCGGAGGCTCTCGCTCAGGGCGTTCGGACCGCCGGCCTTGAGAATGGCCGCGAACTCCGACCGCGTTGTCGCAAGCTCGCTGATCGTGCCCGTGAGATAGACATCGATGATCTTTCACGCGTCGCCCGAGCCACGCATCAGGTAATCGAGCGTGACCGGTTCCCCGCTCGAAGGGATTAGCCGGGTGCGAACGATCCGGCCGCTATTGTGGGCGTCGCTCGCCGGCTGCACTTCGAATCGCTCCCCCGAGTAGCCGTCGAAGCGATTGGCGTACGTGGCGATCGTCATGCGCGTGAAATTCGCGATCAGCGCCGATTGCTGCTCGGGCGCAATCGAGCTCCACTCCGGGCCGACCGCAATGCGCCCCATCGCCGCGAGGTCGAACATCGCGCGAATCGTCGGGGCCAGCTTCTCGTATCGGCCAGGGATGCCCAATCGGTCCGCCTGCTTCATCGTCGCGAGCAGCGCGTCGTAGAACATGCGGATTCGACCCACCGCGGGATCGGCGGCGTCACTTTGGCTCCGGACAGGCGCGGCCCATTAGCCAAGCAACGCGGCGGCTGGCAGCAATAAGGTCAGGCGCCGTTGCAGATCAATGGCCTGTGATGATGTCATCGCGTTCGGAGAAACCGGTTGAACTCGACGTGCGAGGCGGGGTCGAAGAGCCGCTCTGCAGCGGCTTGCAGCGAGCGCCGCCCGCCGCTATCTTAACGCCATGACACCGCCCGCAATGTTCCACCCCGCTGTCGAGGCCTGGTTTCGCAAGACCTTTGCCGCGCCCACCGAGGCTCAGGCGCGCGCGTGGCCCGCGATCCAGCAGGGTCGCCATGTCCTCGTGGCGGCGCCGACCGGCTCGGGCAAGACGCTGGCCGCGTTCCTCGCGGCGATCGACGTTCTCGTGCGCCGCGGTGTCGATGGCGCGTTGCCGGACGAAACCTGCGTCGTCTACGTCTCGCCGTTGAAGGCGCTCTCCAACGACATCCAGCGCAATCTCGAAGCGCCGCTCGCGGGCATTCGCGCCGAGCTCGCAGCGCTCGGCTATCGGGACGTCGAAATTCGCACGCTCGTGCGCACCGGCGATACGCCGCAGAGCGAGCGTGCGAGCATGCGGCGCCGGCCACCGCACATTGTCGTCACCACACCCGAATCGCTCTATGTACTGCTCGGCTCCGATTCCGGACGCACGATGCTCGCGACCACGCGCACCGTGATCGTCGACGAAATCCACGCGCTCGCGCCCAACAAGCGCGGCAGCCATCTCGCGCTTTCGCTCGAGCGCCTTGCTGCATTGACAGCAGCACCTCCGCCGCGTGTGGGCTTGTCCGCAACGCAGAAGCCGATCGAGGAAGTCGCGCGCTTTCTCGTGGGTACGGAGGTGCCGGCCACGGGCTGCACCATCGTCGATACCGGACACGTGCGCGAGCGCGACCTCGCGATCGAGGTTCCGCCGTCCCCGCTCGAAGCCGTCATGTCGGGCGATGTCTGGCGGCAGGTCTACCTGCGGCTTGCCGAGCTCACGCGCGAGCATCGCACCACGCTCGTCTTCGTCAACACGCGACGCATGGCCGAGCGCGTGGCGCGCCACTTGTCCGAGCTGATCGGCAAGGAACTCGTCACCGCGCACCACGGCAGTCTGGCCAAGGAGCGGCGTCTTCTCGCCGAGCAGCGCCTGAAGCGCGGCGAATTGCGGGCGCTCGTGGCCACCGCTTCGCTCGAGCTCGGGATCGACATCGGCGACGTCGAGCTCGTCTGCCAGCTCGGCACGCCGCGGTCGATTGCGACCTTCCTGCAGCGCGCGGGGCGGGCCAATCACACGGTCAGCGGGCAGCCCAAGGCGCGGCTCTTCCCTTTGTCGCGCGACGAGCTGGTGGAGTGCACGGCGTTGCTCGATGCGGTGCGGCGCGGCGAGCTCGACCGCGTAGCGATTCCCCCCAAGCCGCTCGACGTTCTCGCTCAGCAGATCGTCGCCGAGGTGGCGGCGCGCGAATGGGGCGAAGATGCGCTGTTCGACGTCTTCACGCGAGCGTACCCCTACGCGACGCTGACGCGGCACGAATACCTCGCCGTGGTGCGCATGCTTGCGGAAGGGTTCAGCACGCGTCGCGGCCATCGCGCCGCGTACGTGCACCGCGACGCCGTGAACGGAGTTCTGCGCGGCCGGCGCGGCGCTCGACTCACCGCGATCACGTCGGGCGGCGCGATTCCCGATACCGCCGACTACGACGTGGTGCTCGAGCCCGCCGGTCAATCGGTCGGCACCGTCAACGAGGATTTCGCCATCGAGAGCCTTGCCGGCGACATCTTCCAACTGGGCAACACGTCGTACCGCATCCTGCGCGTCGAAGCGGGGCGGCTGCGCGTCGAGGACGCGCACGGCCAGCCGCCGAACATTCCGTTCTGGCTGGGCGAGGCCCCTGGGCGAACCGATGAGCTTTCGCTCGCCGTGTCGCGGCTGCGCGACGATGTAGTGGCCCGGCTCGACAACGGTGCGGCGCTCGACTACCTGACGCGGGAACTGCGGCTTGGCTCCTCGCCCGCCCAACAGCTCGTCGACTACCTCGCTGCCGCGCGCGCCGCGCTCGGCACGGTGCCCACGCAGAAGACGATCGTGCTCGAGCGCTTCTTCGACGAATCCGGCGGAATGCAGCTCGTGATTCATTCGCCGTTCGGCAGCCGCCTCAACCGGGCGTGGGGCCTCGCGCTGCGCAAGCGCTTCTGCCGCAAGTTCAACTTCGAGCTGCAGGCGGCGGCGACCGAAGATGCGATCGTGCTCTCGCTCTCGACCAGTCACAGCTTTCCGCTCGACGAGGTGGCGCGGTATCTGCATTCGAACAGCGTGCGGGCGCTGCTGCTCCAGGCAATGCTCGATGCGCCGATGTTTGCCGCGCGCTGGCGCTGGGCGGCAACCACGGCGCTGGCGTTGCCGCGCTTCCGTTCCGGCAAGAAGGTTCCGCCTCAGCTCCAGCGCATGGCCGCCGAGGACCTGCTCGCCGCGGTGTTTCCGGATCAGATCGCGTGCGCCGAAAACCTGGTCGGCGAGCGCGAAGTGCCGGACCATCCGCTCGTGAATCAGACGGTCCACGATTGCCTGTACGAAGCGATGGATATCGAGGGGCTGGAGAGACTGCTGTGCGCGATCGAATCCGGCGCGATTCGCATCGAGCACCGTGACCTGACGGAGCCCTCGCCGCTCGCGCTGGAGATCCTGAGCGCGCGGCCGTACGCGTTCCTCGACGACGCGCCGCTCGAAGAACGCCGTACCCGCGCGGTGATGAGCCGCCGCTGGCTGGACGAGGAAGCGGCAGCAGGTGTGGGCCGACTCGATCCCGAGGCGATCGATCGCGTGCGTGCCGAGGCGTGGCCCAGCGCCACCAACGCGGACGAGTTGCACGATGCGCTGCTGGGGCTCGCCTTCGTCACCGAGCAGGAGGTCGCCGGCATCGAGCCCTGGCGAGCGTTGCTCGTGGCGCTGGTGGACGCAGGACGCGCCACCCGGCTGAGCGTGCAGCGCACGGCGTCGGCGGAAACGACCACCACCGGCGAACGCGCGCTGTGGATTGCCGCGGAGCGCCTTCCTCAGTTCGCCTGCGTATTCCCGCACGCGGTTCATTCGCCGCCGATTGCCGCTCCGGCGGAGTTTGCCGCACGCTCGTGGCCGGCCGAAGATGCGCTGGTCGAGATCGCGCGCAGCCGGCTCGAAGGGCTGGGTCCGGTGAGCGCCAATGCGCTCGCTGAGTCGATGGCGCTCCCGCTTGTCGACATCGAAGCGGCACTCGCGAAGCTCGCGGCGGAAGGCTTCGCCATGCGCGGCTCGTTCACGCCTGGCGCGAGTCAGATCGAATGGTGCGACCGGGCGCTGCTCGCCCGCATCCATCGCTATACCGTCAACCGGCTGCGTCGGGAAATCGAGCCGGTATCGAGCCAGGATTTCATGCGCTTCCTTTGCCGTTGGCAGCACGTGATTCCGAGCGAACGGCGGCAGGGCCCCGATGCGCTGGCAGCGCTGATCACCCAACTCGCGGGCTTCGAGGCGCCTGCGGCGGCGTGGGAAGCCGAGATCCTGCCGGCGCGGCTCGACAACTACGAATTCACCTGGCTCGACGATCTGTGTCTCGCCGGGCGTGCGGTGTGGACGCGTCTTACCGCGCCGTCGAGGCTCGCTGCCGGAAACGCCGGCCCGATCCGCACGACACCGGTCACACTGTTGCCGAGGCGCCACCTCGGGCTGTGGAATCGCGCGGTGGCCGCGTCCGCGGAATCCCCTCCGGTGAGCTCACGCGCGCGACGGGTCGCGGAGCATCTCGCGAGCCATGGCGCCTCTTTCTACGACGAGATCGTCGAAGCGACTGGCCTGCTGCGCACGCAGGTCGAGGACGCCCTCGCCGAGCTCGTCGTGCTCGGGCTCGTGCATTCCGACAGCTTTGCCGGCTTGCGTGCGCTGCTCACGCCGTCGGATCGCCGCAAGCCGCTGACCGAGGGCAAACGACGCCGGCGCACGGCGCTCTTCGGCATCGCGGACGCGGGCCGCTGGGCGCTCGTCCGGCGATCCGGGCCGCGGGCCGCCGCGCCAGGCGCGCCCTTTGAGGCCGAGCATGACATCGTCGAGCACATTGCAGATGCTCTGCTGCGCCGCTACGGCGTCGTGTTCTGGCGCCTGCTCGAGCGTGAGGCCGCATGGCTTCCGCCGTGGCGCGAGCTGCTGCGCGTGCTGCGGCGGCTGGAAGCGCGCGGTGAAATACGCGGCGGTCGATTCGTCGCCGGCTTCACGGGCGAACAGTTTGCGCTGCCCGAAGCAGTCGGCTTGTTACGCGAGACGCGACGCGCGCCGCCCTCCCCCACGTGGATCTCGCTCAGCGCTGCCGATCCGCTGAACCTGATCGGCAGCATCGTGCCCGGTCCGAAAGTTCCCGCCGTCACCAACAACCGTGTCCTCTATCGCGATGGCGCGGCCGTGGCGGCGCTCGTCGCCGGCGAAACGCAGTGGGTGCAGGCGCTCGAGCCCCGCGAAATGCGCGAGGCCGAAAGCGCGCTCATCAAGCGCCACGCGGGGTCGCCGCTGCTCGCGTATTTGCGCTGAGCGCCCGGCGGTGACGACACGTCGGCGGGCTGCGCTGACGCCGTGCCTAGGGCGCCGTTTGCAGCGTGCTCGATCTCGCGATGCCGCTCGTTCAGGGTCGGTCGAACGAGCTCAGGAACGCACTCCCGCCATCACCACAATCCCGTCCTCTTTGCCAGCTCACTCGCCCTCGCGCGTCCGCGCGACCTGCCCCTGATAGATTCCGCGGACGCTCTCCATCGTGTCGGCATCGGCAGCTGACTTGTCCGTACGGTAGCGTTTCACGCGGGCGAAGCGCAGCGCAAGTCCTCCTGGATACTGCGGGCTGGCCTGCAGGTCGTTGAACGCGACTTCGACCACGAGCTCCGGGCGCACGTGAACGATCCATTCGTCGCGGCCGATCTCGCGCGCGAGCAGGGCCTGTGTCTGCCAGGCGAGCATTTCGTCGGTCATGCCCTTGAAGGTCTTGCCGAGCATGACGAACTCGCCTTTTTCATCGTCGCGCGCGGCAAGATGCAGGTTCGACAGCCACCCCTTGCGCCGGCCGTGACCCCACTCCGCGGCGAGCACGACCAGGTCCAGCGTGTGCAGGCGTTTGACCTTGAGCCACGACGCGGCGCGCTTGCCCGCCTCGTAGGGTGCCACCAGCGACTTCGCCATCACGCCTTCGTGTCCGCGGCGCAGCGCGTCATCGTAGAACGCCTCCGCGGTGGCCACGTCGCTGGTCGCGATTCGCGGTATCACCAACGGCGCGGGAAGCGCACGTGACAGGGCGTCGAAGCGCTCGGACGCCGGCGCCTCGGTCAGCGTGTCCGTATCGTGGCGCAGGCAGTCGAAGAAGAACACCGATAGCGGCAGCGACGCCTGCATCGCCGGCACGTCGAGCGTGCGCCCGAAGCGGCGCATCGTGACCTGGAACGGCTGCGGTGCACCGTTGCCCTTGAGTGCGATGGCCTCGCCGTCGAGAATCAGCTCCCTCACCTGCACCGCCCGCAAAGCGTCGACGATTTCGGGGGCGGAGGCGCTCACGTCGTTGCGATTGCGCGTGAATATGCGCACTTCGTCACCCCTCTTGTGCACCTGCACCCGCGCGCCGTCGAGCTTCCACTCGAACGCAGCGGTGCCGAGTGCGCGCAGCGTCTCGGCGACGCCGTCTGCTGGTTGCGCGAGCATCGGCGCAACGGGTTGCATGAGCACGAGAGCGAATCGCCGGAGTCCCGCAACACCTTCCGTCAGCGCGGCATGGGCGACGGCCGCGATGCCGTTGGCGACCATCGCCGCTTGTCGCACCGAGAAAGCGGGCAACGACGCCGCCGCCGCGACTGCGTCAATCATCAGCGATTCCTGCGCGCCCTGGCGCAACTCGCCCAGTAGCAGCCGGAAGAGGAAGTCGCGCTCCTCGGGGGTTGCGCGCGCAAGCAATGCGGACAGGATCCCGATGCGCTCGCTCTTCGAGCCCGCACCGGCTGTCGTGGCAATGCGCGCGAGCGCGGCATCGACGTCGGCAACGGTCAGCGACGGCGCGTCGATCGAAGTATTGGGGTGCGCGTCGCGAAGGAGCGCATAACCGATGCCGCTTCGTCCCTGGCGCGTCTCGCCCGAAAGATACCCGACGCCGATCTCGATTTCCGCCGGGGCGAGCCTGCGCAGGCACGCGGCGAGCTCGGCAATCTTGGCGTTGCGGCTCGGCGTGTCGGCGACGCGGCGCGACGTTGCGGCGAGTTCGGCCAGGAGCGTCATCCGGCCATTTTACCGGCCGGAATTGCGAGCGGGACCAGAGCGCGGATCACGCACGAGCACGCCCATCGGTACCACTTTGCCTACCCGACCAGCCTGCGCGACTGGCCGCCTCTCGTGGCGTTGCGGCAGTGGCTGCGCGATGAGCTCGAGCTATCGCGCAAGAGCTTGCAGCGCTTGCCGAAGCGGCCTGCGAAGGCGAAGTCGAGGTGCACCCGTTCCCGTAAACCGCAGTAACATGACGCCGGTTCCTTCTCGCCTGATGCCGTGACGACCGAACTGCTGTTCAGAGCCGATGCCTACATGAAGACCGCGAGCGCGCGGGTTGTCGCCGTGCACGAACGGGGCATCGAGCTCGACCGCACGATCTTCTACCCCACGGGCGGCGGGCAGCTCGGCGATGCCGGTGTGCTGTTGCGGGCGAACGGCGAGCGCATTGCGATCGTCGACACGCGCAAGGGCGATGCGATCGACAGCGTGCTGCACATCGCTACGCCCGCCATGCCGCCGCCGGAACCGGGAGAAACCCTCACGCTCGAAATCGACTGGCCACGGCGCTACGCGCTGATGCGCCTGCACACCGCGCTGCATGTCATGTCCTGCGTGGTGGTGGCTCCGGTGACCGGCGGCAACATCGCCCCGGACAAGGCACGCCTGGACTTCGATATCGACATGAGCCTGCTCGACGCCAGGAGGATCGAGCAGGAAACGAACGCGCTCATCGCGCGCGGCGTCGAAACCGAGACCGTCTGGATCAACGACGAAGAGCTCGACGCCCACCCCGAGCTGGTCAAGACGATGAGCGTGCAGCCGCCGCGCGGCACCGGGCGGGTGCGACTGCTCAGGATTCCCAGTATCGACTTGCAGCCCTGCGGCGGCACGCATGTGCGCAACATCGCCGAGATCGGCGGGATCCGCGTGCTCAAGATCCGCAGCGAGGGCAAACGCAACAAACGCGTGGAGATTGCGCTGGCGAGCTGAGAGCATGCGCCTGCGTCCTGCATGCACTTGTGTATCTCGATTGGCAAGGCTAATGCTTCTGCTCGCCGCCAGTCAGCAGTTCCACGAGCGCTTCGAAGAACGCAAGCGCCGCCGGTGATTCTTGGGCGAATTGGTCGCCCAGGACAATGGCCGCGTTGATGCTCACCTCATCTTCGGACGGTTCAATCGCGGCCTCGGGCGGTTGCAGCGGGTAGTCAAACCCACCCCGGCGGTTCAACTCCCAGTCGCCCGCCGAATCGATCCACGCCAGCAGTCCCGGCGCGATCTGAGGGACACCATAGGTCACCGCAATCAGCGCCCGTAGTTCGGGGTCGCTGAGTTCGATTAGCGCTGCCTCGACGGCGGTTAGGTCGGTATCCATTCCGCCATTCTGCGCTGCGTGTGGACAGACATGCCCTGACTCGACCGATGGAAGATTGACTGCACGCGGCGTCGATGTCCGCCGGTCGCTTCGGACGGGGATCGGCATGCGCTCGTTCCGAAGCGGACGTCCACCTTTGAGTCCACCAAGTAGTACAGACGCGGCAGAAGAACGCAGGCTGCGATCCGCAAATCAAACGCGATCGAATACGATCCGACGTTGCATGTCAGGCGAAATCGTCGTCCGTGAGCTTTCGACGGTAAACGCGCCGCGGCGCCGTGCATTCTCCGTCCTCATCTTACCTCTCGGATCCAACCGGTGCCGCCAACCTTTTGCGAAATGCCGTCGCTGTCTCTGGGCACCTCACCGCGCTGCGCCTTCCTGGTTGCATTGATCTTCGCACTCTTGTATTCCGCGTGGACGTCATCCGTTACGTAGATCAGTTTGTTCGCGATCGCCTTCGCAATTGCCTGGTTTCGGTTCAATGCGCCCATCTTGCTCAGAATGGTTCCTACATGCATATCAACCGTGATTTTGGCGACGCCGATCGCCGCCGCGATCTCCTTTGACGTCTTCCCAGAGGCGGCGAGGGTAAGAATCTCTCGTTCCCGAAGATTAAGTCTCATAAGGGGAGCCGGGAATAGCAGTTCCTGCTCGTTGAGAAATCTTCGCACGGTGCGACTAAGAATCTTGCCCAACATTGACGCCTGAGCCGCGATGAGCAAACGCTGTTCCGCACTCCAGCGATCAAGGTTCGGGGCCGCGCGGTTGAAGCCCAGCATCGCATAGGAAGGCGGATCGCGCGTACACAGGCCGACCACCACACCGGATTCGATGCCGTTAGTCGCCGAATCCGCTAGAAACACCTTGTGACGAGGACTCTTGTCGAACTGCCTAGCCTCCCAAAAGGCATACCCCGGCTCCGCTGCCAACTCGACGCGCGGATCGAGTTCCAAGTAGGCACGCTCGTCGTACACGCGGATCCATGGCTCCGCCTGGTCCGTTATTACATAGGTACGTGATTCCGCGCCCGACGAAGAGCCGGTACGCCTCCCGGGTGTGCAGGGCCATCGTGTCGGGTGCCTCATCGACGAGCTCGCCGATGTCGGACAGCAAACGCGGGGGATCCTTGAGCGGCGTCGCTGCCGAGGCAGGTACGGGATGGGATTGATCGTTCACGGCAGGCTCCTCTCTCGATGGCGGTTCTTGGGTTGGCGCAGACGCCACGTCTGCTCGGGGGCTGACCGCACTCGCCACCTGTCTCCCCGGGAGACACCGGATCTGTCTCCCCGGGAGACACCGGCTTGGTGTCGAAACCCGTTCATACCTGCAGTCCTGGCTGGGATCGAGCGGGCGCCAACAGCGCGCGGATGCGCGCCAGGCACTCGACGCGTTTGGCGTCGGCCGTCTCGCGTTCGCGCGGATCGTTGGCCGCAACCTCCCGTCGCTGGCGTTCCTCGCGCTCGCGTTGTTGCTGCAGCTCCTCCGCGTTCCGTCGGTTTCTCGCCGCGGCAATCTGCATAGCCGCTTCGGGGACGAACGCACCGGCGAGAGCCTGCTGCGTCAGGGTCCTTGCGTAGGCGAGTGGGTTGCCAATCGCCACCTTGCGTGCCGGGTTCTGCGCTTGGCCCGCGAGTTCGTCCAGGATCGTCTGGGCGTGCTTCGGACATTGACCAACGATCTGCGCCAGCAGCGGCCGCTCGTCTGGCACGATGAAGCTTGGAAATTGCAGCACCCCCACCCCCGCCCCTGCCCCACGCGGTGTGCGCCCGACGGCGGCTCCTACGACGGCGTCCGGTCGAAGCGTCTGTGGGTGGTGTTTCTGTGCAGTAATCTCTTCTATATGGGGAATGCACGATTGCGCCAGCCATGATTGGCGCATTTGCTCGTTCCTGGTTGGCGCATCCGTGCAACCCTGTTTGGCGCTTTCGTGCATCAGTGCTTGGCGCAAACCGGCAGACTCGCCTGCTGGATTGCGGCACTCTGCCTGCGGCAAACCCTTCATCGGCCTAGCTGCGGCAGCGCAGTCGGCGCCGGATGAAGCAAGACGTTTGGCCAGCGCCTTGAGCTCGAGGCGGGTCAGCAGGCGCGGTGGCAGCCCTGAGACGACACGCTCCTTGATCAATCCCAACGCCCGCAGGTTCGCTCGCGCATGCTCCTGTTGCCGGCGACCCAGCCGCAGGACCTGCTGGCTCTGGAAAATCGGTCGATGGAACCAGGCGCCATGGGTCTGTGCTTGCTGTAGCGCCAGACGCTGCCAGAACAGCGCGCGTGACAGGTACAGCGCCGCCGTCACGCTGCCCGTCAACTCATGCAGCCGGCGCCAGTACACGACGGGCTGGCCCAGACCTCGCGCGAGGTCAGCGTCATCCCACGGCCAACCGCCGCAACCTGACCCTGGAGCCCGCCCGAGGTGCTGCCCCAGCGCCGCGAGATCCAGCCGAAACCAGCGCTTGGCGGGCATCCCACGGCGGCGCTCGGTAAGCAGGCCCAGCGCGCGCAACCTGCGGCGCGCCGAATCCTGCTCCCGGCGCGAGAGTCCCGTCTCGCGCTGCCATTCGGCGGAAGTCTTCCAGAACCAGCCGTCGCGTTCCGGCTGCTGCCGCAGCACGCTGCGCGTCCAAAAAAGGCATTGCCCCAGCAGCAGCGCCGTGGTGACACTGCCTGTCAGATCTGCCAGCCGCGGATAGAACGCGACGCAGCCCCGTCCCAGCAGAGCGAACACTTGCCGCACTTGGACGCACTGCTCGAACCGATCGTCGGCCGGCAACAGGGAGGTCACAGTCGATCCCCCCACTGCGCCAGCGCCTGGACGCGCAATTGCTCGAACAGGGCGGCCTGGTTGATCCGAAACTGTAACGGTGCGGGCGGCGGTCCGCGTCGGCGTTCCTCCCACAACCCCTGCGCCTTCAACTTGCGGCGCGCTGTTTCCAATTCGGTTCGCGAGAGCCCCGTGTCCCGTTGCCACTGCGCCACGGTCTTCATGAACCACCCGTCGCCGTCGGCCTCCTCCGCGATCTCGTCGGTCGCATACGAGGCATACGATAGCACCAGGGCTGCGGTCACGCTCCCCGTGAGCGCGACATAGCAACGGTGAAACATGATCGGCTCCGCAAAAACCTCGAGCAGCAATTCCGGTGGCAGGGTCGCGGTAGTCGATGACTTTGCTGCCTTGCGTTCAAGTCTGTTCAAAGTAGTGGCTCCGGTAACGACAGGTCGATCAACGGGAAGCATCGAATTCATGGATCACTGCGTGCAGCACGACCAGCGGGTAGACGGAGAACTGTTGATGCAACTGCACGAGGCGCCGGCGCGCGTCGACTTCAGCGCGACCGAGGTCGGCCCAGCAGCGATGGATTGCGTCGCGCGTTGACTTGTCCGGCAATGCCGGTCGCCCTTGACCCAGGCGAACACCGAGCCGGCGCCGCTGGCGCGCGATGACGTCGTGCGACACGTGAAACATTCCGTGCAGCATCGCGCGCGAGGCGCCATGCCGTACGAAGTAGGCAATCAGCGCGGCCTCTTCGTTGATGTGCCGCAGCGCGCGCAGGTTCTCCGCCAATTGCCGCGTATCGATCACGAGCGACAGGCCACTCTTGCGCATGCCGCCCAGGCGCCAGGTCTCCGCCGGCGACAGCGCGCGCAGGCCGGCGATCGTTGCGCACTGCGCCGGTGGTGCAGCACCGCTCACGTCGTCGAGCTGCGCCATGACCCGCAGCAGCAAGGCACCCACCAGCAGTGGATCGCCGGCAATCGGTAGCACCACTGCGTCCTCGGTCAACGTCATGGCGTGCCCGCAGTATCGGGAGGACCGGAAGGCGCGGCCGGTGATCGTGCGCCCCATTCGCTGCGCGCCAATTGCAGGCAGTGCCATGCGCCTTCCACCGTCGCGTCCGAGGTGCGGGTCAACCACGCCACCAGGGTGTCGGCCGAGAGCGGGCCACCCAGTTCGGCGTGGATGAGCAGGGGTAAGCGCTCGTCACCCCAATCGCCCTCGGTGCCCAACGCGCGCCGCCACGGTGAGTCCTCCGGCAATAGCGCCGCGAGGCCGGGATCGAATTGGCCGGACAGGAACGCCAACAACCACCAGCCGGCATGCCGCCGCGGACTCGTTGGCTCCAAGTCCAGCGGCGCGCTCGGGACTTCCACGTAGAAATTGAACGGCAGGCCGTCCCGCCACCGCAGGCAATCCGCGCAGTGCGTCGTCTGCGCGAAGCCCAGCAGCGCCAACTTGAACGCGTCGACCGGTTTCGTGGACGACGCCGTGAGCGCATCCCCGACGTCCTCAATTGCGTGACTGTCTCCCGGGGCGACAGCGAGCTGCTTCTCGGTGTCCCCTTCTGCATCGTCCTGTGCGCCGTGCCTGTCTCCCGGGGCGACAACGTCGGCAGAGCTGTGGCCCCGCCCCATAGCCGAGTCCTTACTGTCTCCCGGGGAGACAGCGAGGTGCCTCCCGGTCTCCCCTTCTGCATCGTCCTGCACGACGACCCTGTCTCCCGAGGCGACAGCGTCGGCAGAGCTGTCGTCGAGCCCCCTTTGCAAGTACTGACTGTCCCCCCGGGAGACAGGGCCCGAATCGCCATCGGCGCTCGCGTCCAGCCGCGGC
>CAWELU010000061.1:0-261880 GCA_963809965.1 uncultured beta proteobacterium
CCGCGCCCGGTGCGGGCGCCCGATGTCACATCCGCTCGATGATCGCCGCGATGCCCTGGCCGCCGCCGATGCACATCGTGATGAGGCCGTAGCGGCCGCCGGTGCGCTGCAGCTCGTACATCGCCTTGACCGTGAGGATCGCGCCGGTCGCGCCGATCGGATGGCCGAGCGCGACCGCGCCGCCGTTCGGGTTGACCTTCGCCGGATCCATCCCGAGCTCCTTGGACACGCCGAGCGCCTGCGCGGCGAACGCCTCGTTCGACTCGATCACGTCGATGTCGGCGAGCTTGAGGCCGGCCTTCGCCAGCGCGCGCTGGACCGCGCGTGACCGGGCCCAGGCCCATGATCTTGGGGTCGATGCCGGCGTGGCCGTAGGCGACGAGCCGCGCCATCGGCTTCAGGCCCTTGCTTCGCGGCGGCGGACTTCTCCATCAGCACGACGGCGGCGGCCGCATCGTTGATGCCCGACGCGTTGCCGGCGGTGACGGTGCCGTTTTCCTTGACGAACACGGCCCTGCAGCTTGGCCATGCCTTCCAGCGACGACTCGCCGCGCACGTGCTCGTCGGTGTCGAACATGACCGGACCCTTCTTGCTCTTGAGCTCGATCGGCAGGATCTGGCTCTTGAAGTGGCCGGCGGCGATCGCCGCGGCGGCGCGCTTGTGGCTCTCGACCGCGAACGCGTCCTGCTGCTCGCGCGTGATGCCGCACTTGTTCGCGACGTTCTCGGCGGTGATGCCCATGTGCACGGTGTCGAACGGGTCGGTCAGCGCGCCGACCATCATGTCGATCATCTTGGACTCGCCCATCCGCGCGCCCCAGCGCTGCGTCGGCGACGCGTACGCCGCCGCGGCTCATGCTCTCGGCGCCGCCCGCCGACCGCGGCGTCGGTCTCGCCCAGCAGGATGTACTGCGACGCCGAGACGATCGCCTGCATGCCGCTGCCGCACAGGCGGTTCACGCGTGAGCGCGCCGGTGTCGTGCGGCAGCCCGCCGTTCACGCACGCGAGGCGCGAGATGTACATGTCCCGCGGCTCGGTGTGGATCACGTTGCCGATCACGCACTGGCCGACGTCCTTCGGGTCGATCTTCGCCCGGCTGACGGCTTCCTTGCACGACCCGCGCGGCGAGGTCGGTGGGCGGGATGTCCTTCAGGCTGCCGCCGTAGTCACCGATGGCCGTGCGCACGCCGGACAGAATGACGACTTCTCTTTGCTCGCTCATGGTTGCTCTCCTCGAAAAAGGACGACGATTATCCTGCGAAACGGCGAATTTGCGCACGGGGGGTCTTTGCAATGTCAAGTCCGGCGACATTTGACCGGCGACGGCGGGCGTGCTCCGGCCGTTGCCGGATTGTCGCGGTGCGCCGGTGGGCGGATCGACGCCTTGGACGGGGCGTCAAGTCGAAGTAACATCGGCCATCCCTTCTCCGAGCATTCCCGAACCTTTCATGCGCTTCCGCCAGCGTGGCTCGATTCTCGGCAGCATTGTCGGCATCGTCGTTTGCGGCGGCATCGGCGGCGTGTCGCGGCTTGGGCGTTGGTCACGGCCATGGGGCTCGGCGCACGCCCGGGGCCTGTCTCGCGGCCGGTCATCGGCATGGTCGTCGCCCTCGCCGCCTGGGCCGGAGGAACGTCGTTGCTGCGCTGCGCTGGGCTGGATTCGCTGAGCGGCATGCACGCCGACATCGGCGCGATCGCGAGCCGCCTGATCGCCGCCTACGACGAGCGCGACGCTGATCGCGCCGATCACCGCGACCGAGCCGGACGTTCGACGTCGCGGCCGCCTACGACGTCTTGCGCGAGATCGAACGGCGCCGCGGTCGGGCAGGGCTGGGTGGCGGTCGGCCGCAAGATCGGCTTCACCAACCGCACGATCTGGGCGCGCTACGGCGTCTACCAGCCGATGTGGGCGCACGTCTGGGCGCACACCGTGCAGTTCGCGACCGGCGGCGTGGCGACGCTGGAACTGAAGGGCTTCGTCCAGCCGCGCATCGAGCCGGAAGTCGTGTTCAAGCTCACGGCCGCCGTTCCGGCTGACCGACGATCCGCTGGCGGTGCTCGCGTGCGTCGAGTGGATCGCGCCGGGCTTCGAAATCGTGCAGAGCCATTTCCCCGACTGGAAATTCGACGCGGCCGACTGCACCGCGGCCTTCGGACTGCACGGTGCGCTCGTCGTCGGACCGCGCCGTTGCCGTGACCGAGCAGCAATCGCGCCGAGATCGCCGCCGCTCCTGCCGACGTTCACGCTGACGTTGCGGCGCGGCGGGGAGGTAGATCGACACGGCGTGGGCGCGAACGTCCTCGACAGTCCCGCGCTCGCGCTCGTGCATCTCGCCCGCGTGCTCGCGAGGCAGCCGCAGTTCCCGCCGCTCGCGGCCGGCGAAGTGATCACCACGGGCACCGTCACCGACGCCTGGCCGGTCGCGCCCGGGCAGACGTGGTCGTCGGATTACGGGACGCTGCCCGTTGCCGGGATGACCCTGACCTTCACGTAGGCGCGCGGCTTGAATCGGCGAGCGCTCGTCCCAAGCTAGAATCGGGTCTAGCGCACCAAAGCCGATTCGAGCCATGCCAGATACGGGACCCGCGGTCGATGTCGGCCGCCTCAACTTCGACGAAGTCGTGCTTCGGGGTTCGGCGACGCACCCGGTGCTCGTGGATTTCTGGGCGCCATGGTGCGGCCCGTGCAAGATGCTGGGGCCGATCCTCGACAAGCTCGCAGCGGAGTTCGCCGGCCGGCTTCACGCTGGCAAAGCTCAACACGGACGACGAGCCGGAGCTCGCCGCGCGTTACGGCATCCGCGGCATCCCGAACGTCAAGGCCTTCGTCGGCGGCAAGGTCGTCGACGAGTTCACGGGAGTCTTGCCGGAAAGCGCGGTACGCCAGTTTCTGGCGGCCGTCGTCCCCTCGCCGGCGGCGTCGCTCGTGGCGGACGCGGAAGGGCTGCTCGGGCGCAAGGATGCCCTCGGCGCGCTCGCGAAGCTCGACGCCGCGTTTGCGCTCGATCCCGCCAACGAGGCGGCGCTGCTCGCGCGGGTCGAAGCGCTGCTCGCCCTCGACCGGCGTGACCAGGCGGCGGCGATTCTGGCGGAACTGGAATCGCCCCGGCGGGCGGCCGCCCGGGATGCGAAGGCCGAGCGACGAATCGCCGCGCTCAAGGCGCGCATTGCGCTCGGTGCGTCCGCCGCCGGCAATCTCGAGCGATTGGCCGCGGCGGCCGCGCGAACTCCCGTCGATTGCGCCGCCAAGCTCGCCTATGCCGACGCGCTCGCGGCCAATGGAGACTACGAGCGCGCGACTGCCGGAGCTGCTCGCGATCGTCGCGAACGACCGCGGTTTCCAGGACGACATCGGTCGCAAGCGCATGCTGACGATCTTCGATGCGCTCGGCTCCGACAGCGAGCTCGCGCGCCGCTTTCGGCGCGAACTGGCGGCGGCGCTCAACCGCTAACGCGGGCGGCGCGTGTCTTGATGAAATCGACGAGCATGGTCTTGGCATGCAGGATGTGTGCCGCCAACAGCTTGCACGCGCCGGCCACGTCGCCGGCGCGGCAGAGTCGCGCCAGCGCCAGGTGCTCCTTTTCCGCACGCGTTCGCCCGCCGCCGGTCAGCGACAACTGGAGGCGTGTATAGCGGTCGGTGTTCTGCAGGAGCGCGGTGACGATGGCGAGCGTGCGCGGCTGGTCGGCCCGCGACATGAGGTGCAGATGCAGTCGGGTATTCAATTCGCCCCAGCGGAGCGGGGTTGAGCGCCCGCATCTCCACCCGGTATTCGGCGTTGATCCGGTCGAGCGTCGCATAGTCTTCCGCGGTGAGGCGAGGTGCGGACCGGCGAAGCAGTCGCGGCTCGAGCAACGCCCGCAGCTCGAAGAGCTCGCTGATCTCCGCGGGCGACAGCTCGGAAACCTGCGCCCCGCGGTGCGGGAGGATCTTGACAAAGCCTTCGGTCTCCAATTGCACCAGCGCCTCGCGGATCGGGATCCGGCTCATGCCGAAGTCCTCGGCGAGCGCATCCTGCTTGAGCTGAAAGCCCTCCGGGAACTCGCCGGACAGAATGCGCCGCCGGAGCTCGTCCGCGGCGGCGAGCGCCATCGTCTGGTGGCGCAGCGTCGGTCGGATCGGGCTCACGGTCGCGGCGCACGCCGAGCAAAGTCGGCGCCGACCCGGTCCTTCGAATGCGCCGTGGGCCTGGACGTCGCACGGAGCGCGCTTCACTCGTCGAGGACATCAAGCGGCGGCCCTCAGCCCCACCTCGGGGAGCGCGGGACGGTTCGCAAGCGCCTGCTTCATCATCGCCTCGATCGCCGCGCGCTCGCGTCCTCGAGCGGCAGCCGCGGCGGGCGCGTGAGGTGCGTCCCGCGCCCCATGATGTGCTCGCACAGCTTGATGCACTGGACGAGGTCCGGGCGGGCATCGAGGTGGAGCAGCGGCATGAACCAGCGATACAGCGCTCATCGCTTCGGCGTAGCGGCCCGCGCGGGCCAGCCGGAACAGCGTTTCGCCCTCGCGCGGGAACGCGTTCGACAGGCCGGAGACCCAGCCGACGGCGCCGACCATGATGCTCTCGACCACGACATCGTCGAGGCCGGCGAACAGCAGGAAGCGATCGCCGACCAGGTTGCGCAGATCGGTGAAGCGCCGGGTGTCGCCCGAGGATTCCTTGAAGCACACGATGGTGTCGCAGTCGGCGAGCGAGGCCAGGATCTCGGGCGTGACGTCGTTCTTGTAGATCGGCGGATTGTTGTAGACCATGACCGGCAGATCGGTCGCCTTGGCGACGCTGCGGAAATGCGCCGCGGTCTCGTGCGGCTTCGACGAGTAGACGAGCGCCGGCATCACCATCACGCCGTCGAGGCCGATGCGCGCCGCCTCCTTCGCCATGTCGATCGCGAAGGCGGGGTGAACTCGGCGATGCCGCTGATGACCGGGACGCGGCCGCGCGCCACCGCTTTCCCCGCCTCCATCACCGCGATCTTCTCGGCCTTGGCGAGCGAGCAGTTCTCGCCCACCGTGCCGCAGACGATGAGGCCCGACACGCCGTCGCGGATCAGCGCCCTCCATCACGCGCGCGGTGGCGTCGATGTCGAGCGAGAGGTCGTCGCGGAACTGCGTGGTGACGGCCGGGAAACACGCCTTCCCAGGTCACGTGCTTGCTCATGTCGCGCTCTCCTTGGCGGGCCCGTAAGACGAGCTTGATTTTATATTGTATAACATATAATGTTTCGGCGCGACCCTCACCCGCCGCGGCCCAAACGTGGGCCACGGGTGGGGCCGCGGCCGTGCGGGGCTCTTGCCCTGCGTCCGTTTCCTGCGCCATCACTGAGGGGGTCATCCATGATTCGCCGTACGGGACTGTTCTTCGCCATGCTGGTCGGCATGGCGGTCGTGATGCCGGCGCAAGCCGACAAGCTCGACGACATCATCGCTTCCGGTAAGCTTCGCTGTGCCGTCGTGCTCGATTTCCCGCCGATGGGGTCGCGCGATGCGAGCAATAACCCGATCGGCTACGACGTCGACACCTGCAACGATCTCGCGGCCGCGCTGGGGGTGAAGCCGGAATACGTCGAGACTCCCTTCCCCGACCGGATCCCCGCGCTGATCTCGGGGCGCGCCGACGTGGGGGTCGCGTCGACGTCCGACACGCTGAAGCGCGCGCAGACGATCGGCTTCTCCATCCCCTATTTCGCGTTCAAGATGGTCGTGCTGACCAGGAAGGGCCTCGGGATCGACACCTACCAGAGCCTCAAGGGCCGCAAGACGGGATCGGTTTCCGGCACGTTCGAAGCGATCGCGCTCGAGAAGGACGTCAAGAAATGGAACGATCCGAAGGGCTCGTTCCGCGCCTACCAGACCCAGGCGGACGTGTTCCTCGCGCTCGCCCAGGGCCAGATCGACGCGACCGTCGTGACCTCCACGGTGGCCGCGGCCACGGTGAAGAGCGGCAAGTTCAAGGACCTCGAGATCGGCAAGGACGCGCCGTACGACATCGACTACGTCGGGCTGATCGCGCTGCGCCAGGAATACGGCCTCCTCAACTACCTCAATCTGTTCGCCCACCTGCAGACGCGAACCGGCCGCGCGCAGGAGCTCTATGAGAAGTGGGTCGGCGGCACGATGCCGGATCTGACGGTCAAGGGCGTTTATCGGTAGACTCGAGTGGCAAACGGCGCCGCCGCGGACGGCGGCGCCGGAAACGGCGTTGGGTCCCCCGGACGCGCGATGAACTACACGTTCCACTGGTACCAGGCGTTCCGCGCGTTGCCGGACCTGCTGTGGGGCGCGCTGGTCACCATCGAAGTCGCCGTGCTGTCGATGGTGATCGGCGTCGCCTTCGGCATCCTGCTGGCCCTTGGCCGCAATTCGAAGAACCGGTTGCTCTACGCGGTGTCGACCGCGTGGGTCGAAGGCGCGCGCAACACGCCGGCGCTGTTCCAGATCTACATGGCGTATTTCGGCCTGGGCTCGCTCGGCATCTTCGTCGACTCGTTCCCGGCGCTCCTGATCGGGATTGCGTTCAACAATGCGGGCTACCTCGCGGAAACCTTCCGCGGCGGCCTGCGCGCGGTGCCGCCCACGCAGATGCGCGCGGCACGCTCGCTCGGCATGAGCGCGCCCGCGGCGTTCCGGCTGGTCGTGCTGCCGCAGCTTTTCCGGACGGTCTTCCATCCGATGATGAACCAGATGGTCTGGGCCATCCTGATGACTTCGCTGGGGGTGATCGTGGGCGTGAACACCGACCTCGCGGGCGTCACGCAGGAGCTCAACGTCCGCACGTTCCGCACGTTCGAATACTTCGCGCATGGCGGCGGTGATCTACTACGTCATCACCAAGCTCGTCACGCTGTCGGCGCGGGTCGCGGCAGCGCGGCTGTTCCGCTACTGAGGCGGCCGGGGCTCCATGCTCGAAGGCTCGGATTTCGGCCTGCAGGAACTGCTGCTGATGCTGCAGGGCGCCGGCGTGACGCTGGCGATCACGTTCTGGGCCGTGCTCGGCGGCACGCTGATGGGGCTCGTCTTCGGCCTGGTGCGCGCGGTGGCGCCGTGGTGGATCAACTGGCCGCTGGGCGCCGTTCTCGACGTCTTCCGCTCGGTCCCGCTGCTGATCCAGCTCGTGGTCGTGAACTCGTTCAAGTCGATTATCGGTCTCGATGCGTCGGCCTTCGTGGTGAGCTGCGTGGTGCTGGCCTTCTACACGTCGTCGTACTGCTCGGAGATCGTGCGCGCCGGCATCCAGGCGGTGCCGCAGACCACGCGGCGGGCGGCCCGCTCGCTCGGCCTCACCTACTGGCAGGACCTGCGCGAGATCGTCTTTCCCATCGCCTTGCGCGTGTCGCTGCCGTCCTGGACCGGCCTTACGCTGGGCGTGATGAAGGACACGGCGCTCGTGCTGTGGATCGGCGTCATCGAGCTCCTGCGCACGTCGCAGGTGATCATCACCCGCATCCAGGAGCCGCTGCTCGTGCTGTCGGTCTGCGGGCTCATCTACTTCCTGTTGAGCTATCCGATCTCCCGCCTGGGCGCGCGGCTCGAAGCGAGGTGGAGGGACCTTGATTGAGATAGAGAACGTCCACAAGGCCTTCGGGCCGCTCGAGGTGCTGAAGGGCATCTCGATGACGGTCGCCAAGGGCGAGGTCGTGTCGGTCATCGGCGGCTCGGGCTCGGGCAAGTCCACGCTGCTGATGTGCGTGAACGGGCTCGAGCCGATCCAGCAGGGGCGCATCGTCGTCGACGGCACCGAGGTGCATGCGCGCGCCACCGATCTCAACCGCCTCCGGCGAAAGATCGGCATCGTCTTCCAGCAGTTGAACGCGTTCCCGCACCTGACCGTGCTCGAGAACGTGATGCTCGCGCCGCGCAAGGTCCTGGCAAGAAGCCGCGCGGAGGCGGAGGCCATCGCCGTGCGGCAGCTCAAGCACGTCGGCCTCGGCGAACAAGCTCGACGTCTATCCGTCGAAGCTCTCGGGCGGCCAGCAGCAGCGCGTGGCCATCGCCCGCGCGCTCGCGATGTCGCCCGACTACATGCTGCTCGACGAGGTGACCTCCGCGCTCGATCCGCAGCTCGTGGGCGAGGTGCTCGACACGCTGCGGATGCTGTCGAGCGAAGGGATGACGATGATCGTCGTCACGCACGAGATATCGTTCGCGCGCGAGGTTTCGGATCGCGTCGCGTTCTTCAAGTCCGGCCTGATTCACGAGATCGGTCCGCCCGAGCAGGTGATCGGCAACCCGCGCGAGCCGGAAACCGCGCAATTCATGAAGTCCGTGTTGTCGACCACCGCGAAATAGGAGTCCCGTGAAGATCACCGGGATCAAGGCGTGGCAGGTCGACCTGCCGCTCAAGGAAGGCCGCTACAACTGGTCGAACGGCAACTTCGTCGAGGTCTTCGACGCGACCGTGGTCGCGGTCGAGACCGATGCCGGGCATCACCGGCTACGGCGAGTTCTGCCCGCTCGGTTCGGCCTATCTGCCGGCCTACGCCGCGGGCGTGCGCGCCGGCATCGCCGAGATCGGGCCGAAGCTGATCGGCCTCGACCCGCGCGATCTCGGCGTGCTCAACCGGCGCATGGACGCCGCGCTGCGCGGCCATCCCTACGTGAAGGCGCCGATCGACGTCGCCTGCTGGGACATTCTGGGCAAGGTCGCCGGGCTGCCCGTCTACACGCTGCTGGGCGGCGCGAGCAGGCGGACATCGCGCTCTACCGCGCGATCTCGCAGGATGCCGCCCGACGAGATGGCGCGCAAGATCGCCGGGCTACCGGCAGCGAGGGCTACACGCAAGTTCCAGCTGAAGGTCGGCGGCGACGCGAACGACGACATCGAGCGCATCCGCGCGTGCCGGGCGATGCTCGAACCCGGCGACATCCTCGTCGCCGACGCCAACACCGGCTGGACGATGCACGAGGCCGCGCGGGTCGTCGCGGCGGTGCGCGACGTCGACGTCTACATCGAGCAGCCCTGCCCGTCCTACGAGGAATGCCTGTCCATCCGGCGCCGGACCGGCGCTGCCGTTCGTGCTGGACGAGGTGATCGACGGCATCGACGTGCTGGTGCGCGGCCTCGCCGACGACGCGATGGACGTGATCAATCTCAAGATCTCCAAGGTCGGCGGCCTCACCAAGGCGCGGCAGATCCGCGATCTCTGCGTGGCGGCGGGCATCGCGATGACCATCGAGGACACCTGGGGCGGCGACATCGTCACCGCGGCCATCGCCCATCTCGCGCACTCGACGCCCGGCCGAGTTCTGCTTCTCGGCCACCGACTTCAACAGCTACGTCACCGTCACGATCGCCGACGGCGCGCCGCAGCGCGTCGACGGCCGGATGACCGCGTCCCGACCGCCCGGGCCTCGGCATCGAGCCGCGTTTCGACGTCCTCGGCGACCCGGTGGTCGTCATCGGCGCCCGCTGACGCGCTGCCGCGGCAAGCGGAGACGCGCCATTCGCACGTCCAACGCTCGTTCACGTCGTGAGCTGCCACGCCGAGGGCGAGGTCGGCGACGTCATCGTCGGCGGCGTCGCACCGCCGCCCGGCGACACGCTCTGGCAGCAGTCGCGCTTCATCGCGCAGGACGAGACGCTGCGCAATTTCGTGCTGAACGAGCCGCGCGGCGGCGTCTTCCGCCACGTCAATCTGCTGGTTCCGCCGAAGGATCCGCGCGCCCGGATGGGCTGGATCATCATGGAGCCGGCGGACACGCCGCCGATGTCGGGCTCGAACTCGATCTGCGTGGCGACGGTCCTGCTCGACACCGGCATCGTGCCGATGGCCGAGCCCGAGACGCGGTTCGCGCTCGAGGCGCCCGGAGGCATCGTCGAGATCACCGCCGAGTGCCGCGACGGCAAGGCCGAGCGGATCACCGTGCGCAACGTTGCCGTCGTTCGCCGACCGGCTCGACGCGAAGCTGGAGGTCGCGGGCATCGGCACGCTCACCGTCGACACCGCGTACGGCGGCGACAGCTTCGTGCTCGTCGACGCCCACGCGCTGGGTTTCGCGCTTGCGCCCGACGAGGCGAAGGACCTCGCGGAGATCGGGACTGGAGATCACGCGCGCGGCCGACGAGCAGTTCGGCTTCCGGCACCCCGAGCTGCCGGAGTGGGACCACATCTCGTTCTGCCAGTTCACTGCGCCGCTCGCTTTCGAGGACGGCGTCGCGGTCGGGCAAGAACGCGGTGGCGATCCGTCCCGGCAAGATCGACCGCTCACCCTGCGGCACCGGCTGTTCCGCGCGGCTCGCGGTGCTGCACGCCAAGGGCGTGCTCAAGACCGGCGATCGGTTCGTCGGCCGCTCGATCATCGATTCGGAGTTCCGCTGCCGCATCGAGGCGGAGGCGCGCATCGGCGACCGGCCGGGGATCGTGCCGTCGCTTTCGGGGCGCGCGTGGATCACCGGGACGCACCAGCACATGCTCGATCCCGACGATCCGTGGCCGGGAGGCTACCGCTTGTCCGACACCTGGCCGATGCACAAGCGCCTGAACGCCGCTGCGCACGGCGCTGGCCGTACGGATTCATCCGATCGAGCCGGCATGCCATACGCAGATCATCCAGGTCATCGACTCGCACACCGGCGGCGAGCCGACGCGCGTCGTCATCGCCGGCGGCCCCGACCTCGGAACGGGTCCGCTTGCGCGCAGCGCCGCGAGCGCTTCCGCGCGCGACTTCGACTGCTTTCGCTCGGCGGTCGTCAACGAGCCGCGCGGCTCGGACGTGATCGTCGGCGCGCTGCTCGTGCCGCCGGACGACGCCGCCTGCGCGGCGGGCGTGATCTTCTTCAACAACGTCGGCTATCTCGGCATGTGCGGCCACGGCACGATCGGGCTGTCGCCACGCTCGCCCACCTGGGCCGCATCGCGCCCGGCGACCACCGCATCGAGACGCCGGTCGGGTCGCGTCACCGCAACGCTCGCATCCGGACGGCGAGGTCACGGTCGCGAACGTGCCGAGCTGCCGCATGGCGCAAGGCGGTCACGGTCGACGTGCCCGGCATCGGCCCGGTCACCGGCGACGTGGCCTGGGGCGGCAACTGGTTCTTCCTGGTCGCAGGAGCACGGCCAGGATCATCGTCGCTGGCGAACGTCGACGCGCTGACCGACTTCGCCTGGCGCGTCCGCCAGGCGCTGAACGCGCAGGGCTTACCCGGACGTCGATCACGTCGAGCTGTTCGGCCCGCCCGTCGCGCGCCGGCGCGAACTCGCGGAACTTCGTGCTCTGCCCGGGCAAGGCCTACGACCGCTCGCCCTGCGGCACCGGCACCAGCGCCAAGCTCGCCTGCCTCGCCGCCGACGGCAAGCTCGCCGAAGGCGCCGGCGTGGGTGCAGGAGAGCATCCTCGGCAGCACGTTCACCGGCAGCGTTCCGCTGGCTCGATCGGGCGACCGGGCAGCATCGAGCCGGCGATCACCGGCAGGGCCTTCGTCAACGCCGAGGCAAGACTGTTGCTGAACGACCCGGGATCCGTTCGCGCACGGCATCCGCTAGATGAGCCAGACGCGTCGCCATCATCGGCGCCGGCGTCATCGGCCTGTGCCACCGGCGTATTACTGCGCGCGCCGCGGCTGCGCGTGACGCTCGTCGAACGCAACGCCGCGCAGCGCGACGGCTGCTCGTTCGGCAACGCCGGCATGGTCGTGCCCAGCCACTTCGTGCCGCTGGCCGCGCCGGGCATGGTGGCGCTCGGCCTCAAGTGGATGTGGAATCCCGAGTCGCCGTTCTACATCAAGCCGCGCCTGTCGCGGGATCTCCTCGACTGGGGATCAAGTTCTGGCGCGCGGCCACGCCCGAGCATGTGCGCCGCGCGGCGCCGCTGCTGCGCGATCTCAGCCTCGCCAGCCGCCGCTGCTTCGAGGAACTCGCCGGCGCCGCCCGGGAGCACGACTTCGGCCTCGTCCGAGAAGGCGGCCTGCTGATGCTCTGCAAGCACGCCGCATGCGCTCGACGAGGAAGCCCGCACGGCCGAGCACGGCGCGCAGCTCGGCATCCCGGCCGAGGTGCTCGACGCCAGGCAGGCGGCGACGCTCGATCCCGGCGTGACGCATGGACATCGCCGGCGCGGTCTACTTTCCGCAGGACTGCCATCTGTCGCCGGACCGCTTCATGGCGGCGCTGCAGGCACCAGGTCGAAGCGGCGGGCGTCGAGTTCGCATGGAACACCGAGGTCACGCGGCTGGCGCGTCGAGGCGGGACCGGAAGATCCGCGCCGCGACAACGCTGCGGCGGCGAGATCGAAGCGGACGAGTTCGTGCTTTGCGGCGGCTCGTGGTCGCCGGCGCTCGCGCGCGAGCTCGGCCTGCGATCTGCCGATGCAGGCCGGGCAAAGGCTACAGCCTCACGCTGCCGCACGCCGCGGCAATTGCCGGCGATCTGCGCCATCCTGACCGAGGCGCGCGTGGCGGTGACGCCGATGGGCGCCGCGCTGCGCTTTGGCGGCACGATGGAGATCGCCGGCCTCAACGAGGACATCAATCCGGTGCGCGTGCGCGGCATCATCGCGGCCGTGCCGAAGCTACTATCCCGAGTTCAGCCGGCGGATTTCGACGGCGTCGCAGCCATGGCGCGGCCTGCGTCCCTGCTCGCCGGACGGCCTGCCGTATCTCGGCCGCACCGCGAAGTTCGCCAACCTCGTCCGATCGCCACCGGCCACGCGATGATGGGCGTGAGCCTCGGCCCGATCACCGGCAAGCTGATCGCCGGAATGCTGTGCCGGCGAGACTCCGCCGATCGACCTGACGCCGCTCTCCGCGGACCGCTATTGACGCCGCGCCGACTTCCTCGCTTGCGGCTTCTGCGGCCGGCTACCTGCTGTCGTACCTGTTCCGCACCGTCAACGCGGTGATCTCGCCGGAGCTGACGCGCGAGCTCGCGCTCACGCCGGGTCGCTCGGGCTGCTGACCAGCGCCTACTTCGTCGCGTTCGCCGCGGTGCAGATTCCCGCCGGCATGCTGCTCGACCGCTACGGTCCGCGCCGGGTCGAGCCGGTGCTGCTGGTGTTCTGCGGCGCCGGCACGCTCCTGTTCGCGCTGGCGGACGGCGTGACGGGTCTCGTCGTCGCGCGCGCGCTGATCGGGCGGGGGTGTCGGTGTGCCTGATGGCGCCGCTGAAGGCGATCGCCGCGTGGGTGTCCGCGGGAGCGGCAGGCGTCGCTCGCCGGCTGGATCATGGTCGCCGGCGGCGCGGGCGCGCTGGTGGCGACGACGCCGATCGAGATCGCGCTGCGGTTCATGCATTGGCGCAGGCGTGTTCGTGGTGCTCGCGGTCTTGACGTTCGCCGTCGCCGCCTGGATCTGGTGGCGCGTGCCCGACACGCCGACGCCCGGGCGAGCGGCGGGATCGCCGCGCAGTGGGCCGGCGTGCGGAGCGTGTTCGCGCACCCACGCTTCTGGTGGATCGCCCCGCTCGGCGCTTCGGCATGGGCTCGTTCTTCGCGATCCAGGGCCTGTGGTCGGTGCCGTGGCTGATCGACGTCAACGGCTACGACCGCGCCGAGCGGCGCCGGCATCTCCTGGTGATGAGCGTGGTGATGCTCGCCGGCTACCTCGGCTCGGCCTGTTCGCAACGCGGCTCGCGCGCGCGCGGCCTCCACGCCGCGGCACCTGTTCGCGCTGGGCTTCGCGCTGAACGTCGTAGCGCTCGCCGCGATCGTGGCGCGGCTTCCGGCGGCACCTACGTCTGGTGGTCGCTCGTACGGCCTCGGCGCGTCGGCCAACATTCTCGCGTTCACCGTGCTCAGCGAAGGCTTCCCGAAGGAGCTCGCGGGCCGCGCGAACACGGCGCTCAACCTGCTGATGTTCGCTCGCGGCTTCGCCACGCAGTGGGGCATCGGCGTGGTGGTCGACGCGGCGCGCGCGGCGCTGGGCCTCGACGCGTCGGGCGGCTGAGCTCGCGTTCGCGATCGCGTTGGCGCTCGACGTCCTCGCCTACGCGCTGGTTGCCTGGGCTGGCGCGGCACGCGGCGCACGCGGACCCTGGTCGCCTGACCGGGCGCGCGCGCATGAACGGTGATCGCGGCGACGCGGCTGCGCGAAGCGGACTGCAAGGCGACCGATTGAGCCCGATGCATCTGCACATCCTCGGCATCTGCGGCACGTTCATGGGCGGCATCGCGGCGATCGCGAAGGCCGCCGGCCACCGCGTCACCGGCTGCGACGCCAACGTCTATCCGCCGATGAGCACGCAGCTCGCGGCGCTCGGCATCGAGCTGACCGAGGGCTGGGATCCGGCGCAGCTCGACGGCGTCGCGCAAGGCGCCGACGTGTTCGTCGATCGGCAACGTCGTCTCGCGCGGCAATCCGCTGATGGAGGCGATCCTCGACGCGCGGCCTGCCCTACGTCTCGGGCCCGCAGTGGCTGTACGAGAACGTGCTGCGCGACAAGTGGGTGCTGGCGGTCGCCGGCACGCACGGCAAGACGACGACCACCGCGATGCTCGCGTGGATCCTCGAGGACGCGCGGCCTCGAGCCCGGATTCCTGATCGGCGGCGTGCCGCGCGAATTTCGGCGTGTCGGCGCGGCTCACCGACAGCGCCGTTCTTCGTCATCGAGGCCGACGAATACGACACCGCCTTCTTCGACAAGCGCTCGAAGTTCGTCCACTACCGGCCGCGCACGGCGATCCTCAACAACCTCGAGTACGACCACGCCGACATCTTCCCCGACCTCGCGGCCATCGAGACGCAGTTCCACCATCTGGTGCGCACGGTTCCGGGCAAGGGCCGCATCGTCGCCAACGGCGGCGAGGCGAGCCTCGCGCGCGTGCTCGCGCGCGGCTGCTGGAGCGAGGTCGAGCGCTTCGGCCTGCGCCGAGGTGCCGGGCACCGGCCCCGACTGGACCGATCGCCGTCGACGGCACGATCCTCGCTCGGCGGCGCGCCGCAGGGCACGCTGGCGTTCGGACAGGCGGGGCGGCACAACCAGTTGAATGCGCTGGCGGCGATCGCCGCCGCGCGCCACGCCGGCGTGCCGGTCGCGGTCGGCCTCGCCGCGCTCGCCGCGTTCCGCGGCGTCAAGCGCCGGCTGGAAGTGCGCGGCACCGTCAACGGCATCACCGTCTACGACGACTTCGCGCACCACCCGACGGCGATCGCGACCACGCTCGACGGGCTTGCGCGCGCAAGGTCGGCGACGCGCGCATCCTCGCCGTGCTCGAGCCGCGCTCGAACACGATGAAGCTGGGCGCGATGAAGGACGCGCTGCCCGGCAGCCTCGCCGCGCGCCGACCGGGTGTTCTGCTACGCCGCCGAATCTCGGCTGGGACGTCGCCGGCGCGCTGGCGCCGCTCGGCGCCAAGGCCGCGCGTGCACGACGACCTCGACGCGCTCGTCGCGGCGATCGTCGCCGAGGCGCGCGCCCGGCGACCACGTGCTGGTGATGAGCAACGGCGGCTTCGGCGGCATCCACGCAAGCTGCTCTGCGCGGCTCGCGGCGGCGCGATGAGCCTTCCGAAACCGCGCGGAATGCGGCGGCCGGCGAGCGCCCGCGCCGGGCATTGATGCGAACGGGCGGACGCCGCGCCGGCGATCGTCTACCTGCACGGCTTCCGCTCGTCGCCGGCAGAGCGTCAAGGCGCGCGATCTTCGCGCGCGCGTCGCCGCGCTGCTCGACGCGATCCGGCCGCGGCTTCATCGTGCCGGCGCTTCACCACGACCCGCCGCGGCGATGTCGCGCGTGGTCGCCGCGTGGATCGAGCGCGACGCGCGCGGCCGCGCGCGGCGCTGACCCTCGTCGGCAGCTCGCTCGGCGGCTACTACGCGACGTATCTCGCCGAGCGCTTCGGCGCGCGCGCGGTGCTCATCAATCCGGCGGTGCGGCCCTACGACGACCTGCGCTCGTTCGCGGGCACGCAGACGCAACCTCTACACCGGCGAGGCGTTCGAGGTCACCGCAGCGCATTTCGACGAGCTGCGGGCGTTGCGGGTCGCGCCATCACGCGGCCCGGAGCGCTACTTCCTGCTGTCGCGCACCGGCGACGAGGTGCTCGACTGGCGCGAGGCGGTCGCGTTCTACGCCGGCGCGTGGCAGTACGTGCTCGGCGGCGGCGACCACGGCTGGGCGGACTTCGGCGACGAGATCCCGGCGGTGCTGCGCTTCGCCGGTTGCCGTGCGTGACCTTGTGCCCGGGTAGAATGCGCGGTGCGTCGGGCATTCCGCAGCCGACCGAGAACCGGAGGAGCCCTCATGCCACGCAACGCTGCCACCGAAACACGGCCTTCCCGCGTGATTGCTTACGCCGTTGCCTGCGCGCTGCTCGTCGCTGTCTCCGCGGCCGCGCAGACCGGGTACCGGGTCGACCCGCAGGGCAAGGACGAGCTGTGGGACATCACGTCGAAGATGGAGATGCCCGGGATGCCGATGGGGATGCCCGGGATGTCCATGGCAATGCCGGCGCAGACGAATCGTATCTGCGTTCAGCCGGGCAGCGACGAAGCGGGCGTCCCGAAGAAGGACGAGTGCCGGGTGCTCGAATCGAAACGCACCGGCAACAAGGTCAGCTACCGGATGGCCTGTCGCAGCGCCAAGGATGACTACACCGCCACTGGCGAGTCGACGTGGAGCGGCAACGGCTATCAGGGACGGATGCAGATGGCGGGCAAGATGCAGGGCGAGCAAATGGAAATGACGATGGCCTACACTGGAACGCGCGCAGGCAATTGCACTTCGACGACCAAGTAGGGCGTGGCCGCGATGACGGATCGCACGCCGCTCTTCGGTCCTGCGTACTACAACGCGTGACGCAATCTCGAGATGCTCGACGTGCGTTGATTTTGTTGCACTGCAGATCGCGTTTTGCGGCAGGTCCTCCTGGAATGCGCGGCATGTCCTGGCCCGGTCCTGCGATCCTCCCGCTCTGATTTCGCCCTCGTGCGGGCAAGGCTCACGAGCCCGTCGACCTGCTGGCACGCCTCCTGCTCATAGCAGCAAGCCACTGGGCCCGACTCTCGACAGGAGCCTCGGCATGAATGCGCGTTGTCCCCCCCGCACCACGCCGCTCGCCGGCAGTTCAGTCTCCCGCGCCATCGCCGCCGAGCGCAGTTACGGTGCGTGCAATTACGACCCGCTGCCCGTCGTGCTCGCGCACGGCGACGGCTGCTGGCTGTGGGACGAGCGACGGCCGCCGCTACCTCGACCTGATGAGCGCGTACTCGGCGGTGAGCTTCGGCCACGCGCATCCGCGCATCGTGCGCGCGCTGGTCGAGCAGGCGCAGCGGCTCGCGGTGACCTCGCGCGCATTCCACAACCACTGTTGCCGCTCCTGCTCCAGCGCCTGTGCGAGCTGACCGGACTCGATCGCGCGCTTCCGTCCAACGGCGGCACCGAAGCGGTCGAGACGGCGCTCAAGGCGGCGCGCAAGTGGGGTTACAAGGTCAAGGGCATTCCGGCGGACCGCGCCGAGATCATCGTCTGCGCAAGCAACTTTCACGGCCGCTCCATCGCGATCGTCGGCTTTTCGTCGGAGCCGCAATACCGCGACGGCTTCGGGCCGTTTCCGCCCGGCTTCCGGCAGATTCCCTACGGCGACGCGGCGGCGCTCGACGCGGCGATCACGCCCCACACGGCGGCGTTCCTGGTCGAGCCGATCCAGGGCGAGGGCGGGCATCGTCGTGCCGCCGGCGGGCTATCTCGCCGCACTGCGCGCACATCTGCCGCGAGCACAACGTGCTGCTGATCTGCGACGAAATGCAGACCGGGCTCGGCCGCACCGGCACGCTGCTCGCCTGCCAGCACGACCACGTGCGGCCCGACGGCGTGATCCTCGGCAAGGCGCTCGGCGGCGGCCTGCTGCCGGTGTCGGCGTTCGTCGCCACCGAGACGTGATGCAGGTGTTCACGCCCGGCGATCACGGCAGCACGTTCGGCGGCAATCCGCTCGCCGCGGCGGTGGCGCTGGCGGCGCTCGACGTGCTGGTGGAAGAGGGGCTGGTCGAGCGGTCGGCAACGCAGGGCGCGTACCTGCTCGGGCTCCTCAGGCGCTCAAGAGTCCGCTCATCCGCGACGTGCGCGGCCGCGGCCTGTTCGTCGGCGTCGAGTTCGACCGCGACCGGGTGGTCGCGCGCGACGTCTTCGACCGATTGCTGGCGCGCGGCGTTCTCTCAAAGGACACGCACGAGACGGTCGTGCGCTTCGCGCCGCCGCTGACCATCGACCGGGAAACCATCGACTGGGCCGTCGAGGAACTGCGCGCGGTGTTCGCGGAGCTGGGCGACGGGCTGAAGCGCGCAGCTTGACCGTTCAATCCGGCGAGCACCGGCAATGGCAGTCACTCGATCACGATCAGCGCGGCCCGCCCGTCCCGCGCATCCACGCCCAGACCTGCCGAACGCGCCGCGCGCGGTCCTCGAGCACGAACCACCCGGCCAGCGCGAGCAGGCCCGCCACCAGACCCGTCAGCAGCGCCTCGCCGTACTCGAAGCCGAAGCGGCCGGGATGCGACCACACGTCGGCGACCACCGTCAGGCCGCCCACCATCAGCGCGTTGCCATAGCGATTGCGCGAAGAGCCTCCCGACCGGCGTAAGCGTGAGCAGCAGTGCGAGGAGTCCCGTGCCGACCCCGGTCTGCAGCGCGATCTTCCAGTGCACGGCGCTCACCAGGTTCGCGAAGCTCGGGGCGGTCATGCAGACCATGCACGCGCAGGTGGGTTGCCACAGGCGCTGCAGGAACACTCGCGCGCGAACCCTCCAGTCCACGACTTGCATCTCGGCCTCCTAGCACGACAGTCGCCGGCGCGCGATGATCCTTACAGCTTCCTCGTCGAGCTTCCGCGCCAGGACGACGAGCGGCACGCGGCCGCAGTACATTCCCGTCAATCGTCAGCGGCGAGCGCGCAGCGGCCAAAGCGCCGCAGCACCGGCGACCGCTGCCAGCAGATGCTTTAGCGTGTGCCCGGCGATCAGGCCGTGGGTGGCATCCCAGATCGGCCGATCCCGTATTCCACGATTTTCGCGAGCGCGTACCACGCGAGGACCCATGCCCATGGAAAGGGATCGTCGTCCTTGCGTGTCAACACAAGAAGCAACAGGACGCCACCGATGCCGCCGAACTGAACCGCGAGGTAGAGGGCGAGGTCGCCGGTCATGTTCCAGTACACGACGCTCAACACGCCGAGAGGGACGAGGAGGGCGAGAGCCACTCGTCCGACGTCGCTGCCGAGGCGTTGTGCAATCGCGGCACCCAGGACGCCCGCAAACACGATCGTCATGGGCAGTCGATCCCAGACCAGCGTCGCATCGTTCGGATCGCGGTGATACCACGCCGAACCGATCGCCGTGAGAACCAGGCCAATCGCAATGCACCACAGACCGGCGTCGGTCGCCGGCGCAAAGCGCGGACGCCGACGCGATGCAAGGCGAATCACGCCGGCGAAGCCCACCAGCGCAAACGCGAGGTTGGAAAGCACGTCCGCCGCACGCGGCACGCCCAGCCATTCGCGTTGGTCGGCGAAATGGTGATAGCCGGGGTCCTGCGCAGTCGCGGGCAGCATCGCCCACGTCAGCATCGTCAGCACGATCGCGGCGAGACCGATGCTCTCGGTGCGGGAAAGACCGCGCCGGGATGGAGACAGCGCTGGCTGGACAATCTTCTTCATGACTCAACTCTACGCCGATTCGTGCAGTCGCGCGGACCGATTCGACCCTGGCTTTGCTCTGGCTTCGCGAGCACTCCGTGTTTATGATTGCAGCTATTCCTCGCCATCGATAGGCCTCGAATTTCCGGCTCAGGTCGGCGGAATGCAACGACTTCGATCGTTCAAGGCGCAACGCGGATGAGAGCAAAGATGTGGTGTGCCCTGACGGCGCTGATGTTCGCCGCCGATGTGGCAGCCGCCGACTTCGGAACCAAGGGCGGGCCGGAACCGGCCAACATCGACGAGATCGCGAACGTCCTGCGACAGGACCCGTACGACATGGAATTGCTGATCAGCTACGGCACCTCCAAGGGCGGCTCGGCGGGACACCTGGCGCTGGCCATCCGCGACCAGGTGCCCGGCGACGACCTGGTCTACACGGCCAACTTCTACGCCGACCGAGCGCCCGAGCACGCCAAGGGCTTCTACACCGACGATCTCATGGTCCGGATTCCGAAGAAGGAGTACCTGTTCAAGACCACCTCGTCGCTCGGCGACACGGCCTCGTTCGGCCTCGACTTCGGCGAGATCTACAAGCGATCGGTCATCGGCGTGCGCGTCTACGGCGTCCCTGCCGGCGGAGAAGGAGGCGCTCGCGGCGTTCTTCGAGCGCATCAACGACGACTATCACAAGCGGGCCAGGAACACCGAGTACCACGACCGCGAAGTTCGAGTACGACTACTTGCGCCTCAACTGCGCCAAGACCATCGGCGCCGCATTCAAGTACGGCGCCGGGTACAAGGACCTCGAGGTGACGAGCGCGAAGCTTCTCTCCGGGCGAAAGGTGGTGGCGGCCGCCAACGCCAACATTCCCACCGAGATGGCGATGAAGCTCCTCAAGGAGTGGAACGCGCGCGGGTACGGGTTGGACGTGGTGCTGTACAGGAAGTACGAGGGTTCGACCTACGTCGATCCGCACGAAGAGGAGAAGGTGGCGTTCAAGGACCTGCCGAACCGGTTTCCTTCGGTCCTGTCGCGCGACTTCCGGAAGGAACAGGGCCAATACGAGGACTTCGACAACCTCTTCGCGATGTACCTCCTCTACAACCTGGGCAAGTACAGCGTGCGCGTGAACGACGAGACGAAGCTGCTCGAGATCGAGAAGAGCAAGAACCCCATGGCCTACCCGGAGGCCGCCGAGCTCGCCACCCGGAGCGCCACGGTCAGACAGCGAGAGCTTCCGTCGCGGCGTAGCGTTCCAGCAGCAGGGGACAGCGATTGGGGATCCCACCGACGAGAGCAGGAAGAGGACCGTCCCTTAGGCGCCGGCGCTATACTGGCCGCATGCCCAAGCCCACGCTCGCCGGCAAGCTCGTCGTCGCGATCTCCTCGCGCGCGCTGTTCGACCTCACCGAAAGCCACCGGATCTACACCGAGGACGGCGTCGACGCGTACCATCGCTACCAGGTCGAGCACGAGGACGAGATCCTGGCGCCGGGCCCGGCGTTCGTGCTGGTCAAGAAGCTGCTGCGGCTCAACCGTCCCGACAAGCAGTACGTCGAGGTGATCCTGCTGTCGCGCAACAGCGCCGACACCGGCCTGCGCGTGTTCAACTGCGATCAAGCACTACGGGCTCGACATCACGCGCGCCGCGTTCACCAAGGGCGAGCCGACGTCGCGCTACGTCCCGGCGTTCGGCGCGCACCTCTTCCTGTCGGCGGACCAGGGCGACGTCCGGCGCGCGCTCGACGACGGCTACGCGGCGGCGACGATCTTCCCGAGCGCGGTCGGCGACCAACGAGACGGACGAGCTGCGGATCGCCTTCGACGGCGACGCGGTGCTCTTCTCCGACGAGGCCGAGCGCGTGTACCAGGAGAACGGGCTCGCCGCGTTCGCGCAAAGCGAAACCGACGCCGCGCTGCGAGCCGCTGACCGGCGGGCCGTTCAAGGAATTCCTCGCGGCGCTGCACCGGATCCAGGCGGACTTTCCCGAGGACGCAGAGCCCGATCCGCACCGCGCTCGTCACCGCGCGCAGCGCGCCGGCGCACGAGCGCGTGATCCGCACGCTGCGCGCCTGGAACATCCGGATCGACGAGGCGCTGTTCCTCGGCGGCCTCGACAAGGGCGAGTTCCTGCGCGCCTTTCGCGCCGACATCTTCTTCGACGACCAGCGCACGCACGTCGAATCGGCCGCGAAGCACGTGGCCGCGCGGGCACGTGCCGCACGGCGTGGCGAACGAGCACGTAACGCGTCCGCGCGTCGGGAACGCGCCGGCGCACCCTACTCGACGACCCGCCCGAAGAACGGATACTGCGCGGATCGTTGTAGCCGGGCGTCGACGGATGGCCGGGCTTCACCAGCGAGTCGACGAGCGCCTCGTCCTCCGCGCTCCACGTCGTTCCGATCGCGTCGACGTAGTCCTGCCACTGCGCGAGCGTGCGCGGGCCGGCGATCACCGAGGTCGACGATCCGGTTCGCCCACAGCCACGCGAGCGCGAACTGCGTCAGCGTGCGGCCCGTCTTTTCCGGCGTGCGCCTGCAGCGTCTCGCGCGATCGCGAACGATTCCTCGCGGAACTCCGTCTCCATCATCCGCGCGTCCTTGCGGCGCCACGCGCGAATCCTCGGGAACGGCGCCGGCGACGTACTTGCCCGTCAGCACGCCGCGCGCGATCGGCGAGTACGGCGCCACGCCGATGCCGTAGTAGTCGCACGCCGGCAGGATCTCGACTTCGGGCATCCGGTTGAGCAGGTTGTAGTAGGGCTGGCAGACGACCGGCGTCGGCACGCCCTGCGCCTCGCACTCGTTCACGACCTCGGCGATGCGCCAGCCGCGATAGTTCGAGACGCCGAAGTAGCGGATCTTGCCGCTGCGGATCAGGTCGCCGATGGCGCCGACCGTCTCGGCGATCGGCGTGTCGGGGTCGTCCCGGTGCAGGTAGTAGATGTCGATGTAGTCGGTGCCGAGCCGCGCGAGGCTGTCGTCGCAGGCGCGCAGGATCCAGCGCCGCGACAGCCCGCCGTCGTGCGGCTTCGCGGTCAGCACGTTGCCGACCTTGGTGGCGAGGATCCAGCGCTGTCGGTTCGCCTTGATCGCGGCGCCGACGATCGTCTCCGACGCGCCGTTGCCGTAGTTGTCGGCCGTGTCGATGAAATTGATGCCGGCGTCGAACGCCGCATCGACGATCCGCTGCGCCTCGGCTGCGTCGGTCGTGTCGCCGAAGGTCATCGTGCCCAGGCACAGCGGCGAGACCTCGATGCCGCTCGCGCCCAGCCGCCGATACTCCATTTCCATCCGATGCTCCAGTCGGTGCGGCCGCCCTCAGGCCGATCGCAGCGCCCGACGTCAGGTCCGCGCGTGCGCCGCAGGCGTTCCATGTTCGGCACCGGCAACGCGCGCCGCAGCACGCTTTCGCCGAGCCACTCGGCGGCGCGGCGCGCCCGCTGCGCGACGACTTCCGGCGGCAGCTGCAGGTAGTCGTCG
Organism: uncultured beta proteobacterium; assembly: GCA_963809965.1. GTDB lineage: Bacteria > Pseudomonadota > Gammaproteobacteria > Burkholderiales > Casimicrobiaceae > CAIWHR01. The sequence goes on from CAWELU010000061.1 coordinate 23,048, forward strand.
TTGTAGACGTCGAAGCTGTAATCGCCGTAGTAGCCGATGTCGTCGAGCTTGCGTCACCAGGTCGCGCCACGCTGTCGCTGTGCACGCCCTCGCCCGGAAACACGCGGAAATGGACGGCGGTCGCGGCCTGTTCCTCCGCGGAGCGCACTTCGGTCCACATGAAATCGGACAGCTGCACGAGACAGATCTGGTCGGCGGCGACTTCGTCGAGCCGTTCCAGCGACGTGTGCGCGCTCAGGGTGTCGAACGAATCGATGGCGAGCCCGAGGTTGGGGCAATTCGCGCGGTTGACGATGTCCCAGGCGCGCGAGCCAGTCGCGGACGGTCCGGCTCGACGGCAGCGCCCTTGAACGCGATCCTGATGCCCGAGCGGGATCGCCAGCACCGCGAGCTTGCGCAGGTCGCTGCGCGATGGCGTCGGGGTCGGGGTCGGCATGCGTCGACGTCGAGGCCTCGACGAGGAGCACGCGGGCACCGATCTCGCCGCATACGGCGAGCATCCCCTTCGCGACGTCGATCTTGTACTCGTGCAGATGGCCGGTCAGTCCCTCGAAATCGCGCAGCGCCTCGTATCCGGTCACCCGCAATCCGCAATCGCGTAGCGCGCGCGCGGCCGCGGTCACGCCGCCGGGATGCGCGACGACGTCGGTTGCCGAGACCATCACCTGCGCGAATCCGGCCTGCCGCACCGCGGCGAGCTTCGCCTCGAGCGAGCCCGCGAGCGAGGCGGTGTCCATGCCGAAATCGGTGAAGTTCATTTGCGCGCCGGCGAGGGAGCGAGTTCGCTGTGGACGAGCTCGAACATCACGCTGCCGAGGCGGGGCTTGGTGAGCGCCCCGCGCTCGGTCGGGTGAACCTGTTCGGTGGCGACGAACTCGATGCCGCGCTGCTCCAGGCTCGCGACGGCCGCCAGCACGTCCGGCGTTCCGAAACCGATGCGCTGCAGGTGCTCTTCGCCGTGCGAGAACTGCGCCGTGTCCTCCGGCTCGATCAGTTGCAGGAAAAACTTGCGGCAGGGACTTTCGAGCAGCAGCCCCTTGGGCATGATGCCGAAGCGCACGCGGTCCGGCAGCGACGTGAAGCCGAAGATCTGCGAGTAGAACTCGACCCAGTCGGCCGTGCGGTCGGCGCCGATGTACTGCACGATTCCGAAGAAGTGCATGCCCGCCGTCGCCGGCGGATGCGGATCGACGGACGGGATCGCCCGGAAGTCGATGTCGTAGATCGAGAACTCGTCGTAGCGGTCGACGAAGTAGACGAGGCTTTCCCCCACACCGTGGATGGCGGGGATGTTGAGCTCCATCGGCGCCGCGCGCACCGGGATCTCCCACGCGCCCAGATCGAGCGCGCGGCGAAACGCCTCGTTCGCATCGCGGACGCGGACGGCGAATGCGCTGATGACCGGATGCTCGACGGGTTGCACGGTCCGCGGCACGTCGAGCGGCTGCGCGTTCACGATGATGTTCATCGCACCCTGCCGGTAGAGCTCGACCTCGCGGGAGCGATGCCGCGCGATCGGCCGGAATCCCATGGTCTCCAGCAATCCGCCCAGCGCCTGCGGTTTCGAGGTCGCGAACTCGATGAACTCGATTCCGTCGAGTCCGAGCGGGTTGGAGGGTTCGGGGACCGCCTCGCGGTCCAGGGCCTTGGTCATCGTGGTTCCTCGTCGGGACGAAGGGGACGCCGGCCTCCCCACTGCGCGCATCGAAGTCGCGCCGGACTACCACGCCGGCGGGTCGCGGCTTCGTCGCGATCATAGCGCATCCGGTCGCAAGCGCCGGCGCGCGATCACTCGCCTAAAGCCGACGGCCAGGAGGGCTGCGCGCACCTACGACGGCAGCAGCAGCGCGCCGAGCTCCCTCGCCGCGTGCTGCAACGGCTGCGCGAAGCGTTCCGCCATGGTCGACGCGCTGACCAGCCGTCCCTGCAGGATCACGTTGATCCCCGCGACGACCTGGCCGCTGGTGTCGCGCACGGGGACGGCGAGCGTGCACAGCCGTGATTCCATCTGCTGGCTGGCGAACGCATAGCCCTGTTCGCGCACCTGCTGGAGGACGGAGCGCAGCTTGACGGGCGAGGTGATCGTGTACTCGGTGTACGGGTGGAACTTGGCCCGCGAAAGGTACTGGTTCAGCTCGTCTTCCGGAAGATGCGCAAGCAGCACGTGGCCGATCGACGTGCAATAGGCCGGGAGGCGGCGGCCGACGTTCAGCGACGGCGACATGATCCGCGACGAAGCGGAACGAGTGAGGTAGACGATTTCGTCGCCGTCGAGCGTCGCGAGCGAGCACGCCTCGGAGAGCGATTCGCCCAGGCGATCGAGGATCGGTTGAGCGAGCACGGCGATCGGCGACGCCGAAAGATACGCGTGGCTGAACGACAGCACGCGCGGACGCAGGTAGAACTTGCGCGCCTCGTCCACCGCGACGAAGCCGAGCTTGGTCAGCGTGTGCAGGCTGCGCCGCGCCGTCGCGCGCGGAATGCCCGTGCGATGGCTGACCTGCGCGATCGACATGCGCCGGCGCTTGTCGGACAACTCGAGCAGCACCGCGAGCCCGCGCGCGAGCGCGGTCACGAAGTCCGGATCGTCCGCGAAGCGCTCGAGGGTTTCCGCCGGCAGCGCGTGCGGGTCTTCGCGCGTCGAGGGCGTGACCGTCGCCACAAGCTGAGCGCGCGGTTCCCTGTCTTGTGGCGGCTTTACGGCAGCGGTGGTTGCGCGTGGTGCCATGGTTCCCTTCGTTCGTTTGCAATCCGTGTTCCGACGACGACAGGACGTCAAGTCAAGAATTGGCGGATCGGCCAGGTGGGGCGCGGCGCGCCGTACCAGTGTTCACAATACATCAAACACCGTCCGTATTCGAACGATATGTGCGCGTAGCGCCCAAATTATGGAAACGCATCCTTGTCGGCCGTGTTGGCCCAGCCTATCGTTCGAGCGACACCAACGACGACGCCGCGACAGCGACGAGCCGACCTGAAAGCCGGCCGATCGTGCTGCGGTGCCAAACGCAGAGCCCGCACGACGCGAGCGGAGCGCCCACCGAAGAGGCGAACGCTGAGCCAAGTGCCCGGGGGTGCAGTGCAAAGCCGAGCGCGGTGGCGACCGCCCGGCGATCCAGGAGGAGGTCGCAGTTCATGGCCATCGGAAAGACGGACGCTCTCGCACCTCGGAGCGATCGGGGGATTGTCACCCCCGGTGTCGCCCCGCAACTTAGCGATGCCCGTGCCCCGCGCAACGTTCCGTCCGCGGCGAGCGTCGCCGAATTCATCCGCGGCACGACCCTGCTGTACCCCGTGCTGGGCTCCCCGATCGCCCAGGTCAAGGCGCCGATGCTCTACAACGCGCTGTTCGCGCGCACAGGGCTCGATGCGGCCGTCGTTCCCATCGAGATCGCGCCGGAAGACTACCCGGTTGTGCTGCGGGCGCTGTTCCGCGCGAAGAACGTGCCCGGGGCGTTTGTCACCATCCCGCACAAGGCCGCGACCGTCGCCCTTCTCGATGAGTGCAGCGATGCCGCGAGAATCGCCGGCGCCTGCAACGCCGTCGTGCGCCGCTCCGACGGCACGCTGTACGGCGACCTCTTCGACGGCATCGGTTTCGTGCGCGCGGTCGAGAAGCACGGGTTCGGCGTCGCGGGCGCGCGCTGCCTGGTCGTCGGGGCGGGCGGTGCGGGCGCTGCGATCGCCGCGGCACTCGCGGACGCCGGCGCGGGCGCGATCCGGCTGCACGACACGCGCAGCGCGCACGCCGAGGCCCTCGCCGCGCAGCTGCGCTCGCACTTTCCGCACACCGACATCGACGCGGGTCCCGCGACGCTCGCGGGATTCGAGCTGGTCGTCAACGCGACGCCGCTGGGCATGGAACCCGGCGACCCGCTTCCGATCGATGTCGCGCAGATCACGCCGACGATGGTCGTTGCCGAGATCGTGATGAAGCGCGAGATCACGCCCATGCTCGACGCCGCTCGGGCACTCGGGTGCCGCATCGTCCTCGGCCGCGAGATGCTCCAGGAGCAGATGTCGCTCTATCTCGATTTCTTCGGTCTGCCGCCGGCCACGACCGACGCACAGTTCTCTCAAGGCGAAGCGAGATGACCATGGCTGAAACGAAACTGATCCACCTGCGCGGCAAGCCGGTGAGCGGCGGGGCGCTGCCGTTGATCTGCACCCCGCTGGTCGGGGGAACGCGCGAGGCGGTGCTCGCCGAGATCGCCGCGGTGTTGCCGAAAAAGCCCGACCTCATCGAATGGCGGGTCGACTTCTTCGAAGGCATCGGCGACACCGCGCTCGTGATCGATACCGCGCGCGCGATGAAAGCCGTGGGCGGGGAAACGCCGATTCTGTTCACCCGCCGCTCGACCAAGGAAGGCGGCGAGAAGATCGCGCTCGTCGAAGCCGACGTCGTCAAGCTCTGTGAGGCTGTCTGCGCCGCCCGCTGCGTCGACATGATCGACTACGAGATGGGCAGCGGTGCCGCGGACTTCGCGCGGGTGCGCGCGGCGTCGCGCGCGAGCGACATCCCGCTGGTCGCGTCGTACCACAACTTCCAGTCCACGCCGGATGCGGCGTTCCTGGTCGCCAAGTTCGCCGAGGCCGAGAAGCTGGGTGGTGACGTCGCCAAGGTCGCGGTGATGCCGCGCGGGCCGCAGGACGTGCTGACGCTGCTCGGCGCGACCTACACTGCGAGCCAGACGGTGGGCCTCCCGCTGATCAGCATGTCGATGGGCGCGTACGGCTCGCTGTCGCGGATGATCGGGTGGGTCTACGGCTCGACGGTGACGTTCGCCGTCGGCAAGAGCAGCTCCGCCCCCGGCCAGGTGGCGATCGAGGATCTCCGCGCCGTTCTGGCCACGATCCGAAAGGCCGTGCAGGGCGGCTGAGGCACGAGCGAAACCAGGGAAGGATCACCACCGCTGCAATCGGGTTCGACCAAGGAGGATTGTCATGTCGGAACACACGCAAGACGGATCGATCAAGCCGGAGCACGCCCGCCCGAAGGGTGAGTACAAGATGATGCTGTTGCTGTTCGTCATCTGCGCGGCGCTCTTCGCCGACTCCTTGCGCAGCCCCGGGATTTTCCAGGGAGAGAGCGCCGGGCCGGGCAGCATCCCGCAGCTCGTCGCCGGGACACTGGTGCTGATGATCATCGGGCTGGCGATCCAGTTCTTCAAGCGGGGCTACAAGGAGGGGACGTTCGGCGACCTCCTGCATCACCTGTTCGACAAGCAGGTCATCATGCTTCTCACGACGCTGGCGATCTACGGGTTCGTCGTCGAGACGATCCACTTCGTCCCGGCGACGTTCCTGTTCCTCGTGGGCACGATGTACCTGCTCGATCCGAGGAAGCTGCTGCAGAAGGTCATCATTTCCGCGGGCACGCTGGCCGTGCTGTACCTGATCTTCTCGACGTTGTTCCAGGTCGTCCTGCCGTAACCGACGCGAGGAAAAAGCCATGTACACAGGCCTGGAAGGTTTCCTTCAACCGTTCATGAGCGTCGCGCTGATCTGGTGGATCGGCATCGGCACCCTCGTCGGCCTGTACGTCGGCGCGATCCCCGGTCTTTCGGTGACGATGGCGGTCTCGCTGCTGATCTCGTTCACCTTCTCGTGGGAGGTCCTGCCGGCGCTGGCCATCATGGTCGGCATCTACACCGGCGGGGTCTATGGCGGCGCGCGCTCCGGCATCCTGCTCAACATTCCCGGCGCCCCGGCCGCCGTGGCCTCGGGCTTCGACGGCTATCCGTTGGCGAAGATGGGCCTCGCCGGACAGGCGATGGGCCTCAGCACGACCCAGGCGGTCATCGGCAACTTCTTCGGCATTCTCGTCCTCGCGCTGTTCGCCCCGCTGATCGCGCAACTGGCGCTGGTGTTCCAGGCAAGGGACTACTTCCTGCTCGCGTTCATGGGACTGTTCCTCGTCGGCAGCCTGTCGGAAGGCAGCTTGCTGAAGGCGCTGATCGCGGCGTTCATCGGCATCATCGTCGGCCTGGTGGGCATGGACACCGAGACGGGGCAGGGCCGGATGACCTTCGGCTCGACGGCGATGCTCGGCGGCATCCATTTCGTGATCGTCATGATCGGCACCTTCGGCATCTCGGAAGCGCTGTCGCAGCTGCAGATGAAGACGGAGCCCGTCAAGCAGAAGATCACCCGCATCACACCCGAATGGGCGGCCGTGACGGAGAACATGTTCCTCACGCTGCGCGCCTCGACCATCGGCGTGATCATCGGCGCGCTGCCGGGCACCGGCGGCGACATCGCCGCGCTGATGGCCTACGACCACGCGAAGCGCACCGTCAAGAACCCCTATCCGAAGCCGTTCGGCGAAGGCGCCTACCAGGGCCTGATCGCGCCCGAAGCCGCCGCCAACGCGGCGATCGGCGGGGCGTTCGTGCCGATGATGACGCTGGGCATTCCCGGCGATTCGGTGACGGCCGTGCTGATCGGCGCGCTGATCATCCATGGCCTGCGCCCGGGCCCGATGCTGATGCGCGAGCAGCCCGAGTTCTTCTGGTTCGTCGTCGGCTCGCTGCTCCTCGCCAACATTTTCCTCTACATCGTGGGGATGACCGGCATCCGCGCCTTCAGCAAGATCGTCGAGATCCCGAAGGCCATCATCATCCCGATCATCATCGTCCTGACCTTCGTCGGTGGCTACTCGATCCAGAACAGCATCACGGACATCTACTGGATGATCGGTTTCGGCATCCTCGGCTACTTCATGAAGCGCTACTCGTACCCGGTCGCCCCGCTGGTGCTCGGCGTGATCCTGGTGCCGATCATCGACAGCAACTTCCGTCGCGGCGTGCAGATGGCGCACGGGAGCGCGGTGGGATTCTTCGAGGGGATGGTGACCAACCCGGTGCCGCTGGTCATTCTCGGCCTGATGTTCCTCACCATCGTCGTGTCGAGTCCCAAGGCGACGGCGGCGATCAAGGGACTGTTCGGCAAGAAGAAGGCCTGATGGCCCGATGCAACGCGACCGATGAGGATAGCGTGGTATTTCGGCTTCGGCTGGGTATCGATCCTGACCGTGGTGGCCTGCGGCGTGGGGATCAATCTGCTGACGGGTCCCGTCACGTGGGCGTTGTACGTGCCGTTCCTGCTCGTCGCGCTGTACATGACGGTCCGTTTCCGGCTCTTCAATGCCCAGCCGTGGCGACGCGTGCACGCTCGGTCGATGATCACCTACGCCAAGCTGGCCGAGCAGGAGTACGACTCGGCGAAGAAGAGCGGCCGCGAATTCGACATCAAGGTCCCGTGCCGCGCTCTCGCCGCGGAGCTGCTTCCCGGGAGCCGGAACGAGGAGATCGAGGCGTTGCTCGGCAACGGCCGGAAGGGCTACTACAGGGAGCTGGTCGACGCGTATCCGGAGGTGTTCCTGAGGGGCATCGGCGAGGATCGCCACCCGGCGGTGCTGGAGGGCGTCCGGCGCGACATCGAGGCCAGCGAGCTTGGCCCGGACATCGTGATCGCGAAGGTCATCGAGCGCAAGCACGATCGCCGCGAGGCCGCCAACTACCTGCAAGCACTGTTGCTGGGACGGGTTCGCTAGGGAAGGCGAGCCGCCAAGAACCACTTGCGCATCCGCTCGGCCCGGGGATGCACCCGTTGTTGCTGTTGAGTTTATGAAGGCAGTCCCTCGTCGCCGGAAAGATCTTTCGCCGACGGGTTCTTACGACAAAAGGAGAAGCGCATGAACGTGATGAAGTGGTCCAAGACGGTCCTGGCGGGCAGTCTTCTGGTTTTCGGTCTCGCCAATGCGGCCGATTACCCCGAGCGTCCGATCAACGGCATCATCGCCTGGGGCGCCGGCGGCGGCACGGACACGGTGTCCCGCCTGACGACGCCGCTGGCCGAGAAGTCGCTGGGCAAGCCGATCATCCTGGCCAACAAGACCGGGGCGACCGGCGCTATCGCCGCGCAGGCCGTTGCGTCCGCGAAGCCGGACGGCTACACGCTGATGTTCCACGCCGAGAACCCGCAGCTCTACCAGGTGCTCGGCCTTTCCGAGCTCTCCTACGACGACTTCGATCCCGTCATGCTGTTCGTCCAGGGCTCGACCGTCATCGTCGTGCCCAAGGACTCGCCGTTCAAGACCTATGACGATCTGATCAAGGCCGCCAAGGCAACCCCTGGCAAGCTGTCCATCGGCAACAGTGGTATCGGCGGCCAGCCCTGGGTCACCGCGACGCTGCTCAAGAAGATCGAAGGCGTCACGTTCAACGCGGTGGCGTTCGACGGCGACGGCCCGCTGACCACGGCCCTGCTCGGCAAGCAGCTCGACGTGAGCGGGCTCGCCGTCGGCGCCGCTGTCCAGTACATCAAGAACGGCGACCTGCGCGCGCTGGCGATCATGAAGGACTCGCCGAATCCGGCGCTGCCCGACGTGCCGTACATTACCAAGCTCAATCCCGCGTTCGCCAACGCGATGAAGGCGTCGGGGTTCTTCTATGGCGTGTTCGTGAAGAAGGGAACGCCGAAGGAGATCACCGATAAGCTTACCGCGGCCTACAAGTCGGCGCTCACCGAGCCCAAGTTCATCGACTACGCGAAGAACAACGGACTTACTGTGGTGGGTCTGTCGGGCGCGCCGGCGCGGGACTTCATGAACAACTGGCGCTCACAGATGTCCTGGCTGATCTTCGAATCCGGCGGCGCCAAGAATTCCCCCGAGAAGTTCAAGATTCCGAAGCCGGCCGGCAGCTGACAGACGAGGCAGAAGCCCGCCCACGTTGAACACCGGCAGCACGGCGACCCCGCTGCCATCCCGATAACCGCACGAGGAGAAATCCAAATGGCCGCCGCCCCCGAAGTCAAGAAAGGCATCAACGAGGAACAGCAGACAGGAGCTCGACGAAGTCTTTGCGCGCGCCCGGAAGGCACTCGCAATCATCGAAACCTACGACCAGGCGCGCGTCGACCGCCTCTGCCAGGCGGTGGCGTGGGCAGTCGCCAACAAGAAGACCTTCACCCGCCTGGTCGAAGAGGGCATTGCCGAAAGCGGACTGGGCGATGCGGTGAGCCGGATGGGCAAGCGGATGAAGATCCGCGGCGTGCTGCGCGATGCGCTGCGCCAGAAGAGTGTGGGGATCATCGAGGAAATTCCGGAAAAGGGCATCGTCAAGTACGGCAAGCCCGCCGGCATCATCGCCTGCATCGTGCCGACGACCAATCCGGACCTGACGCCTGCCGGCAATGCGATCTACGGCATCAAGGCGCGTGACGTCGTGATCTTCTCGCCGCATCCGCGCTCGAAGAAGACGTCGTTCGAAACCGTCCGGCTCATGCGCGAGGCGCTCGAGCGTGAGGGTGCGCCGCCCGACATCCTGCAGTGCCTGACCAGGGTCAACATCCCGATGTCGCAGGCGCTGATGGCGCGTGCCGACCTGATCGTCGCCACCGGCGGCCAGCCTATGGTCCGTGCCGCCTACAGTTCCGGCACGCCGGCCTATGGCGTCGGCTCGGGCAACTCCACGATGATCATCGACGAGACCGCCGACATCGCGGAAGCGGCGCGTAACACCCGGCTGTCCAAGACGTCCGACTTCGGTTCGGGATGCTCGGCTGACGGCAACCTGATCATCGAGGAGGGCATCTTCGACAAGCTGCTGGCGCAGCTGCAGAAGGAAGGCGGCTACCTCGCTTCGCCGGAAGAGAAGGAAAAGCTGCGCAAGGCGATGTGGGACGACGAGCGTCATCGCACCGTCGAAACGGTGGCGATCGCACCGCAGCAGCTGGCGAAGATCGCAGGGTTCACCATCCCGGCCGACCGCAAGTTCATCATCGTCCACGGCGACGGCATCGGCAAGGAGCACCATTTCTCGGGCGAAAAGCTCACCACGCTGCTCGCCGTCTACAAGTACAAGGGCTTCGACCAGGCGCTCGACATGATGCGCGCTGTCTACGAGGTCGGCGGCAAGGGCCACTCCTGCGGCATCTATTCGTTCGACCAGGATCACATCCACCGGCTGGCGATGGCCGCGCCGGTTTCGCGGATCATGGTGCGGCAGCCCCAATCGAAGGCCAACGCCGGCGCGTTCAACAACGGCATGCCGATGACCTCGAGCCTGGGCTGCGGCACCTGGGGCGGCAACGTCATCTCCGAAAACGTGCACCTCAAGCACTACCTGAACACGACGTGGGTGTCGGTGCCGATCAAGGAAGACAAGCCATCCGACGAGGAGTTGTTCGGGCCGTTCTACGACCCGGAGATGGAAGCCGAGGTCGAGACCATCACGACCTGACGCTTAAGGTCGCGCCAACGGAGCGCGCGCCACGCTATCGAGTGGCGCGCCTCGCTTACCCACCCGCAGCCCGAACGGACAGCACGTCATGCCAACCAAGACACCCGAAGAACTTCTCGCCGACTGCAGCGCCTGGTGGGACACCGAGATCATCGATATCCACCCGGGCAAGATCGCGATCCGCGGCTACCCGATCGAGCAGTTGATCGGTCGCGTCCGCTTTCCGGACATGATCTGGCTGATGCTCCGCGGCGAGCTGCCGACCCGCGGGCAGTCCGACCTGCTGGAGGCGGCGCTGGTTCCGGGCGTCGACCACGGCCCGCATGCACCGTCGATCGCGATCTCGCGCATGGCCGTCACCTGCGGCCTGCCGGTCAACGGCGCGATGGCCTCGGCGATCAACGTGCTCGACGACATCCACGGCGGCGCCGGCCAGCAGTGCATGGAGCTCTATCGCGAGATCGATGCGGAGGCCGGTGCCAAAGGCGATCTCGTTGCGGCCGCGACGGCGGTGATCAACCGCCACCGCGACGCGGGCGAGAAGATCGTGCCGGGATTCGGTCACCGCTTTCACCCGGTGGATCCGCGCTGCGCGCCGCTGTTCGAGCTGGTCGCGAAGGCGGTGGCCGCGGGCACGGTCGAGGGTCGCTTTGCCGAGATCGGCCGCGCGGTCGAGAAGGCGCTCGAAGGGGTGAAGAAGCGGCACATTCCGATGAACATCGACGGCATCACCGCCGTGATCTTCTGCGAGCTGGGCTTCGAGCCGGAGCTCGGCCGCGGTCTGTTCATCCTGTCGCGTTCGGTCGGCATCCTGGCGCACGCCTGGGAGCAGAAGCAGCGCGGCCGCCGCATCATGGGACCGATGCCGACGGGAGATTCCCTACCGCTACAGCGGCCCGGCGCGACGAGACCTGCCCGCCGGCGCCGCCCCGCACAAGCTGCAGCCGACTGAACATCCACCGTCGCCGGGACGGCGCGGACACCCAACGCAAGGAGCGCACATGAAGGACCTGATCTCGAATCAGCTGGTGAAGTACCTCGAAGCCCGCGGCGTCGAGCACATCTTCGGCCTGTGCGGCCACACGAACATCGCCGTGCTCGCGGCGCTGTCGAAGAGCAAGAAGATCAAGTTCATCAATACGCGGCACGAGCAGATCGCCGCCCACGCCGCGGACGGCTACGCGCGGGCGACGAACAAGACGTCGGTCGTGCTGTCGCACTTGAGTCCCGGGCTCACGAACGCCGCGACCGGCGTGGCCAATGCCGCGCTCGACTCGATCCCGATGGTGGTGATCGCCGGCGACGTGCCGTCGCACTACTACGGCAAGCATCCGCACCAGGAGGTGAACCTGCACGCGGACGCGGCGCAGTACGAGATCTATCGCCCCTTCGTCAAGCGGGCGTGGCGCGTGGATTCGCCGCACCTGTTCCCGGAAATCATCGAGAAGGCCTTCATTCTCGCCGAGAGCGGACGGCCGGGGCCGGTGCTGGTCGACGTGCCGATGGACATCTTCTCCAAGGAGATCGACGTCGCGCTGTGGAAGCGCGTCCTCGCCAACACCAAGACGCTGCACAAGCCCTCGCTCGACGAAGAGACCGCGGAAAAGATCGTCCGCCAGCTGCTCGCCGCGAAGACGCCGTTGCTCTACATCGGCGGCGGCATCCTGCTGGCCGACGCCGCAACCGAAATGCGCGAGTTCGCCGAGCAGCTTTCGCTGCCGGTCGCGCACACGCTGATGGGCAAGGGCGCGCTGCCCGACGACCATCCGCTGATCCTCGGGATGACCGGGTTCTGGGGAACGAAGTTCATCAACGACAAGTGCAAGGGCGCCGACTGGATCCTGGCGCTCGGCACCCGCTTCTCCGAGGCCGACTGCAGCTCGTGGGAGGCCGAGTACACGTTCAACTTCCCGCCGACCAAGCTGATCCACATCGACATCGACCCGGCGGAGATCGGCCGCAACTACCCGGTGGCGATCGGCGCGGTGGCCGATCTCAAGGAAGCGCTGAAGGTGCTGAACCGCGTCGCGCGCAAAGTCGCGCCGAAGGGCGTCAAGCGGGACAAGCTGCTGGCCGAGATGGCGGCCAACCGGAAGAGCTTCGTCGCCGGCAACAAGAAGGCGATGGAAAGCTCCGCGTGGCCGATGCGGCCCGAGCGCATCCTGGCCGATCTGCGCGCGGCGCTGCCGCGCAATGCGCTGATCTGCACCGACGTGGGCTGGAACAAGAACGGCGTCGGCCAGCAGTTCCCGATCTACGAGCCGGGCACCATCTACACGCCGGGCGGCTACGCGACGATGGGCTTCGGCTCGCCGGCGGCGCTCGGTGCCAAGGTGGCCAAGCCCGACCGGGTCGTCGTGGCGCTGATCGGCGACGGCGGCTTCGGCCAGAACCCGGCGGCGCTCGCCACGGCGTTCGAGGAAGACATCGCCGTGATCTGGGTGATCATGAACAACTGCGCGTTCGGCACGATCGCCGGGCTCGAGAAGGCGCATTACGGCACGACGTTCGGCACCGTGTTCGAGAAGGACGGCAAGCCCTACTCGCCCGACTACGCGGCGATCGCGAGGGCCTACGGCATCGATGGCGTGAAGATCAACTCGGCCGCCGAGTTCAAGCCGGCGCTGGAGAAGGCGATCAAGTCGAAGCGCCCCGTCGTCATCGACGTCTACATGAAGAACGAGCCGGTGCCCACCGCGGGCCACTGGAACATCATGGACATCTACTCGCCCGGCAAGAAGGTGCACCACGTCAGCACCGGCGATTGACGCGAGTGAGCGAAGGCGCCGCGGCCGCCGCGGACGGGGGCCGCGGCTTCGGTTGCGACGGATGCCGCGCGCCGGCTGCGCAGCCCACAAGCAGAGGAGGTCGCACAGAATGAAACAGGAATTCTCCCTCGCCCACCTGACGGTGCTGGGCTGCCCGCCGCCGGAGATGACGTACGTCGCTGCGCGCGCCGGCTACGACTACGTCAGCATCCGCCCCATCTACATGGGGCTGCCCGGCGAGCCCAACTACGCGCTGGCCGACAACCCGCAGATGCTGAGGCAGACCAAGGCGGCGCTCGCCTCGACCGGCGTCCGCGTCCACGACATCGAGCTCGCCCGCGTCTACGAAGGCCTCCATCCGACGAAGTACCTGCCGGCGATGGAGGTGGCCGCCGAGCTGGGCGCGAAGGCCGTCCTTTCCAGCATCTGGGGCGGCGAGCGCGAGTTCTACATCGAGAAGTTCGGCGAGATCTGCGACCTGGCCAAGCCCTTCGGGCTGACCGTGGACCTCGAGTACGTCCCCATCGCCGCAGTGGCCAACCTTGCGCAGGCGGTCGACGTGCTGCGCACGGTCAACCGGAGCAACGCGGGACTGATGATCGACATGCACCACTTCCACCGCGCCCGCGACAACCCGGCCGATCTCGACGCGTTGCCGCGCGAGTGGTTCCACTTCGCCCATCTGTGCGACGCCCCGGCCGAAATCCCGACCGAACGTGCCGAGATGATCCGCATCCTGCGCGAGGCGCGCCTCTACGTCGGCGAGGGTGGCATCGACGTCGCGGGCATCCTCGCGCACATACCGCACTGCGTCTACTCGATCGAGCTGCCCAACAAGGAGCGGCACGAGGAGATCGGCTATGCTGAGCACGCGACGCGGTGCCTCGAGACGCTGAAGGCGTATCTCGCCGAGCATTCTGGGGAGAAGGGTGCCGGCGACAAGCGCCGTTCCGGACGCGTAACGGCCGGGAGCCGGCGCGCCGTCGCGTCCCAATGATCGGAGCGCATGGCATGAAGAGACACATCAAGGCGGTCGACGCACACGGCAGAAAGCTGGGCGGTGACACCCCGCTGCTCTGCACGCCACTGGTCGGCCGGACCCGCGAGCGGGTGCTCGCGGAAGCCGACAGCGTCCTGAAGCAGAAGCCGGACATCATCGAGTGGCGCGTCGATTTCTTCGATGCAATCGACGACACCGACGCGGTAATCGACACGGCGCGGGCGCTGCGGGACGTCGTCGGCAAGCGCCCCGTGATATTCACCCGCCGCTCGGAGAGGGAGGGTGGCGAGCGGATCGCGATCGGCGACGAAGAGGTCGTCGAGCTCTACGCGGCCGTGGCGGCGACCCGGCTCGTCGACTTCATCGATTTCGAGATGGGCAACGACCCCGAGCACTTGCGCCGCGTGCGCGAAGTGCACGCGGCGGCACGATATCCGGCTCATCCTGTCCTACCACAACGTCAGCTACACGCCGGGGCTCGACTACCTCGTCGACCGGTTCCTCGAGGCGGAGCGGCTCGGCGCCGACGTGGCGATGGTGCAGGTCGTGCCGCGCAATCGCGCCGACGTGCTTCGGCTGCTCGCGGCAACCGCCGAGGCCGACGACAAGGCGCGCATACCGTTGATCAGCATATCGGTGGGGCCGCTCGGTTCGGTGACGCGGATGGTCGGCGGCCTGTTCGGCTCGTGGCTGAGCTTCGCCGTCGGCGAGTCGGCTTCGGCGCCGGGGCAGATCCCGATCGGCGACCTCGTGACGGTGTTCGACATCATCCGCCGGGCCCGCGGCGGAGAGATGTTCTGAGCGCCGACAGAACGGAGGCAGCACATGATCAGCGGCAAGACCACCCTCATCGCGCACATCGGCTATCCGACCGAGTCGTTCAAGGCGCCCTTGATCTACAACCCGTGGTTCGACAGCAAGGGCATCGACGCGGTGGTGGTGCCGATGGGCTGTACGGCCGACAACTACCCGGTCTTCCTGAAATCGCTCTTCCGGCTCACCAACATCCGCGGCGCGCTCGTCACGATGCCGCACAAGGTGACGACGGTCGGGCTGGTGGATGAATGCACGACGACGGCGAAGATCGCCGGCTCGGCCAACGCGGTCCTGCTGCGCGGCGACGGGACTCTGCTCGGCGACATGTTCGACGGCGCCGGCTTCACCCGCGGGTTGAAGCGCAAGGGATTTCTCTCTACCGGCGCGAGCTGCCTCGTCGTGGGCACCGGAGGTGTCGGGTCGGCAATTGCCGCATCGCTCGCCGCGGAGGGTGTCGCCTCGATTGCGCTTTTCGACGCCGACACGGCTTCCGCGGAAGCGCTCGCCGGCCGCTTGAAGCAGCACTACCCATCACTGGCGGTGCGCACCGACTCCAGCGATCCGGCCGGCTACGACCTGGTGGTCAACGGCACGCCGCTGGGCATGAAGCCCGGCGACCCAATGCCCGTCGATGTAACGCGGCTCTCGCCGAAGACCTTCGTGGGCGAAGTCGTGATGAAGGAGGAGATCACGCCGTTCCTTCGCGCGGCGCGGGATCGCGGGTGCCGCTACCAGGTCGGTACCGACATGCTGTTCGAGATGATTCCCGCGTATCTGGAGTTCTTCGGCTTCGGCACGGCGACGCCCGACGAGTTGCGATCGGTGGCGAAAGTCGCGTACTGAAGAAATCCTTCCCTCGCGCCCGGGCGCATGCCGGGGCGTCGCCTCCGATCACCTAAAGAGCGAATGCCATGAAAGCAGCGGAACTGTTGGTGAAATGCCTCGAGAACGAGGGCGTCGAGTACATCTTCGGCATTCCCGGCGAAGAGAACATCGACATCATGGACGCACTGCTCGACAGCCGGATCAAGTTCGTCACGACGCGCCACGAGCAGGGGGCCGCGTTCATGGCCGACGTGTACGGGCGGCTGACCGGACGGGCCGGCGTGTGCCTGGCCACCCTCGGGCCGGGAGCGACGAATCTGATCACCGGCGTTCGCCGACGCCAACATGGATCGGGCGCCGATCGTCGGCGATCGCCGGTCAGGGCGCGACGACCCGGCTGCACAAGGAAAGTCACCAGATCCTGAATCTGGTGAACCTGTTTGCCCCGATCACCAAGTACGCGACCCAGATCCTCGAGCCCGAAATCGTGCCCGAGATCGTGCGCAAGGCGTTCAAGGTGGCGCAGACCGAAAAGCCGGGCGGCGCATTCATCGACTTTCCGGAGAACATCGCCGAGGCGGAGGTTGACCGGTGCGCCGATCGAAGTGCAGACGGCGTACACGTCGGCGGCGCCCGACTTCAAGATCGAGCAGGCCGCAAAGCTCATCACCGAGGCCAAGGCTCCGGTCATCCTCGCCGGCAACGGCGTGATCCGGCAAGGTGCCGCCGACGATCTGGTCAGCGTTCGCCGAGGTTCTCCGCATCCCGGTCGCCAACACCTTCATGGCCAAGGGGGTGGTGCCGTTCTCCAGCGAGTTTTCGCTGGGCACCATCGGGCTCAAGGCGCGCGACCTGCCCTGGTTTGCCTTCGAGAAGGCCGATGTCGTCATCTGCGTGGGCTACGACATGGTCGAGTACCACCCGGACATGTGGAACCCGAACAACGACAAGATCATCATCCACATCGATGCGCTGCCGGCGGAGGTCGACGCGCACTACATCGTCGCCGTCGGCGTTCTCGGCGACATCAGCTCGTCGCTGCGCGGAATCGCGCGTAAAAGCCAAGCCGCAGAAGAGCATGCCCGTTCAAGGCGGTGCGCAAGGCGATCATCGAGGACCGCGCCGCAGTATGCCGACGAGCGAGGGCTTCCCCGTCAAGCCGCAGAAGATCGTCTGGGATCTGCGCGAGGTGCTCGCCCCCGAGGACATCGCGATCTCGGACGTCGGTGCGCACAAGATGTGGATGGCGCGCATGTACCGTGCCGAGCGGCCGAACACCTGCATCATCTCCAACGGCTTCGCGTCGATGGGCATGGCGGTGCCGGGCGCCATCGCGGCCAAGCTCGCGTATCCGGACCGCAAGGTCGTCGCCGTCACCGGCGACGCCGGGTTCATGATGAATTCGCAGGAGATCGAAACGGCGATGCGGATGGGCACGGCCTTCGTCGTCCTGATCTGGAACGACTCCGAGTACGGCCTCATCACGTGGCATCAGCTGCGCACGTTCGGGCGGCCCAGCCACATCGCGTTCAAGAATCCCGATTTCGTCAAGTACGCCGAGAGCTTCGGCGCCAAGGGGTACCGGGTCGAGCGCGCCGCAGGACCTGGTGCCGACGCTGAAGAAGGCGCTGGCGGACAACACGGTGGTGATCATCGATTGCCCGGTCGACTACTCGCGAGAACATGAAGCTGACGGAGCGGCTGAAGACGCTCAAGTCGCCGCTCGGTTGACCGGGCACGTAGCGGGACGTAGCGCGACGCAAAGCAACCAGTCCGGACTCGGACGCGGGGGCATGTCCGGGATCGGAATACCGCTCGACGTTGTATATTCGGGTGTCGGCGGAACCGAACTCAACCAGAATGTAGCTACCACTGCGAAGGAGAACCAAATGAATAGCAATCGCGCGCGCACGGCAAACATGCTTTCGATCGCGGCGTCCGCGCTGGCGATCGCGCTGGCGGCCATCGCCACACCAACGGTGGCCCAGGAAAAACCGATCAAGATCGGCGTGGTCACCTTTCTGTCCGGCGCGGCGGCGGGCCCGTTTGGCGTGCCGGCACGCGACGGTGCCGAGCTTCTCGTCGAGGCGATCAACGCCGGGCAAGTGCCCGCACCGTACGCCAAGAAGGGGCTCGGCGGGACCCCGGTCGAGATGGTGCTGGTCGATGAGGCCGGAGGCACCACCAAGCAGGTGAACGAATACCGCAATCTCGTGCAGCGCGACAACGTCGACCTGGTCATCGGCTACATCTCGAGCGGCGACTGCCTGGCGGTAGCGCCGCTCGCCGAGGAATTGAAGAAGCTCACGGTATTGTTCGACTGCGGAACACCGCGCATCTTCGAGGACGCGAGCTACAAGTACCTGTTCCGCACGGGCGCCACCGCGACGATGGACAACGTTGCCGCTGCGCTCTACATGATCGAGATGAAGCCGAACCTCAAGAAATTCGCGGGCATCAACCAGAACTACGCCTGGGGTCAGGATTCGTGGAACGACTTCGAGGCGTCGATGAAAGCCTTGAAGCCGGCGGTCGAGGTGGGAACTTCGCAGATGCCCAAGCTTCTTGCCGGACAATACGGCGCAGAGGTTTCCGCGCTGCTCACCAGTGGCGCCGATGCGGTGCACACCAGCTTCTGGGGCGGAGACGCCGAAGCGCTGATTCTGCAGGGCGCCCCGCGCGGTCTGTTCGAGAAGACCACGGTGGTGATGACGGCCGGCGAGCCGACGCTGGTGCGGTTGGGAACCGAGGTGCCCGACGGAACCGTCATCGGCGCGCGCGGTCCGTTCGGCGTTTTCGCGCCGGACACGGAGCTCAACCGTTGGTTCCGCAAAGCCTACGAGGCCAAGTACAAGGTTGCTCCCAGCTATCCCGCGTACAAGATGGCGCAGGCCCTCCTGGGCGTGAAGGCGGCCTACGACAAGGCGCAAGCTGCCAATGGGGGCAAGCGGCCGAATCAGGACCAGGTCATCGCTGCGTTCGAAAACCTGAGCTTCGAAGGACCCGGCGGCAAGGTCGACATGGCGCTGGGCAAGGGGCACCAGGCGGTGCAGGGTACCGCCTACGGCACGGCGAAGGCTGCCGGCGGCAAGATCACGATGACCAACGTGAAGGAGTATCCGGCCGCTCGCCTGAATCCTCCCGACGGAGTCAAGACGGAAGACTGGATCAAGGCCGGCTTCAAGGCGAAATAGCCGCGATCGATTCCAAGGCCGGGGCGAAATTCGCCCCGGCACTTTTCGGGAATCCGCCATGACCGGTCTCGTCTCGGTACTGATCGACGGCATCATTTATTCGTCGTATCTGTTCATCATCGCCGTGGGGCTCACGCTGATCTACGGCGTGATGAAGATCCTCAACATGGCGCACGGCAGCCTGTATGCGCTGGGCGCGTATGTCACCGCCACCCTGGTCGGGTACTGGTTCGGCGGTGGCTACAATCCTTACTTCAGCTTTTTCCTGTTGCCGCTGGCGGCGGTGGCGGTCGGACTCGTGGCGGGGCCGGTCATCGAGCGCGGCCTGTTGCGGTTCATGTACGGCAAGGACGAGATCGTGTTGGTCCTGGTCACCTACGCCGTGCTGCTCATTCTCGAGGATGTGATCAAGCTGGTGTGGGGCGTCGAATCGTATTCGGCGTTCCAGCCGTACGGTCTGCTCGGGAACTTCGACGTCGCCGGCCTCCCGTACACGGTGTACGACGCGATGCTGGTCGTGGTCGCGATCCTCGTCGGTGTGGCGCTCACGTACGTATTGACGCACACGCGTCAAGGAAAGCTCTTGCTCGCGGTGATCCACGACCGCGAAGTGAGCGCGGCCATGGGCATCAACGTCGGACGCGTCTACCTCGTCACCTTCACCGTGGGAACCATGCTCGCGGCACTGGGCGGTGCGCTGATCGCGCCCAAGGTGTCCGTCGTCCCGGCCATGGGCGTGGAGGTGATCGTGCTTGCGTTCGCGGTGGTCGTCATCGGCGGCCTGGGCAGCCTGCCCGGAGCGGCGTTGGGCGCCTGCATCGTCGGCCTGGTGCGCTCCGCCGCCGTGCACTACCTGCCCGAGGTCGAGCTCTTCAGCATCTACTTCGTCATGGCGCTGGTGCTGATCGTTCGTCCCCAAGGGCTGTTCAGCGCGCCGGAAGCGCGCAAGATATGA
Source organism: uncultured beta proteobacterium (assembly GCA_963809965.1). Lineage (GTDB taxonomy): Bacteria > Pseudomonadota > Gammaproteobacteria > Burkholderiales > Casimicrobiaceae > CAIWHR01. Next base: position 42,853 of record CAWELU010000061.1, read on the forward strand.
AGACGAACGATCGAACGCTAGTGGGGCTGGGCGTGGCGTTACCGGTCTTTCTGGTCGCGGGATGGTTTCTTCCCAACTGGCTGCAGAGCCTGCTCGTCCTCGCGCTGGGCAAGGGTTTGGTGGTCGTGGGGCTGGTGCTGCTGATGCGTACCGGCCTGGTTTCTTTCGGGCAAGGCCTGTACTACTGCCTCGGCGCCTACGCGGCAGTCTCGGTGGGTCGCATCTTCAAGCTCCCGGACTCGATCCTGATGTCCGACGCCGTCGTGATGCCGCTGTTCGGCGGCCTCGTCGCCGGCGTCGTCGCATTGGTGCTCGGGCTCCTGCTCGCCAAGTACCGCGCCATTTTCTTCGCCATGCTGAGCCTGGCGTTTTCGATGATCCTGTATGGCCTGCTGGTGAAAATGTCGGTGCTGGGCAGCAGCGACGGATTCAACCTCGCGTACAAGACCGTGGTGGGTATCGCGGTGCCCGCGGAAGCGCAGCTCTACACGCTTTATGCGGTGTCGGTGGTCATGGTGTTCATCGTGGCGTTTGCGCTGCACCGCTACCTTCGCTCCCACTTTGGCCGGTTGGCCGAGGCGGTGCGTGACAACGAGCTCCGGGTCGAATACATGGGCACTTCGGTGCGTTACGTCGTCCATGTGAACTACGTCATCGCCGCAGTGCTGGCCGGACTTGGCGGAGGGCTCGTGGGGCTGTCGATCGGCCACGTGGATCCCGACCTGGCGTACTGGACGACTTCGGGAGAGTTCGTGTTCGTTGCCGTGCTCGGCGGAACCGGGAACGTGGCCGCGCCCATTCTTGCCTCGCTGGTGTTCGAGTGGATCAAGAGCGCCGCCTACCAATACGCGCCCTACACGTGGCAGATGGTGCTGGGTATCTGCCTCCTCCTGGTCATCATGTTCCTGCCGGCCGGGCTCTGGTCGGTATTCAAGCGCCGCGCCGGGAAGGCGTGACATGGCCACGATCCTGAGCGCAAAGGGACTCAACAAGAATTTCGGTGCCGTGATGGCCGCCGTGAATATCAGCGTGGATGTCGAGGAGCACAGCATCGTCGGTCTCATCGGTGGCAACGGCGCCGGCAAGACCACGTTCATCAACATGGTGACGGGCTACCTGAAGCCCGCCTCGGGAACCATTCACTATGCCGGCCGCGACATCACGCCGCTGATCCCGCGCGAGATCACCCAGCTGGGGATCTGTCGGTCGTTCCAGATCCCCCAGCTTTTCGGCACGCTGACGGTGCGCGAGAACCTGCTCGTCGCCTTGGGTATCGTGGTGCTCGAGGCCAAGAAGTTCGCCTCCGCCGCGACGCTCACCACGGAAAACGTCGATACCGTCGCCGACGAGACCCTGGCGCGTTTCCGGCTCACCGAGTACCGCGACAACATCGCCGGATTTCTTCCGGAGGGGGTCCGCAAGCTCCTCGACATCGCCATGGCGATGGTCGTGAAGCCCCAGGTGCTGTTGCTCGACGAGCCAACGAGCGGCGTGAGCGCCGACGAGAAGTTCGTGATCATGGACATGGTGATGGAGGTGCTGCGCGCCGACCGGGTGACGGTCCTGTTCGTCGAGCACGACATGGAAATCGTGAGCCGCTACACGCATCGCGTGCTGGCGTTTTACGAAGGGCGCATCATCGCCGATGGCGACCCGGACGCTGTACTCCACGATGACGAGGTGATCAAGTATGTGATTGGCTCGATCCATGCGCCCGCAACTGCCAGAGGGTCGTCGCATGCTGCAGCTTGACCACGTGGATGTCTCGATCGGAGCGGTGAGCGTGCTGCGCAACGTAAGTCTCACCGTGCCCACCGGGAAGTTTGCCGGGTTGATCGGACGCAACGGGGCTGGCAAGACGACGCTCATGCGCAACATCATGGGCATTCTCCCGTGCCGGCGCGGCACGGTGACGTTCGACGGGAAGTCGTTGAACGAATTGCCCACCTACAGCCGCGCCGGCATGGGGATCGGGTACATGCCGGAAGACCGTCGCATGATCCCGACCTTGACGGTGGAGGAAAACATCCTGCTGCCGGCGTGGGCCACGCACTCGAAAGCAACCGCGGAGCGCCTCGCCATGGTTTACCGGATCATTCCCGAGGCGCGGGCATTCGCCCCGCGCAAGGGGCTGCAGCTTTCGGGTGGCCAGCAGAAACTGGCGGCGTTGGCGCGCGCGCTGATGTGCGGCACGCGGCTTCTGTTGCTCGACGAGCCCTTCGAGGGCGTTGCCCCGGTGCTCTCCCAGCGATTGGCGGAGGTGATCAGTCAGCTCAAGCAAGAGGGGCTGTCGGTCGTCATCTCCGAGTCCGACTTGTCGCATTCGCGCGATATGCTCGACGTCGTCTTCGCCATCGACCGGGGCGAGATCCGGGAAGCGGCCTGACGCCCTCGCGGGCCGCGTGGCTTGCTGCAGCTGCGGGAAGCGAGATTCGGGGCGACCTGATCCACCAGCGTAAGATTGGTCGTAAGGCAAACCTGACGGAGAACGATCGAATGAAGATCAAAGCCGCCGTACTGAACGCCATTGGGGCGAAGACGCCTTATGCGGAGTCGAAACCGCTGGCCATCGACACCCTCGAACTCGAAGGGCCGGCCCATGGCGAAGTGCTGGTGAAGATCGCCGCGGCTGGGCTTGTGCCATTCCGATCTGTCGGTGATCAACGGCGACCGGCCGCGGCCGACGCCGATGGCGCTCGGGCACGAAGCCGCGGGTACGGTGGAGGAAGTGGGGCCGGGCGTGACGGACCTGAAGCGTGGCGATCACGTCGTCATGGTGTTCGTGCCGAGTTGCGGCCATTGCCTGCCGTGCGCGGAGGGACGTCCGGCATTGTGCGAGCCGGGCGCGGCCGCCAACACGGCGGGCACCTTGCTGTCGGGCGCGCGGCGGCTGAGTCGCAACGGAACGGCGGTTCACCACCATCTGGGGTGCTCGGCCTTCGCCGAGTACGCCACGGTGTCGCGACGGTCACTGGTGAAGATCGACCCGGAATTGCCGCTCGCCGAGGCGGCGTTGTTCGGCTGCGCGGTGCTGACCGGCGTCGGCGCGGTACTCAATACGGCGAAGGTAACGCCGGGGTCGACGGTTGCGGTCGTCGGACTCGGCGGCGTCGGTCTGGCCTCGCTCCTGGGAGCGAGTCTCGCCGGGGCGCGACAGATCGTGGCCGTCGATCTGGCCGACGACAAGCTGGCACTCGCGCGCGAACTGGGGGCGACCGATACGGTCAACGCCCGCGATCCGGACGCCGTCGAGCAGGTGAAGGCGAAGACCAACGGCGGCGTGGAATTCGCCTTCGAGATGGCAGGGTCGGTGAAGGCCATGGAGCTTGCGTACAAGGCGACGCGCCGTGGCGGCACCACCGTCACCGCGGGCCTGCCGCCGCCGACGCACACGATTGCCGTGCCGCAGGTCAACCTTGTTGCGGAAGAGCGCACGATCAAGGGGAGCTATATCGGCACCTGCGTTCCGGTGCGCGACCTTCCGCGCTACATCGCGCTGTACCGCCAGGGCCGATTGCCGGTCAAACGGCTGATGAGCGGCACGCTGCCGCTCGCCGACATCAACCTTGGCTTCGACCGGCTGCACGAGGGCAAGGCTGTACGCCAGGTCGTCACGTTCTGAGGCGCGAGACACCGATCATGGCGACCGATTGGACCGAGCAGGCCAACCAGATGTTCAAGTTCTGGACCGAGGGCCAGAAGGCTTGGATGGAGTCCCTTGCGCGGCCCGCGACAGGGGTCGCTGAATCCGTTCGCCCAAGGGACGCCCGCACAGGACGCCATGCAGCCGTGGAACGACGCGTGGAAAGCGTCGATCGACCAGTGGTCCGCGCTCTTGCAGCAAGGCTCACAGTTCGCATTCTCGCAGGAGAATCTGCGCAAGATCGTCGACCCCGCGGAATGGGCCAAGCCGGCGCCGGGCAGTTTCGATTTCGGCATCGAGCATCTGATCGAGGGCCCGAACTTCGCCACGCTGTGGGACCTCGACCGGAAGATGCTCAAGCTGCAGCAGCTCGGCGCGAAGCGGGCCGAGGATTCGGCCGCGTACCATGCCGTCGTCTTCGCCGCCTGGAAGGAGGCTGGCGAGCGCTTCGTCAGGCAATTCGGCAAGGCTGGACGGCGCTCCGGTCGGCAGCTATCGCGAGCTGGTCGACCTGTGGATCAAGACGGCCAACGAGACGCTGCTGGAGGTCCATCGGTCACCGCAATTCCTGGAGGCGCAACGGCGGGTGACCCGTAGCGCCACCGACTACCGCCTGGCCGAGCGTGAAATTGCCGAGGCCTATTGCGAGATGCACCACCTGCCGACGCGCACCGAGATGGACGAGGTCCAGCGCACCGTCTATCAGCTGCGCCGCGACCTGCGCGCCTTGCTGCGCAAGCTCGAAAGCGCGGACGGCGCGGGCACACCGGCGAAGGCGCCGCGTGTACGCCGCACCGGCCCGCGCAAGTCCAAACAACCGGAACAATCCCGATGAGCACACCGTTCATGCCCGATCCGACTCGCGCGATGGCCGAGTTCGCCGATCTGAATGTCAAGCTGATGCGCGGCGCGGAGCTTCTGGGCCGCATCCGCGACGATGATGTACAGATCGCGACGACGCCCAAGCGCGAGGTGTGGCGCCAGGACAAGACCGTGCTCTACCGCTACGAGCCGCTCGCCGAGCGCACCATCGAGGTCCCGGTGCTCATGGCCTACGGCCTGGTCGGCCGCTACACGATGGCCGACCTGCAGGAGGACCGCTCGCTCGTGCGCAACCTGCTGCAAAAGGGAGTGGATCTGTACACCGTCGATTGGGGCCACCCGACGCGCTCCGATCGCTGGCTCACGCTCGACGACTATGTCGACGGCTATCTCAACGAGTGCGTCGAGTTCATGTGCCGCGAGCACAAGCTCGATCGGATCACGCTCCTCGGCATCTGCGAAGGGGGTGTCTTCACCGTCTGCTATGCCGCGTTGTACCCGGACAAGGTCAAGAATCTGGTGATCACGATCACGCCGATCGATTTCCACGCCGACCAGGCCGAGGGGCGCGCCGATCACGGATTCATCAACCTGTGGACGCGGAGCCTCACGCCGGAGGACATCGACCGCCTGATCGAGGCGAACGGCAATCTCCCCGGCGAGTTGATGAGCTATGTGTTCCAGCTGATGACGCCGCTCGCGAGCCTCACCAAGTACAACGTCGGCATGCTCGACGCGGTCGACGACGAGAAGAAGCTCATGAATTTTCTGCGCATGGAGAAGTGGCTCGCCGACCGGCCGCATCACCCGGGCGAAGCCGCCAAGCAGTGGCTGAAGGACCTCTACCAGGACAACCAGCTGGTCGAGGGGAAATTCGTGCTGGGCGGCCGGACCGTCGACCTCGCCAATATCACGATGCCGGTGTTGAACATCTTCGCCAAGGACGACCACATCATTCCGCCGAAGTGCTCGCAGGCGCTCGGCGGGCTACGTGAGCACCGAGGACTACAGCGAGATCGCACTGCCCGGCGGCCACGTCGGCGTGTTCGTGAGCGGCAAGTCGCAGGGCGTGCTCGGGGCCGGCATCGTCGACTGGCTGCGCAAGCGGTCGTAACCCCGCCGTGCCCGACGGGACGAAGCCAACTTCGGCGAAAGCCGCACGCGTGGGCCCGCGCTTCGGGGAACTGCCGGTATTGGGCCCCGCGGGCTTCTACCGGCTCGCGTATGCGGACTGGGGCCCGCCGGACGCGCATCACGTGGTCGTCTGCGTGCACGGCGTGTCGCGCAACTGTCACGACTTCGATTTCCTGGCGGCGGATCTGGCGGCGAACGGCATGCGCGTGGTCGCGCCCGATCTTCCCGGCCGCGGCCGCAGCGATTGGCTGCCCTCGGGCGCCCATTACGACAACGACGTGTACGTCCCGGCGATGGCGGCACTCATCGCGCGGCTCGGCGTCCCGCGCGTCGATTGGGTCGGGACCTCGCTGGGCGGCTACATCGGCATGGCCATGGCGGCATTGCCGCACAATCCCATCCGCCGCCTCGTGCTCAACGACTTCGGCGCGCGCGTCGGGCACACGGCCCTGCGTCGCATCGCCACCTACCTGCGCGTGGCGCCGAAATTCCGCGACGTCGCTGCCGCGGAGGTCTACCTGCGTGAGGTGCTGGCGCCGTTCGGCGCGCTGACCGACGCGCAATGGCAGCACATGGCGCGGCACAGCCTGGTGAAGGGCGACAAGGGCTGGCGGTGGCACTACGATCCCGCGATCGCCAACAATTTCTCGCTGCTGATCTCCTTCGACGTCGTGCTCTGGCACCTCTGGGACGAGATCGCCTGCCCGACGCTCGTCATGCGCGGCGAGGATTCGGATCTCCTGGCGCGACGCACGGTGAACGAGATGCTGCAGCGCGGGCACGCTGCGGCCGCGGGCGAAGTTGCCGTCGTCGAGTGGCCCGGCTGCGGACACGCGCCCTCGCTGATGGCCGAGGACCAGATCGCATGTGTCCGGGATTTCCTGCTGCGGGCATGACATGAAGAACAAGATCGTCGGTGTCGCGGAGGCCGTTGCGATCATTCGCGACGGCGATACCGTGGCGTGCTCCGGCTTCGTCGGCAGCGGCACGCCCGAAGCGCTCATCGCCGCGCTCGAGCAGCGCTTTCTCGCGACCGGTGCGCCGAAGGACCTGACCTTGGTATTCGCGGCCGCGCCGGGCGACGGCAAGGAGCAAGGCTTGAATCGCCTGGCGCATCCGGGCCTCGTGAAGCGGGCCATCGGCGGACATTGGGGGCTGGTGCCGAAGCTCGCCCGCATGGCGGTCGACGGCGAGATCGAGGCGTACAACCTGCCGCTGGGCACGCTCTCGCAGCTGTTCCGCGACATCGCGGGCCACCGCGCGGGCACGCTGACCAAGGTCGGCATGCGCACGTTCGTCGATCCGCGCCAGGCGGGCGGCCGGATCAACGCACGGACGAAGGAGGATCTCGTCAAGCTGCTCACCATCGACGGCGAGGAGTGGCTTTTCTACAAGGCGTTTCCCGTGGCGGTAGCGCTCATCCGCGGCACGACGGCCGATCTCTCGGGCAACATCACGATGGAGCACGAGGCGCTGGTGCTCGACAACCTCGCACTGGCGATGGCGGCGAAGAATTCCAACGGGTTCGTCATCGCTCAGGTCGAGCGCATCTGCGCCTATGGGGCGCTCAGCGCTCGTCAGGTGGAGATCCCCGGGGTAATGGTCGATTGCGTCGTCGTCGCCGGTCCCGACCAGCATCGCCAGACGTACGGCACGGCGTACAACCCGGCGTACTCGGGCGAGCTCAAGGTGCCGCTCGATTCGTTGGGCGAGATGTCGCTCGACGAGCGCAAGATCATCGCCCGGCGTTGCGCCTTCGAGCTGCCGATGGGCGGCGTCGTGAATCTCGGCATCGGCATGCCCGAGGGAGTGGCGACGGTCGCCAACGAGGAGAAGGTCCTGAACTACGTCACGCTGACGGCCGAACCGGGCGTCATCGGCGGCGTGCCGCAAAGCGGGCTGGATTTCGGTGCCGCGGTCAACACCGAAGCGATCATCCAGCAGAACCAGCAGTTCGATTTCTACGACGGCGGCGGTCTCGACATGGCCTGCCTCGGCATGGCGGAGGTCGACGCCGAGGGCAATGTCAACGTCAGCCGATTCGGGCCGCGGCTCGCGGGCGCCGGCGGCTTCATCAACATCAGCCAGAGCGCCCGTCGGATCATCTTCGCCGGCACGTTCACCGCCGGCGGCCTCGAGGTGGCGATCGAGAACGGGACGCTGAAGATCGTGAAGGAAGGGCGCTCGAAGAAGTTCGTCGGGACGGTCGAGCAGATCACGTTCAACGGTGCGTACGCCGCGGAATCCGGCCAGCCGGTGCTCTACGTCACCGAGCGGTGCGTGTTCCGGCGCGGCCGCGACGGCGTGGAGCTGATCGAGGTGGCGCCGGGCATCGACGTCGGCCGCGACATCCTGGCGCAGATGGAATTCACGCCGATCGTGCGCAACCCGGGTCTCATGGACCCGCGGATCTTCCGCGACGAGCCGATGCTGCTCGAGGAAACGCTGCTCGGGATCGGGATGGCGGCGCGGGTGAGCTACGACGCCGAGCGCAACATCCTGTTCCTGAACCTCGAAGGCTTTCACGTGCGCAACCGCGACGACGTCGATCGCGTGCGCCGCGCGGTGGAAGAGCAATGCCAGGCGATCGGGAAGAAGGTGGCGCTGATCGTCAACTACGACAATTTCCTCATCGACGCCGCCGTGTCCGACACGTATGCCGCCATGGTCCGGTACATGGAGACGAACTACTACACCACCGCGTCGCGCTACACCACCAGCGCCTTCCTGCGGCTCAAGCTCGGCGAAGCGCTCGCGCGCCGGCGGGTGGCGCCGCATATCTTCGAGACGGCGGAAGAAGCGAAGGCGTTCGTCGCCGCGCCGGATTCCACCCCGACGCCGCCCGATGCCGCTTGATCCGCAGGTGGAGGCGGTGCTCGAGATGGTCCGCGCGGCGGGCAATCGCGAGTACTGGCAGATGACGCCGGCCGAGGCGCGGGATTGGCACAACCGCAAGGCGGGAATTCTGGACATCGCGCCCGAACCCGTGCATGGCGTCGCCGATCGCAGCATCCCGGGCCGGGCGGCGACCTCGCGCTGCGCATCTACACGCCGCGTGACGCCGGTACTTCCCTGCCGGTGCTGGTCTGGCTGCATGGCGGGGGCCACGTGGTGGGGAGCCTCGCGAGCTACGACGCACTCTGCCGCATGCTCGCGCTGGAGGCCGACTGCATCGTGGTCTCGGTCGACTACCGGCTCGCGCCCGAGCACAAATTTCCGGCCGGTGTCGACGACTGCTTTGCCGCGCTCGCCTGGGTGGGTGCCCACGCCGCCGAAATCGGCGGCGATCCGGGTCGGATCGCGGTCGGCGGCGACAGCGCCGGCGGCAACCTCGCGGCCGTCTGCGCGATCCTCGCCCGCGACCGCGGCTTTCCCCGCCTCGCGTTCCAGCTCCTCGTCTATCCGCGCACCGCGCCCGACGAGGAGCTGCCGTCGCACCACACGTACGCCGAAGGCCACCTGCTCACGCGCCGTGCAATTCTCTGGTTCCACGAGCACTATCGGGCGAGCGACGCCGATCGCAACGACTTCCGTTACGCGCCGCTCCTGTGTCCCGATTTCACCCGACTGCCGCCCGCGCTCGTCATCGTCGGGGAATGCGATCCGCTGCGTGACGACGGCGTTGCCTATGCGAAGCGCGCTGGAAGGCTGGCGGCAACGGGTGACACTCGACGCAATACGACGGCATGGTGCACCCGTTCTTTTCCATGGGCGGCGCCATCGATTGCGCCCGGCAGGCGCATGCGGATGCAGCGGCTGCGCTGCGCAGAGCCTTCGGCGACGAACGCGAGGCGGTGCTGCGCGCCGACCCGTGAGCCGCGCGGAATGCGAGTGATTGTCGATGCCATCTCGCCCCTGCGTTTGCGCTAACATCAACCTTTCGACAACGCGGCCGGAGCCGAACGTCGCGAGTTCCGCGACCGTGCGGCTTTCGCGCCGACCTCAGAGGATCACCGCCATGAACGCTCCCGACCTCCGACAAGCATCGCTCAAGCTCACCGATCCAGAACTGTTCCGGCAGCAGTGCTACATCGACGGCGCATGGGTCGACGCCGACGACGGCAAGACGCTGCCCGTCACCAATCCGGCCACCGGCGCGATACTCGGCACCGTGCCGAGCGTGGGTGTCGCGGAAACGCACCGCGCCATCGAAGCGGCGAATGCGGCATGGCCCGCGTGGCGCGCGCGGACCGCCAAGGAGCGCTCGGGGATCCTGCGCAAGTGGCAGGACCTGATGCTCGCCAACCGCGAGGATCTGGCGATCCTGATGACCGCCGAGCAAGGCAAGCCGCTCGCCGAGTCCCGCGGCGAAATCGATTACGCGGCCTCGTTCATCGAATGGTTCTCCGAGGAAGCCCGGCGCATCTACGGTGACACGATCCCGGCGCACCAGGCGGACAAACGCATCGTCGTGCTGAAGGAGCCGATCGGCGTGTGCGTGGCGATCACGCCGTGGAACTTCCCTGCCGCGATGATCACGCGCAAGGCCGGCGCTGCGCTCGCGGCCGGATGCACGATGGTGGTGAAGCCGGCGAGTGCAACGCCGTACTCGGCCCTCGCGCTTGCCGAACTTGCTGCGCGCGCCGGCGTGCCGAAGGGCGTGTTCAGCGTGGTGACCGGCTCGGCCACCGTCATCGGCGGCGAGATGACCGCCAATCCGCTGGTGCGCAAGCTCTCGTTCACCGGCTCGACCGAGATCGGCAGCGAGCTGCTGCGCCAGTGCGCCGCGACGATCAAGAAGACGTCGATGGAGCTCGGCGGCAATGCGCCGTTCATCGTGTTCGACGATGCCGATCTCGATGCGGCCGCGGACGGCGCGATCATCTCCAAGTACCGCAATGCGGGACAGACCTGCGTGTGCGCCAACCGCCTGCTGGTCCAGGATTCGGTGTACGACGCGTTCGCGGCCAAGTTGGTCGAGCGCGTGCGCAAGCTCAAGGTCGGCAACGGCATGGAGCCCGGCGTGACCATCGGGCCGATGATCGACCACCATGCGGTCGCGAAGGTCGAGGAACACATCGCGGACGCGCGGGCCCGCGGTGCGCACGTGATCGAAGGCGGCGAGCGGCACGCGCTTGGCGGAACGTTCTTTCAGCCCACCGTGATCACCGGCGTCGACAGCTCGATGCGCATGACCAAGGAAGAGACCTTCGGTCCCGTGGCGCCGCTGTTCCGCTTCAAGGACGAGGCGGAGGCGATCCGGATGGCGAACGACACCGAGTTCGGCCTGGCCTCCTACTTCTATGCGCGCGATCTCGGCCGCGTGTGGCGTGTTTCCGAGGCACTCGAATACGGGATGGTCGGCATCAACACCGGCCTCATCTCGACGGCCATCGCGCCGTTCGGCGGGATGAAGCAGTCGGGACTGGGGCGCGAAGGCTCGAAGTACGGCGTCGAGGACTACCTCGAGGTGAAGTACCTCTGCATGGCGATCTAGCGTGGCGTTGCCGGTGCGGGTGACCGTGCCGGTCGCGCTGCTGTCGGCGGCTCCTTGCGGCGAGCGGCCCCCAGGGTGACGCAGGCAGCTTTCGCCCACGCGCGCTTCGCCTAGACATCGTCGACGGCCGTTGTCTCACGCCCTTCCTGCGTCTTGAGGTCATGTTCGCTAGGCGCCCATATTCCGCCTTGTGCTGCAACGCAGCATCGGTTGCCCGTTGCCATGAACTGGCGAGGCTGTTAAATTTCCTTGCAGCCTCGCCAATTTCGAGAACGGGTCGGTAATGCAAGTTGCCTCGGCGGGAACCGCCGCCATGCGCAAGCCCAAGATGCCGGAGGCGAACCGTGCCCGCATCCTTGCGGCCGCGATCGCCGAGTTCGCATCGAACGGCTTCGAGGGCGCGAGCATGGACGCGATCGCGGCGCGCACGCAAACGACGCGCGGGCTGATCAACTACTACTTCGGCAGCAAGGAGCGGCTTTACCTCGCCGTCCTCGAGCGCGTCTACGCGGAGATCCGCGACGCCGAGCGCGGTCTCGAGCTCGACGACCTGCCGCCGGCGGAGGCGATGCGCCGCATCGTGGACTTCACGTACGACTATTACGTCGAGCACGAATACTTCGTGCGGCTGGTGGTTGCCGAGAACCAGGCGCGGGGCCGTCACATGAAGCGGTTCCCGTCGCTGCGCACGCTCAACCGGCCGATCGTCGACACGCTCGGCCGGGTGATCGCGCGCGGCCAGGCCGAGGGAACGTTCCGCCGCGACGTCGACCCGATCGACGTCCACATGGCGATCGCGGCCCTCGGGATGTTCAACGTCACCAACCAGTACACGTTCGGCACCCTCTTCCAGCGCGACATGGGCGGGAAGGGGGACGTGGCGCGCCGCCGCCAGACGGTCGCCGACATCGTGCAGAGCTGGCTTGCCGTGCACTAGCGGGCGAGCTGCGGCATTCATTCACTTCGTCACGGAGGAGTCCATGGAAATGAAGATCGACCGTCGTTCCCTGCTGAAGGCCGGCGCCGCGCTCGCGGCCTCGGGCCTCGTCCCCGCGTGGGCGCAGGACAAGCCGAAGCTGCGCTTCGCCGCGGTGTTCTCGGACAAGGACATCCGCGCGGACATGATCAAGATCTTCGCCAAGGAGATCGAGGCCGACTACACGGTCGAGACGTTCCTCGGTGGCACGCTGTTCAAGCAGGGGACCGAGCTGGTCGCGCTGCAGCGCGACAACCTGGAGCTCGGCAACGTCGCGCCGCAGGACATCTCCAAGCAGATCCCGGCGTGGTCGATCCTGACGTCGGCCTACCTGTTCCGCGACGCGAACCACCTGAACGCGTTCTTCGCGAGCGACCTCGGCGCGCAGATGAAGAAGGACGGTCGAGGACCAGCTCAAGGTCAGGATCCTGGGACCGACGTTCTTCGGCACGCGGCAGGTCGGCCTGAAGCCGAAGAAGAAGATCAACACAGCCGGCGGACATGGCCGGCATCAAGCTGCGGATGCCGCCGGGCGACGCGTGGCAGCTGCTCGGCCGCTCGCTCGGCGCCAATCCGACGCCGATGGCGTACGCCGAGACGTACACCGGCCTGCAGACCGGCGCGATCGACGGCCAGGACAACCCGCTGCCGAACGTGCAGAACATGAAGTTCTACGAGGTGATGTCGCAGATCGTGCTGACGTCGCACCTCGTCGGCTTCGACCTGCTGACCGTCAACCTGAAGACGTGGAACGGCATGAACGCCGCGAAGCAGAAGTCCTTCCAGGCCGCGGCCGACAAGGCGATCGCGTGGAGCACGGCCGAGCACCTGAAGCGCGAGGCGGAGCTCGCCGAGGGCTTCAAGAAGCAGGGCCTCGACGTGTACGCGCCGGACGTCAACGCGTTCCGCGCCTACGCGCAGAAGGTCTACCTCGCCTCCGACGAGGCCAAGTCGTGGCCGCCGGGGCTGCTCGACAAGATCAACGCGCTGAAGTCCTGATCGCACTACGCGAGCCGCAGCAGCGGCCCGCGCCTCCACGGGGCCCGTGCGGCCGCCGCGCATGCCGGCGGTCCGCCCGGGGGGGCGAGTGACCGCAAGGTCCGCGGAGGACCGGAGAATGCCATGCATTCGACCATTGCGACAGCCGTCGACTGGATGCGGCGACGCGCGGAGAACGTCGTCGCCGGCCTGCTCGGCATCATGTTCGTCGCGTTCATCATCCAGATCGTCTTCCGGTACTTCTTCAACTTCCCGATCGGCTGGACGTCGGAGCTCTCGGTCATTACCTGGCTGTACATGGTGCTGCTGGGCTCGGCGTTCTGGCTGAAGGAGAGCGAGGAGATCCGCTTCGACCTCGTGTCGGGATCGCTGGGCCCGCGCGGGCGACGCGTCGTCGGCATGCTGGTCGCGGCCGCGACCGTCGTCCTGTTCGCGATGTCGCTGCCGGCGACGATCAAGTACGTCGCCTTCATGAAGGTCGAGAGCACGTCGTACCTCAAGATCCGCCTCGACATCCTGTACTCGGTCTACGTGCGTCTTCGCCGTGGCGTCGTCGTCCGCTACCTGTGGGCGCTGTGGTCGCTGGCACGCGGGCGCCGAGACCGCCGCCAAGGACGAAATTGACGTGAGCTCCGGCCTATGAACCCGACCAGTCCCTTCGCCCTGGCCGCTCGTGGCCATCGTCGCCCTGAGCGTCCTCGGGCTTCCGGTCGCGTACGCGATGATCGGCGGCTCGATCCTCTACCTGTTCCTCGCGGGCCTCGACATGGGGACCGCCGCCGAGCAGCTGTTGAACGGCATGTACACGAGCTTCCTGCTGCTCGCGATCCCACTGTTCGTGCTCGCCGCCGAGTTCATGAACACCGGCAGTATCATGGACAGGCTGCTCAAGTTCTGCAATGCGATCGTCGGTCGCTTCCGCGGCGGGCTGGCGCAGGTCAACGTGCTGCAGAGCATCATCTTCGCCAGCATGTCGGGCTCCGCGCTCGCGGACGCCGCCGCTTCCGGGCAAGCTCATGCAGACGCTGATGACCCGCGACGGCAAGTACACGCCCGCGTACGCCGCCGCGCTGACCGCCGCGTCTTCGGTCATCGGGCCCATTCTGCCGCCGTCGATCCCGCTCGTGCTCTACGCCCTGGTGTCGGACACGTCGCTCGGCTACCTGTTCCTCGGTGGCGTGATCCCCGGCATCCTGATCGGGGTGGTCCAGATGGTGCTCATCGGGCTCACCGCCAAGCGGCGGAACTTCCCGGTCGACGCGCGCGTGCCGCTGCGCGAGCTGCCACGGATCACGTGGCAGGCGCTGCCGGCGCTGCTGATGCCCGTGATCCTGCTGGGTTGCCTGTACAGCGGCATCACGACGCCCACCGAGGCGGCCGCCGTCGCGGCCCTGTACGCGCTGCTGATCTCGGTGTTCCTCTACCGCAGCGTCCGCCCGCGGGACATCTACCACTCGCTGGTCACCAGCGCGCGCATCACGGTCTCGATCGGGATGCTGATCGCCGGCGCGCTGGTGTTCAACTACGTGATCACGGCGGAGAACATTCCCAAGACGCTGAGCGCGTTCCTGAAGGCGCACGAGCTGTCGCCGATCGTCTTCCTGCTGTTCGTCAACGTCCTGCTGCTGGTCCTCGGCTGCTTCCTGGAAGGTACGACGATCATCCTCGTGATCCTGCCGGTGCTGCTGCCCACGGCGGTGGCGCTCGGCATCGATCCCGTTCACTTCGGCGTAATGGCCATCGTCAACATCATGTTCGGGCTGATCACGCCGCCCTACGGGCTGCTGCTGTTCATGATGACCAAGATCGCCGACGTGCCGATGCGCGACATCGTGCGCGAGGAAGTCCCCTTCCTGCTGATCATGATCCTCGCGCTCGGACTGATCACGTTCGTGCCGGACACCGTGCTGTTGCTGCCGAAGCTTCTGGGTTACAAGGGCTGACAAGCCGTCGCAATGAACCGGATGCCGGTGCGCGGCCGTGCGCGCGGCGGGCGTTGAGCTCACGCGAGGCCGTCTGGGTGCCCGAATCGGGATTCGACCTTAGGGCCACTATCTGATCGAATCGCGGCCCATTCGACGACCGAGGCCGATGGACTCATGGCTGCGGTACTTTCCATCTATCGGATACTCTGGCGAGCGTCGGCTCTCGAGATCAACGACAGGTCCGAGTCGACCCCTGTGCGCGTGTTTTGATGCCACGAGCTAAAGCAGGTTACGATTCGCTCCGGTTCGTGAATTCGTGAGGCAGCTTGAACCCGAAGGGCAAAGGGCCGAAATAGGCTCGAATGTGCCCGAACCCGGCGGAAACACCGACCCCCGCATGAGCAGTATCGTCCCATTGGAGCAGCACCAATTCCGGCGACCATGCCGGGGTTATCGTTCCAAAGTAGTTCCGCTTTTTCAGGAGGAGACGGACATGCCAACAACCAGGCACGCAATATTGGGCTTAGTTGCTCTACTTCTTTCCCTGACGGCGCAGGCGGGCGTAGTTGACGCCGATTTTCCTGCGGTTTCGTACGTCAGCTTCCAATCGCCAAATCTCCTTTCTCCGAATGAGCCCCTCACTATCTCCGGAGTCCTGCGTATACCGGTTGGCGGCGCCGAGAACTTGGTAAGCGGTGCGCCGGCGCAGAAAATACCGGGCGTCGTTGTCTTGCACGGATCTTCGGGACTCGATAGTCGAGGGGGCCTTTACATCGAGGCATTGAACAACGCTGGAATCGCGACCTTGGAAATCGATATGTGGGCAGCTCGAGGCCTGACAGGTGGCAGCGACCGTCCAGCTTTGCCAACGTTGACAGTGCCGGACGCTTTCAGCGCACTAAGATTCCTCGCGCAGAATCCCGATATCGACCCTGACCGGATCGGCATACTCGGATTTTCTTGGGGCGGCGTGGTAACGATGCTTTCGGCTACCCAACTGCACACCGAGCGCTTTGGCGGGGGCCTTAAGTTCGCCGCTCATGTTGCGCACTATCCTGTTTGTTGGGCGTATTCCGCCGGGTTGCCTGGTATTGAGTTCAAAACCCTCACGGGGAGTCCGGTGCTAATTCAGATTGGGGACCGCGACGACTACGATGAGGGTGCTGGACCGTGCCAGGCGCTGGCAGCGCCATTCCCGAATGTCTCAGTCAATGTCTATACGAACGCCTATCATGCGTGGGACCGGTTGCAGCCATCATTTACGGCGTTCGATCCTTTCTCCCACAAAGGCTTGGGTGGAGAGGTAGAGTTCGTTCCGAACCCAGGCAAGGCCTTTCAATCGCGGTCCAAAGCCGTTGACTTCTTTCGCGCGGGATTTGGGATGGAATGACAGCTTGGTATTCCAAATCGCTCGGCGAGTTTGCGGATTGCGCGTATTGCGGCGGACGGTCGATTAGCCTTATAGGCTGATAATTGCGCAATCATGAACAAGGGCCGCGGTAGCGGCCCTTGTCGTTGGTGGTCTCTCGCTAGTTTGAAACAATTGTGCGACGGGCCTCGGATTCCGCTCCTTGCCGGTCTCGGCCCGTCGAGGGTAACTGCGATCTGACGTTGGCCGACAATTCAGATCTGGATTGCGACAGTTCAAGTCCGGCGCGATATAATTCGCGCCGCCCTGCGGGCGCGCGAGCGCCTGCTCCCTGTCAGGCTCCCATGCACGTCTTTTTCGAGGACGACGGCCAGCTCAAGGCCGGCGCCGTCCTTGCCGACAACGATTCGTCGCTGCAGGTCGAGGCCGTCTCGGGCAAGCGCCTGAAGGTCAAGGCCGCGGCGGTCTTGCTGCGCTTTTCCGATCCGTCCCCGGGCGCGCTCATGGCCGCCGCGCAGAAGCTTGCGGCGGAGCTCGACCCGAAGTTCCTGTGGGAAGTCTCCAGCGACGACGAGTTCGGCTTTGCCGATCTGGCCGGCGAGTATTTCGGTCACACTCCGCCGCCGGCTGAAGCCGCCGCGACAGCCCTCGCGCTGGCCGCCGCACCGATGTATTTCTACAAGCGTGGCAAGGGACGCTACCGAAGGGCGCCACCGGAGGCGCTGGCCGCGGCCCTGGCGTCGGTCGAGCGGAAGAAGCGCGAAGCGCTGCAGATTGCCGAATGGAACGACGAACTGCGTGCGCATCGTCTGCCCGAGCCGTTGCGCGCGAAGCTCCCGATGCTGCTGTACAAGCCGGACAAGGGCGCGCTCGAGTGGAAGGCGCTCGCCGCCGCGTGCGAGGCGATGCACACGAACCCCGTCGCGCTGCTGGCCGACTGCGGGGCGATCCCGTCGTCGCATGAATATCACTTCAACGCGTTTCTCGTCGAGGCCTTTCCGCAGGGATCGGATTTCCCTGCGTGGGGCACGCCGTCGCCGCCGCCCGATCTCCCGACGGCGGATGTGCGGGCATTCTCGATCGACGACGCAACGACGACCGAGATCGACGACGCCTTTTCGGTGCGTGAGCTTCATAGTGGCCACTGGCAGATCGGCATCCACATCGCCGCGCCCGCGCTCGCGATTGCGCGCGGCTCACCGCTGGACGCCGTCGCACGTGCCCGGCTGTCGACGGTGTACATGCCGGGCCGCAAGATAACGATGCTGCCCGACGAGGTGGTCGACGCCTTCACGCTGGCGCAATCGCATACGCCGCCGTCGCTGTCGCTCTACGCCGAAATTGCGCCGGATGGCACGCTGGTCCGACACGAGACGCGCGTGGACCGCGTGCCGATCGCCGCCAACCTGCGGCTCCACGAGATCGGCGAAGCGTTCGCCAACGACCTGCCCTCTCCGGAAGATCCGCCATGGACGCCGGAGTTGCGCGTGCTGTGGAAGTTCGCGCAGGCACTCGCCGCGGATCGCGGCAAGCCCGATTTCCCCCGGATCGATTACAGCTTCTACGTCGACTGGGAATTGCCCTCGCCAGTCGGTGAGCCCGGGCAGGTGCGCATCGTCCCGCGACCGCGCGGCGCGCCGCTCGACAAGATCGTTTCGGAACTGATGATCTTCGCCAACAGCACGTGGGGCAAGCTGCTCGCCGATGCGCGCGTCGCGGGGCTGTATCGCACGCAGGCGAACGGCAAGGTGAAGATGAGCACCCGGCCCGCGGAGCATCAGGGGCTCGGGCTCGCGCATTACCTGTGGGCGAGCTCGCCGTTGCGACGCTACAGCGACCTGGTCAACCAGCGGCAGCTG
The DNA here is from genome assembly GCA_963809965.1 of uncultured beta proteobacterium. GTDB lineage: Bacteria > Pseudomonadota > Gammaproteobacteria > Burkholderiales > Casimicrobiaceae > CAIWHR01. The sequence continues at coordinate 61,017 of CAWELU010000061.1, forward strand.
CTGGCGATCCTGGCGCACGAAAAGCCTCCGTACGCCGATAATGACGCGGAGCTGCACGCGTCGCTGGCCGACTTCGAGGCAACATACTCGCAGTACGCCGAGTTCCAGGACCGGATGGAACATTACTGGTGCCTGCGCTGGCTGTTGCAGGAAGGGGTGGCGGAAACGACGGCGACGGTATTGCGCGAGAACCTCGTGCGCTTCGATCGATTGCCGCTCGTCGTGCGTCTGCCAGATTTGCCGGCACTCGCCCCGCAGACGCCGGTCCGCGTCGGCATCGGCCGTATCGGACTCCTGACGTCGACCCTCGAGTGCCGGTATGCCGGGCTCGTGAGCTGACCGATCACGGCGCATGCGCGCAGCGTGAGCCCCACGCTACAATTGAAAGGCCGCTGAATACCCGCGAATCCCGCTCTTGCCGCGTCGACCTGCCTCCCCCAAAGCGCCCCCCGTGGCCACCCCTCGGGAGGCAACCGTGCGTTCATCAGGCAGCGGCGGCGCAGCCACGTGGGCAGAGCCGGTCATCTGGTTTCCCGGCGTCGAAGGCCTCGATCGCGGCAACCGGCTGCTCGTTTCGGCCCTCCTGATCTCGATCGCCATCCACCTGCTGATCCTCGCGATCCGGTTCCAGCCGTTCGACCTGCGCAAGATGCTCGACCGCGGCCCGCCCCTCGAAGTCGCGCTCGTCAACGCGACGTCGAAATCGAAGCCCGCGAAGGCCGACATCCTGGCGCAGGCGAATCTCGACGGCGGAGGCAATACCGACGCGGAACGCCGCGCCAAGACGCCGCTGCCCGTGTTGCCGAAGCAGAGCGCGAATCAGGAAATCACCGCCACCACCCAGGAGGTCGAAGTGCTGGAGCAGCAGACGAAGGAGCTGCTGACGCGGCTGAACAGCGCGCCGACCGCTCCCCCCACGCCGAAGCCCGAGCCGCCGACCGAGGCCGCCGATCTTCCGTCCGTGAACGAGCTGATGCATCGCACGCTCGAGGCGATGCGACTCGAGGCGCAGATCGCCAAGGAGATGGAGGTCTACCAGCAGCGGCCGAAGCGCCGGTTCGTCGGCGCCCGGGCCGAGGAATACCGCTTCGCGCGCTACGTCGAGGATTGGCGCCTCAAGATCGAGCGCGTGGGCAACCTCAACTATCCGGAAGCGGCGCGGGAGCTCAAGCTCTACGGCAGCCTGCTCATCACCGTTTCGATCCGTAGCGACGGCAGCGTCGAGAATGTCGAGATCAACCGCTCGTCCGGACAGAGGGTGCTCGACGCGGCAGCGGTGAAGATCGTCGAGATGTCGGCGCCGTTCTCGCCCTTCCCGCCTGACATCAAGCGCGACACCGACGTGCTGCACATCACGCGGACATGGATGTTCACCAAGGGCGAAGAGCTCCGCAGTGAGTGAGGGCCGATCCGGCGCCCCTCGGCATCGCGCACCGGGCATCGTCGCCTTGGCTGCGACCGGGACCGCGCCGAGCGCGGAGCGGTGAAGTGGCGGCACTGCGACGCATCTTCGTCTGGACGCTGGGCGCGCTTTTCGCGCTCGCGTTGCTCTGGCTCGGATGGATTACCGCGCACATTCTGTGGTACCGGTACGAGCCTCCGCGGGAAACCGCGTTCATGGCGTACCGGGCGGACGAGGCGCGAGCGAAGGGCCGCGGGCTCGAACCGAAATATCGTCTGGGTGCCCTACGCGCGGATCGCAGCGCCGTTGAAGCGCGCGATGATCGCCGCCGAGGACGCCAACTTCGTCGAGCACGAGGGTTTCGACTGGGACGGCATCCAGCTCGCGCTCGAGAAGAACCAGAAGCGCGGGCGGGTCGTCGCCGGCGGCTCGACGATCACGCAGCAGCTCGCGAAGAACCTGTTTCTATCGCCGGCAAGAAGCTATTGGCGGAAGGGCGAAGAGGCGATCATCACCGTGCTGCTGGAAGCGATCCTGCCGAAGGACCGGATCTTCGAGCTCTATCTCAACGTGATCGAGTGGGGCAACGGCGTGTTCGGTGCCGAGGCGGCCGCGCGACGGTACTTCGGCATTTCCGCGGCACAGCTTTCGTCGGAGCAGGCGGCGCGGTTGGCCGCGATGGCGCCCAATCCCCGCTTCTACGAGCGCAACCCAGGCGCCCCGGGCCTTCTCCGGAAGATCGAGATCATTCGGGCACGAATGCCGTCAGCCGACGTGCCGTAGGAGAAGTTGCCGTAGGAGAAGTTGCCGTAGGAGGAGGTGGGACGGGCAAGGGATTCGGTTCGGCCGGTGAAGCAAACCACACCGACCGAACCGAATCCCTTGCCTCGGCCTTGGCGCGGTCGACGTCGCACAACCCGGACGCGCGAGCATGTCGATGCCGTTGTCCGCCGGTGCCAGGCCGGCCAGATCGGCGCCATTACGTTGACAGGGACGGAGCAAATGCGATTGCGTTCCGGCCAATGGCACTGCTACTTCAGCAAGACATTCAACCCGGGTTGCAGGTCCGTCTCGTCGATGTAGCCGATCGCCCCGGGCGTGGCCTTCACATAATTGATGACGGCGGCGCTGTTCGACAATTCGCGCGGCGATGCACCCTTGCCGATGTACCGACGCACCGTCCAGTACGCAGTGTACCGGTCCTCGTCCTGATTGAGGAACGCGTGGAGGAAGCGGTTGCGGATCTCGCTGCCGGCGCTGGCGTTTACCGCGGTGACGGGAATCCCGTCCACTTCGATGACCTTGCCCGTGTAGATCTTCTGCAGCGTCGCGGCATCCAGGCGGCTGAGGCCCGCATGGCCGATGACGACGACACCGCCGGCAGCGTGCGTATCGGCCGCCACGCACGCCAGCGCGATCAGGAATGCCGGAATGCCTTTCCTGTACACGGGCATGCCGATCAGAAGACGAAGTTATAGCACAGCGAGAACACGGTGATGTTCTGGTGTTGGACATTGCTGCCGGACGGCGCGTCGACCAGGCCCGACATCTGGCCAATGCGCGCGCGCAATACCTCGGCCTTTAACTTGCTGGCGGCGGAAAGCGAATACGAGGTGCCCACGGCCCATGAGTGCTGGTCCCACGCGAGAAGATGGTCCGCCCCGATCCGCTGCGACTCGTTGATCAGCGCCGCCCCCGGGATGAAACCGGGCACCGTGTTGTAGTTCACGGCAAGGTAGAAATTGCGTGGGGGCGAAGCCGAACGAAGGAACGCGTACATGACGTACGGTGCCCACTTGTCGATCGTCTTGAGCAGCGCGGCATAGCCGCGCGTGGACGCCAGCGAGATGTCGTAGCTCGGCCCAAACGTTCGCGCCAGTTCGCCAACGGTACGGAAGCCTCCTCCCATTCCGATCTCGGCCCCCAATGTCACGACCGTTACGGATTCGCTCTCGACACTCGCCCCACCGGGCCCGGGCATCGAGTCGTCTACCTGGTAGTAGCCGATCCCCGGCGCCAGTGTTACGAACGGAAACGACGTGGGCAGCGGCTCTCCGCCCTTCAGCTTTCCCTTCGCCCAGTTGACCCCGATCCGATACGTATCCTGTCCTGGCCTGTACGAAAGGACGGCACCGCCTGCGGTTACATCCTCCGAAACGTAGAACGCGCCCGACGTCTGAATCGGCGGTACGTTGTCACGCAACCAGAAGCGGTAGTCCGCGGTCGTCTTGCCCCCGAAGACATCGAGCGAAAGTTCGCCGTTGGCCACCGCCCAGGTCTTGCCGATCGAGAGGCCAGTGAAGTCGTTGCTCGAAATGATCGAGTACATCTCGGTCGGCAACCGCGCGAAGTCGTAGGTGACCCCGACGTCGACCGTCTCCGAATAGAGGTAGAGCGGGATCCGCTGTTTCCCAACGCGAATGAGCCAGTCGTTGGCGGGGCGAAACGAGACGAACGCCCAAGGGACGCTGACCTCGTATCGGTTGTCGTTGGTTGCGTCTGGCGCGACCTTGACCTGGACGGTCGCCCCGAACTTGCCGGCGAACCTGGCATCGACCTGCAGGCCGGCCAGCGAGTCGCGCCTGAACGTGCCCGTCTCGTCGATGAAGCGCTGATAGGTGTAGGGCTGGTCGGAGACCGCATAGCCCAGCGTGCCGAAGCCCGAGACGGAGAAGTCGACCGTTCCGAGCGAGAAGTCGGCCGCCGCGACCGGAACCGGGAGGACAGCTGCCAGGACGCGCGGCAGCCACGCAGCGCGGCGACCGCTCATGATCGACCCTGTTTCGCCGGATCTTCCGGCAGCAGGCCCATGGCCGTTTCGTAATCGAAGCTCTCGAGCGCGAGCGAAATCCGCCTGACGACATCGGCCGGCAGGCACCCGTCGATCGCGCGCGGCCTGGATTCCCAGTAGTTCCTCGCCTCGACGTCGCCTTCCTGCAACAGGCTGTGCAATCCGAGCATCCACGCGGACAGCGTGACTGTGGCGGCGGTGCTCGACGCGTGGTTCTGCCCGGTCGTCGAGGGCGTAATGGGCGTCGACGGCCGCCACCAGCGGCGCCAGGCTCGCGCCGATACTGGCCAATGCGGCTTGCGCCTCGGCCATATCGCGGGCGCGGGCGGCGCTTTCCAGTGCGGCAGCCCGCGGCTTCACGTCGGTTGCGCCAAGACTCCCGGCGAGGCCCTTGAGCGTGTGGGCTTGCCGTTCCGCGTCGTCCCAGCGCGATGACGCCAGCATGGAATCGACGTCGGCCGCGAATCCGGCGTAATCGCGGGCAAAGCGTTGCAGAAGATGCACATAGAAGGCAGGCCTGCCGCCGGCGTGGCGCAATCCTGCATCGGTGTCGAGCCCGGCGATGTGCGGCAGCGCTGCCTCGTGAACGCTTAGCGTCGCAGCGGCACTCGCGGCAGCATGCGTTACTGGCCCGGGACGCGAAACGTCGCTGCCCTCGCGGAAGCCGGCGAGGGTCGCGTACAGCACGTCCGGATCGATCGGCTTGCTGATGTGCCCGTTCATGCCGAGCACCTGGCACCGCTCGCGTTCCTCCGCCAAGGCGTGCGCGGTCATCGCGACGATTGGCAGGTTCAGATAGCGGGCGTCGAGACGCAGCAATCGCGTGGCGTCGTACCCGTCAAGGACCGGCATCTGCAGGTCCATCAGCACGACACCGTAATGGTCCGGCGGCTGCGCGATGATCCGATCGATCGCTTCCTGTCCATTGCCGGCGACGTCGACCGCGACGCCCCTGCTCTGGAGGAGCTCGGCGGCCAGCTGCTGGTTGATCGGATTGTCCTCGACTACCAGCACGCGCATTCCCGCGAGATCGATCGCCGCCTCCCCGGACTCGGCCGGGCTGGTGGCTTCGCCTCCGACAAGCCCCCTGACCAGTTCACGCAGCGACTCGGGGAGTACGGGCTTGGGCAGGAAATGGCGGGCGCCAAGCTCTTCGGCCCTGCTGTGTATGATTTCCGAATCATAAGCGGATACGACGACCGGAAGCGGAACCCGGCGTCGATTGCCGGAATACAGCGCCTTGAGCACCCCCTCGCCATCCAGCCGCGGCATCACCCAATCGATCAGCAAGAGGTCGTAGGGGTGCCCGTCTCGCTCGGCCCGTTCGTTCATCGTCAGTGCCGTGTCGCCGTCATCGGCCTGATCGATGCAACCGGCGGTGGCAACCCCAACACCAAGCGCGCCCAGCAGATCGGCAAGCGCCATGCGGGCGTCGCGCTGGTCGTCGATCACCAGAACCCGCATCGATTCCGCGCGGGGCAACGGCGGCGACGGCGGCGCGGGTGGCCGGGTCAACGAGAAGCGGGCCGTGAAGATGAAGCTCGAACCCTGACCGGGGATGCTCTCGACCCAGATCCGACCTCCCATCAACTCGACGATTCGCTTCGAGATGGTGAGTCCGAGCCCGGTGCCCCCGTACTTGCGCGTGGTCGATCCGTCGGCCTGCGTGAATTCCTGGAACAACCGACCGACCTCCTGGTCGGACATCCCGATGCCGGTGTCGCGGACCGTGAAGCGCAACCTCTCGGATTCGGCATCACGAGCCTCGACCACAATCGTGAGCTTTACGTACCCGCTGTGCGTGAACTTGACGGCATTCGAGAGCAGGTTGGTGAGCACCTGGCCCAGCCGCAGCGCGTCGCCCATCAGCGCGCCGCCATCGCCGAGCAGCTGTGCCTCCCGGACATCGAACAGCAGCTCGATGTCCTTCTCGTGCGCGCGCTGCCGCAGCAGCGAAAGCGCGTTGCCGGCGACATCCTCAACGCGGAAGCGCCCCTCCTCGAGCTCCAGCTTGCCCGCTTCCACTTTAGAGAAATCGAGGATGTCGTTGATGATGCCGAGCAGCGACTTGGCGGCGTTGTGGATCTTGCTCACGTAGTCGTGCTGCCGCGCGGTGAGGTCCGTCTTGAGTGCAAGATACGCCATGCCGAGGATGGCGTTCATCGGCGTCCGGATCTCATGGCTCATGTTGGCGAGGAACATCGATTTCGCGTGGGTCGCGTCCTCCGCCTGCTTTCGCGCGGCCTCGAGCTCCTTCTGCACCGCGTGCCGGCGACCGATGTCGTCCTCGATGGCCTGGGCCATCGAGTCGAAGGTGCGGCCGAGCGCGGCCAATTCCTCGACCCCCTGGAGGCGGCCGATCCGCGTCGAATAATCGCTCGCGCCGAGACGATCCACACCCTCGCCGAGACGATGAATCGGGATCAGCACCTGGCGCAGGATGATGCGCATGGAAAGGATGACCAGGCCGATCGTGACGGCCATGCTGATCAACGAAAGCAGGATCCAGCGTTCCAGCGCCCTTCCCGCCGCGGCCGCCTCGTCGCGCGTACGACGGTCCGTCATCAACACCAGGCGATCGACCGCCGTCGAGAGGTCCGCCTTCAGGGCACTGTAGGCATCGCCGTTGACGAGCTTGCTGGCGAAGTCCAGGCGCGGCGTGCCGTCCGACACGAACTCGCGGGTCTCGGGATTGTAGAGACCCTGGGTCGCGGCAAAGGCGACCTGCTCGATCCGGTTCATTGCCGCGGTGGCGTCCACGACGCCCTTCAGCGCGACCAGTTCGTCGTCGCTGAAGCCCTGCGACCGCATCAGGTCCGCGAGCGAGCGTCGCTGCCCTTCCTTCGGAATGCTGTGCTTGATCCGGCCGGCGATGACATCGTCCCAATACGACCTGGCGTTGAACTGCGCTGGGGGCGGCTTCTCGCCCTGACGCACGGCGAGAATGTCGTAGTAGTAAAGGAGGTACCGGGGCTCCCCGGTCGCGGTGTACGCGCGCACGAGCCGTGCGAGCTGCTCCGTCTCGCGGTGCAGCTCGTCGGCGAGCTCCAGTGCGCTTTGCCGGTGCTGCTGCGCGGCGACGACGGAATCGTAGGATTGCTTGATCAGCAACAGCAGCAGCGCATTGGCGCCCAGCGCGAACAGCACGATGGGGAAGAACCACGAGGATACGTTGCGCAGCCGCATCCGCTGCCGTCCGCTAGGCGGGCGCGGCGCCGGATGCGTCCGGCGGGCATTGTACGGCGTATGCCGCCACCGGACGATGGAAGCCCTTGAGCGAAAGCTCGCCGACCGGTTCCACTGCGACGAGGCCGGCGACGGATCCCTGCACTCGCCGGGAGATGAGGATCTGGCCCCCCGCCGCCTCGCCGCAGAGGCGCGCGGCGAGATTGGTCACGGTCCCGATCGCACCGTAGTCGCGGCGCCCTTCGAAACCGATGGCGCCGATCGTGGCATAGCCTTGCGCTATGCCGATGCCCATCGCCAGATCATAGCCACGCTTGCGCCATCCCTGCGTCAGCGCGCCGAAGCGCTCCTGCATGGCCAACGCCATGCGGACCGCCGTTGTCGCGGGATCGTCGACGGGCAGCGGATCGTTGAAAAAGATCATGATCCCGTCTCCGGCAAAACGCTCGAGCGTGCCGCCGAAGGCCATGACCAGCTGGCCCAGCGCGTCGTGATACTCGCGGATGACGTCCATGACGTCCTCGGGATCCGACGTCTCGGTGAACGCCGTGAAGCCGCGCAAGTCGACGAACACAGCCACGATTTCCCGGCGATGGCTCTTCAGCGGATCTTCCGCCGAACCTGAGAGCAGCAAGTCGACGACCGACGGGGAAAGGAAACGCTTCAGGCGGCCCAGCCGCTCGACCTGCGCGACTTCTTCCGCCACGCGCCGTTCCAGCGTCCGGTTCCACTCTGCGAGCTCGGCCGCCTGCGCCTCGAGCCTCGCGATCATGCGTTCCATTTCCTTCTCGTGCTGGTGGAGCGCGAGGTGGGTGCGGACCCGCGCCTTGACGATCGGCGCGCTGATCGGCTTCGTGATGTAGTCGACCCCACCCAGCGCGAGGCCCGTCATCTCGTCCTCGACCTCGCCCATCGAGGTCACGAAAATCACCGGAATGCTGCAGGTTGCCGAGCTCGCCTTGAGACGACGGCATACTTCGTACCCGTCCATTCCGGGCATCATGACGTCGAGCAGGATCAGGTCTGGCGGGGAGCCTGACGCGACGAGCCGGAGCGCCTTGTCGCCGTCGACGGCGACCTTGACGCGGTAATCGGGCTTGAGGATCTCGCCCAGCAACGCGACATTGGCGGGCGTGTCGTCGACGACGAGAACGGTCGGCCTTTCGCGCAAGGTAACCACGCCTCCCCTCGATGGCGGCAATCGCGACCTGCGGCCGACTCGAGCACAAGACCGTTGCGCCCTTCGGCATTCTCGTCGCTCGTCGCAGATCCTTGGAATTATGCCCCAACGGGCAGGAGGCCCGACACCGCCTGGAGGACAATTTTCGGAAGGCGAGTGCCGACGTCATCGCAAGCCGAGCGTCGAAAACCTGCGGGGCATACTCGTCGCAGAAGCAACGCGGTAATGACTCCGGGAGCCACCACCTCCCATGGGCATTGCGCGTAGAATGCGGTCCGTCGTCGATCCCTTCAGTGCAACGCTTGGCCCCGTCCTCCTCATGTCCGAAGCCCTCGATAACGCCGAAGAGCTGCGGCCAGAGGCGCGCGCCAGCGTCCAGGAAGCGCTCGCCGAGGTAACGACGCTGCTGCGCAAGCACCGGCTCGTCGAAGGGCTGGTCCAGGAGCAGCTCGCCGGCGCGCCGGGCAGCGCGCCGTCCGACCTCATCGAGAGCGGCGTCTACAAGCGGAGCAAGGCGGCGCTGCAGCGCCGGCTCGACCGGCTGCATCCCGCCGACATCGCGTACGTCCTCGAGGCGCTGCCGCTCGACGAGCGCCTGTACATCTGGGACCTGGTCAAGGCCGAGCGCGACGGCGAGATCCTGCTCGAGGTTTCCGACGCGGTACGCGAGTCGCTCATCTCCTCGATGGACACCGAGGAGCTCGTCGCGGCGACCGAGACGCTCGAAGCCGACGAGATCGCCGAACTTGCGCCCGATCTCCCGCAAGAGGTGATGGACGATGTCTTCCAGAGCCTCCCCGTCGAGGAGCGGGAGCAGTTGCGGGCCGCGATGTCCTTCGAGGACGATATGGTCGGCGCGCTGATGGACTTCGAGGATGTCACCATCCGTCCCGACGTCACCGTCGAGGTCGTCCTGCGCTACCTGCGTCGGCGCGACGAGCTGCCGTCGCAGACGGATCAGCTGTTCGTAGTGGATCGAGGCGAGCGGCTGCTTGGCGTGCTGCCGGTGAACAAGCTACTCGTGACGGACCCCGACGTGACGGTCGAGGCCATCATGCAGCCGCCGACCGTCAAGCTGATGCAGCACGAGAAGGCGGACGTGGCCGCCAGCGCGTTCGAGCGCTACGACCTCGTGTCCGCGCCGGTGGTCGATACCAACGACCGGCTCGTCGGCCGCGTCACCGTCGACGAGGTCCTCGATTTCGTCCGCGAGAGCGGGCAGGAGGACTTGCTCGCGCAGGCCGGCCTGCGCGAGGGCGAGGATGTCTTCGCCTCGGTATGGGCGTCGTTCCGCAACCGCTGGGCGTGGCTCGCGATCAATCTCGTCACCGCCTTCATCGCGTCGCGGGTCATCGGCGTGTTCGAGGGGTCGATCGAGAAACTGGTCGCGCTCGCCGCACTAATGCCGATCGTCGCTGGCATCGGCGGCAATTCCGGCAACCAGACGATCACGATGATCGTGCGCGCGGCGGCCCTGGGCCAGGTAACGGTCGCCAACGCGCGGCAGCTGATCCGCAAGGAGATCATCGTCAGCCTCGTCAACGGCCTGGTGTGGGGTGGTGTGATGGGCCTGGTCGCCATGCTGCTCTACAAGGACATACCGCTCGGCCTCGTGATGGTGCTGGCGATGACCCTGAACCTGATGCTCGCCGCGATGATGGGCGTGCTGATCCCGATGACGATGCTCAAGTTCGGCCGCGACCCCGCGGTCGGGTCGTCGGTGCTGATCACGGCGGTCACCGATTCCGGCGGATTCTTCATCTTCCTCGGGCTGGCGACGCTGTTCCTCGTTCGGTCTTGACGCGTACCGCGGCGGCGCCTGGGTCGCGCCGCTCGCCCGCGTGCAGCGGGTTTGGCGTGACGCCGTCGCCTTCCCGCGCCAGCTCCAGCGCGCCGAACGGCTGCGCGGACCGATCCCGCGAATTCTGCGAGGTGTCGATAGGGGAATAACCCTCATGGCGGGGCTGTTTGTCGGGGTGTATTCCATCCATCCATCCGACGATCCGACCATCCGTCCATCCTCAAGGAGAATCCGATGATTTCTGCCATCCGCGCGACCGTTGCGCTTGCTCTGGCCCTCACCTTCGCGTCGTGCAGCACGATGATGCCGGGGGCTCCGGCCAAGATGACCGACGGCGTGCTCACCAATGACGCCGGCATGACGCTGTACACGTTCGACCGCGATGCGGCGGGCAGCGGCAAGAGCGTCTGTAACGGGCCATGTGCGACGAATTGGCCGCCGCTGATGGCCGCGGCCGACGCGAAGCCCTCGGGCGACTGGTCGATCGTCACGCGCGACGACGGCGCGAAGCAATGGGCGTACAACGGCAAGCCGCTCTACCTCTGGGCGAAGGACCAGAAGCCGGGCGACAAGACCGGTGATGGGGTTCAACGGCGTCTGGCACGTCGCGAAGTAGACCGGACCATCTTCGTTGGCGCGGAGTACTATCGCGCCAAGCGCGGCCCCGATCTCGTCCCCGGTTTCGGGGCCGCGCGTCTATGTTTCGCGACAACCTGGACTCGACAGCGTGCCGCCCCCCGCCCCCGAAGCCGCCGCCTTGCCGCATCCCGAGCTCGTCGCGGCGATCCCGCGGCTGAGGCGCTACGCGCGCGTGCTTACGGGCGATGCGACCCGTGCCGATGATCTCGTTCAGGATACTCTGGCGCGCGCCTGGGAAAAGCGGCGCCTGTGGCAGGCGGGCAGCGACTTGCGCGCGTGGCTGTTCACGATCATGCACAACGTCCACGTGAACCAGCTCGCGCTCGCGCGGCGCGATGCCGCCAGCATTTCGATCGATGCCGATCCGGGCAATCCCGTATGGCAGCTGCCGGTGCGCGCGAATCAGCTCGACCGCGTCGAGTTGCTGGAGTTGGTCCAGCAGATGGGGCGGCTTCCGGTCGACCAGCGCGAGACGCTCTTGCTGGCGGCGGTCGAGGAGCTGCGGTACGACGAGATCGCGGCGGTGATGGCGGTGCCGATCGGGACCGTGATGTCGCGCCTGTCCCGCGCGCGGGAAAAGCTCCGGCGCTTCGTCGCGGAGCCGGCATCGTCGCTGCGCGTCGTCAAGTGAGAACGAAAGCCCGGCCGTGAGCTCCGCACCGACCAATCCGATTTCCGACGCCGACGTCCACGCGTATGCGGATGGACAGCTTCCCCGCGAGCGGGCGGCGGCGATCGACGCGGCATTGAGCGAGGACGCGACGCTCGCGTCGCGCATTGCCGAAATCCGCGCGCAGAATGCGGCGCTGCGCGACGCACTCGATCCTGCGCTGGCGGAGCCCATCCCCGAGCGGTTGCTCGCGGCGGCAACGGCGCCGGATGCGGGGACGCGCCGCGTTCGCCGCTGGCTCGCAACTGCTTTCGCCGTCGCCGCGACGCTGCTCGTCGGCGTCGGGCTCGGCTGGTTCGGCCGCGACGCGGTGGTCGAGCGCGGCGGCACGCCGACGACATTCCCGCGGCAAGCCGCGTTCGCGCATGCGCTCTACGCCACCGACGTCAATCGGCCGGTCGAGATCTGGGCGGCGGAGGAGAAGCGCCTCGTCAACTGGCTCACCAAACGGCTCGGCTTCCAGGTGCACGCGCCGGACTTGAACGGCGTCGGCTACGCGCTGGTCGGCGGCCGGCTCGTCGCCGGCAACGAGATGCCGACGGCGCTGTTCATGTACGAAAATGCCGACAAGCAGCGGCTTTCGCTGCAGGTGCGCAAGCAATCGGCCGGCCCCGAGGAAACCGCGTTTCGCTATGCGGTCGAGAACGGCGTGGGCGTGTTCTACTGGATCGACGACCGCTGCGGCTATGCGATCTCGGGCAATGTCGATCGCGCGCAGCTGCTGAAGATCGCACACATCGTCTACGGGCAACTCGCGGCTGCGGAAGCGGCCGCACCGAAGTAAGCCCAACGCGACTCTCGCGCGGCCAGTCGCTGCGGGAATTCCGCAGGCCCGCAGCGAATCCGCTGGACACGCTAACGCGCAGAGCGTCGGCTGCGTGTAAAGTGGCGTATCGCCAGCATCGCAGCGCCCCATGACGCAACCGCTTCCCGCGCGCCCGGGCAACTCCGTCGACGACATCGACACCCCCGCACTCGTCGTCGATCTCGACCCCTTCGAGCGCAACCTCGACCTGATGGCCAATGCCGTGCGCGGCGCCGGCGTGGCATTGCGACCGCACGCGAAGTCGCACAAGTGTCCCGACATCGCCCGCGCGCAGATCGAGCGCGGCGCGGTCGGCATCTGCTGCCAGAAGGTCGGCGAGGCGGACGCGTTCGTCACCGCCGGCATTCGCGACGTGCTCGTCACCAACGAGATCGTCGGCGCGGCCAAGCTCGCGCGGCTCGCGGCGCTGGCGCACAGGGCGAACGTCGGCGTGCTGGTGGATGATGCCGCGAACGTGCGTCATCTCGGCGCGGCGGCTAGGGCGGCCGGCGTGACGCTCGATGCATTGGTCGAGATCGACGTGGGCGCGCATCGCTGCGGTGTCTTGCCCGGCGCGCCGGCGGTCGAGCTCGCGCAGGCGATCGCGCGCACGCCCGCATTGCGCTTCCGCGGGATCCATGCGTATCACGGCGCGGCCCAGCACCTGCGCGCGCCCGAGGAACGACGTGCGGCAATAGCGCTTGCATCGCAAGCTCGCGGCGGAAACGAAGGGCGCGATCGAGGCCGCCGGCATCGCCTGTCCGGTCGTCACCGGCGCCGGCACCGGCACGTGGCAGCACGAGCGCGACAGCGGCGTGTACACCGAAATCCAGCCCGGCTCGTACATCTTCATGGATGCCGACTACCACCGCAATGCGCTCGCGCCGGACCAGCACCACTTCGAGCAGAGCCTGTTCGTGCTTGCGTCCGTGATGAGCGCGCCGGTGCGCGAGCGCGTGGTCGTCGACGCGGGATTGAAGGCCTTCGCTTTCGATTCGGGCCCGCCGCAGGTGTACGGCGCGCGCGGACTCGAGTACGTCAAGGCATCGGACGAGCATGGCGTGCTGGCCGTCTCGCCCGGGATCGACCCGCCGGTTCCTCGGCGACCGGCTGTGGCTCGTCCCCGGCCATTGCGATCCGACGGTCAACCTGTACGACTGGATCGTCGGCGTGCGCGGCACGCGTGTCGAGTGCCTGTGGCCCGTTGCCGCGCGAGGCGCGCTTGGTTGAATCGTCAGGACGACAAGGTCACGATCCCCCGCGGCGTGCGCAGCATCGCGGCAAGACGCGTGTCGCGGTCGTAGGTGACCGGCAGGGTGCCGTCGAGCCCGAGCGCAGCCAGCGCGGCGCGGACTAGCGCAGGGTCGCGATGCGACGCGGCGAACCCCGCGATCGAGACGCCGGAATCGGCGAGCCGATCCGCCGGGTGCGCAGGGACGTCCCACTGGATCAGCGTCGGCACGAGCCCGTTCGCCGGCCGGCTGCCGTCGTCCGGGATGGTGATGCGCCAGCGATAATCGCCACGCGCCATCGGGTGTACGGGACCGAGCGGGACCGGGCACGTCGCGGCAGAGCGGTCGATATCGCTCGTGCGCGCGACCCAGTGAATCAGCCGCGGACGCTCCATGAGTTCGGCCTGCAGCGCGATGTCGTCGAGGCCGAACCAGCGTCGTCGCGTCCGGTCTTGCGCCCTGCGGGTCGATCGCGATGATCTCGAGGTAGATTCGCTCACCCAGCCGCACGACGGCATTGTGCGTGCCCATCGCGACGTGCTTGCCGCCCGGCTGCGGGGCAACGCCAGTCGAGCGAAGCGACGTAGTCGATGCCGTCCGCGAGCGTCGTCGCCGCGACGACCAGGTGATCGAGTGTCGCGCGCGGGGCGGCGCCGGTACGCGTTTCGAGCATCGTCGTCCTTGTTCGCAGGACGAAGCATTCTGTTACGGCAGTGCTTCGCGCAGGAAGCTGCCGATCAGCGCCGTCGCATCAGGCGCGCCGGCATCGTTGTAGGGCAATTCGTCGTCCCCGCCGCTCCAGGCGTGCCCAAGGCCCGCGATCGCGACATGCCGAGCGACAAGTCTCCCGTCGATGCGCCAGTCGCGGGTCGTCACTTCGCGGCCTTCGGCCGTCCGTTCGCTGCGCTCGGCATCGGCAGGGGGCAAGGCGCCGGACAGCAGCATTGCCGCGTCAACCGCGGGATGATCGTTCAGCCGCAGAAACTGCCGGACCAGCGCAACCGCGTTGACCGGCGCGACCACAGGATCCTCCAGGCCATGGATCGCGAGCAGCGGCACCGGCAGCAAGCCATCGGCATCGTTCCGGGCCTGCGCGGCAATCGCCTCCACATCGGTTTCCGGTCCGCGTTGCATTACGCTGATCGCCGTGAATGCGGAGGCGGCAGCGCCACAGGCAAGCCCGGAATGAACGGCGACCGCGTGGACGACCTCCGGATGGCGCACGCCGAGCGCAGCGACCAGGGCGCCGCCGGCGGACATGCCGACGGCCATTACCCGGCGCCGGTCGGCGCGATAGCGTCGCCGCACCGAGCGGATCATCGCCGCCACGATGGCGGTCTCGCCACGACCGCCGCGCATCCGCGCGGTCGAACCAGTTCCAGCACCGCCAAGGGTTCGCCGAATCCTTTTGCCGCGGCAACAGCACGAGGCAACCGAGTCGATCG
The DNA here is from genome assembly GCA_963809965.1 of uncultured beta proteobacterium. GTDB lineage: Bacteria > Pseudomonadota > Gammaproteobacteria > Burkholderiales > Casimicrobiaceae > CAIWHR01. Next base: position 76,168 of record CAWELU010000061.1, read on the forward strand.
GCGAGCGCGGCAATGCGCGTGCCTTGCGCGAATTCCTCCGGGGTTTGCCGGCAGCCGTGGCAAAGGACGACAAGCGGCGCCCGCTTCCACCACGACCAGCCCGCCGGCATATAGACAAGATATTCGCGCCGCGGCCAGATCCAGGGCGCGGTGGCAAGCCATCCGCGCCAGGCGAACTTGCGCGCCGCATCGAAGCGGCCCGGTTCCGGCGGCTTGCGCCGGAAGAGCCGCCCGACAAAATCGCGGATCCGGGACCAGATCGTTTTCGACCCCGCTGTCAGATCAGCACGATATCGTACTGCTCCTGCGTGTAGATCGACTCGACCTGCAGCGAGATCGGCTTGCCGATGAAGTCGCCGAGCTGCGCGAGCGACTGCGATTCCTCGTCGAGGAACAGATCGATCACCGGCTGCGCCGCGAGAATGCGGAACTCGCGCGCATTGAACTGCTTCGCCTCGCGCAGGATCTCGCGCAGGATCTCGTAGCAGATCGTCTGCGCGGTCTTGAGCTCGCCGCGGCCGTGGCAGGTGGGACAGGACTCGCACAGCACGTGGGCGAGGGACTCCCGCGTTCGCTTGCGCGTCATCTCGACCAAGCCCAGCTGCGTGAAGCCGTTGACGGAGAGCCGCGTGCGGTCGCGGTCCAGCGCCCGATTCAGCTCGGCGAGCACCGCGGCGCGGTGGTCGGGATTCTCCATGTCGATGAAATCGATGATGATGATGCCGCCCAGGTTGCGCAGCCGCAACTGCCGGGCGATCACCTGCGCCGCCTCGAGGTTCGTCTTGAAGATCGTGTCGTCGAAGCTGCGGCCGCCGACGAAGCCGCCGGTGTTGACGTCGATCGTCGTCATCGCCTCGGTCTGGTCGATGATGAGGTAGCCGCCCGACTTCAGGTCCACGCGCCGCGCCAGCGCCTTCTCGATCTCGTCCTCGACGCTGTTCAGGTCGAACAGCGGGCGCTCGCCCGGATGATGCTGAATCCGGTCGACGAGTGCCGGCGTGTACTCGCGCGCGAAGTCGATCATCCTGGTGTAGGTCTCGCGCGAATCGACGACGACGCGTGCGGTTTCCTCGGTGGCCATGTCGCGCAGCACGCGCTGCGCCAGTGACAGGTCCTGATAGAGCAGCGTTGGCGCCGGCACCTCGCGGGAGCGCGCGGTGAGATCGGACCAGAGCTTGGTCAGGTACTCGATGTCGTTCTGCATCTCGCGCTCGGACGCGGTTTCCGCCATCGTGCGGATGATGAAGCCGCCGGCGAGCCCCTCGGGCAGCAGCAGCTGGAGCTTCTCGCGCAGGATCTCGCGCTCGGCCTCGTCCTCGATCCGCTGCGAGATGCCGATGTGCGAATCCTGCGGCAGGTAGACCAGCAGCCGGCCGGCGAGGCTCACTTGCGTGGACAGCCGGGCACCCTTGGTGCCGATCGGATCCTTGATCACCTGCACCACCAGCGATTGGCCCTCGTGCAGGATCTTCTCGATCGGGCGGGAATCGCTGCCCCCGTGACCGTTCTGCCGGTGTTCCCAGATGTCGGCGATGTGCAGGAAGGCGGCGCGTTCGAGGCCGATCTCGACGAAGGCGCTCTGCATGCCGGGCAGCACGCGCGCGACCCGACCCAGGCAGATGTTGCCGACGAGGCCCCGCGCGCTCGCTCGCTCGATGTGGAGCTCCTGCACGACGCCCTGTTCGAGCATCGCGACGCGCGTTTCCTGCGGGGTTACGTTGATAAGGATTTCATGAGACATCGCAGGGGCAGTGTCATGGCGGGAATCCGGGTGCGGCCGGACGGGCGGCGCCGCCCGGCGGAAATCGATCGAATGCTTATAGCACGGGGAAGCGGATGCGCGCGAGCGCCTCGGCGGTCTCGTAGAGCGGCAACCCCATGACGCCCGAGTAGCTGCCCTCGATCCGGCGGATGAACGCGGCCGCCTTGCCCTGCACCGCGTAGGCGCCGGCCTTGTCGAAGGGCTCGCCGGTGGCGACGTAGCGCTCGATCTCGCTCGGGCGCAAGCTCGCGGAAGGTGACCGTGGACGTCGAGATTTCCGCCACGACCTCCTGCTCCCAGCACACGGCGATCGCGGTCAGCACCTGGTGCGTGCGACCCGACAGCAGCGTGAGCATCCGCGCCGCATCGGCGGCATCCTGCGGCTTGCCGAAGATCATCGCCGTCGAGCACGACTTCGGTGTCCGCACCGAGCACCGGACGGGGCGGCAATGCCGCGCCGCAGCACGCGCTGCCAGCCGACCGCAGCCTTGGTGCGGGCGATGCGCTCGACGTAGTGCAGCGGAGGCTCGTCGTCGAGCGCGCCTTCGACGATGTCGCGCTCGCGTCCCGGCGCCTCCCGCAGCCGCAGCAAGTGTGAACTCGACGCCGAGCTGGCGCAGGAGCTCCTCGCGGCGCGGGCTCTTCGAAGCGAGATAGATGGCGGGCGTGCTCATCGTTACCTGGAGTCGAATGGTGCGCGGCCCGATGCGTCGCTCGCGCCCGGGTCATTCGCGATGATACGGATGCCCGGCCAGCAGGCTGGCGGCACGATAGAGTTGTTCGGCCAGGATGACGCGGACGAGCCCGTGCGGCAATGTTAGCGCGGAAAGCGAGACAACGGCAGCGGCGCTGCGCTTGACCGGCTCGGCGAGGCCGTCGGCGCTGCCGATCACGAACGTGACGTCGAGCGCCTCGTCCCGCCAGCGAGCGAGATGGTCGGCCAGCTCGCGCGTGGTCCACGGTTGCCCGCGCTCGTCGAGCGCGACGGTGACCGTACCCTTGCTGGCTGCCACGATCCGCCGTCGCCTCCGCGGCGAGGATTTGCGCCGACGGTCCGGCCGCGCTGCGCGCGGCTCGGGCTTGAGCTCGACGAGCTCCAGCGCGAAATTCGCGCGGCATGCGCCGGGCATAGTCGTCCCATCCGGCCGCGACCCAGCCGGGCATCCGGTGGCCGAGCGCGACGACGCGAAGCTTCATGGCAGGCTCGGCGACGCTTGCTTCTCAGCGTGGCGAAACCGTTACGGAGGTGCGACTGAACGTCGTCGCTGACCTGCTCAAGCCGCGGCGCGAGCGGCGGCCTTCGTGCGGCCGCTTCACCGCCGGCGGGGCCCAGAGCTCCTCCAGGTTGTAGTACGCGCGCACCGCCGGCTGCATGATGTGGACGACGATGTCGCCCGCGTCGACCAGCACCCATTCGCCGGTCTCCTCGCCCTCGACGCCGATGATCGTCGCACCGCCGTCCTTGAGCCGGTCGCGGACGTGGTTGCGCGAGCGCCTTCACCTGCCGGTTGGAGTCGGCGGAGGCGATGACGAGGGTGTCGTAGAGGCTGGTGAGCTTGCGGACGTCGAGGACGGCGATGTCGCGGGCCTTGATGTCTTCGAGAGCGGTGACGGCGGTCTTCTGGATCTTGTTAAGTCGCATCCGGGCGTGGGCGGTAGAGTTGGTTGCGGTCAATATAGGCCAAAACCGCGGCGGGAAGCAAACCGCGGACCGCAGCGAGCCCCGCGGGGCCGCGGGCGAGTCGCGCGCGAATCGCCGACGCGGAGATCGCGTGCGGTGTGATCGCCTGGACAAAGAAGGCGCCGGCCGGCGTGGCCGCGAGGTCGGCCGCGTCGCTGCGAAGCCGTTGCGACCATTCTGCCGGCGAGCGCAGGCGGCAGCGCAGCTTCGATGGTGACGCCCGGCCGCGCCGACGACGACACGTGCGCGAGCTCGAACAGCTCGCGCCAGCGATGCCAGGTCGGCAGGCCGAGAAATGCGTCGGCGCCGACGATCAGCGCGAGCGGCCGCAGTGGTGCCTCGGCGCGCAGCTCCTCGAGCGTCACCACCGTGTAGCTGCGGTCCCGTGCGCCGAATCTCGCGTGCGTCGATCTCGAGTCCGGGGTACTCGGGCAGCGCGAGCTCGACCATCGCGAGCCGGTGTGCGGCGGTCGCGACCGGTGCGGCACGATGCGGCGGATCGCCGGCGGGGATCAGCCGCACCGCGGCGAGGTCGCAGCGCAGCACGTACCTCGCGCGCGAGCTCGAGATGCCCGTAATGGATGGGATCGAAGGTGCCCCCGAGAATGCCGAGTACGGGCGTCACGTTCCCGACCGTGACGCGCATGGCGTCCGCGCGTTGGACTGCTTCGCGGCGCTGGCGAGCGGCAACGACGCTGTCAAAACCGCGACCCCGGTTCCTGCAGGAACGCGATCTCCTCGGGCGTCGAGGCGCGGCCGAGGATCGCGTTGCGGTGCGGATAGCGGCCGAAGCGCCGCACGACCGCAGCGTGCTTTTCCGCCCATTCGAGCGCGGAGGCTTCGCCCGTCTCGTCCTTGAGCCGCGCAAAGAGCGCGAGCGAGCGCTCCTGCATCGCGCGATCCTCGGCGTGCTCGAAGGGCAGGTACAGGAACCAGCGCTCGTAGGGGTCGAGCACGCGATCGCCGCCCGGCGTCGACCGTCGCCACGGCCGTTGCGAGCGCCAGGGTGTCGCCGGCGAATGCGCGCGGCGTGTCGCGGTAGATGTTGCGCGTGAACTGGTCGAGCAGCAGCACGCGCGCGAGCGCACCGTGCGCGTCGCCGGTCCACTCGCCGTAGGCGCCCGCCGAGCGCCGCTTCGACGGCGTCGCCGAAGCGGGCGCGAATCGTCGCGTCGAACGCGGGATCCTTGCGGAACCATTCGTCGCGCTCCGCGTGCGGCATCGGCCCGAACCAGAAATCGAGGACACGCTGCGCGAGCGAGTGATCGTTCATGGCGCTATGATAGCCATTGCCGCAAGCCTCGGCCATGCATGCGCGAGCAATGCGAACATCGTACCGCGACATCTTCCTGCTCGCCTGCTGCCAGGCATTGCTGCTCACCAATGCGAGCGGGCCTCATCTCGATGAACGGCCTGGTCGGCTACGCGCTCGCCGACACCAAGGCGCTCGCCACGCTCGGCGTCACGACGTACGTGCTCGGCTCGGCGCTGGCCACGATGCCGGCGTCGCTGTGGATGGCACGCGTCGGGCGGCGCGCAGGCTTCATGGCCGGCGCGCTGGTCAACGTCGCTGGTTGCGCGCTCGCGGCATCCGCCATGTGGGCGGGTAGCTTCGTTCTCTATTGCGTCGCGACCGCGGTGATCGGCATCTACAACGCGATCGGTCTGCAGTACCGGTTCGCGGCAGCCGAGGTGGCGGCGCCCGCGGACAAGGCGAAGGCGATCTCGCTGGTGCTCGCGGGCGGGATCGGCGGCGGCATTCTCGGTCCCGAATCCGTGCGCCGGTCGATGGATCTCTTTTCGACGCCGTTTCTCGGCGCCTTCCTGGTGCTCGCCGCGTACGCGATCGTCGCGCTCGCCGTCCAGTCGCGCGTGCACGTTCCGCCGCCGACGCACGACGAACGTGCCGGCGGCGGCCGCCCGCTGTCGGCCATCGTGCGGCAGCCGGTGTTCATCGTCGCGGCGCTCGCCGGCGGCCTCGGCTACGGCCTCATGAACCTGCTGATGACCGCGACACCGATTGCGATGGACTTCTGCAGCCACCCGTTCGGCGCGGCGGCGATGGTGATTCAATGGCACGTCGTCGGCATGTACGCGCCCGGCTTCTTCACCGGATCGCTGATCAGGCGCTTCGGCATGCTCAACGTGATTCTCGCGGGCGTGGTGCTGGTCGCGCTCTGCGTGGCGGTCGCGCTGAACGGCAACACCGTCGCGCATTTCCTGGGCGCGCTGGTGCTGCTGGGCGTCGGCTGGAACTTCATGTACACCGGCGGCACGACGTTGCTGACCGAGGCCTACCAGCCGGCCGAGAAGGCGCGCACCCAGGGCGCGAACGACTTCATCGTGTTCGCGACGATGGGCGTCTCGTCGCTCGCCTCTGGCGCGATGGTGTCGACCACCGGCTGGGAGACGATGAATCGGGCGGTGCTGCCGTTCCTGGCGCTGATCGCCGCCGCCGTGATCTGGTTCGCCCGGCGGCGGCGACGCTCTGCGCTTAGGGCCGGATACTGACCCTGCCCTCGTACTGACGCGCGAGGTGTCGTGTCGTCGTCATCGCGCTCTCCGGTTCGGTTGCACGTTGCATCGGGCGTGGGATCACGGCGGTCAGGTGCGAATCTGCCCCGATCCCAGAACGATCCATTTCCGGCTCGTGAGTCCCTCGAGCCCGACCGGTCCGCGAGCATGCAGCTTGTTGGTCGAGATGCCGATCTCCGCACCGAGCCCGTACTCGAAACCGTCGGCAAAGCGCGTCGAGGCATTGACCATCACCGAGCTCGAGTCGACCTCCCGCAGGAAGCGCATCGCATGCGCATGATGCTGCGTCACGATCGCGTCGGTGTGCTGCGAGCCGTAGCGCGCGATGTGCGCGATCGCGGCGTCGAGCGAGTCGACGATGCGCACGGCGAGGATCGGCGCCAGATACTCTGCGTACCAGTCGTCCTCGGTCGCCGCCTTCATTGCCGGGACCAGCGCGCGCGAGCGTTCGCAGCCACGCAGCTCCACACCTTTGCGCAGGTACACATCGGCGAGCGGCGGCAGCACACGCGCCGCGATGCCCGCATGGACGAGCAGGGTCTCCATCGTGTTGCATGGTGAGTACCGCTGCGTCTTCGAGTTGTCGGCAATGGCGATCGCCATCGCGACGTCGGCGCCCTCGTCGATGTAGACATGGCACACGCCGTCCAGATGCCTGATCACCGGGACCTTGGCATCGCGCGAGATGCGCTCGATCAGTCCCTTGCCGCCGCGCGGAACGATCACGTCGACGTGCTTCTCGTCGGCAATCAGGTGTCCGACCGCGGCACGATCGGCGGTCGCGATCACCTGCACCGCGTTCTCGGGCAGCCCGGCCGCGCGCAATCCCTCGTGGACGCACGCGGCAATCGCTTGGTTGCTGCGAATCGCCTCGGAGCCGCCGCGCAGGATCGTCGCGTTGCCCGCCTTGAGGCAAAGCCCGGCGGCATCGGCAGTGACGTTCGGCCGCGATTCGTAGATGATGCCGATGACGCCGAGCGGCACGCGCATCAGCCCGACCTGGATGCCCGAGGGACGGTACTTGAGGTCCGAGATTTCGCCGACGGGATCCGGAAGCGCCGCGATCTGCTCCAGACCTTCCGCCATCGCGGCGATGGTCGCGGCGCCGAGCGTGAGGCGATCGACGAACGCGGCGTCGTGGCCCGCTTCCCGCGCGGCGGCCACGTCCAGTGCATTGGCATCGGAGAGCCTTGGCGCGTCGCGGCGGATCGCCGCGCCCATCGCCGCGAGCGCGCCGTTCTTCGCCTTGGTATCCGCGCGCGCAAGTTCGCGCGCGGCAGCGCGCGCTGCTTCGCCGACGCCATTCATGTAGGCGCCGACGTCCGCGAAAGTGCCGAGGCCGGGAACGGCGAGGTTGGTCATTTGCAGATTGTAGCGTCGCTGTGCGCCGCGTGTCCCGGCCGGCTGTCGCCGCCGGCTAGCCGAGCGGATTCTCCCAACGCAGGCCCTTGAAGCGCGCGAAATCGGCGTCGCATGATACGAGCGCCGCGCCGTGGGTGAGCGCGAGTGCCGCCAGGTGCGCGTCGGTCGTGAGGTTGCCCGCCGTTCCGCTGACGCGCAGAAGCGACTTCAATGTCACCCAGTGGTCGTCGTTCTCGCGCACGACTCGAAAATTCTCGCGGGAGAGCCACCTGTCGATCCTTTCCGCCGCCGCCTCGGGAGCCAGGGGGCGCGGAAAGATGCGCGGATCGGTGGCCAGACGCAGGAATCCGAGCAGAACGACCCACGGCAGTCCGACGGTTTCCTCGTCGTTCATCGCCTTTTCCCACCACGCATGCACGACGTCGTGTTGCGCCGCGTCCGAGTTCACGGCATAGAGCAGGACGTTCAGGTCGACGATCCTCACCTGCGCAGCGCAAGCTCGCGCACGATCTCCTCGTCCTCCAGCGCTGCCGCCCGCGCGAGGGCCTTGTCGAGCGAAACCCGGGGCTTTCCGAGGGAACGTGGTGGTTCGCGGTAGACGGGTTGGTTTCGCCGTTGCGCCGCGCCAGCGTGCAACCCCGCTTTCAGGACACGGTTGAACAGGCGGGTCAGGCTCACGTTTTCCTTCTGCGCCTGCGCCTTGAGCCGTTCGAGGAGTTCGTCGTCTACGCGGACCGTTGTACGCATGTATGGCATCATAGCATCAGGGAGCGTGATGCTCAATCATCCCTCTGTCCGGCACCCGAAGACCGCCTGCATTTCCGCCGAGAGCGGGCGGCCCGGACCGCGATCCACGCCTGCCATCGACCCGACCCGGCGTCGCGGCACTCACCCCTTCGGCTTCAAGGTCCTCACACCGGCATCGCTGCCCAGGAGTATCACGTCGGCCCCGCGCGCGGCGAAAAGGCCGACGGTGACGACGCCGACGATGGCGCGGATCTTCGCCTCCATGCCCACCGGATTCGTCAGCGAAAGCCCGTGCACGTCGAGAATCGCGTTGCCGTTGTCGGTGGTGAACCCCATGCGCCAGGCCGGCTGTCCGCCCAGCAGTACGAGCTGACGCGCGACGTAGCTGCGCGCCATCGGGATCACTTCGACCGGCAGCGGAAACCTGCCCAGCACGCCGACCAGTTTCGAGGCGTCGGCGATACAGACGAACTTGCGCGCGACAGCTGCGACGATTTTCTCGCGCGTCAGCGCGCCGCCGCCGCCCTTGATCATGGCGCCGTGCTCGGTCACTTCGTCGGCGCCGTCGACGTAAACGGGCAGCTCCGAGACGTTGTTCAGCTCGTCGACGTAGATGCCGTGGCTCTTGAGCCTCTCGGCGGTCTTCACTGAGCTCGCGACCGCGCCCTTGATCCGATGCTTGATCTTCGCGAGCTCGTCGATGAAGAAATTCGCGGTCGAACCCGTGCCCACGCCGACGATCGCGTCGTCCTCGACGTACTTGATCGCCTCGCGGGCGACGGCTTGCTTGTGCTCGTCCTGGGTCATGGCTTCTCGTCTCGTGCGGTCGGAGAGGACTTCGATTCTAGCAAGCGGGCGCGCGCAGGGTAGAATGCTCGCCTCTTTGACGTTTGCAGCGTACCCGCTGGCGAACAACCGGCGCTTTCCATCATTGCAAGGAGTCGACCATGAAACAGACCGTCCTTCCGCTTGTTGCCGCAGCATTGCTCGTCGTTGTCCCCGGAACCGCGAGCGCCCAGGCGGCGCCCACCGCCGGCGGAGTTGTGGCAACCGCTCCGGGCAAGGCGGCCGCAGCGGAAGTGGTGAAGATTGCCGCGACCGTGACGGCGATCGACAAGGCCACGCGCGCCATTACGCTCAAGGGCTCGAAGGGCAACGAGTTGAGCGTAATTGCCGGCGCGAAGGTGAAGAACTTCGACCAGATCAAGGTGGGCGATCAGGTGACGCTCGAGTACATCGAAGCGCTGTCGCTTGAGCTCAAGAAGGGCGGCGGTGCGCCCGTCGCACGCACGGAAACGGCAGGCGCTGCGGCGGCGAAGCCCGGCGAGAAGCCGGCCGGCGCCGCGGGCCGTCAGGTGACCGTCGTGGCCGACGTCGTCGATGTCAACGCGCAGACCAAGGTCGTCACCCTCAAGGGGCCCCAGCGCACCGTCGAGCTCAAGGTCCGCGACCCGGAGCAGTTGAAGCTGATCAAGAAGGGCGATCAGGTCGAGGCGACGTTCACCGAAGCGATGGCGATCGTGGTGACCCCGGGCGCGAAGCCGACCGAGCCGAAGAAGTAACGATCCACACGGTTGACGGGGTCAACGGAAATTGTCCGTGCACGGACGAATAATCCCGACCCCCATTACCGTGATGACGAGGTCGGGCTGCTTCAATTGTCAGTCGGTTGAGCTCGCTGTCCATTTCGCCGAATCCCCCGATTACTTCTTCCGCGGCGGAGGAAGGTCGGTGCACACGCCCTCGAACACCTCCGCGGCGAGCCCGACGGATTCGGAAAGCGTCGGATGCGGATGGATCGTGCGGCCGATATCGACCGCATCGGCGCCCATCTCGATCGCGAGCGTGATCTCGGCGATCAGGTCGCCCGCGTGCGTGCCGACGATGCCGCCGCCGACGATCCGATGCGTGGTCGCGTCGAACAGCAGCTTGGTGTGCCCTTCGTCGCGACCATTGGCGATCGCACGGCCCGACGCGGCCCAAGGGAATAGGCCCTTCTCGATCCTTGATGCCCTTGTCCTTCGCCTCGTCCTCGGTCATGCCGACCCACGCGATTTCCGGATCGGTGTAGGCGACCGACGGGATCACGCGCGCGTCGAAGAACGATTTCTCGCCGGCCGCGGCCTCCGCCGCAACGTGACCTTCGTGCACCGCCTTGTGCGCGAGCATCGGCTGCCCGACGAGATCGCCGATCGCGAAGATGTGCGGCACGTTGGTGCGCATCTGGTTGTCGACCGGAATGAACCCGCGGTCCGTGACCGCGATGCCGGCCTTGTCCGCCGCGAGCTTCTTTCCGTTGGGCGCACGGCCGACGCTCATCAGCACGGCGTCGTACGGCTGCGGCTCCTTCGGCGCGTTCGGCCCCTCGAAGCTCACCCACAGCGCATCGGGTTTCGCCTCGACCGCGGTGGTCCGAGTCGCCACCATGATCCGGTCGAAGCGGGGCTTGTTGACCTTCTCCCAGATGCGAACGAGATCGCGGTCGGCGCCGGGCATCAGGCCGGGGAGCATTTCGACCACGTCGAGACGCGCGCCCAGCGTCGAATAGACGGTGCCCATCTCGAGACCGATGATGCCGCCGCCGATCACCAGCATCCGTTTCGGAATGGACTCGAGGTCCAGCGCCCGCGTCGAGTCGAGCACGCGCGGATCGTCGGGGATGAACGGGAGGCGCACGACCTGCGAGCCGGCCGCGATGATCGCCTGCGCGAACTTCACGACCTTCTTCCCGCCCGACTTGGCCTGCGCCGGTCCCTCGGTCAACTCGACCTCGAGGTGATGCGGGTCGAGGAACTGGCCCACGCCGCGGACGACGTCGACCTTGCGCGATTTCGCCATGCCGGCGAGCCCGCCGGTCAGCTTGCCGACGACCTTGTCCTTCCAGCCGCGCAGCTTGGCCAGGTCGACGTGCGGAGAGCCGAACGCGATCCCGTGCTCGGCCAGCGCTTCCGCCTCGTCCATCACCGCCGCCACATGCAGCAGCGCCTTGGACGGGATGCAGCCGACGTTGAGGCACACGCCGCCCAATTCGGGATAGCGCTCCACCAGCACGGTCTTCATGCCGAGGTCGGCCGCGCGGAAGGCGGCGCTGTAACCCCCCGGGCCGGCGCCCAGTACCAGCATCTGGCATTCCAGATCCGCCGTGCCCGCCCAGGTTGCCGCACCCGGAATCGGCATCGTCGGCATTGCGGGCGCAACGGCCTGCACTGCCGGCTGGCGTGATTCTGCCGGCGCTACGGTTTTCGCCGGACCCGCAGCGGCCGGCGCGGCTCCGGCGAGTGCCGCCGGCTTCTCTGCACCGGCGACAGCTTCGAGCACCACGATCAGCGTGCCTTCGCCCACCTTGTCGCCGAGCTTGACGTGGACCTCCCGCACCTTGCCCGCCGCCGGCGACGGCACGTCCATCGTCGCCTTGTCCGACTCGAGCGTCAGGAGCGAGTCCTCGGCGGCCACGACGTCGCCGGGCTTGACGAAGATCTCGATGACCGGGACGTCCTTGAAGTCGCCGATATCCGGGACCTTGACCTCGATCGTGCTCATTGGTCTGCCCCCACGCTTGCCGCGCCCGGGCGCGGCCCCGCGGCGATCACAGCAGCCCCCGCCGCAGGTCGGCCAGGAGCGCTCCGAGATAGGCGGTGAACCGCGCTGCCGCCGCACCGTCGATCACACGATGATCGTAGGAGAGCGACAACGGGATCATCAGCCGCGGCGCGAATGCCTTCCCGTCCCACACGGGCTTCGTCTGCGACTTCGAAACGCCGAGGATCGCAACCTCCGGCGCATTGATGATCGGCGTGAACGCCGTGCCGCCGATGCCGCCGAGCGAGGATATCGAGAAACAGCCGCCCTGCATCTCCGCCGGACCGAGCTTGCCGTCCCGCGCCTTCGCCGAGAGCTCGCCCATTTCCCTGGCGATCTGCAGTACGCCCTTCTGGTCGGCGCTCTTGAGCACAGGAACGACGAGCCCGTTGGGCGTGTCGGCGGCGAACCCGATGTTGTAGTACTGCTTGACCACGAGAGTGTCGCCGTCGGGTGTGGAAACCAGGGAGGCGTTGAAGTCGGGGAATTTCTTCAGCGCGGCGACGCTTGCCTTGATCAGGAAAGCGAGCATCGTCACCTTGATCCCCGACTTCTCGTTTTCCCTGTTGAGCGCAACGCGGAAGGCCTCCAGCTCGGTGATGTCGGCCTCGTCGAACTGCGTGACGTGCGGAATCATCACCCAGTTGCGGGCGAGGTTGGCGCCGGAGATCTTCTTGATTCGCGACAGCGGTCGCGTTTCGATCGGTCCGAATTTCGTGAAGTCGATGGACGGCCACGGCAAGAGATTCAGTGCACCGCCCCCGGTAATGCCGCCGCCCGCCGCGGCCGGCCCTGCGCCGCTCAGCGCCTGCTTGACGAAGTTCTGCACGTCTTCCTGCAGGATCCGGCTCTTCGGCCCGGTGCCGGTGACGCGGGCGAGATCCACGCCGAGCTCGCGTGCGAACTTGCGTACCGAGGGCGAAGCGTGCGCGGCCTTGAATCCCTCGCCATCCACCGGCGGGGTCGGAGCGGGTGGTTTCGGGACCGGTGGGGCCGGAGGCGGTGCGGCTGCGGCGGGCGCAGTCGGCGCAGCGGCCGACGGCGCCGTCGCCTCCTGCGCCTCCTGCGCTGGAACGGGCGCCATCGTTGCCGTGACTGCGCCCGCGGCGTCGAGAACGACGACCACCGTTCCCTCGCTCACCTTGTCGCCCAGCTTGACCCTCACATCCTTCACCGTGCCGGCGACTGGCGAGGGCACATCCATCGTCGCCTTGTCCGACTCCAGGGTGACGAGCGAGTCCTCCGCCTTCACCGCGTCGCCGGGCTTGACGAAGATTTCGATGACCGGGATGTCCTTGAAATCGCCGATGTCGGGAACCTTGACCTCGATGGTGCTCATCGCGCGCTCCGTCAAACCGTCCACGGGGCCGGCTTGGCCGGATCGATGCCGTACTTCTGCATTGCCTCGACGGCTTTCGCGGCCGGCAACGTCCCGTCGTCGGCGAGCGCCTTCAGCGCGGCAAGGGTCACGTAACGGCGGTCGACCTCGAAGAATCGCCGCAGCTTCTCGCGCGTATCCGAACGGCCGAAGCCGTCCGTGCCGAGGACGACGTAGCGGCGCCCGACGCATGCCCGGATCTGGTCGGCGTACGCGCGCATGTAATCGGTGGCGGCAATCACCGGCCCGAGCGTTTCCTTCAGGCAGGTTTCCGCGTGCGACAGCTTGGGTTTCGCCGTCGGATGGAGCAGATTCTCCCGCGTCACATGCATGCAATCGCGCGCAAGCTCCGTGAAGCTCGGGCAGCTCCACAGGTCGGCCTCCACCCCCCAATCCGCCTTCAGCATCTCGGCGGCGGCGATGACCTCGCGGAAGATCGTGCCGGAACCCAGCAGCTGCACCCGCGGGGCTTTCGCCTTTTTCTCCCCGGCACGGAACAGATACATTCCCTTGACGATGCCAGCCGCGGCGCCATCGGGCATCGCGGGCATCGGATAGTTCTCGTTCATCACGGTCAGGTAGTAGTAGACGTCCTGCCGCTCCGCGTACATCCGCCGCAAGCCGTCCTGGACGATCACCGCGACTTCGTAACCGAACGTCGGGTCGTACGAGATGCAGTTCGGGACCGTCGCCGCGATCTGGTGCGAATGCCCGTCCTCGTGCTGCAGGCCTTCGCCGTTCAGCGTCGTGCGGCCCGCGGTCCCGCCCAGCAGGAAGCCGCGCGAGCGCATGTCGCCCGCCGCCCACGCGAGATCGCCGATGCGCTGGAACCCGAACATCGAATAGAAGATGTAGAACGGGATCATCGGCACGCCGTGCGTGGAGTAGCTCGTCGCCGCGGCGATCCAGTCGCACATTCCGCCCGCCTCGTTGATGCCCTCCTGCAGGATCTGGCCGTGCTTGTCCTCCTTGTAGAACATCAGCTGGTCGGCGTCCTGCGGCGTGTAGAGCTGTCCCTGCTGGTTCCAGATGCCGAGCTGGCGGAACATCCCCTCCATCCCGAACGTGCGCGACTCGTCCGGCACGATCGGCACGATGTGCTTGCCGATGTTCTTGTCGCGCAGGAGCAGCTGCAGGATCTGCACGAACGCCATGGTCGTCGAGATCTCGCGCTCCTCGGTGCTTTTCAGGAAGCGCTCGAACGCGGCGAGTTCCGGAACCGCCAGCGCCGCCGCCTGGCGCCGCCGCGCCGGCAGGTAGCCGCCGAGCTCCATCCGGCGCGCGCGCATGTATTCGAGCTCGCGCGAGCCCTCGGGGAACGTGACGTAGGGAACCTCTTCGAGCTGTTCGTCGGGCACGGGAATGTGGAACCGGTCGCGGAAGCTTCGGATCGACTCCTGCGACATCTTCTTCTGCTGGTGCGTGATGTTCTGCGCCTCGCCCGACTCGCCCATCCCGTAGCCCTTGATCGTCTTGGCGAGGATCACGGTCGGCTGACCCTTGTGGTTCACGGCGGCGTGGTAGGCGGCGTAGACCTTGAACGGGTCGTGGCCGCCGCGGTTGAGCATCCAGATGTCGGCGTCCGAGTAATCGGCGACCATCTCCTTCAATTCCGGCGTGTTGAAGAAATGCTCGCGGACGTACGCGCCGTCCTTGGACTTGATCGTCTGGTACTCGCCGTCGACGACCTCCATCATCCGGCGCATCAGGATGCCCTTCGTGTCGCGGGCGAGGAGCGCATCCCAGTGGCGGCCCCAGATCACCTTGATCACGTTCCAGCCCGCCCCCCGGAAGTCGCTTTCGAGCTCCTGGATGATCTTGCCGTTGCCGCGCACCGGCCCGTCGAGTCGCTGCAGGTTGCAGTTGACCACGAAGATCAGGTTGTCGAGCCTCTCGCGACCGGCCATCCCGATCGCGCCCATCGATTCCGGCTCGTCCATCTCGCCGTCGCCGCAGAAGCACCAGACCTTGCGGCCTTCGGTCTCAACCATTCCGCGGTCGTGTATGTACTTCATGAATCGCGCCTGGTAGATCGCCATCAGCGGACCGAGCCCCATCGAGACCGTCGGGAACTGCCAGAAGTCCGGCATCAGCCAGGGGTGCGGATACGAGGAGATGCCGTTGCCGTCCACCTCCTGCCGGAAGTTGTCCATCTGGTCCGGCGTGAACCGGCCGAGCATGAAGGCCCGCGCATAGACACCCGGTGCGGAGTGGCCCTGAACCAAGACGAGATCGCCGCCGTGCGTGTCGGATGGCGCGCGCCAGAAGTGGTTGTAGCCGATGTCGTAGAGCATCGCGGCCGACGCGAAGCTCGCGATGTGGCCGCCGACGTTGGTGTCCCGGTTCGCGCGGAGCACCATCGCCATCGCGTTCCACCGCACGAAGTGGCGGATCTTCTGCTCGATGTTGAAGTCGCCGGGGAGCTTGACCTGCGTCTCCAACGGGATCGTGTTGATGTATGCGGTGTTTGCGGAAAACGGCAGATAGGCGCCGCTCCGACGCGCCTTGTCGATCAACTGCTCGATCAGGAAATGCGCGCGATCGGGACCTTCCTGCGCCAGCACGCCGTCGAGCGCGTCGATCCATTCCCGCGTTTCCTGGGGGTCGTGATCGGGGAGTCATGTCCATCGTGAGTCCTCGCGAGAAAACGGCGCCACCACGGTGGCCGGAATGAGGATTCTATGCGCCGCGGCCGCGCGCGACGAAGCCGAACGGCCTCAGCGGACGGCGGAAAGGGACATTACCACGCAGCGGAAGCGTTTTCCACCAAGCTTCCGCGCGGCGCCGTCAGCGCGCGCAGGCAAGCGTTCGCCGCTCGGTGACGATGGTGTCGACTCGAAGATCGTGCAGCGCCGCGGGAACCTGTTCGACAATCTGCAGATCGAAGGCGCCGGCGACGCGCGCGGTGTTCGGCGGGAACAGTGGGAGCAGTCGGTCGTAATAGCCGCCGCCGTATCCGAGACGCCGGCCCGCGGCGTCGAAGGCGACCCCCGGGACGAGCACCCAGTCGATCGTGGCTGGCGTTACGGCAGGGCAATCCGGCCGCGGTTCGGGGATTCCCTGGAAGCCGGCCACGATGTCGCGCCCGACATCGGCAACGACATGGAGCGCGAGCATTCGCGCGACCGGGTCCACGCGGGGGACCGCGACGGTCCGGCCCGCGGCGAGTGCGGCGAGAACGAGCGGTGCCGTGTCCCATTCGCTGCGGAAGGGAAGCGTCAGCAACAGCGTGCGCGCCGTCATGAACGACGGCAGTGCGGCGACTTTCGCCGCGATCGCGCCGGCCGCCGCGGCGTGAGCGTCCGACGGCATCGCGTCGCGCAGGTCCAGGATACGCCGTCGCAGCGCGATCTTCGCGTCCCGCAGCGCAGCACCCGCGAGCAACGCGTCGGCGGAGGGGTTCGGCTCCGGCATCTGTGCATGTTAACGCAACGGCAAGCCCGACTCGCCCCAGGGCCAGTGCCGGCGCAGGAACGCCCTATAATCGCCATTCCTGCCTTGGGAACGGCCGTGAATCACAACCATCAGCTCTACCGCGAGCGCCGCGCCGCGCTCCTGCGTCAGATGCGCGCCCAGACCGGCGGCGGGCTCGCGTTGTTGCCGACCGCACCGGAGGTCGCACGCAACCGCGACTCGCTTTTTCCCTATCGCCACGACAGCTACTTCTACTACGTTTCGGCGTTTCCCGAGCCGGAAGCGGTGATCGCGCTCGTCGCGAACGCCGAAGGCGATCAGCACCTCCTCTTTTGCCGGGAAAAGAACGAGGAGCGAGAGATCTGGGACGGGTTCCGGTATGGCCCGGACGCGGCGCGGGAGATTTTCGGTTTCGATGCGGCGCACCCGGTTTCGCAACTCGATGCGATCCTGCCCGAGCTCGCGGCCGACATGCCGGCGCTGTACACCCCCTTGGGCCTGTTCCCGGCGTGGGACCGGAAGGTCACCGACCTGTTGAACAGCGTTCGCGACCGCGTTCGGACCGGGGTCGCGGCGCCCGCGGAGATCATCGACGTGCGACAGCCGCTCGACACTCTGCGGCTGGTGAAGGACGCGCACGAGCAGGAGCTGATGCGGCGCGCCGCAGCGATCTCGGCGGGCGCGCATCGCCGCGCCATGGAGCGCACCCGCGTCGGCTGGTTCGAATACCAGGTCGAGGCGGAGCTCGCGCACGAATTCCTGCGCTGCGGCGCGCAGTCGCCGGCGTATCCATCGATCGTCGCCGGCGGACCCAATGCCTGCGTACTGCACTACCGCGACAACAACCGGCAGTTGCAGGACGGCGACCTGTTGCTGATCGATGCCGGCTGCGAATACCAGGGCTACGCGTCGGACGTCACGCGGACCTTTCCGGCGAACGGGCGGTTCACCGGGCCGCAGAAGGATATCTACGAGCTCGTGCTCGCGGCGCAGCTCGCGTGCATCGAAGCGGTGAAACCGGGCGCGGACTTCCACGACTATCACGCGGTCGCCGAACGGGTGCTCGCGCAGGGGTACCTCGACCTCGGGCTGTGCAAAGGCACGCTCGACGAAGTGCTGGAAAGCGGCGCCTACAAGCAGTTCTACATGCACCGCGCCGGACACTGGCTCGGGATGGACGTGCACGATGCCGGACTCTACCAGGTGAAGGGCGCTTCGCAGAAGCTCGTTCCCGGGATGACGCTGACCGTCGAGCCGGGCACGTACATCCGGCCCGCCGAGAACGTTCCCGCTCCATTCTGGGACATCGGTGTGCGGATCGAGGACGACGTGCTGGTCACGGCGACCGGTGTCGAGAACCTGACGCTGGCGGCCCCGAAGTCGGTCGCGGACGTCGAGGCGGCCGCGCGCCGCTGACCGACTGCGGCCTCGCGATGCTGCACGACGTCGCGATCGTCGGCGCGGGCCCTGTCGGAGCGACGCTCGCCCTCGCGCTGGCCGACGGCGACCTCGATGTCGTGGTCCTCGACGCGCGCGCGCAAGGCGAAACGCTGCGCGGTGACCGGTCGATCGCGCTGTCGCACGGCGCGCGCCTGCTCTTCGACCGCCTTGGCGTCTGGGACCGGTTCGCCGCAATGCCACACGCGGCGACTCCGATCGCGCGCATCGACGTGTCGCAGGCCGGCGGCTTCGGGCGGGCCATGCTCGTCGCGGAAGAGCAGGGCATTCCCGCGCTCGGCTACGTGGTCAGCTACCACGCCCTGCAGGGCGCCCTCGACGCGGCTCTGGCAGCCCGCGGCGTCGCAGTTCGGCACGGAGTGACCGTGCGCTCCGTCGGCGGCACTCCGGCCTATGCGGCCGTAGTGCTCGACGGCGCGAGCGCGCAGCCCTTGCTGGCCCGCCTGGCCGCCGTCGCCGACGGCACCGGCGCTGCAGTCGCCGGACTCACGCGACAGCGTCATGATTACGGGCAGGTCGCGTTGATTGCGAAGATAACGTGCGCGATGCCGCATGCCGGCATCGCGTTCGAGCGGTTCACACCCGATGGCCCGATGGCACTGCTGCCGGAAGGTGATCGCTATGCGCTGGTCTGGACCATGCCTTCGCAACGAGCGGAAGATCTGCTCGCGCTGGACGAGGCCGCGTTTCTTTCGCGCTTGGCACACCACTTCGGGTCCCGGTGCGGTGGCTTCGAGCGGGTCGGACGAGCGACGCACGTTTCCGCTCGTCCTCGAGTACGCGGTGAATCCGATCGGCACACGCAGCGTCATGCTGGGCAACGCGGCGCAAACGCTGCACCCGGTCGCCGGGCAGGGATTCAACGTGGGACTGCGCGACGCATGGGTGCTGGCGCAGGCGATCCTCGACGCGCCACGCGAGCGGATCGGCGAGCGAGAGATGCTCGCGCGTTATGCGCGCAGCCGATCGCCGGATCGCTGGGCGGGCATCGCGTTCACCCACAGTCTCGTCCAGCTTTTCGGCAGCGACGCCGCGGTGCTGCGATGGCCGCGCGGGTTGGCGCTCACTATGCTCGACGCGCTGCCGCCGCTGAAGCGCGCGTTCACGCGCGCGATGCTTTTCGGCCTGCGTTGATTCGCTTCATGCGTCGCACGACGCACCAAGAATCGTGCCACCTTGATTTGCGATTGACCGGCGGTCGGCTCGATCTCGCACAGGTTGTTCCGCTCGTCCGCGGAACAGTTATAATCCGCTCCCCTCGCTGCATTTCTCTGCTCCCGTTTTGAACCTTGTCGCCGTGCGAATCGGACCCTACGCCATTGCGAACAATCTCGTCGTCGCGCCGATGGCGGGCGTGACCGACCGGCCCTTTCGCCAGCTGTGCAAGCGGCTTGGCGCCGGGTATGCGGTGTCGGAAATGGTCGCGTCGAATCCGCAGCTGAGGGGCACGGAAAAATCGTTGCGCCGCACCGACCATCGCGGCGAAACCGAGCCGATCGTGGTGCAGATCGCCGGCGCGGATCCCGGCGCAGATGGCGGATGCCGCCAGGTACAACGTCGAGCGTGGCGCCCAGATCATCGACATCAACATGGGATGTCCCGCGAAAAAGGTCTGCAATGCGGCGGCGGGCTCGGCACTGCTGGGAAATGAATCGCTGGTCGCGGCGATCGTCGCGGCGGTTGTGCGCGCGGTGCCGGTTCCGGTGACGCTCAAGATCCGCACTGGCGTCGATCCGGCGCATCGGAACGCGCTGGCGATCGCGCGCATCGCGGAAGACGCGGGCATCGGCGCGCTCGCCGTGCACGGCCGCACGCGCGCCTGCGCGTTTGTCGGGCCCGTCGACTACGACACGATCCGCGCGGTCAAGGCCGCGGTGTCGATCCCGGTGATCGCCAATGGCGACATCGCGACCCCCGAGCAGGCGCGGCAGGTGTTCGAGCGCACCGGCGCCGACGCCATCATGATCGGTCGCGCCGCCCAGGGCCGGCCGTGGATTTTCCGCGAGATCCGGCACTACCTCGATTACGGCGTGCATCTGCCGGCACCGACGGTGGACGAGGCGCGCGCGCTGATCGCCGGTCATCTCGCCGATCATTACCTGTTCTACGGCGAGGCGCTGGGAGTGCGCATCGCGCGCAAGCACCTCGGGTGGTACACGAAGGATCTGGCCGGCGGAGACGCGTTGCGCCGCGAAGTGAACGCGGTGGAAACAGCCGCAGGCGCAAAGCGCGGCGGTCCACCGTTTTTTCGACACGCTCGCCCGGCTCGGCGAGCGCCTCGACTATCGCCAGCCGTCCGGCGATGTCGTCGACGCGCGCCAGGCCTTCGGCGGGCCACGACAAGAATCGCTACGGGGTGGGGAGGCCCTGGCCGCGTGAGAAAGACACTGCGCATCAACGGCAACAACGAGCTCGGCAAGACAGTCGAGAAATCGCTGGACGAATACTTCCGCCGCCTCGACGGCGAAGCGCCGCACGGCATCTACGACATGGTGATCAACCACGTCGAGCGCGCGCTGATCGCGACGGTCATGGAGCGCGCGGGCGGCAACCAGACGCAGGCCGCGGACATGCTCGGGATGAACCGCAATACGTTGCGGACAAAGCTCAGCAAGTACGGGATTCGCTGACGCGCGCCGCGTTGCGCAGTCGTCGCTGGTCGTCGTCGTCGCTCGCATCGCTTCGCGCCGCTTTGCCATGCCCCTGCCCGTCGCGCAAGCGCTACTTTCAGTTTCCGACAAGACGAGGGCTCGTCGCCTTCGCGGGGGGGCTCGTTCGCCTCGGCGTGAGGCTGCTCTCCACCGGCGGCACGGCGAAGGAGCTCGCGGCGGCAGGACTTCCGGTCACCGAGATCGGCACGTACACCGGCTTCCCCGAGATCCTCGACGGGCGCGTCAAGACACTGCATCCGAAGGTGCACGCCGGCATCCTCGCGCGGCGCGATCTGCCGGCGCACATGGCGGCGCTCGAGCGCCAGGCAATCCCCACGATCGACCTCGTCGTCGTCAACCTCTACCCATTCCGCGAGACGGTCGCCAGGGAAGGCGTGAGCCTCGACGACGCGATCGAGAACATCGACATCGGTGGGCCGGCGATGGTGCGGGCCGCGGGCAAGAACTGGCAACACGTCGGGGTCGTCGTCGACCCGGCCGATTACGATGCGCTGCTGGCGGAGCTCGAAGCCGGCGGTCGCGCACTCTCGGCGGGGACTCGGTTCGCGCTGGCGGGGAAGGCGTTCTCGCACACCGCGGCGTACGACGGCGCGATCTCGAACTGGATGACCGCGCGTGGGCCGGACGGCGCGGCACTCGCGTTTCCCGATCGTTACAACTGGCAGGGAAGCAAGGTGCAGGACTTGCGCTATGGCGAGAACCCGCATCAGGAAGCCGCGTTCTATCGCGACGAAGCGCCGGGGCCAGGCACGATCGCAACCTATCGACAGCTGCAGGGCAAGGAACTCTCGTACAACAACATCGCCGATTCGGACGCCGCGTGGGAGTGCGTCAAGACGTTCAGCGAGCCGGCTTGCGTCATCGTCAAGCACGCCAATCCCTGCGGCGTCGCGATTGCTGCAACGCTGCTCGAGGCGTATCGGCATGCCTTCGCCACGGACCCGGTGAGCGCATTCGGCGGCATCATCGCCTTCAATCGCCCCGTCGATCCGGCGACGCTCGAGGCGGTCGGGGCCCAGTTCCTCGAGGTGCTGATTGCTCCGGGATACGGATCCGATGCGCTCTCGCTGATCGCCCAGAAGAAGAACGTCCGCGTGCTCGAGGTGCCGCTGCCGACGCGAGAAGTTGCGCACCTCGCTCGACTTCAAGCGGGTCGGCGGCGGGCTGCTAGTGCAGACGGCGGATGCGCGCAACGTTGCGCCGGCGGAGCTCAGGGTCGTCACGCAACGTTCGCCGACGCCGACCGAACTCGCCGACCTGATGTTCGCGTGGCGGGTCGCCAAGTTCGTCAAGTCGAATGCCATTGTCTATTGCAGCGGTGGTCGGACCCTGGGAATCGGCGCGGGCCAGATGAGCCGCGTGGACTCGGCGCGCATCGCGGCGATCAAGGCGCGCAACGCGCGAGCTCCCGCTCGACGGCTCCGTCGTGGCCTCGGACGCCTTCTTTCCTTTTCGCGACGGGCTCGACGTCGTCGCGGATAACGGTGCCCGCGCCGTTATCCAGCCTGGCGGCAGTGTGCGCGACGACGAGGTGATCGCGGCGGCCGACGAGCGCGGCATCGCGATGGTATTTACGGGCGTCCGCCATTTCCGGCATTAGCCGGGGCTGCGGGAAACGTCGATCACGCTCGCCCGACGTGAAGCGATGAAGATCCTCGTCATCGGCGGCGCTGGCCGCGAGCACGCGCTCGCGTGGAAGCTCGCACAGTCCCCGCGGGTGGCGAAGGTGTTCGTCGCCCCGGGCAACGCGGGCACGGCCCGGGAGCCGAAACTGACGAATGTTGCCGGCACCGCGTTGAGCGATCTGGTGGCATTCGCACAGCTGGAGCAGGTCGCGCTGACCATCGTCGGCCCCGAGGCGCCATTGGCCGCAGGCGTGGTCGACGCGTTCCGGGCGGCGGGGCTCAGGATCTTCGGGCCCGTGCAGGCCGCCGCGCAACTGGAGAGCTCGAAGGACTACGCGAAAGCGTTCATGGCCCGGCACGGGATCCCGACGGCGCGAGTACCGGACTTTCACCGACGCAGGCGCGGCGCGTGCCTACGTTTCGGAACGCGGGGCGCCGATCGTCGTCAAGGCCGACGGACTCGCCGCCGGCAAAGGGGTCGTCGTCGCGGCGAGCGTCGCCGAAGCGCATGCGGCGATCGACGCGATGCTCGTCGGCAATGCGCTGGGTGCGGCCGGTGCCCGCGTCGTCATCGAGGAGTTTCTCGTCGGCGAGGAGGCGAGCTTCATCGTGATGGCGGACGGCCGCAATGTGCTGCCGCTCGCGTCTTCGCAGGACCACAAGCGACTTAGGGACGGCGACGAGGGGCCGAACACGGGCGGGATGGGAGCGTACTCGCCGGCACCGGTCGTTACCCCGGCGCTGTATGCGCGGATCATGCGCGAGATCATCGTGCCCGCCGTCAACGGGATGGCCGCCGACGGCATTCCGTACACAGGCTTCCTCTATGCCGGCGTGATGGTCGACGCGCGGCATTCCGAAGGTCCTCGAGTTCAACTGCCGATTGGGCGACCCGGAGACACAGCCGATCATGATGCGGCTCAAGTCCGACCTCGTGGAGCTTGTCCTGCACGCGCTGGACGGAACGCTCGACCGGGCCGAAGCCGAATGGGATCGCCGGGCCGCGCTCGCCATCGTGCTTGCTGCGCACGGGTATCCCGACCATCCGCGCACGGGCGACGTGATCGAGGGGCTCGAGCGGGTCACTCCCGAACTGCATCCCGACTGCAAGGTGTTTCATGCCGGAACCACGCTCGACGGCGGCAGGACGCTCGTGAACGGCGGACGCGTGCTCGCGGTGACCGCGCTCGGCGACTCGGTGCGACAGGCGCAGCGCGCGGCGTATGCCGCGGCAGCCGAGATCCACTTCGACGGGATGCAGTACCGCGGCGACATCGGGCACCGTGCGCTTGCCGGGCCAAGAGCGTAATCTGCCGATACGTCGACGAGCCGGGGCGTAACCCCGCGGCTCTTCCCGCGGCGCACGCCGCGCCGGAACGGGTCTCGCCCATTTCTTCGAATCCTGATGGACGTCACCGCCCCCCGCGACTATTTCCTCGGCCTCCAGTCACGCATCGTCGAGGGTCTGCAAGACATCGATGGCGCGCCGTTTCGACGCGACGAGTGGACGCGGCCGGAGGGTGGCGGCGGCATCGCGCGGTTGATCGAGGACAGCCGCGTCCTCGAGCGTGGCGGCGTGAATTTCTCCCACGTGCGCGGCGAGCGGTTGCCGCCGTCGGCGACTGCGTCGCGTCCCGGCATCGCCGGCCGCGCATGGGAGGCGATGGGCGTGTCGCTGGTGCTGCATCCGCGCAATCCCTATGCGCCGACCGTGCACCTCAACGTGCGAATGTTCGTCGCGCACGCGCCGCAGGGGGCAACCGAAGGCGACGTCTGGTGGTTCGGCGGCGGGATGGACCTCACGCCGTACTACGGTTTCGCCGAGGACGTGGTTCACTTCCACCGGACGTGCCGCGATGCCCTGACCCCGTTCGGCGCCGATGTTCACCCGCACTACAAGCGCTGGTGCGACGAATACTTCTATCTCAGGCACCGCCGTGAGCCGCGCGGAGTCGGCGGGATCTTCTACGACGATCTCGCGGACGGGGGCTTCGATCGTTGCTTTGCGCTTGACACGCAGTGTCGGCGATGCGTTCCTCGCCGCTTATGCGCCGATCCTGCGAGCGGCGCAAGGACACCCCGTACGGGGAACGCGAGCGCGACTTTCAGCTCTACCGGCGCGGCCGTTACGTCGAGTTCAACCTCGTCTGGGATCGCGGCACGTTGTTCGGATTGCAATCGAACGGCCGCACCGAGGCGATCCTGATGTCGTTGCCGCCGCTCGTCACGTGGCGTTACGAATGGAAGCCGGCGCCCGGAACGCCCGAGGCGCAGCTGTACACCGAATTCCTGGTCGCGAAGGACTGGCTCGATGGGCAATGAACGCGATCGCCGCGTGGATGCGCACCTCGTCGAAACGAAGGTGGAATCGGAGTCCGTTTTCGACGGCAAGCTGCTGCACGTGCGCCGCGACACGGTGCGCCTGCCCGACGGGTCGCTCGCCACACGCGAGCACATCGTTCACCCCGGAGCCGTGCTGATCGTCCCGGTGCTTCCCGACGGCCGCCTGGTGGTCGAGCGCCAGTATCGCTATCCGCTCGATCGGGTCTTTGTCGAGTTTCCGGCCGGCAAGCTCGACCCCGGCGAAGCCGAGCTCGCCACCGCGCAGCGCGAGCTGGTCGAGGAAACGGGGTACGAAGCGCGAACGTGGACGTTCCTGGGCACGATCCATTCGCTGATCTCGTACACCAACGAAAAGATCGATATCTACCTGGCCGAAGGCCTCACGCACGTCGGCGCGCGACTCGACGACGGCGAGTTCCTCGAGATCGTCATTCTGAGCGTCGACGAGATGCTCGCCGCGCTCGACCGGGGCGAGATCACCGACGCCAAGACGATCACCGCGCTCCTGCTCTACGCCCGGCGGCTCGCGCTCGACGCGATGATCGCGCGGCGGCTCGTGATCCGCGGTCGCGTGCAGGGCGTCGGATTCCGCTACGCCATGCTCGACGCTGCCGCCGCGCTGGGCGTGACGGGCTGGGTGCGCAATCGCCGCGACGGGAGCGTCGAGGCGCTGGTGCAGGGCGAGTCGGTGGCGCTCGATGCGATCATCGCCTGGTGCCGGGATGGCCCGCCGGCAGCGCGGGTCAACGCGGTCGAGGTGCACGAGACGGTTTGCGAACCGCGCACCGCTTTCGAGTTGCAGCCGACAATCTAGCTAGCGCGTCTTGCTCCGGCACATCGCGCACGCCGAAGATGTCCTTCCACGCCGCGTAGCTCGACGCGGCCCACAGCGGCAACGCCAGCACGAGCCCGATCCCCATCGTGACCAGGCTGAATCCAAGCAGCACCAGCGACACCGCGCCGTAGGCGAGGAGCGCGACGGTGTTCAGCGCGAACGCGTTCCAGCTTGCGGCGAACGCGGCGGCGGGACGTACCCGCTCGAGCAGCGCGTGGAACGGGACGAAGGTGAGCGGCAACGAGGCGAGGATTCCGATCGCGTAGATGCCGACGATCGCTGCCGGCGACAGATCCTCGGCCGACCGTCCCGCGTCGAGCAGGTTGATGTCGGCAATCCACCAGCCGGCAAACGCCTCGGCCCCGAAAATCAGCAATGCCGACGCCACGACCGCGGCAATTGCTCCGGGCGGGGCACGAAACGCCGCGATCGCATGCGACAGCGAAGGAGCCACGCCGCGGTCGGTCGCTGCCGCCGCGTAGACCAGCCCGCAGGCAACGAGCGGCGTCACGGCTTCGCGCAACAGCGCAAGGGCGCCGGGCACAACCTGAAACGCGAGCTCGGCAAGGAGCGTGATGACCGCGAGCGCCATCCAGGTTGCCGGGCGCGCGTTTGAAAAGGCGCATCGCCTCCTCGTACCACGCGAAGACATGCTGCCACGGCACGATCCGCGGGTGCAGATGCGCCGCTGGCGGCGGAATCGCTGGGGCGCCCGACGGCGGAGGCTCGGTCATCGCGCCGCGCGGGGTCGACGGCGACCCGCTGCGCTCATCGGCGGCTAAGCCGACTCGCCCAGGTATGCGGCGCGTACCGCGGGATCGTGCAACAGCGTCTTCGCTTCGCCGGCCAGCGTGATCTCGCCGGATTCCATCACGTAGCCGCGATGGCTCACCTCGAGCGCGAGCTTGGCATTCTGCTCGATCAGCAGGATCGTGACGCCTTCGGAGGAAACCTTGAGCACCGTCTCGAACACCTTCTGCACCATCAGCGGCGCAAGTCCCATCGAGGGCTCGTCGAGCAGCAGCAGCTTCGGCTTGGACATCAGTGCGCGGCCCATCGCGAGCATCTGCTGCTCGCCGCCCGACAGCGTGCCGGCGGTCTGCCGGCGCCGCTCCTTGAGGCGCGGGAAGAGGTCGAACACGCGCTCGACATCGTCCTTGATTTCCGCGCGGTCGCTGCGGATATAGGCGCCCATCGCCAGGTTCTCCTCGATGGTCAGCGCGCCGAACACGCCGCGCCCCTCGGGTACCATGGCAAGGCCCTTGCGAACCAGCTGGAACGCCGGACGTCCGGTGACGTTCTCGCCGCCATAGCGGATGGTTCCGCCCTTCACCGGCTGCAGGCCGCAGATGCCCTTCAGCGTCGTCGTCTTGCCGGCGCCGTTGGTGCCGATCAGACAGACGAGCTCGCCGCGGTCGACGTAGAGGTCGATCCCCTTGACCGCCTGAATTCCGCCATAGGCAACCTCGAGCTTGGCGAGCTCGAGCAGGCGGTTCTGATCATTGCCCGGCGCCACTCGGGGCCGCTCCCTTCAGGTCGAGCTCGATATCGCCGCCGAGGTACGCCGAGATCACGGCGGGATCCTTCTGCACGTCCCCCGCCGACCCCTCGGCGATCTTCTTGCCGTAGTCGAGCACCAGCACGCGGTCGCAGACGCTCATCACGAGCTTCATGTCGTGCTCGATCAGCAGGATCGTGGTGCCGTCGCGGCGGATGTCGTCGAGCAATCCCTTGAGCGACGCGGTCTCGGTCGCGTTCATTCCGGCCGCCGGTTCGTCGAGCGCGAGGAGCTTGGGCTCGGTCGCGAGCGCGCGCGCGATCTCGAGCCGGCGCTGGTCGCCGTACGCGAGATGCTTGGCGAGCGTATTCGCGCGTTTGGCGACGCCGACATACTCGAGCAGCTCGTGCGCGCGCTTTTCGATGGCCTTTTCCTCGGCGCGCGTCTTCGCGTCGCGGAAGATCGCCCCGAACACGTTGGCCTGCGTGCGCACATGGCGGCCGATCATCACGTTTTCGAGGGCCGACAGGTTGGCGAACAGCCGGATGTTCTGGAAGGTGCGCGCGATGCCCCGCGCGGCCACATCGTTGGGCTTCAGGCCCGCGAGCGGCAGGCCGTCGAACGTGAACTCGCCGCCGTCGGCGGAATAGATCCCGGTCAGCACGTTGAACAGGCTCGTCTTGCCGGCGCCGTTCGGGCCGATCAGGCCGTAGATCTCGCCGTGGTTGATCGTGAATCCGACGTCGGCGAGCGCGTGGACGCCGCCGAAGCGCTTGCTGATGCCCTTCGCCGCGAGGAGCGCGAGGTGATGTTCGGCGTTCACTTCTTGACCTCGAGCTCGCGCTTGCGCAGCGCCGAGGGGAGGATGCCCGCCGGGCGGAACAGCATCATCAGCACCAGCGCGAGGCCGAAGAGCAGCATCCGGATCACCTCGGGCTCGATCAGCATCCTGCCGAACAGCGCTCGTTGCACCGGCTCGACCGTGTAGCGCAGCACCTCCGGCACGAACGACAGCAGTACCGCACCCAGGATCACGCCCCAGATGTTGCCCATGCCGCCCAGCACGACCATCGACAGCACCATGATCGACTCCACCAGCACGAAGCTCTCCGGGCTGATGAAGCCCTGCGTCGCCGAGAAGATCCCGCCGGAGATGCCGCCGAACGACGCGCCCATCGCGAAGGCGAGCAGCTTCAGGTTCCGCGTGTTGATGCCCATCGCGCGCGCGGCGATCTCGTCCTCGCGGATCGCCTCCCACGCGCGCCCGATCCGCGAATCCTGAAGCCGCAGGTTGATGACGATGATGACAATGAGGATCAGGACCAGGAAATAGTAGTACTTGACCGGCCCGGTGAAATCGAGTCCGAAGATTGTCTCTCGCGTCGCGAAGCTGAAGCTGCCGATCCGGAACGGGTCGATCAGCGTGATGCCCTGCGGGCCGTTGGTCAGGTTGACCGGCTGCGACAGGTTGTTGAGGAAAATGCGGATGATCTCGCCGAAGCCCAGCGTGACGATCGCGAGATAGTCGCCGCGAAGCTTCAGCGTCGGCGCGCCGAGCAGCACGCCGAAAAAGCAGGCAACTGCGGCGCCGATCGGCAGGATGATCCAGAACGGGAGGTGCAGGTCGAAGTGCGGCGAGGCGAGCAGCGCGTAGACGTAGGCGCCAACCGCGTAGAACGCGATGTAGCCGAGGTCGAGCAGCCCCGCGAAGCCGACCACGATGTTGAGACCGAGCGAGAGCAGCACGAACAGGATCGCGAGGTTCGTGATGCGCACCCAGGCGGTGCCGATGCCGGCCAGCGCGAAGGGCAACACGGCGAGCGCGATGGCGATCGAGCGCGATGCCGATCCAGGCGCCGCCCGGGTTCTTCTTGGGGTCGAAGAACTGCCGCATCGCCGCGCTCCTACGCGCGGTCGCTGACGCGCTCGCCGAGGAGCCCCGACGGCCGGAAGATCAGCACGGCGATCAGGACCAGAAATGCGAACACGTCCTGGTAGTTGCTGCCGAACAGCGTGAGGTTGGGATCGTCGACGCAGCGCCGGGCGATCGCGTCCGACCAGCCGGCGAGCTGGCACAGGTTGGTGAGGTCGCCGACGTAGCCCGCGCCGAGCGCCTCGATCACGCCGAGCAGCACGCCGCCCAGCATCGCGCCGGCGAGATTGCCGATGCCACCCAGCACCGCCGCGGAGAAGGCCTTCAGCCCGAGGACGAAGCCCATCTGGTATTGCGCGATGCCGTAGTAGGTGCCGACCATCACGCCGGCCACCGCGCCGAGGCCGGCGCCGATCACGAAGGTCAGCGCGATCACCGTATTGATGTTGATGCCCATCAGTCCGGCCACCTGCTGGTTCTGCGACGTCGCGCGCATCGCGATGCCGAGCTTCGTCCGGTAGACGAGGGCGAGCAGGCCGGCCATCATCAGGATCGACGCGGCGATGATCGCCACCTGAACGTTGGTGATCGTCGCACCGCCTGGCGTTCCCGTGAAGTGATACGGCGTCACGGTGATGATCTGCGGAAACGGGATCGGATTGCGGCTCCAGATGATCATCGCGAGGTGCTGCAGGATGATCGACAGGCCGATCGCCGTGATGAGCGGCGCGAGCCGCGGCGCCTTGCGCAGCGGTCGGTAGGCCACGCGCTCGAGGGTGTAGCCGACGCCCATGCAGACCGGAACCGCGACCAGCACGCCGGCGATGACGATCGCGAGCGGCGGCAAGCCGGTATGCGCGCCGGCGAGCGCGGTGATGACGGAAAACGCCACCATCGCGCCGATCATCACCACCTCGCCGTGGGCGAAGTTGATGAGCTGGATGATCCCGTACACCATCGTGTAGCCGAGCGCGACCACCGCGTACACGCTGCCGAGCGTCAGGCCGTTGACCAGCTGCTGCAGGAAGATGTCCACGCGGCTCCTCCCCCGGAGCGGTCGCCGGAATGCGCCCGCTGCCCTCGACCGCGATCCGGCGCCAGGCCGTGTCGCGGTTCGTCTGGGTGGCGCGATTGTGCGGGTTGTCGCTGACCGCGGCAACCCCGGCGCGAAGGAAAGAAAACGGCGCCCCGGAGGGCGCCGTCCTTGTTGCGGGCTGCCGCGCACGCTGCTGCTACTTCGTTCGCGCGTCCTTGGCGGTAGTCGCCGGCGCTGTCGGCACCGGGCGCGACCCCGATCGATCAGCCGCCGACCTTCGTCGTCTGGCCACCCTTGATGATCGCGATCGGCTCGACGATTGCCGTTCTTCAACTGGAAGATCGTCATTTCGGCGTCCTTGCGGTCGCCCTTGTCGTCGAACTCGATGTGGCCGGTGGCCCCGTTGTAGGAGATCTTGGCAACTTCGGGCAGGTACTTGGCCGGGTCGGTCGAGTCCGCCTTCTGCATCGCGGCGATCAGGATGTCCGGCCGCGTCGTAGAAGAACGGCGCGTACTGCTTGACCTCGCCGTACTTCGCCTTGAACGCGTCCTGGAACTCCTTCGACGCCATCTGCGTCGGAATGCCCGGCTGCGAGCAGATCAGGCCTTCGGCCGCCGGTCCGCCGAGCTTGGTCATCTCGCTCGTGCACGCGCCGTCGCCGAACGCGAACGCCGCCTTGATGCCGAGTTCGCGGGCCTGCTTGATCATCGGCCCGGCCGTGGCGTCCATCCCGCCGTAGAAGATGACATCGGGATTCCTGCCCTTCATCTTGGTCAGGATCGCCTTGAAGTCGGTCGTCTTGTCGGTCGCCTTCTCGCGGGCGACCACTTGCGCGCCGGAGGCCTTCAGCGTCTTCTCGACTTCGTTGGCGAGGCCCTCGCCGTATGCGGTCGCGTCGTCGGCGATCGCGACCTTCTTCGCCTTCAGCTCGTTCGCGATATAGGACCCGACCGCGGGGCCCTGCTGGTCGTCGCGGCCAACCGTCCGGAACACGACCTTGAAGCCCTGCTCGGTCAGCTTCGGATTGGTCGCCGATCCCGAGATCATCGGGATGCCGGCCTGGTTGTAGACAGCCGAGGCAGGAATCGTCACGCCCGAGTTGAGGTGACCGACAACGCCCGCCACCTTCGCGTCGACGAATTTCTGCGCGATCGTCGGCCCCATCTTCGGGTCGGCCTGGTCGTCTTCGGACATCATCTCGAACTTGACCGTCTTGCCGCCGATCTTGATCTTCTTGCTCGTGTCGCTTCGTCGATGGCCAGGTGGACGCCGTTCTCGTTGTCCTTGCCCAGGTGGGCGATGCCGCCCGTCAAGGGGCCGGCGACGCCGATCTTGACGACGACGACTTCCTCGACCGGCGCCTTCGGCGCTTCGGCTTTCTTCGGTTCTTCCTTGCCGCAACCGTAGACGGTCACGAGCGCGGCCGCGATGACGGTCAGGCCGAGCTTACGGGTCATGTTCATCAACTACCTCCGGATTGGGATGGGAGAGGGGGAAAAGCGCAACTTGCGATTATTTCCCCTCCGGGTAGGCATGTCAATCGTCCATTGGCGGAGATCCTAGCGGTGCGATTGGGCGAACGGCGGGACGCAGGTACCGATTCGTCGTGCGATCATCGGTAGCGCGATGATGTCGTCCGAACCGGCGGTCGCGCTCCTCCATGTCCACGTCGAGATCGGGCCTCGAGGCGGCCGCCAGCGCGGTCCATGGGTCAAGGGATGGCGCAAGTCGCGCCGACGAGTGCTGGCGGAGCGTTTCGATTGACTGGCGGGAACAATTGAATTGATAATAAATGACCGTCGGTCATTTATTATCTCGAAAGTCGCCGCGGCGAGGCCTGGTGACCGAAGTCACGGAAATCCACCTCCCGCCGGGGTAGAGTGCCGGCAGGGTCTGCCGGCGGGTCTCCGGCCACGCAACCAATTCGCTATGGATATCGAGCGCGCGCGCTACAACATGGTCGAGCAGCAGGTTCGGACGTGGGAGGTGCTCGACCAGGACATTCTCGATCTGCTGTTTTGCGTCAAGCGCGAAGACTTCGTCCCAGCAGCCTACCGCATGCTGGCGTTCGCCGACCTCGAGATTCCGTTGGGGGACGGCGAGAAGATGTGGGTACCCAAGATGGAAGCGCGGGTCCTCCAGGAATTGCGGCTGCAACCCGGGGAGAGAGTGCTGGAGATCGGAACCGGCAGCGGCTACCTGACCGCTCTTCTCGCGAGCCGGGGCGCGACGGTCACGAGCGTCGAAATCAACGCCCGCCTCGCCCTCGAGGCGAAGGCAAGGCTCGCCCGGTCCGGGTTCGCCGGGGTCGAGCTGGCAGTTGGAAGCGCTGCCATGGGCTGGGGCCGCGAGACCTACGACGCCATCGTGCTGACGGGATCGACACCGGTGTTGCCGGAGGCGTTCGTCGGTCAGTTGACGCCAGGCGGACGCCTGTTCGCCGTCGTCGGTGATGCGCCGGTGATGAAGGCTCGGCTCGTGCGCTGGGTCGCACCGGACGCGCTCGCCACGCAGGATCTGTTCGAGACCGTGATCGATCCGTTGAAGAACGCCGCGACGCCGTCGCGGTTCGAATTTTGATCCCGCAGCTTTCGCCGGTCGAGCTCGATCGCTGGCGCGCCGACGGCGCGCGCGAAGCGCCGCTGCTGGTCGACGTGCGCGAGCGCTGGGAATTCGAGTATTGCCGGATCGACGGCTCGCTGTCGATGCCCTTGAGCGAATTCGCGCGGCGCTACGCCGAGCTGCCGCATGATCGCGCGCTGGTGCTGGTGTGTCACCACGGCCGCCGCAGCCAGCACGCTGCGATGCTGCTCGAAGGCGCCGGATTTGGCCGCGTGCACAACCTTCAGGGCGGAGTCGCCGCGTGGGCGGAAGAGGTCGAACCGACAATGAAAAAGTACTGAGGGATTGCCGAAATGACGCGACGACTTCGCACCTTTTCCCTGCCCATCGTGCTTTGCGCCGCGTTGCTCGCGTCGCCCGCCGCGGCCGAGGACCTGCAGCAGATCTATGCCGAGGCGCTGCGCGCGGACCCCGGCATTGCCGCGGCCAAGGCGCAGTGGGAAGCGACGCAGGAGAGGGCCCCGCAGGCGCGGGCCGGACTGCTGCCGAACGTATCCGCTTCGGGTGCGGGCAACCTGACCAACTACGATGCGACGATCAAGAGCGATCCGCCGGTCGACATCAACCGGAATTTCAACCAGTACAACGCAATCGTCTCCGCGTCGCAGCCGCTGTTCCGCTACCAGAACCTGATTCTCTACGACCAGGCGAAGCAGCAGGTCGCGCAGGCCGATTTCATCCTCAACGTGGCAAGGCAGGATCTTATCGTCCGGGTCGCGGTCGCCTATTTCGACATCCTGCTGGCACAGTTCAACATCGAGCTCGCGGAGAGCCAGAAAAAGGCGGTCTCGGAGCAGCTTGCGCAGGCAAAGCGCAATTTCGAGGTTGGTGTCGCGACGATCACCGACACCAACGAGGCGCAGGCCAAGTACGATGCGATCGTCGCGCAGGAGATCACGACCCGGAACGAATACGACAACCGGGTGACCGCGCTCCGCGCGATCATCGGTCGTTATCCGAGGGAGCTGCGCAAGCTTGGCAGCGGCTTCCAGCCGGAGCTGCCGCAGCCGAATGTCGCCGACTTCTGGGTCGACCGGGCGCTGAAGGAAAACCTCAACGTACGCATCGCCGAGGCGAATTTCGAGATCGCGAAACTGGAGATCGACCGGGCCAGGGGCGGCCACTATCCGACGCTCGATCTGGTCGGCAGCTATTCGTGGCAGGGATCGAACGCCGCGGTCACAACGACCACCTCGAGCGATCAGCGCAGCGGCACGATCGGGCTGCAACTCAATGTGCCCATCTACCAGGGAGGGTTCGTCGAATCGCGCGTGCGCGAGGCAATCGCTTTG
This sequence comes from uncultured beta proteobacterium, assembly GCA_963809965.1. Classification (GTDB taxonomy): domain Bacteria; phylum Pseudomonadota; class Gammaproteobacteria; order Burkholderiales; family Casimicrobiaceae; genus CAIWHR01. The sequence continues at coordinate 109,881 of CAWELU010000061.1, forward strand.
CAGGACAAGGCACGGCAGGATCTCGAGACTGCGCGCCGTGTCGCGCTGTTCCAGGCGCAAACCGGTTACACGGGTGTCACCAGCGCTGTCGCCTCCGTGAAGGCGTTCGAGCAGGCGGTCGTCTCCGCCGAGAGTGCGCTCGCGTCGAATATTCTGGGCCAGGAAGTCGGCGTGCGGACGAATCTCGACGTCCTCAACGTCCAGCAGAACGTCTACTCGACGCGGCGCGATCTCGCCAACGCGGTCTTTCAGTACATCGTCGCCACGCTGCGGTTGAAGGCGGCGGTCGGGACGCTTTCCGATCAGGACGTCGAGGAGATCAACCGCTACCTCCGGGGCTGAGTTCCCGCCCGCGGTTGATGGTCCGTCATCGTCGCGGCGAGCCGCGGCTCGAGCCAGGCCCACAACCGGTCCACCGCGCCGCGGTTGGCAGCATGAAACGCCTGCGCCGCGGCGCGCATCGCGCCGCGGCGCACCGGATCGTCGAGTAACGAGGCAATGCCGGCGACAAGCGCCGACGCATCGGCAATCTGGATTGCGGCGCCCGTGTCGAGCGCCTTTTGCGTCGCTTCGGCAAAGTTGAACATGTGCGGACCGACGAGCGTCGGGCGCTCGGCAGCGATAGGCTCGAGCAGGTTCTGTCCGCCCAGCGGCAGCAGGCTGCCGCCGACAAAGACGACATCCGCGCCGATGCAGTAAGCGAGCATCTCCCCCATCGAGTCGCCAAGCACCACGTCGACGTCCGCCGGCACCGGCGCGTTGTCGCTTCTGCGCACGAAAGGAATGCCGCGATGTCGCAGCAGTTCGGCAACTACGCCAAAGCGCTGCGGATGGCGCGGCACGATGACCGTCAACGTGCGGGCAGGCAGCGGGTGCGCGGCGAGCGCATCGAGGATCAGCGCTTCCTCAGCGTCGCGCGTCGAAGCGGCGAGCCAGACGGGCCGTTGCTCACCGAAGCAAACCCGGAGCTCGCGTCCAAGCGCAAGCGCAGCGTCGGGGACCTGGACATCGAACTTGAGGTTGCCGGTTACCACCGGCGCCGGGGCGCCGAGCGCGACGAAACGCGCGGCATCCGCTGGGGCGACGGCGGCGATGCCAGTCAATGCTGCGAACATCGGTCGCGAGAGCACGGGAATACGCGCGTAGCCGGCCGCCGATTTTTCCGACAACCTGGCGTTGACGAGCCAGACCGGAACGCCGGCGGCACGTGTGCCGGCCAGCAAGTTGGGCCAGAGCTCGGTCTCCAGGACAATGCCGGCACGCGGCCGGAAGTGGCGGAGGAATGCACTGACGGCGAACGGGACGTCATAGGGCAACCAGGCCTGCACCACGCGATCGCCGAAAAGCGCGTGACCCGCGGCCCGCCCGGTTGCGGTCATATGCGTGAGCAGCACGGTCGCGTCCGGATACGCCTGCGCCAGCTTCCCGACAAGCGGCGCGGCAGCTCGGGTCTCGCCGAGTGAAACCGCGTGCACCCACAGGACGGGTGGCCGTGCGGCCATTGCGTAATGCCCGTAACGCTCGGCGATGTGGACGCGATAGCCCGGCTCGCGGCGCCCGCGCCACCAGAGGCGCAACGGCAGCAGCGGTAGCGCCAGCAGCCACAGCAGCGTGTAGAACGCGCGCACGATGCAGGTCGCCTAACAGGTCGGCGCGCCGCTTCGCAGCAGCGCCCCGGCAGCGGTCATTACGTCACTCGGTGTCGGAACGCGCCCAACGCCGCCCAGATCACGTGCGAGCGGGCTCGCGCGTTCGATGCCGGCGAGCCGCGGATCGGTCGCCACGAACAGCGATACCGTTGGGACTCCCAGGGCCGCGGCAAGATGCACGAGTCCGGTGTCTACGCCAACGACGAGTGCCGCGCGCACTAGCACCGCGGCCAACGTCTTTAGCGACTGCCGCCCCGACACGAGTGCGCCAGGTATTGCTGCCGCCAGCCGCTCGGCGCAACTGCGCTCGATGTCCGTTCCCCAGGGAAGCAGAACCGCGTATCCGCGCGTCGCGTACGCCTCGATCAGGATGCGCCAGTGGGCCTCCGGCCATAGCTTCTCGTCGCGTGAGGTCGCGTGTACGAATACGACGTAGGGACCCTGCGGCACGGTCGCGTCGGTGAGCGGAGGCACGGCGAAGCCGAACCGCGCCGGCCCGGCCTTGGCGTAGCCCAGCGCCGCGGCCGCCAACTGCCGACAGCGATCGACGAAATGCTGTTGGGGATCGATGCGGTGATGCACGTCGTGGGCGAGCGTCGCGAGGGGCTCGCGAATGCTGCGTCGATCCGGGCCGTGCCGCACGCCGCGCGCCATGCGTGCCAGCACCGCTCCCTTGATCTGCTCCTGCAGATCGAGCACGGCGGCATACTCGTCCTGCCGAAGCTGTCGTCGGAATGCGTCGAATTCACGCCAGGTCGCGCCGGCCAACAACGATCGGCGCCAGCGCCGCAGCGCGACCGGGATCACGCGCCGGATCCCGAGATGCATCCCGACCAGCGGCGCGAAGTTCTCTTCGGCCACCCAGTCGATCGCGAGTTCCGGCCGTGCCGCGTGGACATCGGCCACCAGAGCGAGCGCGTACACGATGTCACCGAGCGACGAGGGTCGGATGACCAGGATCGCGCTCACGGCGCGGGCGCTTCGAACCGGGAACGATTGGCGCCTTGGAAGCTCTGCTCCGAGGAGTACTCAGCGTCGCACGACCTCAACGGCCGCTGCGAATCGGCACACATCGGTGGCCACGGCGGGGCGCCGCGCGGTGAAACGCCGTAGAATGGGCGCATCACGTTCGCATGCGGCGCCGCCGGCGTCGCGACCGAAAGGCGCATGCCCGGGCCGCTCCCCTTGAGTCTTTGTGTGATCACGCGCGATGCTGCCGGGCAGCTTGCGGGTTGTCTCGCGTCGGTGCCGTTCTCTGGCGAGATTGTCGTCGTCGATTCGGGCAGCCGCGATGATACCGTGGAAATCGCCCGGCGCTGCGGCGCACGGGTGATCGAACAGCCGTGGCTCGGATTCGGCCTGCAGAAGAATTTCGCCGTGGCCAGCGCGACACACGATTGGGTTCTGTGCCTGGACGCCGACGAGCGCGTGACGCCGGCACTCGGCGCGGCAATCGGCGCGGCAATCGCCGGCGCACCGGCCGCCGCCGCGTATGCTATGGCTCGCCGCAACCGTTTTCTCGGCCGCTGGCTTGCCCACGGTGAAGGCTATCCGGACTGGAACGTGCGACTCTTCGATCGGCGCCGGGCCCGCTGGTCCGATGACGCGGTGCACGAGCACGTGATCACCGACGGGCCGGTCGCGCGGCTTCAGGGCGACCTGCTGCATGCCTCGGCCGAATCGCTCGACGCGTATGTCGCGAAGCAGAACCGCTACACCACCCTGCAGGCTCAGGCGATGCACGCGCGCGGCGAGAGCGCGAGCGCGTTGCGGCTCGTCGGCTCACCAATCGCGCGGTTCCTGCGCTTCTACCTGGTCAAGCTGGGGTTTCTCGACGGCGTGGCCGGGTTCGTCCATATCGCGATCGGCTGTTTCGCGAGCTTCGTGAAATACGCGAAGCTGCGCGCGCTCACCAGCGGGCAGCGGGAAGGGTGAGCGTCGTGCGTATCCCCATACCCGACCGGCGGGCCGCATGAACGTCCTCGTTACCGGCTGCGCTGGTTTCATCGGGATGCACACGGCCGAGCGTCTCCTGGCGCAGGGGGTCGCGGTCGTCGGCGTCGACAGCCTCGATCCGTATTACGAGGTCACGCTGAAGGAGTCGCGTCTCGCGCGCCTGGCCCGGCATCCGGGTTTCCGTTTCGAGCGCGCGGATCTCGCGGATGCGGCGGCAACGGCCCGGCTCTTTTTGGACTCCCGCTGCACGCATGTCATCCATCTCGCGGCGCAGCCGGGGGTTCGCTATTCGCTCGTCAATCCCGAGGCGTACCTGACGAATAACGTCCTGGCGTTCGGCCATGTGCTCGAGGGCTGCCGGAAGAGCGGGATCGCACACCTCGTCTATGCCTCGAGCTCGAGCGTCTACGGCGCGAATCACACCCTGCCGTTTTCCGAGGACCAGCGCGTCGATCACCCCGTCAGCCTGTACGCGGCGACCAAGAAGGCGAACGAATTGTTCGCGCACAGCTACAGTCATCTGTATGCAATGCCGACGACGGGCCTGCGCTTTTTCACGGTGTACGGACCCTGGGGGCGGCCCGACATGGCGCCGATGCTGTTCACGAAGGCGATTCTCGCGGGCACGCCGATCCGCGTGTTCAACGAGGGCCGGATGCGGCGCGATTTCACGTACGTCGACGACATCGTCGAGGCGCTCGTGCGCGTGCTGGAACTCCCGCCCGCCGGCGGCGGCGCTCCGTACGCGATCTACAACATCGGCAATCACGACGCGGTCGAGCTCACGGCGTTCATTGCCGCGCTGGAGCGACTCCTCGGCCGATCCGCGATCCGGGAGTACGCGCCGATGCAGCCGGGCGACGTTCCCGCAACCTACGCAGCCATCGACCGGCTCGCTGCGCTCACCGGGTTTGCGCCGCGAACCTCGCTCGAGGATGGACTTGCGCGGTTCGTCGCGTGGTACCGCGATTATTACCGTATCCCGGCGAGCATAGCGTCGTGCCGGTGCTATCATTCGCGGAGCGTTTCCATGCGTGCGCCGGCGCCAACCGGCGCGTTTCTCCGCTCCCGTTGCGATTATGCGCGTGACCAGAGATGGACCTCGCGGCTGCGGCTTCGCGTCCTTCGCCCCCGAACCTCGACCAAGACCGTCCCCGGGCACGCGATGCTATTGGTAACCGGCGGGGCCGGCTTCATCGGCGCCAACTTCGTGCTCGACCGACTCGCGCGGGGCGACGAGTCCGTGGTGAATCTCGACAAGCTCACCTACGCCGGAAATCTCGGCAACCTCGCGGCCGTGGCCGCGGACCCCCGGCACATCTTCGTGCGCGGCGACATCGGCGACCGCGCGCAGGTCGACGCACTGCTCGCGCAGCACAAGCCGCGCGCCGATCGTCAATTTCGCGGCGGAAAGCCATGTCGATCGCTCGATCCACGGGCCCGCCGCGTTCATCGCGACCAACGTCGTCGGGCACCTTCACTCTGCTCGAAGCGGCGCGCGACTACTGGGCGGGGATGCCCGCGACGGAGCGCGCGGAATTCCGCTTCCTGCACGTCTCGACCGACGAGGTGTACGGTTCGCTCGGACCCGACGATCCGCCGTTCTCGGAGACCACGCCGTATGCACCGAACAGCCCTTACTCGGCGTCGAAGGCGGCCTCCGACCACCTGGTGCGTGCGTACCACCACACGTACGGCCTGCCGACACTCACCACGAATTGCTCCAACAACTATGGCCCGCTGCAATTTCCCGAGAAGCTCATTCCGCTGATGATCGTCAATGCGCTCGCGGGCAGGCCGTTACCGGTCTACGGTGACGGTCGCAACGTGCGCGACTGGCTCTACGTAGGCGACCATTGCGCAGCGATCCAGGCAGTGCTTGCCGGCGGGCGTCCGGGGGAGACCTACAACATCGGGGGCAACGCCGAGATGCAGAACCTCGAGGTCGTGCGCACGGTGTGCCGGATCCTCGCCGAGCTCGTGCCCGGCCGCGATTACGCCGAGTTGATCACCTACGTCAAGGACCGGCCAGGGCACGATCGCCGCTACGCCATCGACGCATCGAAAATCCGCCGCGAGCTCATGTGGGCACCGACGGAAACCTTCGACACCGGCATGCGCCGCACCGTGCAGTGGTATCTCGACAACAGTGCATGGCTCGCCGCGGTGACGAGCGGGGAATACCAGCAATGGATCTCGCTCAACTACCGCACCGCGGCCGCGTGAGGGAGGCGCCGATGACGCGCAAGGGCATCATCCTCGCCGGGGGCTCGGGCACCCGGCTCTACCCGGTGACGCAGGTCGTTTCGAAGCAGCTGCTCCCGGTGTACGACAAGCCGATGATCTACTATCCGCTGACGACGCTGATGCTCGCCGGCATCCGCGACATCCTCCTCATCTCCACGCCCGAGGACACGCCGCGGTTCGCGCAATTGCTGGGCAATGGTTCGAAATGGGGCCTGCGCCTGGCCTACGCCGTTCAGCCGGCTCCGGAGGGCCTCGCGCAGGCGTTCATCATCGGCCGCGAATTCGTCGGCCGCGATCCGTCGGCGCTGGTGCTGGGCGACAACATCTTCTACGGACACGACCTGTCCGCGCAATTGCTGCGCGCCAGCGCACGGACCGAAGGTGCGACGGTGTTCGCGTATCCGGTCGCCGATCCGCAACGCTATGGCGTCGCCGAGTTCGACCCGGCCGGCCGAGTGATCTCGCTCGAGGAGAAGCCGAAGGCGCCGAAGTCGCGCTACGCGGTGACCGGCGTCTATTTCTACGACAACCGAGTCCTCGAGATCGCTGCCGGCCTCGCGCCGTCGGCGCGTGGCGAGCTCGAGATCACGGACGTGAACAAGGCCTATCTCGCGCGCGGCGAGCTCAACTGCGAGGTGATGGGTCGCGGCATGGCGTGGCTCGATACCGGCACCCACGAGTCGCTGCTCGAGGCCGCGCAATACATCGAAACGATCGAGCGGCGGCAGGGGTTGAAGATCGCGTGCCCGGAGGAGATCGCGTATCGGCTGGGCTACATCGACGCGGCAGCGGTCGAACGGCTCGCGCAGCCGATGGCGCGCAGCGGGTACGGCCAGTACCTGCTCGCGCTTCTGCGCGAGCCGGACGTCCGATGAAGGTCACGCCGACCGCGCTTCCCGAAGTCAAGCTGATCGAGCCCAGGGTCTTTTCGGACGAGCGGGGCACCTTTTTCGAGAGCTTCAACGCGCGCACGATGGCCGCGCTGGGCATCGATGCCACGTTCGTGCAGGACAACCACTCGTATTCGCGCCGCGGCGTGCTGCGGGGCCTGCACTACCAGATCGCGCACGCGCAGGGGAAGCTCGTCCGGGTGGTGAGCGGAGAGGTCTTCGATGTCGCCGTCGACCTGCGACGCAGTTCGCCGAGATTCGGCCGTTGGGTGGGTGCCACGCTGTCCGCCGGCAATCGCTTGATGATGTGGGTGCCGCCGGGATTCGCGCACGGTTTTGTCGTGCGCTCCGATGGCGCCGATTTCCTGTACAAGACGACGGACTACTGGTATCCGGAACACGAGCGCACGCTGCAGTGGGACGATGCGGCGTTGGGAATCGACTGGCGGCTCGACGCAGCGCCGATCGTGAACGCCAAGGATGCGGCGGGGACGCCGTTCGCCGCTGCCGAGACTTACCCGTAGCGGTGGCGAGGCCTCGATGCGACGGCCCACGATCCTCGTGACCGGTGCCAGCGGCCAGCTCGGCTTCGAGCTCGCCCGTTCCCTCGCGGTCCACGGCGAGGTGATCGCGACCGATCGTTCGGCGCTGGATCTCGCGAACCCCGATGCGATCGTCGCCGCGGTGCGTGGCATCCGGCCGGTGCTCGTCGTCAATGCTGCCGCCTATACGGCCGTCGACCGCGCCGAAAAGGAGCCGGCCATCGCGCATGCGGTCAACGGACGGGCCCCCGGCATCCTCGCCGAGGAGGCAAGGCGCGTCGGTGCGCTGCTGATCCACTACTCGACCGATTACGTGTTCGACGGCGTGCGGCGCACACCCTATCCCGAGGATGCGCCGGCTGCTCCGCTCAACGTGTATGGCGCGAGCAAGCTCGAAGGCGAGCGGGCGATCGCAGCGACCGGTGTTCATGCGCTCGTCTTCCGCACGAGCTGGGTGTACGGCTTGCGGGGCGCAAACTTCCTGCTGACGATCCGGCGTCTCGCGGCGGAGCGCGAGGAGCTGCGCATCGTCGCCGATCAGGTCGGTGTCCCGAACTGGTGCCGGGACCTGGCGGAGGCGACCGCGCGCATTCTTGCCGCGGGATTGTCCTCCGCCATCGAGCGCGCCGCGCTCTATCACCTTTCCGCGCGCGGCCATGCGAGCTGGTACGAATTCGCGTGTGCCATCGTCGGCGCCGCGCCAACGCCCCGCGTCGTGCCCATCACGTCCGCCGACTATCCCACGCCCGCGCGCCGGCCGGCCTACGGGGTGCTGGCGACGACCCGGTTCGAGGAGACATTCGGATTCGCACTGCCGGATTGGCGCGAGAGCCTCGCGCGGTGCATCGCGAGCCCGGCCGAGCCGCCCGCGCCGGCCTGACGGACGCGTTCGGCCCTCGTCAGAACCGGTAGCGGCAAACGGCCTTCGTGCCGACGGCGAGCTCGCGTCCGACACCCGCGACGATGATCGCGTTCATGCCGAAGGTGACGCCGCCGAAATCCGGATGGTTCCGATAACCGCCGAGCGTCACGAGGGGTTCCATCCCGACCAGCGCGGTGTCCTGATCGGTGGTCGTGACACGACAGCGCGTGCACGGCTTCACCAGCCGCAGCATCACGCCGTCCGCCTCGATCGTATCGAGGTGGTCCTCTTCATAAGCCTCGAGCCCTGCGAGCACGACGTTTGGACGGAAGCGATTCGTCGGCAGCGCCGGTTCTCCGCGAGCGTTCAGCCGTGCGTTGAGGTCGGCGAGCGAAGCCGCGCCGATGACGAGGATCGGATACCCATCGGCGAATGCCGTGTGGGCGCCACTGTCCTGCGCGTAACGCGGATTGCAGTAGCGACGCGACGCGGGATCGAAGCGCACGAGGTGAAGGTCCGTGCCGGCGAACGTGGAGAGCCAACGAGCGGCGGCAGGACCTTCGTCATGCGCGGCGACACGGCTGTCCCAAACCGCGACCTCGCGCAACGGACCGTTGATCTCGGCGAGCGGGACGGCGAATGGGTCCTGACCGGGGGCCGTCAGCACGAGTCCACGCTCGGCAAGGCGCGGTTCGACCAGGGCCAGACGGGGATGCGTGCGTTGCGTAACGAAGGTCCCGTCGGCGTCGACGATCATCCACTCGCGATCGCCGGCGCCGGCAGCCCCGGTTTCGGCCCGCATGCCGCGTTCGGCGATGCGCGAGCGCATGAGGCCGATTCCCCGGCATCCCTTCACCGGGTAGACAAACAGTGCCTCGATCGATGCTTCGAGCAAGGGAAGCGGGGAGCGGGGAAGCGCCGACTATGCGCGTGGAGGCCGGCGCGCGCCGCGCGCGGGAGCCCCTTGCCGCCGCCGGGCTCGTATCGCTAGCGCAGGCCCGAGGTGTATTCGGCCAGCGCCTTCATCTGCACGTCGGTCATCTTGGTGGCGATCATCGCCATGATGCGGCCGTTGACGTCCTTGCCATCCTTGTCGGCGCCCCGGTCACCGGACTTGAAGGCTTTCAACTGCGCGTAGGTATAGTCGGCGTACTGGCCCGCGAGGCGCGGATAATTCTTCCGCACCCCCGCGCCGTCGGGTGCGTGGCACGCGGCGCAGGCGGGCAATCCGGTCGCCGCATCACCGCCACGATAGAGTTTCTGGCCCGCGGTCACGAGCGCGGCGTCCCTGGCCGCGAGACCCTTCGGTTTTTGCTGCGAGAAGTACAGGCCCAATGCCTTCATGTCGTCCGGCTTGAGCGTTGCCGCCATGCCCTGCATGACCGGATTGGCGCGGATTCCCGACTGAAAGTGCGCCAGTTGCAGGGTGATATACTCCGCCGGCTGTCCGGCAAGGTTGGGATTGATCGCGGTCGGGCTGTTGCCGTCGGTGCCATGGCACGCGGCGCACACATCCTTGACGATGGTTTGCGCCTTCGCCAGATCCGGCGTCGCGGCGGGCGCTTGGGCCAGCCCCACGGCCGCGAACGACGCGCCGGCGAACGCCGCCAGCGTCACGAAACGTTTCATCGGATTACTCCTAGAGGGCGCGGCGGGCAACGCGGCGGTGTCTCCGGTCTCAGCCCCCGCACGGCGCCGGTCCAATCGTGCAAGCAAAAACGGTCTATTGTAACGGAATCGCTGCGTCCGGCCAAAACTGCGATACCGGTCGCGAAAGTGGTGCGGACGGCCCAACGTTGCCGATCGGATGCTCCGGCGCATCGCTTGCTCCGAGGACCACACGGCACGTTTTCGTCTTCCGTCCGACATTGCGCGCGCCGCGGTGAAGCACCCTTTGCAAGGCGCCGAGTTCCTGCTCGCGGTTGCCGACGATTCGCAGCTGCCGCCGCCCGGGCCCTTCGAGGTCGCAGTCGCCGGCCGATCCAATGCCGGCAAGTCGAGCGCGATCAACGCGCTCGCGAACCGGACGCGACTCGCGTTCACCAGCAAGACGCCGGGGCGCACGCAGCAGATCATCTTCTTCCGGTTGCGGTCGGGCGCGCTGCTCGCGGATCTTCCCGGATACGGCTATGCCGCGGTTCCGCAGACGCTGAAGCGACATTGGCAGGCGTTCCTCGCGCGCTACGTGGCAACCCGGCAATCGCTCGTCGGACTCGTACTGGTCGTCGATGCGCGCAACGGGCTGGGTGACCTGGACCGGCGGCTGCTCGCGGGCTATGTGCCCAGCGGGCGCCCGCTGCTCGTGCTCGCGACCAAGATGGACAAGCTCGGGGCGGCGGCCCGTGCCAGCGCACAGCGTGCGATCGAGCGCGACATCGCCGCGGCATTCCCCGCGCACGCAGCGCAGGTGAACGTCGTGGCGTTTTCGGCAACAGGCCGTAAGGGAATCGACGCTGCGGAGGCGACGCTCGCCCGGTGGCTCGGGGAGCCCGCAGCCGCGACCAACCGGCCCGTCCTCCCGCGCTCCGCCAAAGAAAAGGCCCCGCGCTCAAGGGGAGTGACGCGGGGCCGAAAACGCCCCCGGCAGGGTTGATCGCTGCCGGGGACACCCGCTCAGGGAGGAAAGCGGGAGACGTTGCCGTCTGGCAGGATAGACAGCCCACCGTAATCAGAGTTCCGGGTATTTCGATCGCGCTCTTATCCACTGTATGTACAGGGGAATCACGACGGGCCACGCGCACGACGAGGATTGCCTGGCATCCTGGCGGTAGCCGGCCGATCCACGGGGTCGGTTGACAGTGCGGCTGGCGGACCCTTACCTTTGCCGAGGCACGACCGGCTCCGCTGGCGGGGCGCACGACGCGGAAAAGAGGCGCAGATGGACGAATCCGAGAAGAGGGCCCCGCGCCTGGTCGCACTGTGCATGCTGGGGTGCCTGCTGTTCAACTACCCCATCCTCGCGCTGTTCAACGTGCCCGGCGCAGTGCTGGGAATCCCGGTTCTGTACGCCTTCATCTTCACGGCCTGGGCGTTGCTCATCGCCGTGATGGCGTTCGCGGTCGAACGCGGGACCTGACTGCGCAGGCCGGCGCGGAGCGCGAGCCATGCTCCAGGGCTGGGTAATCGTCGTAACCTCGTTCGCGTACCTCGGCCTCCTTTTCGCGATCGCCTATTACGCGGACCAGCGCGCCGACGCCGGCCGCTCGGTGATCGCCAACCCATATATCTACAGCCTCTCGCTGGCGGTCTACGCGACGGCTTGGACCTTTTACGGCAGCGTGGGGCGCGCCGCGGGCGACGGCGTCGGGTTCCTCCCGATCTACATCGGGCCGACCCTGATGATCGCCCTCTGGTGGATCGTCATGCGCAAGATCCTGCGCATCTCGAAGCAGAACCGCATCACCTCGCTCGCCGACTTCGTCGCCTCCCGCTATGGGAAGAGCGCGCTCCTCGGCGGCGTCGTGACCATCATCGCGGTCGTCGGGATCATTCCCTACATTTCGCTGCAGTTGAAGGCGGTCTCGAGCAGCTTCACGATTCTCGTCCAGTATCCCCAGATCATCATGCCCGCCAAGGTGGCGGCGGTGCCGGTCCTGCAGGACACCGCGCTGTGGGTGGCGCTTATCCTGGCGCTGTTCACGATTGCCTTCGGGACGCGTCACCTCGACGCCGCCGAGCATCACCAGGGCATGGTGGCCGCAATCGCGTTCGAGTCGCTCGTGAAGCTGCTCGCGTTCCTCGCGGTCGGCACGTTCGTGACCTTCGGGATCTACAACGGCTTCGGGGACGTGTTCGCGCGCGCGGCCGCCGAACCGAAGCTCTCGGCCATGCTCACTCCGCTCGAGGGTGTTGCGGGAGGCTATGCGAGCTGGGTCTGGCTGACGATCCTGTCCATGCTCGCGATCATGTTCCTGCCGCGCCAGTTTCAGATCGCGGTGATCGAGAACGTCGATGAAAACCATCTGAAGAAGGCGATCTGGCTGTTCCCCGTCTACATGCTCGCGATCAACGTCTTCGTACTGCCGATCGCGTTCGGCGGCCGGATGCACTTTCCCGACGGGAGTGTCGACGCGGACACGTTCGTCCTGACGCTGCCGATGGTCGAGAAGCAGGAGCTGCTCGCGCTGCTGGTGTTCATCGGCGGGCTTTCCGCCGCGACCGGCATGGTGATCGTCGAGACCATCGCCCTGTCGACGATGGTGTGCAACGACCTGGTGATGCCGGTGCTGTTGCGGCTGCAGCGATTGCGGCTGAGCGAGCGGCCGGATCTGACGGGACTGCTGCTGGGGATCCGCCGTGGCGCCATCGTGTTCGTGCTGTTGCTCGGGTATCTGTATTTCCGCATCGCGGGCGAGGCGTACGCGCTGGTGTCGATCGGACTGATCTCGTTCGCGGCCGTCGCGCAGTTCGCCCCGGCAGTGCTCGGAGGCATCTTCTGGAAGGGCGCGACGCGCCGCGGCGCGCTGTCGGGACTGATTGCCGGATTCTCGGTCTGGTTCTACACGCTCATGATGCCGGCGTTCGCGCGGTCGGGCTGGCTGCCCACTGCGCTGCTCGAACAAGGGCCGTTCGGGGTCGGGATTGCTGAAGCCGCTCGCGCTTTTCGGCCTGGCCGGGCTCGACCAGATCACGCACGCAATGATCTGGAGCATGATCGCGAACATCGGTGCCTACGTCGTGGTCTCGCTCTCGGGCTCGCAGAGTGCCGAGGAGCATCGCCAGGCCAGTGTGTTCGTCGACGTGTTCCGGCGCGAAGCCGGTGGCGCACGCTTCTGGCGCGGGACGGCTTCGGCGCCGGATCTGCACAGCGTGCTCGCGCGCTTTCTCGGGATGACGGCCGCCGACAGCGCGTTTGCCGAGTATGCGCGCGGCCGTGGCCTGCGCTGGCCGGACGACCATCTGGTCGCGGATGCCGAGTTCGTCCATTTTGTCGAGACGCAGCTCGCCGGGGCGATCGGCGCGGCGTCCGCACGGGTCATGGTGGCGTCCGCCGTAAAGGAGGAGGCGCTATCGCTGGACGAGGTGCGCGAGATCCTCGACGAGGCGTCCCAAGTCGTGGTTTACAGCCACAAGCTCGAGCAGAAATCACGCGAGCTCGAGGCCGCCACCGCCGAGCTTCGCGCGGCCAACGAGCGCCTTACGGAGCTCGACCGGCTGAAGGACGATTTCATCTCGACCGTGACGCACGAACTGCGCACGCCGCTCACGTCGATTCGCGCGTTCTCGGAAATCCTGCTCGCCGACCCGAATATCGCGGCGGCCGAGCGCGAGAAATTCCTCGGTATCATTACCCGGGAGACCGAGCGACTGACCCGGCTCATCAACCAGGTGCTCGACCTCGCCAAGATCGAGTCCGGGCGCGCGGAATGGCAGGTCACGCGCATCGATGTGCGCAAGGTGGTGGCCGAGACGCTCGCCGGCATGAGCCAGGTTTTCAAGGAGAAGAAGGTCGAGGTGCTCACGCGGTTCCCCGAGAAGGTTTCTTCCGTTGACGCCGATCTGGACCGCCTGATCCAGGTGCTGCTGAACCTGCTCTCGAATGCGCTCAAGTTCTGCGCGGAGGGCAAGGGGCGCGTCGAGGTGACGCTGTCCGAGGCCGACGGTGTCGTGCGTGTCGACGTGCGGGACAATGGCCCGGGCATCAAGCGGGAGGACCAGGCGGTCATCTTCGACAAGTTCCGGCAGGCCGGCGATACTCTGACGGAGAAACCGCCAGGCACCGGTCTGGGCCTGCACATCAGCCGTCAGATCGTCGAGCATTTCGGCGGGCGGATGTGGGTAGAGAGCCGGGCGGGCAAGGGCGCCTGCTTCTCGTTCACGCTGCCGGCGGCTCCGGCCGCCGCGCGGGCGGCGTGACAAAGGAGTGCACATGGCCGATTCCAAGCGCAAGGTGCTGATCGCGGACGACGAACCGAACATCGTGACGGCGCTCGAGTTCCTGCTCCGGCGCAGCGGCTATGACGTCCGCGTGGTGTCCAATGGCGAGGAGGCGCTCGCGCTGGTCGAGAGCTACGCCCCGGACGTTGTCCTGCTCGACATCATGATGCCCGTCAAGAGCGGCTACGACGTGTGCCAGCGCATGCGCGAGCGGCCCGACTGGCGTCACATCAAGATCGTGATGCTCTCCGCCAAGGGCCGCGAGGCGGAGGTGAGCAAGGGGCTGTCGCTGGGCGCCGACCTGTACATCACGAAGCCGTTCTCGACGCAGGAGCTCATCGCGGCGATCGACGGCTTCTTCGGCGGAGCCGCAGAACCGAAAGGCGTATGAAGGCAGCACGCGGCTTCTGGCTTTGGCTGGCGGTCTTCTACTTCGGCGTGCTCGCGGTGATCGGCGCGTTCGCGCAGGTGGCCGTCGTGGGGATCGATGCGACGCAACGGCAGGCATGGGTAAGAACGCTTGTCGAGGCGGGGCCGGCGCTGGTCTATGCGGCCGGAATTCTGCTCTTCGTCTGCGCAGGCGTCCTGCGCTGGGTGTTTCGGCGCTACCCGGAGGCGGTGCATCAGCTTGCCGACCAGACGCGCGTGCTGCTCGCGGCGAACCCCGATCACCAGGTGGTTGGCGCCGGGGGGCCCGAAATCGCCGAGCTGGCCGCCGTGATCAACCAGCTCGCCGACGGCCACCGTCGGCTCAAGCGCGACCTGGATGCGAAGAGCGCCGAGGCCCGGGCGCGCGTCGAAGAGGAACGCAATCGCCTCGCGGCGCTGATGTCGGAGCTGTCGGAGGGCGTCGTGGTGTGCAACGTCGACGGCCGCATTCTCCTGTACAACACGCGGGCGGCAAACCTGGTCGGTGGCGCCGAGTCGGGGCCCGCGCGGGGCGATTACACGCCGCTGGGGCTCGGCCGCTCGGTGTTCGGGCTTCTCGAACCGCGACCAGGTGGCACACGCGCTCGACAAGATCCAGCACCAGCTCGAACGCAAGGTCGAGCGTCCGCACACGCGCTTCGTGACAGGCGCCGCGAACGGCGCGCTGCTGCGGGTTCAGGTGGCGCCGTTCCTGTCGGCCGATCGGCGGATGGCCGGGATGGTGTTCACCCTCGACGACGTGCGCGTCCTGATCGGGCGCGAGGCGCAGCGGCTGAAGCTGCTGCAGGCGCTCGCGACGGGCGTGCGCGCGCCGGTTGCCAACTTGCGTGCGGCCGCCGAGAGTCTGGTCGCATTTCCCGAGATGGAAGTCGCGCGTCGCGCGCAATTCGTCGAGATCGTGGCAGCCGAGTCGCGCGTGCTCACGGAGCGCCTCAACGCCGCGTTGAGCGATTATGCCGATGCGTTGAAGGGAAGCCTCACGCTCGAGGACATGCGGGTCGTCGATCTGTTGACCGTCGTTCAGCGGCGCGTGGCGGACACTGTCGCGATGCCCGCCGACATCGAGTACGCGGCCGAGGATCTGTGGGTGAGGGTCGACAGTTTCGCGTTCGCGCAGGCCATCGTCTCGCTCGCCACCCGGCTGCGCGCCGATTACGGGATACGAGCGCTGCGGTTCCGTGCGGGCGCAAGCGGAAGCTTTGCCGAGCTCGATCTGGTCTGGACCGGGGCCATCGTGGGCAGCGACGCCTTGGCGCTATGGGAAACCGAGCCCATGCGCGTCGGCGCCGACGAGACGCCGCTCACACTAAAGGACGTGCTCGAGCGTCACGGCGGCGAAGTCTGGAGCCAGGCCGACAAACCGCGCCAGACGGCCTGGTTCCGCTTTCTCTTGCCGCTGGGCGAGCCGGTCGAGGTCGCGTCGCCGCGACCGACGGCGGTGGACAACCGGCCCGAATACTACGACTTCGACCTGTTCGAACGCATCGAAACGACCGGCGAGCTGGCCGAGCGCCGCCTCGCCGAACTCGCGTACACGGTATTCGACACGGAAACCACCGGCCTCGAGCCTTCGGCCGGAGATGAAATCATCTCCATCGGCGCGGTGCGTATCGTGAACGGCCGGCTGCTCAAGAGCGAGGTGTTCGAGCAACTGGTCAATCCGGGCCGGCCGATCGCGCGCGATGCGGTGCGCATTCACGGCATCGACGATCGCGCGCTCGTCGGGGCGCCGCCCATCGCGCAGGTCCTGCCGGGGTTCCATCGATTCTGCGAGGAGACGGTGCTGGTCGCGCACAACGCGGCCTTCGACATGCGCTTCCTCGAGCTCAAGGAGACCGCGACCGGCGTGCGCTTCGACCAGCCGGTGCTCGATACGCTGCTGCTCTCGGCGGTGGTCCACCCGAGCTTCGAGAACCATCACCTCGACACCATCGCCGAGCGACTCGGGGTGCGCGTGATCGGGCGTCACACCGCCCTCGGCGATGCGCTGGTCACCGGCGAAGTGTTTCTGAAGCTTCTGCCGTTGCTGGCCGACCGGGGCATTCTCACCTTGGGGCAGGCACTGGAAGCCTCGCGCGCGACGTTCCATGCGCGGCTGCAGTATTGATTGGAGAGCCTCGACGATGGCCGAGCCCGACAACCCGCTCGAGCGCCGGCTTGCCGGCGAGCACCAGACGCTGGCCCGCCCGCTGCGCACGCTCGTTCGCCGTCCCCCCGTGGTCTGCGGCGAGCAAAGCACCGTGGGCGAAGCGCTCGCGGTCATGCATGCCGAGGGTATCGGCGGCATCGTGGTCGTCGACGCGCTTTCGCGCCCCGTGGGCATCTTCACCGAGCGCGACCTGGTCGCCGTCGCGCTCGCCGTCGGCCTCGGGCGACCGGTCGTGGAGGTGATGACCCGCGATCCCCTGGGATTGCCCGGCCACACACCCGCCTACGAGGCGGCGCTCGCGATGATCGACCATCGGATCCGCCACGTGCTGGTGATCGAAGCGGACGCGCTCGTCGGCGTCGTGTCGGAGCGTGACGTGTTCTCGCTGCAGCGGCTAGGGCTTGGCGAGCTGACGATGGAGATCCGGCTGGCGCGCGACGTCGATTCGCTCGCCCGCCTTGCCGAAAGGGTGCGACGACTGGCGCGCCTTCTCGTCGAACAGGGCATTGCCGCCGAGCACCTGACACTGTTCATCTCGGTCCTGAATGACCGCATCTGCCAGCGGATCATCGAAATCGTGCGCAATCGGCACAGCTGGGAGCGCATCAGCTGGTGCTGGCTCGCCTTCGGGAGCGAAGGCCGGCTCGAGCAGACGTTCGCGACCGATCAGGACAACGGGCTCATCTTCGAGTCGCACGGACCGGCGCGGCCGGCCGACGTCCGCGCGCTGCTCGTCCCGTTCGCGCGTGAGGTGAACGAGGCGCTCGATGCCTGCGGCTACCCGCTGTGCAAGGGCAATGTGATGGCGTCCAATCCCGATCTGTGCCTCGCTACCGCGGAGTGGAAAGCGAAGATGGAGGGATGGATCCACAATTCCGATCCGCAAGCCTTGCTCGACGCATCGATCTATTTCGACTTTCGCGCGCTGCACGGCGACGGACGCCTTGCCGCCGAGTTGCGCGAGTGGTTGCTCGGGCTCACGCGGACCAATGCCAATTTCCTGCGCCTGATGGCCGAGAACGCATTGCAGTCGCGGCCGCCGCTCGGCAAATGGCGGGACTTCGCGACCGAGGGCGGTGAGGACGGGGCGAGAACCATCAACCTCAAGCTCTACGGTGTGCGTCCCTTTGTCGACACGGCACGCATCATGGCGCTGGCGCGAGGCTTGCCACAGACAGGCACGGCCGAACGGTTGCGCGCGGCGAGCGCGGCGGGGGCGATGCCCGGCAACGAGGCCGAAGCGACGGTCGCGTCCTTCTTTTTCATCCAGGGAATTCGGGTGCGCAATCAAGCCGCCATGGAAACCCTGAGCGAGACGTCGGCGAACCGCATCGACCCCGAGCGGTTGAACGAGCTCGACCGTCGGACGTTGAAGGAAGCGTTCCGGATCGCCCGCGACCTGCAGTCGCGGCTGGCGCTCGATTACCAGCTCTGACCGTAGCGGGGAGGTGGGACGATCCGGTCGGCTCGCATCTCGGCGTTCGTGAGGCGCAACGTTTGCCGATCATGTGCCGGAACGGCTAGGATGCAAGCGACCAAGACCGCAAATGACACCGACCGGGATCCGATCATGGGCTACGACTTCCGAGGACAATTTCCGACGCGTCGGATGCGCCGGATGCGCCAGGACGATTTTTCGCGGCGGCTCATGCGCGAGCACCGGCTTTCCGCCGATGATCTCATTTATCCGGTGTTCGTTCTCGACGGCGCAAAGCGTGAGGAGCCGGTCGCCTCGCTGCCAGGTATTGCGCGCAAGAGTATCGATCTCCTTTTTCGCGACGCCGAGCGCTGCGTGGAGCTGGGTGTGCCTGCCATCGCGCTGTTTCCCGTGATTCCGAGCGCGCTCAAGTCGGACGATGCGGCCGAGGCGTGGCATTCGAAGGGCCTTGTCCCGCGCGCGGTGAGCGCGCTGAAGCAACGCTTCCCCGAGCTCGGCATCATCACCGACGTTGCGCTCGATCCCTACACCAGCCATGGGCAAGACGGACTGATCGACCCGACCGGCTATGTGCTGAACGACGATACGGTCGCGGCTCTGGTGAAGCAGGCGTTGTGTCACGCCCAGTCCGGGGTGGACATTGTCGCGCCGTCCGACATGATGGACGGGCGAATCGGTGCGATTCGCGCAGGCCTCGACGGGGCCGGATGCGAACGCACGCGAATCATGGCCTATTCGGCGAAGTATGCGTCGTCGTTCTATGGTCCGTTCCGCGACGCTGTCGGTTCCGCCGGCAACCTCGCCGGCGGCAACAAGTACAGCTACCAGATGGATCCGGCAAACACCGACGAGGCGTTGTGGGAAGTCGCGCTCGATTTGGAGGAAGGCGCCGACATCGTGATGGTGAAGCCGGGATTACCGTACCTCGACATCGTTCGCCGGGTGAAGGACGCGTTCGGCGCGCCGACCGCGGTCTACCAGGTTTCTGGCGAATACGCGATGCTCAAGGCCGCGGCCGGCCATGGCTGGCTCGACGAGCGCAGCTGCGCGCTGGAAGCGCTCACCGCGTTCAAACGGGCCGGCGCCGACGCCATACTCACCTATTTCGCGCTCGATGCCGCCGGATGGCTTGCGCGGTCGGGGTAGCGGCGCGAAACGTAGCCGAGGCCACGCGCGCGCAAGACGCGCATCAATCGGATCCGGGCTCGAGCAGGGCGCAGACCGCATCCGCATCAAGACGGGGCTCTTCGTCGTGCCGCGCACGGTTGCGGCGCCGCTGCCGGTCGACGATCGCGATCCGGACGGCGACCGAGTTGGTCTGGATTCGCAGACAGATGGTGGCGTCGTCGTCGCGCGGAGGGAGTGCAGCGTAAGGTACGCCAGCGCCCGCCAGGTTCATCTCGACGGCTTTCGGGTCATCGGCCACGAGCTCGAGTCGGATATCGCTGTGTTCGGTTGCCCAACCGGCAGCAACCCCGCCCACCAGCAGCGGATTCCACGTCTTGAGGCGGCTCATCCAGGAGAGCGCCTCGATGCGCCGCGCGCGCAGGATTGCGGCATGCGCATCGCGCCGGAACAGCGTGTGATAGTCGGCGAGTGCCCGCTCGATTTCCTCGTTCGACGGAAATGCCGCGGTCGCCGGCAGCATCAACTGCCGTGCCGCCTTGCGTTTCGCGTGCGCCCAGTCGCTGATCCCGTGCTCGGCGATAAGACGCGCCGCCGCCTGCGCTATGCGGATGCGATCGCGTTCACCGCGAACGTCGTCCACGCGGTTGCGGGCGCGCCCCGTGCCTCGCTTGCGCGCGAGCGTCATCAGAAGATCTGGTCGCGGATGTCTTTGCCCGTGCGCCCGGGCGCGAGGCTGTCGTCGCGCCCGCGCGGCGGGTACTCGGAAAAGAAATACTCGGTGATTTCGCCGGCCTCGTCACGTAGTCCCGAGGCGGCATCGATCTTGAGCGCGATGATGCCGTCGGGCATCGGGAGCTGTGCTCCCGGCTCGCCCTTCAGAACCTTGCCCATGTAGGAGATCCAGATCGGCAAGGCCGCCGCGGCGCCGGTCTCGCTGCCACCGAGCGTTCTTGGTTGGTCGAAGCCGATCCAGGAGATACCGACGATTCCCGCATTGAACCCGCAGAACCACGCATCGACGGTCTCGTTGGTCGTGCCGGTCTTGCCGGCGAGGTCGGTGCGTTTGAGCGCCAGCGCGCGGGTCGCGGTACCGACCCGGACCACGTCCTTCAACAGCGACGTCATGATCCAAGCATTGCGCGGATCGATCGCGCGTTCGGCTGCATCGCCGGTGGTTGCCGGCGCCGCCTCCGACAGCACATTCCCCTTCGCATCGACGACCTTCGCGATCAGGTAGGGCGCGATCCGGTAGCCGCCGTTGGCAAAGGTGGCGTAGGCGCCGGCCATCTGGAGCGGGGTCACCGAACCCGCACCCAGCCCCATCGTCAGATACGGTGGGTGCAGCTTGGGGTCGAAGCCGAAGCGCGCGATGTAATCCTGGGCGTACTGCGGGCCGATCGCCTGCAGGATCCGGACGGTGACCAGGTTCTTGGACTTGGCAAGCGCCGTCCGAACGCGCATCGGTCCCTCGAACTTCCCGTCGTAATTCTTGGGTTCCCATTCCTCGCCCCCGGCCTTGTCCGCGGGCACGAAGAACGGCGCGTCATTGACGACCGTGGCCGGCGTGAAGCCTTTTTCGAGCGCGGCCGAGTAGATGAAGGGTTTGAACGCCGACCCCGGCTGGCGCTGAGCCTGCGTGACGTGGTTGAACTTGTTGCGGTCGAAGTCGAAGCCGCCGACCAGCGAAAGGATGGCGCCATCCGCCGGCCGTAGCGACACGAAGGCGGCCTCGACTTGTGGCAATTGCGTGATTTCCCAGCGGTCCTTCGCATCGCGGGACACCCGGATCACGGCGCCCGGGCGGATCCGCAGCGCGGGGGTCGCCTTGTCGGTGAGTGCGCGACCCGCAAACTTGAGGCCGTCGCCGGTAATCACGACAGTCTCCCCGTCCGCCAGAACGGCGTTGACCCCGTTCGCCGTTGCCTCGACGACGACGGCGGGCAGCAAGGTGTCGCTGTCGGTCACATCCTGGAACAGTCGCTCGAGCGCAGCATCCTGCTCGGCGGGGTCCGCCGGCAGGTTGACGTACATCTCGGGCCCGCGGTATCCATGTCGGTGGTCGTACTCAAGGACCCCTCGCCGCACCGCAGCAAAAGCGGCTTCCTGATCCGCTTTGCGCACGGTGGTGTAGACGGTCAACCCCTTGGTATAGGCTTCTTCGCCGTACGCATCGACGACGACTTGCCTGGCCATCTCGGCGACGAACTCGGCGTGGGTCGACACCGCTTCGCGCAGGCCCTGGCGCACGCCCAGTGGCGCAGATTGTGCTTCCCGATACTGGTCATCGCTGATGTAGCCGAGTTCATGCATTCGACGCAACACATAGCCCTGCCGCGTCTTCGCCCGCTTCGGGTAATTGACCGGGTTGTAGGCGGACGGGGCCTTGGGAAGGCCCGCAAGCAAGGCGGCTTGGGCGACAGAGATGTCCTTCAACGGCCTGCCGAAGTAGATCTGGGCCGCCGCAGCGAATCCGTATGCGCGTTGTCCGAGGAAGATCTGGTTTACATAAAGCTGGAGAATTTCGTCCTTGGACAGGTTGGCCTCGATTTTCCATGCGAGCAGCACCTCCCGCAGCTTGCGGGTGATGGTCTTTTCCCGGGAGAGGAAGAAGTTCCGGGCCACCTGCATCGTGATGGTGCCGGCGCCTTGCTGCGTCCCCGTTGCGAGATTCGACGCCGCCGCCCGGACCACGCTCAAGTAGTCCACTCCGCCATGCGAATAGAAGCGCTCGTCCTCGGCCGCCAAAATGGCCTTTTTCATGACATCCGGGACTTCGGCGATGGCCACGACCGAGCGCCGCTCCTCGCCGAATTCGCCCAACGGTTCCCCTTCGGCCGACACGACCCGCAGGGGAATCTTGGGCTGGTAGTCGGTCAGCGTCTCGAGGGAGGGAAGCGTGGGATAAAGGAGCGCCAGAACGAAGGCGCCCAGGAGTGCGCCGACGACCGCCAGTCCAAGCAGGACGGACCCCGCATAGAGGAGCCATCGCTTTAGCATGGGGGAATAAAACTTGCTGTAGAGAGGGGCCGTCGCCGGATTATAGGCGAACTTACAACAACCGAATCACAGGATGGCAAACAATTTGACAAGATTCATACTTGCTGCCAACCTTTAATGTAAATTATCAGCATTGCGCCAAAGGCCGTTATGCTCGCTGAGAAACTTGGTCCGGTCATCGACGTCTTCAGATCGAAGGCGCCCTCCCTTGTCGGGGTCGACATCGGTTCGACCTCGCTCAAGCTGGTCGAGCTTTCCGCCGCCGGCAAGGGGGCCTTCCGGTTGGAGCGGTACGTCATCGAGCCGCTGGCGCGCGAAGTCGTGGTCGACGGGAACATCGCGAACCTCGAGCAGGTCACCGACGCGCTGAAACGCGCCTACAAGCGCCTGGGAAGCCGCAACCGCAACGTCGCGCTTGCCCTTCCCGCTTCCATGGTCATCACCAAGAAGATCATCGTACCAGCGGGGCAGCGGGAGGAGGATCTCGAGCTGACGGTCGAAGCGGAAGCCAATCAATACATACCGTTTGCGCTCGACGAGGTCAACCTCGATTTCCAGACGCTGGGCCCGGCGCCGAACAACGCCGAGGACGTCGAGGTCCTGATCGCCGCGTCGCGAAAGGAGAAGGTCGAGGACCGTGTGGCCGCGGCCGAGGCTGCCGGCTTGAAGCCGCGCGTCATGGATGTCGAGTCCTACGCGACGCAGGAGGCCTTCGAGCTGATCGCCCCGTCGCTGCCCGCCAACGGTCGAGACCAGAACATCGCGCTCGTCGACATCGGAGCGCACGTCACCCATTTCTACGTGCTGCGCAACAACCAGTTCCTCTTTTCGCGGGACCAGGCGTTCGGCGGCAACCAGCTCACGCACGACATCCAGCGTGCGTTCAACCTGTCGGTGGACGAGGCCGAGTCCGCCAAGAAGAATCAGGGGCTTCCGGAGAATTACGACACCGACGTGCTGCAGCCGTTCATGGAGACGCTCGCGCTCGAGGTGACCCGTGCGCTGCAATTCTTCTTCACGTCGACGTCGTATAACCAGGTCGACCAGATCGTGCTGGTCGGCGGCTGCGCGCTTCTTCCCGGCCTCGACGACCTCGTGGCCAAGCGCGCGGGAGTGCCGACGCTCGTCGCCAATCCGTTCGCCAGCATGACCGTTGCCGACCGCATTCGGCCGCGCCAGCTCGCACAGGACGCGCCGACGCTGCTGATCGCGTGCGGACTCGCGCTGCGGAGCTTCG
This sequence comes from uncultured beta proteobacterium, assembly GCA_963809965.1. Taxonomy (GTDB): domain Bacteria; phylum Pseudomonadota; class Gammaproteobacteria; order Burkholderiales; family Casimicrobiaceae; genus CAIWHR01. The sequence continues at coordinate 133,282 of CAWELU010000061.1, forward strand.
AATGATCCGCATCAACCTACTACCGCACCGCGAGCAGAAGCGCCAGGCGCGCCAGCGGCAGTTCATCTCGCTCGCGATCGTCGTCGCCGCCTTGGGCTTGGCGGTGTTCGGACTGGGGCACGTGCTGTTCCAGGCCCAGATCGAGAACCAGAATAGCCGGAACCAGCTCCTCAAGACCGAGATCGCGAAGCTCGACGAGCAGATCAAGGAGATCGACAAGCTGCGCGAGCAGACGCAGGCGTTGATCGCCCGGAAGCAGGTGGTCGAGGCGCTGCAGACGAATCGGACCGAGGCTGTGCATATCCTCGATCAGCTGGTCCGGCAGTTGCCCGACGGGATCTACTTGAAGTCGTTGAAGCAGGTCGGGACGAAGGTGACGGTCGTTGGTTACGCGCAATCCAACGCGAGGGTCTCGACGCTGATGCGCAACGTCGAGTCCTCGCCGTGGCTCGAGCAGCCGGAGTTGGTCGAGATCAAGGCGGTCCCCTCGCCCGCGTCCAAGGACATGCGCGTCAACGAGTTCGCGCTGCGTTTCACGGTCAAGCGGGCCGCCCCGCCGGAACAGGTGAAGCCCGCCTCGCCGCCGGGTGCCGCGGCCAAGAAACCCGCGCCGCCGGCCGCCGGGAAGAAATCATGACGCTCGACGAAATCCGCCGTCTGAAGCTCCGCGAGGCTGGTAACTGGCCGACAGCGGCCAAGGTGTTGATGCTTTCAATTCTCTTCCTGGCGATCGTCGCGGTTGGCGCGGCACTCGACTGGAAGGATCAGTACGAGATGCTCGACAGCGCGCGGCAGGAGGAAGTGAAGCTCAAGGAGCAATACGCGTCGAAGAAGGCGAAAGCCGTCAATTTCGACCTCTACGTCCAACAGCTGAAGGAGGTCGAGCAGTCCTTTGGCGCTCTCTTGAAGCAACTGCCGAACAAGGCGGAGATGGATGCGCTCCTCACCGACATCAACCAGGCCGGCCTCGGCCGCGGATTGCAATTCGAGTTGTTCAAGCCGGCCGCACAGGAGCGGATGGCCGATTTCTACGCCGAGCTCCCGATCAACGTGAAGATCTCCGGCAACTATCACGACATGGGCGCATTCGCGAGCGACGTCGCGCAGTTGCCGCGCATCGTCACGTTGCAGGATCTGGCCATTTTGAACGACAAGGGCAACCTCGTGCTGGAGGGGGTCGCCAAGACCTACCGTTATCTCGACGAGGAAGAGATCGCGAAACAGCGCAAAGCGGCGAAAGACGCGAAGGATAAGGGCAAGAGATGAAGCATTGGCTGGCGCTGGGGCTAAGCGCGGGCCTCGTGCTCGCGGGATGCGGGGGCGAGAGCCACCAGGATCTGCGCGCGTGGATGAACGAACAGGGCAAGGATGCGCGCGGCAAGCTCGATCCGTTGCCGCAGGTCAAACCCTACGAGCCGTTCGCCTACAACGCTTTCGACCTGCCGGATCCGTTCAAGCCGCGCAAGATCGAGCCGGCGAAGGGCGGCGGCAAGCTCGCGCCCGACCTCGACTCGCCGCCGCGAGCCGCTCGAGGCGTATCCGCTCGAGGCGCTCAACATGGTTGGCACGCTGGAGAAGGGCAAGACGATGTACGCGTTGGTGCGTACACCGGAACGGGATCTCTACCAGGTTCGTCCGGGGAATTACCTCGGCCAGGACTTCGGCGTCATCACCGGCATCAGCGACGCCGAGATCCGCCTGAAGGAACTGGTGCAGGACAGTGCCGGGGACTGGACCGAGCGATCGATCACGCTGCAGCTGATCCCAGCCGAGACCAAGAAACAGGAGCGAAAAAAATGAGCGCGTTCGTTTGGCTTGACACCCCTGCGACCCGGGTGCGCTTGATCCGCGGCGCGTGCGCCTGGCTGCTCGCCGCGCTGGCGTTTGCCGTCGCCGGCATTGCGTTCGCGCAGGCGGGGAACAGCATCGAATCGCTCGCCGTGTCCAAGGGGACATCGGGCCGCACGATCGTGAAGTTCGTGCTGAAGCAGGCGCCCGCCAACCCGCCGGCGGGATTTGCGATCGGGACGCCGCCGCGGATCGCGCTCGATTTCCTCGACACCGCCAACGGCCTCGGAGCCAATCAGCGCACGATCGACGACGCGGCGCTGCGCAGCGTGAACGTCATCCAGTCGGGCAACCGGACCCGCGTCGTGTTCAATCTCAACCGGCCGCAGACTTTCGAGACGCAAGTGGACGGCAATGCCGTGCTGGTGACCCTGTTCGACCAGAGTGAGCAGCTCGATGCGAAGACACAGACCGTCCAGCGGTTCGCCGAGGCGCGGCCGGGCGATGTCCAGCATGCATTGCGCGACGTCGATTTCCGGCGCGGCGCGAGCGGCGAGGGCCGGGTCGTGGTGGAGTTGTCCGACAACGCGACCGGCATCGACATCCGCCAGCAGGGCAAGCTCCTGATCGTCGATTTCCTGAAGACGTCGTTGCCGCGCAATCTGCAGCGCCGTCTCGACGTGCAGGACTTCGGGACGCCGATCGTTGCGGTCGACACGTTGAGTCAGGGCGGCAACACGCGGATGATCATCGAGCCGAAGGGCCTGTGGGAGCACTCGGCCTACCAGACCGACAACCGCTTCATCATCGAGGTCAAGCCGGTCCAGGAGGATCCGAACAAGCTGGTCCAGGGATCGCGCCAGGGCTACAAGGGCGACAAGCTGTCGCTCAACTTCCAGAACGTCGAAGTGCGCGCGGTGCTGCAGGTGATCGCCGACTTCACCGGACTCAACATCATCACCAGCGACTCGGTCACCGGCAGTCTTACGCTGCGGCTGAAGGACATTCCCTGGGATCAGGCGCTCGACATCATCATGCAGACGAAGGGCCTCGACATGCGCAAGAACGGCACCGTCGTGCTGGTCGCGCCGCGCGAGGAGCTGGCGCTGCGCGAGAAACAGCAACTCGAAGCCCAGAAGGACATCAGCGAGCTCGAGCCGCTGGTGTCGGAATCCTTCCAGCTCAACTACATCAAGGCGCAGGACCTGCTCAACCTGATCACGACGAACCGGCAGCAGCAGTTCGGTGCCGGCGCGGGACAGACCGCGACGACCGGCGGCCAGGGTTCGTTCCTGTCGAAACGCGGTGTCGCTATGGTCGACCCGAGGTCGAACATACTTTTCGTATCGGACACCGCCTCCCGGCTGGAGGAGATCCGTCGAATCATCCGGCAGATCGACATTTCGATCCGGCAGGTACAGATCGAGGCACGGATCGTCATCGCCGGCGACCGCTTTGGGCGCCAGCTCGGCGTACGCTTCGGCGCGCAGACCGGCTTCACGCTCAACCGCCGGTACGCCGTCGGCCAGGGCGGCAGCCTGAACACGCAACCGGTCGTGACGTGCTCCGGCACCACCTGCACGCGCGAAACGCGGACCCAGACACCGTTCGAGCTCGCATCTGGCATCGCGACCGCCGGTTATTCCGACGGGCCGCAGCTCAACGTCAACCTGCCGGTCACCAATCCTGCGGGCGCGCTCGCGCTGACGCTGATCAACCTGGGAAGCGGCAACCTGATCAACCTCGAGCTCTCCGCCCTCGAGTCCGACAACCGCGGCAAGGTCATTTCGAGCCCGCGCGTGGTCACCGCCGACAACCAGAAGGCGCACATCGAGCAGGGCACCGAAATCCCGTACGTGACGCCGGGCACGGCCAACAATCCCGGCGACGGTGACGTTCAAGAAGGCCGTGCTCGCGCTCGACGTGGTCCCGCAGATCACGCCGGACAACCGGATCATCATGAACGTGGAGATCCGAAAGGACTCGGTCGGGCAATACGTGCAGATCTCGCCCGGGTACCAGGTTCCGGCCATCGACACGAAGAACGTCGCGACGCAGATCATCGTCAACAACGGCGACACCGCCGTCATCGGCGGGATCTTCGAGGAGACGATCACCAACACGGTCGAGAAGGTCCCGTTCCTGGGCGACATCCCGGGACTGGGTTATCTCTTCAAGACCACCGGACGCACGAGCGAGAAGCTCGAGCTCCTCATCTTCCTGACGCCGCGCGTCATCAAGGAGACCGTCACCACGGTCAAGTGACGAGTTCGCGACCGCACAACGCGGCGAACTCGTCATCCCTGGGGCCCCCGCGCGCGCGGCGCTCGCTCCTCGGGCCAATTCGAATCAACTACAATGCCCCGGTGCATCTCGCTCGGGGCAATCTGTTTCTGGTGGGGCTGCCCGGCGCGGGCAAGTCGACGCTCGGGCGCACCCTTGCCCGGCGTCTTGGCAAGACGTTCGTCGATGCCGACACGGAGCTCGAGCGCAAACTCGGCGTCACGATCTCGACCATCTTCGAGATCGAGGGCGAGGCAGGGTTTCGCGATCGCGAGGAGAGCGTGCTGGCCGAGCTCACCGCGCAGACGAACGTCGTGCTCGCCACAGGTGGTGGTGCCGTGATCCGACCGGCGAATCGCGAACGCCTGAAGACGAACGGCACGGTGATCTACCTGCACGCGCTGCCCGCGGCATTACGGGAACGAACGCGCCGCAGCCGCCATCGGCCGCTGCTCAACGCTCCCGACCCGCTCGCCCGGCTCGTCGAGCTGTATGCAGGCGCGCGATGCGTGGTACCGCGAAGTCGCGACGCAGGTGCTCGAGTCCGACCGCGAAGTTCTCGCACGATTTGCCGACGCGCTCGAAGCCGAGCAGCGTGGTGCGCTGCAGCCGTGAGACATTCATGCCGACGCTGAACATCGCGCTAGGCGCGCGCTCCTATCCCATCCATATCGGGAGGGGATTGTTGCGTGACGCCGGCGCATTGCTGGCGCCGCTGCTCGCGCTCCCGCGGGCGGTCATCGTCAGCAATGCCGTCGTCGCGGCGCATTGGCTCGCGCCGTTGCGCGCGAGTCTCGCCACCGGCGGGATCGCGACCGAGACGATCCTCGTTCCTGACGGCGAGGTAAACAAGAACTGGTCGAACCTGTACGACGTTCTCACGCGTCTGCTCGAGCTCAAGGCCGAGCGTTCGACGACGATCGTCGCGTTGGGCGGCGGCGTCGTCGGCGACCTCGCCGGGTTCGCGGCGGCGATCTATCAGCGTGGCATGCCCTTCGTGCAGGTTCCCACGACGTTGCTCGCACAGGTCGATTCGTCGGTGGGCGGCAAGACCGGCGTCAACCACCCGCTCGGGAAGAACATGATCGGCGCATTCCACCAGCCGCGCGCGGTCGTGATCGATATCGAATGTCTGCGGACATTGCCGAATCGCGAGCTTTCTTCCGGTCTGGCCGAGGTGATCAAGTACGGCGCAATTCGCGACCGGGCGTTCTTCGAGTGGCTCGAGGCGAATTTGGATGCACTGCTCGCGCGCGACGGCGATGCGCTCGTCCATGCGATCGGGGCGAGCTGCCGGATCAAGGCCGACATTGTCGCCGCCGACGAGCACGAGGCGGGGGTTCGGGCGCTGCTCGAATTTTGGCCACACTTTCGGCCACGCGATCGAGACCGGGGCAGGCTACGGCGAATGGCTGCACGGGGAAGCCGTTGCCGCCGGCATGGCGATGGCGGCGCGGTTATCCGTGCGGCTCGGTGTGCTCGACGAATCGGTTGTCGAACGACTTTGCGCGCTCTTGCAGCGGGCGCGACTGCCGGTCGCCGCGCCCCGGCTCGGCGCGGAACGCTATCTCGACTTGATGGGCCGGGACAAGAAGGTAGTCGGCGGTACGCTGCGGTTCGTGCTGCTGGACCGCCTGGGCGAGGCGCGGGTTCGCGCAGACGTCACCGATGCCGATCTCGCAGCGATTCTGCCTCGCTGAAGCCGGCGCCGGCGAACGCCACGAACCCAATGACCGGCGGACGCACTTTTCGGCGTCCACTTGCGCCGCTCGATCGCGCCCCGGAAGAAGAACGCGGCGCCCGGATGACCGGGCGCCGCGCTGACTTTCGAAGCTCGAATTCGTCGACTACGGGGTACAGGTAATCGTGAACGTGTCCTGCTGTGCCGGTGAACTCGCGTCCGTCACGCTGAACGTGTAGACATTCGACCCCGCCCCGGGCGAGACCAAGTTCGAAATATCGAAGCCTCCGGACATGCTGACAATGACCGGAATCGTCGCCGGCGAACCTGCCGGTACGACACTATAGGGACTCGTGCCGCCCGAGATCAACGGGAAGAAATGCTGTCCGACAACACACCCGCTGACGGTGCTCGGGGAAATGGTGGCAGACAACGGTGGGGCCGGCGGCGCCGGCCGCTCGGCCGACCCTTCCTTGTTGACCAGCGTCGCAGTGGTCTGGCGTCCCGTCTGATCTACGATAGTGAACGTCAACGGATCCACGCAGGTACCGTTGGTGATCGCCCGGAAGGCGCGACCGCTCGCCGGAACGGGGGTATTGACGATGGTTATCGCATTCGGGAACGTGCTCGCGACCTGATACGGCGGCGTCCCACCATATATGAAATAGTCGACCGCGAACCCCGACGTGCATTCGCCCTTGAACGCCGCGGTGATCGTCGCTTCGCTCGGCACAACCGACAGGATCGCGGTGCCATCGGTGATCTGCTGGATCACGAACGAACCGGTCAGGAATTGCGCCTGACGCGACATCGGTCGCCCGGAGTTGCGCGAACTGTGTAGGCGCGTCGTTGTTCGCCCGGAGAATGACCGTGGCGTGACCCGCCGCGTCGGATGTGACGGTCAGCGTCGTGACGATCGGGCTGCCAGGTGCGGTGCTGACGATGCCGAACGGCCCGGAGACGACGTCGAAACGAATCTGCCGCCCCGCCCCGCGGACCGTGACTTGGGCAGTTCCCGTCTGCCCCGAACAGATGGCGTTCACACCGCACTCCGCACTGTTCGGCGTGATCGTCAGGGTGTTCACCATCTCCTCCGGATGGACGACAACGTTTGCCACGACGACGCGTCCCATCGAGTCCTGGACGGTGATCTGCACGACGGTGTCGACGGTGACGGTGTTCGCCAGCAAGACGATTGGGGAGTTCTGATTGTCCTCGGTGACAGGCAGCACCGTGGCATTGCTCGAAACCGCGCGGAAAGGTGGCAAGCCGCCGGAGATGACCATCGTCGCCGGAACTCCCGAATAGACCTCGATGACCGAGCCGCCGGCGGAGTTGAGCACCAAGAAGGGCTTGAACTCGTTGTTCGGCGCGCCCGACCCGCCGCCGCACCCGCTCAACGCGAGTGCACCGGCCAGGACGAGGAGGCCGGCAAGGGTTCGCAGCCAGGCAACGGGGGAGCGGGTGTCCGTCATGGTCGAATTCCTGATGATATTGTCCTAAAGAAGGCCGATGCCGAATGCTGTTTTGGATGCTGCAACAAGCATCTAGCCGATTTTGTTGAGATTAAAGCCTAAGTGACGCCGGGGCGCAAGTCTTTTCAATGGATCGCTCGCCACCCGGTAGCGATTCGTGTTGCGTTCAAGGTCTCACGTTCGTGAAGCCGCGAGACGCTCCGTGCCGTCTTGTCGCGTTGCAGCATCGCTGCTAGTCTAGATGGCTTTCGCGGCGATCATGCAAAGTCCGGGCCCATGCGTCCAGCCGGGCCCGTCGTTGACGTTTCTCCGTGAGTGAGGGCACCGTGAACCAAGGATCAGGGAGTTCCCCGCAGCACCCTCCGGTCCGTCAGGGCCTCTATGACCCTGCGAACGAGCACGACGCTTGCGGACTGGGTTTCATCGCCCACATCAAGGGCCAGAAGAGCCATGCGATCGTCACGCAGGGGCTCGCCATCCTCAGGAATCTCACGCACCGCGGCGCGACGGGCGCGGACCCGTTGCAGGGCGACGGCGCCGGGATCCTGATCCAGCTTCCCGACGCATTCCTGCGCAGGGTCTGCGGGCACCAGGGCCTAACGCTCCCCGCCGTCGGCCAATACGGGGTTGGAATGGTGTTCCTGCCCAAGGAGCCCGCGTCGCGGCGGGCCTGCGAGCAGGAGATCGAGCGCGCGGTGGAAAGCGAAGGGCAGATTCTTCTCGGCTGGCGCGACGTGCCCACGAACAACAGCGGGCTTTCCGAGCGCACGAAGGAAGTCGAGCCGATCATCCGCCAGGTCTTCATCGCACGCGGGTCCAACGCCATGGACCAGGACGCGCTCGAGCGCAAGCTCTACATCATCCGCAAGAAGTCCGGGCACGCGGTCCAGGCGCTCAAGTTGCGCCACGGCAAGGAATTCTACGTGCCGTCGATGTCGACGCGCACGCTCGTCTACAAGGGAATGCTGCTCGCGCACCAGGTCGGCGAGTACTTTCTCGATCTGAAGGACGCGAGCATGGTGACGGCGCTCGCGATGGTGCACCAGCGCTTCTCGACCAACACCTTCCCGACGTGGGATCTCGCGCACCCGTTCCGTCTCGTCTGCCACAACGGCGAGATCAACACGCTGCGCGGCAACGTGAACTGGATTCGCGCGCGACAGCACGGCATCGCGAGCACGGTTCTGGGCGAGGACCTCGACAAGATCTGGCCGCTGATCTACGACGGCCAGTCGGATTCCGCGTCGTTCGACAATGCGCTCGAGCTCCTGGTGATGGGCGGCTACCCGCTCGCCCACGCCATGATGTTGATGATCCCGGAGGCATGGGCGGGCAACCCGCTGATGGACGAGGACCGGCGTGCCTTCTACGAATACCATGCCGCACTGATGGAGCCGTGGGACGGCCCGGCGGCGATGGCCTTCACCAACGGGCGCCAGATCGGCGCGACGCTCGACCGCAACGGGCTGAGGCCCGCGCGGTTCGTCGTCACCGACGACGACTATGTCGTGATGGCCTCCGAGGTCGGCGTGCTCGACATTCCCGAGCGCAGGATCGTCAAGAAATGGCGGCTGCAGCCGGGGAAGATGCTGCTCGTCGACCTGGAGCAGGGACGCATCATCGACGATGCGGAGCTGAAACGGACGCTCGCGACGGCGAAGCCGTACCGAGCATGGATCGACCGTTCGCGTATCGCGCTCGAAGATCTGCCCGAGCCCGCGCCACCGCAGGAAAGCGAAGTATCGCTCCTCGATCGCCAGCAGGCGTTCGGATACACGCAGGAGGACCTGAAGGTCGTCCTGGCGCCGATGGCGCAAGCCGGCGAGGAAGCGATCGGCTCGATGGGCAACGATGCCGCGCTACCCGTCCTGTCGAATCGGCCGAAGGTCCTGTACAACTATTTCAAGCAGCTGTTCGCACAGGTCACGAATCCGCCGATCGACCCGATCCGCGAAGAGCTCGTGATGTCGCTCGTCACGTTCATCGGGGCACGCCCGAATCTGCTCGCGGTCGACGTCGCTGCGGATGCCGCCGACCTGCCGATGCGCCTCGAGGCGCCGAACCCGATTCTCACGAACGATGCGATGGAGAAGATCCGTCACATCGCGCTCTTTACCGGCGGTGCGTTCCGGGCATACGAACTCGACATCTGCTATCCCGCTGCGTGGGGCGCGAACGGGATGGAGGCGGCGCTCGCATCGCTCTCGGCCGAGGCCGAGGACGCGATTCATCTCGGCTACAACATCCTGATCGTTTCCGACCGCAAGGTCTCGGCGGAGCTGATGCCTGTCCCGGCGCTCCTGGCGACCGCGGCGGTGCACCAGCACCTCGTCCGCAAGGGAATGCGCACGAGTACCGGCCTCGTCGTCGAGACCGGCTCGGCCCGCGAGGTGCATCATTTCGCGCTGCTCGCCGGCTATGGCGCCGAAGCGATCCATCCGTACCTCGCGTTGGAGACGCTGGCCTCGCTGTCGGATTGGGTCCCCGGCGCGTCGGCACAGGAATCGTCGTACCGGTTCATCAAGGCGATCAGCAAAGGGCTCTACAAGGTGATGTCGAAGATGGGGATTTCGACGTACCAGTCCTACTGCGGCGCGCAGATCTTCGAGGCGGTCGGGCTTGAGCGCGAGTTCGTCGACAAGTATTTCAGCGGCACCGCGAGCAATGTCGAGGGCATCGGCCTGTTCGAGGTCGCCGAAGAGGCGGCGCGCATGCACACGCTCGCGTTCGGTGACAGCCCGCTACTGCGTGGCGCGCTCGACCCGGGCGGCGAATACTATTACCGCGCGGGCGGCGAAGATCACATGTGGACGCCGGATTCGATCGCCAAGCTGCAGCACGCGGCGCGAGCCAATGACGTGCGGACGTACAAGGAGTACGCCGCGTTGATCAACGATCAGTCGACGCGGATGCTGACGTTGCGCGGACTGTTCGAATTCCGCTTCGCGCGCGAAAGCGTGCCGCTCGAGGAAGTCGAGCCCGCCGCCGAGATCGTGAAGCGGTTCGCAACGGGCGCGATGAGCCTCGGCTCGATTTCGACGGAGGCGCATGCGACGCTCGCCGTGGCGATGAACCGCATCGGCGGCAAGTCCAACACGGGCGAGGGTGGTGAGGATGCCCGGCGCTATCCTCTGGTGAAGGTTGGCGAGACACTCAAGTCGCGCATCGACAGCGTCGTCGCCGACATCGCGCTGAAGGAAGGCGATTCGCTGCGCTCCAAGATCAAGCAGGTCGCGTCCGCGCGCTTCGGCGTGACCGCCGAGTACCTGGTCAATGCCGACCAGCTGCAGATCAAGATGGCGCAGGGTGCCAAGCCCGGCGAGGGCGGGCAGCTTCCCGGGCACAAGGTTTCCGAGTACATCGCGCAGCTGCGGTTCTCGGTGCCCGGGGTCGGCCTGATCTCGCCGCCGCCGCACCACGACATCTACTCGATCGAGGACCTCGCCCAGCTGATCCACGACCTCAAGAACGCGAATCCGCGCGCGTCAATCTCGGTGAAACTGGTGTCCGAGGTCGGCGTCGGGACCGTTGCCGCCGGCGTGGCCAAGGCCAAGGCCGATCATGTGACCATCGCCGGCCACGACGGAGGCACCGGGGCATCCCCGGAGTCGTCGATCAAGCACGCGGGCACACCCTGGGAGCTCGGGCTCGCCGAGACGCAGCAGACGCTCGTCCTCAACCGGCTGCGCGGCCGCATCGCCGTGCAGGTCGACGGGCAGATCAAGACCGGTCGCGACGTGGTCATCGGCGCGATGCTGGGCGCCGATGAGTTCGGCTTCTCGACCGCGCCGCTCGTGGTCGAAGGCTGCATCATGATGCGCAAGTGTCATCTGAACACCTGTCCGGTGGGCATCGCGACGCAGGACCCGGTGTTGCGCCGGAAGTTCGCCGGCCAACCGGAGCATGTGGTCAACTATTTCTTCTTCGTTGCGGAGGAAGCGCGCGAGCTGATGGCCAAGCTCGGAATCCGCAGATTCGAGGACCTGATTGGTCGCTCCGATCTGCTCGACATGCGGCGCGGGATCGAGCACTGGAAGGCGAAGGGGCTCGACTTCTCGCGCATCTTCCACCAGCCGCCGATGCCGCGCGAAGTCGCGCGCCATCAGTGCGAGGCACAGGACCACGGACTCGCCGGCGCGCTCGACCACCAGCTGATCGCCGCCGCGGCACCGGCGCTGGACAAGAAACAACCGGTGCGTCTCACCTACAAGATTCGTAACGCCAACCGTTCGGTCGGCGCGATGCTTTCCGGCACACTCGCGCGCAAGCACGGTCACGCCGGCCTTGCCGAGGATGCGATTCATGTCGCCTTCGAAGGTGTCGCCGGGCAGAGCTTCGGCGCATTTCTCGCCCACGGTGTCACGTTCGAGCTGCAGGGCGCGACCAACGACTACGTTGGCAAGGGCCTCTCGGGCGGGCGCATCGTCGTCTATCCCGATCCGGCCTGCCCGGCCAAGCCCGAGGAGAATATCGTCATCGGCAATACGGTGATGTACGGTGCGATCGCTGGCGAAGCCTATTTCCGCGGCGTCGCCGGCGAGCGCTTTTGCGTTCGCAACTCCGGCGCGTCCGCCGTCGTCGAAGGGACCGGCGATCACGGTTGCGAGTACATGACCGGCGGAACGGTCGTCGTGCTTGGCCGCACGGGGCGCAATTTCGCCGCCGGGATGAGCGGCGGTGTCGCGTATGTCTACGACGACGACGGATTCTTTTCCACGCGCTGTAACACCGCGATGGTCGCACTCGAGCCGGTGCTCTCCGAGGCCGAGCAGGCAAAGGCCGAGAAGGAGATCGCCGCCAACGGGAAGGGCCGGTTGATGCACGCCGGCAGGCCGGATGAGCTGCTGCTGCGCGAGCTGATCGAGCGCCATCTGCGCTTCACCGGCAGCACGCGTGCGCTGGCGATCCTGGACGACTGGGATATCGCGCGCCGCCGATTCGTCAAGGTCTTCCCGAACGAGTATCGCCGCGCGCTGGGCGAGCTGTTCGCGAAGCAGCAGCCCGCAAAACCCGTCGCCCGCTCGGCGCAGAAGGCGGCCGCGTAGATGGGCAAGATTACCGGGTTCATGGAGCTGCAGCGCATCCAGGAAGTTGCGCTGCCGGTCGCCGAGCGCGTAAGGAGCTTTCGGGAGTTCATTCTTACGCTGAAGGACGACGAGGCGTCGCAGCAGGGCGCGCGGTGCATGGATTGCGGCATCCCGTTCTGTCAGAGCGGCTGCCCGATCAACAACGTCATTCCGGACTGGAACGATCTCGTCTATCGCCAGCAGTGGCGGAGCGCCCTCGAGGTGCTGCAGTCGACGAACAACTTCCCGGAGTTCACCGGCCGCGTCTGCCCGGCGCCGTGCGAGGCGGCGTGCACGCTCAACATCAATGACGATGCCGTCGGCATCAAGTCCATCGAGCACTTCATCATCGACAAGGGATGGGAAGAGGGGTGGGTCGCCCCGGTGCCGCCGACGGCCAAGACGGGCAAGCGCGTCGCGATCATCGGTTCCGGTCCGGCCGGTCTCGCGTGTGCGCAGCAGCTTGCGCGCGCGGGGCACGACGTCGTCCTGTACGAGAAAGCCGACCGCATCGGCGGCTTGCTACGCTACGGCATTCCCGATTTCAAGATGGAGAAGCACCTGATCGACCGCCGGATGGCGCAGATGTCGATCGAGGGTGTCGAGTTCCGCCCGGGTGTCAACGTCGGCAAGGATGTCGCCGCCGAGACGCTGCTCGCCGAGTACGACGCGGTTGCGTTGACCGGCGGCGCCGAGCAGCCGCGCGACCTGCCGGTTCCGGGGCGCGACCTCGCGGGCATCCATTTCGCGATGGAGTTCCTGCCGCAGCAGAACCGGATAGTTGCCGGCGACTCCGTCGCGAACCAGATACGCGCTACCGGCAAGCATGTCGTCGTGATCGGCGGCGGCGACACCGGGTCGGACTGCGTCGGAACTTCGAATCGCCACGGTGCGAAAACGGTCACGCAATTCGAGCTTCTGCCGCAACCGCCGGAGCAGGAGAACAAGCCCCTGGTGTGGCCGTATTGGCCGGTGAAGCTCCGTACGTCGTCGTCGCAGGAAGAGGGTTGCCAGCGCGACTGGGCGGTCGCCACCAAGCGGTTCGAGGGCAAGAACGGGCGCGTGGAAAAGCTCGTCGCCGCGCGCGTCGAGTGGCGACCGGGGCCCGACGGGCAGCCGAAGATGGTCGAAATGCCCGGCACCGAATTCGAGCTGCAGGCCGATCTCGTGCTGCTGGCGATGGGCTTCCTCGGCCCGACGCCGTCGCCGTTGCTCGAACAGTTCGGTGTCGAGCGCGACACACGCAGCAACGTCAGGGCGAACACCGACGATTACCACACGTCGGTGCCGAAGGTCTTCGCGGCGGGCGACATGCGGCGCGGGCAGTCGCTCGTGGTCTGGGCGATTCGCGAAGGCCGGCAGTGCGCGCGCGCGATCGACGCGTTCCTGATGGGCGCAAGCGCGCTGCCTCGCTAGCGTCCTGCTCGCGCATGCGGCGGACATCGCGATGCCCGCAGAATGCAAGCGGATGGCCAAGCTTCCGCCCATCGGCGCGCCCCCGCCGCAACGCCGGCTCTTCGACTCCACCGCGCCATTCAGTGCGCCATTCATGCCTGCATTGCGTAACGACACCTTCCTGCGCGCTCTGCGACGCGAGCCCACGCCGTACACGCCGGTCTGGCTGATGCGGCAGGCGGGACGCTACCTGCCCGAGTACAACGCAACGCGCGCGAAGGCGGGAAGCTTCCTCGCACTGGCGAAGACGCCGTCGCTCGCGACCGAAGTGACGCTGCAGCCGCTCGACCGCTTTCCGCTTGACGCGGCGATCCTGTTCTCGGACATCCTGACCGTTCCCGATGCAATGGGGCTGGGCTTGCATTTTGCCGAGGGCGAAGGCCCGCGTTTCGCGCGCACCGACGGCAGACGAGACGGCGATAGGCGCGCTCACGGTGCCGGACATGGGCGCGCTTCGCTACGTGTTCGACGCGGTCGGCGCGATCAAGCGCGCCCTCGACGGTCGCGTGCCGCTGATCGGATTCGCCGGCAGTCCGTTCACGCTTGCCTGCTACATGATCGAGGGCGCCGGCAGCGCCGACTTCGCGACGGTGCGCCGGATGGCGTACGCGCGTCCGGACCTGCTGCAACGGCTTGTCGACATCAACGCGCGGGCGGTGGCCGCCTATCTCGACGGCAGATCGCCGCCGGCGCCGACGCGGTCATGCTGTTCGACACCTGGGGCGGACTGTTGCCGGCGGGCGCCTATCGCCGGTTTTCGCTCGCGCCCATGCGCGCCGTGCTCTCGGCGCTGAAGCCCGCGCCCGACGGCCGTCCCGTGCCGACGATCGTGTTCACCAAAGGCGGCGGCCAGTGGCTCGACACCATCGCAACCTCGGGTGCGTCGTGCATCGGTCTCGACTGGACTGTCGACTTGGCTCAGGCGCGCGCGCAGGTCGGGCGGCGCGTTGCTCTGCAGGGAAATCTCGATCCCGTGTCCTTGCTGGCGGACCGCGACACGGTCGTCCGCGAAACCGCGGCGACGGTACGGGCCGGCGGATCCGCGCCCGGCTACATCTTCAATCTGGGCCACGGCATTCAGCCCTCGACGCCGCCCGAGAACGTGGCGGCCCTGGTCGATACGGTCCATCGGGAATCGCGCGCGATCCGCGCCGGTGTTTGACGGGCGTCCGTTCTGCGTGCGATCAAACGCCGCGAGCCCAGGAGTGGAGCGCGTTCGCGGGGGCTTGACAACGCCGCCGAAGTTGATTTCGTGGCCGTCACTTATGCACATTCTCGCGTCGTCCCGCGATGGCGAAGCCCCGCCGCGGGGCCGCAGAGGGAGCTCGCTTCCCAATGATACTGAATCGAAAATGTTTTTTTCACCTGTTCGAGCTGTCCTGCTTGGAGCACCCGTTGTCGCTCTTACGGGCGACTTGGGTGAGCGGACACTTACGCACAAAGTTATCCACACGGCTTGTGAACGACTTGGACGATCATCAGAAAACCAATGACTTGCCACTTCTTGCTGTGGTGCACGTTAGGAGTTTCGAACACTACAACTTGCGCATCGCCCGGCACCTGTAAACATTCGGTTGCCCGGATGCACTGGCCAATGCGATGACGGTCGCCCGCGTCGCGTTGCCGGTCGCCGCGGATTCGGCATTCGATTACTGGATTCCGGCGGGGCTCGCCGTGGATGTCGGCGCCATCGTTCGGGTCGAGCTCGCGCGGCGATCGCTCGTGGGCGTCGTGGTCGCCGTCGACGCCACGACAACGGTCGATGCGCGAAAGCTGCAACCGCTCGCCGAAGTCGTGCAGGACACGCCCGCTCTCGCCGCGGATCTGCTCGAGCTCGCGCAATTTGTCGCGGGCTACTATCAGGAACCGCTGGGCCTCGTCCTTGCGCAGATCGTGCCGCCGCTCGGGCGTGCGCGCCGGGCAATCACTTCGCGCCCAACGCGGCTGCTCACTTCGATTCCGAACGCCGATGGCGTCGCTCATGCGGCAGCCACTGCGCAGGCGCGCCTCAACCCCGATCAAGAGCGCGCAGTCGAAGCAATCGTCGCAGCGCGCGGACGCTACGCACCGTTCCTGCTGCAAGGCGTGACGGGCAGCGGGAAGACCGAGGTTTATCTGGCGGCCGCGGCGCACTGCATCGCCGCCGGCGGCCAGGCGCTGGTCCTCGTTCCCGAGATCAACCTGACGCCTCAGTTCGAGCAACGCATCGCGCAGGCGCTTCCCGGTCGGCGGACCGTGACGCTGCACAGTCGACTTGCGACGGGCGAACGCACGCGCAATTGGCGCGCAGCCGCAGCAGGAGAAGCCGATCTGGTGCTCGGGACGCGGCTCGCGGTGTTCGCGCCCCTTCCTCGGCTGGCCCTCCTGGTCGTCGACGAGGAACACGACCCGTCGTTCAAGCAGCAGGACGGTGTTCACTATCACGGCCGGGACGTCGCGATCTGGCGCGCCCGGCAGCGCGCGGTGCCGATCGTTCTCGGGAGCGCTACACCGGCACTGGAAACGCTGCAGCACGCACAGCTCGAGCGCTACGGCTGGCTGAAGCTGCCGGCGCGTGCCGTCGCGCCCGCGCAACTTCCATCCGTGACCTGCGTTCCAGGCCGCGGCGCGGACATGCTCGAGGGAATCGGCGCGCCCCTCATCGCGGCTATCGAAGCGCGGCTCGCGCGCCGCGAGCAAGTCGCTGGTCTTCATCAACCGCCGCGGATTCGCGCCGTCGCTCCTCTGCACGGCATGCGGCTGGCAGGCCGGCTGCACGCGCTGCAGCGCCCGGCTCGTCGTGCATCGCGACGCGGGCGAACTGCGCTGCCATCATTGCGGTCACGTGGAGCGCGCTGCCTGCGGCGTGTCCCTCTTGCGGTAACGTCGACCTCCTGCCGCTGGGACAGGGCACGCAGCGACTCGAGCGCGCGCTCGCCGAACGCTTCCCCGCCGCGCGCATTGCGCGCATCGATCGAGACAGCACGCGCCGGCGCGGTGCGTTCGCCGAGGTCCGCGACCGCGTTCACGCCGGCGACGTCGACATCCTCGTCGGCACGCAGATGCTCGCGAAGGGCCACGATTTCCCCGGGCTCACGCTGGTCGGGGTGCTGGGCGCCGACAATGCGCTTTACAGCGCCGATTTCCGCGCAACCGAGCGGCTGGCGGCGCTGCTGTTCCAGGTTACCGGGCGCGCCGGCCGCGCGGACCTGCCGGGAGAAGTCATCGTCCAGACCGATTTCCCCGCGCACCCGCTCTATCGAGCGCTCGCCGCACACGACTACGATCGCTTCGCGGCCGTGCTGTTGGCCGAGCGGCGTGCGGCGGGACTGCCGCCGTTCGCTCATCTCGCGCTCCTCGTTGCCGAGGCGCCACGCCGCGCCGCGGTCGATGCGTTCCTTGCGGCAGCGAGCGAGGCTGGGCGCGGACTCGCTCGCGACGAGGCGGTCGCGGTGGAGGTCTTTCCCCCCGTCGCGGCGAGCCTCGCACGCCGCGCGGGACTGGAGCGCGGCCAGGTGCTCGCTCAGGCGTCCGCGCGCAGCGCGTTGCAACGATTTCTGCCGCAATGGCGTCATGCGATCGTCGCGATGCGCGCGGGGCGCGTTCGCTGGACACTCGACGTCGATCCGCTTGGGTTTGCGTGAGAGCCGCGAAGCCCGGCGCCCTGCGCAACAGTCTATAATTCCCGTTTCCGTCGCCATGTCGACGGAAATACGCCGCGAATCCGAGTGTCGCGTGCCGCGCCGCTCCATTCGCGGTTGTGTTGTCAGGGATCAGCGGTCGCGTGTTGGCGCGACACTCTTCTCCGGGCGATGTCCGCGTTCGGTTGGAATCGTGGCTGACGCCGGTCGTGATTGCGGGCGTCGTTCGCTGAAACTGCGCTGCCGTTCTGCCTATATGCTCCTGCCGCATGACCGATCTTAGAAACCGCCTCGAGACGTGGCTCGCGACCGGCCTGGCGGCCGTCGCGCCCGAGCGGGCGGGCGCACCGATCGTCGTAGAGCGGCCGAAGCTCGCGGCGCACGGCGACTTCGCATCGAACGTCGCGCTGCAGCACGCGAAGGCGCTGCGGCGAAACCCGCGCGAGTTCGCGCAGGAGCTCGTGCGCGCGCTGCCTGCATCCGAGTGGGTGGCGAAGACCGAGATCGCGGGTGCCGGGTTCATCAACATCTTCGTGACGCCGTTCGCGCGGCAGGCCGTCGTCGCGCGCATCCTCGCCGAAGGTGATCGCTACGGCGCGAGCGATACGCGACGGGGCGAGCGTGTCGTGGTGGAGTTCGTGTCGGCGAATCCGACGGGCCCGCTGCACGTCGGCCACGGCCGGCAGGCGGCGCTCGGTGACGCGATCGCGACGCTGCTCGAATGGCAGGGCGCCGACGTGTCGCGCGAGTTCTACTACAACGACGCGGGCCAGCAGATCCAGAACCTTGCCATTTCGGTCCGCGCCCGCGCGCAGGAGCTCCTGGGCGAGCACACGACGTTTCCCGAGGACGGCTACCGCGGCGAATACATCCGCGAACTCGCGCAGCGCTACCTCGACGAGGTCGGGCACGATCTGGGCGACATCGAGTCGATCCGCCACTTCGCCGTCGCCGAGCTGCGCAAGGAGCAGGATCGCGACCTGCAGGCGTTCGGCGTGCGCTTCGACCGGTACTACCTCGAAAGCTCGCTCTACACCGACGGGCGCGTCGACGCGATCGTCGAGCGACTCACCGCATCGGGCAAGACGTACGCCGAGGACGGGGCGCTGTGGCTGAAGACCACCAACTACGGCGACGACAAGGACCGCGTGATGCGCAAGTCGGACGGCGGGTACACGTATTTCGTGCCCGACGTCGCCTACCACGTCACCAAGTTCGAGCGCGGCTTTGCGCAGGCGATCAACGTGCAGGGATCGGACCACCACAGCACCGTGACGCGCGTGCGTGCCGGATTGCAGGCGCTCGGGCTCGGCATCCCGGCCGGCTATCCGGACTACGTGCTGCACAAGATGGTCACGGTGATGAAGGGCGGCGAGGAGGTGAAGATCAGCAAGCGCGCCGGCAGCTACGTGACGCTGCGCGACCTGATCGACGAAGTCGGGCGCGACGCCGTGCGCTTCTTCCTGGTCTCCCGCAAGGCCGAGGCCGAGTTCACGTTCGACATCGATCTCGCGCGCTCGCAGTCCGAGGAGAATCCGGTGTACTACGTCCAGTACGCGCACGCGCGCGTGTGTTCCGTCATGCGTCAGGCGGGCATCGCAACGGGCGCAGCGACGGACATGCTCGCCGGTACGGATCTCGCGCCGCTGGTGAGTCCCTACGAGGAGGCGCTGCTCTCCCGCCTCGCCGATTTTCCGACGGAGCTCGCGGACGCGGCGCGCGACCTCGCGCCGCACGCCGTGACGGCGTATCTCAAGGAAGTGGCCGCGCAGTTTCACAGTTACTATAATGCCGAGCGCTTCCTGGTCGACGATCCGATGGTGCAGGCGTGCGCGCCTTGCGCTCGTCGCGGCGACGGGCCAGGTGGTAAGAAACGCGCTCGCGGTGCTGGGGCTTGCCGCCCCCGAGCAGATGTGAAGCGTTCGCCGCGCCGACCGGAATCTCCGATGACCTCCCGCTCCCTTCGCCACTCGACCGCCGCACCCCCGCCGCGTCGCACACGCGCGTCGCGCAAGGCGGGGGCAGGCGGTACGTTGCTGGGCCTTTTCATGGCCTCATTCTGGGACTCGGCCTAGCTGCCGGTGTCGCGTTCTACCTGATGAAGGGTGGCAATCCCTACCAGGCTGCGACGCCCGGCAAGGAAGGCTTCAGGGATCCGGCCCGCGAGCCGACGCGGCCAGGCAAAGGCGAACCGGGCGCGGCCGAGAAGCCAAGGTTCGACTTCTACAAGATCCTGCCCGGCGTCGAGGAACCCAAGATCCAGCCCAAAGCTGCGCGAGCGCGTGGCGCCGGACCGGGCAACGGTCGAGCGTGCCGCGGCGCCGGACAAGGCGACCGCCGAGCGTACCGTAGCGCCGGAAAAGACGATAGCGAAGGCCGATGAGCGCACGAGTCCGACCGGGAAGGGTGCGAGCACGCGCGAGCGCTTCTGGCTGCAGGCCGGGTCTTTCGGCAACGAATCCGAAGCCGAGAACCTGAAGGCCCGGCTCGCCCTCGCGGGCTGGGAAGCCGCGATTCAGCCGGCAAGCGTGCCCGACAAGGGAACGCGCTTTCGCGTCCGCCTCGGTCCTTACGACAATACGGATGAAATGAACCGGATCAAGAGCGAGCTCGGCAAGCGCGGGTTCGACGCTTCGGTGATCAAGTACTGACGCTCGCCCGGCGGGAACTCCCGGCGCCGTTGCGAGCCGAACGGACGTTGCTTCCCGTGACGCGTACGCGCCACCCACGATGGAGACTTCGATGACGCATCCCCCGCAATCCCTGGCGCGCTGGCTGGCGCTGCTTGTCGTAGCCGCCCTGATGCTGGTATCGCTGGCCGCGCCGGCGCAACCTGCTCCGGTGGAGGAAGGCAAGCAATACCTCCGGCTCAAGAACCCGCAACCCGTCGAGACCGGCAAGAAGATCGAGGTGATCGAGTTCTTCTCGTACGGCTGCCCGCATTGCGGCGACCTGGAGCCGATCCTGCAGGGATGGCTCAAGAATCTGCCGACCGACGTGCAGTTCCGGCGCGTACCGGTGATGTTCCAGGAACGCTGGATCGGGTACGCGAAGATCTACTACACGCTCGATGCGCTGGGCGCGGAGGCGAAGCTTTCCCCGGCGGTCTTTTCGACGATCCATGGCCGCGGCGGGAATCTCTGGCAGGACAAGGCGTTCTTCGACTGGGCGGCGGCCCAGGGGCTCGACCGCAAGGCAGTCGAGGACATGTACGCCTCGTTCGCGATCGCGGGCAAGGTGAAGCGTGCGCAACTCGCCGCGCAGACTTACGGTATCCAGTCGGTTCCGGTCGTCGTCGTCGACGGCAAGTTCATCACCAAGGACGTTCCATCGCATGCCGCGATGCCCGCCGTGGTGGACGCCTTGATCGCCAAGGCGCGCGCGGAGCGTCCGAAGAGCTGACCGACCCGCCCGCGCGGCTGGTCGACCGCCGCCTCGTGACGGCGTGCCATGCGAAGCCGAATAGCGCGGCCCTGACGACCGATCGCGCAACGAGAGCCGGACAGCGTTTTCGCCACGCCGATCGTTGCCGGGCTGCAGTTCGCGGCTATCGTGGCCCGTCCACGCAACGTATTCATCACCGGCGCCAGCAGCGGCGTCGGTGCCGCGCTCGCGTCGCACTATGCTGCACAGGGCGCGAACGTGGGTGCGTTCGCGCGACGCAAGGCCGAAACCGAACGCCTCGTGGCGGCGTGCGCGAACGGGCGTGTCACTGCGTACCTCGGAGATGTGCGCGACGCGGGCGCGCTCGCGCATGCAGCCACCGATTTCATCGCTCGCTTCGGAGCGCCCGACATCGTCATCGCAAACGCCGGCATCTCTCGGGGCACGCTGACCGAACACGCTGCCGACCTTCCCGCGTTTCGGGCTGTTTTCGACACGAACGTGCAGGGGATGGTCCACACGTTTCAGCCCTTTCTCGCCGCGATGAAGGCGGCGCGCCATGGCGGCATCGTCGGCATCGCGAGCGTGGCGGGATTGCGCGGGCTTCCGGGCGCTGGCGCCTATTCGGCGTCGAAGGCGGCTGCGATCGTGTATCTCGAAAGTCTCCGGGTCGAGCTTCGGGGCAGCGGCATCTCGGTCGTCACGATCTGTCCCGGCTACATCGCGACGTCGATGACCGAGCGCAATCCGTATCCGATGCCGTTCCTGCTCGATGCCGACCGTGCGGCGCGCCTCATCGCGCGCGCGATCGAACGCCGCCGCCGTTTCTATGTGCTGCCATGGCAGATGGCGCTCGTCGGACGCCTGCTGCGCGTGCTGCCGCGCCCGATGTACGACATGCTTTTTTCTCGTGCGCCGCGCAAGCCGCGCCATCCCGACTGATCGACACCGGCCCCACAAAAAGCGAAAGGGCCGCCCTGCGGCGGCCCTGCGCGAAGGCGAGACGATGGACTGCGTTACAGGGGCGCGCGAATCCCCACCGTGATCGCCCAATAGTCCGCGTCGCCGCGGGCCGCGGTGGCGGAACCGGTAACGAATCCGGAGACGCCGCCGAAATCGGCGCTCGCGCCGAGGTTGAAGAGCGCGTAGCTGTTATCGGGCTTGGCAGCCGGAATGCTGTAGCTGCCGCCGAGGGTGACCGAGGACGCCGTGACGGACCGATCGTCGTCCATCGAGTCGTATTCCCACGTCACCCGTGCAAACGGCCGCACGTTGCCGACGCGCCCCGCCGCCTGCCAGCCGAGGCTCCACAGCAGTTGCTCGCGCTCCTGCTGGTCGTAGGTGAGTGCGGTGCTGTCGGACCCCGTTTCCGAGAACTGGCGCACGATGGCTTTCGTGTACGCGACGCGAGCGTAGGGGCCGTGCAGCAAGTCCTGGTACTTGAACCAGTACCCGCCGAGCAGCCGCCCCGTGTACTCGTAGCCGCGCGTCTCGCCGCTTTCGTTGCGCACGGCGGGCCCGAGCGGGATGTTGCGATCGACGTCCGTGTAGTCGAGGCTGCCGGCACCGAGCGTCGCGCCGACGTACCAAGGACCTTCGCCGTAGCCGGCGTAGATCGTCCCGGTGGGCTGCCGCAACTTGTAGCCACCGCCCGCGCCGCCAAAATCGCCCTTGTCTTCGGTATAGCCGAACATGACGCCCATGAGCATTCGATCGGAGACCTTCATGTCGCCGCCGACGGCGATCGTATTGGTATTGGCGCTGCCATTGTTCGGGCCGGCACTCATGTCGCTGCTGCCATAGTCGTAAGCGACCCACGCCTCCAGCCTATTCGGCGTGCGGGGCGCGTCGAAGCTCGACCACATCCGGCCGTCGAGCGCGCGGAAATTCGCCTGCTCGACCGCAAGCGGGGCTTCGGCGAGTGTAGCGATCTGCTGAGGGCCGGTGATCATCGACTCTGCCGCCTGCGCAAGGATCGCGTGGCCCGCCGTAGTCGGATGGACGCCGTCGGCGAACAGGTAGGTCGACGCGGCGTTCGGCGTCACGAGGTTTGCCGGCGTGCAGACCAGCGACGACGTTGTGCCGCAGGCCGGCGCAGTCACGTTCGTGAAGCCGTATGTGGCCGGATTGGCCACGATCTCGTTCACGAGCGCCCCAGTATTGACCCGGATTGTCGGGATACCGGAGGCGTTGAGCGCGCCGTAGAACGTAGTGTAGTAGAGCGAAACGACCGCGCTTATCTGGCCGATCGCCGGATTCCCGGCATACGCCGGCAGCTTGCCGACGTCCGGGTAGTTCCACACGAGGATGTATTGCGCACCGCCGGCGCGCAGTACCGCGACCTGCTGCGCGAGTTGCGTTGCCGCGAGCGCCAGGTTGGCCTGAACTTCGGCCGAGGTGATCTTGCCCGATTGAAAATCGGAGTACTGGGTGAAAAAGTCGTTCGCGCCGCCCCAGACGGAATAGAGGGCATTCGAGTCGAGCGGACCCTTGGCGACCAGCTGCTGGATCTGCGTTGCGATCGGCACCGCGACATTGGTCGGAGGGGCGGGTGGGTAACCCGGCAACAGCGTCACGCGCGCCCCGCCGTACGCGTAATCGTTTCCACCCTGATTGGCCGGTGTGGCGGAGAAGCCGAAGTACTGAGCGAACGGCTGCGCCCACACCGGACCTGGGTTGGTCGTGAACATTCCGGTGCCCGGCGGCAGGACGGGCTTGTACGAGCCCATGTCCGTGTAGCTGTCGCCGAAAAAGTACACGCCGCTGAACTGTGCGGCGACATTGCCGGAGGCCGCGAGCGCAATGGCAATGGCGCCCGACAGCAGGGTGCGCTTGGTGGTTCGCATGGAGTGGGTCTCCTTGGGGCGCCGCGGGGACAAGGAATCGCGGAGATAGTCGGAATCGAGGCGATGGTCGAATCGCGACGACGGTTACATACGGTTACATAGTCTAATCCAAAACACTCCCTCCATCCCCGGGGCAGCGGCGTGGTTGGACGCCGACCGAGCCGCACGGGTCAACGCACAGCGTCCGGCGGCCGTTTAGGGCGGCATCGAAGGAGGTTTGGTCATGCGCACCCCTTTTCGTATGCCGCGATCCTTTCGTCCCGTCGCGGGTGAGGATCGTTCGATGCCGCCGATCCTTGCCTGGCTGCTCGCAATGCTTCTGGCGGCAGTCCCATTCGCCGCGCGCGCCGACGACGATCTTCCCGGACGCGTGGGTCGCATTGCCGAATTTGCGGGCCAGCTCTTCCTGGCGCCGGAAGACCGCGCGACGGAGTGGGAAGCGATCGATCTCAACTACCCGGTCACGTCCGGCGACAACCTGTGGGTCTCCGGCGACGGACGCGCCGAGGTCGACTACGGCGGCGGGCAGTTCCGGCTCGCAGGCGACACCAACCTGCACGTCTCGCGGCTCGACGATCGTCAGCTCGCGCTCTTCGTCGCGCAGGGGCGATTGATCGTCCGCGTCCGTGTGCTCGATCCGGGCGACGCGACGCGCGTCGATACGCCGAATACGCAGGTGACGCTGACGCGGCCCGGCCTCTACCGGATCGATGTCACGCCGGATCGGCAGCACACAACGGTCACGGTGCGCGAGGGCGAAGCGATCGTCGCGTTGGCGAACGGCGCGCAGCAGGCGCTGCCCGGGCAGACCGCTTCGGTCCTCGGCCCCGACCCGGTCAACGCCGATGTCCGCAACACCATCGGCCTTGACGGGTTCGACACCTGGAGCGCGAACCGTGATCGGTACTACGAACGCCCACGTTCGACCGCGTACGTGTCGCGGGAGATGGTCGGGTACGCGGATCTCGACGAGTACGGGTCGTGGCAGACCTATCCGGATTACGGCGCCGTCTGGTTTCCGACGGAAGTGGCTGCCGATTGGGCCCCGTATCGCGACGGCTATTGGGCGAACGTCGGCGGCTGGGGCTTCACCTGGGTCGATTACGCCCCGTGGGGCTACGCGCCGTTCCATTACGGCCGCTGGGCCTGGATCGGCGGTCGCTGGGGGTGGTGTCCGGGAACCTACGTCGCGCGCCCGATCTGGGCACCCGCGTTGGTCGGCTGGTTCGGCGGGGGCGGCTGGGGACTCTCGGTGAACGTGGGCGCCCCCGTTTACGGCTGGGTACCGCTGGGTTGGGGTGAGGCGTACCTCCCGTGGTGGAGACGGTGCTCGTACAACTGCTGGACCCGTTACAACCGTCCCTACAACGTCAACGTCCGGGTCCGTCCGACGGCGCCGCCGCCGCGCTACTCGAATATCGGGGTGCCGGGGGCAGTCACGGCGGTTTCCGCCACGACGATTGCGAGCCGCCGGCCCATTCCGGCGAATCGGGTTCAGGTTCCGGCGTCGCTCGCGACTTCCGCGCCCGTGATGTGCGACTTCGCCGGCGGTGCAGCCAGGACCGGCCCCCATGCCGCGCGTCAAGCCCGGTGATGGCACCACGCCGCGGCCCGCATCGACGTTCATCCCCCCGTCGCGGGCGCGCGCGATCGGTGCTGGCGATGGGTCGAGGCCGGCAGCCGCCATGCAGGGAACAGCACAGGGCGCGGCGCCAAGTGGCGCCGCGGGTGCTGTTGCTGCTCCGAGCGGTGCACCTTCCCGGGCGTTCACGGCTCCACGGACTGACGCGCCTGCTCGCCCGAGTCCGGCAACGGTTGGCGCGCCGGGCGCCGGTGCTCCGAGTGTCGGGGCTCAGGCGCCAACCGCAACTCGAAGTGGGCAGGCGGGTACCTGGATGCCGCAGCAACGGGCCGGAACGCCCCCGGCGTCGGCGACGGCACCGGGGGCCGCACAGGCCGACACCAGCGCGCCGGCGCAACATCGGCCACAGTCCCAGTCATTGCGCTCGCGCGACATTCCCGCAAGTGCCGTCGGCATCGCGGGGCCTGACCCGCGAAGTGGCGTGGCGGTCCCGCGAAGTGGTGCCATGTCGGTCCCGCCAAGTGGCTCCGCGGCGGTCCCGCGAAGTAGTGCCATGTCGGTCGCCCCAAGCGGCGCTGTACCCGTCCCAGCGCCAGCAGCAGTTGCCCAACCTCCGGCACAGCAACGGCAGCAGCGAGAAGCATCCGCGCCTCCGGCGGTGCAAGCACCGTTGACGCTTGGTTCGCCGGCGCCGCGCACTGCGCCGAATTCGGTGCCGATCCCCGTGCCGGGCGGCCGCTCCGCGCCACCGTCCCGGTCCCCGGTTGGCGTCGTCGCCCCAATGCCGACACCCTCGGGAGCGGCGCCCCAGCTAATTGCGCCGCAGATGACAGCGCCCCAAGTGATGGCACCCCAGGTGACGGCGCCGATTCCCCAAGGCGGCGCACGCCCGGCCACACTCGGAAGCGGGCGGGCCGACACGTCGGGGCGCGGCGGGGAGAGGCCGGACGCGAATAATTCAGCGGTGCCGGGACCCCCAATGAAGTGACTGTGACCGACCGGCGGCGCGCCGTGATTGCGGCGCTGGAGATGCAAACGCCGGGGAGAACCCGGCGTTTGCGCTCATGGCGGCGGTTCTCCGTCAGGGCGCTAGCAGCGCCAGACGCCGGCCACCGTCGACGAGCTTGACGCGCTCGCCTTCGTGCACCGTCGGCTGATTGGTGTAGTGAAAGCTGCGTGTTTCGCCGCCGTCCATCTTCAGCGTGACGAGCCAATAGCTGGTCGTCCGCTTGTTCTTTTCGACCTCGTTGCCGACGTACGCGCCGCCCGCCGCACCGGCGATCGTGGCGACCGTGTTCCCGCGGCCACTGCCGATCTGATGGCCAATGACGCCGCCCAGGACACCACCCGCAACGGCGCCCAGCCCCGTACCCTTGCCTTCCTCCTGGACGAAACGAATCGATTGCACGCGCCCGCATTCCGCGCACTTGGGCGGGGCCTGGGTCTGGCCAAGCGCAGCCGACCCCGTGCACAGCGATGGTCGCGGCGAGGGCGACCGACGCCAACAGCGACTCGATGCGATTCATGGCTGACCTCCGTGGATGATATGACCTTCCGACCGCAACAACGGCGACCTGTTCCATCACGACGCGTCGGCGCGCATCCGCACGTAGCTGCCGGGCGCGGCTTCGATCACCTTCAGCTTGCCCTTGCCCGGAACGCGGGCGGGAACCTGGCCGCCCAGATTCGGCGCGAGCCAGGCCTTCCAATCCGGCCACCAGGAGCCTTCGTGCTGCTTCGCGCCCTCCAGCCACGCGTCCGCCGATTCCGGCAGCTTGTCGTTGGTCCAGTAGCCGTACTTGCCGGCGGAGGGCGGGTTGATCATGCCGGCGATGTGACCGGAGCCGGACAGGACGAACCGCGCGCGACCGCCGAGGACGAGCGGACCCTCGTAGGTCGTCTTCCAGGGAGCGATGTGGTCCTCGATCGCCGAGACGAAGTACGTCGGCACGGTGGACTTCGCGAGGTCGATCGGCACCCCGGCGAGCGTGATTCCGCCCGGTACGCGCAGCAGGTTCTTCATGTACATGCTGCGCAGGTAGAAGCTGTGCATCGTCGCCGGCATGCGCGTCGAGTCGCTGTTCCAGTGCAGCAGGTCGAACGGGAACGGATCGCGGCCGAGCAGGTAGTTGTTGATGACGAACGACCAGATGAGGTCGTTGCTGCGCAGCATGTTGAACGTGGTCGCCATCTCGGATCCCTCGAGGAACCCGCGCTCGCTCATCTTGCGCTCCAGCGAGGCGACCTGTTCCTCGTCGATGAACACCTCGAGCTCTCCGGCCCGGGTGAAATCGATCAGCGAGGTCATGAAGGTCGCGCTGACAATCCGCTTGTCCTTCTTCGCCGCCATGTACGCGAGTGTCGCAGCGAGCAGCGTGCCGCCGAGGCAGTAGCCGATCGCGTTGACCTCCTTCTCTCCCGTCGCCTTCTCGACCGCGTCGAGCGCGGCAAGGGTTCCCTCGGTCAGGTAGTCCTCGAAGTCCTTGTGCGCGAGCCGCTCGTCCGGGTTCACCCACGAGACCACGAAGACGGTGAGCCCCTCGTCGGTCGCCCACTTGACGAACGAATTCTTCTCCCGAAGGTCGAGGATGTAGTACTTGTTGATCCACGGCGGAATGATGAGCAGCGGTCGCTTGGCTACCTTCGTCGTCGTCGGCTCGTACTGCAGCAGTTGCAGCAGGTCGTTCTGGTAGACGACCTTGCCGGGCGTGGTCGCGATGTTGACGCCGAGCTCGAAAGCCTTGGGGTCGGTCATCGAGATCTTGAGGCGCCCGTTGCCTCGCTCGATGTCATCGAGCAGATTGTGCAGGCCGCGCACCAGGTTCTGCCCGCCCGTTGCGACGGTCTCGCGGAAGACCTCGGGATTGGTCAGCGCGAAGTTGGATGGCGCGAGCGCGTCGATGTACTGGCGGGTGAAGAAATCGACCTTCTTCCGCGTCGCGTCGTCGAGTCCCTCGACGTTGCCGACGGCATCGTGCAGCCAGCGCGCGGCGATCAGGTAGCCCTGCTTGATGTAGTCGAACAGGAAGTGTTCTTCCCAGTCCTCGTGCTTGAACCGCTTGTCGCTCTTGGCGGGGGTGGCGACCGGCTCCGCCGCAGCGCCGAGCATCTTCATCGTGGAGGTCTGCCACAGGCTCATGTAGTCCCACCACAGATTCATCTGCGCCTCGGCGAGCCGGTAGGGGTTCGCCATCATCTTGGCGGCCAGCTCCATGAACGCCTTGCCGATCCCGAGCTCGTCGGTGACGAGCGAATGGCCGGACCCGGCTTGGCGCGCCGCGAAATCGCCGATCAGCTTGGCGCTCTTCTCGGCTGCCGAGCGGAGCGATTCGGCGAGTGCGACGGGGTCGTAGGACGGCGTCGGAGCGGCATCGGGGGCGGTTGCGGACTTGGCAGGCGAGGACATTGGCGGGACCTTCTCGTTCGAGGGGTTGGTGGCTAGCGTTCGACTGCCGCAAAACGAACCGCGCGGTCGGGGCGGACGATGCGGTCGAGTTTCGCCGTGCGCCAGAGATGGTTGAGATGAGCGATCGTCTCGCCCATCGCGAAGAAGTGCTGTTGCACGTCCAACTCGCGCGGAAAGAGCACGGGCACGAGTTCCGCTGCCGAGAGCGGCTTCGCTGCATCGAGGACCGCCGCGTTGAGCTCGGACAGCCGCGCGACGTGATGCGCGCGCAGTTGGCCCACACGCAGGGCGATACCGCGGAACGGGAGTCCGTGCGACGGCAGCACCAGCGCGTCGCCGGGCAGCACCTCGAACGCAGCGAGCGAATCGAGAAAGCGAGCGAGCGGATCGGCATCCGGCTCCACCGCCCAGACGCTTATGTTCGTGCTGATCTTGGGCAGCAGCATGTCTCCGGATATCAGCACATTGAGTGCGGCGGAAAAGAGCGAGGCGTGCTCGGGAGAGTGACCGTGGCCCTCGACGATGCGCCACGAGGTGCCGCCGGCGTGCCGCGTGTCGCCGTCGAGCAGGCGATCGAAGCTTTCCGGCAGTTCGGGAACGCCGCGCCGATACGTGTTGCCCCGCTTCCCCAGGGTTGCGAGGGACGTCGCATCCATGCCGTGGCGGGCGAAGAGCTCGTGCGTCGCCTCCCGGGTGTAGCCGCTGTGCTGGCCGGCCATCGCATGCGCGGCCAGGAACTCGGCGTGCGTCATTGCGACCGGCGCCGCGAATCTCGCCGCCAGCCAGGCGGCATTGCCCACATGATCGGGATGCGAGTGCGTCGCGATGATCCGGCGGATCGGCCGTCCGGCCATCGTCGTCACGAAATGACGCTCCCACAGCGCACGCGTCACGTCGCTGCCAAAGCCGCAGTCGACGAGCGTGTGGCCGCCATCGTCATCCTCGAGCAGCCACAGGTTGATGTGGTCGAGCGCGAAAGGCAGCGGCATCCGCAGCCACAGAATTCGCGGAGCGATCTCGATCGCCTCGCCCGGCGCCGGCGGGGCGGCGAACGGGTAGTCGAGCAAGGCCGGCAACGGCGCGGTCATCGAAAGTGCAGTGGCGAGGAGCGGGCTCTGGCGAGGTCGCCGGTGACGGCGCAGCTCTGGTTCGTGCGGCAGCGATTTGTGCAACGCAGCATCCTCGGGGGAAATGACCGGGGCTGTCAAGCCGATATGGTATCGTCACACCTCCCCGTTGACCCGTCTTTTTTCGCCTCCGGCGCCTCCCGATGTCCAACGCTAATGTCCCGGCCGGCCGCGCCAAGCCAGGCGCTCCCGCAGCGAGGGAATCGGATACCGAAGCGGCCGAGCGTGGGGGTCGGACCTATTCGATCTCGGAGCTGGCCCAGGAATTCGCGCTGACGACGCGGGCGATCCGCTTCTACGAGGACGAAGGCTTGCTCGAACCGCGTCGGCGCGGCCAGGCGCGCGTCTATGGCGAGCGCGAGCGGACCCGGATCAAGCTGATCCTGCGCGGCAAGCGGCTCGGACTTGCGCTCTCCGAGATCCGCGAGCTCTTCGATCTCTATGCGACGACCAAGAACGAACGGCCGCAGCTCGCGAAATTCCTGCAGATGCTCCTGGATCGCCGCGCGATGCTGCATCAGCAACGCGAGGATATCGATGCCGTGCTCTCCGAGATCGCGATCCTCGAGCGCGACTGCCGGCGGCGTCTTAAGGAAGAAGGGACGCCGCGGCCGCGTACCGAGAAGAGCGCGTCGGGTGCCCCTGCCCGTAATTGACGTTTACGTAAACGTAACGTAGAGTCGCCGTTCGTCATCGACCGCCCCTGCCGGCGCCGCACCGCGCCCTTACCGGACCAAGAGCCGTGTCCCGCACCGTCCCGCACCTCCCGACGCACGCGTTCAAGGCGCAGGACCCGCATTACGACGAGCGCGTCCGCGCGAGTTTCGCGCGCCAGGGCGCGATGCGCCTGATCGGCGCGGAATTGGTCGACGTCGCGCCGGGCTACTGCGCGATATCGATCGTTCCGCACGCGGAAATCGCGCAGCAGCACGGCTACGTGCACGCGGGAATCGTCAGCGCGATCGTCGATTCCGCCGGAGGCTACGCCGGCTTCACCCTGTTTCCGCCGAATGCCTCGGTGCTGACCGTCGAGTACAAACTCAATCTGCTGGCCCCCGCCACCGGCGAGCGCCTCATCGCCGAAGGGTTCGTCGTGAAGCCTGGCCGCACGCTGGCGATCACCCGGGGTGAAGTTCACGCCGAGCACGGCGGCAAGCGTACGCTGGTCGCGCTGATGCAGCAGACGCTGATGGTGATGCACGGCAAGGCGGAGGGCTGAGCGCAACACGAGGAACTTTCATGGTGATGATCCCGGCTCTCGATTTCCATCACGGCGAGACGATCGACATGCTGCGCGCGACGGTGCGCGCAGTTCGCGGCGGACGAGATCGCGCCGCGCGCGGACGAGATCGACCGCGCCAACGAGTTTCCGGCCGACCTGTGGCGCAAGATGGGCGATCTGGGTCTCCTCGGCATCACCGTCGAGGAGGAATACGGCGGCACGGCGATGGGCTACCTCGCGCATGTCGTCGCGATGGAGGAGGTGAGCCGGGCCTCGGCGTCGGTGGGCCTTTCCTACGGCGCGCATTCCAACCTGTGCGTGAACCAGATCCGGCGCAACGGCAGCGAGGCGCAGAAGCGGAAGTACCTGCCGCGGCTGGTCTCCGGCGAGCACGTCGGGGCGCTGGCGATGAGCGAGCCGGGCGCGGGGTCCGACGTCGTGTCGATGCGCCTCGGCGCGGTTCGAAAGGGCGACCGCTACGTGTTGAACGGCAGCAAGATGTGGATCACCAACGGGCCCGAGGCCGACACGCTCGTCGTCTACGCGAAGACTGACATCGCGGCCGGGCCGCGCGGCATAACCGCGTTCGTGATCGAGAAAGGAATGCGCGGGTTCTCGACGGCGCAGAAGCTCGACAAGCTCGGCATGCGCGGCTCGCACACCTGCGAGCTCGTGTTCGAGGACTGCGAGGTGCCGGCGGTGAACCTGCTCGGCCAGGAAGGCCGAGGTGTGAACGTGCTGATGAGCGGGCTCGACTACGAACGCGCGGTGCTCGCGGGAGGCCCGCTCGGCATCATGGCGGCCTGCCTCGACGCGGTATTGCCGTACGTGCACGAGCGCTCGCAATTCGGTCAGCCGATCGGGGAGTTCCAGCTGATGCAGGGCAAGCTCGCCGACATGTATGCGACGTTCAACGCCTGCCGCGCGTATGTCTACGCGGTGGGACAGGCCTGCGATCGCGGCGAAACGACGCGCAAGGATGCGGCGGGCGCGATCCTGTATGCGAGCGAGCGGGCGACCTGGATGGCCGGCGAGGCGATCCAGTGCCTGGGCGGCAACGGCTACATCAACGACTACCCGACCGGCCGGCTCTGGCGCGATGCGAAGCTCTACGAGATCGGGGCAGGTACCTCCGAAATCCGCCGGATGCTGATCGGCCGGGAATTGTTCAACGAAACCAAGTAGCAGCCGCTGCTCCAGCACCGCACGCCACGGGCAACCGACTCCAGGAGAGGCAAGATGCAAAACGATCCCATCGTCATCGTCGGCGCCGCGCGCACGCCCATGGCAGGATTCGTGGGCGACTTTGCAACGCTCGCCGCCAGCGATCTCGGCGCCGTCGCGATCAAGGCGGCGGTCGAGCGTGCCGGCCTCGCGCCCGACGCCGTGCAGGAAGTGATCATGGGCAACGTGTTGCCCGCCGGCCAAGGCCAGGCGCCGGCGCGGCAGGCCTCGCTCAAGGCCGGCATCCCGCTTTCCACCGGGTGCACGACGATCAACAAGATGTGCGGCTCGGCGATGAAGGCCGCGATGCTTGCGCACGACCTGATCGCTGCGGGCACCAACGACATCATGGTGGCCGGCGGCATGGAGAGCATGACCAACGCGCCTTACCTGATGCCCAAGGCGCGCGCCGGCTACCGGATGGGGCACCAGACGGTCTACGACCACATGTTTCTCGACGGTCTCGAGGATGCGTACGACAAGGGCCGACTGATGGGAACCTTCGCGGAGGATTGCGCCGCGAAGTACGCGTTCACGCGCGAAGCACAGGATGCGTTCGCGCTGGCGTCGCTGTCGCGCGCGCTTGCCGCCAACAACGATGGAACGTTCGGCTGGGAAATCGCCCCCGTGACCGTTTCGGGCAAGAAGGGCGACGTCGTCGTCGCCAAGGACGAACAGCCGGCGAAGGCGTCGCCGGACAAGATTCCGCTGTTGAAGCCCGCATTCCGCAAGGACGGCACCGTCACAGCGGCCAATTCGAGCTCGATATCCGACGGTGCGGCGGCACTGGTGCTGATGCGCCGCTCGATCGCCGAGAAGCGGAGTTTGAAGCCGCTCGCCGTGATCGTCGGCCACTCGACGCATGCACAGGAGCCCGGCTGGTTCACGACCGCCCCGGTCGGCGCGATCGCGAAGCTCTACCGGGCGATCGGCTGGACGACGAAGGATGTCGACCTCTTCGAGATCAACGAGGCGTTCGCCGTGGTCGCGATGGCGGCGATGAAGGACCACGGCATCGTGCACGAGAGGGTCAACGTGCACGGTGGCGCGTGCGCGCTCGGCCATCCGATCGGGGCGTCCGGCGCGCGGATACTCGTCACCCTGATCGGGGCGCTGCGCAAGCATGGCAAGCGACGCGGAGTCGCGAGCCTGTGCATCGGCGGCGGCGAGGCGACGGCGATGGCGATCGAGCTTTGCTGAGGCGATGCCCAGCCTCGACAATCTGCTGCTGTTCGTCGCCGCGAGCGTGCTGCTCGTCCTCACGCCCGGACCGAACCTGCTGTACCTGATTTCGCGCACGCTGTGTCAGGGTCGCGCGGCGGGGCTCGTCTCGCTCGCGGGCACGACGACCGGCTTTCTCGTGCACATCCTCGCGGCGGCGTTGGGCCTCTCGGCGGTCTTCGTTGCGGTCCCCGTCGCCTACGACGCGGTTCGCTGGGCGGGCGCGGCCTATCTGCTGTGGCTCGCCTGGGATTCGGTGCGACCGCTGCCAGGCGGCGGGTCGGGCGGCCTGTTTGCGCCGCGCAAGCTTCCGGATGCGGCGCCGGCGCAGCTGTTTCGAATGGGAGTCCTGACGAGCATCCTGAACCCGAAGGTCGCGCTGTTCTACCTGGCGCTGTTTCCGCAGTTCGTCGAGCCCTCCCGCGGCAGCGTGCTTGCGCAGTCGCTCGTGCTGGGCCTCGTCCAGATCGTGATCGCCGTGATCGGCGATACGCTGTTCGTGCTTGCTGCGGCACGCGTGGCGCGCTGGCTCGGGGAGCGGCCCGCCTGGGCGGCCGCCCAGCGTTTTGTCCTCGCGGGCGTCTTCGCTGCGATCGCAGCGAAGCTCGCCTTCGACGAGCGGCGATGATCGACGCCCGCGCACACGGAACGACCCGATGCTCCTGACCGAGGAACAACAACTGATTCGCGACACGCTGCGTGCGTTCGCGCAGGAGCGTCTGGCCCCGCAGGCGCCGCGCTGGGATCGCGAGCACCACTTCCCGCGCGAGGAATTGCGGGCGCTGGGCGAGCTCGGCGCGCTGGGCGTCGTGGTGCCCGAACGATGGGGTGGCGCGAATCTCGATTACGTCTCGCTCGCGGTGGCGCTCGAGGAGATTGCCGCGGGCGACGGGGCGACCTCGACCATCGTCAGCGTGCAGAACTCCGTGGTCTGCGGCCCGATCAACGCCTTCGGCACCGACGAACAGAAGGAACGCTACCTGAAGCCACTCGCAGGCGGCGCCGCGCTGGGCTGTTTCTGCCTGAGTGAGCCGCACGTGGGCTCGGATGCCGGTGCGATCACGACCCGCGCCGGGCGCTCCGACGGCGCGTGGGTGCTGAACGGCGTCAAGCAATTCATCACCACGGGCAAGTACGCCGACGTCGCCGTCGTGTTCGCGGTCACCGACAAGACCGCCGCGAAGAAGGGCATCTCCGCATTTCTGGTGGAAACGTCGACGCCGGGCTACGTCGTCGCCCGGGTCGAGGACAAGCTCGGCCAGCGGGCGTCGGACACGGCGCAGATCGTGTTCGAGAATTGCCGCGTCCCGGCCACCAACCTGCTCGGACGCGAGGGCGAGGGCTACCGCATCGCGCTCGCGAACCTCGAGGCGGGCCGCATCGGGATTGCCGCGCAGGCGGTCGGAATGGCGCGCGCGGCGTTCGACGCGGCACTGGGCTATGCGCGGGAGCGCACGAGTTTCGGCAAGCCGCTGATCGAGCATCAGGCAGTCAACTTCAAGCTCGCCGACATGGCCACGCAGATCGAGGTCGCGCGGCAGATGGTCTGGCATGCGGCGGTGCTGCGCGACGCGCAGCAGCCGTGCCTGAAGGAAGCCTCGATGGCGAAGCTTTTCGCCTCCGAGATGGCGGAGCGGGTCGCCTCCGAAGCAATCCAGATCCATGGCGGTTACGGATACGTCACCGATTTTCCGGTCGAGCGAATCTACCGCGACGTCCGCGTGTGCCAGATCTACGAGGGCACGAGCGAGATCCAGCGGCTGGTGATCGGCCGCGCGCTCGCCGGCTGAATCCGCTGCGAACGAAGGCAACCATGGCCGCGCCCATCGACTTCTATTTCGACTTCTCCTCGCCTTACGGCTACCTGGGCGCGCAGAGGATCGACGCGCTGGCCGCGAAATTCGGCCGCACGGTCGACTGGCGTCCGATGCTGCTCGGAGTCGCGTTCAAGGAAACCGGGATGGCGCCGCTCACGGCGATTCCGCTGAAGGGCGAGTACTCGAAGCGCGATTTTCTGCGAACCGCGCGCCTGAACGGCATCCGGTTCCGGATGCCGGAGAAATTCCCGGTCGCCACCCAGGCGCCCGCCCGCATCATGCTCTGGCTCAAGCGCAGCGATCCGGCGCTTGCGGTGCGCGTCGCGAAGGCCATCTACCACGCGTATTTCGTGGAGGGGACCGACATTTCCTCGCCGGAAACAGCCGCCGCGATCGCCGCGAAGCAGGGTGTGGATCCCGTGGCGGCGCGCGCAGCTGTCGATGAACCGGCGAACAAGGAAGCCTTGAAGCGCGAGGTCGGGGACGCCATTGCGCGCGGCGTGTTCGGCTCTCCGTTCGTGTTCGTGGACGGCGAACCGTTCTGGGGATTCGACCGCTTCGACCAGATCGAGCGGTGGCTCGCGACGGGCGGGTTCTGACGAAAAGCGGATGATCGGTCTCTCGCACGTCCGCTGGCTCGTGGCCGACCTCGAGCCCTGCCGCGCGTTCTATCGCGATCGACTGGGGTTGCGAGAGGTCGTCGACGTGCCCGGCGTATATGCCGAATTCGAGACTGCCGGCGCGCGGATCGCCCTGTACCGCGCCGACTTGATGGCAGCCGTGATCGGCGGGCCGCCGGCCACGCGATGCGCGGACGACGTCGTGCTCTGTCTCGCCGTCGACGACGTCGACCGGGCGGCGGCCAAGCTCGCGCGGGCCGGGGCGATGCTGGTCAAGGCACCGCACGATGAGCCGGCGTGGCACCAGCGGGTCGTGCATTTCTGCGATCCGGCCGGACACCTGATCGAGCTCTGGTCGCCGTTGCCAGTGCGGCGGGATTCATAACGGGGCGAAGACTGCGATGGCCGAGTACACGCTCCATTGCTTCGCGCAGTCCGGCAACGCGTACAAGCCGGCGCTCGCGCTGAGCCTGGGAGGCGCGGACTGGGCGCCGAGGTTCGTCGACTATTTCGGCGGCGAGACGCGCACGCCCGCGTATCGCGCGCTCAACGTCATGGGTGAAGTGCCGATGCTCGAGCATCGGGGCATCCACTGGTCGCAATCGGGGGTGATCCTCGACTACCTTGCCGAAACGCTGCGGAGGTTCGGGCCCGCCGACGGGGCCGAGCGCCGCGAGATCCTGCGTTGGCTGCTGTGGGACAACCACAAGCTCACGAGCTACACGGCGACTCTTCGGTTCATGCGGACCTTCGCCAACGACCCGGATCCGGCCGTCCTCGCCGAGTTTCGCCGCCGCGCGGAATCGGCGTGGAGTGTGCTGAACATCCATCTCGCTGGACGCGGCTACGTCGTGGGTGACCGGCTGACGATCGCCGACCTGTCGCTGTGCGGTTACCTGTTCTGGCCGGAGGAGATCGGCGTAGACTGGGGCGCGTTCCCGGCGATCGCGCAATGGCTCGCGCGGATCGCATCCGAACCGGGATGGGCCCATCCGTACGCGCTGATGCCCGGACATCCATTGCCGCCCGCGGCCTGACGAGAAATCCGCCATGCCCGTTCTGGAAACCCGCCTCGATCCGCGCGATGCGACGTTCGCGAAGAACCGCGACGCGATGGCCGCCCTCGTCGCCGATCTCCAGGCCAAGGTCGCGGAGGTCGAACGGGGCGGCGGCGAGGCCGCGTGCGCGAAGCACGTCGCGCGCGGCAAGCTGCTGCCGCGCGAGCGTGTCCGGGCGCTGATCGACCCCGGCTCGCCGTTCCTCGAATTCTCACAGCTCGCGGCGTACGGAATGTACGACCGGACGATCGCGTCGGCCGGCATCATCACCGGGATCGGCCGCGTCGCCGGCCGCGAATGCGTGATCGTCTGCAACGATGCGACGGTCAAGGGCGGCACCTACTATCCGCTGACGGTCAAGAAGCACCTGCGCGCACAGGAAATCGCGCGCGAGAACAACCTGCCGTGCATCTACCTGGTCGACTCGGGCGGCGCCAACCTGCCGAACCAGTTCGAGGTGTTCCCTGACCGCGACCATTTCGGCCGCATCTTCTACAACCAGGCGACGATGTCGGCGCAGGGGATTCCCCAAGTCGCCGTGGTGATGGGCTCGTGCACGGCCGGCGGGGCATACGTGCCGGCGATGTCCGACGAATCGATCATCGTCAAGGAGCAAGGCACGATCTTCCTCGGCGGACCGCCGCTGGTGAAGGCGGCGACGGGCGAGATCGTGACCGCCGAGGCGCTGGGCGGGGCCGACATCCACACCCGCGTGTCGGGTGTGGCCGACCATCTGGCGCTGAACGACCACCACGCGCTCGCAATCGCGCGGCGCATCGTCGGCAATCTCAATCGGCCGAAGCCGGTCGCGATGGAAATCGCGCCGCCCATTCCGCCGAAATATCCGGCCGAGGAGATCTACGGCGTCATCAGCGCGGACATCAAGAAGCCTTACGAAGTGCGCGAGGTGCTCGCGCGGATCGTCGACGGCAGCGAATTCGACGAGTTCAAGGCGCGCTACGGAACGACGCTCGTCACCGGGTTCGCGCGCATCTGGGGCTACCCGGTAGGAATCGTCGCCAACAACGGGATCCTTTTTTCGGAGTCGGCATTGAAGGGCGCGCACTTCATCGAGCTGTGCGCGCAGCGCGGCGTCCCGCTCGTCTTCGTGCAGAACATAACGGGATTCATGGTCGGACAGAAGTACGAGGCGGGGGGAATCGCCCGCGACGGCGCCAAGATGGTGACGGCGGTATCGTGCGCACAAGTGCCGAAGTTCACGGTGATCATCGGCGGCAGCTACGGCGCGGGCAACTACGGGATGTGCGGCCGGGCTTTCGCGCCCCGCTTCCTGTGGATGTGGCCGAACGCCCGGATTTCGGTCATGGGCGGCGAGCAGGCCGCGACGGTGCTCGCGACAGTGCGCCGCGACGCGATCGAAGCGAAGGGTGGCACCTGGGGCGCCGAGGAAGAGGAAGCCTTCCGCGCGCCGATCCGCGCGCAGTACGAGCGTGAGGGGCACCCGTACTTCGCGAGCGCAAGGGTGTGGGACGACGGCATCATCGACCCGGCCGAAACGCGCCAGGTCCTCGGACTCGCGA
Source organism: uncultured beta proteobacterium (assembly GCA_963809965.1). Lineage (GTDB taxonomy): Bacteria > Pseudomonadota > Gammaproteobacteria > Burkholderiales > Casimicrobiaceae > CAIWHR01. The sequence goes on from CAWELU010000061.1 coordinate 171,698, forward strand.
TCTCGGCATCGCTCAACCAGCCGATCGGGCCGACGAAGTTCGGCGTGTTCAGGATGTGACTCCATGGCAAAGGCAAGAGGATCGAACGCGGCGGGCGCCAATGGCGCAAGGAACGTGAGCCGCGCGAAGGGCGCGATGGGCGCGAAGGGACCTGGGGTTGGCAGGCCCCGGCGCTCGCCGGCGCCGTCGTACAAGACGCTCGCGGTCGAGCGCCGCAACGACGTGGCGTTCGTCGCGCTGGCGCGTCCCGAGGTGCACAACGCGTTCAACGAGACGTTGATCGCCGAGATGACCGAGGTCCTGTCCCAGCTCGACAGCGACGCCCTCGTGCGCGCCGTCGTGCTGCTCGGACAGGGCAAGAGCTTCTGTGCGGGCGCTGATCTCAACTGGATGAAGCGGATGGCCGGCTACGGCCGCGCGGAAAACCTCGCGGACGCGCGCGCGCTCGCGACGATGCTCGAGTCGCTCCATCGAATGAACAAGCCGACCATCGCGCGCGTGCACGGCCCCGCGTTCGGTGGGGGTGTGGGCCTCGCGGCCTGTTGCGATATCGTCGTTGCCGCACAGGAAGCGACGTTCTCGCTCTCGGAGGTGAGGCTGGGATTGATCCCGGCGACAATCGGACCCTACGTGGTCGAGGCGATCGGCGCACGGCAGGCACGCCGCTATTTCCTCTCGGCCGAGCGCTTCACCGCGGCCGAGGCGTTCCGGATCGGCCTGGTCCATGAAGTCACGCCGCAGGACGAGCTCGACGGTCGGATCGGCAAGCTCCTGGACACCCTCCTCGCGGCGGGCCCGCGGGCGCAGGGCGAGGCGAAGGCGCTGATCCGCGCAGTCGCGCATCGGCCGATCGGCGACGATGTGGTCGAAGGCACGGCCTTGCGCATAGCGGCGGTTCGGTCTTCCGCCGAGGCTAAGGAAGGCGTCGGGGCATTCCTGGAGAAACGCGAGCCGGCGTGGGTGCCGCCGACCCTGCGAAAGCGATGAACACGATCCCCGGCTTGGCCGCGTTCGACACGTGGCAACTGGTCGCACTCGCGGCGGCGCTCGGCTGGGCGAGCGGCATCCGGCTCTACGCGGTGCTGTTCATCGTCGGCGGCCTGGGCTACCTCAACTGGGTCGAATTGCCGGGCGGGCTTGCAGCACTCGCGCATCCGTGGGTGCTCGCGGCGTCCGGCTTCATGCTCTGCGTCGAATTCCTGGCGGACAAGATTCCCGCCGTCGATACCGTATGGGATGTCGTGCACACGTTCATCCGAATCCCGGCGGGCGCCGCGCTCGCGGCAAGCGTATTCGGCGATGCCTCCTCTGCGACCGCGCTGGCGGCGGCGATCATCGGCGGCTCGCTCGCGGCGGGCAGTCATTTCGCGAAGGCAGGCAGCCGCGCTGCGATCAACACGTCGCCGGAGCCCTTCTCGAATTGGGCCGCGTCGTTCGGCGAGGATCTGGGAGTCGTCACACTTCTCTGGCTCGCGTTCGCACACCCGATCGCCGCGCTGATCGTGCTCGGGCTCATGGTCGTGCTGACCGGCTGGCTTCTCCTCAAGCTTTGGCGGTTCGTCGGGCCGATGCTCGGCAAGTTGACGGGCGCCATGGGCCAGGAGTCCGGCAATGGCGGCGGCGCGAAGAAGCCGGCCGATGTTTGACAAGATCCTGATCGCCAATCGGGGCGAGATCGCCTGCCGCGTGGCGCGCACCGCGCGGCGGCTGGGCATTCGCACCGTCGCGGTGTATTCGGATGCCGATGCCGAGGCGCTGCACGTCGCGGCGTGCGACGAGGCTTTTCGTTTGGGACCGCCGCCGCCGCGCGAGAGCTACCTTGACGGCGACGCGATCGTCGCGATCGCCAAACGCTGCGGGGCGCAGGCGATTCACCCCGGGTACGGTTTTCTCTCCGAGAACGAAGCGTTTGCGGCGGCCTGCGGTGCGGCTGGTGTCGTCTTCATCGGGCCGCCGCCGTCGGCGATCGCGGCAATGGGATCCAAATCGGCTGCGAAGCGGATCATGGCGGGCGCGAATGTGCCGCTCGTGCCGGGCTACCACGGCGAGGACCAGGACCCCAAGCTACTCGCGCGGGAGGCCGCGAAGATCGGCTTCCCGGTGCTGATCAAGGCCACCGCCGGCGGCGGCGGCAAGGGGATGAAGATCGTCGAGCGAGCGAAGGATTTCGCGGCAGCGCTCGCCTCCGCGCAGCGGGAGGCGAAAGCCGGATTCGGCGACGATCGTGTGCTGGTCGAGAAATACCTGACCGCGCCACGGCACATCGAGATCCAGGTGTTCGCCGATACGCATGGCAACTCGGTCTACCTGTTCGAGCGCGACTGCTCGGTGCAGCGCCGGCACCAGAAGGTGCTCGAGGAAGCGCCGGCGCCGGCGATGAAGCCCGAGCACCGTCGGGCCATGGGCGAGGCGGCGGTGGCCGCAGCGAAAGCGATCGGCTACGTCGGCGCCGGGACGGTCGAGTTCATCGCCGCCGACAGCTTCGCGCGCGACGGCGCGTTCTACTTCATGGAGATGAACACCCGACTGCAGGTCGAGCATCCAGTGACCGAGATGGTGACCGGAGAGGACTTGGTCGAATGGCAGCTCCGGGTTGCCGCAGGCGAGTCGCTGCCCAAGCGCCAGGCGGAGCTCAATCTCAGCGGCCACGCGATCGAGGCGCGCATCTACGCGGAGGATCCCGACCGCGGATTCCTGCCGTCGATCGGCCGGTTGGTTCACCTGCAGGCGCCGGCAACGGATGCCGGCGTGCGCGTCGATACCGGCGTGCGCGGCGGTGACGAGATCACGCCCTATTACGATCCGATGATCGCCAAGCTGATCGTCCACGGCGAGGATCGGCCGACAGCGCTGCGACGTCTCGCTGAAGCGCTTGCCGAAACCGAGATCGTCGGCGTCGCGACCAACGTCGCCTTCCTGCGGCGCGTGGTCGCGCATGAGGCGTTCGCGTCGGGAGGCGTCGATACGGGCCTCATTGCACGCCATCATGCTGCCCTGTTTCCCGCGGCAACACCGGCTTCCGCGCAAACGTTGCTCGCCGCGGCGCTGGCCGAGGCGCACACGATCATCGCGCAGCGTGCGATGGCGGCCGCCGCATCCGCCGACCCGCATTCGCCGTGGTGCGCGGTCGATCCGTGGTGGGTCAACAGCGAGCGCCACGCGATTACGGTGATATTCGCGGACGGCGAGGCGCGGCACGAGCTTGCGATACGCCGGGATGGCGCCGGCTGGCGAGTCGTCCTCCCGTCCGGAGAGGTCAGGGCGCAGGTGACTGGGCCGGGTGCAACGAGTGCACCGCGACGCACCATCCGGACTGCCGGGGCCGAATTCCGGGCAACGGTGATCCCGCTTGGCGAGGAACGCCATGTCTTCTGCGGCGGCGAGCATCGCCGGCTGCTGCTGGTCGATCCGATGGCCCATGCAGGCGAGGAGGAAGAACATGGCGGGCACCTGATGGCGCCAATGTCGGGCACGGTCGTGGCCGTGCTCGTCGCGCCAGGCGACCAGGTCGACAAGGGGGCGCCCCTGCTGATCCTCGAGGCGATGAAGATGGAGCATACGATCGCTGCGCCGTCCGCCGGCGTTGTCACGGCGGTCAACTACCGCGCTGGCGACCGGGTAACGGAAGGCGCCGACCTCGTCGAGCTTGGCCACGCGTAGCGGTTGGGTGCGAACGGGCCGTACCTCGCCGGTGAAGGTCTTGCTGCAGATGCCCGGGACCGCGCTCGACCAGTGGCGCTCCGCGCTCAACTCTGCGCTGCCGGAGGCCGAGATCGCCATCTGGCCCCAACCTTGTGCCGTTCCCGATTACGCCTTGGTGTGGAAGCCGCCGCCGGAACTCTTCGTACAAGTTCGGCCCGCAAAGGCGATCTTCAATATCGGTGCCGGTGTCGAGGCGCTGCTGGCGGTGCCGACGCTGCCGGACAGTATTCCGGTGATCAGGCTCGAGGACGCCGGAATGGCCGAGCAGATGGCGGAATACGTTGCGCTGGCCGTACTGCGCGCCTACCGTGAGAGCGACGTCTATGCGGCACAGCAACGCGAGGCGCGCTGGCAGGCGCGTGAGCGCCTGCCGAAGCGGGAGTTCGGCATCGGCATTCTCGGCCTGGGCTTGCTCGGGCGCGCGGTCGTCGCGACGCTTGGTACGTTCGGCTTTCCGCTCGCGGGCTGGAGCCGCGAACGCAAGTCTATCCCCGGCGTGGAGTCGTTTGCCGGTGACGCCGAGCTGCCGGCGTTCCTCGGGCGCTCGCGTGTGCTCGTCTGCCTGCTGCCGGCGACACCCGCGACGCGGAACCTGCTCGATCGGTCGAGACTGTCACATCTGCCGCGGGGCGCGCACGTCATGAACGTGGCACGCGGCGAGATCGTCGTCGACACGGATCTGATCGCGCTGCTCGACGCGGGGCATCTGGGGGGCGCGACGGTGGACGTCTTTCGGGTCGAGCCGCTGCCGCACGAGCACCCGTTCTGGCATCATCCGCGAATCGTGGTGACACCGCATGTGTCGGCGGTCACGCTCATCGCCGATTCGGTCGCCCAGATCGCCACGAAGATCCGCCGGCTCGAGCGCGGCGAGCCGGTGAGCGGCGCCGTCGACCGCTCGCGCGGCTACTGAGCGGACGCCGACGGCGCCAACGTCATGAGGACCGACATGAAACTTCCTCCGCGCGTACGTCTGGTCGAGGTCGGGCCGCGCGACGGGCTGCAGAACGAGAAGGCGGCGGTCCCGGTCGACGTCAAGGTCGGCCTGATCGACCGGCTGACGGAAGCGGGCTTTGCTGCGATCGAGGCCACCTCGTTCGTCTCGCCGAAATGGGTACCGCAGATGGCGGACGCCGCCGAGGTGATGGCGCGGATCCGGCGCAAGGCGGGCGTGCGTTACCCGGTGCTGACGCCGAACCTCAAGGGCTTCGAGGCGGCGCTCGCGGCGAAGGCGGACGAAGTCGCCGTGTTCGTCGCGGCCTCCGAGACATTCTCGCGGAGGAACATCAATTGCAGCATCGCCGAGAGCCTCGAGCGTGCGCGGCCGATCTTCTCCGCCGCGAAGGCGCACGGCGTCCGCGTTCGTGGCTACATCTCCTGCGTGCTCGGCTGCCCGTACGAAGGCGAGGTGGATCGGCGCAAGGTGGCCGACGTCGCGGAAGCGTTATGGCGCGAGGGCGCCTACGAGGTTTCGCTCGGCGATACGATCGGCGTCGGCACCGCGGGCAAGACGCAGGCGCTCATCGGCGTGGTCGCCGAAAGTGTCCCGGTGGCCTTTCTCGCCGGCCACTTTCACGACACGTACGGCCAGGCGCTCACCAACGTCTACGCGGCCATGGAGATGGGCGTCGCGACGTTCGACTGTTCGGTGGCCGGGCTCGGCGGCTGTCCCTACGCGAAGGGCGCCACCGGCAATGTCGCGAGCGAAGACGTCGTCTACCTGCTTGCCGGACTCGGCATCGAAACCGGCGTCGACCTGAAGAAGCTGCGCGTCGCCGGCCAGTTCATCTCCGATTTTCTCGGCCGTCCGCCTGTGTCGCGGGTCGCGCGCGCGCTCGCTGCCAAGGAGCCGCTGGAAGCCCCGCAATGAGCAGCCCGGCCAAGCGCAATGCGGCCATGGGCGAGGTCCCTTCGCCGTGCGTCAGCGTCTGCACGATGGATGCGGCCGGGGCGCTGTGCCTCGGTTGCTTCCGGACCTTGGACGAGATTGCCGCGTGGAGTGTGCTCGATGCGGACGCGAAACGCGCGGTGCTGGCCAAGCTCGCCCGGCGTCGTGCCACGTACGCGAGTCCGCAGCCATGATCGCCGACTGGTATTTCGACTTCGTTTCGCCTTTCGCGTACCTGCAGAGCGAACAGCTTGCCTCGCTCGCACCGCAGATTTCGATTCGGTATCGGCCGGTTCTGTTCGCCGCGCTGCTCGGCGCGCATGGCCAGAAGGGGCCGGCGGAAATCCCGACCAAGCGGGCCTTCACCTATCGTTATCTGCGTCTGGCAGGCGCGCAAGCTCGGCGTTCCCTTGCGCTTTCCGCCCGAGCATCCGTTCAATCCGTTGCCGTTGCTGCGTTTGGCGCTCGCATGCGATTGCGCTCCCTCCGCGGTGCATCGCATCTTCCGTTTCGTCTGGCGCGACGGCCGGCTGCCGGACCTGCCGATCGAGTGGACCGAGCTCGCGAGCGAGCTCGGCGTAGCCGATGCCGGCACGCGCATTGCCTCTGCCGAAGTCAAGGAGGCGCTCCGCCGCAACACCGACGAGGCAATCGCGCGCGGGGTCTTCGGCGTGCCGACGCTGGCGATCGCCGACACGCTGTTCTGGGGCGCCGATGCGACGCAGATGGCCGCGGACTTCGTCGCGGCAGGCTGCCGCTACGATGATCCGGAGTACGAACGCGTCGCGGCGCTGCCGATCGGCGCCAGCCGCGATCAAAGCGGCGCGGGAAAACGCGGCGCGTCGGTCAGGAAAGTCTGAGGACGCCGGCGCGGAAATCGGCACGGCAGCGCGCGCAAACGGGTCCCGGCAGGAGTCGCGTCGGTGCGAGAGTCGGGAGTCCGGCGAGTGGCGGGGCCGGTGCGGCGGTAGCGCTCCGTCCGTTCACAAATCGTCGGCGCCGGGAATGGCGAGCTCGCGCCGGATCGACCGCGCGCTCGCCAGCGCCTCGTCGAGCGTGGACGCGAGGCAGGTCACATGGCCCATCTTGCGGCCGCGCCGCGCCTCGGTCTTGCCGTACAGGTGCAGCTTGGCGGAGCGATGCGAGAGCACGCGCGTCCAGTCCGGTTCCCGCGCGCTGGTCGCGGTGGCGCCGGCGAACCAGATGTCGCCCAGCAGATTCACCATGACGGCGCTTTCGTGCTGGCGTACCTCGCCGAGCGGCAGTCCCGCCAGCACACGCACCTGCTGTTCGAACTGCGACGTGACGCACGCATCGATCGTGTAGTGGCCGCTGTTGTGCGGCCGCGGCGCGATCTCGTTGACCGTGAGCGCCCCGTCGGTCGTCACGAACATCTCGACGCACAGCACACCGCTGTAGCGGAGCTTGCCGGCAATTGCGGTGGCGACCGAGCGCGCCGCATCCGCCAGCTCCGGCGGCACGCGCGCGGGGACGATCGAAACGTCCAGGATGCCATCGCGATGCCGATTCTCGGCGACGGGCCAGGCGGCAGTCTCGCCGCGCACCGTGCGCGCGACGATCACCGATATTTCGCAGGCGAGCGACACGAACCGCTCGAGCACGCAGGGCTGGCCATTCATCGTCCGGACGGCGCCGGCAACGTCATCGCGGGTGCGAACGCGGACCTGGCCCTTGCCGTCGTAACCCAGGCGCGCGCTCTTGACGATGCCGGGAAGCAATGCTTCCGGCGCGGCGCGCGCATCCGCCTCGCTGCGCAACACCACATAAGGGGTGACCCGAAAGCCGTGACCCGAAAGAAAGGTCTTTTCGCTGATCCGATCCTGCGCAATCGCGACACTTGCCGCGGCGGGAGAAACATTCGCCGTTCGTGCGAGGTATTCGAGCGCGCCGGCCGGAACGTTCTCGAATTCAGTCGTCGCCGCGCGCGCCAGCGATGCCAGCGTCGCGAGTCCGTCCGGGTCGAGGTAACCGGCGCGAATGTGCCGATCGGCGACGCTGCCCGCCGGACTCGCCTCGTCCGGCTCGAGCACGGCGACGCGATACCCGAGGCTCTGCGCGGCCATGCAGAACATGCGGCCGAGCTGCCCGCCGCCCAGCAATCCGAGCCAGGCCCCGGGAGGGACGACGCCACTCATGGGTGCACCCTTGGCGCTGCGCGCCGTCCCTCGGGGAAGCGGCGTTCGCCCAGCGGCGAGGGCCCCCGCGCTAGTTTCTGCGCGGGGATCGACGCCAAGGCGAATCGCCGCTCCGGCCGACACCTCGGCGCCACGCAAAGTGCTAATCGCCCCGGAGGCCGGGAGCGGTTCGCGTCTTGGGGCGGCCCGGCGACGCTCACGCGGGTTTCACGCCGTCGGCTCGCACGTGCATCGCGCGAGCGGCGTTGGTCTGCTTCAACCGGAACGCGGCAAGCTTTCGCGCGAGCGCGGGATCGGTTCCCGCGATCAGCGCTACGGCGAACAGACCCGCGTTCGCCGCGCCGGCCTCGCCGATCGCGAACGTGGCGACCGGGATCCCCTTCGGCATCTGGACGATCGAGTAGAGCGAGTCCTCGCCGCGCAGGTACTTGGAGGGAACCGGAACCCCCAGCACCGGAACGGTCGTCTTGGCGGCGAGCATACCGGGCAGGTGTGCCGCGCCGCCTGCGCCGGCGATGATGCAGCGCAAGCCGCGGGGCAGCGCATCCTCGGCGTACTCGAACATGTCGTCGGGCATTCGATGCGCCGAAACGACGCGCGCCTCGTAGGCGACGCCGAAGGCATCGAGTTGCGCGGCCGAATGGCGCATGATGTCCCAGTCGCTGTCGCTGCCCATGACGACGCCGACCAACGGCATGCTCTTGCGTTGTCCCATCGGCCCTCCCCGATGCCCGAGCGTCGTCGCCTACGTTGCCGCGCGAGGTGCCCTGGAATGGGCGGCATCTTAGCATCCGGCCCGCGTGAACCATTGGGTTGGGCAGCGGTCGCATGCCGGGTAACGACTCCGGAAAGAACGCGCGCCGGTTGCGAAAAGACCACCGTGTCGCGGACAATGACGTCCATGCATAGAGCACTCTTTGTCGCCGGGCTCGCACTTTCGATCGGTGGCGGCCTCGCGCAGGCCGCGAGCCGCGCCGACGCGGATTTCATGGCGGCCCGTGCCGCCTTCGACCGCGGGGATGGTGGTCGACTGGAGGCGCTCGCGCCCCAGCTCGCCGGCCACGTGCTCGAACCCTATGTCGCGTATTGGCGGCTGAAGGTCAAGCTCGAGGGCGCCGCCGACGACGAGGTACGTGCCTTTCTCGCCCGCTGGCCGGACACCCCGCTCGCCGACCGCCTCCAGGTCGAGTGGCTGAAATTGCTCGCGAAGCGCGGGCAATGGGCCGCGTTCGCCACGTTGTATCCGCCCCGCAATGGCGAGGATGTCGAGCTTGCATGCTATGCCATCCAGTATCGGCGCTCGCTCGACGGCGATGGAGCGCTTGCCGCAGCGAAGCCGCTGTGGCTCACCGGCCAGTCGACGCCGGAGTCGTGCGAGCCTCTGTTCGCCGCACTCATCGCGAACGGCGAGCTCTCGTCCGCGGAGCGCCGTGCGCGGTTTCGGCTTGCAACGGAGGCGGGAAACGTTCGGCTCGTGCAGTCGCTCGCTCTCGATCTGCCACCCGACGAGCGGATCACGGCCCGGGAATTCGGCGCGGTCGACGCGAACCCGGCGCGCGCGCTCGCCAGCGGCGAGTTCCGGTGGAAGCAGCAGGGCGGGCGCGACCTTGCCCTGTACGTGCTCGAGCGCGCCGCGCGCACGGATGCCGGGGCGGTTCGCGCGGCATGGGAGAAGCAGCGCCCACGCCTGCCGGACTCGGAGCGACTCTACGGCAATGCCCGGATCGCGTTCCACGCGGCTCGGCAGCTCCTGCCCCAGGCGAACGACTGGTTCCGCGAGGCCGCGGGCACGCCCCTGAACGAGATGCAGCGCGCCTGGCGAGTGCGCGCCGCCCTGCGTGCCGGCGCTTGGTCCGACGTGCTGGCTGGGATCGACGCGATGCCGGCAGGCGAGGCGCAGGACCCCGCGTGGCGTTATTGGAAGGCCCGAGCGCTCGCTGCTACGGGTCGCTCCGACGAGGCGCAGGCCCTCTATGCTGCGCTGTCCTCCGAGTTCGGGTTCTACGCGTACCTTGCGGCGGAGGCGCTGGACCGGCGAATCGAGCCCAAGAGCGTGCCATTCGAGCCCGACCCGGCCGCGCTGTCGGCATTCGGCGCGCGTCCCGAAGTGCGCCGGGTGGTGAAGCTCGCCGAGCTCGACATGCGCGCGGAGTCGCAGCGCGAATGGGTCTACGTCGTGCGCGGACTTTCCGACGAGGCCCTGTTGCTCGCCGCCGACTATGCGCGGCGGCAGGGCCTGTACGACCGCGCGATCAACACGGCGGAGCGCACCTCGGAGCGGCACGATTTCACGCTGCGCTACCTGATGCCCTTCCGCGAGTATTTCACCGTCGCCGCGCGCGAGAACGCCGTCGACGAGGCCCTGCTGCTCGGCCTCGCGCGACAGGAATCGCGCTTCGCACCGGACATCGTCTCGGCGGCCGGCGCGGTCGGGCTGATGCAGCTCATGCCGGGCACGGCGCGGTGGGTGGCGCAGCAACTCAAGCTCTCCGGATACCGGCCATCCCACATCGCCGATGTCGCGCTCAACACGCAGTTCGGCGCGTTCTATTTCAAGTACTGGCTCGACCGGCTCGAGCGGATGCCGGCACTCGCGGCCGCGGCCTACAATGCGGGGCCGGGTCGGGCGCAGGCCTGGCGCAACGGCGCTCCGATCGAGGGTGCGATCTGGGTCGAGACGATCCCCTTCAACGAGACGCGCGACTACGTGAAAAAAGTGCTCGCCAACACGATGTTCTATGCGCGCGAGCTGGGCCAGCCGTACGTGCCTTTGGCGACTCGGCTCGGTATCGTGCCGGCTCGCGGGGCCGGTGACGCTTCGGTCGCGACGATCGCCAACTGACGCAACGACAATGACCGCCGCCGCCGATCGAACCATACGTTGTGACCGGTGGCAGCGGGTTCGTCGGTCGCCATGTGGTCGCCCGGCTCGTCGCGGGCGGCTTCCGCGTCGTCGTCCCGACTCGCCGGCGAGCCGCGGCGGCGCATTTGCTGCTGCTTCCGACCGTCGACGTCGTCGAAGCCGACATCCACGACGCGGCCACGCTTACGCGCCTCGCCCGTGGAGCCGCAGCGGTGATCAATCTCGTCGGCATCCTGAACGAGACCGGCGGGCAGAGCTTTGCGCGGGCGCACGTCGAGCTCGCGAAAACCATCGTCGCCGCGTGCAAGGCCGCCGGATCGGCGCGCTTGCTGCAGATGAGCGGGCTCAACGCCGATCCTGCGGGTCCCTCGCGGTATCTGCGAAGCAAGGGCGAAGCCGAGGCGACGATCGCCGCCTCCGGCCTTGACTGGACGATCTTCCAGCCTTCGGTGATCTTCGGTCGCGAGGATGCGTTTCTCAATCTCTTCGCGAAGCTGCAGCGCGTGCTGCCGGTGATGGCGCTGGCGCGCGCCGACGCGCGCTTCCAGCCGGTTTTCGTGGGCGACGTCGCCGAATGCTTCGTTCGTGCGCTGGATCTCGATGCGACGATCGGACAGCGTTACCCGCTTTGCGGCCCGCGCGTATACACGCTGCGCGAGCTGGTCCGCTATGTCGGGGAGCTTGCCGGCTGCCCGCGTCCGATCGTCGCCCTGGGCGACAAACTCGGTACGCTGCAGGCGTTCGCGCTCGAGTGCCTGCCGGGAACGCTGATGAGCCGCGACAACCTCGCATCGATGCGGAAGGACAGCGTTTGCAGCTGCGATTTTCCCGCCGTGTTCGGCCTTGCGCCGACCGCGCTCGAGGCCGTGGTGCCGGATTATCTCTCCCCGGATGCCGCGCACAGTCCGTACGACGGCTTTCGCGCACACACCCGGCGCTGATGCCGAGGCACTTTCGCGCGCGGCAGCCGGTGAAGGTCTATCGCGTCGGCGGCTCGGTCCGCGACGAATTGCTCGGCCGCCCGGTCGCCGATCGCGACTGGGTGGTCGTCGGAGCGACACCTGAAATGCTGATCGCCTCGGGCTTCAAGCCCGTGGGGCGGGATTTCCCGGTGTTTCTGCACCCGGAGACACGCGAGGAGCACGCACTTGCGCGCACCGAGCGCAAGCACGGGCGCGGCTACCGCGGTTTCGAGTTTTTCGCTTCGCCGGAGGTCACGCTCGAGCAGGATCTCGCGCGCCGCGATCTGACGATCAATGCCATGGCGCGCGACGAGGACGGCGTGTTGATCGATCCGTTCCACGGCGCGGACGACCTGCGCGCCGGAGTCCTGCGGCACGTGTCGCCGGCGTTTGCCGAAGATCCGCTGCGTGTGCTGCGGGTCGCGCGCTTCGCGGCCCGCTTCGGGTTCGCGGTGGCGCCGGAAACCCGGGAGCTCATGCGCCAGCTCGTCGCTTCAGGCGAGCTCGCCGAGCTCGCGCCCGAGCGCGTCTGGCAGGAGCTCTCGCGTGGCCTCATGGAGCCGCAACCGTCGCGCATGCTCGCGGTCCTGCGGGATTGCGGCGCGCTCGGGCAGCTGTTACCCGAGGTCGATGCGCTGTTCGGCGTCCAGGAGCCGCGCGCGGCAGCAGCCGAACTCGATGCCGGGACGCACGTTGCCCGGGCGCTCGACTGCGCGGCAGAACGCGGTTACACGCTGCCGGTGCGTTATGCGGTGCTTGCTCACGATCTCGGCGTGGCGAGCTCTCGCGGCGCCGCTCGGTCGCGGATCGATCGGCGTACGACGCGCGGCGTACGCTTGGCCGAACGGCTGTCGACACGCCTGAAGGTGCCCGTCGGATTGCCGCGACGCGGCGCGGATCACGGCGCGCTGGCAGGCAACGGTCCACCGCGCGCAGGAACTGCGTCCGGCGGCACTGCTCGACTTGCTCATGGCATCCGACGCGCTGCGCCGCCCCGAACGGCTCGACGCGTTGCTCGATGCCTGCGCGTGCGCTGCGCGATCGTGGAGCGGTGCGGGCGACGGACTATGCGCCGGCGCGTATCGTGCGCCGCGCGCTCGCGGTGGTGAAGCGGGTGAACGCCGGCGCGATCGCGCGGACCCTCGGTGCCGCAGAAACGGCGTCGGTCGCGGAGCGTTCCCGCGCCATCGCCGCCGCGGTCCGCGCGGCGCGGCTGAAGGCACTGCGTGCGTTGCGCTGAGCAGTCTTTCTTCAGATGCGGTACGCGACGACGCGCATCACGTCCGCGGCCATGCGCATCAGATGCCTCACCGGGAACGGAAGCTCCACCGCGCCGGCGGCCTGCGCCATCGCGCCATGCCGCGCCTCGTCGTCGCGCATCTGCTCGACGATGGCACGGCTTCTCGCGTCCGCGGCCGGGAGCCCTTCCATGTGGCCGGTCAGGTGTTCCTCGACCTGACGCTCGGTCTCCACGACGAAGCCGAGGTTGACGCGATCACCGGCGAGCCCGGCCGCGACGCCGATCGCGAACGAGCCGGCGTACCACATCGGATTGAGCAGCGAAACCCGGTCGCCGAGCTCGGCGAGCCGCTGCTGCGTCCACGCAAGGTGCTCTTCCTCCTCGCGCGCCGCATGCGCGAACTCGCGCTTGATGGCCGGATCGCGCGCGACCAGCGCCTGCGCGGCGTAGAGCGCCTGCGCGCACACTTCGCCCGTGTGGTTGACGCGCATCAGCCCGGCGGCATGGAGGCGCTCCTCGGGGGAGAGCTCGCCGCTGGCGAGGTTCGCTCCGGGTGTCGGACGCGACGCCGTCACGCGCACCCGCCATCGTGCGCAGCGCGCGGTCGAAGCCAAGGATGAGATCGTCGATCACGCGAGCGATGCTAGCAGGGAAGCGCGTTCCGTGGCTATCGTGCCTGCTCGCGTACAAGGACCGCACGAAAAAAACGGGCGCCCGAAGGCGCCCGTCCGTAGTGGTATTCCGGCCGGAGCCGGATGCAATGCCGCTTCTCTTAGAAGAAGTTGACCATGCCCATCGCGAAGCCCCACGGAGTTGGCGCCAGGTGGTGATGCCGGCAGCGGGGTTGTTCAAGTTGTAGGTCGCGTTGTCGTCGTTGCTGACCTGCGTGAAGCCCGTGTACAGCAGCGTGCGCTTGGACAGCGGGTACGTGTAGCTGAGCGTCCACTGTAGGCGCCGGTGTCGCTGCCCTTCCTGACCCCGCTGCCAGTGAAGAATTCGCAGCAGATAGGGAGCGTCCAACGAACGTGCCGTCCAGCGCGCTGCCCTCGCCGTCGTAGCGCCATGCCCCAGGACGCGTACATCTGGCCCGGGCCGATGTTGATCGTGGTGCTGATAGCCCAGAAGTCACGCTTCAGGTCGTTTTTCGCCAATACGTTCGGCGTGGACGTGACGTTGTACACGTCGTAGTTTATCCGCTCCCACACGCCGCCGATCTTGAAGTTGTTGAACTGCCACGCGCCCGCGATCGAGAACGCGTAGTCGGTGAGACCCGCGGCGCGCACCGAGTTGTTCTGGGCGTAGGCAACGCCGAACTGGGCCGGGCCGTTGTTGTAGAAGCCGCCCAGCGTCCAGATGCCGCTGTTGGAACGCGGCTTGCCCTCCGCGTCGTAGTCCGGGTTGCGCCGATCGACGAGTACTGGATGCTGCCGTTGAAGCCGGCCATGATCGGCGAGTCGTAGCGGACCGAGTTCGGATTGCGGTTGTCGAAGCCACCGTTCGGCGTTCGAATTCGGACCTGTCGCCCCAGATTCCCTGGCTCGCCAGGATACCGGTCGATCAGCGTCGGGACGCTACCGAAGATCGAGGTGATGTCGTCGTACGGGGACAGGAAGTTACCCATCTTGAACGTTCCCCAGCCGCCTTGCAGGCCGACGAACGTTTCACGCGCCGCGATCGTGCCGCCGCCGGCGTCCGCGTCGACCGAGCTTTCGATCTGGAAGATCGCGCTCAGGCCGCCGCCCAGCGATTCCGTGCCACGGAAACCGAACCGCGACGAGTTCGAGCTGACCCGGAATACGTTGTTGTCGTTGCCGCCCAGTCCGGCGCTGTTGCGGTCGCCTTTCGCATTGACGACTTCCATATCCAGGTTCATGCGACCGTACAGCGTGACGTTCGCGGTCTGCGCTTGCGCCAGCGGGGCGGCGAGCAGGCCCGCGATGGCGACAGCGACAAGTTTCTTGTTCATGAAGATTCTCCTCTAGCGGATAAAATTGGCAAGGAAGCCACAGAGCGCTTGCCGTCGGAACCTTCTCAGCGATGTCGAGAAGTTGCAGTCATTGTGCCAAAGCGGCCGATGTCGAGGCAAGGTAAAGTCCCGCCCCGGGAAAACGCGTTGCGATCCTGTTGTTAAAACGCGACAGGGCCCGCTGAAATGCGAGCGGAATCGGTCGCTGCGCACGGGATGCCCGGACGTAGGAAAAACTCGAATAACAGGCGATAAATCCATGATAGACTTGAAAAACATTATCGTTTCCCGGTGCTTCGATGCGGTCCGGGGCACACGAAGGCGGTTTTGGGTGGATTTCTGCAGCGATTTCCTGTCGGCCGGACGATGGGTGGCCGAGCTTTCGCCTGCGCCAGCCCAACGGTTTCGGCTGATCCGAGTGGGGCCTCCTTCCTCGCTATCGCCGTGGCTCGCGGCGCTTGCCGCGGCCACGGTTGCGGCACTCGCCCAGGCGCTGCTGTTTCGGGCCGGGCCTTGCTTGCCGCACGACCATCCGAACCCGCGGTCGTTGCACCGACAGCCCGTTCCCCGGGTGGGCGGGATCGCGATCTGGGTCGGGGTCCTGCCAATTGCCCTGGTTGCTCCCGATTCCGTCGCCAGCCGGTGGGTTTGGCTCACGGCCTGGCTTGCGGTAGCGGCCGTCTCGCTCGCCGACGACTGGCGCGGCGTGCGGCCGGGAATCCGGCTCACCGTTCAGGCGGCGGCCGCCGCTGCCGTGACCGCGGTCGTCCTGGGACCGGACCGGGTGCAGGACGTCCGGCCCGTGGACGTGCTTGCGCACGCCGCTGCAATCGTTGCAATCGTGTGGGCGGCGAACCTCTACAATTTCATGGACGGCAGCGACGGGCTGGCCGCCGTGATGACGATTTGCGGATTCGGCGCCTACGCCGCTGCCGCGACGATGACGGGGTCGGCACCGGAGCTCTTCCTCGCGCTCGCCGCGGCGACGCTACCGTTCCTCGCCGTCAACCTGCCGCCGGCGCGGACGTTCATGGGAGATGTCGGATCGGTTCCGCTGGGTTTTCTTGCGGCAGCGTTCGGATTGGCCGGCATCGTCGGCGACGCATGGCCTGGCTGGTTTCCGCTGCTCGTCTTCCTGCCGTTCATCGCGGATGCGACGTCGACGCTGGTTGGGCGCCTGGCGCGCCGCGAGCGTGTGTTCGAGGCGCACAGGATGCATTTCTATCAACGGCTGCACCGCATGGGCGCCGGCCATCGCGGAACGCTGCAGTTCTACGCGGTGTTGATCGTCGCAACCGCGGCGTCGGCGGTGTTCACGCTGGCGCGCGATCCCGCGGCAGGCTGGGCCGTCCTGGCCGGCTGGTCCGTGGCGATCGGCTTGGTGTTCGCCGGCATTGATTATCATTGGCGAAAACGACGCCCCGAATGATGACCAATCCCCACAACTGGCGGGCATGGCTCGCGTTTTGCCATGACCTCGTCGCGATCGCACTCGCGTGGGTCGCGGCCTACTGGCTGCGCTTCAACCTGGATTTCCGCGAGCCCTTTGTCGCGGATCTGGCCTGGACGCTCACCTGGATCGTGCCGCTGCAGGGCGGGATCTTCCTCGCGTTCGGTCTGTATCGTGGCCTGTGGCGATTCGCGAGCACCGTCGATCTGCAGCGCATCGTGCTCGCGGCGGGCCTCGGCGCCCTGCTGATCCCGCTGGCTCTGGTCATGCTGCAGCTGCAGGCCATGGTGCCGCGCAGCGTGCTGATCTTCTATCCGCTGCTCCTCGTCTTCCTGATGGCGGGCAATCGCTTCGCCTACCGGATCTGGAAGGAGCATCGACTCTACAGCCCGCTCGCGGCGCTGGGCGAGCCGGTGCTGGTGATCGGAGCCGGCGAGGCCGGGGCGCGACTCACCTCGGAATTCGCGCGGAGCCGCCAATGGCGCGTCGTCGGACTTCTCGACGACGACCCGGCGAAGCAGGGCCGCCTGTTGCGCAACATCAGCGTGCTGGGGCCGATCGCGAGCCTGCCGACGTGGGCGAAGAAATACGGCGTGCGCAAGGTGATCATCGCGCTTCCTTCCGCGACCCATGGCGTGCGGCGGCGCGTCGCCGAGATATGCGCGGACGTCGGGCTCGAGGCGCTGACCGTGCCGTCCTACGAAGAGTTGATGAACGGACGCTCGGCGCTCACCACGATCCGGACCATCGAGCTCGACGACCTCCTCGGCCGCGACCCGATCGTGCTCGACACGGCCGGGCTCGGCGACTGGCTCGGTAACCGGGTGGTGATGGTCACCGGCGCCGGCGGCTCGATCGGCGCCGAGCTCTGCCGGCAGATCGCCCGCTTTCGGCCGGCCAAGCTCGTCCTGTACGACCTGTCGGAAGCGGCGCTCTACGAGATCCAGACCGCGCTGGCCGACGCATTCCCGCAGCTGCCGCTGGCGGCGATCGTCGGCGACGTCAAGCACGCTGCGCTCGTCGACGAGGTCCTCGCTCGCGAGAAGCCGAGCGTGATCTTCCACGCCGGCGCCTACAAGCACGTGCCCCTGATGGAGGAGGCCAATGCGTGGCAGGCCGTGCGCAACAATGCCTACGGGACCTGGGTGCTGGCCGAAGCCGCGATCGCAGCCAAGGTCGAGAAGTTCGTGCTGGTGTCCTCGGACAAGGCCGTCAACCCGACCAACGTGATGGGTGCCACCAAGCGCCTCGCGGAAATCGTGTGCCAGAGCTTGCAGGGTGCCGGCACGCAGTTCGTGCTGGTTCGATTCGGCAACGTGTTCGGCAGCGCCGGCAGCGTGATACCGCGTTTTCGCGAACAGATCGCGCGCGGCGGGCCGGTCACCGTCACGCATCCCGACATCACACGCTATTTCATGTCGCTGTCGGAGGCCACGCAGCTGCTGTTGCAGGCGGGGTTGCAGGGAAGGGGCGGCGAGATCCTCGTGCTCGACATGGGCGACCCGGTCCGCATCGTCGACCTCGCGCACGACATGATCCGGCTCTACGGCGCCGATCCCGAGCGCATCGCGATCATGTTCACCGGACTGCGGCCCGGCGAGAAGCTCTACGAGGAGCTCCTGACCGACGAGGAGGCGACGCTGCCGACACCGCACCCGAAGCTCAGGATCGCGCAGGCGCGCGACGCGAACCGCGACGCGGTCGGCCAGATGGTCGCGTGGTGCGAACGCGATCGCGCGGCCGATGACGCGGAGGTCAGGGCCCGCCTCAAGTCGTGGATCCCGGAGTACCAGCCGCCGGCGGGAGCGCCCGTGAAGCCGCTCCCCGTGGAGGCGGTGGGCAGAGAGGCCGTTGCTCCGTCGCCGCTGCCGCTGCGCGCGCCGCGCCGGCGCTAGGCGGCGTTCGGGGTGGCCGGGATCGGAACGCTCGCGGCGAACAGGTCGCGATACAGCAATACGAGCTGCAGCGCGACCGCCGCCGGCGAGAATGGTCGCACCGCGCTCCGAGCGTTGGCGCCGAGCGTCGCGCGCGTCGGCACATCGAGCAGGCTCGTCATCGCTGCGACCAGTGCCGGCACATCGGCGGACGGAACGGCGAATCCCGCGCCGTGCTCGACCACAAGGTCGGCTGCCCCGGACTTGGTGCTGGTGAGAACGGGCAAGCCGCACGCCATCGCCTCCAGTGCGGCGAGCGGCCACGGATCGTAGATTGCCGGCAGGACAAATGCATCGGCCGCACCGAAGTATGGACGCAGGTCGTCGCCGGGCTCCACCTGCGTGACGCGCCCGCCCACGCCATGTGCCTGCGCCAGGCTCCGGACGCGATCGGCGTCGGCGTTCGGCGCGGCGATGAGGAGATGCGCCGGTGGCGGCAGTCCGGCGAGCGCGGCGATCGCGGTCGCGGCGCCACTGCGATCGAACTCGGTGCCGGCAACGAGAAACACATTCGCCGCGTCACTCACGCGGTGACGCTCCAGCAACGGTCGGCGATGCGCGCGCAGGGCGGGGTTGTATGCATCACTGTCGACGGGCGGATAGATGACCGGCAGCTTCGCTTCGGGCAACCCGAAGCGCTCGCGAATCTCGGTCCGAACCATGTTCGAGCCACAGATCACCGCGCGGAGCCAAGGGCTCGCAAACATCCGTTTCTCCGCGGCCAGCAGGTAGCGCTCGTGCGGCGACAGCTTGAGGCGCCCTCGCTCCAACATCGTCGCCCTCCTCATTCGCTCCTCGAGCCAGACGGCCTGGACGCCCGCGTCGGCACGGTACACGTCGCAACCGGCGAGCGGTTCGTGCGACTCGACCAGGTCCGCCTTCGCCATACCTATCACCGCACGGACGGCGCGCGCGAAACCGAAGTCGCGCCAGAATTTGCCGATCGCGAACGGATTGCAGAGCACCGGCTCGATCAGTTGCAGCCGCGTAACCGGCCACTCACGCGTGTACAGCGATATTGCGATATTGCGTTCGAGCAGCGCTTCGAGTGCGCTTTCCAGAACACGCTCGACCTCGCCGTCGGCTGCATATTGCTGTCGGACGATCGCGAGACGCATCAGCGCACTCGCCACCAGTCAGGACTTACTTGCCCGCCGACCCTCGCGCTGCGGGGCATTCGGCGGTACAGGTCTTGCCGCGGCACGGTTCCGGTACAATCGCCGAAAAACGCCGGGACTTCGCGAGTTCGCACCGGCAACCCACCCCCGCCATGCCGATCGACGCCGTCAACGCTGCCGTCAAGGCGCAGATCCTCGCCGAAGCGCTGCCGTACATCCAGCGCTTTCACGACAAGACGATCATCGTCAAGTACGGCGGCAACGCCATGACGGAGCCCGCGCTCAAGGCGGGCTTCGCGCGCGACGTCGTGATGCTGAAGCTCGTCGGGATGAACCCGGTGATCGTCCACGGCGGCGGCCCGCAGATCGGGGAACTGCTGCAGAAGATGGGCATCAAGAGCGAATTCCGGCAGGGAATGCGCGTGACCGACGACCGGGTAATGAATGTGGTCGAAATGGTGTTGGGGGAGTTGAACCAGGAGATTGTCGGGCTCATCAACCAGCACGGCGGCAAGGCCGTCGGCTTGACCGGCCAGGACGGCGCGTTCATCCACGCCCGCAAGATGCTGCTGCAAAGCGAGACCAACCGCGGCGAGACCGTCGACATCGGACTTGTCGGCGAGATCGAGCGGATCGACCCCGAGCTGATCCAGCTGCTCGACTCGCGCGATTTCATTCCGGTCATCGCGCCGATCGGCGTGGGCGAGGACGGCGAGGCGTACAACATCAACGCCGACCTCGTCGCCGGCAAGCTCGCCGAGACGCTGCAGGCGGAAAAACTGGTGCTGATGACCAACACCGTCGGCGTGCTCGACCGCGACGGCAATCTGCTCACGGGGCTCTCGGCAAGCCAGATCGATGCGCTGTTCGCCGATGGCACGATCCACGGCGGCATGCTGCCGAAGATCGGCTCTGCGCTCGACGCCGTCAGGAACGGCGTGGCGAGCTCGCACATCATCGACGGCCGGGTCGAGCACGCGCTGCTGCTCGAGGTCCTCACCAACGAGGGTGTGGGCACGATGATCCGTGCCGACCATGTCGAGCCCGTCCACGCACGCGCGGCGCGCTAGCGTCGCGCCCGCCCGAACTTCATGGCCACCAAGCCCGGCGAACGTCGCCTCCAGATCCTGCAGACGCTCGCGTCGATGCTGGAGAGTCCGCGTGCCGAGAAGGTGACGACGGCCGCGCTCGCCGCCAGGCTCGACGTTTCGGAAGCGGCGCTGTATCGCCATTTCGCCAGCAAGGCGCAGATGTTCGAGGGGTTGATCGAATTCATCGAGACGACGCTGTTCACGCTGATCAACAAGATTGCGGGCGAGCTGCCGGACGGCGCAGGGCAGGCGGAGCAGATCGTGTCCGTCCTGCTCGGGTTCGCGGAGAAGAATCCCGGCATGACGCGCGTTCTGATCGGCGATGCGCTCGTGAACGAAGACGAGCGGCTGCAGACGCGGATGAATCAGCTCTACGACCGGATCGAGGCGGCGTTGAAACAATCGCTGCGGATCGCCCAGGCGTCCGGCCGGTGGCCCGGCGACCCCGGCGCCGAGGCGAACGTGCTCGTCGCGTTCGTGCTCGGACGCTGGCAGCTGTTCGCGAAGAGTGGATTCAAGCGGATGCCACAGGAAGGATGGGACCAACAGCGCAAGTTCCTTTTCGGTTGAATGGGCCGGAGTCGGATTACGCTGTCTTGGTTCGTTTTGATGTCGCCTCGCCGGAATCGAGGCGACGCCCTTATTTGCGGCCGCAGACCGGGCACGCGGGGTCGCGCGGGATGCGCACTTCGCGCCAGCGCATCGCGTAGGCGTCCAGCAGCAGCAGCCTGCCGGCCAGCGTCTCGCCCACGCCGGCGATCAGCTTGAGCGCCTCGGCCGCCTGCGTGGCGCCGACGATCCCGACAACCGGCGCGAAGACCCCCATCACTGCGCAGCGCATTTCCTCGAGATCCTCCCCTTCGCCGAACAGGCAGTGGTAGCAGGGCGACTCCGGCGAGCCCGCATCGAACACCGCAACCTGCCCGTCGAAGCGAATCGCAGCGCCCGAAACGAGCGGCTTCCCATGAGCGACACAGGCGCGATTCACCGCGTGGCGCGTCGGAAAGTTGTCGCAGCAGTCGAGGACGACGTCGGCGCTCTCGACCAGAGGTCCCAACTCGTCCTTCCCGACGCGCCTCGGGATCGTGGCGACGCGCACCTCGGGATTGATCGCGGCGAGCCGCGCCTGCGCGGCGATCACTTTCGGAGTTCCGATGTCCTTCGTGGCATACAGAATCTGCCGCTGCAGATTGGTGAGGTCGACGGCATCCGGGTCGCAGAGCGTGAGCGTTCCCACCCCGGCAGCAACGAGGAACTGCGACGCCGGGGCGCCCAGTCCGCCAGCGCCGATGACGAGCGCGTGCGCGACCGTGAACCGTTCCTGCGCCTCGAGTCCGAGCTCGGGCAACAGGATGTGCCGGCTGTAGCGCAGGAGTTGGGCGTCGTCCATGAATCGGGGGCTGCCAGGTACGGCTTCGCCAACCCATTATCGGGTACGGCGCACCGCGGCGGTGATCGAGCGTTCGGCCGGATTGCCCGAAGCGGCCGGCGCGTGCCTCCTGGAAGCAAAACGCCCGGCGACGCCGGGCGTGATGCGGCCAGACAGGAGCCTGGCTACTGCGGCTTCGCCTGCGCGGCAACCGCCTTGGCGGAAGCGATCACGGGCTGGCCCTTGAGGTGGTTCATCGCCTGCGTGAGCTGGAAATCGTCCGCGGATCCAAACTCGAAACGCGGCGTCGGTGGCTCCACCGTACCACGCTCGCTTCCCTTGGGTGTCTCCTTCGCCGGATCCTTGCCGTCCGACTTGACCGTCTCCAGCGCCTTGGCTCTTGCCGGATCGGCGGCGCGACTGGTTTCGAGGTGGCGCTCGAGATTCGCCTCGCGGATGCGGTTCGACGAATCGCGGCCGTCGTCGACGTACAGATCGGGCTCGATACCCTTGGCCTGGATCGAGCGGCCGGATGGCGTGTAGTAACGGGCCGTCGTGAGCTTCAGCCCGGCGGTGTTCGACAGCGGAAGGATCGTCTGCACCGAACCCTTGCCGAACGTCTGCGCACCCAGAACCGTCGCGCGCTTGTGATCCTGCAACGCGCCGGCGACGATCTCGGACGCCGATGCCGTGCCGCCGTCGACCAGCACGACCATCGGTACGTTCTTCGCGCCGGCCGGCAGATCCTTGAGGTAATCCTCGCCGCGGCGAGTGTAATGCTCCTTCGATGCCGTCATCCGCATCCGCGCCTCGGCGGTCCGGCCGTCGGTGTAGACGACGAGCACATCCTTCGGAAGGAAGGCGGCTGATACCGCGACGGCCTGGTTGAGCAAGCCGCCGGGGTCGCTCCTGAGATCGAGCACGAGACCCTTCAATTCGCCCTGCTTGTAGAAGTCCTTCAGCGCCTTCGCGACGTCCTCGCCGGTCCGCTCCTGGAAGTTGCGCACGCGGAGATATCCGTATCCGGGTTCGAGCGTCTTCGCGCGCACGCTCTTCACGTTGATCTCTTCGCGGGTCAGCTTGAAGGTGAGCGGAGCATCGACGTCCTTGCGCACGATCGTCAGAACGACCTCGGTACCCGGCTTGCCGCGCATTTTCTCGACCGCCTTGTTGAGCGCCATTCCGCGCGTCGCCGCGTCGTCGATCTTCACGATCAGGTCGCCGGACTGAATGCCGGCACGAAACGCGGGCGTGTCCTCGATCGGCGAAACAACGCGCACGACGCCGTCTTCCACCCCCACCTCGATCCCCAGTCCGCCGAACTTGCCCTGAGTCGCGATCTGCAAGTCCTTGAACGCTTCGGCGTCCAGGAAATCGGAATGCGGGTCGAGCCCGCGCACCATGCCATTGATCGCTTCCTTGATGAGCTTTTCGTCGGATACCGGCTCGACGTAGTCGCTCTTGATCCGGCCGAAAACCGCCGACAGCAGCTGCAGGTCCTCGTAGGGAATGGGAAGCTTCGCCTCGCGCTGCGCGACTGCGGAGAAGTTGAGCGAAACCAGGACGCCCCCGAGCGCGCCCAAACCGATCAGTCCCGCCTTCTTCCAGTTGTTCATCGTGCTTTTCCTTTTCTAACGCCGGCTGCCGGCCACGACAGGCTACGGCACCCGAAAGACGTCACTCGCTCCGGGCGCCGCAATTTCGCCTTGCGCTTCCAAGCGTGGAAGTATACGCCCGGCAAGGACGTAGGACCGGGCCGCCGGCCGGTCGGCCCGGGGCACCTGACCGGCGGAACCGTCGTTGCGTTGCGCATCGCTGGACGTCGGGCATTTTGTCCGCATTCCCTACGCCCAACCACCAAGCAACAGTTGGGACACGCCGCTGCCCACAAGTTCCCTTCGTGTGCGACAGTGAGCGACCACATACTTGCGATGTGGTGCGGGGAAAGGGGCCAGTGTAGCGGGCGAGTACGGACCGCGTTCCAATGTCACCGTAGCCGGCGGGGAGCGGACAGCGAACGGCGGGGGTTGCCGCGCCGGAGGGGACGCGGGTTTCAATCGAACGTGAGCAGCGAGCGCCCTGTCATTTCGGCGGGCTGCCTGATCCCGAGCATGGCGAGGAGCGTAGGCGCGATGTCCTGCAGCGATCCTCGCTCGGCGATCGCTGCCTTTCGCCCGACGTAGACGCAGGGGACGAGATTGAGCGTATGCGCGGTATGGGGTTGGCCGGTGGCATCGTCGTGCATCTTTTCGGCGTTGCCATGATCTGCCGTGATCACTACCTCGCCCCCCGCTGCACGGGCGGCCTCGACCACGCGGCCGATGCATGCGTCGAGCGTTTCGATGGCCCGGGTCGCCGCGTCCAGATTTCCGGTGTGCCCGACCATGTCCCCGTTCGCGAAGTTGCAGACGATCGCGTCGTACTTGCCGCTGGCGATGGCGGCGACCAATCGGTCGGTTACTTCGACGGCGCTCATCTCGGGCTTGAGGTCATAGGTCGCCACCCGCGGCGAGGGCACGAGAATCCGGTCCTCGCCCAAATAGGGGGTCTCGACGCCGCCGCTGAAGAAATACGTTACGTGCGCGTACTTCTCGGTTTCCGCGATGCGCAGCTGCGCCAGTCCCAGTGCCGAGATGTACTCGCCGAAGCCGTTCGCCACCGATTGCGGCGGGAATGCCACCGGCAGCCCGGCGAAGTCCTCACCGTAGCTCGTGAGGCAGACGAACGAGGCGAGCCTCGGCACACGACGTCGTGCGAACCCTTCGAATCCGGGATCGGTCAGCGCGCGCGTCAACTGCCGCGCGCGGTCGGCGCGGAAATTCATGAACACCACGACGTCATCGTCGGCAATCGCGGCCGGGGTGCCGCCGGGGCCCAGGATCGCGGTCGGACGGACGAATTCGTCGTTTTCCCCGCGGGCGTACGCCGCATCGAGCCCGGCTTGCGGCGAGCCCGCGGAGAACGGCGCACGTCCGTCGACGACGAGATCGTAGGCGGTGCCAACGCGCTCCCAGCGCTGGTCGCGGTCCATGGCGTAGTAACGGCCGACGATGGACGCGACGCGGGCACCGGGGTGCCGCGCGCAGACCTCGTCGATGAAGCTGAGCGATGCCGATGCGCTCCGTGGCGGCGTATCGCGGCCGTCGAGAAAGGCGTGAACCAGAACGTGCGGAGCGCCGCCGGCAGCGGCAAGTTCGACCATCGCCGCGATCTGGCGCTCGTGACTGTGGACGCCCCCGGGCGAAAGCAGCCCGAACACGTGCAGCGTCGAATTGCGCATTCCCGCCATGGCGACGGCGTTCGCCAACGCGCTATTGGCGGCGAACTCGCCGGTCTCGATCGCGCGGTCGATGCGGGTGAAATCCTGGTAGACCACGCGACCCGCGCCAATGTTGAGATGGCCCACCTCGGAATTGCCCATCTGTCCCGTCGGCAGTCCGACAAAGCGCTCCGACGCATCGATCGTCGTGTGCGGGCAGGTGGCGATGAGGCGGTCCCAGTTCGGTTTGCGCGCCCGCGAGATCGCGTTGTCCGGCGCCGCATCACGGCAGCCGAAGCCGTCGAGGATGATGAGGATCGCGGGTCGAATGGAAGGGCAGACGGAAGGAGGCATGGGAGCACCGGAGGTACGGCGCCGTTCCCGCGCGCGCGACGCGCCGCGGCGATCACCACCCGTACGCTATCATTTTACCTTTTGACCCCGCCGCCGACCCTCGCTCATGTCTTTCGTACAGAACAACTGGCTGCTCATCCTCGTGACGCTCCTCTCCGGCGCGATGCTCGTCTGGCCCCTCGTCCAGCGCCGCTTCTCGCCGATGAAGGAGGTCGGCAATCTCGACGCGACGCGGCTCGTCAACCGTGAGGACGCGCTGCTCCTCGACGTCCGCGAAACTCAAGAGTACGAAGGCGGCCGGCTCCCCAACGCCGTCCACATCCCGCTGTCGCAACTGGAAAGCCGTGCCGCGGAACTCGCCAAGCAAGTCCAGCGTCCCGTCATCGCGTATTGCATGACGGGCGTTCGCAGCCGCGGTGCAGGCAATGCGCTTGCCCGGGCCGGCTTCAAGGAGATCTATCACCTGCAGGGTGGCTACCGAGCCTGGAAGGACGCGGGTCTGCCGGTGGAGAAGTGACGTGGCGACGGTCACGATGTACACGACCGCCGCGTGCCCCTATTGTGTTCGAGCGGAACGCTTGCTGGGCGCCAGGGGTGTCAGCGCAATCAACCGGATCCGGGTCGACCTCGAGCCGGACCAGCGCCGCGCGATGATGGCGCGGACCGGCCGCCGCTCGGTGCCGCAGATCTACATCGATGATTTCCATGTCGGGGGATACGAGGAGCTGGCGGCACTGGATCACGCCGGCCAACTCATGCCGCTGCTGACGGCGACCTCGCCGGCTTGACGACGCTCGGCCGCCCTTCGCCCGGCTGTTGCCCGTGGCGTAGAATGCCCGGTTTCACCCTGTTTCGAGGACCGCATCATGGCCGACACGCAACCAGCGGGAGCCGACGCCCAAGGCGCCGCCTTTACGATCGACAAGATCTACGTCAAGGACCTCTCGCTCGAGAATCCGGGCTCGCCGCAGTCCTTTCAGATACAGGAACAGCCGCAGGTCGAAGTGGGCCTGCGCACGCGCGGCGAGCAGGTCCAGCCGGACGTTTACGAATGCGTGCTGACGGTGACGCTCACGGCGAAGGCAGGCGACAAGACGCTGTTCCTGGTCGAGGCCTCGCAGGCGGGCATCTTCACGATCCGCGGCGTGCCGCCCGAGCACCTGCAGTCGGTGATCGCGGTCCATTGTCCGACCGTGCTCTTTCCGTACATCCGCGAGACGCTGGCCGACGCCGTGGGGCGGGCCGGCTTCCCCCCGGTGCATCTTGCGCCGATCAATTTCGAGACGCTCTATCAGCAGCAGCTCGCACAGCTGCAGCAACCGGCTGCGGTTGCGAACTGACCGACGTACGATGACGCGAGCGGCCGGAGCTTCGGCACGGCCCGGACTTTCCCCGGGCTTGTTCGCGGTGCTCGCTGGCGCTTTGGCAGTCGTGGCGCCCGCCGTCGCCGCCGATTTTCGGGCCACCGCGGAGCCGGCGACCGTTCTCTACGATGCGCCGTCGATCAAATCGAGGCCGCTGTTCGTCCTCGGCCGCGACACGCCGCTCGAAGTCATCGTGCCCGTCGAGGGCTGGGTCAAGGTGCGCGACGTTGGCGGGACGATCGGCTGGGTCGAGAGCAAGTCGCTCGCCGACAAGCGTTCGCTCGTCGTTCGGACGCCGCTCGCCGAGGTCCGTGCCAATCCGGACGATGCCGCCCCGCTGGTATTTCGTGCGGAGATGAACGTCCTGCTGGAACTCGCGGAGCCCGTGACATCGGCGACGGCCGCCGCCGCGCCAGGATGGGTGAAGGTCCGGCACCGCGACGGGCAGGCCGGTTTCGTGCGGATCACCCAGGTGTTCGGACTCTGACCGGGTTCCGGCGCCCGGGCCAAGGCCGCACGGAACCGCTCCCGCTCGCAGGAACGGCGCACATCGGCCAGGGTGCTCCAATGACAACCTCGATCGCCGTTCTCGGTGCGGGTGCGTGGGGCACGGCGCTCGCCGCCCATCTCGCCCGCCGCAGCGATGTTCGCGTCACGTTGTGGGCGCGCGACCCGGCGCAGGCAAGGGCCATCGACGCCCAACGAGCCAATGCCCGCTACCTGCCGGGCCTGCCGTTGCCGGAGGCGCTCTCCGTTTCGGCGGATCTCGCGGGTCTTGCCAAGTACCAACTCCTCGTCGTTGCGACCCCGGTCGCGGCATTGCCGGAGCTCGCCGAGCGGCTTCTGGCGGCCGGGGCGCGTGCGCCGCTCGTATGGTTGTCGAAGGGCCTTCTGCTGGTTCCCCTAACATCCGAGTACCCGGCGGGTGCCGCGCTAGCACACCAGTTGCTCGCTCCGCGCTGGCCGGCACCGGTGGGCATCGTGTCGGGGCCGAGCTTCGCGGAAGAAGTTGCGCGGGGATTGCCCACCGCCGTCGCGGTCGCCGCGACCGATCGCACACTTGCGGCGCAGGTTGCCGCGCTGCTGCGCGCGGACACGCTGCGCGCCTATGAGACCGAGGACATCGCGGGCGTCGAAGTGGGCGGAGCCGTGAAGAACGTGCTGGCGATCGCCGCCGGCGCAAGCGACGGGCTGGGCTTCGGACACAACGCGCGTGCCGCGTTGATTACCCGTGGCCTGGCCGAGACGGGGCGCCTGTCCGCGGCGCTCGGTGGGCAGCGGGAGACGCTGATGGGCCTTGCGGGACTCGGCGACCTCGTGCTTACCTGCACCGGAGACCTCTCGCGCAATCGCCGCGTCGGCCTTGCGCTGGCGCGTGGCACGACGCTGCAGGCGATCCTTGCGGAGCTTGGTCACATCGCCGAGGGGGTTGCCACCACGGCCGCGGTCCGCGCGCTGGCGCGGCAGCATCGGGTCGAGATGCCGATCTGCGATGCCGTCCACGATGTTCTCTACGGCGGGCTGCCACCGAAACAGGCGGTCGAGGCATTGCTCAGACGCGAGCCGCGCGCGGAAGGGACCTGAAGGCGCGTCGCAGGAATGCGATTCACGGCCGCCGGCATGCCAGGACGTTCAGCCGGCGCCCGCTAATCCGGTTTGACGCCACGCCTCGTAGACGGCGACTGCCACCGCGTTCGACAGATTCAAGCTGCGCACGCCGGGGCGCATCGGGATGCGCAAGCGTGCATCCGGTGCGAAACCGGAGAGCACGTGCTCCGGCAGACCCGACGTCTCGCAGCCGAACACCAGGACGTCTCCGGCGGCGAAGCGGGCCTCGTACAGCGATCGCGTGCCGGTCGTCGTGAAGGCGAACCAGCGGCGTGCATGCCCACGATCGAGTTCCGCGCGGCACGCGGCGAAATCGGTGTGTCGAGAGACCCGTGCGTACTCGTGGTAGTCGAGCCCCGCGCGGCGAAGCTCGCGGTCTTCCATGCGGAAGCCCAGCGGCTCGACGAGATGCAGCGCCGTCCCCGTGTTGGCCGTAAGGCGGATCACGTTGCCGGTGTTCGGCGGGATCTCCGGGTGCACCAGCACGACCGCGAAGTCCAGCGCGGTCTGCGGCTCGCTCATGCTGCCCCCGTCCGGTTGCGTCGGACGACGTTCGATGCGCTACAGAATTGGGGGCTGGCGCCATTCGCCTTGCCGTCGATCCCCAGCAAGCTGGGGCCCCGCGCCGGGTAGCTCATGTCGCCCCCGCCAACAGCGTGCGCGCGACCACCCAGCATTCGACCCGCGACGCGCCGGCGCGGCGAAGTGCCAAAGCAGCTTCGGCGAGCGTCGCGCCGGTCGTCATGATGTCGTCGACGAGTGCGATGCTGGCGCCGCGGACCTCGCCGCGGACCGCGAACGCGCCGCGGACGTTGTGCCGCCGGTGGTGCCACGGAAGCGCCGCCTGCGGCGGACCCGCCGTGATGCGTTTCAGCCCCGAAGCGAGTGGCAATGCCAGCCTCCGTGCAACGCGTTGCGCAATCTCCCGAGCCTGATTGAAACTGCGCTCGCGCTGGCGCGTCGGCGCGAGCGGCAATGCGACGATGCAGTCGGGGCGCTCGCATGGACCCCGCGCTTCGAGCCCGAAGCGCACCGCGGTGGCGAGCGCGTCGCCGGCCCAATCGGCGAGCGCGAGCTGGCCGCGGTACTTGAACTGCTGCAGCAGCCGATCGACCGGAAAGGCGTAGACAAACGCCGCGATGGTCGAGGCGTACGGCGGCGACCGGGCTGTACAGGAACCGCAGACGACGGCGGCGGGTGTAGGGAGCGCACATACGGGACAAGACAGCGGCAGACGTGGCAGTGCTTCCTCGCATGCGCGGCAGAGCAGCTCGTCACCGGCATATGCGACGCAGAGCGCGCAGCGCTGCGGCAATGCGCGACGGGCGATCGACGTCCCGACCGCGAGCGCCTGCGCCAACGGCCGTGCGCGTTGTCCAATGGTGCTGTCAAATGATCGCCGCGCCCAATTTGACAAGACCCTTACCTCCCTCGACACTCGCCGCCGATTGTAGACGCGCCGCGGCGCGCAGCGAATGTCAGCCGTGGGGTGCAACCGCGTTCTCGCCAACCTACGTCCGAGGCCGTCGCGATGCCATCCGCCGAACGCATGAATGCCGTTCTTGAGTCGGGAGCGAAATGCGCGGCCGGGCAAGGGGCAAATGGGCCGCGCTGGACGGTCGACGCCGTCGCCGAGCTGTTTGCGCTTCCGTTCCCGGAGCTCCTGTTTCGTGCGCAGGAGACGCATCGTACCCATCAGGTGCCGAACGCCGTGCAGCTCTCGTCGCTGCTGTCGATCAAGACCGGCGGTTGCCCCGAAGACTGCGCCTATTGCCCGCAGTCGAAGCGCTACGCCACCGGCGTGGACGAGCAGGCGCTGCTTGGGGTCGATGCCGTGGTGGAGGCTGCTCGGGCGGCGCAGGCACACGGGGCGACACGCTTTTGCATGGGGGCCGCCTGGAGGGGCCCGAAGGAACGCGATCTCGAGCCGGTGCTTGCAATGGTGCGCGCGGTGAAGTCGCTCGGACTCGAAACCTGCTGCACGCTCGGAATGCTGAAGGACGGGCAGGCCGCCGCGCTCAAGGCCGCAGGGCTCGATTATTACAACCACAATCTCGACACCGCGCCCGAATTCTATGGGGAGATCGTCACGACCCGCGACTACGAGGATCGCCTTGACACGCTCGCGCGCGTTCGCGAAGCCGGCATCCACGTCTGCTGCGGCGGCATCGTCGGCATGGGCGAATCGCGCAACGAGCGCGCCGGTCTCATCGCCGAGCTCGCCAACCTGGATCCGTATCCCGAATCGGTGCCGATCAATCACCTGGTGCAGGTCGCCGGCACGCCGCTCGCCGACCGGCTCGGTGGCGAAAGCGCGCTCGATGCATTCGAGTTCGTGCGAACGGTCGCGGTCGCCCGCATCACGATGCCGAAGGCAGCGGTGCGCCTGTCCGCCGGCCGCCGGGAACTCGGCGAGGCCGTCCAGGCGCTGTGTTTTCTCGCCGGGGCCAACTCGATCTTCTACGGGGACAAGTTGCTGACGACCGGCAATCCGGACGTCGAGGCCGACCGCGCATTGTTCGCGAAGCTCGGGCTCGTGCCCGCGGAGTGAGCGCTCTGCGGATCGCCGTGCGGATTCGCGACGTCCTGGAATGTCGCTGATCGCCGATCTCGAGCGCGACCTCGCAGCACGCAGCGCCGCGGGGCTCGCGCGTAGCCGACGCACAGTCGCATCGCCCCAAGGCGCGCACGTCGTCGTCGACGGACGGGAGCTCGTCGCGTTCGCGAGCAACGATTACCTGGGTCTCGCCGGCCACCGCCAACTCGTCGCGGCGGTCCACGCGGCGGCGGATCGGTGGGGTGTGGGTGCCGGCGCGTCGCACCTGTTGGGCGGCCATTTCACGTCGCACGCAGCACTGGAGACCGAGCTAGCCGCGTTCGTCCGACCCTGCGCGGGCGCGAAAGCGCTCACCTTCTCCGCCGGCTATCTCGCCAACCTCGCGATCCTGACTGCGCTCGCGGGCCGCGACGCAGCGATCTTTGGCGACCGGCTCAACCACGCGTGCCTGAACGATGGCGCGTTGCTTGCCCGCGCGACATTTGTCCGCCATGCGCACGCCGATCTTGACGGCCTGCGCGCTCGCCTCGCTGCCTCCAAGGCGACGAGGAAGGTGATCGCGACCGATGCGGTATTCAGCATGGACGGCGACATCGCGCTGCTGCCCGAACTGCTTGGGCTGGCCGAAGAGTTCGATGCGTGGCTCGTCGTCGACGATGCGCACGGCTTCGGCGTGCTGGGTGAGGGCCGCGGCACGCTGGCGCATTTCGGCATCGCCTCCGAGCGCGTCGTCTACATGGGAACACTCGGGAAGGCGGCGGGAGTCGCAGGTGCGTTCGTCGCCGCGCACCCCTCCGTGATCGAAACACTGATCCAGACGGCGCGGCCGTACATCTACACGACGGCAGCGCCGCCGCTTCTGGCGGAGGCGCTGCGCGCGAGCCTCGCGCTGATCCGTGAAGGGGCGCCGCGGCGCGCACAACTCGCCCGGCTGATCACGCGCTTTCGCGAGCGTGCGCAGGCGTTGCCCTGGAGGCTGATCGCCTCGCCGACGGCGATCCAGTCGCTCATCGTCGGCGACAACGAGGCAGCGGTCGCGCTTGCCGGTGCGCTGTGGCAGAGAGGATTCTGGGTGCCCGCGATCCGCCCGCCGACGGTGCCGCGCGGCACCGCCCGGCTTCGGGTCAGCTTGACTGCGGCGCACGCGGTGGACGAGGTCGAGGCGCTGGTCGACGCCTTGCACGAGATCGCGAAGGCCCATTGAACAACGCGCGCGCTTGCGAATCGGACGCCTCCGTGACGCTGCATATCGAGTCCGCCGGAGGAGGTCCACCACTCGTCATGCTGCATGGTTGGGCGATGCATTCCGGCGCGTGGGGAGACTTGCCGGCGCGGCTTGCCAGGCGGATGCGCGTGCACGCCGTCGACCTTCCCGGGCACGGCCGCAGCGCGCCGTTGCGGGACTTTGCGCTGAACGATGTCGTCGCCGCGCTCGACGCAGCCTTCGCCCGCGAATCGAGCCCGATGACCGTGCTCGGCTGGTCGCTCGGGGGGCTCCTCGCGATGCGCTGGGCGCTAGCGGCACCCGCGCGCCTCGCGCGGCTCATCCTGGTCTCGACGACGCCGCGCTTTGCGGCGAGCGAGGACTGGCCGCAGGCAATGTCGGAAGCTGCGCTTAAGCGCTTCGGCGACGAGCTTCACGTCGCGTGGAAGGCTGCCGTGCAACGATTCCTGGCCTTGCAGCTGCGCGGCAGCGTGCACGGGCGCACGACGCTGGCACTGATGCGTGGGCAGCTCTTCGCGCACGGAGAGCCTTCACCCGGCGCGCTCGCCGGCGCGCTCGACGTCCTGGCCCGCACCGATCTGCGCGGGGATGTCGCGGCGATTGCACAGCCCACGCTGGTCATAACCGGGGACCGCGATAGGGTGACACCGCCCGACGCGGGATTGTGGCTGGCCGACCATTTGCCCAATGGGCGCGGCGTAATGATCGCCGGTGCCGGGCACGCCCCCTTCCTCTCGCATCCGGCGGCATTCGGCGTTGCCGTCGACGAGTTCTTCGATGACGACCGAGCCTGATCGCGATTCCGATCCCGGTGCGGTCGATCGCCGCGCGGCACGCCGCCATTTCGCGCGTGCGGCGGCGACCTACGACGGCGCCGCGGTCCTGCAGCGCGAGGTCGCGACGAGAATGGCCGACCGCCTCGATGTCGTGCGGCTGGCGCCGGTCGCGATCCTCGACGCGGGCTGCGGCACCGGCGCGGCGCTGCCCGAACTCGCCTTGCGTTACCCTTCGGCGCGCCGGGTTGCCCTGGATATCGCGCTGCCGATGCTCGCTGCGGCGCGCGCGAAAACCGATGAGCGCCGCTCCGCATTCCGGCGTCTCCTGGCGCCACTCCTCGGCCGCGAACGGAGCGTGGCGCCCGCTTTCGTCTGCGGCGACCTGATGGCCCTGCCGTTCGGACCCCGCCGGTTCGACCTCGTCTGGAGCAACCTCGCGCTGCAATGGGTGAACGATCTGCCCGGAGCGCTCGCCGAAATGCATCGCGTGCTGCGCGTCGACGGGCTGGTGTCGTTCACGACGTTCGGCCCCGATACGCTGCGGGAACTCCGCACTGCATTTGCGGATGTCGATGCGCATCCGCACGTCAGCCGATTCGTCGACATGCACGACGTCGGCGATATGCTCGTCCACGCGGGCTTCGCCGATCCGGTCATGCACATGGAGCAGTTCACCCTCACGTACGCCGACGCAGAGTCGCTCGTGCGCGACCTGAAGGCGATCGGTGCCACCAACGCGGCGCAGGGTAGGGCACGGGGGCTGATGGGCCGGCGCCGCTGGGCGCGCGCGCTCGCGGCGCTCGAGCGGATGCGGCATGTCGGTGGCGACGGCCGCTTGCCGGC
The DNA here is from genome assembly GCA_963809965.1 of uncultured beta proteobacterium. Taxonomy (GTDB): domain Bacteria; phylum Pseudomonadota; class Gammaproteobacteria; order Burkholderiales; family Casimicrobiaceae; genus CAIWHR01. The sequence goes on from CAWELU010000061.1 coordinate 205,423, forward strand.
CACCTTCGAGGTGATCTACGGCCACGCGTGGAAGGTTGCGCCGAAGCTTAAGGCGGATGGGCACGCCATCGTCCGCCTGGAGCGGCGGCCGCAAGGATAGGGCGCCAGGTCGCTCGATGTCCGGCGCGCGGAACGCGGGATGAGATGATCACGAACGTACGCGAATAGCATACCGGCGGACCCGACGTGACTCGTGGCATCTTCGTTGCCGGAACCGATACCGGCGTGGGCAAGACTTTCGTCGCCGTCTCGCTGCTGCGCGCACTCGGCGCATCAGGATTCAAGGTGGTCGGGATGAAGCCGGTTGCTGCGGGCATCGAAGCGCAAGCCTCGATGAGCGCGGACGTGGCTGCGCTGATCGCCGCGGCGAATGTCGTGGCGCCGCAATCCGATGTCAATCCGTACTCGTTTGCGCCGCCCGTCGCGCCTCATCTTGCGGCGAGAGCGGCCGGCGTGGACCTCGACCTCGCCCGGATCGCTGCATCGTACGCGCGCCTTGCCGCGCTGGCGGACCGACTCGTCGTCGAGGGTGCGGGCGGCGTGCTCGTTCCACTCGGGATGCGCACCGACATGCTCGACGTTCCTGCGCGGCTCGGCCTGCCGGTGCTGCTGGTCGTCGGCATCCGGCTCGGGTGCCTCAACCATGCGTTGCTTTCCGCGCTGGCCATCGCCGCGCGCGGTCTTCGACTCGTCGGCTGGGTGGCGAACCGGATCGACCCGGCGATGGCCGAGGCCGACGCCAACGTCGCCGCGCTGACCGATCGACTGCCTGGCCCGCTTGTCGCGGACTTCGAGCGGCGCGAACATGGAGAGCGCACCGGGGAATTCGACGCCGCGGCATTGCGCGTCCTGGGTCTTGCCGCCGATGGTGGCGCGGCGAAGCCTGGAGCGGACGCAACGTCACCGTCCAGCCGTTTGCCCCTGCCTTGATCCATGCTAAGATTCCGCGCCTTTCGCAGCAGCCGGTACGACGCGTGCGGGGTTTGGGCGGAGCGTGGCCCGAGCGGCTGATCGAGTCGGTGTCATCGACGCTCCCGTCGCGAAGTTCGGGGCGGGTAGAAACCGGGTGCTGGACTCCCACCGTTTTGTTCAGCCCGGAACGGATTCGCGCCGCTGCCTGGCGCCCTTGCAGGAACCGGCGACCGCCGCCGGCCGGAACTCACGACGAACACGAGACGCTTTTCGAGGGACGCATGGTGCGCATTGACTTCAAGGCCGGCCTCCGGCTTCTCCTGACCGGTTCGCCCCTCGCCGTCGCGGCGCCCGCGTTCGCGGCGCGGGAGTGGAACCTGCAGACGCCGGTCACGTCTGTCGCGCGGCAGATGTACGACCTCCATTCGTTCATCTTCTGGATCTGCGTGGTCATCTTCATCGCGGTGTTCGGGGTGATGTTCTATTCGATCTTCAAGCACCGGCGTTCGGTCGGGCACGAAGCGCACCCCTTCCACGAGAACACGACGGTGGAGATCATCTGGACCGTCATCCCGTTCCTTATCCTGCTGTTCATGGCGTTCCCGGCGACCAGGACGATCCTCGCGATGAAGGACACCTCCGCCCCGGACATGACGGTCAAGGTCACCGGTTACCAGTGGAAGTGGAACTACGATTACCTGCAGGACGGCTTCGGCTTCTACTCGAACCTCGCGACGCCGATGGCGCAGATCGAGAACCGCGCGCCGAAGGGCGAGCACTACCTGCTCGAGGTCGATCGTCCGCTCGTGGTGCCGGTCGACACCAAGGTGCGGCTGCTGATCACCGCAAATGACGTGATTCACGCCTGGTGGGTGCCGGCGCTCGGCGTCAAGCAGGACGCGATTCCCGGTTTCGTCCGTGACTCGTGGTTCAAGGCGGAAACGACCGGTGTCTTCCGCGGCCAGTGCGCGGAGCTGTGCGGCAAGGAGCACGGCTTCATGCCGATCGTGGTCGAGGTGAAATCGAAGGACGATTACGCGAAGTGGGCCGCCGAACAGAAGACAGCTTGCAGCCGCGGCGGCCGACGATCCGGGCCGGGTCTGGGACGTCGACGGAACTCGTTGCCCGCGGCGAGAAAGTCTATGCCGCCAACTGTGCCGCCTGCCACCAGGCGACCGGCAAGGGCGTCGCCGGAGCGTTCCCGGCGCTCGACGGATCGAAGATCGTGACCGGCCCGAAGGCGGGCCAGGTCAGCCTGGTGCTCAACGGCAAGCCGGGCACCGCGATGACGGCGTGGAAGCAACTGTCCGATACGGACCTCGCCGCGGTGATCACCTACACGCGCAACAGCTGGGGCAACAAGACCGGCGAGGCGCTGCAGCCCGCCGAGATCAAGGCGGCGCGCGGCTGACGGCGGCGCGCCTGGTCGCCCCGCCGAGCCAAAGCATCGACGAAGTCTAGGGCCTTCACGCAGAAAACGAACCAGCAGCATTCAGGAGCACGCCATGAGCAGCATCGCCCACGATCACGCCGCCGGCCACGGGCACGACCATTACGCGCATCATCCCGCCGGGTTCATGCGCTGGGTCACGACGACCAACCACAAGGACATCGGAACGATGTACCTGTGGTTCTCGTTCACGATGTTCCTGGTCGGCGGGACGATGGCGATGATCATCCGCGCCGAGCTGTTCCAGCCGGGGCTGCAGGTCGTCGATCCGGAATTCTTCAACTCGATGACGACGCTGCACGGACTCATCATGGTGTTCGGCGCGATCATGCCGGCGGCGGTCGGGTTCGCGAACTGGCAGATCCCGATGATGATCGGCGCGCCGGACATGGCGTTCGCGCGGATGAACAACTGGAGCTTCTGGCTGCTGCCGCCGGCGGCGATCCTGCTCGTCACGTCGCTGTTCGTCCCGGGCGGCGCTGCCTCCGGAGGCTGGACGCTCTATCCGCCGTTGACCGTCGAGGCGGGCATGGGGATGGACCTCACGATCTTCGCGATCCACATCCTCGGCGCCTCGTCGATCATGGGGTCGATCAACATCATCACCACCATCCTCAACCTGCGCGCGCCGGGGATGACGCTGATGAAGATGCCGCTGTTCTGCTGGACCTGGCTCATCACCGCCTACCTGCTGATCGCCGTGATGCCGGTGCTCGCGGGCGCGGTGACGATGCTGCTGACCGACCGCCACTTCGGCACCACGTTCTTCAACGCGGCAGGCGGCGGCGACCCGGTGCTCTTCCAGCACGTGTTCTGGTTCTTCGGCCACCCCGAGGTCTACATCATCATCCTGCCGGCGTTCGGGATCATCTCGCAGATCCTCCCGACGTTTTCGCGCAAGCCGCTGTTCGGCTACGCGTCGATGGTCTACGCGACGGCCGGGATCGCGATCCTGTCCTTCATCGTGTGGGCGCACCACATGTTCACGACGGGCCTGCCGACCGCCGGCATGCTGTTCTTCATGTACGCGACGATGCTGATCGCGGTGCCGACCGGCGTGAAGGTGTTCAACTGGCTCGCGACGATGTGGCGCGGCTCGATGACGTTCGAGACGCCGATGCTGTTCGCGATCGGCTTCCTGTTCCTGTTCACGATGGGCGGTTTCACGGGCCTCGTCTGCGCGATCACGCCGGTGGACATCCAGATCCAGGACACCTACTACGTCGTCGCGCATTTCCACTATGTGATGGTGGCCGGCAGCCTGTTCGCGTTCTTCGGCGGCGTCTATTACTGGATTCCGAAGTGGACCGGCACGATGTACGACGAGAAGCTCGGCAAGATCCACTTCTGGTCGTCGATGCTCGCCTTCAACCTGACATTCTTCCCGATGCACTTCCTCGGGCTCGCCGGCATGCCGCGCCGGATTCCGGACTATGCGCAGCAGTTCGCGGACTGGAACATGATGGCCTCGATCGGCGCCTTCTGGTTCGGTGCCTCGCAGCTCATCTTCCTGTGGGCGGTGCTGAAGTGCGTCCGCGGCGACGGGCCGAAGGCCACGGCCAAGCCGTGGGACGGCGCCGACACGCTTGAATGGACGGTGCCTTCGCCGGCGCCCTACCACACGTTCGAAACGCCACCCGTGGTCAAATGACCGGGCGGTGATGCGATCGGTGTTCTGACCGCAGACACCCGGGCTCACACTCCCATTCCAACACATGAACGCGAACAGCGAAGGCGCGAAGGCCGACCCCGCCGCGCGCCTCAAGTCTTCGAACCGGACGACGGCGCTGGTGCTGGCGTCCATTGCCATCCTGTTCTTCGTCGGCATCATTGCGACGAAGTTCATGGGCGGTCCGGTGACCGGGATCGGGATCGTCGGTACCGCGGTGCTGCTGTTCCTCGTCATCGCGATCGGCCGGAATCTCCGCAAATGATCCGGGAACGAAGACGATGAACGCCGCGCAGCATCGCGACAACCGTGTGCTCCTCCTCAAGCTCGGCGTCATCGTCGTCGCGATGTTCGGCTTCGGCTACGCGCTGGTGCCCTTCTACGAGAAGATCTGCGAGGTCACCGGGCTGCGCAACATCGCGCGCGCCGACGAAGTGAAGAACACCCAGGTCGATGCAACGCGCACGATTCGCATCGAGCTCGATTCCAACGTGCGCAAGCTGCCGTGGCAGTTCCGGCCCTTGACCCCAGTCGTCGGTGTGCACCCCGGGGAGACGAAGCAGGTGGTCTACGAAATCGTCAACACCACCGACCGGCCGCTGACGGGGCAGGCGATCCCGAGCTACGGGCCGCCGCACGCGGCGCAGTATTTTCGCAAGCTCGAGTGCTTCTGCTTCGCGAAGCAGACGCTCGAGCCAGGCGAGACGCGGCAGATGCCGGTGATCTTCGTCGTCGACCCGGACCTGCCGAGCGACATCGCAACGATCACGCTGTCGTACACGTTCTTCGAGGTCGAAGGCGCAGGCAAATCCTAACCCCGAGGGCGGACGCGCCTTGTCCGCGCCCGCCCGGTTCACGACGAGGTTTCCCCCGATGAGCACAGCACAGACCGGCGCCAAGCCCTATTACTTCGTACCGCAACCGTCGCACTGGCCGGTCGTCGGCTCGGTCGCGCTGCTCCTCATGGGGATGGGCGCGGCGTTCTGGTTCAACCAGGTCGCGGCCGGCCCATGGATGGTTGCCGCCGGCTTCGCGGTTCTGCTGGTGATGCTGTTCGGCTGGTTCGGCACCGTCATCGGCGAGTCCGAGGGGCGCCTGTACAACAAGAAGGTGGACCTCTCCTTCCGCTGGAGCATGAGCTGGTTCATCTTCTCGGAAGTGATGTTCTTCGCGGCGTTCTTCGGCGCGCTCTTCTACATCCGCAACCTGTCGGTGCCGGATCTCGGGGCGCCGGGTTCGAAGGTGCTGTGGCCGGACTACACCTCCGCCTGGCCGACCGTCGGGCCGTACATCCGCGAGCAGTTCACGCCGATGGGCGCGATGGGAATACCGCTGCTGAACACCATCATCCTCGTGTCGTCCGGTTTCACGCTGACCATTGCGCACCACGCCCTCAAGGCGGGCAACCGCGGGGCGCTGAAGCTGTGGCTGTTCGTGACGATAGCGCTGGGCTTCACGTTCCTGGGTTTCCAGGCCTACGAATACTTCCATGCGTACAGCGCGCTCAACCTGAAGCTGTCGACCGGCGTCTACGGCTCCACGTTCTTCATGCTGACGGGATTCCACGGCGCGCACGTCACCATCGGCGCGATCATGCTGTCGGTGATGCTCGCCCGCATCATCAAGGGTCATTTCGACGCCGATCACCATTTCGCGTTCGAGGCCGCCGCGTGGTACTGGCACTTCGTGGACGTCGTCTGGCTGCTGCTGTTCGTGCTCGTCTACTGGCTCTGACGGCAGCGGGGCTTAGCGGGTAACTCGCCGACAATTCGCGGGGCCGGAACGGCGAGGGCATTCGGCGCGAACTTGGCGGCCGCAAATCGTGGCGTCGAGCGGGTGCCCGGCGCTTTGGCGGATTGTGCACCGAGCGCCGCGAAAGGACGCTTGCAAGCCAAAGCGCCACTCGCTTGGCGCCGCCAGCGGCCGATGCGTCCGCGCCGAATGCCCTCGCCGTTCCGGTGCCGAGCAATGCGCAACGCGCCTGCCTTTGCCGGCCGACGCGCCGTTACCGAAGCCCGGTCGGGGCGATCCAGCCGAGCTTGTAGGCGACGACGAGGAATACGACGAGCGATGCGGACAATGCGACGCGCAGCGCGAGCGCCTTGACCATCCGCGTGCCGTGGCCGCGGTCGTGGTAGAGGTAGTAGAGCGCGGAAAACAGGCTCGCGACGACCGCGACGAGTCCGGCGATGATGATGATCTTCACGCATCCTGCTCCTGCCGGCGAGTGTAGAGGAACGTGGTAGCGATGCCAAACCCGCGGTCGCGCGCCGTGGCCCCCGACCTCGCGCCGGGGCGACGATTTCGCCCGCGAACGTTGCCGACGGTCGGCGCCGCGCTCGCGCGTGGCCGTCTTCGTTTCCGCCGGAAACTGGCAGAAAAGCCGCATGCACGAAAAGGAGGCGCTGCGCGCGCAACTCGATGCGGCCAATGCCGCAGCTCCGGTTGCGCTCGCGAGCCTGTCGTCGCACGCCGACTGGGGGGCATTGCGGTATCTACCGGTTGTCGCGACGGGCGAATACGACGCGCAGCACCAGATTCTCGTCGACAACAAGGTCCACGCGGGCCGTGCCGGCTACCACGTCGTCACGCCGCTGATGCTGATCGACGGCCGTGCGGTCCTCGTCAATCGCGGTTGGGTCGCGCAGGGGGCTTCGCGCACGGCACTCCCGCCTGTGCCGCCGCCGTCGGGCGCGGTGACGGTGATGGGGCGCCTCGCATTGCCTGCGCTCGGCTATTTCGAGCTCGCACCCGAGGGGACACCGGGCCCGGTATGGCAGAACCTCGATCCGGCTCGTTTCAGCGAAGCAACGGGCCGCGTGGTGCTGCCGGCCGTGGTCGAAGCAACGGCACCGCCGGTTCCGGACGACGGCCTTGTCCGCGACTGGCCTGCGCCCGACTTCGGCGTCGAGAAGCACCGGGTTTACATGTTGCAGTGGTACGCGCTCGCCGCGCTCACGGCCGGGCTATGGCTCTTCTTCCTTCTGCGTCGGGCCCGGGGTGCGCGGTGAACGATTCGGCGTCGCCTCTTCCGCCCGTGAGCCCGCCCGCAAGCCGTCGCACCGCGTTCCGAACGCTATCGCTGATTGCCCTGGTGTGCATCGCGCCGGTGGTGGCGTCCTACGCGGTCTATTACCTGTTTCCGCGCGACCGACAGGTGAACTACGGCGTGCTGCTCCCGACGGCGCCGGCACCCTCGCTCGCCGGAGTCGCGGCGGACGGCGCGCCGATCCGGCTCGACGAGTTGCGCGGGAAGTGGGTCCTGTTGACGATCGGCGGCGAGGGTTGCGATGCCGCATGCGAGCGAGGGCTGTACGCGACCCGCCAGGCGCGCACCATGCAGGGCAGGGAGCAGGATCGGATCGTCCGGATCCTGCTGCTGGCGGGCGAATCGCTGCCGGAGGCCGAAGTGACCGCGCAGCATCCAGGCCTCGTCGTCATTCGCGCACGCGGCGGACGGTCGGACTTCCCCGGCACCGCGGGCACCGCGTATCTCATCGATCCGCTCGGCAACCTCGTCCTGCGCTATCCCGAAGACCCGGACATCAAGGGCATCGCGAAGGATCTCGGCCGCTTGCTGAAGGCATCCCGGATCGGGTAGTCCGCAGCCGACCGCCCGGGCCGCCGCGGGTGCTAAAATCCAACGCTTGGCGCGCGGCCCCGCGGACTCCGCGGAACGTGCTCAACGCTCCCCGCACCTCCCGTCTCGAATGACCACGCTCGCGCTCGCCGAAAATCGGCTGAAGCAGTTCCTCGCGCTGACCAAACCGCGAGTGGTGTCGCTCATCGTCTTTTGCGCGGTGATCGGCATGTTCCTCGCCACACCCGGGCTGCCGCCGCCGGGGGTCGTGTTCTTCGCGACCGTCGGCATCGCGCTGGTCGCCGGCGCTGCCGCAGCGATCAACTGCCTGGTCGAGCAGAAGATCGATGCGCTGATGGCGCGCACGCGTGCGCGGCCGCTGCCGCGCGGCGAGCTGACCTCGCTGCAGACACTCGTCTTCGCGGGCATCGTCGGCGGCATCGGGTTGCTGCTGCTCTATCGATACGTCAACACGCTGACGATGTGGCTGACGCTCGCGACCTTCGTCGGCTACGCGATCGTCTACACGGTGCTGCTGAAGCCGGCCACGCCGCAGAACATCGTCATCGGCGGCGCATCCGGCGCCATGCCGCCGGTGCTGGGATGGGCGGCGGTCGCCGGCGAGCTTGGCCCGGAGCCGCTGCTCCTGTTCCTGATCATCTTCCTCTGGACGCCGCCGCACTTCTGGTCGCTCGCGCTGTACCGCGCGCAGGACTACGCCAGAGCCGGGCTGCCGATGCTGCCGATCACCCACGGTCCGCAGTACACGCGGCTGCAGATCGTGCTCTACACGTGCGCGCTCACCGCCGTGTCGCTGCTGCCGTTCGCGCTGCGGATGAGCGGCGTGCTCTACCTCCTCTGCGCGCTCGCGCTCGTCGGGCGTCTTCCTGCTCTACGCGGTGCAGCTCTACCGCGACTACAGCGATCTCCTCGCGCGCGCGACGTTCAAGTACTCGATCTTCTATCTCGCGGCGCTGTTCTCGGCGTTGCTCGTCGATCACTACTGGCTCTGATGCGAACGATCGCGCGGTTCGCGGCCCTCGTCGCCGTCGCGGCGGCCCTCGTTGCCGGATGCGCGCCGGATTCGCCGACGTTCAAGGCCTCGGACGTCACGGGCTCGGCGTATGGCCGCGACTTCGCGCTCACCGACCACAACGGCAAGCCGCGCACGCTGGCGGATTTCCGCGGCAAGGTCGTCGTGCTCTTCTTCGGCTACACGCATTGCCCGGACGTGTGCCCGACGACGCTCGCGGAGCTCGCGGAAGCGCTGAAGCGGCTGGGGCCGGATGCCGCGAAGGTGCAGGTGCTGTTCGTAACCGTGGATCCCGAGCGCGATACCGCAGGACCTGCTTTCGCGCTACGTGCCGGCGTTCGATCCGTCGTTCCTCGGCCTGTACGGAGATGCCGACGCGACGGCGCGCACCGCGAAGGAATTCCGGATCCTCTACCAGAAGCAGCCGGGCAGGACGCCGGAGAGCTACACGGTGGACCACTCCGCCGGGACCTTCGTCTTCGATCCGCAGGGGCGGCTGCGCCTGTACGTCGGCTACGGCCAGGGCGCCGCGGTTTTCGAGCACGATATCGGCGAATTGTTGCGTACCGCGACGCCGTAGGATCGTTGTGGCGCCGCGATCGAGCGCGGCGTCGGGACCCTTGTTCTTCCGTGCGAATCGAAACGCGGATTTCGGGAGCCGGTGCGGGCACGCCGCCGGGCGTCATTGGGCGCGCTTGCTTTCGATCAGCTCGATCTTGTAGCCGTCGGGATCCTGCACGAACGCGATCACGGTCGTGCCGCCTTTCACCGGCCCGGCTTCGCGCGTCACGGTCCCGCCCTTCGCCCGCACCGCGGCGCACGCCGCCGCCGCGTCCTCGACCTCGATCGCAATGTGGCCGAAACCGCCGCCGAGGTCGTACCGGTCGACGCCGTAGTTGTACGTCAGCTCGATCACCGCGCCGTGCGCTTCGTCGCCGTAGCCGACGAACGCGAGCGTGTACTTCTGCTCGGGCCGGTCGGTCGTGCGCAGCAGCTGCATGCCCAGGACGCCGGTGTAGAAGCCGATCGATCGCTCGAGGTCGCCGACTCGCAGCATCGTGGGGATGCAGAGTCCTTCGCGGAAATGTGATGATCGTGGATTGGGCTCGACGTGCGTCGAGGTACTCGACGCGCGTCAGAACTCCATCAGCTCGAAGTCTTCCTTGCGCGCGCCGCACTCCGGGCAGGTCCAGTTCGGCGGCACGTCTTCCCATTTCGTGCCGGGCGCGATGCCTTCGTCGGGCGCGCCCGCAGCTTCGTCGTAGACGTAGCCGCAGATCAGGCACATGTACTTTTTCATCGGGGGATTCGCTCGTTGGAGTAAAATCGCCCAATTCTAGCAAGCCGCCTGCGCGCCGCGCGATCGCTTGCGTCGCCGTGCGCGGGCCGCGCGGCCGTTGCGCCATGCCTGCCGACACCGATCCCGAGTTTCCGCCCATCGTTCTGACGTTTGCCGCGTCGGATCCGTCGGGCGGTGCGGGACTGCAGGCGGACATCCTGACGCTTGCGAGCACCGGCTGCCATCCGCTGTCGGTGGTGACCGCGATCACGGTGCAGGACACGCTGGGCGTCGAAGGCATCCAGCCCGTGGACGCCGAATGGGTGGCCGACCAGGCGCGCTGCCTGCTCGAGGACATGCCGGTCGACGCGTTCAAGATCGGCGTGCTCGGCAGCGTCGAGATCATCGCGGCGATCGCCGAGATCGTCTCCGACTATCCGGACGTCCCGCTGGTCCTCGATCCGGTGCTCGCGTCCGGTCGCGGCGACGAATTCGCCACCGACGAGATGATGCACGCGATGCGCGAGCTGCTGCTGCCGCAAACGACGATCCTCACGCCGAACAGCATGGAGGCGAGGCGGCTCGCCGAGATGGACGACGAAGACGAGGCCGCGCTGGCGCTGTGCGCCGAGCGGCTGATCGCCATGGGCGCGGAGTTCGTGCTCGTGACCGGCACGCACGAGGCGACGCACCAATGTCGTGAATACGCTGTACGGCAAGACCGGCATCGTGCGCACCGACACCTGGGCCCGGCTCCCGGGCAGCTACCACGGCTCCGGCTGCACGCTCGCCTCGGCCATTGCGGCGATGCTCGCCAACGGCCTCGACCTGCCCGAAGCGGTGCGCGAGGCACAGGAGTACACGTGGCAGGCGCTCAAGCGGGCCTATCGTCCGGGCATGGGTCAGTTCCTGCCCGACCGTCTGTTCTGGGCGCGCGAGGAACCCGATGCGCCCGCGGAGGACGCGACCGCGCCGCGCGTTTCCGATGCCCAGCCCCGGCATTGACGACGCGGTTGCGATGCGCCGCGCCCGAACGCGGCGGCTGACCGGTCTTTACGCGGTGACGCCCGATCTCGCGGATACCGACGATCTCGTCGCTCGCGTCGCGGCCGCGCTCGCGGGCGGCGCCTGCGCCATCCAGTACCGCAACAAGGCTGCAGACGCCGAGCTCAAGCGTTCGCAGGCCGAGGCGCTCGCACGCGTCCACGCCGCGCGCGGCGGACTGTATATCGTCAACGACGACGTCGAGCTGGCGGCCGAGGTCGGTGCGGATGGCGCACACATCGGCGACGAGGACGGCAGCGTAGCTGCGGCGCGCGCCATTCTGGGACCGGCCCGGATCATCGGCGTCTCCTGCTACAACGACCTCGCGCGAGCCCAGGCCGCCGTAGACGCCGGAGCCGATTACGTCGCGTTCGGCAGCTTCTTCGCGTCGACCGTCAAGCCGGCCGCGCGCCGGGCCGACGTGGCGTTGCTGGAGCGCGCGCGTTCGCTCGGCGTGCCCATCGTCGCGATCGGCGGGATCACCGCGGAAAATGCGCGCGAGCTGTTCGCCGCCGGTGCCGATGCGGTCGCGGTGATCTCGGCAGTATTCGGCGCGCGGGATGTTGAGGCTGCGGCGCGCGCTCTTGCCGGACAGGTCGACAGGCCATGATGCACGGTGTCGAACGTCTGGCGGGCGGACCTGGCCGACTCTGCGCCCACAGCCCGCAACACGTTCCCGCGAAATCGGACGAAAGACCATGACCCGAAACGAAGAGCTCTTTGCTCGCGCGCAGCGCACGATTCCCGCCGGCGTGAATTCGCCGGTTCGCGCGTTCCGCTCGGTCGGCGGCACGCCGCGATTTTTCGAGCGCGGCGAGGGCGCCTACCTGTGGGATGCGGATGGCAGGCGCTACATCGATTACGTCGGATCGTGGGGGCCGGCGATCCTCGGCCATGCGCATCCGGCAGTCGTGCGCGCAGTGCAGGAAGCCGCGGAGCACGGGCTGTCGTTCGGCGCGCCCGACCGAGATCGAGATCGAGATGGCGGAGACGCTCTGCCGCCTCGTCCCGTCGATCGAGATGGTGCGGCTCGTGTCCTCCGGCACCGAGGCGACGATGTCGGCGCTGCGGCTCGCGCGCGGGTACACCGGCCGCAGCAAGATCGTGAAGTTCGAGGGCTGCTACCACGGCCACGGCGACAGCCTGCTGGTCAAGGCAGGCTCGGGCGCGCTGACGTTCGGTCAGCCGTCGTCGGCGGGCGTCCCGCCGGCGATCGCCAACGAGACGATCGTGCTGCCCTACAACGACCTCGCCGCGGTCGAGGCCGCGTTCGATGCCGACGGCGAGAAGATTGCGTGCATCATCGTCGAGCCGGTCGTCGGCAACATGAACCTGATCGTGCCGCGCCCCGGGTTCCTGGCGGGCCTGCGCAGCGTTTGCGATCGCCACGGCGCCGTGCTGATCTTCGACGAGGTGATGACCGGCTTCCGGGTGCACGTCGGCGGCGCGCAGGGGCTGTATGGCGTGAAGCCCGACCTGACGACACTCGGCAAGGTGATCGGTGGCGGGATGCCCGTCGGCGCGTTCGGCGGCGCGCGGGCGATCATGGAGAAGATCGCGCCGCTCGGGCCGGTCTACCAGGCCGGAACGCTCTCCGGCAATCCGGTGGCCGTGGCCGCGGGGCTGGCGACGCTACGCGAAATCCAGGCCCCTGGTTTCTACGAGCGCTTGTCGGCGACGACCCGCTCGCTGACCGACGGCCTTTCGGCGGCCGCGCAGCGCGCCGGCGTGGCGTTCGTCGCACAGTCGGTCGGCGGAATGTTCGGGCTCTATTTCGCCACCGCGGTTCCGGATACGTACGAGGCGGTGATGGCGTGCGACAAGGACCGCTTCAATCGCTTCTTTCACGCGATGCTCGACGCCGGCGTGTATTTCGCGCCCTCCGCGTTCGAAGCAGGGTTCGTCTCCGCTGCGCATACTGCGGACCACATCGCGGCGACGATCGCGCTCGCCGAGTCGGCGTTCCAATCGCTGCGCGCGGCGTAACGACGCGGTAGCAAACGTTAGGTCTCGGCGCCCTCTCGCTCGCCGCGTTTGTCGACCGGTGCCTCGAGGCGCAGCTTGCTGACGTGCGCTGCCTGGGCGACGGAACCGTCCGGCAGCTTGCCCAGAAAATAGAAGCGCTGCCAGGCTTCCTTGAGGGTGCCCGGATCGTCGGCGCGAAAGCGCCGCATGAACTCGTCGCGTCGCTCCTTCCAAGCGAAGGTCTGCGCCTCGAGCGCCGGGTCGTCGGCAAGATTGCGGATCTCGGGCTGCGTCTGCGCCAAGGCGTCGACCGGCACCGGAAATACCGTGCACAGCGGCTCGTCCTTGTCGAAGCGGACGCTGCCGCGCCGGGTCATCTGCCAATTCATCGTGAACGGATAGGGCAGCCAATGCGTCTCGATGATGCCGGCCAGCGGCGCGATGCCGTCCTTGGGGCGGTTGATCGGTCCCGTCGCGAACAGGTTCCATCCGGGATCGGTCCGGAAGAGGTAACTCAGATGGAACGTGACGATGCCATAGGCGAAGTGCGACACCGCAAGGTTTGCCAGGTGCGGGTAACCGTCGAGCACGCGGATGGCCATGCCCGCGGCTCGCGGTCCGCCATCCCACTCGACCTCGAACGCGCAAGGCGAAGCGATCTCCCAACCGTGAGCATTGGCGATGGCAAGCGGCAGGCAACGATAGGCGTGGCGATCCGGAATGCGATCCATCCAATCGCGCGTCGCCGGCGCAGGCCGCAACGGCAGCGGATCGGGGGTCAGGGCGTAGCATCGCAATTTCATGGTTGGCGCGTGTCAACGACGGGACGAGGAGCATGCATCTTACCGTGGCGGGCCCGGCCGCATACCGCGTCGCTGCGATCGTGACCGGGCACTCAAGTCAATCGCAGATTCCACGCCGCCCACAGCTTTGCATAGTGGGAGGTGACGGTCGCGAGGTCCGGAAGCGAGGTCGCGTACCAGTGACGATGCTCGCCGGGAGGCGCGTTCAGCTGCGGGAACTTTTGGCTGAACGCCTCCTGCGCGCGGCTCCAGGCGGCGTCGAATCGTCCGCGCGACTGGTGGACGAGGGCGAGATCGCAGGCGATCTCCAGGCGTGCGCCGGCCCGATGGCCGCGGTAGCTGAAATCGAGGTCGTAGAAATGAAATCCGGGCACGCCCTCCGGATCGAAGCCGATCCGTTCTACCCATGCGCGTCGGGCGGCGACGAACACGCCGTCGAGGCCTTGCGCCGCGCGGATTCGGGGGCCCGTGAGCGAGGTCACGGCGAATTCATACGCTTCGTCGCTCGGGGCCTTGTGCGTCACCGCGCCGTAGAGATGCGGGTGCCCGGACCAGAGCAATGCCGGTCCCGAGACCTTTGTCGTTCCCGCGATTCCGGCGATGTCCGCGCTGGACATGACATCCGCCAGCCGCGCTGCAAAATCGGGCGTCGCGAAGCGGATGTCGTCGTGGGAAAAAACGACGATTTCGCCGCTGCTCTGCGCGAACCCCCGGGCGTATCCGTCGTACATCGACGAAGCCCCGTTGACGCGGATCCGCTCATGAGGCCAATCGGCGAAGGCCTCGGCATAGGCCGCGTCCACCGCGGCATGACGTTCATCGTCACGGCTCACGATGATTACCGAGAGCGAAGGCGGCCGAGACGGCAAACGAAGCCAGCCGGCTGCCGGATCCGCGATCAACGCGTGCTCCGGACACTCGTGCAACGAGCGAATCACGCCGCTGACGAAGGGGAAGTCGAGTGGATCGCGCCTCGCTCCCCGAATACCGGCCGCCAATGACGTCTTCCAGTCGTCGGCCGCGCGGGCGATCTGCCAGAGTGCTTTCAGTGTTCGCCCATCGACGCGGTCCTCGCCCGCGACCCGGACGGCTTCGCGCAACGTCCTGCACGCCTCGTCGTGCCGCCCGGCTCGAAATTCGGCAACGCCCTGGTTGTGCAGGGCCCGGGCGGCGAGAACGTCGTTCGTCATGCGCTCAGGGACCGGGGCGATATCAATCCGAGGCGCCCACGGGGCCGCGTGATAAATATGCGGATATTACGCATTTCGTCCGCGTGCGCTTCGTAAACGAGCACGGCTGCTCGCGCGTTGCTAGGGTCGGGGCATTCCGGGCAAGGCCGTCCGCGGGCCAGTGAATCGCCCTCGGAAAATGCATGCAACATCTTGATTCGTGCGGTGAAAAGAGCGGCAGGCCGGGACGGCTGTGGTACCATGAAAAGTTGATTTTGGCGCGGCGAGACACGTGGAAACAGCGGGAAGAAAGCGTCTGGGCGAGATCCTGATCGAGCGCGGCAAGCTCGACCACGCGACGCTGGAACGCGCGCTGCGCCTGCAGCAGGAGAGCGGTGAAAAGCTCGGTGCGCTCCTCGTGACGCTCGGCGTTTGCGCGCAGCGCGACGTCGCGGAAGCGCTCGCGGCGCAACTCGGCCTGCCGCTCGTCGATACCGGCGGCTATCCCGAGTTTCCGATTCTCGAGGAGCGGATCTCGGCCCGCTTCCTGCGCGAATCACGTTCGCTCCCCGTGAAGGAAGACGAGCGCGAGCTCGCGCTCGCGATGGCCGATCCGACCGACGACTACACGATCGGTGCGTTCCGGATGGTTACCGGCCGCGAAGTGAAGCCGCTGGTCGCGATCCCTACCGAGCTCGAGGCGGCGCTGGAGCGGCTCTACGGCACGGGTCGCACCGCGGTCGGTCAGATCGTCGGCGATGTCGAGCAGCGCGACGAGCTCGCGTTCGACGCCGATGTCCAGCAGCTGAAGGACCTCGCCTCCGAGGCGCCGGTGATCCGCCTCGTGTCGTTGCTCATCACCAATGCGCTCGACGCGCGGGCGTCCGACATTCACATCGAGCCGTTCGAGAACCGGTTGGTCGTGCGCTACCGGATCGACGGCGTGCTGCACGAGGTGGAGTCGCCGCCGCGCCGCTTCTCCGCGGCGGTGATCTCGCGCATCAAGATCATGGCCAATCTCGACATCGCCGAGCGTCGCCTCCCGCAGGACGGGCGCATCCGGCTGCGCGTGCAGGGCAAGGAGATCGATCTGCGCGTGTCGACGGTGCCGACGATGCATGGCGAATCGGTGGTGATGCGGATTCTCGACAAGGGGGGCGTCGCGCTCGACTTCGAGCGGCTGGGCTTCGAGGACGACATACTCGCCAAGTTCGTCGACGTGCTGATGCAGCCGCACGGCATTCTGCTCGTCACCGGCCCGACCGGGTCGGGCAAGACCACGACGCTGTACACCGCGCTGGAGCGATTGAACAGGCCGGACGTGAAGATCCTCACGGTCGAGGATCCGGTCGAGTACCAGATGCCGGGCATCAACCAGATCCAGGTAAAGCCGCAGATCGACCTCACGTTCGCCAACGCGCTGCGCTCGATCGTGCGCCAGGACCCGGACGTCATCATGATCGGCGAGATCCGCGACCTCGAGACAGCCGAGATCGCCGTGCAGTCGGCGCTGACGGGCCACCTCGTGCTGTCGACCGTCCACACGAACGACGCCGCGTCGACGGTCAACCGGTTGCTCGACATGGGCGTTGAGGACTATCTGCTCACGTCGACGGTGATCGGCATTCTCGCGCAGCGGCTGGTGCGGACGCTGTGTCCGCATTGCAAGGAAGCGCACGCGGCGCTGCCGGAGATCGTCGAGCAGATGGGCCTCGCCCGCTTCGCGAAGGAGCGGGAGATCACGCTCTATCGGCCGGTCGGCTGCCCGCAGTGCGCGCAAACCGGCTACTCCGGCCGGGTCGGCATCATGGAAATGCTGCCGATCACCGACCCGCTCCGAAGCCTCGTCATGAAGCACGCGACCGCGACCGATCTGCGCAACGAAGCCATCCGCGAAGGAATGCTGACGATGTACGAGGACGGACTGCGCAAGGCGGTGCGCGGCATCACGACGTTCGAGGAAGTGCTGCGTGTCACGCGCGAAGGCTGACCCGGCGATGCCCGGTCGCGGCGTACTGCCGGCTTTCGCGTGCGCGTCGTGCGTTCCGGCCGACATCTAGGCGAGCCCGGCGCGACGCCCGATGCCAATCTACCAGTACCGAGCGGTCGATCCTGCGGGCGACGTTGCCACGGGCGAGCTCGAGGCCGCCAACGAGGGCGAAATTGTCGATCGATTGCGCGACCAGGGATTGCTGCCGATGCAGGTCGCGCGCGCCCTCGGCGAAGCCACCGTTCGCGCGACGCCGCGGCACATCGGGCAGGCGGCGGCGGTGGTTTGCGCCCAGGCGGGTCACGCGCGACCATCTGCTCGCGCTCACGCGTGAGCTGGCGACGCTGCTGCGTGCCGGATTGCCGCTCGATCGCGCGCTCGAGATCCTGATCGGGCTCGCCGATGCGCCGCCCGTTGTGTCTCTGCTTCAGGGCATCCGTGACGACGTGCGCAGTGGCCGGTCGCTGTCGCAGGCGCTCGACGCGAGGCGCGAGGTGTTCGGCCGGTTCTACGTCAACATCGTTCGCGCGGGCGAGTCCGGCGGCGCGCTGGGTGTCGTGCTGACGCGCCTTTCCGACACGATGGAGCGCAACAAGGAGCTCCGCGAAAGCGTCAAGTCCGCGCTGATCTACCCGACAATCCTGATCTTCGTCGCCGTGCTGTCGGTGATGGTGCTGCTGGTCTGGGTCGTCCCGCAGTTCGAGCAGACGTTCGCGCAGGCAGGAAAGGCATTGCCGCTGCCGACGATGGTGGTGATCTTTCTCGGGACCGGGCTGCGGGAATGGTGGTGGGCGCTGTTGGCGCTCGTCGTGCTGACGTTCTGGTGGCTGCGTCGCCGGCTCGCGCGGCCCGCGGTGCGCGAGCGCTGGGATCGGCGCCTGTTGCGCATGCCGCTCGTCGGCGACGTAGTCACCAAGGTGGAGGTCGCGCGCTTCGCGCGCACCCTCTCGACGCTGCTCGCGAACGGTGTCACGTTGCTCACCGGCATTTCGATCGTCAAGGAGACGCTCGGCAACAGCGTGCTCGCCGGCGCGCTCGACGGTGTCACCGCGCGGCTGCGGGAAGGTCGCGGCTTCGGCGTGCCGCTCGCGGACACGGGCCTCTACCCGAAGCTCGCGACGCAGATGATCCTGGTCGGCGAGGAATCGGGTCGCCTCGAGGAAATGCTGACCCGCGTGGCCGACGTCTATGACCGCGAAGTCCAGATGGCGGTCAAGCGTTTTCTCGCGGTGCTCGAACCCGCGCTGATCCTTTCGCTGGCGGTGCTGATCGGCGGCATCGTCTTTTCTATTCTGCTGGGCGTGATGGGCATGAGCGAGCTCGTCCAGTGACGGTATGGCACTTTTCGCGTGCTGCCGCGGGTTTGCTTGGCGGCTGCGTGCATGGAGTCGGGAGTACGAACATGGACGGACGCAAGTCGAAACGCGATGAGCACTCGGGATGTCCTCCGCGCTCTGAAGTCGGATTTCCACATCGGGCGTTGTCGGCCGTCTGTCCGCGCTCGGCCTTCGCCACCTGTGGCGTTGCGCGGCATTCGATCCGTCGGCCTCCCGCGCCGTGCTCCGGGTCGCGCCCCGCGGGCCTCCGCGTGCGCACGCCGTTCCCGGGTCGCGCCCTGCGGGCCTCCGCCTTCACGCGCGGTATGACGCTTATCGAAATCCTGGTCGTGCTGGTGCTGATCGGAATCGTGCTGGGGATCGTCGGCGGCAACTTCATCGGCAAGGGCGAGAAGGCGAAAGCCGACGCCGCAAAGATCGAGATCGGCCAGATCGGCCAGACGCTCGACCTCTACAAGCTCGAGATCGGCCGCTACCCGACCACACAGGAAGGGCTGCAGGCGCTCATCAGCGCGCCGTCGGGAGTGAACAACTGGAACGGCCCCTACTGGAAACGGCAGACGCTGCCGCGCGATCCGTGGGGTAACGAGTACAAGTACACCTCGCCGGCGCAGAGTGCGCCCTACGAGATCATCTCGCTGGGTGCGGACGGCAAGGAAGGCGGCGAAGGGCCGAACAAGGACATCGTGAGCACGCAGCAATGACCCATTGCGTGCGCGGCGGGTCGGAAATCGCGACATGCGCCGTGGGGTTGCGCGCGCCGTCATACAGCGCCGGCGTGACGATGTTAGAGCTCCTGGTCGTGCTGTCGATCATGGCGCTCGTCGCTGCGTTCGTCGTGCCATTGTTCGGCGCCGGCGTCTCGACCGCGGAGTTGAAGGGCGCCGCCCGGCAGGTGGCGGCGGGCCTGCGACTTGCGCGGAGCGACGCGGTCGCAACGAGGCAGGAAACGCGGCTCGTGCTCGACCTCGAGCAGCGCACCATGCGAATCGACCGCGATTCGCGGGTGCACGCGCTGCCGCGCGAGATCGAGTTGAAGCTCTTCACCGCGCAGCGCGATCTTGTCAACGAGAAGGTGGGGGCGATCCGTTTCTATCCGGATGGCGGCTCGAACGGCGGCAGGGTTACGGTTGCGTCGGGCGAGCGCAAGTACGATGTCGACGTGGATTGGCTGACCGGCCGCGTCGCGATTTTGAACTGACCACGAGTGAATTATCACGAGCCATTCCGAGTTGGGCTCGCCGGATCGAGGCGGCCGTGCCAGCACGTGTGCATTGCACGTTCGCTCGGCAGGAGAAATGCCGCGAGCGGGTTTTCGCTGCTCGAAGTGCTGGTTGCCTTCGTGATCCTGTCGCTCGTGGCGACGGCACTGTTTCGCCTGTTCTCCGGTGCGCTCGGCAATGCATCCGCCGCGAACGAATACAGCCGCGCCGTACTCGTCGCGGAGAGCGTACTCGCCGAGGCCGCCGCAACGCAGCCGCTGCGCGAAGGAACGTCGCAGGGGAGCGTCGACGATGGCCGGACCGCTTGGACGGCACGCGTCGTCCCGTACGATCCGCCGGATGTGAATCCGGACTTGGCGAGCGCTTCCGAAACGATGCCGATGCGGTTGTATCGCGTGACGGCCGAGGTGACATTTTCCGGGCCGTCGGGCA
Organism: uncultured beta proteobacterium; assembly: GCA_963809965.1. Taxonomy (GTDB): domain Bacteria; phylum Pseudomonadota; class Gammaproteobacteria; order Burkholderiales; family Casimicrobiaceae; genus CAIWHR01. The sequence goes on from CAWELU010000061.1 coordinate 225,309, forward strand.
GCAAGCGCAGTTACGCCCTTGCCACCACCCGCATCGGCAGCAAAGAGGTGCGGTGATGCGGCGCTCGCAGGGGTGGTTTCCGCGATTCGATGGCGCTTCGGGGCGTTCCCGTCCGTCGTCCGACCGTCCGCGCACGCCACGTCGCGCCCTGCGGGCCGCCACCTTCACCCGCGGTTTCACGCTCGTCGAATTGACCGTAGCACTGGTGCTGATGGCCGTGATGGCGGCAGTGCTCTTCGGCTCGCTGTCGCTGGCGGGGCGGAGCTGGGACGCCGGCGAGAACAAGGTGACCGAGGTCGACGAAATGCGACAGGCGCAATCTTACCTGCGCGAGCAAATCGCCTCGATGTATCCGCAACGGCTGCGCAAGGCGGTCGAGGTGCCGCTGCTCTTTGCCGGCGAGAGCGACGAGCTGCGCTATGCCGCCACGCTGCCGCCACGTGTGGCGGAGGGCGGCGTCTATTATTTTCGACTCGCGGTGAATCGGGTCGGCGAGAAATCGCAGCTCGTCCAGGAACGCGTGATTCCGGACCTCACGGCGACAAGCGAACCCGAGTTTGGCGGTGCGGAGAACTCGGTGCTTGCCGACGGCATAGCGGAGCTCAAGCTCGGGTACTTCGGTCGGGATCCCGACGCCAGCGACGCCGTCGCGCCTTCGTGGCGCGATCGCTGGGACGACCGGCAGCGCCTGCCGTTGATGGTGCGCATCGACGTCAAACCCGTGAAGGGCGATCCTTGGCCGACGCTGATCGTCGAGCCGCGCCGTGCTCCGGAGGCTGGGTGCCCGACCTGGAACGCAGCACTTGGGCGGTGTCAGAGTACCGGCTGATGCGGATTCGTCGACAACGGGGTCGGCCTCGCCAACGCGGCATCGCCTTGATAGCGGTGCTGTGGTTAACGGTACTGCTGACGGTGATCGCGAGCGGCTTCGCGTATAGCATGCGCGGTGAGGCTCTCGCCGCCCGCAACACGATGTCGCTTGCGCAGGCGCGGGCTGCCGCGGACGGCGCGGTGGCGCGAGTCGCGTTCGAGTTATCGCGGCCGCGCAGTCATCCGGAGGTCTGGACGGCCAACGGGTCAGTGCATAGCTGGAAGGATGACGACATCGCCATTGCGGCGAGCGCCGTGGACGAGTCCGCCCGCATCGACCTCAACGCAGCATCCGAACCGCTGTTGCGAGGTCTGTTGCAGAACATCGGTGGCCTCGATCCCGACACCGCGGAGCGCGTGCTCGGAGCGATTCTCGATTGGCGCGACGCCGACGATCTTCGTCGTCCCAACGGGGCCGAAGCCGCCGATTATCTCGCGACAGCGCGCAAGTACGGACCCACCAACGCGCCGTTCGAAAGCGTCGGCGAACTGCAGCGCGTTCTTGGCGTCACGCCGGCGTTGATGGCGCGGATCGCGGACAGTCTGACCATCTATTCGCGGCGAGCCGGCATCAACCCGGAAACCGCTTCGCGCGACGTGCTGTTGGCATTGCCAGGGATATCGGTGGAGCAGGTCGATGCCTTCATCGCGGCCCGGCAGGCTGCCGTTTCGAGCCGCCTGCCCGTGCCGCCGCTGGCGCAGGCGCAATCGCTCGGGGGCGGCGCCGCGCCGGTCTGGCGGATACACACCGAGGCGACACTGCCCGATGGTGTAACCTTCGCCCGCGATGCGGTCGTGCGGTCGGCATCCGATCCGCGCCGGCCCCTGATTGCGCTGTTGTGGCAGGAAGGCGTCAAGGCACGCGCGTACCGAGTCGTCGACCGCGAACGATAGCGCGGCACCTGCGAATGGAACGGGCAATCGCTAATCTCCGCCAACGGATTCGAGTCGCTGCGCATGGACTAGGAGTCCCCGCGCTGTGGCGCTGGTGGATCACCGAACTCGCGTCGCTGGTGCCTTCCGGGTTGCGCATTGCGGCGCAGCGCCGCCGCCTGCGGCCGATCCTTGCGTTCGGTCCCGATGTGGCTGAGCTCAGGGTGCCGCGAATGACGAATGGCAAGCTTGGATTCGCCGATGCCGCGCGGATCGTGTTGGCGGGTGATGCCGCCGCAACGGCGAATGCGGGCCGGGCAGCGATCGACTCGCTTGCGCAGGTGGTCTACGGCGGCGCAGTCGCTGCCGCAAAGGTCGCGATCGTCTTGCCGCGCGAACAGGTGTTGCGCAAGACGCTCACGCTGCCAGCCGTGGTCGAGGACAACCTGCTGCAGACGCTTGCCTATGACCTCGATCGGCACACGCCATTCAAGGCCGACGAAGTGTATTTCGATGCGGTGGTGATAGCGCGCGACCCGGCGCGCAAGCAGATTCTGGTCGACTGGGCCGCGGCACTGAAATCGGTCGTGGATCAGGCGCGAAGGCGCGCCGAGGCATGGGGCGCGACGGTCGTGGGCGTCTGGCCGGAAATGCCGGATTCTGCCGCGTCATTCGCGGTTTCCCGCCTGAATTTGCTGAGCGCAGCCGAGCGGCCGGAGATCGCGGGGTGGCGCAGCTGGCGAATCCTGGCGCCGGCCGCGTTGGTCCTGGCATTGGCGCTCGCCGCAACGGCATTGCCGCTCTGGCAAAAGCGCAGCCACGCAATGGCGCTGTTGCAGCTCGTCGGGCAGGCACACGTGCAGGCGAACGCGTCCGACAGGTTGCGCCAACAGCTCGATCAGATCGTCAGCGACTACAATTTCGCGCTGCAGCGCAAGTATTCGTTTCCAAGTGCCGTGCAGGTGCTGGACGACGTGACCCGTCTTCTGCCGGACGATACCTGGCTCACCCAGCTCGAAGTCAGGACGCCGTCCAAGGGCAAGGAACCGCGCCGCGACATGTTGCTGCGGGGTGAAAGCGCAAATGCGGGGCGCCTCGTTTCGCTGCTCGAGGAATCGAAGCTCTTCGGAGAGGCAGCACCACGCTCGCCTACGACCAAGATCCAGCCCGGACCTGGCGAGATCTTCGATCTGGGGGCGCAGGTCAAGCCGTTGGCGGCACCTGCTCCCGTTCAACTCTCCGATTTGCCGAAGATCGCGCCGCGCGTCGAGGCCGCCGCGGCCCAGCCAACGGCGGTCGTGCCTGCAGCAGCGACGACTGCAACAGCGGCGACCAATGCAGCAGCGGCGACCAGTGCAGCAGCGGCGACCAGTGCAGCAGCGGCGACCAATCCGGCGGCCGCGGCAAGTGCGGTACCGGCGACGACCAACGCCGGGACCGCTGCCCGCCCAGCGCCTCCAGGCGCGGTGCAAAGGGAAACCGAAGCCCCGACGGACGCGGTTGGCGCACCTGGCCTTTCGGGACCCCCTGTGGCAGGCGCCGCCACGCCGATGCCGGCGACGCCGTCTGGCGTTGACGGCGCGTCGGTCACGCCACCCACCGCTGACGTTGCAGACCCCGCGGGCGTCGCGCCGCCGGCGCAGGACGCCGTGGCCGCCCCGGCCACCGCTGCTCCACCGGCAGCAGCTCCCGCCACAAGCGAGCCGGAGCGTGTCCGTCGCGGCGGGCGGTCGCGAAACAGGCTGGTGCCATCGTCATGATCGAATCGATCACGAAACTCCCGGCGGGACGGCAGCGCGCGCTCGCAATTGCGGCGCTCGTGGTCGCGGTGGCGCTCGGTATTGCCGTCCTGCTCGCTCCGGTCATCTTCCTGCACCGGCATTACGACGATGCGATCGCGTCCCTGTCCGATCTCCTCGATCGCTATCGACGTGTCGCGGCCCAGGCACCCGAATACCGGAAGGCGCTGGACGCCATTCGCGAGCGCGATGCGCGGCGATTCTTTCTCAAGAATATGGCGCCGAACCTCGCCGGTGCCGAGCTGCAGGAACTCGTGCGCGCTGCGATCGAGTCCAACGCCGGCCGCATCACGACAAGCCAGAACCAGAGCCCCCGCGACGAGGGCCGGTTCCGCCAGATCATCGTCAGCGTGCAATTCTTCGCGACGACACCGGCGTTGCAGAAAATCCTGTATGCGATCGAGACCGGGCCGCCGTATCTTGTCGTCGAAAACATGACATTGCGACCGCTCAATGCGTTTCGCGGTTTCAAGCCGGTCGCCGGCCAGGAACCCGAGCTCAACGTGCAGCTCGACGTCGCCGGATTCGCCTTTGCCGAAGCCGAGAAACGCTAAATGGGAAAGGCGTACCCATGAACGCTTACACCATCCGGTTGCGCGCCGCGCTTTGGTGGATCGTGCCGGCCGTGCTTCTGGTATTCGCCATCGGCTGGGAGACGGACTGGGGCGCGGCGCTCCGCAAGGCGGTGCCCCCCGAGACGCCGATCGTGCCCAAGGCGGTCGACACGGCATTGTTGCCGGAATTCGTGATCGACGGTGGCGTGGCGGCGCATACGGAAACCGTGCAGCGAACGCTTTTCAACCCGACACGCCGCCCGGCGCCGGTGTCGCCGCAGGACGGCGCAAATGCGCGCCTGCAACGTGGCCAGTTCGCGCTTGCCGGAACCACGATTACCGACGGCAAGAGCACGGCTCTGCTGCGCGAGGTTGCCGGGAACAAGACGCGACGCGTGCAACAGGGCGATTTCATCAACGGCATGCTGGTCGCGAAGGTGGCGCCCGACCGCGTGCGGCTCGCCGTCGACGACGAATGGGAAGAACTGGTGCTCAAGGTGGCGACCAACCCACGGCCGACCACCGCGCCAGCACCGGTGGCCACAGCGCCGCCCGTCGCCGCGCCGCCCATCGCAGCGCCGGTCGGCGCTGCGCAGCCGGTTCCGGTACAGCGTCCGGTGCAGGCGGCACCCTCTCCCCAACGGGAGGCAGCGGCGCAATCGCTCGCGGAGCGTAGGCGGGCGGCACGCGCCGCACAAGCCGCGAACAATGCAGCCCAGGCGGGAGCCGCGGGCGCCGCTGCGGATGGTGCAGCCGGAACGGGCGCAACCCAGAGTATGACGTTTGATGACGTCAATCGAGCCTACCAGCAACGCAATCCTGGAGCCGCCAAGAAATGACGATGACGCCATCACGTTTGCGACGCCATCCCTTTCGGTCGTTTCGCGCGGCCGCAGCCCGACACGCGCCTGCGTGTCGCTACCCGTGCCGTCGCTGGTACGAAACCCGGATACCAACGATGCCGACGATTCGACCCCTGCCGACGACGCTTGCCGTGGCGTTTTCCGCTTTGGTTGCCGCTTGCGCCAGCCAGGCCCCGGCGCCGGGCGAGACCGCGTCGCCCGCGACGGCCCGCCCAGCGCAAGTCCAGAATGGCGGCGCGATCTCACCCGCACTCGCCGACGCGGCGCAGCGCGCGCAGGCGCCGGGCCTGCCGACTGCGGAGGACAAGGCCCGCATGTTCAAGGGGACCGGCGTACTGGTGAAAGGTCAGCAACCGGGCGGCGGGCTACCGCCAGGGTCTCCTGTCCAGCAACAGGGTGGCGGCGTCGTGCTGAACTTCGAGGCCGCCGACTTGCGCGAGGTGGTCCGCAACATTCTTGGCGATATCCTGAACGAAAGCTACGTGATCGATGCGGCAGTCGGCGGACAGGTGACCATCCGCACGTCGGCCGGCATTCCGCGCGAGGCGTTGCCCGCAACGCTCGAGACACTGCTGCGGATGAACGGCGCGACGATGGTGAAGGACGGCGGCATCTACAAGATCGTTCCTAGCGCCGCGGCGGTGCGCGGCAACGTGACGCCGCAGCTCGGCAACTCGCAGCGGTCGCTGCCGCCCGGTTTCTCGGTCCAGATCGTTCCGCTGCGCTACATCGGCGTGCGCGAAATGATGCGGATCATCGAGCCGTTCGTGAAGGATGCGACGGCGGTGCGCCCCGACGACCTGAGGAACCTCCTGGTGCTCTCCGGCACCGAGCGCGAATTGCGGCATCTCATGGAGACCATCGACATGTTCGACGTCGACTGGATCGCCGGCATGTCGGTGGGCCTGTTCACGCTGCAGAACGCGGATGTGAAGGCAGTAATGCAGGAACTCGACAAGGCGGTCGGCGATCGCGCTACGAGCCCGCTGACCGGCATCCTGCGCGTCATCCCGATCGAGCGGATGAACGCGATCCTGGTGATCACGCCGCAACCGGCGTACCTCGACGAGGCGAAGAAATGGATTACCCGCCTCGATCAGCCGGGGTTCGGCGAGGGTCCGCGCTTCTACGTCTTCAGCTTGCAGAACCAGCGCGCGGAAAAGCTGGCGCCGCTGCTGGCGCAGGCGTTTACGGGGCGTGCCACGCAACCGTCCGCGCCGAGTGCCCCGACGCTTGCACCCGGAACCCCGCCCGGCACGATCGTATCGCCACCGACGTTCCAGCCGCAGTCCACGGCTGTCGCGCCACAGGTCGTGATCCAGGATCAGCGCGCACCAACCACCGCAGCGGGAGCGGCGGGTGCAGGTGCAGCGGGGCGCGGCGCAGCGGGAGCCGCCGATGGCGTCGGTGTCGTTCGCAACGTCCAGGTGGTCGCCGACAAGGACAACAACACGCTGCTGATCGTGGCGACGCCCGGCGAGTACGCGTTGGTCGAGGCGGCGATCAAGAAGACTGGATGTCCCGTCGCGACAGGTGATGATGGAAGTCACGATCGCGAACGTGACCCTGAACGACGAGCTCAACTTCGGCGTCGACTGGCTGTTCAAGGGCGGCGCGCCCTCGGGTCGCGGTTCGGGCGGATTGATCCTCGGCCCGGGATCGACGGCGGGAAACCCCGCTGTGCCGCCGGGAACGGGAACCGCAGCAAATCCGGTGCTCGGAATCGCGCAGGGGTTCACCTACATCATCAACAACGCGAATTTTCCCGGTGGCATCCAGGCGGTCCTGCGCCTGCTCGACACCTACGGCGACACGAAGGTCATCGCCAACCCGCATCTTGCAGCGCTCGACAACCAGAAGGCGACCATCAAGGCGGGCGACAAGATTCCGATCTGCCAGCAGACGTTTGTCGGCAGCGGTACCGGCACCGTGGTCAACAACGCGGTCTCGACGACATCGCAGTACATCGACACCGGAGTTCTGCTGCAGGTGACGCCGCACATCAACGCGGGCGGCCTGGTCACGCTGGATGTGCAGGTCGAAGTGAGCATCCCGGGGCCGCTACCCACCGACTGTAACGGGCTCGCGCCGACGATCAATACGCGGTCCCTGCAGTCGATCCTGAATGTCCAGTCGGGGCAGACGATGGTGATGGGCGGGCTCATTACCGAAAACAAGCAGAACTCGTCGGCGGGACTTCCGCTGATTTCGCGGATCCCGGTGCTTGGCGGACTCTTCGGTCAACAGACACTGACCAACAACCGCACCGAACTCGTGATGTTCATCACGCCGCGCGTGGTCGAAAGCGAGCTCGACCTAAAAGGCGTCATGGACGACCTTCGGCGACGGATGGAGCGCCTCGAAGATGTCTTTCCCGGTGTCAGAGTGCCCGCGCCGGGCGGCTCGCCAGCTCCGCCCGAGTAGTCCGCCCGGTTCGTCGGTGCCGCCCGCATCGGCAAAAACGAGCATTGGTCTGCCGGATCCAGGCCTCATGTTCATCCCCCGCCAATAAAGCGAGCCGGAACAGGCAGATGTGATTGGTACGCCAGAAGTAACCAATAGCGAGCGTCGCCAAAACCCGACAAATCTTGGCCTAAAACATGCCGAAACCGTCTCCAAGACCCGACATTCCGATGTTGCTTCGTCGCAACAGAAAATATCCTCATTCCCGCCCTTGATGGCGCGCATTGACGTCGATGGCCGCTTTCGCTAGGCTTTTATTCGAGGATTGCGGCGCCGTAGCGCAGAAGACGTTTGTTCCAGGCGGTCCTCGGTTTATCGCACTACGGCGCTAGACCTGATACGAGCAGGGGCAATCCAGAATGATGCGGCAGGAATTCGGTTGGTGGATTGCGCGTGTGCGCGGTCTTGTTGTGTTGGCGGTGGGTTTGCCTTTGATGCTCCTTTCGGCAGGCTGCGCGACGCTCGACAAGGATTCGTCGCCGGAGGCCAAGCAGGCTGCGGTGACCGAGCGGGCGAAGGCGCGCTGGACCGCGGAGATCAAGGGCGATCTGGATGCCGCCTACACCTACCTGAGTCCGGCCACGAAGGAAGTGGTGTCGCTCGCAGCGTACAAGGGGCGTGGGCGCACCGTGAGGATCACGGCGGCCGATATCGAAAGTGTCAAATGCGAGGCGTTGTCGTGCAAGGTACGAGTCTTGCTGACGTTCGATCATCGGCTGATGAAGGGAATCCCGACGCCGCTCGAGGAAGATTGGGTAATCGAGGCGGGGCAGGCATGGTACGTGTCGCGGTTCTGACGCTCCAGCGACCGTTGCAAATTTTCCACAGGGAGGATGGTTGACGGGAATGAATCGTTTGGACAAATGAGGCAGGATGTAATAGCATCGCTCCGTTGTCGGTTCCGAAGTGATCACTTAATTCGCAAACAGAGGAGTCATCACAAACCATGAACACGTTCAAGAAGAAGTCGCTGATCGCTGCGTTGGCCGGCGCGAGTACGCTGATCGCGGCCGGTGCCGCGCAGGCGGTCGCCATCAGCCCGGAAGGTCTCGGCGAGGTCCTGCTCTATCCGTACTACACGGTCCGCTCGAAGCTTGACGTGGCGCCGTTCGCCTCGTTGTTGTCCGTCGTCAACTCGACGGCGTCGGCGAAGGCGGTCAAGGTCAGGTTCATCGAGGGCAAGGCCAGCAAGGAAGTGCTTGACTTCAACCTCTTCCTGTCGGCGAAGGATGTCTGGACGGCCGCTATCATTGATCGTCCAGTTGTTTCGGGGACGGAAGGCGGCGCCGGAATCACGACCGTCGACAACTCCTGCACGCTGCCACCGATCCCCCCAACCGTGACCGTGCCATTCTTCAACTACGCCTATGTCGGCGATCCGGTGGGGGATGATTCGCTCGACCGCACCCGCGAGGGGTATGTCGAAATCATCGAGATGGGTGCGATCAAAGACGGCACGGCAACGTGGAGCGCCGTCACCCACTCGAAGGGCACGTTGAACGTGCCGACTTGCAAGCTGGGCGACACCGCCACGATTACCAGCCAGATCGACGGCAATACGGGTGGTCTGTTCGGCACGATGACGATAATCAATGTGCTGGCCGGAGAAGATTTCTCGGTCGACGCCGTTGCCCTCGAGGGTTTCGCGCCTGGCGAAAATCTGTACCAGCCCCCGGGCGACGTCCTGCCGAACCTTGCCAGCGGCCTTCCGTTTGCACTCAACATCCTCAACGATCCGGGCTCGGTGTTCGGCGTCACGGGTGTATACAGCTATTGGGGCGATTCCATCGACGCGGTCAGCGCGGTCATGATGCGCAACAGCGTGATGAACGAGTTCGTGCTGGATACGAGCACGCGCTCGGGCACCGACTGGGTCGTAACGATGCCGACCAAGCGCTATTACTATGATGAGGTCACACTGGCCAACGGTACGACGGTTGGCGAGGTGCTGAATCTGTTCCAGCGCAACCTGGGCCCGAACGGCGCCTGCGACGACGTCGAACTGACGCAGTACGACCGCGAAGAGCGCACGGTGTCGACGCCGCAAAACTTCTCGCCACCGCCACCCACGCCCAGGGCGTCGATTTGTTGGGAAGCCAACGTGATCACGTTCAACAACTCGAACGTGTTCGCATCGAAGAATCGGGCCAACTTCGTGACGGCATTCCAGAATGGCTGGGTGAACATGGCGTTCACCGGGGGCGCGTCGGGCTTGCCGCAGGCCGGTGTGCACCAACTCGTCGATAATGACTTGCAGACGTTCGTTGGCCTGCCCGTGATTGGGTTCGCAGCCTGGACGTTCAACAACGGCATGCTGACCGATTCGGCTGGAAAGCTGATCCAGTCGCAGTACGGCGGCAGCTACGTCCACAAGTACAAGACGCAGATCGACAACATCTTCTAAAGATCCATTTTCCGAGAACGCTGCATTTGAAGGGGGGCGCAAGCCCCCCTTTTTTCTATCCCATCTGCATGAGGGTATGACAATTGCATTGCAGGAGTGGCGCAGGATCTGGTAGAATTTGCAGAATTTTCTAGGAGGGCCCGATGGCCGCACCATACGCGTTTCGTTCGGTGGCGTTTTCATGTGCCACGTTGCTGACTTCCCACTTGGCGTTCCTTCCAGCGTACGCCGCAAATACCCAGCAGTCTGGTCTCCAGGTCCTCGATCCCGCGAATGTTTGCGGCAGTTGGGAGTGGGGCGGAACGCCAAATGCCCCGACACTGACCTGTGTCGCTGCGGCGGCAGCGGGTGCGCCGACTTGCACGACCTCGGCGACCCCGAACCCGGTGTCGGCGAGCGGCGGCACTGTGACGCTGGGCGTCAACTGCACCGGCGGAACGGCCCAAGCATGGACGACCAGCCTTGCGGGCGCCACGATAAGCGGGAACACCATGACCGTGCCTGCGAACACGGGCGGGTCGCGCGCTGTTGTTGCCAACGTACAAGCCTGCAGCACGACGACCTCCGTTTGCGCGACATTCTCCGCGCAGACGACGCAATCGGGTGTATCGGCGCCGCCGGCACCATCGCCAACCGGCGGATTCCCGTCGACCTGCGGCAACCTCGCGGTGATCCCGTTCAACAAGGGTTCGGCCGACCTCGCGTACGAGCTGCGTTACGACGTCACCGGCATGTCGGGCACGACTGTCGCGATGGGCCGCTTTACGACCGGTGCCGCCGGCCAAGACACGGCGCAGTTCGGGCTGGCCGACGTGACCGGGACCAACGCGGCCTATCGCAAGATGTATGTATCCGCGTCTGCCTGCGATTTTGCCGGCGCCGCGGGTACTGCCGGTCCTTCGCTGTATCCGACCTTCCGTTATACGGTCGGTGCCAATCCGCCCAAGCTCGGCTACACCAACCTCCAGCCCAACACCACATACTACGTAATGGCGAAGCAGGAATCCTCGGCCGGTTCGAACTGTACGACTGGGGGTTGCGGCTTTAGCCTCGTTCTGCACGCGACACAGAATTGATCGCCACGAACAAGCGATCGCTCCAACCCTTCGAGCCCCGCCACGGCGGGGCTTTTTCTTTGTGCGCCCGGCAGGGCGCACGTACTTGGAGGTGGAACGCGTCTTTGCATTCGGGACCGCGGCCGCGGTGCCCCACCCCCGGCGTGATCGGAATCCGCTGGCAAAGGCGCGAGCGTTCCGGTACAATCCAGCCTATTGTCTAGCTGGTTGCGGGAGGCGTCATGCGCGAGGTCGGGGCTTTCGAGGCCAAGAACAAGTTCGGCACGTTGCTCGATTGGGTCGAAAAGGGCGAGGAAGTCGTCATAACTCGACGCGGCAAGGCGGTTGCGCGGCTCGTTCCCGGGGCGAGTGGCTTCGACCGCGAAAGGGCCGCACGGGCCGTTGCCAACATCCTTGCCCGGCGCGCCGGCGTCACGCTTGGCGGTGTCAAGATCAGGGATCTGGTGAGTGAAGGCCGTCGGTGAGCTTGGTCATCGACAGCTCGATCACGCTCGCCTGGTTCTTCGAGGACGAGAGGACCGACCGCGCCGACAATGTGATGCGCCAGGTCGCGAAGGCGGGTGCAGTGGTCCCGTTGCTGTGGCGACTGGAAATCGCCAACGGTCTGCAATCCGCAGTGCGCCGCAAGCGAATAGATGCAGCCTTTCGCGACGCTTCGATTGCGGACCTGCGTATGCTTCCCATTGCCGTAGATTCCGAAACGGATCGCCATGCCTGGGACACTACCCTGACCTTGGCGGAGCGTTGTCAACTTTCGCTCTACGACGCCGCATACCTCGAACTCGCCCACCGGCTGCGTCTGCCACTCGCTTCGCTTGATCACGCGTTGCGGGCCGCTGGGCGGGCCCTCCGGATTGCATTGCGACCCGTTTGAGGGTCCGGCGCGATAACATCAAGGCGTGCTTTCGACAGCGCCTTTGCGACACCCTTCTCGGTACCTTGATCGGCCATGAGAACACGACACCCGATTTCCGCATCGATTCTGCTGCGCGCCTGCGCGGCGCTCCTGACCTGTCTCGCCGCGACGGCGTTCGCGGCGGACGATCCGGTTCTGCTCTCCAACGGCACGCTGGAAGTGCGTCGCAGCGACTACGAGACGGAATTGCTGCGGCTTGCTCCCGACATGCGGGGAAGTTTCGCCACCGCTCCCGCGCGCGTTTACGAGCTGCTCGAGAAGATGCTCTACAACAAGCTTTATGCCGCCAAGGCCCGTGAGGAGAAGCTCGACCAGGATCCGGCGATCCAGCGCCGGCTGGCGCTCGAAACCGAGCGCTTCTACGGCATCGCCTACACGACCTGGCTGGAGGAGAAAGCGGCGCAGGAATTCGACGCCGACCTTCCCAAGTGGGAAACCCGCGCGCGCGAGCTCTATACGATCGACCTGGCGAAGTACGTGCGGCCGGAGCGAGTTTCCGTTTCGCACATTCTGTTCAAGACCGACAAGCGCTCGACCGAGGACGCGCGCGCTCTCGCGGCGCAGGCCGCAGCCCGGGCAGGCGCGGGTGAAAACTTCAACGAGCTTGCGCGCAGCCTCTCCGAGGATGCGACGGCAAAGCGCAACGACGGACGGATCGATTATTTTCCGCGCGGGGGAAATCTCGATCCGGCATTCGTGAATGCGGCGTTCGCGCTGAAGAATCCGGGCGATGTAAGCGAGCCGGTGCAATCCCGTTTCGGGTGGCACGTCATTCGGCTGGAGGGGCGCCAGGCCGCCAGCCAGCGCAGCTTCGACGAGGTGAAGGCGCAGATCATCGCCGAGTTCAAGCGGAAGTTCGTCGACGATCGGCGCAATGCGGCGCTCGCGCAGGTCCGGGCAACGCCGGGAACGCAGATCAACAAGGAGGCGATCGACGCCCTGATCGTCCCGATGCCGGCTTCGCCGCGCGCGAAATAACGGGCGGCGCGCGCCAGCGGTGCCGGATCCGGCGGTCATGGCATCGCGTTCTTGCTATCCTGCGCCCATGCATGAGTCGCTCGATCCCGGCACGCCCGCCGCCGGGCAACTCGCGGTTCAGCCTGCGGCGGCCGGCATGCGTCGCAATCGCGCGCTGCTTGCAAATTTCTTCAAGCGCGAGCTCACGACCCGCTACCTCGGCAGCATCACCGGCCTCTTCTGGGCGCTCTTGCATCCGCTCGCCCTGCTTGGTGTCTACTACTTCGTTTTCACGATGGTGTTTCGCGCCGCCGGCTTCGGCGGCAGGAGCTTTCTGCTGTTCGTCGCGGTCGCGCTCTGGCCGTGGTTGGCCGCGCAGGAGGGGTTGCAGCGAGCGACCGCAAGCCTCGCCGGATACGCCGGATTGATTCGCAAGGTTGCGTTCCCGCACGAGATCGTTGTCTATGCGTCGGTCGCCTCGACGCTCGCCCTGCAGTTCGTCGGCTACCTTGCCGTTCTGGTGGTGCTCGCAGCATTCGGCGAGCCGGTGCGATTCGAGGGACTGATCGTCGCGATTCCATTGTGGATCGTGCTCGCCATCGCGGTGACGGGGCTTGCGCTGCTCCTCGCTGCGCTGCAGGTGTTCATCCGCGACGTCGAGCACGTGCTGCTGCCCGTGCTGATGATCCTGATGTACCTGACGCCGATTCTCTATCCGCTGGCGCTGGTGCCGGAACGATTGCGTCCGTGGGTCGCCGCGAATCCGTTCGGCTGGCTCGTCGAGCGCATGCGCGACGCGTTGCTCGACGGCAAGCTGTCACTGCAATGGAGTGATGCCGTCGCTCTCGCGGTCGCGGTTGCGTTGTTCCATGCCGGACGCTGGGTGTTTCGCCGTCTCTCGCCGCACTTCGAGGATTTCCTGTGAGCGCACTGTTGCGACTCGACGGCGTTGGCAAGGACTACGCGAAGGTCGAATCGCGCGGTGGCCGCCTGCGCCTGGTGTGGGATCTGCTCGCGGGGCGCGGCGCAGCGCACGTGTTCCGTGCCCTCGACGGCGTGAGCTTCGAACTCGCGCGCGGCGAATCACTGGGCGTGATCGGCGAGAACGGCGCCGGGAAGTCGACGCTCCTCAAGGTCGTCGCCGGCGTGATCAAGCCTACGCGGGGCCACGTCGCCGTCGACGGGCGTGTGGGCGCGCTGCTCGAACTGGGCTCGGGCTTTCACCCGGAATACACGGGACTGGCCAACATCGATCTCGCGGCCGCGCTGCTTGGCCTTGCACCCGACGAGATCGTGGCGAAGCGCGAGGCGATCATCGCGTTCGCCGACATCGGCGAGCACATCCGCGATCCGATCAAGCACTATTCTTCGGGGATGGTCGTACGGCTGGGGTTTGCGGTCGCGACCGCGCTCGCGCCGGACATCCTGATCACCGATGAAGTGCTGGCGGTGGGTGACGAGTCGTTCCAGAAGAAGTGCATCGCCTGGATCGAGCGGTTCCTGGCCGGCGGCGGCACGCTGCTGCTCTGCTCGCACAGCATGTATCACGTCCAGAAGCTTTGCCGCCGTGCGCTGTGGCTGCGCGACGGCCGGGTCGCGCACTATGGGCCGGCGGCCGAGGTCACGCAAGCTTACCTCGCGTATCACGAAGGGAAGAGCGCCGGCAGGAAGCAGCCGATCGGCATGGCGCAGGCCGCCGCTGCCGGTGTCTATGCGATCCAGTCGCTGGAGCTTGCGCCGGAGCACGCGATCGCGCAGGGAGCTTCGCTGGCGCTTTCGGGCGAGGTATTCTCGCCGGACGGTCGCGCGCCGGTGGTTCTGGTCGGCATTGTGGGCGCGGACGGGACGCCGGTGTATGGCGTCGCCACCGACATGGACCGTGTCACGCCACGCCGCATCGCGCCCGATCGGTACGCGTTCATGCTCGCGTTGCCGAACCTTGCGTTGCTGCCGGGCAAGTATTTCGTACGCGCGCACGCGCTCGATCCCGAAGGCGTGCGCCTGTTCGACAACGTGGAGTGTCCGCTCGTCGTCACGGGCGAAACGCGGGAGATGGGGCTCGTCCGGCTCGAGCACCGTTGGGGCACCGGAAGTGGCGACGGCGAATGCTGAGGAGTCGAACCATCGATGTCGTCGTTCCGGTCTGTGGCCGCCACGCCGAGCTCGTTGCGTGCGTCGAGGCCGTGCGACAGCACGGCGGCAACCTTCGCCTGATCATCGTCGACGACTGTCCGGATGACGCACGCATCGGCAAGCTATTCGGGCGGTTGTCCACCCCGAGAGCCCCACGGGTCCACTTGCTCCGCAACGAGCGGGAGCTCGGTTTCGCGGCCAGCGCCAATCGGGGCATCGCCGCGGGCCGCAACGACGTGGTGGTGCTCGGCGCGGACGCATTGGTGACGAGAGGATGGCTCGACAGGATAAGGCGATGCGCCGCATCCGATCCGAGCGTCGGGACGGTCACGCCGTTGTCGAACGACGCCGGCGTATGCTTCGTTGCGAGTGGCGACGAAGGCAAGTCAGCGCCGAGCGATCCGGAACTCGTCAATCGCGCGGCGGCGGAAGCGGCTGTGCCGCTGTATCCGGACGCCCCGGCAGCGACGCCATTGTGCATGTTCATCCGTCGCGGAGCGTTGCGCGCGATTGGGGCGTTCGACGAGACGTTCGCCAATGGCGAGGACGCCGTACGCGATTTGAGCGTTCGCGCCCGCAAGGCCGGATACCGCAATGTGCTGTGCGACGACACGTTCGTCGGTCGCGGCGGGGCCGCATCGGCAGGTGTGCAGACGGCGCGGGACCCGATCGAGCCGATCCGCGGCATGATTCGATCGCAGGTCGCGCTGCTCTCTCATCCCGGCAAGCCGGGCGTGCTGCACGTCCTGCACGATCGAGGCGGCGGAACGGAGAAATACGTTCGAGATCTCGTGGCCCAAACGCGCGAGAGCCACCGCCATTTTTACTTCCGGATCCTGCCCGACCACTGGCGACTGACGGACGCCAGCGGTTCGGTGCCAACGAACTACGAGCATCTGCGGCATGATGACGGCACGCATGGCGAATGGCTGGGATCGCTTTGCGCCTGGCTTGGCATCGAGCGGGTTCACGTCCACAGCCTGGTGGGAAGCGGCGACGACTTGCTGCGGATCCTGGACGCCGCCGGGCTCCCGTACTGCTATACGGTGCACGACATGTACCTGCCGTGCCCGACCGTCTACCTGATCGACAGCCACGGCGACTACTGCGAGGCGACGACCGATGTCGCGGCCTGCCGGCGGTGCCTTTCCGGGTTCCGCGCTTGGGAGGGCGTCGACATCGAACGCTGGCGCCTTCACTACCGGGATTTCCTTGCCAGGGCGGATAGGGTTTTCGCGCCTTCGGCGTGGGCGCGGGATACGCTGAGGAAATACTTCCCCGGCGTGGAGGCGGACGTTGCGCCGCCACGAGCCGCGATGCGGAAAATTTTGCCCCCGCGCAGCCTCGTCAATGGGTATCCCCTGGCGGATGACGGGAGTCGCCACGTTGGCGTGCTTGGCGCCATCGGACCGGAGAAAGGGGCGAGAATCCTGGAGATGCTGGTCACGAGGGTCCGGGAACGAGGCCTTCCCCTTCGCGTGGTCCTGATCGGCTACACGGACCGCGACAACCGCTCGCAGTCGGACGACGGTGTATTCACCGTGCACGGCCGGTACCGAGCGGAAGAGATCACAGCGCTGCTCGATCACTACCGGATCGCCGTCGTCCTGTTTCCGACAGTCTGGCCGGAGACGTTCAGTTATACCTTGGGGGAGACGTGGCTGGCGGGGCGGCCGGCGCTCGTTCCGCCCGCCGGCGCACTGCAGGAGCGGGTCATCGCCACAGGCGCGGGTTGGATCATGGACGGCTGGCCGAACGTCGACGCGATCCTCGACCAAATGACGGAGCTGACGGCGCCGGAGAATCGCGCGGAGCTCACGCGCAGGGGGCAACTCGCACAAGCAGCGTCTCGGGAGGGCGAAGCTGCGCTGGATCCTGTGCGAGAATTCTACGGTGACATGCGGGCGGGCGCGAATCGCGGGGCGGGGCACGTCGTTTCGCGTCAGCGCATTTACGAATCTGCGTGTCTGGCGCTGGGCATTGAGCCTGCCGCCGCACCGACGCCGCGTGCGTCGCTCGCAAGGTCACGAGGTCGCGCGGGCAGGGAGTCCCTTTTCCGGCTTTTCCGTGGTTAGGTCGCGCTTCCATCGTCTTCTCGATTCGCTGCGACCCGAGGCGCGGCGCGCCGATGCGCCGGATGCGCCGACACCATTCTCGCTGAACCGGCTTGCCCGGGAGAATCCGGGCCTCGCGCGTCACTATGGCTGGGACATCAATCCGATGCCCGCGGCATCGGGACCGCTGTGGCTGCACCTGGGCTGCGGCGAACGGGTCTTCGACGGTTTCGTCAATCTGGACTTCATTCCGCACGACGAGCGAGTGACGGCGTGGAACCTGCTGGATCTGTGGCCGGAGGGGTTGACGGGAACGGTGGAGGGACTGTTCTGCGAGGACGTGCTCGAGCACTTCTTCCTCGGCGAGCAGGTCTACATCCTGTGCAATGTGAACCGCGCGCTCAAGACCGGCGCAGTGGCACGAACGCTGATGCCGAGTCTCGCGAGGCTCGTGGACTTGCGCGCCGACTACAGACCTGGGCCGGAAGAGCTCCTGCACACCGCCTTCGGTGTGGACACTGGCGGGGATGCGCTCAATATCGGCATGCGTTTCTCCGGCCATCGCTGGCTGCACGACGCGCAGAGCCTCGGCCGCCTGGCGGAGCTGTGCGGTTTCGATGTCGTTTCCACGACCTGTGCCACGTCGACGGTGGCAAGATTCAACGGCCTGAACTTGCGCGACGAGAACAACTCGCTGTCCTTCGCCAACGACCTTCGCAAGGTGCGAACCGTCAGCCGCACGCTGTTGGCACCGCAACCGGTGAACGGCGCAAGCCTGCTCGAGGAGATGGGCTGGAGGCGCGCAGCTCTTCGTCGCCACGTCGGCGCGCCCGACCATCGAATATCCCGCCGCGCAACCCTTCGATGCGCGGGCGGTCACCTGCATCAACATCCGGTCATCCAACCTGTCGTCGTTCGACGAGCACAACCTCAAGACCCTGGTGATCGACGACGCCCATCGCGACCGGCCGTGGTACTTCGATGAGACACTGAAGTCCCGGCCGTGCATGAACATCGTCGAGCGCAGGCAGCTGGACCTCATCCTGCGCGGCGCGGCGACGCTCTCCCGGCTGTCGTTTTCACCGGCGGCGCGCGCGGGCGAACACTTCACGCTGGGCTGTGCGGAAATCTTCACGCTCGATCAGGGTTGACAAGCCGTGCCATCGCAGCCTAGAACGCAGTCGCTGAGGCGACGATGATCGACGTCGTCATTCCCGTCTACAACGCCGCGGAGGATCTCGAGCGGTGCGTCGAGAGCGTCCTCGCCCATACGGCGCGGCCGCATCGGCTGATCCTGATCGACGACGCCTCGCCTGACCCGGCAATCGCCGCGTATTTCGACACGCTCGCGCGCCGCGGGCTGCCGCAGGTCGTGCTGCTCGGAAACGACCGGAACCTCGGCTTCACCGGCACGGCCAACCGCGGCATGGAGACGTCGCAGGCGGACGTCGTGCTGCTCAATTCCGACACGGTCGTCACCGCGGGATGGCTCGACGCACTCGCGCGATGCGCGGCGGCCGACGCCTCGATCGGCACCATCACACCCTTTTCCAATAACGCCGAGATCTGCTCGTTTCCGCGCTTCTGCGAGGACAATCCCTGGCCGGACGGCGCCGATCCCGAGGCGGTCCGCCTGGCGCTCGCGCAGGCTGCGGTGCCGACGTATCCCGAGTTGCCGACGGGCGTGGGTTTCTGCCTCTACATTCGCCGCGCCCTGATCGCCGCGGTGGGCCGGTTCGACCCGGCGTTCGGGCTGGGGTACGGCGAGGAAAACGATCTGTGCCTGCGCGCCGTGGACGCGGGCTTTCGCAACGTCCTGTGCGACGACGCATTCGTGCTGCACCTGGGGGGGCGCTCGTTCGAGGGAAAGAAGGCGACGCTCGGGACGCGCAATCTCGAACTGGTTGTCGAGCGACATCCACGGTATCTCGAGCTGGTCCATGACTACATTGCCGCCGATCCGTTGCGCGCGATTCGGGGCGCAGCGTTGGCGCGGCAGCGCGTGCTGACCGGGCCCGGGCGCAGCCTGTTGCACGTGATCCGGGAACCGGGAAGCGATGTCGAGCACCGCGTCCGTGCGCTGATCGACGCGTCGTGGGCACAGTGCCGGCATTACATTGCGCTCGCCGTGGACGACGCCTGGCAGCTCGAAGAATGCCTGGACGATGGATCCACACGCAAGTTCGAGTTTATCCGCACGCACGGCGAGTCATGGGCGGATTTTTTCGGCGGCCTCTGCGCGGCGTTCGCGATCGATCGCGCCCAACTGCACGACATTTCCGGCTGTCGCGACGGCATCCTCGCCGGGCTGGCGGGTCTCGGTCTGCGCTACAGTGACACGCCGCTCGCCGTGCCGGCAGCCGCACCGTTCGATCGGGCGCGGATTCGGGACGCGCAGGGCTACGTGCCGTGGACGGCCCTGGCGTACGGCCTCGACGAGGTTCCGTCCACGCCCGCGCTCAAACCCGTTCCGAGCCCCGAACCGGTTGCGGAACCGGACCCCGCTTTCAATCGCGGCGGCAGGATTGCCCGGACGGCGTTGCGGTTGCGGCGCACGTTGCCCGGCCGCGTGCTCTATCGACTCACCCCGGAACGGGTACGCAGGGCGCTTCGCTCCCGTCTGCGATGAAAGACGCGTCGGATTACGCGGCGCACTGCGTGGCGACGTTCGCGCCGCAGTTTCCGCTGTTGTGGCCGCGGCGCACCGCGGGGGAGCAACTGCGAGTTGTCGCGCTGGTCGGTCCCACGCTCGATGCAGTCGCGGCCGCGGCGCTGGAGGAGCTCTCTCGGCTCTCGGCAGAGCGCTTCGATTTCACGCTCGCGAGGATCGGCGGAACCGTTCCAGCGGCAAACGCAGGCGCACGCGCGCGGACGCCGCGCATTGTCGGTCTTTCTTCCGCGCTCGACATGAACGACGCAAAGCGCATTGCGCGATTCGACCCCGATGTGCTCGTCGATCTCATCGGTCGCGCGGCGCCGGTGGGGCCGCTGCTGGCGCGCCGGCCGGCGCGGAGGCTGCTGACGGTCGCCGGAATAGGCGACGTGAACGTGGAGCCGCTCGTCGATCGTGGCGCGGTCGCTGTGGACGTGCTTGGCGCAACGCTGGATCGCCTGCAGCGAGCGCTCGCGGTGCGAAATGCCGAACAGGGAGCGATGGCACCGAAGATCCCGGAGGCCGGCGCGATGACTGCACTTTGGGAAAACGCCGTACGCGCGCACCAGGGAGGGAAGCTCGACGTGGCGCGCGAAGGCTATGAGCGCGTTTTGAGCCTGCAGCCAGGGTACGCACCCGCGCACTACCTGCTGGGGATCGTGCTGCGTGAATGCGGCGACAGGCAGGGCGCCCGCGCTCAATTCGATGCGGCTACCGCGGGCGCGCCCGGCTACGTCGATGCGCGCATCGCGGCGGCAACGACGGCACAGGCGGCCGGCGACACCGCGACAGCCATAGCGCTATGCACGGCCGGTCTCGCCGTCGCCGGCAATAGTGCGCCGCTCTGGCGCACCCTCGGACTCGCGCAGCTGGCAACCGGCGACACACTGGCGGCTGCGACTTCGTTCGAGCGCGCCGTTGCTCTGGCGCCCGACGACGCCGACACGCACTACAACCATGGCGTCGCGCTGCAGATGCAACGCCACCCGGATGCCGCCGAAACAGCATATCGGCGGGCGATCACGCTGCACCCGAAATTTCCGGCCGCGAACTTCAATCTCGGCGTCCTGTGCCAGGAACAAGGCCGGCCCGACGCGGCAGCCGCAGCCTACCGCGCCGTGCTCGACGCGGATCCCGTGCACGTTGCGTCGTACAAGAATCTGGGCGAAGTCTTGTTTGCCGCGGGCCGCCTCGACGCGTGGATCGAGAACTTCCGTCGCTTCGAGGCGCATTGTCCTGATGCGCTGCCGCTCGCAGTACAGGCGCTCGAAGCCTGCCACCATCTCGCGGACTTCCGGAAACTCGACGATTACCTCGAGGGGCTCGCGGAAGACCGATTCGAGGCGCGCGACGATATCGAGCTGGTCGACAGCCTCGAACAGCTCCTCTACCTACTCCTGTTTTTCGATGTCTCGCCCGAGACGATGCTCCGGCTGGCGCGGAATTACAACGCGGCGGCACGCAGGGTGTACGGCGAACCACTGCGCGCGCGCGCCACCAGGAACCCGGGCCGGCCGCGCATTGGTTACCTGTCGGCGGACCTGCGCAATCACGTGATGGGCAAGATGATGTGGGAGGCGCTGCGGCACCACGACAAGGCGCAGTTCGAATTGTTCTTCTACTCGCTGGCGACGAGGGAGGATGAGTGGACCGAGCGCTTTCGCGGCCTGGCCGACCGGTTCGACGTGGTTGCGCTGTTGTCCGAGCGCGCGGCTGCCGAACGGATCGCCGCGGACGACCTCGACATCCTCGTCGACCTCTCGACGCATACGAAGGGAGCGCGCCCCGGCATTCTTGCGCTGAAGCCGGCCCGCGTGCAGCTGACACACATCGCGAGCGCCGGGACCGTCGGTTTGGCGACGATCGATTTCAAGCTCACCGACCATCATGCGGATCTGCCCGCGAACGAGAGCCAGCAGATCGAGAAGCTGCTGCCGATGGACGGCTGCGTGTATCCGTATCGGCACATCCGGCCTGCCGTGACGCATCCATTCGATCGTTGCTCGCTGGGGATAGCCCGCGATGCCGTGGTGATCGGTGCGTTCGTAAGCGGGCTCAAGCTTTCCCGACGCTGCCTCGCGCTTTGGCGCGAAGTGCTGGAACGCCTCCCGCGGGCAATACTGGCGTTCTCGCCCGTGATGGCGGCGCAATGGCCGCTCTACCTTCGGCTGACCGCTGCTGCGGGCATTGCAGCGGACCGGGTGGTCTTCGTGCCGCAGGGCCGCGACGACGCCGAAAACCAGGCCCGCTACACGCTGGTCGACTTCGTGCTGGACCCCATGCCCTATGGCGGAACCAATGGAACGCTGGAGGCGCTCGACATGGGGGTGCCGGTGGTTACCCTCGTGGGGCAGCGGCATTGCGAGCGCACGTCCTATTCGATTCTCGCCAATCTCGGTGTCGAGGCCACGGTGGCATTCAACGCGCAGGAGTATGTTCGGATTGCCGTGCGCCTTTGCGAAGATGCTGCATTCATGCACGATGTGCGCGCGGCGATCAGGGCAGGACTGGTGCGATCGCCGCTCGTCGATGCAATCGGGCATACACGCGCGCTCGAGCGTGCCTACGTGGCGGCACTCGCGGATCGCGCTCCCGAAGTGCTTGTCGCGGCAACCGTCGGCTGAGGCGCTGTGGCGGACGCGCGACTGGCAAGAGTCGACGAGCTGCTCCGCTCCGGCGATCCGACCGCAGCACGCGCGTTGTCGAATGCGATCCTCGACGATCCGCAGTCGTCGATGCACGACCGGCGGACCGCGATGGTTCTGCGTTCGCATGCCCATGAGGACTTGCGCGATCTTGCGTCGGCGATTGCGGACTTGCGCGCTGCTCTCGCGATCGAGGCGCGCGACGCGCGGACGCACAATGCGCTGGGCATCCTGCTGGCGGATGCTGGGAGCGACGAAGAAGCGGCGGCGGCGTTTCGCCGCGCGACGTCACTCGACCCGAACTATGCGCGGGCGTGGAACAACCTCGGCAACGCGTTGCGTGCCACGGGACGGCTCGAAGAGTCGAGGGATGCCTTCGAGCGTGCCGTCGCGGTCCAACCGGACTATCCGCTCGCATGGAGCAATCTCGGTACGGTTCAACGTGATCTGGGGCAATTGGCAGCGGCGGAAGCTTCTTTGCGTCGCTCGCTGCAACTGAAAACGGACCACCAACCAGGGTTGACCGTGCTCGCCGGACTGGTCCGGCGGCAAGGTCGCATCGACGAAGCCCAGGCACTGCTCACGCACGCGGCAGCGGCGGCGCCGCGTGATACGGCCATCTTGTTCCAGCTCGCGGGTGTGCTGGCCGAGAAGGACGAGCTCGCGTCAGCGCGCTCGGTCTACCGGAACATCCGACGGCTGGATCCCGCATCGCTGCGTGCCGCGTTCGGCGAGCGCCTCGTCTTGCCGATGGTTTGCGGGCGCGCCGATGAGCCGGCGCAGGCGCGTAAGGTCTACGCCGACGGTCTTGCCGAATTGGCGCGCGAAGTTACGCTGCTCGCCAGCGGCCGCGCATTCGCGAACGTGCTCGACGATCTTCGCTGGACCAACTTCCTGCTGGCCTACCAGGGCGAGGACGATCGCAGCTTGCAGGAGTCTTATGCACGCATCGCGGGAGCGGCGATCGAGACGGCCGACGGTGGTTGGCGGGCGCCGATTCCGCCGAGGACGCAGCCGAGCGAAAGGATCCGCGTCGGATTCGTTTCGTCGTTCCTTCACGACGGGACCGTGGGCCGTTACTTCCAGAGCTGGATTGCGGATCTCGACCGAACCGTCTTCGAGGTCTGGGTTTTCGTCACCCGCACGTCGCGCGATCCCATTGTCGATGCGATTGCGCAGCGTGCCGACCGGTTCGTGCCTCTCTCCGGCAGGGACGCCCTTCCATCGCGGCTTGCGGGCCGGATCCTGGCCGCGAAGCTCGATGCGCTGATCTATCCGGAGCTCGGGATGGACGAGACCACGTTCGCGCTCGCCGGACTGCGGCTCGCCCCGTTCCAGGCGACGGCGTGGGGTCACCCAGTCACGACCGGCCATTCGACGATCGACGCCTTCTTCACGAGCGACGCCATGGAGCCGCCAGACGCCGACTCGCATTACAGCGAACGACTGGTAAGGTTGCCGGGGATCGGAACGCGTTACGTCATGCCGCGGGCGCGCACCAATCGCTCGCGGGTCGCGTTCGGGCTTCCAGACGACGCCATGTTGTTCCTGTGTCCGCAATCACTGTTCAAGATCCATCCGGAAAACGATGCGCTGTTCGCGCAGGTGTTCGCCGCGGCGCCTTCGGCACGGCTCGTTGCTTTCGAAGGGCGGCACGCGGCGCTGACGGAAAAGTTTCGCCGGCGACTGGGCGGGACGTTCGAGACGATGGGACTGCGTCTGGATCAGTACCTCATCATGGTGCCGCAATGCGGGCACGACGACTACCTTCGGCTCAACTCGCTGTGCGATGCGATGCTCGACACGTTGCGTTGGTCGGGAGGAAACGCCAGTCTCGATGCACTGTCGAGCGGACTTCCCATCGTCACTTTGCCGGGGCGGTTCATGCGCGGCCGCCAGAGCGCCGGGATGCTTTCGCTGCTGGGCATCGACGAGCTGATCGCGCGTGACGGCGACGACTACGTGCGAATCGCGGCCCGGCTCGCTTCGGATGGCACGTGGCGCGGCGCGATGCGGACGCGCATCACAGAGCGGATGCCGGTGCTTTTCGACGATCCGGCGCCGACGCGGGCGCTTGCTGAGGCGCTGCTCGCGAACACCCGAGGCGCGACGCCCTAGCTGCGGCAACGTTCGGCAAGCGCTGCCGCCACATCGTGCACGACGCAATCCCAATCACCAGGTCGGGGCTGCCGAAACAACCGCGCAGTCGGGTACCACGGGCTGTCTACGCGGCCGGGCAACCACCGCCAATCCGGCGCGAAGGGGAGCAGGACCCATACGGGCTTGCCGAGCGCCCCCGCGAGATGCGCGATGCTGGTATCGACGCTGATCACGAGATCCAGCGCTGCGACAAGCGCTGCGGTGTCGTCGAAGTCGTTGTCGGCTGAAAGGCGGACGAGTCGTCGGGCCTCCGGAACGGCCGCGATATCGTTTTCCGCCTCGCCTTTCTGCAACGAGAACCAGTCAATGTCGTCGATCCCGAACCACCGGACCAGCTTTGCCAGCGCAACCGAGCGGCGCCGGTCGTTCCGGTGCGTCCTGCTGCCGGCCCACGCCAGCCCGACCTTGACTTTTCCTGGATATGACCGGACCGCCTCGGTCGCGTTGGTGCGGCGATGAGCGTCGGCGGTGAGATACGGAACTACCGCCGGGATCTTTGTGACAGTGGAAACGCCGAGCAGTCCGGGGAGGGACAACAACGGAATGTGCGCGTCGTACGGGGGCAGCGGCGCATCGAAGGCGTAGGTCCCGGCTACGCCAGGAACGCTCGCGAGCAAGCGAACTAGGGGCTCGGAAGCCAGAAGCAGCACGCGGACGCCGCGCTCGGCGAGCGGCATCGCGAATCTCGCGAATTGCAGCGCATCGCCGAGTCCCTGCTCAGCGGTGAGCAACAGCGTCGAGCTTGGTCGAACGACCCCGTCCCAGCGCGGACGGTCCAGCGGGCTCTTGCGCTTGCCGAGCGCCGGGATCGCAAGCCGGGCCTCGTACTCCTGCCAACCTTCCTCGAGCCTGCCTTGCCCGAGCAACGCCAGGGCGAGGTTCCAGCGTGCCTCGGTGAACTGCGGCGCGAACGAAAGGGCTCGCTGGAACGCCACGACCGCCTCGGGCAGGCGGTTCGCAGCCTGGAGTGTGAGCCCGAGGTTGTTCCAGCCGATAGCGTAGTCGGGCTTCAGCTCGAGGGCGCGCTCGAATGCTGCGATGGCCTCGGCATCGCGATCCAGCGCGGCCAGCACAAGCCCGTAGTTGCTGCGATATTCGGCTTGATCGGGGAGCGCATGGAGAGAACTCTCCAGCATCGACACTGCAAGCTCGGCACGCCCGGACTGGTATAGCACGATGCCTAGATAATGCCTTCCGATCGGATGATCGGGGGCAAGCTCGAGCAATCGCCGATACAGGTGTTCGGCGCCCGCCAAGTCGTTTCGCCGGTGCGCGTCCATGGCGGCGGCGAGCAGTCCGTCCGCCTCCCCAAGGTTGCCGCTCGCCAACGGTTCCGTTTTCGGCGCGGCGCCAAGCGCTCCGTGGCAGTGCTTGTATTTCCTGCCGCTCCCGCAAGGGCAGGGATCGTTGCGTCCGACTACCGCCGGCTGCGTCGCCTGGCGCTCGGCGGCCGCGAGAAGTGCGGCCGCTTCGGCATTGACGGGCACGGCCGCGAGGATGCGCCGGCCGATGGCCACCGACGCTGTCCATTGCCCGAGCGCGTTGCAGTTGCGCAGGAGTTGCATCAGTTGCAGGGAGCGCGCGATCGAATCGGAAAACTCGCCGACCAACGCGGCGATTTCGTTCGGCGCCATCGTGCGGCAGAAGTTGAACAGGCCATGAAAGCCGAACGGTTTGCCGGCCGGGTAGGCGGCCTCGAACGAAAACCGGTCGGCGAGTGCCTCGTCGCCGAAGCGAATTCCGTACTCGTGCTCGAGCAGGGGCCGGAAGGTTCGGCAGATCGTCGTGTCCTCGTTTTCGACGAGCGTGATCCGGGGATCCTGCAGCGCGTCGAGCAACCTGCGCGAGCGCAGCGAAAAGCCGCCGTTGCCCACCCGCATGCCATCCTGGTGCCAGAACCACTTGGCGCCGAGGTAATCGCAGTCGAGAAATGACGGCTCCCAGGCCGCCGGATTGACGACGTAGCCATCCCACTGCACGAGGAGCATGTGCGTCGTCGCGACGTGGGGCGCCATGCCCTTCAGCACGAACTGCGAATAGTCGTCGCGGGAACGCAACGGACCAATCGGAACGACGTCGATTCCCGCAGCAACCCTACAGCCTGCCGGCAGCGCGTCGGTCAGGAACAGAGCGCGACCAAAGCGAATCCCCGCGCACGACAGCTCGAGTGCGCGCAGCGCCAGACGGTGGTTCACGGTGTCGATGCAGCAGAGGGTGACGTCGGGCAGTTCGAGCATGCCTGTCGCGGCCGAGCGAGTCACTGTACGGCCGGTGTGATTTGTGGGGGTCGGGTGTAACCGAAATCCTCGCGCACGAATGCCGCGACCTCACTCTGCGATTCGGCTAGCCTAACATGTGGCGCCGGCGCGGGGCGCAAGTCGATATTATGATGTCCGCGAACAAATCTACCGTGGACCCCATGGACGTCAAAGGCTATTACATCAACCTCGACCGCAGTACCGAACGGAGGAAGGCGGTCGAATCGCAACTCGACCGACTTGGTTTGATCGGCACTTACGAACGTTTTCCGGCGATCGACGGTAATCCCCTTGGTGCCCGTGGTGCGCATCTGAAGGCGGGCGAGATCGGATGTCTCGTTTCGCACCACGAACTTCTCAAGCGCGCCGCCTCGCTCGAGCAGTGGACTCATGTCGTTGAAGACGATGTTGTGCTGTCGAGGGTGATGCTCCCGACGCTGAGAGACCTGGCGCGAAAGGGACTCTTCGAAAAATATGATCTTGTGTTCACCGACACGGTCATCCCGATCGATCTCAAGTACATGCGTCACTACAAGCAGATTTTCGACTCGAACGTCGTGCGAAACGCAGCGGGACGCATCGAGCGCATAAGGAACTTTGCCCTGGTCGACCTCAAGGGGAGCTCCTTCGCGGGCACGACGTCCTATCTCGTGAACAGTGCGTCCGCAGCAAAGCTCGCAGGTATGCTGGAACGCGAAATCGCCGCCGGTCCGACGCGGCCGATCGATCTATACATTCAACAAAAGGTGGGTGAAGGCTTGCTACGGGCCGGCGTCCTTGTCCCGTTCGTCACGTCGGTCAATGTCGGTGACGTCCTCGACCCGACGATTCCCCAAAGGGGCCATGACTACCTGGCGATGTTGTCGGCATTCGTCATCAGACATTCCTTCTTCGTCGATTGTGATTTTGCGCTTTGCGAGCAGCTATTGAATCAGGCCATGCCGACGGGTGTCCCGGATCCGCATCAGCGGCTGTTGTCGGCGGTCTGCACCTATGCAATTGCAGGCGACGCCAAGAGGCCTTGAGCAAGTCGGTGGCTCACTCCGTGCAATGGCCGTCGACGTCGGGCAGCCCTGCTGCGCCAGCCCTGCCCCGGGGCGGGCCAGGTTTCTCAGAGTGTGGACTGTGTTTCGACGTCCACGCTCCCGGACGCAGCGACCGGATGCGATGCCGCCCAACGTTGCGCAAACGCGCGAAACGCGAGAATGACAAACACGACCATCAGCGGAGCGAGATGCAGGGTCGCCCGGTTCACAGTCGTCTGGTCGGCAACCCAAGCGCGCGCATTGGTGAAGCCGAACACGACGAAAAGGAACAGCAACCCTGCAGCGACAATGACCGTCAGCGGAGCCAGCGCCGGCGCCAGGAGTTGACGCCATGCGAGCAGCGCGGCGGCAAGCACACCGTACCAGAGCAGGTGCCAGTTCCCGAGCAGGAAGTAGCTGTCCCCGAGCGCGCGCCAGGCCGGATCGAAATCGAGGTAAAGCTGGTAACCCAGCACCGTCGGCCGTGTCCGTGCCAGCACCACCAGCAGAAACGCGGCAGCACCGAAGCCGATCGCCACCAGCTTCAAACCATGGCGGGGCAGCAACGCGACGATCACGCCGGGAACGAGCGTCAATGCCCACACGACGCCGGGGTTCTTGATCTGCGTGCAGGCGACGGCGAGCAGCAGCGCGAGTCCAGCGTCGTGCGCATCGCGCGTTTCGCACCAGCGCAGGAATGCGAGCACGGCGACGGTGTAATAGGCGGCCATTGGCAGATCGGCATAACCGGCGAGAGCGACATGAACGTTGGCCAGCGGTAGAGACGCCACGAAGAACATGCCGACGAGCGCGCCGAGCGCCGTGACACCAAGCCGTCGCAGTGCGCCGTACACGGCGAGCGCAAGCGCTGCCGCGACTTGCCACCACGGCCAATTCATCAGGGAGTCGTCCCAGCGGCCGAGCGCAATGCACGCCCACACCTGCAGCAACGGCATGGTCGGCGGGTACTCGGGCGCCGCATCGACGTACATCGCGCCGCCGGCCGCGATCCACGCGTCCGGTCGCGCAAACGGGACAACTCGCCCCAGCTCGTACCACACGCGGGCTTTGGTTGCCCACTGGATCCAGGAGTCCCATGGGTAGAGCGGCCGCCATGCGACCTCGAGTCCAAGCAGTGCCAGACGGATCGCGATCCAGGCCAGCAAGAGTCGCCATGCCAGTAGCGCGGGCCCCGGCAAGCTCGCGGGGGCTTATGATCCCGCGAAGCGCGGTGCGCAGTGCCTGGGTGAGCATGTTACCGTTGCGACGCCAAGCGACATAGCCCATTGCGGCTGTGGCGGCGACCAACGGCATGGCAATCGCGAGCGGGCCGAAAGGCACGCCCGCGATCGACAGCGCACGCATCCAGAGTGTCAGCAGGAATGCGCCGACGAGATAGCCTGCGCCGGCCATCCACGCAATCTCGCCCGGCGCGTCGAGCGAAACCTTTCTCCAAGGCAGCGCAATGAGTGCCGCGAATCCCAGCACCCACGGCAGCAGCAGTCCGGCGGCAAGTGTCAGGATGTCCACTCAGCGGATTCGGAACAGCGCTGCGCCCGGCTCGACCAGCAACAACTCGGCGGCGATGGGTTCGCTGCCTTCCCAGCGAAGGCGCTGCGCCGCCGCGTCGAACTGGACGCCGCGACGCTGATAAACGACTACGTAATCGCCGGAACGCATCTGCGAGCTGGGTGGAATCGTGTTCCGATACGGATCCATAAATACGTTGTGCGGATAGAGGTGGTAGGCGCCCCGGCCGCGAAAATAATGCGCATCGGCTGCCACGAACACACGGGCTGGTCGGGCCGGCAACTTGGCCCGCACGTGTTCCATGAACGCGAACAATGGGCCATCCTCGGCGGCCAAGTGCCGCGCCCGCCAGTCTTTGCCAGCATAGGTGTCCGCCGTAATGCGAACCTGGCGGACAAGATCCCACGTCCACCGGGAATCGAGCACGAGCCATCCGACGACGAACAGCAGCGCCAGCACGGACGTCGGAACGGGAACCGGGCCCCAGCGGCCGATGGCAAACCATGCGAGCACAGCGAGCGCGATCCCGGCCGCGAGCAACGCGGGCAGCGGGAGATCCTGGACGTCGGCGCCACCGGTCACCGTGTTGATCGACGTGCCAGTCCAGCCCTCGAACGCGAGCCACTCGCGGACTCGGTCGCTTGCGAGCTCCCTTGCGCCCATGGGTCGCGCGACGAATCCGCGAATGCGGACAGGCTGCGGAAACGGACCCCGGATCGTGAGCGCGATTCCCGTGATGCGCCCGAGCCAGTCCGGGTGCCCGGCCAGCGATATGGGGAGAAGCCGTCCGGATGCGATCGACAGCGGGATCGAATTGAGCTTGGCGGGAGCGTAGTCGCTGCGCCAGAGCAACCGCACGTCCGCCTGGTCCGGAAGGTCGATCGCGGCCCAGGCGATCACGCGATAGTCGCTCGACCGAAAGTCCGTATTCACGGTGACGAGCGCGGTGCCGGTCGCATCGGGCGCCGAGATGACCAGCTCGTCGCCATCGAGGCTTCCGACGCCACGCGAGAGTTGCAGATCGCGCGCAAGCCACGTTTTCGGCGATGCGGACGGAAACCACGTGCCGGGCACCGCGACCGCCAGATAGGCGAGCGAGCAGACGGCAATGGTTGCGGCCAGAAGGGCAACGGCCAAGCGAACCGGGTGCCGTGCGAAAGCGCCGCCAGCTTGGCCCGCGACAGTTCCGGTTCTCAGTGGGCGTGACGGCTCTTCAGGATGTGCCACAGCGTCAGCGCCAGGATTCGTAGATCGAACCACAACGACCAGTGTTCGATGTAGTAGAGATCGTATTGTATCCGCCGCTCGAGGTCGCTGTCGCCGCGCAGGTCGTTCACCTGCGCCCAGCCGGTGATGCCGGCCTTGACGAGGTGCTTCTGCATGTAGCCGGGGATCTGCTGCCGAAAACGGCTCGACGAACTCCGGGCGCTCGGGCCGCGGGCCCACGAGTGACATCTCGCCCGCCAGCACGTTAAGCAGCTGCGGCAGCTCGTCGAGGCTGTACCGGCGCAGGAACGCGCCGAAACCGGTGGCGCGATGTTCGCCGCTCCGCGACCAGACCGGGCCACTCGCGGCCTCGGCGTCGACCGGCATCGTGCGGAACTTGAGCATCGCGAAGCGCTCGCCGTTCCACGTGACGCGCTCCTGTCGGTAGAGGACGGGGCCGGCGGAGGTCAGCTTCACGCCGAGCGCGATCAACAGCATGACCGGCATCAGCAGCAGCGAGGCCACCGCGGCCAGTACATAGTCCTCGAGGGCCTTCATTCCTCGATTGGCGCCGGACATCGGTGATTCCGTCAACGACACAACGGGCAACCCGGCGATTTCGGTCACCGAGTGATTGAGCAGGTGGAAGCCGTAGATGTCCGGGACGAAACGAACCTCGACCGCGGATGCGCGCAACGCGGCCAGGACTGCCCGGACGCGCTCTTCCGCTCGCAGCGGTAACGCAATCCACACCTGATCGATATTGCCCGGTATCGACGGCGTTGGCGAGGTCGGCGGTCGTGCCCAGTATCGGACGACCGGCGACCAGCGCGCCGAGCTTGGTCGGGTCGTCGTCGTAGAACCCGACCACGTTGAGCCCGGTCCACGTGGCGCGCCTGCAACCGCTCGGCGATCATCGTTCCCGAGCGTCCCGGCTCCGACGATTACGATGTGCCGCAGATTGAGGCCCCGCCGCCGCAGGTTGCGGAGCGCAAGCCGCATCAAGATTCGTACCGTGGCCGTCGCAAGCAGTCCACCGGTAAGCCAGCTCGATCACCCAGACGCGCGAATAATCGTCGCCGGTCTTGGTCGCGAAGATGCCGATGCCGGTGATCGCCGCGACCAGCAGCCAGGCCAGCAGAAGCTGCCGGAGCTCGTCCGCGAATCCTATGCCGCGCTGCGGCTGGTAGAGCCGAAATATCGGGAAGAGCGCGGCAACCGCAAACGCTCCTCCGGCAATGAAAAAGACGTAGTGCTCAGGCGGGCGAAAGGACCCGAGGTAAGCCCGATACGCGGCCAGGCCGACGGCAACCGTGACGACCGGATCGCTGGCGCGCAGAACGCCGGCAAATAGCGTGGCATAGGGCTTCAGGACGCTGCGGGCCATGCGCACATTATCGCTTCGGCCGACGCGAATTCGATCCATGCGTTGCTGACAAACGCCTGGAACGCGGCACGGAAATGCGTTGCCGCGAAGCGCTCGGCATTTGCTCGGCATTCGATCGGGTCGATGCTTACGCCCCGTGCGTCGAACTGTCGCACCGCGGCTGCGATTGCCGCGGAGGATCTGCTCATCGAAGAACACCCCCGTCGGCTGCGCCGCTTCCAGGCCGCGCACTGTCTCCAGCACACCGCCGCGCCGATACGCGATGACCGGCGTGCCGCAGGCCTGCGCTTCGACCGGCAGGATGCCGAAGTCCTCCTCGGCAGCGAAAATGAACGCGCGCGCGCGACGTAGCAGTTCACGCAGCCGTTCGCGTGCCACCTCGCCGACGAACTCGACGTTGGGTCCTGCCGCAGCGCGCACGCGCGGCGCCTCCGGGCCGTCGCCAACGACTATCAACCGGCGATCGGGCATCTGCCTGAAGGATTCGACGATCAGGTCGATCCGCTTGTACGGAACCCAGCGCGATGCCGCCAGAAAGTAATCGTCCCGCGGGCCTCCCGGCGTGAAGAACCGGGTATCGACAGGTGGGTAGATGACGCTTGCGTCACGGCCGTAGCATCGCGCGATGCGGTCGCCTATGTACTCGGAGATTGCAGCGAACCGGTCCACCTGCTTGCTCGAAACAACATCCCACCGCTGTAGCCGATCCAGCAGCGCGTCGCTCAGCACCCGTCGAACGCCATGTCTTGCTCCTGCCGGCATCGAGATAGGAGACGCGCAGGTCCCAGGCGTAGCGCATCGGCGTCAGGCAATAGCAGACGTGCAGCTGACCACGGATGCGTAGGCACGCCTTTCGCGACGGCGTGCGAGATCGAAATCACGATGTCGTAGCCCGAGACATCGAGTGATTCGATGGCACGCGGGAAAAGCGGCAGCAACGCACGGAAATACTTTCGGGACCACGGAAGGCGCTGCAGCCAGCTCGTTCGCGCTACCTTGCCGAGAATCCGCGGGCGCAACGCGTCGGGCAGGAAATCGACCAGCGCGAACAGATCGGCATTCGGAAAGAGGCCGAGCGATCTCGGCCAGGACGTTCTCGCCGCCGCGCCAGGTGTCGAGCCAGTCGTGGACGACGGCGATGCGGGCGTTCTCGATTGCGCGGGGGTGCGTCATGCGGAAGGGGTGCCGGGCCGGACGATCGGCGCCGTGGTCCGCAGTTGAAGCCTACGACTGCGGCGGGCCCGGACCGCCGCGGGCCGACGATCCACGTCGATACAGGATCTCCGGACTAATGATCGAAAGACCGATTCTGCGGGATCGGCCAGAGCCGATTCTGGGTCAATCCGTCACGGTTCGTAGGGAATTTGTGCGGGCAATTGGGCCGGTCGGATCGGACTGGACCGCGGACAGATGTCGGCTATCGGGCGTTTTCCTTTGATCGATCGATTTTGACATATTGGAGACGACGCAGGAAGGATGCAGGTGCAGTTCTGCGGTCGTGCGATTCGTGGCGTCAGCGATGCTATATTGGAACACAAGACGGGCATCTCTCACCGGCGGAACAGGCCGCTTCCAAGTGCAGTCCATGCCGATTCGCGTTGCCTTCAACGCCACGCCGCTGCTGTCGCCGCTCACGGGCATCGGCAATTACATCGTGCACCTCGGGCGGGCGCTGGCCGAGCAGGGAGAGGTCGACCCTTACTCGTTCTACCGGTACCGTTGGCGTCATGAGCGCCCGCAGCCGCCGCGCGAGCTGGGTGGCAGTGGACCGACGCTGGTGCAGCGCGTGAAGCCGTGGGTACCGTTTCGCGGCCAGTTGCGCCAGGCGGTCCATCGACTTGGTTTTTGCCGTGGCCTACGGCGACACCGAATCCAGGTCTACCACGAGCAGAACTATGTTCCGCTCGCCTACGACGTACCGGTCGTCATCACGGTCCACGACCTTTCGTGGTCCCGCTATCCCGATACTCACCCGCCGGACCGCGTTCGCTGGCTCGAGCGCGGACTGCCCGAAGCGCTCGCGCGCGCCGCGGCGATCCTCGTCGATTCGGACTTCGTGCGCGCCGAGGTCCTCGCGACGTTCGGTGTTGCGCCGGAGCGCGTGCGCACCGCGTATCTGGGCGTGTCCGGCGACTACCGGCCGCGATCCGCGGAAGAGACGGCCGCCACGCTGCGCGAGCTGGACCTGGTGCACGGGAGCTACCTGCTGACGGTCGGAACGATCGAGCCGCGCAAGAACATCGCCCACGCGCTCGAGGCGTACGCCGGCCTTCCAGCGGAAATGCGCGAGCGCTACCCGCTCGTGGTCGCGGGCGCCCACGGGTGGCGCGCGTCGGCACTGGTGAACCGGCTGCACCAGCTCGCCGAGCGCGGCCAGATCCGATTCCTCGGCCACGTACCCGCGGCCGCGCTGCCGGATCTGTACGCCGGGGCCGCGCTGTTCGTGTTTCCTTCGCTGTACGAGGGCTTCGGCCTGCCGCCGCTCGAGGCGATGGCCTCCGGCGTCCCGGTGATCGTCTCCGACCGGGCGTCGCTGCCGGAGGTCGTCGGTGCCGCGGGTGTGACCATCGACCCGGAACAGCCGGAGGCCACCAGCGCGACGATGGCAGCGGTGCTGGAGGATCCGTCCCGGCGGACGGCGATGGCCGCGCGCGGTCTGGCGCGAGCTGCGGGATTCACGTGGGACGCGTGTGCGGCGGTGGTGTGCGACGCCTATCGTCAGGCGCTATGAGGCGCGCGCCGCGCGAACCGGACGTGGTTTTCCCACCGGTGTCGCAGTCCCCGATACGTGGCGCAAGCACGTCGGTCGCCCGGCCCTCCGACGCTGGCGGAAGCAGGAGCATGAAGCGATTGCTCGTCACCGGCAGGTACGGCTTCGTCGGCGCGACGCTCGCCGGCATGGTCGCCGCGGACCCGGCGCTCTCAGATTGGCAACTCACCGATGTTCCGGTCGAGCTGGATCTTCGCGACCCCAATCAAGCGCGCGACGTCGTCGACGCGGCGGCCCCCGATGCGGTGCTGCACCTGGCGGCGATCAGCAACGTCCCCGAGTCGTTTCGCAATCCGGAGGCGACGCTGGCCGTCAACCTTCTCGGCACGCTGCACCTGCTGCAGGCGTTGCAGCGGCGTGGCTTCGCCGGGCCGATGGTGTTCGTCGGCACCGGCGACGTCTACGGGCTCGTGCCGGAGGCTGAGCTGCCGATCGCCGAGACGCGGCCGCCGGCGCCGCGCAATCCCTACGCGGTGAGCAAGGTCGCGGCCGAGGCGTTGTGCTGGCAGTGGACCGTCACCGAGGGAATGGATATCCGGCTCGCGCGGCCCTTCAACCACATCGGGCCGGGGCAGAGTGACGCCTTCGTGGTCGCGAGCCTCGCCCGGCAGATTGCGGCGATCAGGGCGGGTCGCCGCGATGCCGGTCGTCGACGTCGGCGACATCGACGTCACGCGCGACTTCACCGACGTGCGCGACGTCGTGCGCGCCTATCTGCGACTTGCTGCTGCGGGGCGCGCCCGGCGAAACGTACAACGTATGCTCGGGCGCGGAGCGGTCGATCAGGGAGCTGCTCCTGCGCATGGCGCAGCTTGGCCGGCGTCGACGTGGCGGTCCGGCAGGACCCGGCGCGGCTGCGGCCGGCCGAGCAGCGGCGCGTGCGCGGCAACCCGGAGAAGATCCGGCGCGCCACGGGCTGGGCGGCCGCGACGCCGTTCGACGAGTCGCTCCGCGCGATGCTGGCGCACTGGGAGCGGCTGGACGGAAAGCACAGGGAGAACGAGAATGAGCAAGTCCGCCCTCATCACGGGCATCACGGGGCAGGACGGCGCGTACCTCGCGCAGTTCCTGCTGAACAAGGACTACCGGGTGGCCGGGCTGCTCGCCCGCCGCAGCACCGACACGCTGTGGCGGCTGCACGAACTCGGCATCGTCGACCGCGTGACGCTCATCGATGGCGACCTGACCGACATCACATCGATCCTTCGCGCGCTGGAGGCCTGCACGCCCGACGAGGTCTACAACCTCGGCGCGCAGAGCTTCGTCGCGACGTCATGGCGGCAGCCGCTGCTCACCGCCAACGTCACTGGCGTGGGCGCCCTCAACATCCTCGAGGTGATCCGGGACTTCACGACCCGAAGGTCGCGCTTCTATCAGGCGTCGACAAGCGAGATGTTCGGGCTGATCCAGGCCGAGCACCAGGACGAGAAGACGCCTTTCTATCCGCGCAGTCCGTACGGCGTCGCCAAGCTGTTCGCGCACTGGTCGACGGTCAACTACCGCGAGAGCTTCGGGTTGCACGCGTCGAGCGGGATCCTGTTCAACCACGAGTCGCCGCTGCGCGGCCTCGAGTTCGTCACGCGCAAGGTGACCGACGCCGTCGCCCGCATCAAGCTCGGCCGGCAGAAGGAGCTGCGGCTCGGCAACATCGACGCGAAGCGCGACTGGGGATTCGCCGGCGACTACGTCGAGGCGATGTGGCTCATGCTGCAGCAGGAAGCACCCGACGACTACGTGATCGCGACGGGCGCAACCACGACGGTGCGCGACATGTGCAGGATCGCGTTCGCGCACGTCGGCCTGAACTACGAGGATCACGTCGTCGTCGATCCCGCAGTTCTTCCGCCCGGCCGAGGTCGACGTGCTGCTCGGCGATCCCGCGCAAGGCGCGCGAGAAGCTCGGCTGGTCAGCGCGCACATCGCTCGCCGAGCTCATCGCGATGATGGTCGACGCCGACCTGCGCCGGGTGGAGCGA